>NZ_LJRO01000438.1 GCF_001401155.1 Pseudomonas tremae
AACAGGATCGGTCTTTCCTTTATTTCAGACATGACTTCGTCCTTGCCGCACACGCGGCTGACATTGAGTTAATTGGTGTAGTTTTGATGAGCGGGATACGATGTCGAGAGCGTGGAGATGTGAACTAATTCAATAGCATCCTAATAAATTAAACTTTATTCACTTTTGGCGAGATGCACCTGCTGTCACAAAGCATGTACAGTATTTAAGTAGCAGTTTATCTGCTATGTTACATATAAATCAGATGCTCTTATTCTGTCAGACTGTATGCTATTCGAGGAAGTATCATGAACATTACAAAAAAAACAGTTCTGAAAGGAATTGTCGTGACGACGTTCGCAGTGATTGGTTTGCAAGGCTTCGCCTTTGCTAGCACTCGCACAGAAGCCTCACCTGCCTCTGCTGTTGAAAAATATGCTCCAGTGCAGGAGTCGGGTAAAGGCATGACCCGAGACACCAAAATTGTACCTGCGCAAGCAGCTTCCCGCTTAAGGTCAAGCACTCGCATCTATAACGCATGCGATGACAATGGTATGCCTTGCCCACATGGCTAATGCACCTGAGTGTTACAGAAGCCGCGAAGTATATTTTCGCGGCTTTAGATTAAAATTATTTCAATGCTGTTATAAGTTATTTAAACGTCGTCTATCAAAAATTTCTAGGCCATGACTCTTCCTTGCTGCACACGCGGCTGATATTGAGCTAACTGGTTTAATCTTTATTAGGGTGATGCGGTGATAAGTGCGTGGGGAGTCAAGAAAATTTAGCGTCACCTTAACAAATTGGATGTTTTTAACATTTAATAAGTACACCTTTGTCAAAGGTTATGTATAGTATTTTTGTAGCAGCTTATATGCTATGCAACATATAGCTATAGGCTTTTACACGGTTGAGCCATTAGTCATTCTGAGGAAATACAATGAACAGCATTACTAGAAAATCCGTTTTGAAAGGGGTTGTCGTGACAACTGTCGCAGTGATTGGCTTGCAAGGCATGGCATTCGCAGCGGCTTTCAAGCCATCCGCTCCTGTGGCCGATGTGAACCATGCGCTTGTGCAGGACGCAGGCAAGAATATCTCCAAGGACTCGAAAGCAGCGCCTATACAGGTAGCTGGCCGCATGTCATTAGGCACGAATCGCAATCAATGCGATATCGATCCCCTCCATTGTGGTGGCTAACGCTGCCGCAATTAAAACTGTTGCCGCAAAATAAGATTTGCGGCAGCACTTTAGTTTGGCTAGCAGTCGCCAGAAGAGATTGATTATGTTAGGGCTCCTACTGGCTGTCAGCCTATCGAAGCCCGCCGTTAAGTGTTTCATTTGTAGTCCGGGTTCAAGCTCTGGCAGATAGGGCGGGCGCATGCTCGACACCACTGGCTAGGCCTGCATGTAAGTCGACCTTGGTGCCGGCGAGCATTCCCGCTATCTGAGCGTTGAGGTCGAGCTCTGACCCTCTCACCTTTCTTGCTTTGCCCACCTGCTTGTCAGCAAGGTAGGTGTCAATCAGCGCTTGGTGCTGGGCTTCAACTGCTACAAGCCCAGGCCCTGCGCCTTTGTGTTCGGGCGTCATGTTTTCTTCGCCGCGCGGCACCAACTGTTGCAACTTGCTCTGTACCGCGAACACCCAAGCAATCGCAAAGTGATCGCCGGCAGTAGTGGCGGAATAGTTGCTCCGGTGAATACCAGCGCGAACCTCAGCGATGTAAGCGTTGCGAGCCTTGGTAAGCTTCGCAAGAAGAGTCTCGTAGGCGTACAGAGCGATATGCTGAGCAGGGCTCACTCCCATAAACTTGGCACGCTCTACGCGGTTTTTTTTCGTATCGCACCAATGGGTGTAGCGCAGGGCTTTCACGTTAAAAAAACCGTGGCCACAACTGCGCTAAGGTGTTGATCCCATACCGGGCGGCGCGCAGCTCTCCGCCCGCCGATCACCGGCTGGCTCTTCAGGGAAGGGGGTTACGGGTACTGGCGGGAAATTTGGTCGGCGATGGCTTCCAGCTGCTCGGCCATGTAATACATATCGTTGTTGTCGCGGCGGGATACGACTGGGGACCGGGCCACGTTGCGGCCCATGAGGATGCGCGCCGCGATGCGAATCAGCTCGGCTTCCAGTTTTCTGCTCACCCAGCCTTTAGGAAGAATCAAAGCTCCATATACTCTGATTCGTCGCCATCGCCGGGCGCAGATCCAGCCTTCGCGAGCGCGATCACTTTTTCTGCCTGCTCAAGCAGCTCAGGGTAATGGTCGTTCCAGTTCTGCTTATAGGCTTTGGCGAGTATCGCTTCGAGAGCTTTAAGGAGCTCGGGAGCAGTGCGCATCAGGTAAGCGTTCGCCCAGCTTTGGTCGCCGATGAAGTGCTTGATGCCGTTGTGATCCATTGCCGTGATCGTGGCGATTTCCAGAGGCTCGCCATCTCTTTCAACGCCAATGCAGTAGTCTTGACGGTCTACTAACCATTGTTCTTTGGTGTGGTTGCTCATTAACAATCGCTCCAGTTCATGCCCTGGATGTACTCGCAAGCGACCATAAGGCTATCTGCCGGAACGGTGCTTTCGGTTTTACATCGCCGAAATACGCAATAGCGGCCTTGGCGCGCTCAAGCGACAGTTGGGCATGTCTCAACTGCCATGCTTTGCACTGTTTGTATGAGCGCAGCGCTAGCTCTTTACTGGTGTAGGCGAACCGCCCACCGTGCTCGCCACCATCCTTGAGCACCCGCTTGCGATATTGCTTAAGCAGCGATTCCCGCTGAGATTCCCGCTGAGATTCACCGAACAGGCTGTCGTGGAATTCAGACACGATGTACCAGCACTGCTCGGTTTCACCGACAACCACGTAACGCCTGCTAGTGACCGACAGGCCCTTTGGGTCTGATTCGTCGACGTATCGATAATGGTCCGGGCCGAGCTTTTGCTTTTCTTCGGGCATGACTTCGTCCTTGCCGCACACGCGACTGACATTGAGTTAATTAATTTGGTTTGATGAGGGGATTCGGTAGCGAGAGCGCAGAGAGACGAGCTAATTCAATGGCATCCAAACGAATGAAACTTTATTCACTTCTGGCGCGATACGCCTGTTGTCACAAAGCATGTACAGTCTATCCATAGCAGCTTGTCTGCTATGCACATATAAGTCAGATGCACCAATACTGTCGAACCATTGGTTATTAGAGGAAATATCATGAGCATTACAAAAAAAACTATTCTGAAAGGGCTTGTATTGACTACTGTCACGGTGATGGGCTTGCAAGGCATGGCCTTTGCGAGCACCCGTGCACAAGCCGCACCTGCTGCGATTGAAAAATATGCTTCCGTACAGGCTTCGGGTAATAGCGTTGTCCGCGACTCCACATCAGTGCCTGTGCAAGTAGCTTCACGCTTAAAATCAGGTTTGAGAATCAATAATGCGTGTGATGCCACTGTTAGTAATTGCCCGCACGGCTAAACCATCTGACTGATACAGTAGCCGCAAACTAATACTTTGCGGTTTTATAGTGAAAGTGTCCAAATATCACGAATGACTTTTACAGAGTCTATTAACCTTTTCTGGGGCGAGGCTTCGTCCTTGCCGCACACGCGACTGACATTGAATTGATTGAGAGGGGGTTGTTACTGCGGGGGTGTCCGGGCCCACCGGGCAAAAGTGAGGCCCTGTCAAACCCTTGGAGAAGCGCTTTATGAGTTCAAGTATCGGCCTTTCGGCGGTGATACTCGGTTGTTTCGGCACTGCCTGGGCAGCTGCACGCCAGCAGATTGGCCTTCTGGTCATGACTGGTCGACGTTCAACTTCGCAACGTCATCAAGGCAGGCATTACACGGCTCGTACCAACCATCCTCAAGGCCGCGATGAAAAACTTCACGTTTGCCGTTACATGCTCCGCAAACGTCAGGTTCTTTCACTGGCTCGCCCAGTCGTATCGAAGAACCGATGCGCTCCGACACTTCGTCGAATATAGAAGCGGTTGCGGCGCCAAGATCAATGCCCAGCTTGAACGCCAAAATATTGAGATAGCACTGAATGTCGGCAAGCTCTCTTGCGATATTTGGCAGTGCTGATTCTAGCGAGTAATCATCTCGATCAACCTTCTTGATGATGTTGGCGCACTCATCTGCTTCGCCGGTCAGCGCGTTCATCCAGTGTGCAGGCTGCCAGTTTTGTTCGCACAGCTTGTATTTTGACGATGCCAAGCGCTTCACGTTTGCTTGGCGCAATTTCTGAAAGCTCAAGCCGTCAAGTTCCGCCTCCCCGCCGAGCGCTGGCGGTTGATCTGCTTCGGCCTGCTGCTCAAAGTAAGCCTGCGTCACGGTGCGCATCTGTGTGAAAACTCCGCACGGGCCGAGCTTTTGAACTTCGTCCTCGATGCGACTGAACTGGCTACGAAGCCAGTCGGGTATTGGGTGCTTGCTCATGATTTCACCCCGACTACTTTCTCCAAGTCTTCAAACACGCGGCGGTAGGCGCTGCTACCTTGGTTTGCGATCCGTGCTACCCGCAGCGTTTCGATAGCCGCAGCCCGCAACCCATCCCGCTCATTCGAAACGTCGGCCAACTGCTGGCGGAGGCCATCGATTGTGCTCATTGCGGAGTTGACGTTCTGGGCGCCCAGCACTGCTGCATTCACTACCGGATTGCCCGAAGAAAATGTTTCGTCGCAAGCATTGACCAGTTCAAGCATCGTCTTATTCATTTCGATTCCTTCGCGCTCTGCGCATAACGGGCCTGACGCGCTTTGAAGCAGGCCTTGTGGTTTCCTCGGGCGCGGTAGCCATTGCAGATATCGCAAAGGCCATCGCGGGCCAGCCAGGGGGTGGGCAGGTTTTCGGGTTTGGTGGGGCTGCGTAGGGCGTTCAAGCTGCTCGCTCCACCCAATCAGACGGACGTCTAACCGGGTTTTCGAAAAACCAAGGCGCGCCTGCCAACTGCCCAATCACCCGGCATTGTTCAGCGATCAGCGCCGCCTTGGCCTGGAAGAATTTGTCTTTGCCAGCCTTGGCGGCGAAGTGAGGCGTTCCTGACACCGCGACATCTGTGCATGGCGGGAATCCGGCCACAAATCGGACACAGCCCGAAGATATCGCCTCTCGACGGACAGGGAAGAACTCAGTCACCGGTATCGACTTATCAAGACTGGGTTCGGCTCGCGCGATCACAGCACTGGTAGTGAAGCTGAAAGAGGATATGCGGGGCAGGGGGCTTGCTTCTGGCTGGCAGGAAAAAGCGATGAGGGGGTAGAACGAAAAAGCCTGGCGCTGGGCCGGGCGATCGCGAGTCCTTATGATGCTTGGTGGGTCTTGAGGATTAAGGCGCCAAGGCGATGCGCCGCGATACATGGGAAGGGCTGATAGGAAAAACCAAGCGATTGAACTGCTTAGTGGGTGGCGGTGATGGCATTAGCCAGTTGTAGGTCGGACATCAAAGGCGATTTGGCAGTGCAGCGGTAGTGCTGGACTGCCTGCTCAAATTACGCGCCACGGATCTCGCCATCTGAGCCGATAAAAGTTAGAGCATCGTCACGAGCTGGCGTAAAAAAGTCAGCGATTTTTTCGGATGACATTGTAGTCCCCAAAGCCATCGCGAGCGTACTTAACCTGACGTAATCAGCGGCTTTTACCTTAGCAATCCAGGCTTTGCACTTGTCGCCGTCACCCTCATCGAAGCCCTGGGAGGTCGGGATGCTGGAAAAATCATTTCCGTCGCGAGTGACGGTCGCTGGCTGAATAAGCACGATTTTTTCTTCGGGCATGACTTCGTCCTTGCCGCACACGCGGCTGAAATTGAGTTAATTGGTGTAGTTTCGATGAGGTCGATTCGGTGTCGAGAAGGCGGAGACGTGAGCTAATTCATTAGCAACCAAACGAATGAAACTTTATTTAACTTTTGCGCGATACAGCTGTCGTCACTAAGCATGTACAGTATTTCCATAGCAGTTTGTCTGCTATGCCACCTATAAATGACTAGAGGAAACACCATGAACATCACAAGAAAATCCGTTCTGAAAGGGCTTGTCGTGACTACTGTTGCAGTGGTTGGTTTGCAAGGCATTGCATTCGCAGCGGCTTCCAAGCCATCCGCTCCTACAGCCGATGGGAGATACGCTCTTGTTCAGGACGCAAGCAATGCCTCCAAGGAGTCGAAATCAGCCCCTATCCAGGTAGCGGCGCGTATTCCAAATGATCCGCAGCTCAATGATCCATGCCGTAACATCCGAGACTGTGACTAACACTATCGCTATTAAAACAGCTGCCGCAAAATAAGATTTGCGGCAGCACAGCTGAAGCACATAGGCATCTGGATGCGCACTATATACGCGCGCGTCCTGATCAGCCCCATTCAGGTCTTGAACTTATTGACCAATACTCCAAATGAGGCGGCAAGGCGAGAAAGCTCGGCGCTGGAGGCATTGGTTTGGTGTGCGCCAGTTGCGGTCTGAGTGGAGATGTCTTGAATATTAACCAAGTTTCGGTCTACTTCTCGAGCGACGTGAGCTTGCTCTTCGGCGGCACTCGCGATCACGAGATTTTTCTCATTAATCATTGAGACACCTTCGGTAATTCTGTCTAGCGCGTAGCCTGCCTGAATGGCTTGATCACGGGTTTCTCCTGCAAGGCTCCTACTGTTATTCATCGCGATCACTGCTTCATCCGCACCCGCACGAATTTGGGCCATCATTGCCTCAATGTCTGCGGTCGATGCCTGCGTTCGGTGCGCAAGGGCACGTACTTCATCGGCTACTACCGCAAAGCCGCGACCCTGCTCGCCAGCCCTGGCTGCCTCAATTGCGGCATTCAACGCCAAAAGGTTGGTTTGCTGAGCTATGGACTGAATGACTGCAAGAACTCCCGTGATCTCATTGACTCTGGTGGCGAGTACCGTGACCTTTTCAGTCGATTGAGAAATCTGCTCTGCCATTGTATTAACCGATCCAACAGCATTCTTTACTTGATCACGTCCTTCAATAGCACTGCGGCTAGTTTCTTCAGAGGACTCAGATGCTCCTGAGGCATTGCGCGCTACCTCCTCCACAGCGGCTGTCATCTGGTTCACCGCCGTGGCGGCTTGCTGGATTTCATCGTTCTGGCGTATCAGTGCTTTGGAACTTTCCTCCGTAACTGCATTCAGTTCTTCGGACGCAGATGCCAATTGATCAGCCGCACCAGCGATCTCTTTAATCGTATCTCTTAAGTTAACTTGCATGGTGCTTAGTGCTGATTGCAGTGTGCTGATCTCGTCATTTCCATTCACATCAATTTTTTGAGAAAGGTCGCCGTCGGCCACTTGTTTTGCGGTCCGTAGAGCTCCTGAAAGCGGTCGAGTGATCGAGCGTGTTACCAATAAACCCAGAATAATTGCAGCAACAAACGCGATAACTACGCCTATGCCCAATGAACCGTAAGCGGCGCTCGAAGTCTTCGCGGCTTCTAGTGCGACGTCGTCACTCTGGCGCTTGTTAGACGCTACTATTATTTTTAGCTCATCATTTGCGTTCTTGTATGCAGGGTCCACCTCTTGTGCGAATACCCTGCTCGCGCTTTCAAGGTCACCGTTCGCCGCTAATCCGATCACGCGAGAGGATGCGTTAATGTACGCTGGCCAGTCTTTCTCAAACTGATCACCTGCAGCTTTTTCATCGTCTTCCAGAGGTGTTTGCCGGTACGCATTGAATAGTTGCTCTACCTCTTTTTGGTTGTCAGCTATGGACTTCAATACTTCGTCGTATTTAGCTTGGTCTGCCTTTGCATATTTATACAGCAGTGCGCGGTGCAAGTCGCGATAGTGTGCTATAGCATTTGAGCGTGCGTTACTCGTGTTGTATACAGAGACGAGGTTGTTGCTTACAATCCCATCTACGCTGTTTTTGAGGCCAGTGATGCCCATGTATCCGACAAGGCCGACGCCTAGCGTGACAACTGCGCATACTACGAACGCAGAAATCAGGCGTGTTGATAACATAGTGCCGCGTAAAAGATTCATCGCCGTGCAGCCTTCCTTGATTTCCCTATCCGAACTAGAAGGGTAATGCAGTTGTATCGGCCAGCTACTGCCTTTCCTGCAGTAGGTTGCGACCAGCGGCACACGTTATACAACGCGGAGCCGCCGGATGTTCGTTGCAGCTCTCCTCATAGCGCTCTCAAGCCACGTACCTGATCAGCATCGCTGGCAAGGCAGCGATTGCCAGGGCGCAATTGGCTTGGCGAGCAGCAGCCAGAATAGATTGATCGTGCTGCCACCTGATGTTGAGCTGATGTGCGCCTCGGGTCGTTCGCTCGAGCGAGCGCTGCCATAGTTGGCGGGTTGACGCTGTTCCCGCACATATTAACTTGCCGGGTTTTGGTGAATGGCTTGCCGTCTGCACCGCGAATGATGACGTAGTCGTCGGGGAAGCCCTGAGCCTTGTACAAATCGGACGGTTTGAGCATCCGCAGGCTTTGAATCTAACGAGCTATTTAAAGCGAGCGTTGAGCGCCGAACCCGTTTCGCGCTGCGCTGCTTCAATGACAAGCCTCAGGCTTTTCAGAACTACACAATGGATAACCGTTGAGCTTCTTCAATTGCCTTGCCGACGCCAAGGCGAATAGCTCAATAAGCTTACACTTCACCGCTGAGTGGTTTGCAATGAATTGACCCAAGTCGGGCAGATGAGGCGCTTGGGGTAATCCTTTACCTACTGAGTTTGTCGAGGGCTTCGTTCAATGCAGCTATTGCAGCTAAAGCCCACAAGTGATGCTGCTCTGTACTGTGTCCGATCGTTACGTCGTATCCGAGCATTGACGATGCATGAGAACGCAGGCTTTCGATGTTTTCGGCAGCGTAAGGGGCGTACTTTTTGAGATGGTTGCCCAAATTCTCTACAAGTATGGATATCGCACTGAACGCCGCAGCGCGGTGAAACAAATCGTCGGTTCCGCGTGCAGCGTTGAGAAGATCCTCGATTTTATTGAGAGCCTGTTTTGGATCGTTCATGCGCATATCTCGGTAGGTAAACCTCAAGCGAGGCCAAAAGCTACTACTCGATCTGTGCTTACGCCACTGTCTTTCCATACAGGCTGAGTGGATGGCCAGCTATTTGTTAATCTCTGGCTTTGCTCAAAAACGAATAAACACGTGAGTTCTGATAGGGCAATCGGCGTTGGCACTTTTGGCTGGATGTTCTTTCGGTAGGCCCAACGAACCAGATCAACAACGCTTTCCATCTCCCCCAAAAATAATTTGACATATGTTATTTGTGATCACATATTGACCCCCATAAGAACGCCAATATGAGTCACTCCCATGACAGATCGTCCGATCCTCCTGCCCGCCATGCGGCAGGTTTCCCGCGATACCCTCCAGGATCAGGTTTACCGGCAGATCCGTGAAGCGCTCATGAGCGGGCGCTTTCAGCCAGGACAGAAGCTGACGATTCGCGGTCTAGCCGAGGCGTTGGGGTCCAGTCCTATGCCGGTGCGTGAAGCTTTGAACCGGCTCAGCGCCGAAAACGCGTTCGAAGTCACTGAAACCGCCCGGCTGCGCGTGCCCATGATGACTCCGGAACGGCTGCGCGAGATTCGCGATGCCAGAGTCGCACTCGAAGGCCTGTTGGCCGAGAAAGCAGTCATCCTCATCAACGACACCGATCTTGAAGACATCAGCCTGCTGTGCGGGCAGATGCAGCAGGCTGCTGACAGCGTTGATGTGGCCCTGTATCTGTGGACCAACTTTGCTTTTCATCGGCGTATTTATGCGGTGGCCAAGGCTGAGCTGATCGTTGCTGCTGTCGAGAATTTCTGGCTGCACATAGGCCCGTGTTTCGCACTTGTTGCGCCTGACAGGGCGCACCTCCAGCGTTCGATGGAGGCGCACAACCGGATCGTCGAGGCGCTGACGGTGCGTGACGGAGCGGCCGCTCGTGCCGCGGTCACTGACGACATCATGCAGGCCGCCGATTCTCTGACGCGGCTGATCGCAAAGAGCGACCACTCAAGGTCGCGTGTCTCGGGAGTGAAAAAGCATGAGTGTTCTTGATCGGCTGATTCCCTATGCAGGTTTGCGGGTTCTGATATCTGGCGGTGCCGCCGGAATCGGTGAAGTGCTGGCGGCTGCCTACATGGAGGCGGGCGCAAAGGTTCATGTGTGCGATGTCAGCGAATCGGCCCTTGCGGCGTTTGTAGAGCGTTACCCGGACAGTGTTGCCACCCGCGCAGACGTTGCTGATCCGGCGCAGGTCGAAGCGGTGTTCAGGGTGCAGCGTGAGCGATTCGGCGGTCTTGATGTGCTGATCAATAACGCCGGCATCGCCGGTCCGACCGCAGGCATCGATGCGATCACCGAGGACGAGTGGCAGCGCACCATCGACATCAACCTCACCGGGCAATACCGCTTTGCTCATCACGCAGTGCCGTTGCTCAAGGCGTCGCCCAATGGGCATCTGATCCATATCGCCTCTGTCGCCGGTCGTTTGGGCTATGCCTGGCGCACGCCCTATGCCGCGACCAAATGGGCGATCGTTGGACTGATGAAATCGCTGGCGTCCGAGTTGGGCGAGAGTGACATCCGCGTCAATGCCTTGCTGCCCGGCATCGTCGAAGGCCCGCGGATGGACGGGGTGATTCGTGCCCGTGCGCAGCAGATGAATGTGCCTGAGGAGGAGATGCGTGAGGAGTACCTGAAAAAGATTTCGCTCAAGCGCATGGTCACCGCCGAGGACGTTGCCGCGATGGCGCTGTTTTTGTGCTCGCCCGCAGCCCGCAATATCACGGGGCAGGCCATCAGTGTGGATGGCAACGTCGAATACCTCTGAGTTTTTGTCCCGCAGCATCAATGGCCGCACACCTTCCGGTTGATGTTGCACATCAGACTTCTCGCCAACAACAAGAATGGAGAACGCTCATGCCAAAAAAACGTCCGGTCATCATTACCTGCGCAGTGACGGGGGCGATCCATACGCCCTCGATGTCGCCGCATTTGCCGATCACTCCGCAGGAAATCGCCGATGCTGCCGTCGGTGCAGCGGAGGCGGGGGCCTCCATCGTTCACTTGCATGCTCGCGATCCGGTTGATGGGCGACCCAGTCAGGATGTCGATCTGTTTCGGCAGTTTCTGCCTCAGATCAAGGCGAAAAGCGATGTGGTGATCAATATCACTACTGGCGGGGCGCCGACCATGGGAGTGGAAGAGCGTTTGCAGCCAGTCGCGCAGCTCAAGCCGGAACTTGCCTCGTTGAACATGGGATCGATGAACTTCGGGCTGTACGAAATGCTCGATCGCTACACCGAATTCAAACACGACTGGGAGCGCCCGTATCTGGCCGAGAGCGATGACCGGATATTTCGTAACACCTTCCGGGACATCGCTCACATTCTCAATACCTGCGCCGAGAACCGCACACGCTTTGAAATCGAATGCTATGACATCGGTCATTTGTATACCGCTGCGCACTTTCTGCAACGCGGGCTGCTCAAGGCACCGATTTTCATCCAGTCTGTCTTTGGTTTGCGCGGCGGGATCGGTGGGCACCCTGAAGACCTTGCGCATATGCGGCGTACAGCCGACCGTCTGTTTGGCGACGCGTACCAGTGGTCGATTCTGGGCGCCGGTCGCAATCAGATCCCGCTGGGCACCATGGGCCTGTCGATGGGCAGTCATGTGCGGGTCGGCCTCGAAGACTCGCTGTGGGACGGACCGGGCAAGCTGGCAGCCTCCAATGCCGAGCAGGTCAAACGCATTCGCACGGTGATCGAAGCCCTGGGCGGGCGCGTGGCCACGCCGGACGAGGCTCGCGAGATGCTCGATCTGAAGGGGCAGGACAAGGTTGATTTCTAGGTATTCATGATGCTGTTCCTGTGCGGGTATGTTTCCTGACATGCGTTACCCGCTGATCGCCGCAAAACGTGTCATCTCAATAACAACAAGACAGAGGTGAAAAATGCGTATCGAAATAGTTGTCGACGTGAAAACCACGCTGGGCGAAGGCCCGGTCTGGGATGTCGAGCAACAGCGTCTTTACTGGATCGACAGCTTCGACGGTCGTGTTCTGCGCTGCACGGATGATGGCCGCGAGTTGCGCGCCTGGGATGTCGGCCAGAAGATTGGCTCCATGGCCCTGCGCAAGAATGGCGACTCGGCGCTCGTGGCGTTGCAGACCGGCATCTACAACCTTGACCTGCCAACGGGCGATCTCAAACTGATAATCGACCCGGAGCCGGAGCTGCCGAACAATCGGCTCAATGATGGCAAGGTGGACCGGCAGGGCAGGTTCATCGTCGGTTCAATGGACACTCTTGAAGATAATGCCAGCGCCAGACTGTATCGCCTCGACCCGGACCTGAGCCTGCACACGCTGGATGAAAACATCATCGTGTCCAACGGACCGTGCTGGAGCCCGAGCGGTGAAACGTTCTATTTTGCCGACACCTGGTCCGGGGATATCTGGACCTATGACTACAACAATGCCACTGGCGCAGTCGCCAACAGACGCACCTTTGCCAAGGTCGACACCTCTGCGGGAGGTGCGGCGGATGGCTGCACTGTGGATGCCGAAGGCTGCCTGTGGCAGGCGCTGGTCTACGCCGGAAAACTGGTGCGCTACACCCCTGACGGACAGGTGGATCGCGTCATCGACATGCCTGTAAAAAAGGTGACCAGCCTGACCTTCGGCGGTCCGAATCTGGACACGCTGTTCGTCACCTCCATGGCCAAACCGCCGTTACCACGCTTCCCGGAGGACGGTCAGCAGCGCGGTGCGTTGTTCGCCATCACCGGGCTGGGCGTGAAGGGCATTGCTGAACGGCGCTTCGCCAGCTAGCCCGACAACAGACTGAACCTGAACGTTAAGGACGACTGAACCTTCTCGCCAGGGCGTGTGCTACACGCCTGGAGATTTCCCATGCCAAACAAGAATGCATCGCTGGGCAAGATTCATCGATTTTCGTGGGTGTCGTTGTTGGTGTGCTGGATGATCTGGATTCTGAATGCCTATGATCGCGAGATCGTATTGCGCCTGGGCCCGACTATTTCCAAGCATTTCGAATTGTCTGCAGATCAGTGGGGGACGGTGGCCACTGTCGTCATGCTGGCCTTGGCGGTTCTCGACATTCCAGGTTCTATCTGGAGTGACCGTTACGGCGGCGGCTGGAAGCGGGCGCGTTTCCAGGTGCCACTGGTGCTGGGCTATACAGCGCTGTCCTTCCTCTCGGGTTTCAAGGGGTTGAGTGGCAGCCTGGCCAGTTTCATTGCGTTGCGGGTAGGGGTGAATCTGGGCGCTGGCTGGGGCGAGCCGGTCGGTGTCAGCAACACTGCTGAATGGTGGCCCGTGGAGCGTCGTGGGTTTGCCTTGGGCGCCCACCACACCGGTTACCCCATAGGTGCTATGCTCAGCGGCATTGTCGCCAGCTTTGTGATCACCACATTTGGTGAGGATAACTGGCGTTACGTGTTCTTTTTCGCCTTCGTAGTGGCTCTGCCGTTGATGATTTTCTGGGCGCGCTACTCGACGGCCGAGCGTATTACCAAGCTGTATGTGGACATTGCTGCCAAAGGCATGACCCCGCCGGACAGCACACCGTCGACCAACGTCAAAGGTCAGGTCTGGAAGTCGGTCAAAGCAACGTTGAGTAACCGCAATATTGCCCTGACTGCCGGTAATACCCTGCTCACGCAAGTGGTTTACATGGGCGTGAATATTGTCCTGCCTGCCTATCTGTACAACATCCTCAACCTGTCATTGGCTGAATCGGCTGGCATGAGCGTCGTATTCACCCTGACCGGGATTCTCGGGCAACTGATCTGGCCGTCGTTGTCGGACATCATCGGCCGACGCATTACCTTGATCATCTGCGGGGTATGGATGGCAGTCAGCGTCGGTGCCTTTTACTTTGCCAACACCATACTGATCGTCATCGCGGTGCAGTTGCTGTTCGGTCTGGTGGCCAACGCGGTCTGGCCTATCTACTACGCAGTCGCGTCCGATTCTGCGCAACCTTCGGCGACATCGACTGCCAATGGCATCATCACCACCGCGATGTTCATCGGCGGCGGTATTGCTCCGGTATTGATGGGAACCCTGATATCCATGGGCGGCGGCTGGAGCAGCCTCAGTGGTTACACCGTGTGCTTCTTCGTGATGGCTGGCTGCGCATTGGGCGGGGCGTTTCTGCAACTATTTTCACATCGCCCCGAATCGCTGACAGTGCAGCGGAGCGTGTGATGTTTCCACGTCCCGAGCTCTTGGGTTCGGGACGTGCCAGTGCTGAAGCACCTGTTCTGCAAAAGTGCCCACTTTTCGGGGCGACACTGCCCGTCCGCGGTCTCATTAGTTGCTCTATACGCGACATGGTCAGCGTCGTAAACGGGATGTGTGGCGTTTTTTTGGTCGGAAATTTGACATCTCGAACTGTCAAATTATTGGAGTTTCCATAGCTGAAATTCTGTAAATGCTAATTATAATTAAATTTATTTATCTATATTTATCAATGAGTTATCTTGAATTAGAGCTTTTATTCAGCGTCAGTGCAGATGCCGCCTCTAAAGTTACTGAGCAAGCGGGCGAAATGGGTAATATCCAAATGATATTATTCGCGTGAAATGGTTCAACGCATTTTTGCGAGTGATTACGCCCATGCAAGCCACGGAACGGCTATGTTCAGGATCGACATCATGTTCAGCAAACTCAGTATCTCGCAAAAGCTCTATTTCAGTTTTGTCGCGATAGTCATACTTATTGCCGTGCTGGTAGCCAGTGCTTACAGAGGCTTCGAGCAGGTAGAAGACGCCACCAACAACAACGTCCACACTTATCAAGTGCTGAGCGACGCACAGTTGGCTCTTGAGCAACTGATCAACATCGAGACAGGCATGCGAGGCTTCGTCATCGCGTCGAAAGACACATTTCTCGAGCCGTTGGTAGCGGGTCAGCGGCGCTTTGCTGAAGAACTTGATTCGCTCAAGCGCCTGACATCTGATAATGCCGAACAACAGCGTCGTCTGGCCACTCTGGGGGAGACCCAGAAGCGCTGGATGGATGAGGACATCAACCCGATCATCGCCCTGCGTCGTGACCTGACCGCACGCAATATGCCGGATGACGAACTGGATGCGCGCATTACCTCCGGTGCCGACAAAGCCAAGATGGACGGCATGCGCGCTATTCTGAGCGAAATCAGCGCTGTCGAAAACAAGCTGCTGGTGGTAAGAACCCAAGACATGGTGGACGCCAAACATCTCGCCATCATGATCCTCATGTGTGGCGGCCTTGCAGCGGCTGTCCTCGCGGGAATCCTGGCTACGTTATTGGGTCGCAGCACTACCGCACGCCTGCAGCTGGCTATTGATGCTGCAACTGCCATTGCCAATGGCAAACTCGACACCGTGATCGATACCAGCAGCCATGACGAACTGCCGAAAGCCTTTGACCGCATGCAGAATCGCTTGCGCGAAATGATTCATCAGATCAGCCAGGCAGCCAATCAGTTGGTAGTTGCCGTGCAACAGATTTCCGGCGCATCCGAGCAACTTTCCGGCGCAATTCAGGAACAGTCGACGTCCGCCTCAATGATGGCGGCTACCATCGAAGAACTGACTGTCAGCATCCACCACGTTTCCGAAAACGCCGACGAGGCCCACCAGCTCGCCAGTCGTTCGGGCCAGCAGTCCAAAGATGGTGCGCAGGTCATCGAGAGTACGCTGTCCAGCATGAACGGCATCGCCAAGACCGTGCAGCTTTCGTCTACTCAGGTTGCAGGCCTGGGTCAGCATTCCGAGCATATCTCGTCGATCATCAGTGTGATTCAAGGTATTGCCGACCAGACCAACCTGTTGGCGCTCAACGCTGCCATCGAAGCCGCACGTGCCGGCGAGCAGGGTCGCGGCTTCGCGGTTGTTGCCGACGAAGTTCGCCTGCTGGCGCAAAACACTGGCAAGTCCACCAAGGAAATCGCCGGCATGATCGAGAAGATCCAGGCGGGTGTACGTGAAACAGTCGAAAGCATGCGCAGCGGTGTTCAAGAAGTTAACCAGGGCGTCGAAATGGCTGGCACGGCTGGTCAAGCCATCATCGAAATCCGCGACAGCTCGAGCAAGGTTCTACAAGTGGTCGATCAGATATCGTTCGCATTGCGCGAGCAGACGGTCGCCAGTCAGGATGTAGCGCGCAACGTCGAGCGTTCTGCGCAGATGGCCGAGCAGAACAACATGTCGGTGCAGGAACTGCTCAAAACCAGCGGTGGCCTGAAGAGCCTTGCCACCAGCTTGCAGGCGGAAGTGGGTAAATTCAAACTGTAAGGCCATTGTGCTAGCAGATCGGTAGATAGATCCACATCACCGCAAACGCCCGGTATCAGACTACAGATGATGCCGGGCGTTTTTGCGTGTGGGTCCAGGGTGATAGCGCGTCGTGAAGGCGGATACTGGATTTGTTTGCTATTGCTTCGGGTGTATTGATAGGCGCCAAGCAATTGTCGAGGTCCTGAAGGAATGAATACCTCTCAGCCCCGTCCTTCAGCCTGAGCCCCATAATTTAATAGTACCCAAGCGTGCGCAAGGTTTCGGCGGTCCTGATCACAGGCACAAGCCGCGACTCCAGTTCCGAGAACCACTCTGGCCAGCGCCAGGAACCGTCTGCTTTTTGAACGAGATAGCGTGCTTCCCAGTCTCGTCCGCGTGGAACTGCATCTGGAACCGAACGTGACAGATCAGTGAGATCTGTTTGAGTGAAGCCTGTCTCTAAAAGAACTCTCGTTCGGCAAAGTGCTTCGTGATAATCGGGCGTTTGCTCAAGACCCAGTTGTATCGAAACAGGAAGCAGAGCGACGAGCGCTTGTTCAAGCTTTCTCAGTTGCTGGATGCGCTCCGCTTCGGTATAGCGGTGTTCAGTCATTTTGACTTCACCATAGAGAAATACTGATGAACGAAGATGAAAAGTATATCGCTGACAGCATCAAGACATGGGTATGGTCCGGATTTTACAGTGCGGAAGAAATGAACGAGATGCTCGAAGACATCATAGAAGATGACTGTGATGTTATAGCGCTCAAGGCTTTGATCCCGCAGGAGTTGCAGTCCAAATTCGACACCGAGCGTTCCTGGCCCCAGGTAACGGACTGTGATCGACTGGACAGTGTTTTCTACGCCTTGCACGAAGCAGGTATCTGCGCGTTGTCGAATGCGGGTTACACGATGTCAGACGGCTATTCGGAGGTTGCCCAGGCCATTCACGAAGCACCGGAAGGTCATTATCACGGTTACTGCTTTTATCATGGGCAGGATGTCGAGCGTGTGGTTGAAGGTAGCGAGCTGATGATCGCCTTTGGTTCGCTTGATGATGATCCAGTGCACGGCGTCAAGGTTGGTCAGACAGTCTGCGCGGCGTTAAAAACTGCAGGCTTTCAGGTGGCGTGGAATGAAAGCGATGAACAGCGCATCGAAATCCACGCAATGAAGTGGCAGCGCAGGTTGGCACAGGACTGACGCCTTGCTAAATCAACGCTGCGCCAGAATGCTCTCCAGCAAGCCGGGAAAGCGGCTTTCCAGTACTTCAGTCCGCAATGAATTCATGTGCGTGGTACCGATGTTCCGCGTCTGTACCAGCCCCGCATCGCGCAGCACTCGGAAGTGATGGGACATGCTGGACTTCGGGCGACCACCGTCCAGTTCCCCACACGTGGCTTCGGCTACGCTTGCCAGGCAGCGTACGATGCCCATGCGCACAGGGTCGCTCAAGGCGTAAAGCACGCGTTCGAGGGTGAGGTCTTCGGCTTCTGGATGTTGGAAGGTTCGCATAGGGTGCATGATATCAAGGCTTCCGTTCATTGCCATAGTTCGATTACCATCGAACAACTGAAAATCAAATTCATACGGCCTACGGGAGCTTTTCAATGTCTGCATTGTTCGAATCGTTCAAACTGAAAGACGTCACGCTACGCAACCGAATCGCCATTCCGCCGATGTGCCAATACTCGGCAATCGACGGGGTTGTCAACGATTGGCACCAGGTTCACATTGCCAGCATGGCACGTGGCGGCGCCGGTTTGCTGGTGGTTGAAGCCACCGCTGTTGCGCCGGAAGGGCGCATCACCCCCGGTTGCACCGGTATCTGGAATGATGAGCAGGCACAGGCGTTTGTGCCGATCGTCAAAGCCATCAAGGATGCAGGCTGTGTGCCGGGTATCCAGATCGCACACGCAGGCCGCAAAGCCAGTGCCAACCGTCCGTGGGAAGGCGACGATCATATTGTCGCTTCCGATTCACGCGGCTGGGAGACCATTGCCCCGTCCGCCATCGCCTTCGGTGACAATCTGCCGAAAGTCCCGCGCGCCATGACGCTGGAAGACATCGCTCGCGTTCGCCAGAACTTCGTCGATGCTGCCCGTCGTGCCCGTGATGCTGGCTTCGAATGGATCGAATTGCATTTTGCCCACGGTTATCTGGGGCAGAGTTTCTTTTCCGAGCATTCCAACCAGCGTACCGACGCGTATGGCGGCAGTTTCGATAACCGCAGCCGTTTCTTGCTTGAGACGCTGGCAGCCGTTCGTGAGGTATGGCCCGAAAACCTGCCGCTGACTGCGCGTTTTGGTGTGATCGAATATGACGGTCGTGACGAGCAGACGCTTACCGAGTCGATCGAGCTGGCGCGTCGCTTCAAGGCCGGTGGTCTGGACCTGTTGAGCGTCAGCGTGGGTTTCAGCACGCCGGACGCCAACATCCCTTGGGGGCCAGCGTTCATGGGGCCGATTGCCGAGCGCGTGCGTCGCGAAGCGGATATTCCGGTGACCAGCGCCTGGGGTTTTGGCGAGCCGAAACTGGCTGAAGAGGCGGTGAAGTCAGGTCAGCTCGACTTGGTTTCGATAGGTCGTGCGCACTTGGCCGACCCGCACTGGGCGTACTTTGCAGCGAAAGAACTGGGCGTCGAAAAATCGGCCTGGACCTTGCCTGCGCCTTACGCTCACTGGCTTGAGCGTTATCGCTAAGCGGCTGGCACTAGCAGGGGCGGCATCGTTCGATGCTTGCCCCTTCAACGCTTAGATTCGTTATGTAAATCGGCTCCCACCGCTTCTTTGTCTGCTTTTGCCTGACCTGACCTTCTCACTGACTTTCGTACAGAGCCTGTGCTGTTTGTTGGCGATCCGGTTTGTCGGGCAAAGGCAGCGGGAGTGCGTGGGCGCTTGTGTTCCAGGCGCTGTGCAGGTCCCAAGCGCCTGATGAGCGCACCTTCCATATCTTGAGTGTCACACCGCTCTGCTTACATCACGTTGGGCGGGTTGATCTGGCGCATCTCGAACGTCCTGATACTGTTTAAAAATGCGGAAATTAATTTATTTATCGGTGATACGGCCGATATACACCTATATATGCAGCGCTCTGCTTGCCCAAGCCTTCTGGAACAGGAGTCTCATGGACCCGCGTCTCGCTGGACTTTCATTTTTGCTCACGCTGGGGTGGACCGGTGCGGTGCTTCTCGTCATCTGGTTTTATTCCTGAACACGAGGGGCAATTACTGTGTGTGGGTGAGCGCCCCAGGATTTATGCCCGACCGGTGATCCGGCAGGTTGAATAGGACGTATCAGGCAGTGGCCAAATAGTGGCTTGCGAGATCGCTGAAGCAGGCTGCCTGCTTGTTGCACGATGTCGGTATCTGAACCTTGCCCTGATTTTTTGATGGTCAGCGCTATGGCGGACATTGAGAAAGACGATTATCTGGTTTTATTGCAAGGCGCCACAGTCCACCTACACAGGTGCGTGGGGCCAGGCGGCGTAAACCGAAGTTAAACCCCAACAACATCCATAGATGTTTACCCGCAGAGTATTTTCACATGTCGACCTTAATAGAAAGCATCTCCAGGGACAGAGCCGGGGTACAGCTGGACCTTCACTCGCTGATGACCGCCATTGACAGGTCACAGGCGATGATCGAGTTCGATCTCGGAGGTAATATTCTGCGGGCCAACAGCAATTTTCTGGAGTGTGTGGGGTATCGGCTGGAAGAAGTCGAGGGTCGGCACCACCGTATGTTCTGTACGCCCGAACATGCGTCCAGCGTCGAGTATTCGACGTTCTGGGAGAAACTTGGCAAGGGCAATTTCGACGAAGGGCAATACAAGCGACTCGGCAAGAATGGTCGCGAGATATGGCTGCAGGCAACTTACAATCCGGTTTTCGATGAGCAAGGCAACCCTTTCAAAGTGGTGAAATTCGCCACTGACGTGACTCAGCAGCGCAAGGCTAACGCCGAATACGAAGGCAAGGTTGCCGCCATCGATCGCTCTCAGGGCGTCATTGAGTTCGACCTAAACGGTCGGGTGCTGCATGCCAATGAAAACTTCCTCAAAGTGCTGGGTTATCGCCTTGATGAAATTCAGGGCCAGCACCACCGCATGTTCTGTGACGAAGACTACCTGAACAGCCCGGCCTATCGTGCGTTCTGGGCCAAACTGGAGCGCGGAGAATACGATTCCGGCGAATACAAACGTATCGGCAAGAACGGTCGTGAACTGTGGATCAGCGCCACCTATAACCCGATTTTCGATCCTGACGGGCGTCCGTACAAGGTCGTCAAATTTGCCAACGACGTGACTGAAAGTCGTGCACGTCAGGCGGAGTTTGCGGGCAAGGTCACGGCGATCGAGCGCTCTCAGGCAGTGATCGAGTTCGACCTGGCCGGTAAGGTGCTTAACGCCAACCGCAACTTCCTCTCTGTGTTCGGTTACGAGCTTGATGAAGTCGTCGGGCAGCATCACCGCATGTTCTGCTCCGAGGAGTTCGTCAGCAGCCTGCAATACCGTGAGCTATGGGAAAAACTGGGCCGTGGCGAATACGACGCCAACGAGTACAAGCGCCTACGCAAGGATGGCAAGGAAATCTGGATTCAGGCGACCTACAACCCGATCTTCGATGCGCAGGGCAAGCCCTACAAAATCGTCAAGTTTGCACTCGACGTGACCGAGGCCAAGGAGACCAGCGTTGAGGACAAAGGCAAGGTCAATGCGATTGATCGTGCTCAGGCGGTCATCGAGTTCGATATGGCCGGTAATATCCTGGCTGCCAACGCCAATTTTCTGAAAGCGCTGGGTTACGGAATGCTGGAAATCAAAGGCCAGCACCATAGGATCTTCTGCGACGAAGAATACGTACGCGGTACCGAATACCGTGAGTTCTGGCACGGCCTGGGGCAGGGCGAGTTCTATTCGGGACGCTTTATGCGGGTCAGCAAATATGGTCAGCAGATCTGGATTCAGGCCACTTACAGCCCGATCTTCGATCACGACGGCATACCATTCAAAGTCGTGAAGTTCGCTACTGATATCACTCGTCAGGTCGAGATGGAGAAAGCCATCGAAGCCAAGACTCTTGCCATGCGCGAGTCGGTCAAGACGCTGATGGCGGCAATTTCCTACGTTGCGCAAAGCACTGACACTGCCACAGAGCTGGCCCGGCTGACCCGTGAGCAAGCCTCTCGTGGCTCGCAGACTCTGGTCAAGGCGTCTGATGCGATGAGCATGATCGCCAAGTCGGCCGAAGGCATCCAAGACATCATCCAGGTGATCAGCGAAATCGCCAGCCAGACCAACATGCTGGCGTTCAACGCCGCCATTGAGGCTGCCAGAGCCGGCGAGCATGGCCTCGGGTTCTCGGTGGTTGCCGATGAGGTACGCAAGCTGGCCGAGAAGTCCTCTCGGGCCACCAAGGAAATCAATAAGCTGATTCTTGAAACGGTTAGTCGGATCGAGTCAGGCAACGAGATATCGCAGTCCGCCGGTGAAGCCTTCGAGCACATCGTGGAAGGCGTTATGCAGACCACGCAGGCCATTGACGGGATCAACACTGCGACCGATAAACAGCGATTGTCGGCGCAACAAGTCGAAGCATTGATCACTGAGTTGCACAACGCCAACCTGAACGGGTACACCGAAACGCTGGATAAGGTATCGGTCGGACAGCCTGCATGAGCAGCCTGATCGCCTATGGGGTCGTGCAGATCAACGGCGTCTACCTCGCAGTGGTTGCTGACGCTCTGATGGAAGCCGTGCACTGGCCGGAAAATCTGCAGCCGCACCCGCTGACCCGAGGTGCGTTGCTGGGGGTTTTCACCTTGCGTGGCAAGCCGGTGCCACTTGTAGACTTGCGTGGCGAGCTTGCACAGGGTACCGAGGCTTCACCGCCGACGCCGCTGGTGGCGATTCTTAAATACAACGGGGGGTATCTGGGGCTGGCAATTGACGCGGTTTGCGACATTCTCAAGGCCCGGGATTCGCAGTTCAGCCCTCTGGGCTCCGATGGCGCCCGGCCCGGTCTGCTGCCATCGGTGCTGCTGGACGCCGACGAAGCGCGAATGGTCTATAAGCTGGATCTCGATGCGCTGACTCGTCTGCCCGGCGTGCTGTTTGCCTCCGACCCGAGCGCTCAGGTGCGCACTGAGCAGGCCCAGGCTGCCAAAAGTCGTCTGCTGCATTATCTGGTGTTCGAGTGCGATGAGCGTAACTTCTGCATCGATGCCAGCGTTGTGACTGAACTGGTCGATAACCCAGAGATTTCTCCATCGGATTTCCCCAGCGACTGCTGCTTCGGCGTCACTTCAGTACGCGGCACCAAGGTTCCTGCGCTTGACCTGTCTGAAGTGCTGGGACTGGATCATCGGCGCCAGACCACCAAGCCGCAATTGTTATTGCTGACCGCTGCGGATGGCCGGGTGTGCGGTTTTGGTTATGACCGCATGGTCGCTATCCAGCGCCAGGACCCGGACAGTCTGTTGGCAGCACCTGCCTACGGCCTGCCGCACCCGGAGCTGTTCGCCGGGGTGATGAACCTGGAGGAGGGCCGGCAAGCCCTGTTGCTCGATCACCCGATGCTGTTACAGCGCCCGGAAATCAAGAGTTACACTCAGGTCTACCAGCATGACGTCAAGCCCGCTCAGGCTTCACACGATGTGACCAAGGCCATGCTGCGTCATGCGTGCCTGCTGTTTGACGCGCCGACGCGCTTTGTGGCGCCACTGAGCCAGATTGTAGAAATCATGGGCGTGCCTACGCAGTTGATTGGTCTGCTGCAACCCGAGACTCATCTGATTGGTCAGTTCAACCTGCGTGGCGAGCAAGTGCCGCTGATCTGCCTCAGCAGTCTGCTCGGGGAGGGCGCACAGCCTCAATGCGAAGCGTCGCGTGTACTGATCGTGCGCGGCGATCGCCTGTGTTTTGGTTTCGCTGTGAGCCGAGTCGACGCGATCGACGCCTTCAACCAATTCGATCCGTCCATGCTGGACCAAGGCTGGCAAGCCAGCAACGGCAAGGGCATTTCAGTGAATGATCGGGTGCGTTCGCTGGTCAGTGTCGGTAGCCAGGAGCGCAGTTGGCGAGCGACCCTGCTCGACTTGCAGGGGCTGGCCAGGCAACTGGAATGCGGCCTCCCGCAGCGCCGGGCGGATGTGCAATCAGTCTGAACCGAATGCATCGCGTGTGGCCTTACTGAAATACCCACACACGGAGTATCCAGCCATGACCGAGAAAAAAGACGAGAAAAAACCAGAACCGGCCAGTGACGTACCAGCGCATTCAACGCCGGAAGAAAAGGAACGCCTGAAGGACTTCAACAAGGACGGCATTCCGCCTGGGGTCTGCTGACCGACTCAAGGTGCTATCACCAGAACGCCCGGCCTTTTCAGGTCGGGCGTTGTCGTTTGAGGGCCTTATGATTCATTCGCCGCCGTTGGCGAAATCCAGCAGACTGGCGCCTTCCATCCGGTAGCGCACCCATTCGCTTTGCGATTCTGCACCGATCGCTTCGTAAAACCGGATAGCCGGCTCGTTCCAGTCCAGCACGCTCCATTCCAGACGGCCGCAGTCGTTGGCCACTGCTTCGCGAGCAATATGCCGAAGCAGTTCGCGTCCGGCGCCGACGCCGCGCTGTTCAGGGGTGACGTAAAGGTCTTCCAGATACACTCCGTTACGCCCCAGCCAGGTGGAATAGCTGTAGAAATACACGGCGTAGCCAATCGGTGTGCCGTCGTACAGGCACATCAGTGCGCTCGCAGGGGCGTCGTCGGCAAACAGGGACTTTTGAATGTCTTTGGCGCTGGCCTTGACTTCATGCCCGGCGCGTTCGTAGATCGCAAGTTCGGTGATGAAGGCTAGAATCTGATCGACGTCGGCGACAGTGGCAGGGCGAATTTCGAGAGGCACGCAGGGATTCCTTGGCTGATGGGCGCCGCATGATAGCTGCAGTTGTCAGCCGCTCGATAGTCAGGCGTCGCGCAGCAGGTCGTTGGCATTGAGCAATTGGTAGGCGATTTGAGGGCGTGCCTCAAGGGCGCGGCGGATGGCAGCGGGGATCGACTGGCGGGCCTTGCGACAGAGCCCGATCTTCTCTTCGACGGCAATGCTGATACCGCGCATGGTGCGTACTTCATTGAAACCGGGGGCGATCTCGACGCGCACGCCCAGTTGCTCGAAAATCTTGCGCTGCATGTGCTCAAGGTCTTCCAGACTTTCGATGCGTTCCAGACGCTCTATAAGACTTTTTTCGGCCTCGCGTGTCAGTAGCAGAATCCGCAGGTCGGCATCCTCTGTGTCCAGCCGTTCGCGCTTGCAGTCGCAAGCGCCGGGCGGGCAGGGGTTACGGATCTTGGCAGGCGCATTCATCGACGCAGCATAGCCACTGAGGTGTGCGTCTGACCATACCCGTGCAGCGATTTCACTGCGTATTCCGCAAGCTCGCCTCAGGTATCACGCAGCGGTGAAGGCTTTGCCTTTGCCAGATCAGTTAGGCCATTTCATCTCGCCTTTGATGACCTTGGCACTCAGTTCCAGCGAGCTCGGCTCGGCCAGTTGTGGCCAGGCTTTCTGCATCGCATCGATCAAGGCTGCGGAGTCCTTGGCTTTGGCGGCTTGTTTTTCAAAGGATTTGAGGTAGTCGGCGGTAAAGGCAACGGCCTTGGTGCCTTGAGGAATCTGCCCCAGGTAATGGCCTGGAATCACCGTGGCCGGCTTCAATGCCTCGATGCCCTTGAGTGTGGCGAGCCAGTCCTGCCGGGACTTCGGGCTCTGCGTGTCAGCTACCCAGACGTGAATGCCGCTGGACACCACGACGCCACCGACGACGGCCTTGAGCGATGGAATCCATACGTAGCTGCGCTCCGGTGCCGGGCCTGTCAAACCTTTGATTTCCAGCGAACGCCCTTCGAGGCTCAGGTGATCACCCTCGAGCACCTCCGGCAGTACCAGTTTCTCAGGCGCGTTGTCTTTGAGAATAGGGCTCCAGTACGCGAGTTTGCCTTGCATCGACGCCTTGATCGCTTTGACGGTGGGCGCGCTGGCGACAATCTTTGCATCCGGGAAAGCCGCTTGTATGACGTCCAGACCAAAATAGTAATCGGGGTCACTGTGGCTGATGTAGACAGTGGTGAGCTTCTTGCCGCTGGCCTTGATCTTCTCTACCAGCGCCTGAGCATCGTTGCGCTGAAATTGTGCGTCGATCAGCACTGCATCGTGTTCGCCGGTAACCAGTTCGGATGACACCGGGAATACGGCTTTTTCTGCCGGATTGTAGACGTCGATCACCAATGGGGTGGCGGCCTGGGCGGCAATGGGCAGCAGGGCGGAGAGCGATAGGGCGAGCAGGGAAATACGCAGCATAGGGGAGGCAACCTTTCACGAGGCAGGGCTGAAGCGACTATCTTAGGTTGCTTGAAACGAAACAAAAGCCTCAGTATCGGCAATTATTGATTGCTTGAACCGGACGAATAATGGATCGCATCACTGCCGCGCGTGTGTTCATTGCCATCAACGAGCGAGGCAGCCTTATTGCTGCCGCCGAGGCATTGGACATGTCGCGGGCCATGGTTACTCGGTATCTGGCGCAAATGGAGACTTGGGCGGGCGCGCGATTGCTGCACCGTACAACGCGTAAACTCGGCCTGACTGCGCCCGGACAAGTGACTTTGTTGCGTTGCCAGCAGCTTGTCGAGATGGCTGATGCAGTGCCGCTGGCTGCTGATACGCAAGTTGATGAGCCACGCGGCATGCTGCGTATCGCCTGTTCGCAGTCACTGGCGCAGGCAGTTCTGGCAACCGCGGTGACGGCCTATTTGCAACGTTATTCCGGCACTTCGGTCGATTTCCTGATCGGCAATGAGGCTGTGGATCTGGTCAGCGAGCGTATCGATCTGGCGATCCGCATCACTAATCAACTGGACCCTAACGTGATCGCCCGTCCGCTGGGGCAGTGCTATTCGATTGTCTGTGCTTCGCCAGCGTATCTCGCTTTGCGCGGTACGCCGTCCAGGCCTCAGGAGCTGGCTGCGCACAACTGTCTGACCTATTCCTACTTCGGCAAAAGCCTGTGGGAATTTACTCATGGAAAATCGCCACTCAGTGTGCCGGTGGGCGGCAACCTCAGCGCCAACGATTCAGTGGTTTTGCTGGAAGCCGCAGTAGCAGGTGCCGGTATCACCTTGCAGCCAGTGCATTCTGCAGCGCCACTGATTGCCAGCGGCAAGCTGGTTGCGCTGATGCCCGGCTACCAGCCCCGTGCGCTGGGGATACATGCGATCTACACCTCACGGCATCACCAGTCTGCAACCTTGCGCACAATGCTGGATTTTCTGGCCGAATGGTTTGCGAGCGAATGATACGCCGCCTGCTCGGGAGCTGACGCGGAGCGTCCGGAACGGCATGTCGACGCAGAGCGTCGCACGATAGTTACGGTTATCGTGCAGTACGCTCAGGCTATCGCACGATAGTGCAGTTATCGTTCCCTACGCTCCAGCGTGGGAATGCCGTTAGTGACGCTCTGCGTCAAAGACCCGCACTGCGTCGCATGTTCAAGAGTTGCAGGCCTCAAGTCTTGAACTTGTGCACCAGACTGTCCAGTTCGCTGGACAGCGTCTCCAGACTTCTGGAGTCGGCGCGGGCCGCGTCCGAAAGGTCGGCGATCAGCTGCGCATCGCCGTGGATCTGACTGATGTGCCGATTGATATCTTCTGCTACCTGATGCTGCTCTTCGGCTGCGGTTGCAATCTGGGTGTTCATGTCGCGAATCACATCCACCGACTCGCGAATCTGGCCAAAGCTGCTGCGTGCCTGGCCGATCTTGGTGACCGACTGATGAGAAACGCCAAGACTCGCGTGCATCTGTTGTGCGACGGACGCCGTACCTTTGGCCAGATTGCCCAGCAGGCTGTCGATTTCGGCGGTCGAATCGGCAGTACGTTTAGCCAGCGCACGAACCTCGTCGGCTACCACGGCAAAACCACGACCCTGCTCACCTGCGCGGGCAGCTTCGATGGCAGCGTTCAGGGCCAGCAGGTTGGTCTGTTCGGCAATCGAGCGAATGGTGTTCAGGATCGACTGGATTCCGGTGCTGTCCTTCTCCAGTTGCGTCATCTCTTTGGCCGAGCGGGCAAGCTCTTCGCTCAATTGGTCGACACTGCGCACCGCGTCATCAATCTGCCGCTGACCTTCGCGGGCCTGCTGCTGGCCGCTGTCGGCAGAGTCGGCCGCCTGACTGCATGAGCGTGCAACCTCGTTGGAGGTGGCAACCATTTCATGAAACGCAGTCGACACCATGTCCACGGCTTCGCGCTGGCGTCCGGCGGCCTCGGCCATGTCGTTGGAAACGCGAGTGGAGCTGTGCGACGCCTCGAGAATCTTTCCGGCTGCCTGACCTATATGCTGGATCAGGCCTCGAATCGCAGTCAGGAACTTGTTGAACCAGCCTGCCAGTTGCGCGGTTTCATCGTTGCCGCGAACGACAAGGTTTTGAGTCAGGTCGCCTTCGCCGCCGGCAATACCTTCCAGGCCAGTGGAAACGCTGTGTATCGGACGCACGATGACGCGGGCGAAGCTTGCCCCGACAATCGCGAAAACCAACGCCAGCACCGCAGCGATAATGCCAATCAGCCAGGTCAGGCGGGTGGCCGAGGCCATCACTTCGTCCTGCCTGATCAGACCAATGAAGTCCCACCCCAGTTGTTCGGAAGGGTACACGTTAGCCATGTAACGCTCGCCATTGAGCGTCACTTCAACTAGGCCCCGGTCGGTCTTTGCCAGCTCGGCGAAACCGTCACCCAGTTCACCCAGCTTCTTGAAGTTGTGCTCTGGCTGTTTGGGGTCGACCAGTACCGTGCCGCTTTTTTCCATAAGCATCACGTAGCCACTATCACCGAGCTTCATCTGCTTGACGATGTTGGTCAGTTGCTTGAGCGATACGTCAATGTTGACTACACCGCCTGGGTTGCCCAGCTTGTTGGGAATCGCCCTGATGGTGCTGACCAATGTGGCATCGTCGTTGGCCCAGTAATACGCATCGCTGCGCACGGTTTTGCCTGGGTTTGCCATGGCGGTCTTGTACCAAGGCCTCACGCGCGGGTCGTAGTTGCTCATTTTCGGGTCTTCCGGCGTCATGATGTAGCTGCCGTTGACCAAGCCGTAAGAAATATAAGCGTAGGCGGGATGAGCCTTGGCAATGTTGGCAAAGAGTTCGGTTGCCTGCTTGTCATTGTCCGATTGCGGGGTAGGGGCGGCGCCCGTATAACTACGAAAATCATCGCCCGCCCCGGCGATCAACGGGTGCGCTGAAATGTAATTGACGTTCTGTGCGATCCCATCGAAAAACAACTGCATGGCATTGTCGACCTGGCGAATTTCCCGTCCGCTGCTGTCGACGAAATCGCTTGTCGCCTTGCCGCGCAAGTTCACTACAACGATGGCGGCCACTACCACTATGGGCAAACACGCAATGACTGCGAACGCCCCTGTCAATTTTTGCTTGATGTTCATATGAGCTCCGGAGTGTTCATTACTGCCGCACGTGTCGGGCGCTGCATGTTTGCAGTCTGTCGCCTCAGGCCAATACCTGGAGCGTGGTCTTATGGTCTACCAAGAAGCCAACGGCTTATTGTTGTCGACCTTTAGGCAGCATGGCGTTAATGGACATGCACTGTCGCTCACGCATAAATATGGCGAGTATTGATGCGTTACAGGCCCGTCCGTCAAACATCTGGAAACACGGTTCCGCCTGCGCACCGAGATTGATCAGAATCACCCGGCAACAGGCAGTTGGTGTCGTTTGGACGAAAGGAAATGCAGAGTCCGGAGGTTTCTGGAAACGTTCTTTATCGGAGGGAATATGGAGGGAGAGTGCGATACAGGGCAGGCGTCCATGTATCGCTTGTCATCAGGCGGAAAACGCCCAGGGCAGGCGTTTTTCGTTTCAGCGAGGGTCAGTCGTGATGCGCCTCGCCGACAAAGGTCAGTGAGGTAAACAGGCCACGCTCGGCGATATCTGCATTGTCCTTGACGGGCAGTGTTACCTCGGCGGCGATGATATTCAGCCCTTCGTTGCGTACGATCACATTGGCCATGCCCTGAGCATCCGTTTCGCTGCTGATCACGCCTGGCGCACTGCGGTAGTCGCCGATCAGTTTGATACCGGCGGCGGGCTTGCCGTCGATCAGTACACGCACCGGTAATGGTTTGCCCACACCGACTTTCAATGGATCAGCCTGCGGCACGATCACAAAATTCAGTTTGTTGAACGATGGCAGGTGCGCACCTTCTTCATAGATGGCGACGCTGTATTTGAACGTATGAATCGAGTCGGTACCGTTGGGCACTTTGCTGCGCCCTTCGTTGATCCATTTTTTCTCGGCGTCGCGCGTCCACATACCGTTATCCAGCGCCACGGACATGACTGCAGGCGGCTTGAGCGGCACTAACCGAGCTTGGTCTTCGAGGCGTTGCACGGTCACCGGGATCATCTTGCCCTGACGGTCAAATGCCCAAGCGCCGCTGACTTTCTGTGCCTTGAAGGCGTTGTCTTCCGCGCCATGACCGTAGACCACTTCGATATTGCCGCGGCGTTGCTCGGTCCACAGGCCATGTGCGCTGACGTGCGTGGCAAACAGCGCACCGAGCAGGCCCAAGGCCAGAAAAGGTTTTGTTGAAAGCATGGTGCATCCTTGTTGTTGTGGGTCGTCTGTTGTTAATCGATTGTTATCAGCGTCAGAGGCCAAGTGTCAGGCTGACCGTGAAATTACGCGGTTCGCCGGGAGCAACCCAGTAATTGCTGAAAGAGCGCTCGTAGTATTTTTCGTCGAAGATGTTGTTCAGGTTCAGACCCACCGTAACGTTGTCGCTGGCTTTGTAATGAGCGAGCAAGTCGACGGTCTGATAGGCAGGCAGCTCGAAGCCTGTACCCGACTGGCCTGAGCGGTCGCCGACGTAGGTGTACGCTGCGCCTATGTCCGAGCCACGCAACAGGCCTTCCTGAAACTCGTAGACGCTCAACAGGCTGCCGCTGTGTTTGGCCACGCCGAGGATACGACTGCCTGTGGGTATGGCTCGGTCACCCTTGGTCACTTCAGCATCGATGTAGGCAAACGCGCCGATCACACGAATGGCTTCGCTGACCTGCCCGGTGAATTGCAGGTCAAAACCCTGGCTGCGGGCCTTGCCCACGGCGCGGTTGGTGTCGGTGCCCGGGTCCAGCGCCAGAACGTTTTCCTTTTCGATATGGAAAGCGGCGAGGGTGGTGCTCAGACGGTTGTCAAACAGCTCACTCTTGATCCCGGCTTCGTAACCGACGCCTTCCTCCGGATCGAAGGTCTTGCTGGCTGCGTCCAGACCATTATTGGGCTTGAATGACGTGGACGCGTTGGCGAATACGCCCACCTGCGGAGTGAGCTGGTAAAGCAGCCCGGCGCGTTGGGTGAATGCATCGTGACGCTGGTCGGGGTTGGTTTTGGTGATGAAGTCATCGACCTGTTGGTCGAAGTGCTCGTAGCGCGCGCCGATCATGCCGCGCAGCTTGTCGGTAAAGACAATCTGGTCCTGCAGGTTCAGCGCACGGCTTTCAATGTGTTCGTAGAAATCCGTACCGGAGCGCACGCCGTTTGGTTTGGGCTGGCCATACACCGGGTTATAGATGTCGATGGCGTAGGCGCTACCGCCAATGTTCGTGACTCGCTCGTTCTTGCGGTAGTTCTCGTATTCGGTACCGATCAGCACTTCGTGCTCCAGACCGAGTGCGTCGAAATGGCCATGCAGTTCCAGTTGGGTGATGCTGTCATGCCAGTTATTGTCGCGCTCGCGATAGCGGCGGTTGACGGTGCGGCCATCAGGGTTGAGAGGGCGCGCTTCACTGGCAAAGCCCGACATCTCGCCTTGCTTGTAGTGACTGGCCAGGCGCAACGACCAGACATCATTGAGCTGATGGTCCAGCGCAAACTGGACCATGTTGTTGTCATTGTCGATATCGTCGTCCGGTTCACCCAGGAAGGTCGAGCGGGACACGCCACTCCACTTGTTGTTGGGGGCGACCACTCCCCGGTCGAACGTCGATTTTTGCCGCACGAATTCGGTTTCCACCAGCAGGCTGGTGTCGGGGTTCAGCTGCCAACTGATGGAGGGCGCAACAAAGACCCGTTTGCTTTCTACATGGTCACGAAAGCTGTTGTTGTCTTCGACGGCGAGATTGACCCGAGAAAGCAGTTTGCCTTCTTCGTCCAGCGGCGTATTGACGTCCAGTGCGGTGCGATAGCGATCCCAACTGCCCGCACTGGTTTGCAGCGTAGTGAACGCTTCGCGCTGAGGCTTCTTGGTAACGATATTGACCGTCCCGCCCGGGTCACCACGCCCATACAGGCTGGCTGCCGGGCCTTTCAGCACCTCGATACGCTCGATATTCGCCGCGTCCGGCGTGGCAGGGTAGCCCCGGTTGGCACTGAAACCGTCCTTGTAGAACTCGGAAGTGGTGAAGCCGCGGATGCTGTATTCGTAGAGGGTCAGGCCGCCGAAGTTGTTTTGCTTTGACACGCCTCCGGCAAACTCCAGCGCACGTTCGACACTGTTGCTGCCAAGATCCTTGAGTACCGAAGCGGGCACCACGCTGATCGACTGCGGGATGTCCTGGAGGGCTGTGTCGGTCTTGGTGGCGGTGGCCGAACGGGTGGCGCGATAACCCTTTACCGGGCCGGTGGCGGTTTCGTACTGATAATCGGAGGTGACGTTGACGCTCTCCAGCTCGATGGCCTTTGGCTGCTCCTCCGCATAGCCATTACTGCCCAACACCCCGATTGCAAAGCCTGCCAGAGACGCGATTCTACGAGACGACATGTGATACTTCCTGATAGTTATAGATACAATATAACATCTCCGTTGAGAATTATTTCTGTTTGTTGGCAGGCGAAGTGTTGCAGTCCCTTCGATCAGCAGGTTGCTGGATGTGTGAGGGCAACGTTTGGAGTTGGGGCGACGGTTTGATCGTTGAACGGCGTCCATTCCTATGGGCGGGAATGGACTTGGGGATGGGGTACTCAGCGGAAATCCAGCGTTTGCCGGCTTACGCCATCAACTCCGTGCCCAACTGAAACGCCACCCACAACGCCAGCCCGGTGGCGAAGGTCAGTGCGATGTTCTCGAACCAGTTATTGCGGTATTCCTTGCTCAACAGCGACTTTTGATTGGACATGATCAGCAGCCCGAGCGAGATGATCGGCAAGCCAATGATGTTCAGCGCGTTGACGCCCAGCGTCAGCGTCACGAAGTCGGGCATGCCGGGCAGCGACCAGATCAGTGGAGTAACCAGAATGAACAGCATGAACCATTTGTGCATCGGGTCGTTGTGGAAGACCTTGCCATAGCGTTCGCGGCGCTTTGGGCTGATGTGCTGGAAGGCGTCGGTGATCAGCATCGGGAAGGCGGTGGTCTTGCCGGAAATACTGGCAAACAGCGTGGCAAACACGCCGATGAAAAAGATGTACCAGCCCAACGGGCCGAAGAATATCTCCAACGCCTTGCCCAGGTCGGCGAGGGTATTCACCTGAATGCCGTTGGGTCGCAGAATTTCAACGCCTACCACCCAGATGGCCAGGTTGATGACGATACCGACGATCACCGCAAACAGCAGATCGTTGCGCTGCATGCGCTTGTGTTGCGGCCCCGTCCAGCCTTTTTCGCGCATGACATAAGGATGGACGAAGTTGGCGATGGAGCCGGCCACCGCACCGATTACTGACACGGCTACGAGCAGTGCGCCATGTACGCCTTCGTCGGGCGGAATGCTGAAACCGATCGTGCCTTTGATGATGCCGGTGACATCCGGACCAGACATGATCGCCAGAGTCAGAAACGCCAGAGTCATGATTGCCAGCAGCACTTTCATGACGCCTTCGATCATCGTGTAGATATTGCGACCGACCAGTAGCCACACGGCGAGCACCACCGCGACCGAGCAAAGCAGCGGCTGATTGATGTGCAACAGCATCGCCAGTGCTTCACCCGCGCCCTTGATCATGTAGGCGTTGATCAAATGCCCCATCAATAACGCGTAGCCGAGCATGAACCAGGCAAAGAGCGGGTGAAGCTGCGCATAGCCCTGCAGAATGGTCATGCCCTGGTTATTACACAGCTGAAAACGGGCGATGATGTTGACGATCAGGAACCTGAGCAGCAAGGATATCGCCAGCACCCACATCATGGCGTAGCCATAACTGGAACCTGCCACGGATGACGTGATGAGGTCCCCGGCGCCCAGCCAGGAGAGCACTGCGATGATCCCGGGGCCGAGCATTTTGGCAAGCTTTTTGAGACGGGGTTCGGCTGCAGGTGCCGCCTTTTCTTCAAGCGTAGGGGGGCCGGACATGCGTTTGATCTCCATTGTTATTGTATTGAGACTTCACTCACTCATGAGCAAGATAAGACGTCGTACAACTGGCGTGGAGATTCAAATGTAACTATGTGTAAAAACGTTTTACGGGTGTGGGGACGGTGTTGGTGTTCATTGGCTTCGCACAAGACCAACGCATCATCAGTCTCGCGCAAAGAAAAGTACGACCAGGCTTGGCCTCAGACACTGTTTGTGGCTCGTACTGCCCGCAGTACGAGCCATGTGCCCTATGAAGAGTGGCGCAATGTAAAAAACACGGGGGTGAGCGAAAACAGCTTTGGTGTCGCTCACTTTTCATCGAGTGATGCCGTTATTTGATACGGTTGCTCAGACTGTCGACTGTACTTTTCAGCGACTTAAGGTCACTTTGCGTGCTGCTGATCTCGCGTTTGAGGTTGCTTACATCATTGGCATTGGCGCCGGATTCGGAACTGCGTTTCAGGGTGCTTATCTGACTTTCCAGCTTTTCGATTTTGTTGTTCTGTTCGTCGATTTTGCTCTTCAACGCTGATGTATCACTCGCGTTGCCGAGCGACTGACTGCCTGCGCCGCGTTTGAACTCTTCGATCAATTTTGCCTGTGCATTGATGGTCTGTTTCAAACTCGCAATCTCATCAGCGTTGCGCTTTGAGTTGCGCTGCAGTTCCTGCAAATCGCTCACAGTCATGTCGGTATTGCGTAAAGAGTGACCGACGCTTTCTGCATGGATTGCCGCGATCCTGTCTTGAGACACCGCCCCGCCCGAAGTAACCTCGACCGCAGCCTGTGCCTGCGAAAATGCCAGGCTACTCAATAGCAATGTTGCGAAATGGATGTTGTATCGCGAGAAAGAAGATTGATCAGCCATGATCGGAATAACTCAGTAAGGTGCCGGATCAGCACCCCGCAAGATTAGCAGTTCGCCCGCTCATTCGGCAGCACTGCGCTAGTCAGAATGATGGTTGGCGCAGTCTTCATATTGAACGGTATTCAGGCGGACGTCATCAAACCCCAAGTGATTCACGCCCCACCGAACTCAATGGCCTATGGACAATTAAATGACTTCACCGACACTGGCTGCTGCGCAATTCTGTTCACTCAGAGGCGAGTTCAAGCACAATCTCGCCGGACATCTGGCGTTCATGCAGCGTGCCGCTGACTTGGGCGCGCACTACCTGCTGTTTCCTGAGTTGTCGCTGACTGGCTACGAGCCTGATCTCGCCCGCGAACTGGCGCTTTCACCCGACGATGCATGCCTGGACCCGATTCGCGCGCTGGCCATGCAATTGCAACTGGTGACCACGGTTGGCGTACCCCTAAAAGGACCCGATGGCCGCATCGAAATTGGCGCGCTGACGTTCACCACCCATGGCGATGTCATTAGCTACGCTAAGCAATACCTGCATCCCGGAGAAGATGCGGTCTTCAGTCCCGGCAGCGAAGATTGCTATCTGCACCTCGATCAGCACCGAATTGGCCTGTGCGTGTGTGCCGACTTCAGTCATTCTGAACATGTGCAACGTATCTCGGACGGCGGTGCATGGCTGTACGCCGCAAGCGTGCTGATTTCGCCAGGCGGCTACGCACATGATGCAGAGTTGCTCGCCGGGCATGCCCAGCGTCACCGGTTACCGGTGCTGATGGCCAATCACGGCGGGCCTACGGGCGGTTGGCAGTCGGCGGGACGCAGTGGTTTGTGGGACGAAACAGGGCGTTGGGTTGGAGGGATGGACGGGGCCGGGAGCGGTTTGGTCATTGCGACCTGCCAGCACGAAGGCTGGCAGGTGAGAGGGGTGATGTGGGAATAACTCAGATTACGTACTCAATGCCTGATCAGGTTTCGGAGCCGGCGTGTGTCGGGGCCGTGAAAGCGTCTCGGGCACTGCCACCAGCAGCAGACAGAACGCAACGGCTGCTACACCTGCCAAGGTCAAAAACGCTGCGCTGTAGCCAGCCATATGCACGACGAATCCGGCCAGGCTGTTGCTCAGCGCCGCGCCCAGCCCGAACAGGGTCGACAGCGCCCCAAGGCTCACGTTGAAGCGTCCGCTGCCCTGGGTCAGGTCCTTGACCATCAACGGGAACAAGGCGCCGAACAGGCCTGCACCGATTCCGTCGAGCATTTGCACTGCCACCAGCCAGTACGGATCATCGGAGAAGGTGTAGAGAACCCCCCGAATCGGAAGAAACAAAAAGCCGGCCAGCAATAGCGGCTTGCGCCCCCAGACGTCCGCTTTCATACCTACCAGCAGTGCTGCTGGAACCATGACCAGTTGCGCGGCAACGATGCAGGCTGATGTCAGCGGTGTCGCCATCTGCATGTTGATCTGCGAGAGTTTCTGGCTAACCAGTGGCAGCATCGCTGCGTTCGCCAGGTGGAACAGCGCGCAGCAGATGCCAAACATCAGCAGCGGTTTATTGCTCAACAGGGCGGAAAGTCCGGAGGCGTGATGACCACTGGTGTCGTGACTGGCATCGAAGCCTCGGGCAACGTCATGGTCTATCGCGTCGGCAGAGACAAAACTGATCGCGACGACGCTGGCCAGCGCCATCGCGGCCATCAGATAAAACACTGCAATCGGGCCGAACAGGTAGGCGAAGCCACCGGCCAGCAAGGCTGCGCAGGCGTTGCCCGCATGATTGAAGGTTTCATTGCGCCCGGTGCGTCGGGTAAACGCTTTTGGTCCGGTGATGCCCAACGAAATGGCGGCGATGGCGGGTGCGAACACTGATGCGGCAACGCTGCTCAGGGCCTGAGTCAGGGCAACCAGGGTAAACGATGAGGTGAAAGGCAAGATCAGGCAGCTCAGCGTCACCAGCAGTGCCGCGACGCCGATCATTGCTCGCTTGTAGGGCGTGCGGTCGATCAGCGCACCTGCCGGTGTCTGGGTCAGCAGCCCCGCAATGCCTGCGATGGTCATCACCACACCAATACTTGCCGGGTCCCATTTGTGAACCGCAAGCAGGTAAATCGCCAGGTAAGGGCCCAAACCATCGCGCACATCAGCGAGGAAAAAATTCAGGCTGTCCAGTGAAAGGGTGTTGCGGCGATCGGCATGGCTGGTCAATAGCTCTATTCCCGTAATTCGTCAGACTCCAGGCAACCGAGTCACGGTGGATACTGACATAAACCGTTTTGGAGAAGTTTCCCGACCAAGATGAAACTTTCGTTTTTAAATGCTCTTTTTTTGCAAGCTCTTCATGCGTTGGCTAGCGCGTTGTACCGCCGCCATTTTCTCCGGGCGTTTCATACGTTTCCATTTGCGAATGTCATCCTTGGTGCGCCCACAACTGACGCACAGGTCGCCACTGAGCTGGCAGACTGAAATGCACGGGTTTTCGATGTCCTTCGCCATGATCAACCTCGCCTGGTGTACTTGCGCCGAATGCGCTGCTGCCAATCACCGCCGTTGTCGCGAATGCACTCTTCTTCAGAGTCGACATGCACATGCGCTGACACTTTCGCAACGCTCAGCTGTGCTTCGGCAAACGCCTCGCCGGTCAGTTCGATCATTCGCTTGTCCAGAGCATGGCTCAGCGCCGCATTTTTGTCGGCCAGCGTATCGAACACCCAAACCACCTGCAGGCTGGAGGGAAAGGCTGCGTAGTCGACTTCGTGTGTCAGCCAGCAAAAGCCGGGCATTTCAGACTTGGCGGTTTCACAAGCCTGCGTCAGCGCCGTGACAAGCTTGCGCTCAGTGTGGGCCTGCTCGCGTTTGCTTGAGGGCATCTGGGGCCTCTGGTAGTGGCAGGTGGATGGCTGCGCACGATACCTGAATTGTTGGCGCGGTCCAAAAACAGTGCATTTTACAAGTGATGCCTGGTTGCTTTCAGGCAGCGGAGAGGAATTATTCGCTGCTCTATGCACGGTAATCCGCAGTAGGTGCGAGAGCTGGCGGGAACCTGAACACTGCGCAAGCATGTGCTTGGCTGCACGCCGTCAATTGAGTCGAACCCCTGAGAACGTGCCGGGTCTGTTCCTGTAATTACTTTCAGGGATCTGTATTTATGTCGGCGCAACGTGGACTGATTTTGCTTGCAAGAGGTGGTTATGCCGCTCGTGGTGTGGTGTATCTGATTATCGGGCTGTTCGCCGTTCTGGCCGCTCAAGGTTCTTCTCAGCCTGCTGACAGTCACAGCAGCCTTGAGGCGTTGTTGAGTCAGCCATTCGGAAATGTGCTTGTCAGTCTGGTGATCGTCGGTCTTCTCGCCTTTGCCGCCTGGCGAGTGCTGCAGGCCACGCAGGATGTGGACCATCATGGTCGGGAGCTCAAGGGGTTGGTCATCCGGGGCGGCCTGCTGGTGGGCGGCTTCACGTATGGCGCACTGGCGTTCTTCGCGCTCGGTCTTCTGATCAGCGGGCTGAAAAGCTCAGGCGGCTCGGGTGGCAGCCAGACCAAGGACCTGCTGGCCTCGATTCTGTCGTGGGATCATTCCAACCTGCTGGTCTATGTCGTTGCGCTGGTGCCCTTGGCACTGGGCATCGTGCATATCATCAAGGGTTACAAAGCGTCTTTCGAGAAGTACTTCGAGGCTGACGAAGATGTCATGAAGTATGTCCGTCCGGTGTCTCGCTTTGGCCTGATCGCTCGCGGCGTGGCATTCATCGAGATTGCCGTGTTACTGGCTGTCAGCGGCTCCAGCTATCAGGCGATGCATCCGCCGGGCATGAAGGACGCGCTGAATGGCTTGCAGGACCTGCCAGCAGGTGGCTTGGTGCTGCTTGTCGTGGCTCTCGGTTTGATCGCTTTTTCGGTGTACAGCTTTGCCCAGGCCGCCTGGCGCAAGATCAATATGGACGTACCCGACGCGCCGGAGGCCGTGGCGCGTCATTTTCGCTGATTGCCTGTAAATTAAAGGGCTGCCTGACACCTGTGTCAGGCAGCCCTTTTTTATCTGCGCAAGAACGGTCTGAAGTCGATGGCTTGTGTAACGTGCTAGACCCGAATGTCCTGTGGCCCGCGGATCTGCGCCTCGATGCGTGTCCCGGTCAGGCGCTCCTCGTTGGAGAAGCCGTCGTAACTGGACAGGTCGCCAAAGCGTATGCCGGTGAGTTGCTCGATCTGCGCGACGCTGCGTTGCCAGGTTCTGAGCGGGCCAAACACGATGTCCAGCTTACCCAGCTCGCTGCTCTGATTGATCATGTAAGCGCTGGCTGAAGGCTTGCCGTCATCGCCCAGAAACGCCACAACTTTCCAGAACGCCGACGGAATCATGATGTTCCGGTAGCTGCGATCGTCATCGCGCAGTACCGGGCCGGTAAATACCGTTACCCTGGATTTCCAGCGCTTGGTGTTATCGAGGATGTAGTCCTCAAGCTCCAGCCAGGTCTTTTGATTGAACGCGCCCATCTGCGGCGAGCAGTTGGTGAAGTGGAACGTATCGCTGTTGGCCACCTCGGCTTCCTTGCCCCAGTTAGGGTCCTGACGTCTGACCAGATGGCCGCGATCCAGCAAGTTGTCGGCATACAGGCTTTCGCCGATCTGCGCCTCGGCGGGCAGGCGGCCATCCAAAGACCAGGTATCCTTGCTGCGTTTGACCTCTACGCTGTTGGCCCCATCAATATTGACGCCCACATACAGTGCCAGGCGTCGACTGCGCGACATGGTAATGGAGAAGTGCGTGTAATCGAGGCGGTTGCCGGTGTTGCCCAGCGGATAGACATCAGGCGCCAGCTCTTCGTCCGCAGCAGGCCACGGCACGACGAAATCGCCGAGAAAGTTGTCGGCGTAACCCTTGCGCTTTTTCAATTCGCTTGCCGGCGTTGTACGAGCTGCGGCAAGCGCCTGTGGCTCAAGCAATCGCGCAGTTGAGGTCAGTGGCTTGAGGTCGGCAAGACGGGGTCGATAGTTGAGGTCGATAGCGATCTTCTTGTCAGGCACGGTGCTTGCTCCTGCGATGGGCGTGAATTGAGTCACAGTTCACCATAGCCGCGTTACAGGCCTGCGTCAGGTAAGACCATCAGACGCACCATTACGCTGATTCATTAAAAGTCCTTAAACAGGCTTAAGTTACAGGCCATGTGCGTCGATAAGCTCTTGATAAGAGCAATCCGCAGCTCGTGTTATTCATTAACCGCAGAGGCTTCAGGATGTCGATAAAACTACGTCTGTTCTTGCTTATAGGCACCAGTGTTCTGACCGTCCTGGTCATCAGTCTGGTCAATTACCTGGGCAATACCCGCACCGAGACTGCAATGCTTGACAGCGAAGTCAGCATGGCGGCGCTGGGCAATCACCTGCAAGCCGACATGATGCACGACGCGCTGCGCTCCGATGTGCTGTCAGCGATGCTGGTCGGCCTGGGCAAAAGCAGCAGCACCCGCAACGAGGTGCAGGCCTCTCTCGCCGAACATGCTGCGCAATTTCGTAAAGCGGTAGGCGAAAATCTCGAGTTGCCGATCTCCGCTGTCATCAGGGCAGAATTGAACAGCCTCAAACCAAGCCTCGACGCCTATATCGTTGCAGGTGAGCGCATTGTCGGCCTCGCCCTCGACAGCCCGGACCGCGCACAGCAGGAGCTTGGCACGTTCAGCAGCGCCTTCACTCAACTGGAGGAGCGGATGTCGACGCTCAGCGACTTGATCGAAGACAATTCCAAAGCCAGCGGCGAGGGGACCCGGCAGGCGATCCTCAGTGCCAATTTCACCTTGGTGGTGGTGCTTGCGGTCAGCCTTTTACTGCTGATCGTGCAAGGGCACTGGGTGACTCGCAGCATCATGATCCCTCTGGCATCGGCCAGCCGTATCGCCGACAGCATTGCTCGCGGCAACCTCAGCGAACCCATCGCCGAGCCGCGCAGCCGTGACGAAGCCAGCATGTTGATTCGTAGCCTGGCAATCATGCAGCGCGATCTGCGCGGCATGATTGAAGTGGTTCGTACCAATGCGCATGGCGTCAGCGGCATGAGCCGCCAACTCAGCAGCGGTTGTCATGACGTGGCCGATAGCAGTCGGCAGCAAAGCTCTGCAGCGGGCACCATGTCGGCAGCGACCAGCGAGATGACCGCCAGCATCGAGGAAATCACCCGGCATGCCGGGCAAGCTCTGGAAATGGCCAGTCAGGCCGAAGCCCTGGCCAAGAACGGCGGTCGGGTGATTCATCAGGTGGTCAATGACATGGACAGTATTGCCCGCTCCGCGCAACAGTCCGCGCAGGTCATTCGCACGCTGGACAAGGATTCGGAGGGGATCTTCAATATTATTCAGGTCATCAAGGGCATTGCCGATCAGACCAATCTGCTGGCGCTCAACGCGGCCATCGAAGCGGCGCGTGCCGGTGAGCAAGGCCGGGGGTTTGCCGTGGTGGCCGACGAGGTGCGCAGCCTGGCGGGACGCACCAGCGCTTCTACTCAGGAAATCACCACGATGGTCGCGCGCATTCAGCAGAGTACCCGCGAGGCGGTGACCAGCATGGAAGCCGGTGTCGCTCAGGTTGACAAGGGCATGGCCGTCACCGCCGAAGTAGAACGCGCGATCAGCGATATCCTCGATGCCACGCTGAGCACGACTCAACTGGTGAATGACATCACCCGCACAATTGGCGAACAGAGCCTGGCCAGCAACGAAATCGCCCATCAGGTGGAGATGATTGCCAGCATGTCCGAGGGCAACAGCCGAATCATCGTCCAGACCGCCAGCACCACAGATGAGCTGTCAGCGATGGCCGGGCAGCTCTCGCAATCGGTTGACCGCTTTCAACTTTGAGACTAAATACTCCGGATCAGCGGCGCCTCAGGTGCCGCGAACTGTGTGACTGGCGAGTCATGCATTAAAGCTTTGCCACCGACTGACGTTAACCATCGCACGAGAATCACCTTTCACCCCAGGAGCAACACGATGCAGACGCTAAAGGCTTTGTACGAGTCAGTTGAAAAGCAGTTTTTCGACACACTGACCAAGAAGCTCTCAAGCCTCTTTCTGCTGGTCCTGGTCAGCGCCCTGCTGTATTGGGTGGCGCTGAACATTCGCTCCGACATCATGCTGCAACTGCGCAGCACTCCAATGGACGCTGCGGCATTGGGCAAGGTCCAGAGCCAGCTTGACGTGCTGAGCAACGCAATTCTGCTGAGCACGCTATTCACGCTGGTCATGGTCAGTTTCATGGTCTGGTACTTTCGTCACCTGATCGTGCGTCCGGTCATGTCCATGACTCGCGCGCTCGAAGAGGTCGCCAGCGGTGAGGGGGACCTGTCCAAAGACCTGCCGTTGCTCACTCATGACGAAATTCGGGTGCTGGCGAGTACCTGCAACCGCTTTCTGGCCAAGCAGCGCGAGGTCATCAGCAGTATCCAGGGGCTGACCGTGCAAATTGCGGTCGAGTCTGCACGCTCGCTGAAAAACATCAGTGACTCCAGCGACAGCGCTACTGACCAAGCACGTTTTGCCAGAGAAGTCATGGACCAGAGCAACATGGCGGTGGGCAGTATCAAGGACGTCTCGCAGCAGACTCAGGGTATTTCCAGCACCACCGCGCAAAATCTGAGCATGGCTCGCGACTCGTACGCCGAACTACTGGAGGTGACCGGCAACATCAGCCAGATATCCAGTAGCCTGAATGAGTTTGGCTCGCTGGTATCGGGTCTGAACGAGCGCTCATCCAGTATCAAATCCATTGTCGGGCTCATTCAGCAGATTTCGGCGCAGACCAATCTGCTGGCACTCAATGCGGCCATCGAGGCCGCGCGAGCCGGGGAGAGCGGGCGAGGCTTTGCCGTGGTGGCCGATGAGGTGCGTACCCTGGCACAGAATGTAAGCCGGGCTACCGAGGACATCTCGCGTAACATCGACGCGATGCTTCAGGAAGTCAGCTCCACCCACGAGCAGACCATTCAGATCAGTCACAGCGCACGCGAAACCCAGATGGTGGTGGAGCGCGCGTCCGGTCACTTCGAGAGCATGATCGGCGATTTCGAATCCACCAATGACAAGCTGGCGGACATCGCCGCGCATATCCAGCAGTTTGCGGCCACCAACACCGGCATAAATGAGCGGGTAACGCGGATTTACTCTGACAGTCAGGCCATTGATCAGCGCATGCAACACTCAGCCACTGCGACTCGTGACCTTTCAGGTGTGGCCGAGCAGGTTCAGAGCCTGCTGGGACGATTCGTGCTCGGGCATGGCGAGCTGGATGCGGCAATCACCAGAGCCAGCCAATGCCGTGACATTCTGCAAGTGCGTCTGGCCGAGCTGCACAAGCAGGGCGTCAACCTGTTCGATCAGAGCTACAAGCTGATCCCGGGAACAGACCCCAAGCAATACACCACCGGTTACACCGAGCGTTTTGCGCAGGTCTGTCAGGAGGAGTGTGACAAGCTGACCAAGGGCACCCGCGGCGGCAAGGTAACGTTCATTGTGGACAGCAAGGGGTATTGCCCGGTCAATAACAGTTGGGTCTCGCAGAAACCGACCGGCAATCGCGATGTTGACCTGCCGGTGTGCCGCAATAAACGCATGTTCTCCGACCCGATAGGCCTGCGAGCGGCGGGCAACAAGCAACGCTTCCTGTTACAGACCTATTTGCGTGATACCGGCGAGATCATGACTGAAATAGATGTGCCGTTCTTTTTCGAAGGGCGCCACTGGGGCAACTTGCGGATGGGCTTCGACGCAGCGCTGTTGCTGGGCAAGTAATGCTGCTGGAGAACTAAGGCAGCGAGGCTGACAGGCCTGCGTCAGGCGCAGGCCAGGAACGCTATTAGCCCAGAACACGCTGGGAAATGTATCTGGATATCTGGACGATAGACGTCTTGCCGGTGAACTCGAACTTCACTTTACCGATTGCCGAGAAATAGATCTCCAGCTCTGAGTCAAGGTCGAACGTGCCCGACGTTTCAACCGACCACGCCACGATGTTTTTGTACGGCAGTGACGTGAAGTCTTTCTTGCTGCCCGTCAAACCCTGCACGTTGACCGAAATAATGCGTTTGGTTGTAAACACCACACCATCGCGCATGGATTTATAGGAGTCGATCACTTCTTCGCCGTCGAGTAGCAGCTCCTTGACCCGGTCTGCATATTCGTCATTCTGCTTGAGTTTGAAGAAGCCTTTGTTATTGAAATCAATCATCGGTCTATCCTTGAGCGGTCATTCGGACGGGAATGTGCTACATGCGCAGCCCTGCGCCCGATGGAGGCTTAGAATAACATCGCTCTGCGCATTTCATGCGGCAATGGCCGGGGAGAATGACGCGGTTTGAAGTTGAACAACGGAACGTTCACGCCGTTAAAGGCTCAATTTCTACAAGGCGCTGATTTCCAGAACGTCCCCGGAGGTGTGACTTTGAACATTCAAGAACTGACAAAACATGTAAAAGAAGAGAAGGTTCGCGAACTCGATCTGATCTCCATGGAAGGCGGATCCTACGTACTCCATGCTCGGGTGGACGGCAGCTCCGTACCTGTGCAGGACTCGACCGGCAAGACGCTGCACGTCGCCTCGGTAGAAGAAGCGCCAAGGTACTTGCCTCAGTGCCGGATGTGAAACTGTTCATGTCCCAGGCCACTGCTTATGATGAGATGGTGGGCATGGACAGTGTTGAGCCAGAGTCTTCCCGCCACGAGATTCCGCTGCGTTCGAGCCTGTGATTACAAGGTCAGGCGCTGCGTCTGACCGCGATGCATTTGATCTCCAGCAACAGGCCGGGGTGTGCCAGTTCCGCGACGCCGATACAGGTCCAGGCACATTGACCGCGAGGGAAGATACGATTCTTTACTTCGCGAAATACCGGCATGTGTTCGCTCATCGCGACGTGATAAGTGGTCATGTCCACGATGTCTTCGAACGTACAGCCGCCTTCTGCCAGGACGGTGCGCAGGTTCTCCCAGCAGGCGATGAACTGTGCCTCCGGGTTGAGAATGACTTCCATATCCCGTGTACGTCCTACCTGCCCGGCGCAGTAAAGCGTATCGCCCACCCTTACAGCAGGGGCATAGCCTGCGCGGTCCATGATCGACTGATGGGTGGGCGGGACGATGATTTCGCGATCTGACATAGATAACACCTGTTTGTAACGCCTTGGTCTGTAACGGATGAGTGTGCAATTGTCGGGCGCGTTTAGCGTGCTTGTGGCTTGTGCCTGCTCAACTTTTCACGGCTGGCTTGGCGGCGCGCCGTGGCTTTTTAGTCGCGCCTGTAGATGCCGGGGATGCCGCAGCGCTGCGCTTTGCCGTCTTGCGTTTTTTCTTCCAGGGCGGCGCAGCGCCTGCCGGGCTGGCTGGGCCGCTGATGGTCATGCGCATGCCGACGCAACGGCTGACCTGCTTGCTCATCCAGGCCGCCTGTTTGGCGACAAACTCCTCAAGACTCATCTCGCCGCTCTGCACCATGTCCAGCGCCTGCTCCCAGATAGCCGTGGTCCCCGGGTCGGCAATGGCGCGGGGCACTGCATCGATCAGGCTGAAGGCCGCCGGCGTGGCGCACAGCGCCTTGCCTTGCTTGGTCAGGTAGCCGCGGTCCAGCAACCCCTGAATGATCCCGGCGCGGGTCGCTTCGGTGCCGATGCCGGTGGTGTCCTTGAGCTTTTGCTTAAGCCGCGGGTCTTCCACCAATTTGGCGACGTTCTTCATTGCCTTGATCAGGTCGCCTTCGGTAAACGGCTTGGGCGGCTGGGTCCAGAGGTCCTTGAGAGTCACGTCTGCAACGGCGCACTCGCAGCCCTGAAATAACGTGGGCAGTGGTTGCGGGGCAGGCGCCTCGCGACCTTTGGCTGGTGCCAGTGCTTCTGGCATGGCCCGTTTCCAGCCGGGCTCGACAATCTGTTTGCCGACGGCCCGCAACGCATGGCCCGCGCAGTCGAAATCTGCCTGAGTGCGATCATATTCGTGGTTGGGCAGGAACTGCGCCAGGTAGCGGGCTCTGATCAGGGTGTACACCGCTCGGGGTTTGCCGGTCAGACGTTCAACGCCGCGAACGGCGGCTGTGGGAATAATCCCGTGGTGGGCGGTGACCTTTGCATCGTTCCACGCACGCGAGCGACGTTGCGGGTCGAGGTGTGGCAACAGGCTTGCCAACGCCGGGTCGGCCTTGCCCAGTGCGCCGATAATGCTCGCCGCTTCGCCGTGCTGGCTGTTCGGCAAGTAGCCACAATCGCTGCGCGGGTAGGTAATGACCTTGTGGGTTTCATACAGCGACTGAGCGATGTCGAGGGTTTCCTGCGCGCCGAGCCCGAGCTTTTTCGAGCAAATTTCCTGCAAGGTACCCAGATCGAAGGGCAAGGGGGCTGTCTCGCGAATGCGCTCGGTTCGCAGCTTGACCAGCCTCGCGCTGGATGCGTTGCGCATGGCTTCGGCGGCTTGTTGCGCGAGCGGCTGGTTCAGGCAGCGATCCTGATCGTCACAGGCATCGGATGGCGCGCGCCATTGGGCGATGAACGTCTGATTGTCGTGAAGCAGCTCTACGTCGATGGCCCAGAATGGCGCGGGGACGAAGTCCGCGATGCTGCGATCGCGGTCCACCACCAGGCGCAAGGTCGGGGTCTGTACACGTCCGACGGGCAATACGCCCTGGTAGCCGGACTGCCGCCCCAGCAGCGTGAACAGGCGGCTCATGTTCATGCCGATCAACCAGTCGGCGCGCGACCTGCCCAAAGCCGAGTGGTACAGGCTGAAGGTGTCTGCACCTGGCTTGAGCGCTGCCAATGCCTTGCGAATGGACGCGTCGTCCAGTGCCGACAGCCACAAACGCTGAATCGGCCCGCGATAGCGGCAGTGTTCGACCAGTTCGCGGGCGATCATCTCGCCTTCGCGGTCGGCATCGGTGGCGATGACCAGTTCCTGAGCCTCGCCCAGCAACCGTTTGACCGCCTTGAACTGGCTGGCGGTTCTGGGTTTGACCAGCATTTTCCATTTTTCCGGAACGATGGGCAGGTCTTCCAGCACCCAGCGTTTGTAGCGCGCATCGTAGGCATCGGGCGGGGCGGTTTCCAGCAAATGCCCGATGCACCAGGTTACGGTGGCATTGGCTCCCACCCAGCAGCCATCGCCACGCCGGGTAGCGCCGAGCGCAGCCGCAATGTCTTTGGCCTGGGAGGGTTTTTCGCAGAGAAACAGCCGCATGACTACCGTCGTCGATTACCGGTGTGAGGCTGCAAGGATGGACGCTGAACGAACGTGGAGCAAGTTTTATCTGTATGGATATACAGATAAATAGGTGGCTGTCGCTGTCATGCGGAGCATCCGGACATGACAGCGTCGCAGGCTGGAAGGTGTCACAGGTGCCAGGCGTGCGCCATGCAGTTCAGCTCAGAAGCTCCGAAAACGCCTTGTCCGCTTCCAGCACCGCAGGCAGTCCTGCGAAAAGCGCATCCAGGTCGATCCCTTCCATCAGCGGTCCGCCGGACGCATTCTGTGCTTCGGGTGTCGCACCGCTGTGGCTTTCCAGCGCATCCGATACAGTGATTGCCTGAGCGACGATACGCGGTAACGGTGCGTTGTCCGGGGCCTGCATCGGCTTGGCCTGATAAGCGATGGCTTGCAGGATCACCTTCGGCAACTGCCAGCGCCGGGCCAGTTCGGCACCGACTTCCGGGTAGCTGAAGCCCAACTGCAGGGTTTCGCTGGCGCCGCGTCCCGGTGTGCTGGCCCCGGCTGCGTTCAGACGCTCTGCGACCTCGGGGGCGCCGGTCTGGATCAGCAGTTCGCCGATGTTGTGCATCACCCCGCAGGTAAAAGCGATTTCCGGGTCGACGCCGGTCTGCCTGGCCAGCATTCGGCAGATCCCGGCGACCTGGAAGCTTTTCAGCCAAAACCCCTTTAGATCAAAACTCGGCCCGGCCTTGAACGCACCGGTCACGGCGGAGGCCATTACCAAGGTGCGCAAGGTGTTGAAACCCAGGCGCATGGCGGCGTCTTCGATACTCGAGGAATCCCGCGATCCCCGAAAGCGTGCCGAGTTGGCGAGCCGCAGCACCTTGGCCGCGATCACCGGGTCCTTTTCTATATTACGGGCAATGCTTTCGAGGTTGGAGGAGGGGTTGTCGAACTGCAGCATCAGGTCCTGAGCCACTTTGGGAATACTGGGAAGACTGTGCAAATCGTCAAAAAGTTTTTCGATACTCAGCATGGCAAGGCCATCCTCTGCAAGGCGGGGATGTTTTCAACGATAGCCAGTTTTCCAAGCTCTGCACGTTTTGCCATCGATTGTGGGACAGCCCTCTCACGACAGCATAAAAAAATAATCAAGGACTTGTCCCTTGCGGCCGATATGACGACACAAGCAATTCCGTAATGTATCGATTCTCGTTCCTGCCTGATGCCCTCAATGCAGTAAACGAGCCCTGTCGACGCTGGTTGCTGAACGGCCTGTATTTGCGCTGCTCAAGAAGGCAGTGCAGTTGTGATGTTTGATTGACGATTCAGAGATCGTCCTAATTGGTTTTCGCCGTGGAAGTAACCGCTATGAAAAGTCTGGGTTTCAGCAAGAAGATCCTGCTCGCCGCCGCGTTGATCGTGGTGGTCGCGTTCAGCATGTTCATCGTCATCAATGATTATCGGCAACGTCAATCGCTTAAATCCAGCGTGAAGTCCGAGCTGCAACAGCTGGGCACATTGACGACGCAAAATATCCAGACCTGGCTGGAAAGCCGCATTCAGCTGCTGCAATCGATGTCTCAGCAAATTGCGGTAGACGGCAAAGAGTTGCCACAGTTGCAGCGCGCAATCGGCGTACCGACCTACAGTGACAACTTTCAGCTGAGCTATTTCGGCAGTACCGAAGGCGTGATGTTTTCGGTTCCGTCGGCCAATCGTCCTGCTGACTATGACCCGCGTGCGCGAGGCTGGTACAAGGCGGCGCAGAATGCGACCGGCACCATCGTCACCGAGCCGTATATCGCGGCTTCGTCCGGCAAGCTGGTTATGACTATGGCAACGCCGGTCAAGTACAAGAATGAGTTTGTGGGTGTTGCCGGCGCCGATATTGCCCTGGACAACGTTACAAAGATCATCAATTCGCTGAACTTCGGCGGCCACGGTTATGCGTTTCTGGTCAGTGCCGAAGGCAAGATTCTGGTCCATCCGGACAGCAAACTGGTCCTCAAGAACATTAGCGAAGCCTACCCGGTCAACACCCCTAAAATCAGCACTGGCGTAACCGAGATCGACTCTGGCAACGAGCCGGAAATCATCTCGTTCACTCCGGTACAAGGCGTGCCGTCTGCCAACTGGTACGTGGCGCTGGTGCTTGAACAGGACACGGCCTATGCGATGCTTTCCGAGTTTCGTACCTCGGCCATCACCGCAATGGTGGTGGTCGTGCTGGTTATTATCCTGCTCCTGGGCCTGTTGATCCGTGTGTTGATGCAACCGTTGCACCAGATGGGCCGTGCGATGCGCGACATCGCTGATGGCGAGGGTGACCTTACCAAGCGCCTGGCGATCACCTCGCAGGACGAATTCGGCGCACTGGCAGAATCGTTCAACCACTTCGTCGAACGCATCCATACGTCGATCCGCGAAGTCGCCTCCACGGCGGCGCAACTGGGCGAAGTCGCCACGCGTGTGGTCAAGGTTTCCAACGCATCGATGGGCAACTCCGATCAACAGGCTCATCGCACCGAAAGCGTGGCAGCCGCTATCAACGAACTGGGTGCTGCTGCGCAGGAAATCGCTCAGAACGCTGCGCGCACGTCGCAGCAATCCAGCGATGCCAGCGGGCTGGCCAGTGATGGTCAAAACGTGGTGCAGCAGACCATCAAGGCGATGAACGAGCTGTCCGGCAAGATCAGTGAGTCCTGCGTGAACATCGAGAGGCTGAACGGCAAGACGGCCAACATCGGCCAGATTCTCGAGGTGATTACCAGCATTTCCCAGCAGACCAACCTGCTGGCACTGAACGCGGCTATTGAAGCGGCGCGTGCCGGTGAAGCGGGGCGTGGCTTTGCGGTGGTAGCGGATGAGGTGCGCAACCTGGCGCATCGCACTCAGGACTCCGCGCAACAAGTGCAGAAGATGATCGAAGAGCTGCAGGTCGGTGCTCGTGAAGCGGTGATCAACATGACCGAAAGTCAGCGCCAGAGCGAAGACAGCGTCGGTATCGCCAACCTGGCCGGTGAGCGTCTGGGTAGCGTGACCCGCCGCATCGAAGAGATCAACGGCATGAACCAGTCGGTCGCGGCGGCAACCGAAGAGCAGACCTCGGTGGTCGAGTCGATCAACGTCGACATCACCCACATCAACACCCTCAACCAGCTGGGCGTGGACAACCTGCGCCAGACCCTGGAAGCCTGCAATTCTCTGGAGGAACAAGCTGCCCGGCTACAGCAACTGGTAGGCAGCTTCAGGATCTGATCCAGCTGCTCTCTGCGCCGCTCCATGCCCTGAAGCGGGCGGCGCAGGAGCGGACCCAAGCCCAGTCTGCGGGCACCTAAAAACGTATGTACGCTGAGCGCTGCGTGGGGTGATGCTCTGCATCACACATGGGCGCTTTGCAACACCCTTTGCGACAAACTGTTATCAGCTCGTCACTTGCGGTTCATGAGGCTGCAACAACACAGGTCCAGTTTGGTTGACACCGAATACGACCTGTCCCGGGTCGTGCCAAGACCGAGAAGCCTCATGGACGCAGCCATTCATGTCGAAGGCCTGAACAAGACTTTCTCGCACAAGAGTGCTCTCGTAGACCTCGCGTTGTCTATACAACCTGGCGAAATGGTTGCCTTGATCGGGGCTTCCGGCTCCGGCAAGTCGACGTTGCTGCGCCATCTTGCAGGCCTGGCCTGCTGTGATCGTGGCAATGGCGGTCAGGTCCGTGTGCTGGGCCGCGAGGTTCAGTCTTCGGGCCGTCTCAACAGCCAGGTGCGCCGTTTGCGCGCCGACATTGGCTACATCTTCCAGCAGTTCAACCTGGTCAACCGTCTCAGCGTACTGGACAACGTATTGCTCGGCTGCCTGGGCCGCATGCCACGCTGGCGCGGTAGCCTGGGGCTGTTCAATAGCGAAGAGAAACAGCGAGCCATGGCCGCGCTGGATCGGGTAGGGCTGGCAGACCTTGCCGGGCAGCGTGCCTCGACGTTGTCAGGTGGCCAGCAGCAACGCGTCGCAATCGCCCGTGCACTTACCCAGCGCGCCGAAGTCATTCTGGCGGACGAACCTATCGCCTCGCTGGACCCCGAGTCCGCCCGCAAGGTCATGGAAATCCTCGCCGACATCAATCGCCGCGATGGCAAGACGATCGTGGTCACGCTGCATCAGGTTGATTATGCCGTGCGCTATTGCCCGCGTGCCGTGGCCCTCAAGGGCGGGCGGATCCATTACGACGGCCTGGCCAGCGACCTCAGCAAGACGTTCCTCAACGACCTGTACGGTGCAGACGAGGATGCCAGCCTGATGATTACCGAACGAAGCCGTCGTGTCCGCCAGAAGCCGCGTCTGGCGCTGGCCAAAGTCTGATGACGCTCACCATCAACCGCCGTTGCATCAACCTCATTACCAGGAGAGCTTGCATGTTCAACCGTATCGGTCGCGTCCTCGCGTCTGCCGCCTTGCTGACCGCCTGCTTGCTGGGCACTGCTCATGCAGCAGAAGAGAAAGTCATCAATTTCGGCATCATGTCCACCGAATCGTCGCAGAACCTGAAAAGTATCTGGCAGCCGTTTCTCGATGACATGAGCAAGAAAACCGGCCTCAAGATTAATGCCACCTTCGCCTCGGACTATGCCGGGCTGATTCAGGGCATGCGCTTTAATAAGGTCGATGTGGCCTGGCTGGGCAACAAGGCTGCACTGGAAGCAGTGGACCGCTCCAATGGCGAAATCTTTGCGCAGACGTCGGCGGCCGACGGTGCCCCCGGTTACTGGAGCCTGTTGATTGTGCGCAAGGACAGCCCGATCAACTCGGTCGAGGACATGCTCAAGAATGCCAAAAACCTGACCTTCGGCAACGGTGATCCCAACTCCACGTCGGGTTATCTGGTGCCAGGCTATTACGTATTCGCCAAGAATCACGTAGACGCCTCCACCGCGTTCAAGCGCACGCTCAACTCCAGTCATGAAGTCAATGCACTGAGCGTCGCCAAGGGCCAGCTGGATGTAGCGACGTTCAACACCGAAAGCTGGGATCGCCTGGCCGTGACCCAGCCGGACAAGGTCAAGGAGCTAAAGGTGATCTGGAAGTCGCCGCTTATCCCGTCCGACCCGATGGTCTGGAGCAAGGCTCTGTCGAACGAAAACAAGGTGAAGATTCGTGAGTTTTTCGCCAGTTACGGCGATACCGACGAAGAGAAAGCCGTCCTCAAGAACATGCAACTGGGCAAGTTCCTCCCCTCCAGCGACGACCAGTTGTTGCCGATTCGCCAACTCGAGCTGTTCAAGCAGCGTACTGAAGTTGTCTCCAGTACTACGCTGGACGCGCAGGAGAAAGCCAGCCGCCTCAAGGACATCGACGCGAACCTGAGCAAATTGCAGGAGCGCATCACAGAGTTGAATCAGAAAACCGCAGCCAGTACTGCAGGCTGATATCAGTCTGCCAACAGGAGGTCGTCATGACCACTCACGCTGCATATATCCACCTTGCGGGCAAGCACAACTGGTCAAGGTACCTGGGCTGGGGGCTGCTGCTGGCCGCGCTGGCCTGGGCCTGGCAAGGCGCCGAGATGAACCCGATGGCACTGGTGCGCGACTCGTCGAACATGGCGACCTTTGCTTCGGACTTCTTTCCGCCTGACTTCCGCGAATGGCGCAGCTACCTCAAGGAAATGCTGGTAACCCTCCAGATCGCCCTGTGGGGCACGGCGCTGGCGATTGTCTGTTCGATACCGCTGGGCATTCTCTGCGCCGAAAACATAACACCGTGGTGGGTTCACTTGCCGATACGGCGTTGCATGGATGCGTTTCGCTCGATCAATGAAATGGTCTTCGCCATGTTGTTCGTGGTGGCGGTCGGCCTCGGGCCGTTCGCCGGGGTGCTGGCGTTGTGGATCAGCACCACCGGGGTGCTGGCCAAGCTGTTTGCCGAAGCCGTGGAAGCCATAGAACCCGGGCCGGTCGAGGGCGTGCGTGCCACTGGGGCCAGCGCTTTGCAGGAAGTGATCTATGGCGTCATTCCGCAGGTCATGCCGTTGTGGATCTCCTATGCTCTATACCGTTTCGAATCGAACGTGCGCTCGGCGACGGTAGTGGGGATGGTCGGGGCAGGCGGGATCGGGGTTATTCTCTGGGAAAATATCCGTGCCTTTGCCTTTGTCCAGACCAGCGCCGTGCTGCTGGTCATCATCGTCGTGGTCAGCGCGATCGACATTGTTTCGCAGCGCCTGCGCAAGCAATTCATTTGACTAAAGAGGGGTGTTCCGATGAACACTTTTTTTAAACATGCAGTTGTCTAGACAAGTTACTCCGATGTACCGCGAGCTCGCCAATACATTGCGTGAAGAGCTGGGCACTTATCAGCCTGGCGACTTTCTACCGGCCGAATTTCAACTGGCTGAGCGCTTCAGTGTCAATCGTCACACCATCCGCCGTGCGGTCGATGAGCTGGTGCGCGAGGGCAGCGTCTTGCGCCGCCAGGGCAAGGGCACTCAAGTGCTGGAGCGCCCGTTGATTTATCCGGTGCAGGCCGACAGCGCCTACAGCAAGTCATGGTCGGCGCAGGGCCTGGGAGTGGAGGCGATTCTGCTGCAACGCCGCGAATGCCAGGCGACGCGTGAAGATGCCCTGCATCTGGGGCTGGAAGAACATGCGCCGCTGATCGAACTGCAGACCCTGCGCAAGCTGGACGGGCAGGCAGTCAGCCTGATTTTTCACCGCTACAGCGCCCGCTACAGCGGGTTGCTGGCCGATTATCACGGAGGTTCGGTGCGTCAGTATCTGGCCGAGCGCGAGCTGCCGTTGAGCCGTGTGCAAAGCCTGATTGGCGCGCGCCTGCCATCCCGTGAAGAGGCCGGGCTGCTGCTGATGCCCCGGCATATGCCTGCGCTGACGGTGCTGACGGTTTCCTCTGATGCCTCCGGGCAAGCTGTGGAGCTTTCCAGATCCGTGAGCCGCGCTGACCGTTTCCAGTATCAAGTCACGACCCCAGTGGCGACTCCCATAAAGACGACCTGACACCGAGGTGTTCCATGCAGACAACTCCTGAAACAGCTGCGCGTCAGCGCTGGATGGGCGTACTGGCCCGCGCCCACGTCGACGAGCTGGGCCGCGAACAGTTCAACCGTCACGAAGCGGCATTGCGTGATGCCGACTACCAGATGATCCGCGCCCCTGAAATCGGCATGACGCTAGTGCGCGGGCGTATGGGGGGGACTGGCTCGGCCTTCAATCTGGGCGAGATGAGTGTCACGCGCTGCGTGGTTCGCCTGGCCGACGGCCGCACTGGCTACAGCTATCTGGCAGGACGCGACAAGCGACATGCAGAGCTGGCTGCCCTGGCCGACGCGCATCTGCAGGGCGCGCAGCAGGCTTGGTGGCTGACCGAACTGATCGAGCCCCTGGTGCGTGCGCAAGCCGAGTGCCGGGCGCGCAAGGACGCTGAAACCGCTGCGACCAAAGTGGAATTCTTTACCCTGGTCCGAGGAGAAGACTGATGAATGCCGTTCTGTTGCAACCCGCTTTCACTGACCCCGTACTCGATGCGCAGCGCAGTTTCCGGGTGGCGCTCAAGGCGCTCGCCGGCCCAGGCGTGATTCAGGCCTTGCCCGCGCGGCATCAGCCGCCTGCATTGCAGGGGCTGGACGCCGCGACCCACGCCTTGTGCCTGACCTTGCTGGACCTGGATACGCCTGTCTGGCTGGCGTCGGCGTTCGATACGCCGGCGATTCGCGCGAACCTTTCGTTTCATTGCGGCAGCCCGATTGTTGCTGATCGAAAAGCTGCGCGCTTTGCGTTGCTCGATGGGCCAGCAGCTCAGGACCTTGAAGGTTTTGACACGGGCAATGATCGTTACCCGGATCAGTCCTGCACGCTGCTTATCCAGTTGCCGAGCCTTGAGGGCGGGCCTGAAATGAGCTGTGTCGGCCCGGGCATCGAGCGTCAGAACAGCGTGAAGTTACCGCTCGACGAGCGATTCTGGAACGAACGCGAATCGCGCAACGAATTTCCGTGCGGGCTGGATATGTTCTTCGTATCGGGCAATCAAATGCTCGGTTTGCCACGCAGCACCCGCGTGCAGGAGTGTGCCTGATGTACGTTGCCGTGAAGGGTGGCGAACAGGCCATCGATAATGCCCACCGCCTGCTGGCCAGCAGGCG
>NZ_LJRO01000186.1 GCF_001401155.1 Pseudomonas tremae
ATTGAAGAGAGGGTCATGCGCGCTTTGGTTTGCCGCTGTACACGAATTCCAGCTTGGCTTCGTGGTTGAGCTTCAGGGCCGCTTCAAAGGACTTGCCGGTTTTCTTGCTGTGAAAGCCCTTCAGTACACCGGTCTTGCCATTCGTCAGCAGCGCCTCGATCTGGCCGGGGGACAGCATCTTGCCGCTGACTTCCGGGTAGAACTTGAAGGCGCAGGCGCGACATCCGATCACTCGCGGGGTGACGGCCAGTTCACTGCCGCACATGGGGCACTGGGCGTTCAGGCTGTCCAGTACCGGCTTACCGTCGCCTTGCACGTTGCCCAGGTCGATGTTTTTCACCTGGTCTGCAATAAAGGCCTCCAACTCGTCCAGGGCAGCGTCCACCTGTCTCTTATACAC
>NZ_LJRO01000184.1 GCF_001401155.1 Pseudomonas tremae
GCAATATGATTGGTGGTCACGCTTCGTTCGCCCTGCTGATTGAACAGCTCCAGACTGGTTTGCACGATGCGTTCACGGGTTTTGGTACGGGTTGCCATGCGGACAAGGCCACTCTAAGTGCTAATCAGATGATGGCAATCTTAACGCAGGCAGATGCCGCAATGGTGGCAGAATCGAAGCAGCACCAGTGAAGAGTCGACGCAGGCAAGCTGAACACAAGGTGTCTTAGCCAATTGCTGCGCGTCGAGCATCATCCGCACCACAGTAAATAGCCCCAAAATCGGGGGTTTGGGCTGAAACATGGCCGATAATCGGCGCA
>NZ_LJRO01000011.1 GCF_001401155.1 Pseudomonas tremae
TCCCAATGCACCGCTACGCAGTCGGCTATCAGCTGTCTGGCGTTTGGCTGTGCCTACTCAAAGGAAAAATGACCATGAATGTACGTACCGCACTGACCCTGTCCGCAGTATTCATGCTGTCCCTGACTGGCTGCGCCACCCAGTCCCAGGTGGATCGACAGACGAACCAGCTCGAAGTCATCAGCGCCTCGCTCAATCAGATTCAGGCCAACCAGCAGCAGTCCATCGAGTTGCAAAAACTTCAGGCTGATCTTCAGCAGCAAAGCAACAACGAACAGACGCTTCAGCGTCAAGCAGGGAGCCGCTGATGGCCAGAGCTAAATC
>NZ_LJRO01000308.1 GCF_001401155.1 Pseudomonas tremae
TTACGTACAGAGCCTAGCACATGCAGCAACATCATTGAAAACTTACTGCGTCAAGCAACGATACGCTCACAGCCACTGCACGACTACTGACAGACCTGATAGTTGACATTACCGGTGAGGCCTGAAGGGATGACACTGTCCAATCAAGCTAGCCCAGGCCATTGAAGCACTGGACTAGCTTTTTTCAAATTAAACCTGTGCGTCTGCCGCAGCCGTTTCAGCCGGCGAAACAATACTGGTCTTCATACCACGCGAACGGCCCGAGCTCAGGTAAGCCGCAATGGACTCTTGCGTCACTTCACCCAGGAACACGTTCTCGGCGTCCAGCACCGGCAGCCAGGCGCGGTTGAACTCGTACATGCGCGACAGCAGGATGCGCAAGTGCTC
>NZ_LJRO01000347.1 GCF_001401155.1 Pseudomonas tremae
TGTATAAGAGACAGGTCCTTGGCCTTGTTGCGGTCCTCGAACAGAAACGTTTGCACCAGGGTGAACTCGAACTGCTGCTCGATAGCCTCGTCCCACATACCGGGGTAGGTCCCGCCACTGGGGTAGTCGCGCAGGTCAAAGGTGGTCGCGAAACGCTGACCGCCTCGATTGGGCCGGTTCTCGACAAAATCGTAGTTTTCGAAGTTGGTGACGCTATCAATGATCGCGTCACCCAGGCGGGTGTCGCTGACCAGCACGTCTTTTTCGTGCCCGTTGATCAGCAGGCTGTAGTAGCGCCCGATCTGCGAGAACAGCGCACCGTGTTCGTTTTCCTCCAGGCCCATGATGACCGGGTCATATTCGGCCAGCAACGTAGAGGAAAGTGACAACAGGTCGCTCATACGCTCGATCCCTTCATCCACCTCGCGGTATTTGAGGATCAGGGCAATGCTGTACCCGACCTGATAAAAGGTGCCGTTGCGAAACGGTGCGGTGTAAGCGTCCACGAAGTCCTGAAGCGCGGGCAGCGGCAAGGTGTATTGCGTGTCCAGCTCGATGCCCGTCTTGGTGATGTAGGTTTGCAGCATCAGGTGCTTGCCTTCCTTTTTGCCCAAGGCCAGGAAGTAGCGGTTGAGGTTATGAAACAGTTGGATCAGTTCTTCATCACTGCGGGTTTCGCTGGAAACCCCCTTTAACTGGATCAGGCTCACCAGGCGATTGCCGGGCAGGGTCACCATGTGTTCGTGGACCGGATAGCGCATCAATGGCGCTTTCTTTTCCGGGGGCATAACGCTTGTGTGAAAATCGTGCGCCATAGAATTCATTCCATTGCGGGTTAAAGGGGGTCAGCAACAACGGTTTGCCGTACTTGAGGCTCAGCCAGAGACGCCGCCGCCCAAAGCGGATGCGGCGCAAATATTGAGGATCAATCAGGCCCACGACCCTCAAGGCAATGAGGGCAATCAGGAACGGGGCGGCAGCGACCAGGCCCCACACCCAGGACAGCAGGAAGGTTGCGGCCACACCGAAGACCAAGCCGCCCATCAGCAAGCCCACCATCGGCATGATGGGGATGTTCCAGAACATCGCGGGCCGACTCATCGCGTTGTAGCTTTCGAAGGTCAGTTTCTTGAGTACTTCGTTACCGGCCATAAGCGCTCCTGATCAACCCGGCACGCCGGTGCCGAACACCTGCCAGGCCGCAGTGCCAAGAACCACCGAAGCCCCGACGACCAGAATCACACCGACCTGCTGGAGGTAGTCCATGAAGGTGTGCGAGCGGTCGCCCGTGGAGCGGGCAATCAGCCATTGGGCACCTGACCAGATCAGGCAAACCAGGCCCAGGGTGCCCGCCAGGGTGTAGAGGCCCAGGCGGATATTGCTGCCCCACTGGTTCAGCGTGCTGAGCCAGTCAGCGGAGGCGATGCCAGGCAGGCAAGCCAAGGCCACCAGCAAAATGCAGAGTTCGCCTTTGTTGGGCACAAGGGTACGTTTGATCATCATTGATCCTCTTGAGGGAGAGTTGAGGGTTGTTCAGGGGGTGAAGCGGGAACAGCGGGTGGGGCGGATGGCGCAGAAGCTGGCTGTGGTGCAGGTGGCAGATAACGTGGGTACTGGCGCAGCACGTCCCAGCTTTCATAGGTCGGTTCAACGGTGGACGCCGGGGCCTGAGCGCGCTGGAACTGGCTTGTCTCAGCGGAGCCGCCTTCCAACGCAGGGACGGTCACGGTGGTCGTGCCTGCGTTGGCCAACACACGTTGCACGTGGCTGCTGCCGCCAAATTCGGCCTCGGCCTTGAATCCGCGTTTGGGATTGCCGCTGTAATAGCAGGAAATAGCCTTGTGCAACGCTGCCTGCCGGTTGGGCTCCTTAGTGCTGGCCACTGCATAGCACTGTTCAAGAACAGCGGCGGCCATGCGCAGGTTGGTGCAGGGTTCAAATACGGGTTCGGGTCGGCTGACATCAAAATGCTGCCGGTTGATCTGGCCCAGGCCGATGCTGAAGTTAGCGCCCTCCTCCACCAGCTGCTTCACCACCAATACAGCTTCATCCAGGCTTTGCGGTTGACGCGGCAACACTCTGCCGACCACGCCAATGGCATAGGGATTGAAGGAGGATTCTGTCTTGACGATGGGTGTCAGCGTGGCAGGGTGTATCGAGGGAGCGCATTGCATAGCCAGGGCCAGGAAGGCACTGGTGGTGAGCATTGCAGGTTCCTTACGTTATGGGAGGTTTCCCGAATGGCCTTGTACAAGGCCATTTGGTGAAACCTCTCGATCTCCCAATAATGAGATCGAGGGGTCTTAAATCGTATTTCCGGCCGCGACCCTGTCCGCCAGAAAACTTGTTTGGGGCTTTACGCTGCGCACCCTGGGCCAGTTGCCAACCCTCTGAGCCGTTAAGGCCGACCCATCGCTGCATCAAGGCTGCATTATGCGCAGAACAATTTCTGCGTCAAGTGCAATTTAAGTAAGAAAAAGCCCGCTGTGCGGGCTTATGAGGGTTTGGAGATAGAAGAGCGCTGTTAGAGCAATTAGGAGTAGCCTGGAATCATAGGCCCGACATCCTCGCATCTACTACTCGTCCGATGAAGCGACAGTTACCGTCGATTTCGATGGTCCTGTATTTTTCATTAAGGGGTCGGAGATACCGGTATCCCGCGTCTTCTACATATTGCTTGAAGGTTTTATCACCAGAATCAAGCATTTCGACTACGTAAAATTTTCCGTTGATCACTTCGGCATCAGGCTTAACGAGAATCAAGGATCCTTCAGGAAAGCTTGGGTTTCCGGTGCAAGTCATCGAATGGCCGTTAACCATAAGCCAATAAGCTCCGTAACCAGCGTTTTCTGTGGACTGTATCATCCTATGACTTTCTCCGATTTTCCCAGGCGATTCGGTAACCTCTCCCGCTGCTACCCAGCTAATAAGAGGAAATTCACGAGGCTCGCGTATAGGCTGACGCACGCCGGATACGTTATTGGGGTCTGAGTACAGAACTGTTTCCATTTGCTGCTGTGCAGTAAGCTGGATACCTAGCGCCGCCATGATGAGCTTTAGCTTTTCGGGGGTAGTCCCCTGCAAGCCACGCTCGAAACGTGAAAGGTTTCCTGAGTCCGAGCCGATTTGATAGGCAAGCTCCTCTAGGGAAAGCTTTTTTGCCTTACGTGCGTTTCTTATGATTTGTCCTATATCCATAGGGCATGAATTTTCCAGCTACCATGCTTGGTGCGCAAAGTCGTATGCGCAAATTTTGCTTGAATTGATTATGCGCCAATCGCAGAATTCACTGTATTTTCCAATCAGGCAGCACTTATGACACCGCTAAAAAAAGCTCGAACCGCCCGAGGTTGGACCCTAACTGAAGTATCCAACCGTCTCGCTGACGTCGGGGCAGACAGGACAGACACGGGAAACCTTTCCCGAGTTGAAAGGGGTGAGCAACGCGCCTCCACAGCGTTGGCAGAAAATCTTTGCCGCATTTTTGATGGCGAAATTACCGAGCTGCACATCCTATACCCAGAGCGCTATAGGTCAGACTCTGCCAACTGATGCTTATAGGTAGACGAAAATTTTGGCGGCTCCGTAAGCCCCCACCTAAATAGACGTCCTTCCAGCTTCCTAATGACTTTATTTTCTGTATAATCGTAAATGCGATTAATCTCAAATACGTAAAATCGCATTTACGCAGAGGCCGATATGATAATAGGTGTTTTGAATCAGAAGGGCGGGGTAGGTAAAACGACGCTATCAGTCAATATCGCTGCTGCTCTTGCCAAAAGGGGGGCACGCGTCCTGCTAATTGACGCTGACCCTCAGGGAAGTTCTTTGGACTGGTCAGCAGCCCGCGAAGGTGAAACGCTTTTTTCTGTAGTGGGCCTGCCCCGTGCATCCATTCATAAAGAAATAAGCCAGGTTGGCCAAGGCTATGATCACATCATCATAGACGGCCCTCCGCGAGTTACTGACCTTGCCCGCAGTGCGATCATGGCCAGTGACCTCGTGTTGATTCCGGTGCAGCCATCCCCATATGACATTTGGGCAGCTGATGAGGTTGTGAAGCTCGTACAGGAGGCCACAGTATATAAAGAAAGTCTCAAATACGCTTTTGTGGTAAATCGTAAAATCGCAAATACGGCTATAGGTCGCGATGTAGGTGAAGCCCTAGCTGCCTATCCGGTGACTTTGCTGTCAGCAACAATTACACAGCGTGTTATCTACGCCGAAGCAGCAGCGCAAGGAAAAGCCATTTTTGAAATTTCAGCAGAAGGGCCAGCAACGAATGAAATTGAAGCCTTGGTAGCTGAATTGATGGAGTTCGGAAAATGAGCGCTAAGAAAATCTTGATTGGAGCTAAGCCCACCGTCAACGCAGCTGCCGAAGAATGGGTGCAGAACCGTGAGGTCCAGGCCAGCGACAAAGAAGCCAACAAACGCCTGACTATCGACATACCAGAAAGCTTACATCGAGCTATCAAAATACAATGTGCTGAACGTGGTAACCGGATTGCAGATGAAGTGAGAGAACTTCTTTTACAGAAGTACGGAAAGCAGTAAATACGCTTATAAGTTTTTACTTATTCACGATTATGAGGGTAAACCATGATAAATCAGCGGCTCCCTAGCAAATTTTGGACGGTTGCTAACGCCAAAAATAGGGTATGCGGCGAATCTGGCAATGCAATAAAACCGTGATGCCCATAGAAAGCCACTGCCGCCTCGTCCTTGGCATCCACCATCAGGGCGAAGGCTGCAATCTCCGAACGGATAGCACGGTCGAGCGCATCGGCCAGCAGCGCACCGCCAAGACCTTGCGACTTGAAAGCCTGGTCGACAGCCAAGCGCCCCATACGAACGGCGGGCACGGTGGGATAGCGCGGTAACTTCTTGCCGATACTGGCCGGAAGATCGGCCAATAATAGGCTTGCTGCTGCCAATGTGTAGTAACCCGCGATGCGCTGCCCGTCTGCTAAAGCCACAAAGCAAGCGGCCACGCGGCGGCGAACGTCTTGGGTGACTTGCTCGCGTAGGTATCGATTTAATGGCTCCGAATCGCTGTTGAATGCCGCGCGATCATGCGTGGCATCGAGCAGCGCGAGCCTGAAGGGTGCAACGCTCATTCAGTGCGCAAGAGCTTGCTGCGATGAGCAAAAGCACGTTCCAAAGCACGGACTGGTTGCGCCGGTGATAGCAGTGCTTGTGCAAAGCAATCCTGATCGGCCAGCGATAGCCGGATAACTTCGGCCTGCTCAATGGCGCGTTGCGCCGCATCCTGCACAGCAGACACCACGAAATCAGTCATGGTACGCCCTTGAAGTTCGGCTGCACGCTTAAGCATCGAATGCAAATCGGTGCTAATTCTGGCTTCTAGACGGGCAGTGGATACGGCAGTGGGCATGATTTTATCCTCCTTGTGCAACTGTACGGCAATTTGCCGTACGAATCTAGATAGGCTTTTGGTGATTCCGGCTTATCTTGACCAGCTCGAACGTTTGTTTGCGTAATGTGCAACGGTCGATTATGCGCAGGGGGAACAAAAACAACCTGAACCATGCCCTTGGCGTTAGGGAGACGCTGAAAAA
>NZ_LJRO01000078.1 GCF_001401155.1 Pseudomonas tremae
TTACAACAGTGGCTGGCGCGTGGCGCTGCTCGGCAAGAATCTGGCAGACAAGTCCTATTCGCCGATGCTGGCCACCGGTGGTAGCTATGTTTACCGGTCTGTACCGCGTGATGACGAGCGTTATTTCGGCGTACAGCTACGCAAGGATTTTTGAGTCTTGGCACGCGGCAACACAGTAAGGAGTGAAGAATGAGCACGACTGCTCGACAGATGAAACTCGGCGCTTTTCTGATGGCCACCGGGCACCACGTTGCGGCTTGGCGTCACCCTGATGTGCCTGCCGATGCAGAGCTGGATTTCAAGCACTATCGGCACGTGGCCAAGGTCGCGGAAGCGGCAAAATTCGATACGTTGTTCGTGGCCGACAGCGTGGCTGCCGCCACCGGCGATATCGCCAGCCGCATGGCCCGCTCTGATC
>NZ_LJRO01000010.1 GCF_001401155.1 Pseudomonas tremae
GAGCGAGGGAGATGTTGGCACTGGTGGATCTGGCCGGTTTTGACCAGCGGCGAATATGGCAGCTTTCCGGTGGACAACGGCAACGCGTCGGCCTGGCCAGAGCGCTGGCAGCCGATCCGCGCATCCTGTTGATGGACGAGCCATTCGGTGCACTGGATGCCTTCACCCGTGAGCAGATGCAGGAGCTACTGCTGCAAGTCTGGCAACGTACCGCCAAGCCGGTGTTTCTGATAACCCACGACATAGAAGAAGCAGTTTTCCTCGCCACCGACCTGGTTCTGCTCGCCCCTAACCCTGGTCGTATCGCCGAGCATCTGCACCTGGGCTTCGGCCGTCGCTACGCCGCTGGCGAATCGGCCCGCGCGATAAAGTCCGATCCGCGCTTTATCGAAACCCGCGAGCATGTGCTGGCCAGCGTGTTTTCCCAGCACACCCGGGAGCAGCGTGTATGAGTAGACTTGAGCCTGTTGGCAGCCATGAGCTTATAGATAGCCGCGAACTGACCGGCATCAGCAAACCGTTCGCCAAACAACCGGCTGCCCCCACGCCGAAGGTTTATCTGAGCACCCGAGCGATCAGCATCCTGACCCTCGCGGCACTGCTGACTCTTTGGTGGGCGGTAACTGCCGGGGGCTGGATCGAGCCGCTGTTCCTGCCACCGCCAGCGGATGTGCTGAGCAAAGGCTGGCTGCTGACAACCAAGGGCTACATGGACGCCACACTCTGGCAGCATCTGGACGCCAGCCTGCAACGCATCGGTCTGG
>NZ_LJRO01000475.1 GCF_001401155.1 Pseudomonas tremae
CGTCAGATGATGCGGGCCGACTCTGCCGATCGCTCGAGACGAATGGCCACGAACTTCGACGTCGGCGTGCTGCTGCCATCGCCAACGCTTTCCAGCGGTACCAGCGGGTTGACCTCTGGGTAGTAGGCCGCAGCCTGACCGGCCGGAATGTCGAACGCCAGCAGGGTGAAGCCTTTGACGCGGCGCTCGCGGTTGTCGCTCCAGATTGAGATCACGTCAGCTTTCTGACCCGGCTGAAAGCCCAGACGAATGATGTCGGCTTCGTTGACGAACAGCACATC
>NZ_LJRO01000112.1 GCF_001401155.1 Pseudomonas tremae
GATGATCGTTCCTCACGCTCTGCGTGAGAATGCCGTGGGTGACGCTCTGCGTCACAAATCTGCGCCGCACCACACGCCCAAGAGCGGACGCAGAGCTTCAGGAACCGCATACCCATGCGGAGCACGGGTGCGAGGGTGGTCTGCTGGCGACAAAGCAAAGGGCTACGCATCGCGCTGCAGGTCGGGCGGGATCTTGATGTCACCCAGTGGGTCTGGGCGCTTGCCTTGACCGGCGCGGAATTGGCGGATCTGGTAGACATAGGCCAGCACCTGGGCCACGGCCAGATAG
>NZ_LJRO01000333.1 GCF_001401155.1 Pseudomonas tremae
GTCTTTCAACACTCGCCAATAGTTGCTCAGGCCGACAAAGATTTCGTTACCGCCGAAGGGCGGCACCAGATGAAACGACCACCAGATTGCCTGGACTGCAGGCCAATAAAAGAACAACCCGAGTGCCAGCAATTGGGGCAGGGCAAACAGCTGCGCCAGGCGCGGTTGCGGAAAATGCGCACGAGGCTTCATGGCGTTGCCTCGTCCGACTCGTTGCTGGCCTGGGCCTGATGCATATGCTGAAACAGACTGAGCAATTCGTTGGCACGCAGCGTTGTCTGACGCAGGGCGTGTTCAACGCTCTGGCGACCGGCGAGCGCGTTTTCCATTTCCTGCGACCAAACAAGACGCATCAGCGTGATAAAGCCGCAGCGCAAAGGCTTAGAAGG
>NZ_LJRO01000279.1 GCF_001401155.1 Pseudomonas tremae
GTATACACCGTCGAAACGACCCGCGCTCGGCTGGCTGTCCAGATGTCAACCGCACAGCAGATAAGGCGCCTGGGGATCAAACGTCATAAGGCCGAACAGGTTGCCGATCGCATCGACACGCACTTCAAAGCCGTGCTCTTTCAGCCACTCCCGAAACAGGTCGCGTACCCGGCCGTCTTCAGCCGATGCCGCCAGCCGATGCAAGCCACCCGCCGGTGTTGCACCAATGGCCGAGCTTTGCTGAAACAGCACTTCAAATGCCGCCAGATCAGCTGCACCTGGCTCGATCAATTCAGGGATAGAGGG
>NZ_LJRO01000178.1 GCF_001401155.1 Pseudomonas tremae
GATCTCTGGACTGCTAAACATGGGCTAATCATAGCTCAGCGGTTGTATGATCACACCCTCAAAAGCGCCACCCGCCCAACAGCACTAACCTCAAACCGCTGCTGGTGTCGGTTGCTCGAGCAGTTTTGCGCCCTCGATACGCACATGCCGACCATGAAAGCGTTTGAGGCTGCTGCGATGTCCGATACTGACCAGCGTCAAACCGGGCAGGCCATCAATGATTGCGCGGTGCATGGCAGCCTCGTCATCCTCATCCATGGCCGAGGTGGCCTCATCCATATACAGCCAGCTTGGCGCGACCAGCAAGGGGCGAGCAAACGCCACTCGCTGCTGCTCGCCGGGCGACAGAAAGCGTTGCCAGTGATTGCTTTCATCCAGTCGCGGTATCAGGCGCTCCAGACGACACTGGTTCAGCACCTCTGCAAAGCGTTCTGCCGGGTAGCGTTGCGCAGGTTGTGGATAACTCATTGCCTCACGCAAGGTGCCGATGGGCAGATAAGGCCGTTGCGGCAGGAACAGCGCCGTCCCTTTGGGCAAGCAAATCTGGCCCGAACCGTGCGGCCATAGACC
>NZ_LJRO01000490.1 GCF_001401155.1 Pseudomonas tremae
GACCTCTTTTATCGAAGCAGAGAGGTCGTCGTGGAGCGGTTATCCATGCGTAAGATTCGAGAAGTGCTACGTCTCAAATTCGAGGTCGGCTTATCTGCCCGCCAGGTCGCTACCAGCTTGCAAGTAGGCCGAGCCAGCGTCGGTGAGTACCTCAATCGCTTTGCTGCCAGCGGCCTGACCTGGCCGTCTGCGCTGACTGACTCCGAGCTGCAACGGCATCTTTTTCCACCGCCGCCCGCTGTTCCCAGTGATCAACGTCCGATGCCTGACTGGGCTCATGTCCATGCCGAGTTGCGCCGTTCTGGCGTAACCCTGGCTCTGCTTTGGCAGGAATATAGACTCAACCACCCGCAAGGCTTCCAGTACAGCTGGTTCTGCGAGCACTACCGCCTCTGGGCCGCCAAGGTCGACGTGGTCATGCGCCAAGAGCATCGCGCCGGCGAAAAGCTGTTCGTCGATTACGCGGGTCAGACCGTGCCGATCATCGACCGGCGAACCGGAGAGATCCGCCAGGCCCAGATTTTCGTCGCCGTCCTCGGCGCATCCAGCTACACCTTCGCCGAGGCAACCTGGTCGCAGAAGCTGCCAGACTGGCTGGGCTCGCACGCCCGCTGTTTTGCTTTTTTCGGCGGTACTGCACAGATTCTGGTGCCCGACAATCTGCGCAGCGGCGTCACCAAGGCTCA
>NZ_LJRO01000345.1 GCF_001401155.1 Pseudomonas tremae
GGCAGCCAGCAACGTGCCAAGTGCCGACATGGCCAGCGTTTCCAGAGCGCCCTGGCCGATTGCCTGCAAATGCTCACTGCTGAGGTCCGGGCTCATGAAGCGCAATGCGTAACGGCCCATCTGCGTCAGGTTGTCGTGACTGCCCAGGGTGAACAGGTCCAGCCCGAGGTACACAAACGATGCGATCACTGCCGTAACCATCGCCAGCAACAGCAGCAGGTTGCCCGTGCGCTTCATATGAACCGCCTGCGCAACAGGCGACTGAGCTGATCAGCGAGCAGCACCAGCAACAAGAAGGTCAGCAGCATGCTTGCCACCTCATCGCCTGCGAACATACGCATCGACAGGTCGATCTGCTGACCCAGTCCGCCTGCTCCGACGAAACCCATGACCACCGAAGCGCGCACAGCGCACTCCCAGCGGTACACAGTGTAGGAA
>NZ_LJRO01000067.1 GCF_001401155.1 Pseudomonas tremae
TCGTAATCCCCCAGGTTCTTCGCTGGACGCAACGCTGCTCAACACATCTGCACACCGTTCACACCGCCCAGTACCGGAGTGAAGTTGCCTTTAAGCCGGCGATATTCGAGGCGCACGTTGTACTCGGTACCGGCCTTAAGACTGGCCGTTTTGACAGTGCGCGGCACCACTGGAATCAGGTCGAACGAGACTTGCGAGCCCTCATCCTCAAGCACCAGCTCGTCATTGATCCAGAGTTTATAGGCACCGTCCGCCCGTACCTTGAACACCTGAGGGCCGCTGATCGTCGGTTTGATCTTGCTGGTGAAGCGCGCCGAGAACGAGCCTGCTGACGGGGTATAGCCGTTGACTGTGCTGGTGCCGTTATCGGTCTGGTTGGTGTTGGTAATCCAGTCCAGATTGATGCCGGGTTCGACGCGGGTTGCAACCGGGTCGCCGGACAGCGAGGTATTGGCGTAATACTCGGCTTTTACACCGGTATTGCTGATGGCCTGTTGGTCTTTAGCGGGCTGATACCAGAC
>NZ_LJRO01000026.1 GCF_001401155.1 Pseudomonas tremae
CGATGACTCACTGGTCCGCGCCAATGCGCATGTCGCTCAGCTGTGGGGCATCGGGTGCCTGATCGGGTCCCTGATAGCAGGCGCGGGAAGCCAGTGGGTCAGCGGTGAGGCCTTGCCGCTGCTCATGGCGGCAGGTGCCTTTGGCCTGCTGATTCTGATCCGGCGACGCGGAGCGTTCGGGGTTGCCCAGGCTGCACCCCCCTAAAGCATTCTTTTCAGGCCAATGGCACGGCTCAACCATGCGTTGAAACGTCGCCACCAGTCACCGGGTTCGGTGTGCAGCGTGTGGATCTGGCCATTGTCTTCGGTCACCCACACCACTTTGCCATCCTCCAGCTTCGCCTGGTAAGTGAGCGACGGAGCCATGCCTTGCAGCGTCAGCTCGCGC
>NZ_LJRO01000385.1 GCF_001401155.1 Pseudomonas tremae
GTACCGGGTAGCGCAAAGCCTGCCGTGCTGGAAACCATGGGTGTTGTCGGGGCCGGCTTGCATGCGGACAATGAGTACATCGAACTGTCGAGTATCGCTCCCAGGCTTTACCTGACGGTGGCGCTGATTACCCGCTTGTCGCAAGGTGAGGCGCCCTGACAGTCAGCGAGCATTGACCGTGCATCGGGTTGAGTCCACACCATTTGTCGATGTGTCAGGTTGTGGAGATTGACCTGGCCCCTGATAAACGATTAACTGTATATGTCTACAGCTAATCATAAAAGGCTCGCCCCATGAGTGTCACATTCCTTGGCCCCTTGTCGGCAGAGGGCATCAAGCTCCCTTTGCTATCCTTGTCATCCGTCGGTTCTAGGTCGCCAGTGGTCGAGAAGCATGTCTCTATCGCAGAGCTTTGTG
>NZ_LJRO01000158.1 GCF_001401155.1 Pseudomonas tremae
TCAGACGGCGCAGGTGCCGGTGTCGAGCCGTCCTGCTGATGCCCTTGTGATCTGGAAAACAGATCCTTGAGGATGGTGCGAATGGCTTCCACCAGCTTGTTCAGCAACAACTCGACGGGGTTTTCAGTTGCACCCGAGGCTGCGTTTGTAGCGGGCGTTTGCGCCCTGGAGCCAAGGCCATTGAACGACGACTGCAACCCTGTTGCCTGCTGCGGCGGTGCGAAGTCGACCAGCTTGCTGCCATTGCCGGACGTGACCTGAGGTGGCGGACTGTTATCGGCTTGCGGGTTTATGCCCTGGGTTGGCTGCCCGGAGACGGGATAATAATTTCGGGTGATCATATTCATGGGTGATTGCCCTGCCTGCAGGAATGAACGATTCGTGATCCGGATAAGGTCTGTCTCTTATACACATCTAAAAAAAAA
>NZ_LJRO01000079.1:0-20217 GCF_001401155.1 Pseudomonas tremae
CATGCGTGCACGCATGGCATAGGGGCAACGGCGGAAGGAGTACAGCACCGGCGTCATGTACTGCCTACTTCAATCGTGCTCAACCCATTGCCCTGACGACGTACCTTGATCTGCACCGGAATACGTTCGTGCATTTCCTGCACATGGGAGATCACGCCGACTTTGCGGCCCTGTGCCTGCAAGCCGTCCAGCGCGTCCATTGCCAACTGCAGTGATTCCGGGTCCAGGCTGCCGAAGCCTTCGTCGATGAACAGGGATTCGATGCGCAAGGTGCTGGAGGCCATCGACGCCAGGCCCAGCGCCAGCGCCAGCGAGACGAGGAAGGTTTCCCCACCCGAGAGCGAGTGGACCGAGCGCAGTTCGTCGCCCATCTCGGTGTCCATGACCAGCAAGCCAAGCATGCTGCCGCCGCGTTTCAGGCGGTAGCGCCGCACCAGTTGCTTGAGCTGTGCATTGGCATGATGGACCAGCAGATCGAGGTTGTAGGCCTGAGCGATCTTGCGAAATCGGTCGCCTTCGGCAGAACCGATCAGTGCCGCCAGTCGTGCCCAGCGCAGGTATTCGTCGTTGGCTTCGGTGATGCGCGCCTGAAGCTCGCTGTTGGCGTTTCTCCGGCGCTGATCTTCACTGAGTTCGGCGCGCAGGTCCGCACAATGCTGTTCACTTTGTGCCAGTTGCTCCTGAGCCCCTTGCAGCTCGGCGGTCAGTTGCCCGGCGTCGCTCAAGTCGCTGTGCTGGGCCTGATGCTGTTGCAGGCGCTGATCCCGCTCCTGGAGCAAGACCTTATCCTGTTCCAGGTTCTTTTCGATGCTCTGCAATTGCTGACGCAGTTGTTCGACATGTGCGTCATCGTAAGTCAGCAGAGTGTCGAGCGCCGCGTCGTCCAGTTGCGGATGCTGAGCACGCCATTCACCGATCTGAACGTCGAGCTGCGCCAGTTCATCCTGCAAGGTCTGCTGCTGATGCATTCCCGATTTGAGTTCGGCGGCCAGTTGAATCAGCTTACCGTGCAGATCCTGAAGCGTCTGGGCGGCCGATGCTTCGGCTTGACGTGCCTGCTCGATGCTGTTTTCCAGGGTCTGCTGCCATTGCTCGGCGGTGGCATGGTCGCCCAGTAAATCGGCAAGTGTCTGCTGACGGGCTTGGCGCTGTTCGCCGAGCCGGGTGACGTCCAGCGCCAGCTCGGTCTGGCGTTGCAGACGGGCCTGTTGCTCGATCTGTTCTTTCTCGATCTTCTGCTGACGTTCGCGCTGTTCCTGCTGCTCTTCGTTCTGCTGCTCCAACTGGTCCAGCCGCTGAGTCACTTGCTGTTCAAGCTGCATGACCGTTGCCGAGGCATCGTTGCGCAGGCCTTCGAGTACCTGCGGCGACACCAGTGGCGTGAACGCAGTCAATTCTTCTTCCAGACGCTGTTGGTCGACGTCCAGTTGCTTGAGTTGTTCGGCGACATGATGCGCAGCTGTCTGGCTGGCTTCTGCCGCAGTCTGGAGCTGCTGCTGCAAACGCGCAGCGTCTTTCTGCAAGGTCAGCAAGGCCTCCTGACGCTGCTCGTCACGCGCGATGACGTCGTTCAACTGTCTCAGTTGCTGGCTCAGCCAATCGTCTCGTTTGTCCGGGTCGCGATCCAGCAATTGAGCGGCAAGCGGATGCGCTTCAAGGTCTGGCATCAGGGCCTGATGACGCAGGGTCAGTTGCTCGTGCTGGCGCAGCAGCTCTTTCTGTCGGGCGATCACGCCGCCGACCTGTTCGCGCAGATGATTACGTTGCTCGGTCAGCAGGTCGACGGCTTTCTGCGCGCTGGCTTGTTCGTTGTCGTCATGGTGGGTAAGGCTTTGCAGCAGCGCCTCGGGCTGATGCCAGGGATGTTCGACGCTGCCGCAGACCGGGCAGGGCTGGTCGTCCTGCAATTGCACGCGCAACTCTTCGACACTGGCGCTACGGGCCAGACGCTGACGCTCCAGCAGTTGCCGGGTGACGCTGAGGGTCTGTTCGGCGACGGTCAATTCGTCGCGAACGCGAATGCCCTCGGTGTTGAGCTGCTCGCGTTGCTGCTGGGCACCCAGCTGTTGCTGAGCCAGCTCGGCAAACTGATGGTCCACTTCCTGTTGGCTGGCCCACAGACGCGCAAGGTCTTCGAATGCGCGTTGTTGTTTGCGATTGTCCTGCAACAGGCTGCCGAGGATCTGCACCTGCTCGGTCACCGCATCGACTTCACAGTCGGCTTCGCGGTACAGCAATTCCAGCGTCTGGCGCTGTTCGGTCAACTGTTGGTCGGCGTCGCTGGCACGTTGTTGCAGGGCAGGCAGTTCGCTTTGCCCATGCCTTAGCCGATTGGCGATCAGGGTCAGGGACTTCAAACGGTCACGCCATGCGCTCCACGCCTGCGCCAGCGGGGCCAGTTGGCTGCTCTGCTCCAGCTGCGTGGCGATACGCTCGAGGCGCTGTGCCACCTGTTGCTGCTGATCAAGCAAGGTTTGCAGGCTGGCCTGACCTTCAGCGCACAGTTGTCCGGTTTGCTGATGTAAATCGGCAGCCTTGGCCAGTTCCTGAGCCAGATGGTTCAGGGTGTTCTGCGCATCAAAGGCCTGTTGCAGCAGCGGTTTTGCCAAACCGTGCGCCTGCTGGGCGGCCAGCAGGCTGGCCTGGGCCTCGGTGCGCCGGGTTTCCAACTGCTGTTGCTGGCTTTGCAGAGAAGTTTGCTGTGCCTGAAACTGTCGAATTTGTTCAGCTAACGGGGTGAGTAGGGCGTTCAGGGTCAAGCGTCGGGCAAAACGGTGTCGCTGTGGGCCCAGGCGTTCCAGCTGGCTGAGAGTCTGACGCTCAGCGCTGCGCTCGTCCCAGGACTGTTGCGCACGGGTCAGGCTTTCCTGAGCCGCGAGTTGTTCGTCACGCAGGCGGTGCAGCTCGATCAGCCACTGCTGCTTGAGTTCCAACTGGCGTTGTTGTGCTTGATGGGCCTTGAGCTGCTGCTGTGCATTGGCAAGGCGCTGTTCAAGCTCGACCAGTTGCTCCGGGGCCAGCGGGATAATGTTGCTGGCCTGGGCGGTCAGGGTTTTCAGCGCTTCTTCTGCTTCCTTGCTTTTGCTGTAGGCACGCCGGCCGAGCTGGCTGTAGATTGCAGTGTTGGTGAGCTTTTCCAGCAGTTCGCTGCGTTCCTTGTCATCTGCTTTCAGGAACGCGCTGAACTCACTCTGGGCAAGCATGACGGCACGCGTGAACTGTTCGAAGTTCAAGCCCAAGCGGTTTTCGATGAGTTGTTCGAACTCACGCTTGCTCTGGTTGCTGAGGACCTGCTCGCTGTCCAGATCGGTCAGTATCTGGCGGCTGGCCTGCAGCTTCTTGGTCGCATTGTCGCGTGCGCGGTTGGTTTCCCAGCGGGCGCGGTAGCGGCGCTGATCGATGCCGATGAAATCCACCTCGGCATACCCGCTGCCGGTGCCACGGCGCAGCAAGGTGCGCGGGTCGCTGGTGGTGATGTCTCCGTCGATGTCCGGGACCTTGGACTGGCCGATATTGCTCAGCCGCGGAATGGCCCCGAACAGCGCCAGGCACAAAGCGTCGAGCAGGGTACTTTTACCCGCGCCGGTAGGGCCGGTGATGGCGAACAATCCGGCACTGGCCAACGGTTCTGCGGTGAAATCCAGTTCGAACGGACCCGCCAGCGACGCGAGGTTTTTCAGGCGAATGGCAAGAATTTTCATGACTGTTCGCTCTCTTGCTGGACTTCACGCAGCAATGTGGCGAAATCGGTGAGGGTCTGTTCGTCCACCTCGCTGCCATAGTTGTCCTGCCAGGCACGGCTGAACAATTCCTGAGGAGTGAGCTGGTCAAGCTCGATCAGTGCCGCGTCGTTTTCGCTGCCGTCGACACTGCCTTTGCCAGCGTACTCGGCACCGATGCGCACCAGTCGCACGGCTTTGCCCTGCAGCGCGGTTTCGATCTGGTTGCGCAGGTCCGGCTGCGGTTCGTCCAGGCGCACGCGCACTTCCAGCCACGGCTGACGATCCGGATCAGCGAGCAGGTCGACGTCCGGCAGTGCCTTGAGCTGCACCAGCAGTTCGGCCAGTTGCGAAGGCCCAAGACGTTGCAGGTTGACGGCTCGCGGGATCAGAAAGGGCTCGACGCTGGTCAGGGTTTCGCCGTCGCAGTTAATCTCGAGAATCTGATGCTGGTAACCGATTTCCGAAAATGACAACGGGATCGGCGAGCCGCTGTAGCGGATACGTTCTTCGCCATTGACACGCTGAGGCTTGTGCAGATGCCCCAGCGCGACGTAGGTGATACTTGACCCGAAGAGGCTGGCGGGAAGGGCTTCGGCGTTGCCGATGATCAGGCTGCGCTCGGAGTCTTCCGAAACCGACCCGCCCGCCATGTGCGCGTGGCTGATGGCGATCAGCGCCTGCCCTGGCTGGCGCTTGAGATTGGCTGCCTCGATGAGCAACTCATGAACCCGGCCGATGCCGCGCAGGTAATCATCGCCCAGCGTCGGGCCGGTGACTTCGGCAGGGCGCAGGAAGGGCAGCGCCAGGCACCAGGCCTTGATGTCGCCCTTGGCGTCAGGCAACGGCAGGAGCAGGCGCTCGGCATCCAGCACGCCATCGTTCAGCCACATCACCCTGCCCAGCGCGTGCGTGCGCAGGCTGCGCATCAGCGGTGCGGGCAGTTCGATGCGCGACCCGGAGTCGTGGTTGCCCGCGATCATCACGATAGTCAGCAGTGGCTGTTGCTCGTGGGCGTTGACGATGAAGTCGTAGAGGCGCTCCTGGGCTTTGACCGGCGGGTTGACGGTGTCGAAAATATCGCCCGCGATCAGCAGCACATCAGGTTGTCGTTCGGCCAGTCGGGCCAGCAGCCAGGTCAGAAAGCAGGCGTGTTCGAAATCCCGCTCCTGACCGTGCAGGTTCTGGCCCAGATGCCAGTCGGAAGTGTGAAACAGACGCATTGGTTTACCTTGTGATGTAGAGGTGTTGCCTGCGTTGCATCCTCACTTGGGATACAGCGGCGGCAACCCGGCATCGCCTGCCGGGTCCTGAATATGTTCGGCGGCGGGCAGCTTGCGCACAGCACGCCAGAGGTCTTCGCCCAGCCACAGTTTGCCGGTCTCGCTGTACAGCGCACCGTTCAGACCGTCCAGCGCATCGGAGAGCGGCACAAAGCGCGCGGCCATTTCGGCCAGGGTTTCCGGCTGTTGACGCGCCCATGCATCGAGCGCCTGGCGAGTGCCCTGCGGGTCGTTGGCCATGCAGGCGCGCTTGAGATCATCCAGTACGCTACGTGGGCTGGGCCCGGTCTGCACGGTCCTGGCGATCGCCGGCTGGCCACGGGCCCGCCACCACAACGCAAAGCCCAGCAGTGTGGTGCAGGCGAGCAGCAGCGTGCTCAGTTGCCACGGCCAGACCGGCGGGCCGATTACTGTTACGCCGCCCATGTCGCTGCTCACGGGTGTGTCTACGGCCAGACCGGGGTTGGCGCTGATCTGCAGCGTTCGCGCCGGCAGGCTGGTGTGTTCCAGATAATCTTCGCGGGTGTTCCACCAGGTGACTTCGACTGCCGGCAGGTCAATCGCACCGGCCCGACCGGGCACCAGCGCTTCGCGTTCTTCACGGGTGCCGATCAGGCCGCGCTCGCTGGGCAGGTTGCGCAGTTGCGGCTGGTCCGGATAGCGCCGCAGGCCAGGCACTTCGGTGGGCGGCAGTGGAGGCAGTTGCGCGCCGGCCAGCCCTTCCGCCTTGAGGGTCAGGGTCCGGGTCAGCGAGTCGCCGACCTGAGAAGTGCCGGGCTCCGGGCTCCAGTTCTCTTCGAGGCTGATGCTGCGTGCCGGCAGCCAGGGGGTGTCGGCGGGATAGCTGGCAGGCTTGGGTTTGACCGTCAGCGGCACCTCGGCGGATTTGACCCGCATCAGCTTGCCCGGCTGTGGACCGAACGGATTGGCATCCTGGCCCTGGGAACCTTCAGCAGGCGCCTGCACCAGCGTGGCGCTGAAGACCTGCGCGGGGATGTTCAGCAGACCGCTCTGCTGTGGATAGATCGCGTAGCGTGTTTCGATCACGCCGTGGCGGACCCCATTGATCAGCTTTTCGTAGGTGCGTGAATCACCCAGTTTCTCGACCCGCGCGTCCGGTACTTGCAGGGGGCTCAGGCTGCTGTCGTCAAACAGAGACACCGAGTGGTAGACCCGTACGGTCAGAACGGCCTGCGCCTGAACATAGACGCTGTCCTGGTCCAGGCTCGCTTCGATGAAGATAGGGGCCAGCTTGTTACTCGACTCAGTGGGGGCGCTCTGCATGACTTGCAGCGTCAGAGGCTGGCTTTTCAACTCCCCCAGTTGCAGCGCGGGTATGACCACGCTGCCGGTTGCGCGCGGCAACAGAGTGACAAGCCAGCGCGTCGTTGCCTGACTGCTGCCGTCCAGGGTTCTCAGGCTGTTGAGCTGACGAGTGTCGCGCACCTCGAAGCTGTCGTTGAGCGGGCTCATGTCGGGTTTGCCAAACTGCGTGACGTCGTCGGTTTCCAGCGTCAGCTCGACAGTTTCTCCGGCGTTCAGGCGCGTGCGATCAACGCTGGCTGTCAATTGCGCGGCCTGCAGCGACAAGGCGACCAGGCTCAGCAACAGACCGGTCAGTAAGGTGTACACGCGACTCATCGGGTCTTTTCCTGATGTTGCTGTTCGTAGCGAAATTTGCGCCGTAGCAGTTCGCCCGGATCGTCCGGAATCTGCCTCAGCCACTGCTCCAGCTCCTGACGCCGCTCGCCTGTCATGGGGCTGTCGGCGCTTTGGTTCGGCGGGCGGGTAGCTGGCTCATCATCCGTCGTATCGCCAGCGGTCGCCTGACCGCTGGTATCCGGCGGCAGGCTCTCGCTGGTGCCGGGTTGATCCGAGCGGGACGGGGTCTGGTCGGCGGGCGCCGCGCTGCTGTTCGGATCTTGTGACGCCTGCTGGCCTTCTTCGCCCTGATCGGCCTTGTTCTGTTCGTCCTGCGCAGGTTTTTGCACATTTGCCTGATCAAGCAGGTTTTGCACCAGTGCGCGATTGCTTTGTGCAGCGGGGAAATCCGGCTGGCGATCCAGCGCCTGTTCGTAGGCGTCCAGTGCCGCTTCCAGCTCGCCACTGTGAGCCAAGGCGTTGCCGCGATTGTAATGATCCTGTGCAAGTGTGCCCTGGGCGAACTGCTGGGCGGCACTGGCGTAGTCTTGCGCTTCGTAGAGCGCCACGCCTTTCCAGCGCGGGTCCTCAAAGCGCTGCGCGGCCTCGGCCGGTCGATGCTGCTCCAGCAGTCGCTGGCCCTGTTGATCCGGACGCAGCCACAGGTCCTGAAACTCGAACGCCTGGCTGTTTTGCGGAAACACGAACATCAATGGCAGGCAGAATAGCCAGCCGCGCCGACCAGCCAGTGCTGCAATCAGCAGCAGCGCCAGCACAAACCAGTGCCCCTGATCAGCCCAGGTATCAAGCTGGACGACCTGACCATCGCTGCGTACATGTTGCGGGCTGGTCAACAGCCCTAGGCTGCGCAGGTCCTCTTCATCATTTCGTGCCTGATGATAGCTGCCATCGACCTGATCGGCGAATTCGCCAAGGCTCTTGCTGTCCAGACGCGGCACCATGATTGCGCCTTGATCGTCCTTGAGCAGGCTGCCGTTTTCCTGAGTCACCGGCGCGCCTTCAGCGGTGCCGACGCCAAGAATCAGTAGCGGCGGCGAGCGCCCGCGTAGCGCTTCACGTATGCCCTGACGTTCCGTTTCGCTCAACGAAGAGGTGATCAACAGGATACGGCCCTGACCCAGCGCGCCCTGTTTGAGCAAGTGCAGCGCCTTGTGTACCGCCAGGTCGGCACGCTGGCCGGTGACGGGCATGATCGACGGTCTGATGGCTTCCAGCAGGTTATGACTTGTGACCAGGTCATCGGACAGTGGCACCAGCGTATGCGCGCTGCCTGCATAGACGACGATTGCAGTCTGCGCATCGCTGCGTTTTTGCAGCAGGTCCAGCAGTTTGCGTCGCGCCTGTTCCAGGCGGGTCGGCGATGTATCGGTGGCGAGCATCTGTGGGGTCAGTTCCAGTATCACCACCAGCGGGTCCACCGGTTTCTGGCTGATTTGCTCGACACGCTGCCAGCCAGGGCCGAGCAGGGCAAACAGCGCCAGCAGCCACGCCAGCCCCAGTGCGATCCACGGTAATTTGCTGTTGCTGCCGCGCCCGCCGCTGAGCAGCACGGCATGAAACTGGGTTGGCAGGAGCATCTGCCAGCGTCCTGCGCGCTTCTGCCGATGCCACAGGCGCCATATCAGCAGCGCCAGCAATGGCATGAGCAGCAGCCATTCGGGACGAAGCCAGTGTGGCCAGAGAGCGGCAGTCATTGCGGTCTCCAAAGGCGTCTGAAGCGTTCACGCCAGTCAATGGAGCGGGCAATTGTCAGCAGACGTTGCAGTGCATTGTTTGGCCACAGTGCCCGCAATACCAACAGCACGCTCAGCAGCACTGCGGCCGCCAGCGGCCATTGATAAAGCGCCAGCGCGGGACGCGCCTGGGTCGGCTGTTGAGCGACAGGTTCCAGTGAGTCGAGGGTGACGCGGATCTTTTCCAGCTGGTCGCCGTCGCGAGCACGGAAATACTGACCACCGCTCAGCCGGGCAATCTCCTTGAGGGTTGGCTCATCCAGATCAAGGCTGGCGCTCAAGCCGAGCGCACTCTGCAACGCGTTTTTTTCAGGGTCCGAGCCGATGCCGATTGTGTAGATTTTCACGCCTTCGTCGGCTGCCAGTCGTGCGGCGGTGAGCGGGTCGATCTGACCGGCATTGTTGGCGCCATCGGTGACCAGCACCAATACGCGGCTGTTGGCAGGCCGCATGCGCAGGCGTTTCAGGGCCAGGCCTATGGCGTCGCCAACAGCGGTATTCTTGCCGGCGATGCCTATTTTTGCCTCATCGAGCCAGACCCTTACGGTCTGTCGGTCGTAGGTCAGCGGGGCTTGAAGAAACGCCTGAGTGCCAAACAGAATCAGCCCGACCCGGTCACCCTTGCGGCTTTCGAGAAAGTCACCGAGCAGTTGCTGAACCAGCACCAGTCGGCTGACCTCGTCGTTTTTCCACTGCATGTCGGGGTAGTCCATAGAACCTGACACGTCGACCGCCACCAACAGGTCGCGTCCGCTTGCAGCCACTGGCAGCGGTTCGCCCAGCCATTGAGGCCGTGCCGCCGCGATCAACAACAACAGCCAGATGAGCAGGAATGGCGCACGTTGGCGCCACACAGGCAGATTTGCCTTGGCGCGACGTCCGCTGAGCCCTTCGAGTTCGTTGAGAAAGCTGACGTTGAGTGCGGGTTCGCCGCTGTCGGCGGCCGGCAGCACGGCACGCATCAGCCACGGCAGCGGCAGCAGGGCAAAGACCCAGAGCCAGGCGAACTCAAACATGTTTGCGAATCCAGGTATCGACCGCCTGGGTCAGGCCGGTGATGGCCTTGTCGTCCAGTTTGCATTCCGGCTTGTAAGCGCCTTCGACCAGAATCATCCAGCGTGTCAGGCCCGCCGCCGGACAGCGGTTGTCGAGAAAAGCCAGCCATTTGCGGCCATTGAGGGTGTGGCTCTGGCTGTGCGGGTAGTGGTTGCGGCACAGGCGTTTGAGCAGCCCGTTGATCTGTTGCAACCACGCGCCAGCCGGGGCGCCGTCGTAGGGTTTGGGCAGGTTGGCCAGCTCCGCGAGGGCCGCGACACGAACCGGGTCCAGCGGTTGCTCGCTGCGCACGTTGCCTGTCTTGATCGGCAGCAGCCTGCGCAACCGCCACAGGCCCCATCCCGCAGCAGGGATCAGCAGCAACAGCAACCACCAGCCCGGCGCGGGCGGCCAGAAGCCAACGGCCTCTGGGGCAATCAACGGCTGTAGCTGATCCAGCGGGTTCATTTACGTTTCACCGGGCGCTGCGCATTGAGGTATTCGCGCAATTGCTCAACAAGCTCGGCCTGGGTGCTCAATGGCATGAGCAATACCCGCAGCTTCTGCGCCAGCAGTTCCCAGCGTGCGGAACGGTCCTCGCCCTGTTGCCGGTAAGCGCGACGCAGTTCGGGGTTGAGGGTGTCGAGCTCCAGTTGCGCGCCGCGTTCGGCAAAACGCAGCAGGCCGGCAGCGGGCAGGGCGCGATCCAGCGGGTCGGAGAGCGGCAGCAACAGCAGGTCGCTATGGCGGGACAAGAGGCTCAGCTGTTGTTCGGCTGCCTCGGACAAGGCGCGCTCGTCGCATAGCACGATCACCAGGCTGCCGGGCCGCAGCACTTCCCTGGCGCGGCGTAGCGCAGTACCGAAGGCATCGCGGTTCGGCGGGGTTTCGGTGTGCAGTGACTGATTGACCCGCACCAGCCGGTTGAGCAGTTGCAGCAGGCTCTGTTTGCTGCGCCGTGGTTTGATTTCGTAGTGCTCGTCATCGCCGAAAACCAGCCCGCCGACCCGGTCGTTGTGTTCGAGCGCGGCCCAGCCGATCAGCGCAGCAGCCTGGGCGGCCAGCACCGATTTGAACATCAGGCCCGAGCCGAAAAATAATCGCCGGCTTTGTTCCACCAGAATGAAAATGGGCCGCTCACGTTCTTCATGGAACAGTTTGGTGTGCGGCTCCTGAGTGCGTGCGGTCACGCGCCAGTCGATGCTGCGCACGTCGTCACCCGCCTGATAGACCCGCACCTGATCGAAATCCACGCCACGACCGCGCAGCTTGGAGTGGTGCAGGCCGATCAACGGGCTGCGCCTGCCGGGTGTTGAAAACAGCTGCACTTCCCGCACCCGATGACGCATCTCGATCAGATCGCTGAGGCTGACGCGGATGCCCGGTTGGGGGATCAGATAGGGTTGCATGGGGTCAGGCGACGGCCACGACGTCGAGGATGCGCTGAATCACACGATCCTGATCGATACCTGCGGCTTCGGCTTCGAACGACAGGATGATCCTGTGGCGCAGCACATCGAACAGCACCGCCTGAATGTCCTCGGGGCTGACGAAGTCGCGTCCGGCCAGCCAGGCATGGGCGCGGGCACAGCGGTCCAGCGAAATGGAGCCGCGCGGGCTAGCCCCGTAGGCAATCCATTCGGCGAGTTCTGGGTCGAATTTGGCGGGCGTGCGGGTAGCCATGACCAGCTGCACCAGGTATTCCTCGACCGCATCGGCCATGTAAAGCCCGAGGATTTCCTTGCGTGCGGCAAAGATCGCCTGCTGGCTGACCCGGCGTTCAGGTTTGGTTTCGCCATTGAGGGCTTCCCCACGGGCCTGCTGAAGGATCTTGCGTTCGACGGCCGCATCCGGGAAGCCGATCTTGACGTGCATCAGAAAGCGGTCGAGCTGGGCTTCGGGCAGTGGGTAAGTGCCTTCCTGCTCGATAGGGTTCTGGGTCGCCATAACCAGAAACAGGGGAGACAGGTCATAGGTGCTGCGACCGACGCTGACCTGCCGCTCGGCCATGGCTTCAAGCAGCGCCGACTGGACCTTGGCCGGGGCACGGTTGATTTCGTCCGCCAGCACCAGGTTGTGGAATATGGGCCCTTGCTGGAACACGAAACTGCCGGTTTCGGGACGGTAGATTTCCGTGCCGGTGATGTCGGCGGGCAGCAGGTCGGGGGTGAACTGGATGCGGTGGAACTGCGCTTCGATGCCTTCCGCCAGTTCCTTGATGGCCTTGGTCTTGGCCAGACCAGGGGCGCCTTCGACCAGCATGTGGCCGTCCGCGAGCAGGGCAATGAGCAGGCGTTCGATCAGCTTTTCCTGGCCCAGGATCTGCGTTGAAAGAAATGTTCGCAGCGCTATCAGCGCTTCACGATGCTCCATCGGTGACGGTTCCTGGCAGGATTATCAGCTGTGTCGGGTGACCGCTGAGCTGGGGGGCGATACTTTAATCCATCCAGGCAGGTATCGACTAACGGCTCCAGCGTTTTTTATCGCATTTAGAGACTGGTACGTCACTTATTTAAGAATTGTCCTACGTGTTTTGTCGACATCGCGTAGGGCTGGCAGCGCTTTCACCTCAGACGATAGAAGTTTGCCGCGTTTTCCCAAAGAGCCTGCCGGGCGCCATTTTCGCCTAATGCATCTGTCAGCAACTCGATATCGTCGGCCTGGAAAGGACGCAGCGCCCGGGTCGATGGCAGGTCGGTGCCAAACATCAGGGCGCAGGGGTTGGCGGCATGAATGTCTCTGAGCGCGTCTCGAACAGGGAAGTCCACGCGACCGAAGCCGCAGGCTTTGACCCGCACGCCGCGTTCGGCCAATCGCAGCACGACGGACAGTCCTTCGGCGCTCAATCCAAGATGATCAATGCTGATTGCCGGCAATCTAAGCAAACGCGCTTCTATTTCAGCCAGCTCACGAGAGTCTATGTACAGTTCCGAATGCCAGCCAACGCGCTCATGAGCGCGCAGGGCGAGGGCTTCAAGCTGGTCGAGTTGTTCAGAACCGCCACGTTTCAGGTTGAAGCGCAGCGCACGCACCCCGGCCGCATTCAGGGTATCCAGTTCGGTATCGGTCACGCTGGCCGGCAACTGGGTAACGCCGACGAAGGCTGGGCCGAGGCTGTTCAGCGCGGCGAGCAGATAGCCTTGATCGAAGCCTTGAAAGGAGCCGGACACCACCGCGCCACCCTGAACACCCAGCGGTTTGACGCTCGCCAGGTAGTCGCTGACCCCGAACGGGTCCGGTAGATAACCGTTATTGGCGATCAAGGAGAAGCGCGGGTCGATGATGTGGCAGTGGGCATCGAAGATCATGGTCAGCTCCTTGATGTAGAAGTCCTCACTCTAGCGGCTTTTTCTCGTCAATCGACTTCGCTGACGTATTCACCCACGTTGGTCATGATGATGTGTAACGTTCTGTGAACCTCTGCCAGTTCGTCCGCGTCTGTACCGTGGATGATTTCGAATTGTTCGTGGCCCTTCAGTTGCCTGGCGTCTGCGGGTGCGATTTCCACCAGCAGACGCTGGGCGCCGAAGGTGACTTTCAGGTTGGAGACGTTGTGCGATGTGTCATCGCCGACGGTTATTTCCACTTCATTTTCATCCGGGAAACGGGTCAGGGAGAACAGATCGCCGCCTTCTCCGTGGCAGCACAGCAGTGCCATGTTGTCGTATTCGTCGTCGCAGGCGTTGGCGATGAGGGTGACCGTCTTGATTTGCATGTGTTTTCCAGTGCTGTTGAGCGGGCGTAAGGTGGGTTTTGCCAGCACCGGCCCCGAATTGTCGGCCTGTGTTGGCACTGCTGCGCGTATCTTAGCGTGGGTCGATGACCGAATATGTCGCAGCTTCGTAAGCAGTGTGCGGTCAGCTCTCGTTAAGCTGCATGGCAGACGAGTGGTGTACGGTGTCCGCCATGTGTACGTTTTTTTATCCCTGCATTCAAATGTGACTACCCTGACACAGCGGGCGTTAGTACTTTAGCCTTACACTCGACCAGGAGGGTCCACGCAATTGAGTGCGCAGAAACCCCCGGTCTCAACACCTTCTTCAAGCCTCCCCAATAAAAGCCAAAGCGGAGTACCACAGATGGCGTTCTTCACCGCAGCCAGCAAGGCCGACTTCCAGCATCAACTGCAAGCGGCACTGGCTCAGCACATCAGCGAACAGGCACTGCCACAAGTGGCGCTGTTTGCCGAGCAATTCTTCGGCATCATTTCCCTTGACGAGCTCACCCAGCGGCGCTTGTCCGACCTGGCAGGCTGCACCTTGTCTGCTTGGCGTCTGCTCGAGCGTTTCGAACATGCTCATCCGCAGGTACGCGTCTACAACCCTGATTACGAGCGCCATGGCTGGCAATCGACTCACACCGCCGTCGAAGTGCTGCATCATGACCTGCCGTTTCTGGTCGACTCCGTCCGCACCGAGCTGAACCGTCGCGGCTACAGCATTCATACCCTGCAGACAACTGTGCTGAGCGTGCGCCGTGGTGCTGGCGGCGAGCTGATCGAGCTGCTGCCCAAAGGCACTACAGGCGAGGACGTGCTGCAGGAGTCTCTGATGTATCTGGAGATCGACCGCTGCTCCAACGCCAGCGAGTTGAACGTGCTGGCTCGCGAGCTTGAGCAGGTGCTGGGCGAGGTGCGTGCTGCCGTTGAAGACTTCGGCCCGATGAAGGCGCGTTTGCACGATTTGCTGGCAAGTATCGATGCCAATGAGTCGAATACCGACGTCGAAGAGAAGGCCGAGATCAAGGTTTTCCTGGATTGGCTGGTGGACAACCACTTCACCTTTCTGGGTTACGAAGAGTTCGAAGTGCGCACCGACGCCAATGGCGGCCAGCTGGTGTATGACGAATCCTCTTTCCTGGGCCTCACCAAGCTGCTGCGTCCCGGGCTGAGTCAAGAAGAGCTGCACATCGAAGACTACGCGGTGAAATACCTGCAGGAGCCGGTGTTACTGTCGTTTGCCAAGGCTGCGCACCCGAGCCGTGTTCATCGTCCGGCATACCCTGACTTCGTCTCGATCCGGCAGATCGACGCCTCTGGCAAAGTCGTCAAGGAATGTCGCTTCATGGGCCTTTACACCTCGTCGGTGTACGGCGAAAGCGTGCGGCAGATCCCGTATATCCGCCGCAAGGTTGCCGAGGTCGAGCGTCGCTCCGGCTTCGATGCCAAGGCACATCTGGGCAAGGAGCTGGCGCAGGTGGTCGAAGTGCTGCCACGCGACGACCTGTTCCAGACACCTGTGGACGAACTGTTCACCACGGTCATGTCCATCGTGCAGATTCAGGAGCGCAACAAGATCCGCGTGTTCCTGCGCAAAGACCCGTACGGTCGTTTCTGCTACTGCCTGGCCTACGTACCGCGCGACGTCTATTCCACCGAAGTGCGTCAGAAGATCCAGCAGGTATTGATGGATCGTCTGAAGGCCAGCGACTGCGAGTTCTGGACGTTCTTCTCCGAGTCGGTGCTGGCGCGGGTGCAGTTGATCCTGCGTGTAGACCCGAAGATCAATCTGGAAATCGACGTTGCCCAGCTGGAAAACGAAGTCATCCAGGCCTGCCGTTCGTGGAAAGACGACTACGCCAGCCTGGTCATAGAGAGCTTCGGCGAAGCCCACGGCACCAACGTACTGGCTGATTTTCCGAAAGGCTTCCCCGCCGGCTACCGCGAGCGCTTTGCGGCGCATTCGGCGGTGGTCGACATGCAGCATGTGCTTAGCCTCAGCGAAACCAACCCGCTGGTGATGAGTTTCTACCAGCCGCTGGCCGGTGGTCGTCAGCAGCTGCATTGCAAGCTGTATCACGCCGACACGCCGCTAGCGCTGTCCGACGTGTTGCCGATTCTTGAAAACCTCGGCCTGCGCGTGCTGGGCGAGTTTCCTTACCGTCTGCACCATGCCAACGGGCGTGAGTTCTGGATTCATGACTTCGCCTTCACCTACGGCGAAGGTTTGAGCCTCGATATCCAGCAGCTTAATGACACCCTGCAGGACGCATTTGTGCACATCGTGAGCGGCGACGCCGAAAACGATGCGTTCAACCGACTGGTTCTGACTGCCGGCCTGCCATGGCGTGATGTGGCTCTGCTGCGCGCCTATGCGCGTTACCTGAAGCAGATTCGCCTGGGCTTCGACTTGGGCTACATTGCGACCACGCTCAATAACCACACTGACATCGCCCGCGAGCTGACGCGTCTGTTCAAGACCCGTTTCTACCTGGCCCGCAAGCTGGGTTCGGACGATCTGGACGACAAGCAATTGCGTCTGGAACAAGCCATTCTGACCGCTCTGGACGATGTTCAGGTGCTCAACGAAGACCGCATACTGCGTCGCTATCTGGACCTGATCAAGGCAACGCTGCGGACCAACTTCTATCAAGCGGACGCAAACGGGCAGAGCAAGAGCTATTTCAGCTTCAAGTTCAACCCGCGCCTGATCCCCGAGCTGCCAAAGCCTGTACCCAAATTCGAGATTTTCGTCTATTCGCCGCGCGTCGAGGGCGTGCATCTGCGCTTCGGTAATGTGGCCCGTGGCGGCCTGCGCTGGTCGGACCGCGAGGAAGACTTCCGCACCGAGGTGCTTGGTCTCGTGAAAGCCCAGCAGGTGAAAAACTCGGTCATCGTGCCGGTCGGCGCCAAGGGCGGTTTCGTGCCGCGTCGCCTGCCGACCACTGGCAACCGTGATGAAATTCAGGCCGAAGCGATCGCCTGCTACCGCATCTTCATTTCCGGTTTGCTGGACATCACCGACAACCTCAAGGAAGGCGTGCTGGTACCGCCGGTCAACGTGGTGCGCCACGATGACGACGATCCGTATCTGGTGGTGGCTGCCGACAAGGGCACCGCGACCTTCTCGGACATTGCCAATGGCATTGCCATCGATTACGGATTCTGGCTGGGTGATGCATTCGCGTCCGGCGGTTCGGCGGGTTACGACCACAAGAAGATGGGCATCACTGCCAAGGGCGCGTGGGTCGGTGTGCAGCGTCACTTCCGTGAACGCGACATCAATGTCCAGCAGGACAGCATCAGTGTGATCGGCATCGGCGACATGGCCGGTGACGTATTCGGCAACGGCTTGCTGATGTCCGACAAGCTGCAACTGGTTGCAGCGTTCAACCATCTGCACATCTTCATCGACCCGAACCCGGACCCGGCCACCAGCTTCGCCGAGCGCGAGCGCCTGTTCAATCTGCCGCGTTCGTCCTGGACCGATTACGACACCAGCATCATGTCTGCCGGCGGCGGGATCTTCCCGCGCAGCCTCAAGAGCATCGCCATCACCGAGCAGATGAAGGCGCGTTTTGACATCAAGGCTGACAAGCTGACCCCGACCGAACTGCTGCACGCGCTGCTCAAGGCGCCAGTCGATCTGTTGTGGAACGGCGGTATCGGTACTTACGTCAAGTCCAGCGAAGAGTCGCATGCCGATGTGGGCGACAAGGCCAACGACGCGCTGCGTGTCGACGGCAACGAGCTGCGCTGCAAGGTAGTGGGTGAGGGCGGCAACCTGGGCATGACCCAACTGGGCCGTGTCGAGTTCGGTCTGAACGGCGGCGCGACCAACACCGACTTCATCGATAACGCCGGTGGTGTGGACTGCTCCGACCACGAAGTGAACATCAAGATCCTGCTCAACGAAGTGGTGCAGGCTGGTGACATGACCGAGAAGCAGCGTAACCAACTGCTCGAAAGCATGACCGACGAAGTGGGCCACCTGGTACTTGGCAACAACTACAAGCAGACGCAGGCGTTGTCGCTGGCTGCACGCCGGGCCTATGAGCGGATTGCCGAATACAAGCGCCTGATGAATGACCTTGAAGCGCGTGGCAAGCTGGACCGTGCCATCGAGTTTCTGCCCGCCGAAGACCAGATAGCCGAGCGCATTGCGGCCGGTCAGGGGCTGAGCCGCGCCGAGCTGTCGGTGCTGATTTCCTACAGCAAGATCGATCTCAAGGAAGCGCTGCTGGAATCCCGCGTGCCGGATGATGACTATCTGACGCGTGACATGGAAACCGCGTTCCCGCCGTCACTGGGCGCCAGGTTTTCCACTGCCATGCGTGGGCATCGCCTGAAGCGCGAAATCGTCAGCACCCAGATTGCCAACGATCTGGTCAACCACATGGGCATCACCTTCGTGCAGCGGCTCAAAGAGTCGACCGGCATGAGCGCGGCGTCTGTGGCGGGTGCTTACGTGATCGTGCGGGACATCTTCCACCTGCCGCACTGGTTCCGTCAGATCGAGGCGCTGGACTACAAGGTTCCGGCTGAAATCCAGCTGGCGCTGATGGACGAGCTGATGCGTCTGGGGCGTCGTGCCACTCGCTGGTTCTTGCGCAGCCGTCGCAACGAACTGGATGCCGGACGTGACGTCGCGCACTTCGGTCCGCACCTCGCCGCGCTTGGTCTCAAGCTTGACGAACTGCTGGAGGGTCCGACACGTGAGGTCTGGCAGGCGCGTTATCAGGCTTATGTCGAGGCCGGTGTGCCGGAATTGCTGGCGCGCATGGTTGCCGGTACGACTCACCTGTACACGCTGTTGCCGATCATCGAAGCCTCCGACGTCACCGGGCAGAACGCTGCCGATGTGGCCAAGGCTTACTTCGCCGTAGGCAGCGCGCTGGACATTACCTGGTACTTGCAGCAGATCAGCAGCCTGCCCGTGGAAAACAACTGGCAGGCACTGGCGCGTGAAGCGTTCCGCGACGATGTCGACTGGCAGCAACGGGCGATCACTGTTTCGGTTCTGCAAATGGCGGAAGGTCCATCGGAAATCGATGCGCGTCTGGCCCTGTGGCTGGAACAGCATTCGCTGATGGTCGACCGCTGGCGTGCCATGCTGGTCGAGCTTCGTGCCGCGAGTGGCACGGACTACGCCATGTATGCTGTCGCTAACCGCGAACTGCTGGACCTGGCCATGAGCGGGCAGAGCCTCACGGTCTGATCCGCTTGTAACGGGTAGGTCCCTAAAAAACCGCATCGACAGATGCGGTTTTTTTGTGGGTGCGCCAAGCATGGCGCGTTGCCCTGAGCGCAACCAGCTTGACTGTGGTGGACACGCAAGTCCTCTACGCACCCGGCAAGGGGAAGTGTTAGCCGGAGGCAAGGGTGTCGCGGGTGACTGCGAATCTGAAGGAAGCCCGAGGCAAAATGCTGGCCTGACGAACAGGAGGCGGATGAGGCGGCACTGTGGGGTAAGGCGGGCGCAATCGTCAAAGCCCGATACTTGCACGGAACGCTGTGAAGTTCTGACAGGCACAAGCAGGAAGGTCGCGCGAATTACCTTGAGATATCGGCACGCTTGCCATTGTGCTACCGAGCGTCGAGAGGCGACGGGATGAGCGTGCAGGAGTCAGCTGAAGCCGTAGTAAGTGACGAATAACCCGTTCAAGGGCTGAACAGGTTATGCCGTTAGTTGGCCTTCACCCCATGTCCGGGGCGGTACTGTAAGCACTTCGTCCATGATCATCTTGGCCGTGATGCTTCCTTCAGGATGTCGTCTGCGTTCTACTTGGTGGCTGTGATGGGTGTCTTTTGGTGACGCTGGTAGGCAACCTTAGGACCTAAAAGGATCAGGTTCCTCGGCACACTGTTTTAAACGAGCAATAACGTCATGGTCAGTCGCAGCAGTGTCGATTCCACCTTTATCATCAAGGTAGATGTCTATCGTTGCCCAGCGCTTAGGTGTGATGTCGATGCATTTTCGTAAACCTCTGTCGGTCCACCAAAAGAACACCATGAAGAAGTTCTCATCAGGAAATACATGACCAAACTCCGATGTCGCTTCCCCCGGTAGCATTCGCTGCCGTGTGATCTGGTCGTGAGTGTTCCAAATTAAGCGCAGTTCGTCCGTGGCTTCTTTAGGGTAGTGGACAATTACGCCGGGTGCAGCAAAATACCAAGCCACCAGCGGAGCTATTAATAGGAAAAGGAACAAATAAGGGACCTTAATTTTCTTTGCAATTGTGCTCAATGACGCCTGCTCCCCCCCCCCCATTCTTGGGGGGCTGGTTGGCAACTTAAAACCGGAAAGGATCAGCGTCACCCTCACATCGCTTCAAACGAGCAATAACGTCAGGGCCAGTTTTAGCAGTTTCGATGCGGCCACTGCCATCGAGGTAGATGTCTATCGCGTCACCCCATTTTGGCGTAATTGCTATACACCTCCGCAGACTCTTTTCATTCCACCAATCAAAGTTCATAAAGAATTTATCATTGGGGAAGATATGCCCGATATCGTATGTGCCCTGACCCGGAAGCATTTCTTCTTTATGAATGTTGTGCTGGGTGTTCCAGATCACACGAAGCTCGTCTGTAGCTTCTTTAGAATAATGGACACGAACGACAGGGATCGCCACGTACCAGAACAGCGCTGGAAGAATTATGAATGCCCCAATAAGATACCGGGCCTTAATATGTTTAACAGATATGGGCACTGACGCCATCTCCCCATGTTGACGGTGTGATCGCGAGTACTTCGTCCATGATCATCCTTGCAGTGACGACCTCGTTTGGATTTTCATGGAAGAGTTTCACGCCAATGCTAATAGAAATCCGATCTGGGACGTCATCCCATGCGCGCATCCCTTCTACGCCCTCAGTGGCATGAGGTCCTTTGAGTCTCTGATCTTCTTTGGCTTCGAATATCTGCTCTCTCCACCGTCGTAATTGATCTGAAACAAGCTGCTCGACACCTGCGCCGTCTAAAAGTGCGCTCTCACTGAGTCCTCCGGCCATACCCACATAGCCGTAATGAATGTTGGACCAAATATCGTAGTAGTAGTAGTAGTAGT
>NZ_LJRO01000079.1:20248-212373 GCF_001401155.1 Pseudomonas tremae
GTAGTAGTAGTAGTAGTAGTCGTACTTGCCTTGCCTATGGCGATACCTGCCAAACTTCGCGTGGATCTTTGGTTTGTGGTCCCAATCACGACCCTAGCCTACTCGCTCAGTCCAAAGGATCATGGCTGCCGCCACGTTTGAGGCGCCGATAGCTTGAGGGCTGGTGTTCCCTATTTGGGCGTACCAAGGCAGGTCCATTTTTTACGGGTCTCTTCCGCAACGTCATAGCTGAGCAGCTCTTTAATCTACAAGACGGAGGAGTGGTGGATATTGTTATTTATCTCGTCTGCGATGTAGGTCGCCAGCTTCTCCATCATGTTCGGATGCGTGCAGCCTTCAGGTCCATCATTTGGTACAGCTTCCTCTTCAGGCTTCTCACGGGCCGCATTTGGATTCACCAAAGCGTTTGCCGCCAAGGCTTTCTCCTCAAGCTTCGGGTCAGCCAACAAAGTCGCCATCTTCTCGTCATCCACGGAACCGTCTGGCCGGAAGGCCCCCAGCGCCATGAAGTTAATAATGGTCGCGCCACCAGCGTCGCCCATGACGAAGCCGCCACCGACATTACTGGAGCCCGTGATGATTGTCCCGCCGTGGCTGGTTGGGCTTCCCAGGTGGGCCATAGGACGGCCATTCACTTGAATAGAGGGGAAACCTGAAGTGATAACCGCCCCGCACCCGCAGGTATCACCCACACGTGCTGCGCCCATGCTGTTGATGTTGACGTCACCGGATGCAGAAGCGATAGGGGTTGTACCGTGACCCGGCAGTGGGCAGGCATGCTTGTCGCCCAATCGAGCTGAAGAAATCATTGCAGGCCGTCCTTATGTCTTTGATCCGTAAACAATAACCAGCGTTTAGTTGACGCATGGGAGGCTATTGGAAACGTGAAAGGGCGGTCTGTAGGAGAAGTCTTAATTTTCGCGTAGTGCCCTGAGAATCTGATCGGGATGTTATCTATATTTCTGCCTGTGGAGGGTGACATCGTCGTAGTGGTAACAAATCTTAGTGCCTGAAAGGGTCTGGCTGACCGGGGCAGGACTTCAACCGGGCAATGACGTCAGGGTCTGTCTTGGCTGTGTCGATCCTGCCGATATCATCAAGATAGATGTCTATCGTACTTCCCCATTCAGGCGTGATGTCGATGCACCTCTGAAAACCCTTGTCGGTCCACCAATCGAACATCATGAAAAAGTCCTTGTCAGGGAATATGTAGCTGAACTCTACGGCTGAGCCGCCGTGCCTGATATCACCCCTGTGGATTCTGTCTTGAGTGTTCCAAACGTATCGAAACTCCTCCTTGCTATTCGGAGAAAAATTGACCGCTACGACCGGGGAGGAAAAATACCAAAAAGCCACAGGAAGGATGACGAGTAGAAGAAGCATCCAGCGGCCATATCGGATCTTGGGTTTATTGACAGACATGTAGTTGGACCCCTTTAACCCATGCCTGGAGCGGTACTGCAAGCACTTCGTCCATGATCATCTTGGCCGTGATGCTTCCGTTGGGATTGAGAATCTGATCGGGATGTTATCTATATTTCTGCCTGTGGAGGGTAACATCGTCGTAGTGGTAACAAATCTTAGTGCCTGAAAGGGTCTGGCTGGCCGGGGCAGGACTTCAACCGGGCAATGACGTCAGGGTCTGTCTTGGCAATATCAATCTTACCGCTCCCATCAAGATAAATGTCCAACGTGCTCCACCGTTTGGGTGTGATGTCGATGCACCGTGGCGGGGTCTTATCAGCCCACCAATTGAACATCATAAAGAAATCTTCGTCGGGCAAAATATGACCGGCGTCACCGGTTGTATCACCTGGCATCAAGTCTCGTCGCAAGATCGAATGCTGCGTATTGAGCACGTAATGAAATCCATTTGAACCATCGGCTGAGTAATAAATGACGACCTTTGGCAGTGCCAAATACCATCCTGCGATCAGTAAGCAAGCGAAGCCTGTAATCCACCTTGCCAAGTAGGCCTTTTTCTCACTTGCAGACATGTGGTTGGACCCCTGTCGCCCAGTCGCCTATAGGTACGGCCAACACTTTGTCCATAACGATCTTTCCGGTAAGGCCGCCGTTTGGATATTCCTTGTAAAGATTCATCCCTATAATTATCGAAACCCTATCGGGGGTGTCATCCCATGCACGCATACCCTTAACTCCCTCAGTCTTTCGCGGGCCATCAAATCTCTTAGGGTTTTTTATGAGCCGCCAAGTGTCTGACCCAATCTGCTCAACGCCCGCACCGTCCAGTAAGACACTTTCAGAAAACCTACCTGCCACGCCAACGTAACCGTAGTGAACGTTTGACCAGATATCATAGAAATATTCATACCCTCCTTGCTTGTGCCATATCCCACCGAAAAGCTTCGTCAGTATCGGTTTATGGTCCCATGGCCTGTCTTGGCCGACACGCTCAGCCCAAATGGCAAACGCTTTGGTCTTTTTCACCAGTGCCATAGTGTAAAAATCCGGCCCTTGACCGAGTCGCAGGTAAAATGGCAGTGCAGCGTATTTACGTGTTTCCTCATCAGGATCAAAGCTGTTCAGTTCTTGCATCTGTCGAACTTCAAGACTATTGATGTTGGCGTTCATCTCGCCAGCTATATAGCTCGCCAGCTCCTCCATTTTGTCGGGATCTTTGCAAGCAACATGTTTCGCTGTTAACTCCGGCTTCACCTCTGACTCCTTACCGGCTGCCCTAGGGTCAACCAAAGCGTTTGCCGCCAAGGCTTTCTCCTCAAGCTTCGGGTCAGCCAAAAAAGTCGCCATCTTCTCGTCATCCACGGAACCGTCTGGCCAGAAGGCCCCCAGCGCCATGAAGTTAATAATGGTCTCGCCACCAGCGTCACCCATGACGAAGCCGCCACCGACATTACTGGAGCCCTTGATGATTGTCCCGCCGTGGCTGGTTGGGCTTCCCAGGTGGGCCATAGGACGGCCATTCACTTGAATAGAGGGGAAACCTGAAGTGATAACCGCCCCGCACCCGCAGGTATCACCCACACGTGCCGCGCCCATGCTGTTGATGTTGACGTCACCGGATGCAGAAGCGATAGGGGTTGTACCGTGACCCGGCAGTGGGCAGGCGTGCTTGTCGCCCAATCGAGCTGAAGAAATCATTGCAGGCCGGCCTTATGTCTTTGATCCGTAAATAATAACCAGCGTTTAGTTGACGCATGGGAGGCTATTGGAAACGTGAAAGGCGGTCTGTAGGAGAAGTCTTAATTTTCGCGTAGTGCCCTGAGAATCTGATCAGGATGTTATCTATATATTTCTGGCTGTGGAGGGTGGCATCGTCGTAGTGGTAACAAATCTTGAAAGGGTCTGGCTGGCCGAGGGAGACGGTGGTGTGAGAGGACGGCGGGTGTGAACCCGCCCCCTAATCGATTCTGCGTTTATAGGTCTCGGGCCGTCAATCAGGCGGCCGCAGACAAGTGCTCGTAAAGAATTGTCGCGCCGACCACGATCAGCACGATGCCGCCGACGATTTCAGCTCGTTTGCCGACCATGGTGCCGAGCACGCGGCCCAGCATCACACCGATAGTGACCATTACGGTGGTTGCCAGACCGATCGCCAGGGCAGCGACCATGATATTGACGTCGACAAACGCCAAGCCGACGCCGACCGCCAGGGCATCGATGCTGGTGGCGAACGCCGTGACGGCAAGAATCCAGAAAGAGTGTGAGCCGGGTTTTTCCTGCTCCTCATCATCGTGCTTGAGGCCGTTGTAGATCATGTGCAGGCCCAGCACCAGAAGCAGCGTGAAGGCGATCCAGTGGTCCCAGCTTTCAGCGAAGCGGGCGGCCACCTGACCAATGCCCCAGCCGATCACTGGGGTAATGGTTTCGATAGCACCGAATATCAGGCCTGTGCGCAACGCTTCGATAAAACGCGGCTTATGCAGGCTTGCTCCTTTACCAAGGGCCGCAGCAAAGGCGTCCGTGGACATGGCAAGCGCGAGAAATAGGAGGGAAATCGGGTTCACGGTTATATCCAGTCGGGCTATGAGTCAACGACGCAACCACACGCCCGACTTTAGGCATGGATGCATCGTTGGTCTCGCCAACCAGAAGGTGTTCGCACCACGGCATGCTGCCGAGAATGTTGATACGAACGCTCTGTGACCGGAGTCAAGAGCAGGCTACTCCCCAACAAGGGCGGCCACTATAGCCATGTAAATGTGAAAAATATATGTACAGAATTGCACGACGGCAAAAAGAACCCCATCACGAGGATGGGGTTCTTTTAATGCTTCGTCTCGTGCTTACACTTGCAACGCCGGGATGTTGGCGTTTGCAGCGGCTTCACGGAACTCTGCGATCTGATCGAAGCTCAGGTAGCGATACACGTCCGCCGCCATGGTGTCGATCTGATTGGCGTAGCCCATGTACTCTTCCACAGTCGGCAGGCGACCCAGAATCGAAGCTACGGACGCCAGCTCGGCCGAGGCCAGGTAGACGTTCGCGCCGTCACCCAGACGGTTTGGGAAGTTACGGGTTGATGTCGACACCACGGTCGAGTTCGGCTCAACGCGTGCCTGGTTACCCATGCACAGCGAGCAGCCCGGCATTTCCATGCGCGCGCCAGCCTTGCCGTAGATGCCGTAGTAGCCTTCTTCGGTCAGTTGGTGAGCGTCCATCTTGGTAGGCGGCGACAGCCACAGACGCGTTGGCAACTGGCCCTTGACCTGCTCCAGCAACTTGCCCGCTGCGCGGAAGTGGCCGATGTTGGTCATGCACGAACCGATGAACACTTCGTCGATCTTCTCGCCCTGTACCGAAGACAGCAGGCGCGCATCGTCCGGGTCGTTCGGCGCGCAGAGCACAGGCTCCTTGACGTCGGCCAGATCGATTTCGATGATTTCAGCGTACTCGGCGTCAGCGTCGGCTTCGAGCAGTTCAGGGTTGGCAACCCAGGCTTCCATCGCCTGAGCACGACGCTCCAGGGTGCGCGGATCACCGTAACCCTGTTCGATCATCCAGCGCAGCAGGGTGATGTTCGAGTTGAGGTATTCGATGATCGGCTCTTTGGCCAGCTTGATGGTGCAACCGGCAGCCGAACGCTCGGCAGAGGCGTCAGACAGCTCGAACGCCTGTTCGATGCTCAGGTTATCGAGGCCTTCGATTTCCAGGATGCGGCCGGAGAACGCGTTCTTCTTGCCTTTCTTCTCTACGGTCAGCAGGCCAGCCTGGATCGCGTAGTAAGGAATGGCGTGAACCAGGTCGCGCAGGGTGATGCCAGGTTGCATCTTGCCCTTGAAGCGAACCAGGATCGATTCAGGCATGTCCAGTGGCATGACGCCAGTGGCAGCGGCGAACGCCACCAGGCCGGAGCCGGCCGGGAACGAGATGCCGATCGGGAAGCGGGTGTGCGAGTCACCACCGGTGCCGACGGTGTCTGGCAGCAGCATGCGGTTCAGCCAGCTGTGGATGATGCCGTCGCCCGGACGCAGCGAAACACCGCCGCGGGTCATGATGAAGTCAGGCAGCGTGTGGTGCGTCTTGACGTCGATCGGCTTCGGGTAGGCTGCCGTGTGGCAGAACGACTGCATGACCAGGTCGGTCGAGAAGCCCAGGCACGCCAGGTCTTTCAGCTCGTCGCGAGTCATCGGGCCAGTAGTGTCCTGGGAGCCGACGGTGGTCATCTTCGGCTCGCAGTAGGTGCCAGGACGCACGCCTGTTACGCCGCATGCCTTGCCAACCATCTTCTGCGCCAGGGTATAACCCTTGGTGCTTTCAGCTGGCTGGTCAGGGGTCTTGAACAGGTCGAATTCCGGCAGGCCCAGTTCGGCGCGAGCCTTGCTGGTCAGGCCGCGACCGATGATCAGCGGGATACGGCCGCCAGCGCGGACTTCATCGAGCAGCACCGGGGTCTTCATTTCAAAGGTGGTGATGACTTCGTCGCTGTCGTGCTTGCAGACCTTGCCGGCATAAGGGTAAACGTCGATCACGTCGCCCATGTTGATGTTCGAGACATCGAATTCAATCGGCAAAGCGCCGGCATCTTCCATGGTGTTGTAGAAGATCGGAGCGATCTTGCTGCCGAAGCAGAAACCACCGGCACGCTTGTTCGGTACATAAGGAACGTCGTCGCCGAAGAACCACAGCACCGAGTTGGTGGCCGATTTACGCGAAGAACCTGTACCGACCACATCGCCGACGTAGGCGATAGGGAAGCCCTGGCCGCGCATTTCTTCGATCTGCTTCATCGGGCCGATAGAGCCCTGAACGTCAGGAACGATACCTTCACGGGCCATTTTCAGCATAGCGAGTGCGTGCAGCGGGATGTCCGGGCGGGACCATGCATCAGGTGCCGGGGACAGGTCGTCGGTGTTGGTTTCGCCGGTGACCTTGAAGACGCGCAGGCTGATCTTGTCGGCCAGCGTCGGGCGCCTTTTGAACCACTCGCCGTCAGCCCAGGACTGAAGGACAGCCTTGGCGTGGGCATTGCCGCTCTTGGCTTTTTCGGCCACGTCGTGGAAGGCGTCGAACATCAGCAGGGTGTGCTTGAGTTGTTCGGCAGCGACTGGCGCGAGGGTGGCGTCGTCGAGCAGTTCGACCAGGGTGACGATGTTGTAGCCACCTTGCATGGTGCCCAACAGTTCGGTCGCGCGTTTTTTGTCAATCAGGGGGGAAGTGGCTTCGCCCTTGGCCAAGGCAGACAGGAAACCGGCCTTGACGTAGGCGGCTTCGTCAACGCCTGGCGGAACGCGATTGGTGATCAGGTCGACAAGGAAAGCTTCTTCGCCAGCCGGGGGATTTTTCAGCAGCTCGACCAGGCCTGCAGTTTGCTCGGCGTTAAGCGGCTGGGGCACGATACCCTGGGCGGCACGCTCTTCGATGTGTTTACGGTAGGCTTCAAGCACAGTATTAACCCTCATCAGTGGTCCCAAATGGGTGTCCGGGACGCTCATCCAGAAACCGTCCGCGCCCACGCAAGGCTTATTGAACCTTGTTGGCAGGGTGTCGGCGGTTCCTAACAGAAGCTGTTTTCAAAGTTTTACGCCTGCAGAACGGGGGGAGTGACGGTCGACACGGCCATTCTTGATGAGGGAATGGCCTGTCGACGCCGCGATGCGGGGTTAACCTGACTGTGCTCGTGACGCTTTGAAAACAGCTTCCAACGGACATTGGCGCCTTAAAAGGCTCGCTGATTCTACGCCAAAACTTCGTTAAAGGTAAGTTAGACCCTACATCTTCGGGGGTGAACTTGCTTAGACAAAGGGCTAACATACCTGCCTGTTTTGCCTTCCGCAGTCTTGCCTGCCATGCCCGATTACATCATCAAAACCCCCTGCGTCGGCCTTTGCTCCACTGTTTACGGGGACCTGGTGTGCCGTGGCTGTAAACGGTTCCATCATGAGGTCATCCACTGGAACGGCTACAACGAGGACGAAAAAAGAGCCGTCTGGCTGCGTCTGGAGCAATTGCTGGTTCAGGTCATGACCGCCAAGCTCGAAGTCTTCGATGTCGACAAGCTGCGCACGCAGCTCACCCAGCGCAAGATCCGTTTCGTGCCGCACCAGTCCGAATATTGCTGGGCCTACCAATTGATCGCACGTGGCGCACGGGTCATCAGTCAGGTCGAGGCGTACGGTTTCGTGTTGTTGCCGGAGTTCCGCGACTGGACGTTGCCCGAGCTGCGCGACGCGATCGACCGGGAATTCTTCCTTTTGTCAGAGGCGCACTATCAGCGCTACATCGCTCCGGGCTTTCTGCGTGACGCATTCGGGGCCTGACCCTCTGCCGCATGCATTTGTGTCGCGAGTCCCCGGTCCTGCTCGTATAATGCCGGGCCGTGCCTTTCCGTCATTCTGTGAGCTTATGTACCCGATCCCTGAAATCGAAGCCTTTCTGCTCTGCCGCACTCCCGACAGCTGGGTTCAGGCCGCATTGAACAACCTGGATATCCTGTTGATCGATCATGCGAACAACGAGAAGAAAGCCGCCGGTGCAGCGTTTCAGTTCATGTTCCAGTACAACGACAAGTTCGACCTGTTGAGCAAGATGTCGCGTCTGGCCCGTGAAGAGCTGCGCCATTTCGAGCAGGTGATCAGCATCATTCGCAAGCGCCAGATCCCGATGGCCAATATCAGTTCAGCACGCTATGCCGGGGCGCTGCGCAAACTGGTGCGCAATCACAACCCATACCGATTGACCGATGCCCTGATCGTGGGTGCCATTGTCGAAGCCCGCTCTTGCGAACGCTTTGCTGCGCTGGTGCCGCACCTCGATGAAGAACTGGCCAAATTCTATGGCGGTCTGCTGAAGTCCGAAGCCCGGCATTTTCAGGATTACCTGAAGCTCGCCTACAGCTATGGCGACAAGGCGGATGTGGACGCCAAGATCGAAGAGATCCGTCTTGCCGAGCGCGAACTGATCGAAAGCCCGGATGAAGAGTTCCGCTTTCACAGTGGCGTACCTGTCGCCGCCTGAACCTGCCCGCACTCCAAAAAACGACCGTCTTGCCAACGGTCGTTTTTTTATGGGTATTTAGTAAGCAAGCTAATAAATGCTTTGACAACGGCTGTCTAGGCAGTAATATTTTGCAATCACTGCCTAAGCAGCTATCAAGGTGTTTCCTTGAAACATTTCACTCCCGAAAATTTCGATTCCACGCTGATCGGCTTGTTGGTCGGACGTACCAATGCGCTCAAAGACCGCGCGCTCGACAAATACCTGCTGCCTTATGACGTGACGTTTGCGCAGTTCAAGGTGTTGATCATCATTGCTCAGTTCGCCACTGACACGCCGGTGGAGTTGTGTCGGCACCTGTCGCTGGACAGTGGCTCGATGACGCGCATGCTGGATCGTCTGGAGCAGAAAGAACTGATCGTGCGGACGCGTTCGGCGACGGATCGTCGTCAGGTTCGCCTTGCGCTGACCGAGCAGGGGCAAAAGCTCTCCGACCTGTTGCCACAGATCGGTGCCGATGCCATGAACGAGATCTTCGCCACGCTCGACGCGGAGGAGGTTGCGACCCTGCAGCGGATCCTCACCAAAGTGCTGGTGGCCGCTGATGACCACATCACTCTCACTCGTTTGAGCTTCAATCCCAAAGCCAAAAGCTGAACGGCACGACAGGGCGAGCACGCGCAAGCCTGTTCGCAGCCACAGCCCTGACCGGGCGCTGGCCACTGTCACGCCGTCGCTGACTACAAGGTAATCGTCATGGCTACTGCCGCCACCGAAAACACATCAGAATCGTCGCAAGAGAAAGATGCGCATCCTGGCAAGCGCAAGTTCCTGTTGATCGGGCTTGCAATCATTGTCGTGCTTTGCGGGCTGGGCATCTGGGCCTGGTACGAGGTCTATGGACAATGGAGCGAAGAGACCGACGACGCCTACGTGAACGGTAACGTGGTCGAAATCACACCGCTGGTGACCGGCACCGTTATCAGTATTGGTGCCGATGATGGCGATCTTGTGCGCGAAGGGCAGGTTTTGCTCAAGTTCGACCCTAGTGATGCCCAGGTCTCACTGCAAAGCGCCGAGGCCAACCTGGGCAAGGTGGTGCGTCAGGTGCGTGGTCTGTACAGCAACGTCGATGGCATGAAAGCCCAGATGGCCGCGCAACGTGCCGCCGTGCAGACCGCTCAGGACAACTACAACCGTCGCCGCAGTCTGGCAGCGGGCGGCGCGATTTCTCAGGAAGAACTGTCCCACGCCAGAGACAGCCTGACCAGCGCGCAAAGTGCGTTGAACAACCTTCAGCAGCAGTTGAGCACCAGTGTGGCTCTGGTCGATGACACGGTTGTTTCTTCGCATCCCGATGTGAAGGCTGCTGCAGCCCAGTTGCGCCAGGCCTTTCTGGCCAATGAGCGTTCGACGCTGGTGGCGCCAGTGACCGGTTATGTGGCCAAGCGGTCTGTGCAGTTGGGGCAACGCATCCAGCCGGGCACCGCGACGATGGCAGTCATCCCGCTGGATCAGTTGTGGATCGACGCCAACTTCAAGGAAACCCAGCTGGGCAAGATGCGTATCGGTCAGCCGGTGGAAATAAGCTCTGACCTGTACGGCAGCGATGTGAAGTACAGCGGCACCATCGACAGCCTGGGCGCAGGCACCGGCAGTGCCTTCGCGCTGTTGCCCGCACAAAACGCAACCGGTAACTGGATCAAGATCGTCCAGCGCGTACCGGTGCGGGTGCATATTAACCCTGAAGAGCTGGTGCAGCACCCGCTGCGCATCGGTCTGTCGACTACCGTCGAGGTCAATCTGCACGATCAGAGCGGCCCGGTGCTGGCGCAACAGCCGCGTAAACAAGCGGCTTTCAGCACCCAGGTGTATGCCGAGCAACTGGCCGACGCCGACGCGCTGATCACTCGTCTGATTCATGAGAACAGTGCTTCCGGCGGCAAGAACTCCGCGCAGCGCTGAACCGCCAATCCGTGAACTCCGGCCGGCTGGCCGGGGAGACGCACTTGCTTCCAGGGATTCGCGATGAGCAACAACGCCCCCGCTTCTTTTACGCCGCCGAGCCTGTTGATGTGTACCATCGGCTTGTCGCTGGCGACCTTCATGCAGGTGCTCGACACCACCATTGCCAACGTGGCGCTGCCGACCATCGCAGGCAACCTCGGGGTCAGCTCGGAGCAGAGCACCTGGGTCATCACCTCGTTTGCTGTCAGCAACGCAATCGCACTGCCGCTGACCGGCTGGCTGAGCCGTCGGTTTGGTGAGGTCAAACTGTTTCTGTGGGCCACCATCCTGTTCGTGATCGCGTCGTTCCTGTGCGGTATTTCCCAGTCGATGCCTGAACTGGTAGGTTTTCGCGCGTTACAGGGCATCGTGGCCGGGCCGCTGTATCCGATGAGCCAGACACTGCTGATCGCGGTATACCCACCTGCGAAGAGGGGGATGGCATTGGCGTTGCTGGCGATGGTGACGGTGGTTGCGCCAATCGCCGGGCCGATTCTGGGCGGCTGGATTACCGACAGTTACAGCTGGCCGTGGATCTTCTTCATCAATATCCCGATCGGCCTGTTCGCTGTGATAGTGGTGCGTACGCAAATGGCCAAAAGACCGGTCAGCACAGCCCGCCAGCCACTCGATTATATCGGCTTGCTGGCGTTGATCGTGGGCGTCGGTGCGTTGCAGGTCATCCTCGACAAGGGCAATGACCTGGACTGGTTCGAATCGAATTTCATCCTGTGTGGTTCATTGATTTCCGTGGTCGCGCTGACGTTCTTCGTGATCTGGGAAATGACCGACAAGCACCCCATCGTCAACCTGAGGCTGTTTGCCTACCGCAACTTTCGCATCGGTACGCTGGTGATGATCGGTGGCTATTCCGGTTTCTTCGGCATCAACCTGATATTGCCGCAGTGGCTGCAGACCCAAATGGGCTACACCGCTACCTGGGCCGGATTGGCGGTGGCACCGATCGGCATCCTGCCGGTGCTGATGTCACCCTTTGTCGGCAAGTACGCGCACAAATTCGACCTGCGCTTGCTGGCAGGGCTGGCGTTTCTGGCGATGGGGCTGAGTTGCTTCATGCGTGCAGGCTTTAATACCGACGTGGATTTTGAACACGTGGCGATGGTGCAGCTGTTCATGGGCATCGGTGTGGCACTGTTCTTCATGCCGACCCTGACCATCATGCTGTCCGATTTACCGCCTGATCAGATCGCCGATGGCTCGGGGCTGGCGACGTTTCTGCGGACTCTGGGCGGAAGCTTCGCAGCCTCTCTGACCACCTGGATCTGGATCCGTCGCGCCAACCAGCACCATGCCTACCTGAGTGAAAATATCAGCACTTTCGACCCGGCCACCCGCCACGCCCTCGACAGCCTGGGCGGCGCCAGCCCGCAGGCCTATGCGCAACTGGAACGGACTCTCAATGCGCAGGCTTACATGATGTCCACGGTGGATTACTTCTACCTGTTGGGCTGGATCTTTGCCGGTCTTATGCTGCTGGTCTGGCTGGCCAAGCCACCGTTCGCCGCCAAGGCCGGACCCGCGACTGCGGGAGGGCACTAGTTTTTTATGCGTTACGTGCAGCCGCTGCCAAAGAAGTGCTTTTCGACCACGATGGTACTGGCGACGCAGAACCGCCGTGTGACGCAGAGCGTGACGAAAGGCGCTGCAACGCGGGGCTTGGGAGCGAGAACCTGAGCCGAGCACCAATCCACCTCAGTTCAGCAGCGCAACCGTCTCGGGCACAAAATCGAATGAGCTGAGGTTCATGCCCTGTTCATCGACCTGCAGCACCCAGCCCTGACGGTCCCAGTCACCCAGCACGATGCGTTTGGCGGCCTGGTCGCCGATCTGCAATTTATGAATTGCCGGGCGGTGGGTATGCCCATGTATCAGAGTGCGCACGCCAAACTGTTGCATGATCCTCGGCACCTCGTCCGGGGTCACGTCAACGATATCGTTGGCTTTCATGCTGGTTTTGGCGCGGCTTTCGTTACGCAGCTTGCGCGCCAGCTTGTGGCGAGTACCCAGCGGCAAATGGCGCAATATGAACAGCGTCAGCGGATGGCGCAGGTAGCGGCGCATCCGGATGTAACCTTCGTCGCGAGTGCACAGGCTGTCGCCGTGCATCAACAGCACCGGCTCGCCGTTCAACTGCACAACACTGGGATCGCTCAGCAGGGTGCAACCCGCTGCCTTGCAGAACCCCTTGCCGATCATGAAGTCACGGTTGCCATGCATCAGAAAAATTCGTGTGCCGCTGTCGCTCAAGTCGCGCAGGGCCTTGCATATTGAAATCTGAAACGGCGACATTGCATCGTCACCGATCCAGACTTCAAAAAAATCCCCAAGTATGTACAGCGCCTCGGCAGTGTGGGCGCGGTCAGCAAGGAGATCCAGAAACGCCCGGGTAATGTCCGGGCGCTCCTGTTCAAGATGCAGATCGGAGATCAGCAGTATCACTCAACGATCTCGGCTTTCTCGATGATCACGTCATCGGTCGGAACGTCCTGGTGACCGTCTTTGTTGCCGGTGGAGACGCCTTTGATCTTGTCGACAACTTCTGTGCCTTCGATCACTTCGGCGAAAACAGCGTAACCCCAGCCCTGATTGGTCTTGGCGCTGTGGTTCAGGAAGGCGTTGTCAGCCACGTTGATGAAGAACTGCGCAGAGGCCGAATGCGGCTCCATGGTGCGGGCCATGGCGACGGTGTACTTCTTGTTCGGCAGGCCGTTGTCGGCTTCGTTCTGGATGCTTGGGCGCTTGTCTTTCTTTTCTTTCATGCCAGGCTCGAAACCGCCACCCTGAATCATGAAATTGCCGATCACGCGGTGAAAAACGGTGTTTTCGTAGTGGCCAGCGTTAACGTACTCGAGGAAGTTGGCTACGGTCAGTGGCGCCTTTTCTGCGTTCAGTTGCAGAACGATGTCGCCGTGGTTGGTGGTCAGCTTTACTTTGGACATTTGGAAAGTCGCTCTCTAGTCATGTATGAATGGGCACATTATGACCCTGACGCGCAGTTTACAGACGAGGTTACATTTTTCAGCGCTTTTGCAGCTTTTATGCCGTCAGATACGCAGTCTGTTGTCAGGGACTTGACAGCTTCGGCTATGATAAGCGCTTTGATTTAGTCGGCCTACCCTGGCCGCGCACGTATGCCCAAGGATCTTATGAGCAAGCCCACTCCAGAACCCGCTGCCAATTCAAAGGCAGGCCCCGCCGTACCGACCAATTTCCTGCGTCCGATCGTGCAGGCCGACCTGGATTCGGGCAAGCACAGCAAAATCGTGACGCGCTTTCCGCCGGAGCCCAATGGTTACCTGCACATTGGCCATGCCAAGTCGATCTGCGTGAATTTCGGTCTGGCACAGGAGTTCGGTGGCGATACGCACCTGCGTTTTGACGACACCAACCCGGCCAAGGAAGACCAGGAATACATCGACGCCATCATGAGTGACGTCAAGTGGCTAGGTTTCGAGTGGGCCGGCGAAGTGCGCTACGCCTCGCAGTATTTCGATCAACTGCACGACTGGGCGGTCGAGCTGATCAAGTCCGGCAAGGCCTATGTCGATGATCTGACCCCTGAGCAGGCTCGCGAATACCGCGGCACTCTGACCGAGCCAGGCAAGAACAGCCCGTTCCGCGAGCGCAGCGTCGAAGAAAACATCGACCTGTTCGCGCGCATGAAAGCTGGGGAATTCGAAGACGGTGCTCGTGTATTGCGCGCCAAAATCGACATGGCCTCGCCAAACATGAACCTGCGCGACCCGATCATCTACCGCATTCGTCATGCGCATCACCACCAGACCGGTGACAAGTGGTGCATCTATCCGATCTATGACTTCACCCACGGTCAGTCGGATGCCCTTGAAGGGATCACCCATTCGATCTGCACCCTGGAGTTCGAAAGCCATCGTCCGCTGTATGACTGGTTCCTCGATAACCTGCCGGTGCCGTGCAAGCCGCGTCAGTACGAATTCTCGCGTCTGAACCTGAACTACACCATCACCAGCAAGCGCAAGCTCAAGCAACTGGTCGACGAGAAACACGTCAATGGCTGGGATGATCCTCGCATGTCGACGTTGTCGGGCTTCCGTCGTCGTGGTTACACGCCGAAGTCGATTCGCAACTTCTGCGAAATGATCGGCACCAACCGCTCCGACGGCGTGGTCGATTTCGGCATGCTCGAGTTCAGCATCCGTGATGACCTGGACCACAGCGCCCCGCGCGCCATGTGCGTGTTGCGACCGCTAAAGGTCGTGATCACCAACTACCCGGAAGGTCAGGTCGAGAAGCTGGCGCTACCGCGTCACCCGAAAGAAGATCTGGGCATGCGCGAGCTGCCGTTTTCCCGGGAGATCTACATTGATCGCGACGATTACATGGAAGAGCCACCTAAAGGCTACAAGCGCCTCGAGCCCAATGGTGAAGTGCGTTTGCGCGGCAGCTATGTGATTCGTGCCGACGAGGCAATCAAGGACGCTGACGGCAACATCGTCGAGCTGCGTTGCTCCTACGACCCTGACACCCTGGGCAAGAACCCCGAAGGCCGCAAGGTCAAGGGCGTGGTTCACTGGGTGCCAGCGGCAGAGAGCGTTGAATGCGAAGTGCGTCTGTACGATCGCCTGTTCCGTTCCCCGAACCCGGAAAAAGCCGAAGACGGGGCGAGCTTTCTGGACAACATCAATCCGGATTCCCTGCAAGTACTGACCGGTTGTCGTGCCGAGCCTTCACTTGGGCAAGCGCAACCGGAAGACCGTTTCCAGTTTGAACGCGAGGGTTATTTTTGCGCGGACATCAAGGACTCGAAGCCTGGTCGACCTGTCTTCAACCGCACGGTGACGTTGCGGGATTCCTGGACCTGATGCTGTACGTTTGAGGGGGAGCCAGTGCTTTCTATCTACAACACGCTCACCAAGAGCAAAGAAGTTTTCAAACCGCTGGATGGCAACAAGGTACGCATGTATGTCTGCGGGATGACCGTGTATGACTACTGCCACCTGGGCCACGGACGCAGCATGGTTGCGTTCGATCTGGTCACCCGCTGGTTGCGTTTCAGCGGTTATGAGCTGACCTATGTACGCAACATCACCGACATTGACGACAAGATCATCAATCGTGCGCGTGATAACGGTGAGTCTTTCGATGCCCTGACGGCGCGCATGATCGATGCGATGCATGAGGACGAGGCGCGCCTCAACATCCTCAAGCCGGACATGGAACCGCGTGCCACCGACCATATTCCCGGCATGCACGCCATGATCCAGACCCTGATCGACAAGGGCTATGCCTACGCGCCGGGTAACGGCGACGTGTATTACAGGGTTGGCAAGTTTCAGGGTTACGGCAAGCTGTCGCGCAAAAAGATCGAAGACCTGCGCATCGGTGCGCGTATCGAAGTGGACGAGTCCAAGGAAGATCCTCTGGACTTCGTGCTCTGGAAAGGCGTCAAGCCCGGCGAGCCTAGCTGGGAATCGCCATGGGGCGCCGGGCGTCCGGGCTGGCATATCGAATGCTCGGTGATGTCGACATGCTGCCTGGGGGACACCTTTGACATTCATGGCGGCGGCAGCGACCTCGAGTTTCCGCACCATGAAAACGAAATCGCCCAGAGTGAAGCGGCTACCGGCAAGCCTTACGCCAATGCCTGGTTGCACTGCGGCATGATTCGTATCAATGGCGAGAAGATGTCCAAGTCCTTGAACAACTTCTTCACCATTCGCGACGTGCTGGAGAAGTATCACCCGGAGGTGGTGCGCTACCTGCTGGTGTCGAGCCATTACCGCAGCGCGATCAACTATTCCGAAGACAGTCTGCGTGAATCTAAAGCAGCGCTGGAGCGCTTCTATCACGCGCTCAGGGGCTTGCCGGTAGCCGCCCCTGCGGGTGGCGAGGCGTTCGTCGAGCGTTTCAGTACTGCCATGAACGATGACTTTGGTACGCCTGAAGCCTGTGCAGTGCTGTTCGAGATGGTCCGCGAGATCAACCGCCTGCGCGAATCCGATGTGCCTGCAGCAGCGGGTCTTGCAGCGCGTTTGAAGCAACTCGCCAGCGTGCTGGGGGTCTTGCAACTGGAAGCCGACGACTTTTTGCGTGCCGGTGCAGAAGGGCGTGTCGATGCGGCAGAAGTAGAGGCGCTGATTCAGGCGCGTCTGGCGGCGCGTGCGGCAAAGGACTGGGCTGAATCTGATCGAATCCGCGACCAGATCACCGCCATGGGCGTGCTGCTGGAAGATGGCAAGGGCGGCACGACCTGGCGTCTGGCGGACTGATCAAGGCAGGCCGAGCCCGGAAAGGAGCTCAGCCTGCCGGGTAATAATTTATCCTCGGTCTTACAACTCCCACGCTCAGCGCTGTACACAAGTCCTGAACTGCCTGAACTATAGGAATTTCAGGCTTCTGCGCGGCGTGGGAGCGAACTTGTCCGCGAAAACGGTAGTTCAGCGATGTATTTTTGGAGGATGTAGCGGCTTTTTCGTGGACAAGTCCCGCTCCCACAAAAGCCCTCTTTTCGCTGTCCTCCATATTTTTGTGTGTTTTGTATGACGCAAAACATTGGCACGAGCGCCAAAAACTAAACGATCCGCTGTTCACGCAACCGCTTGTACAGCGTATTGCGACTGACTCCCAGACGTTTGGCCAACTGTGAAATGTTCCCGCCTGCCGCCTGAAACAGTTGGCCGAGGTCTTGCGTCGAGTGAAGGCGCACGGCGGATTCCTGGGTACTGGTCAGGTCACTGCATTCTTCATCCGCTCGTGCATCAAGCAGAAAGTCTTCTGGCAAATGTTCGGCACTGATCGGCTGCTCGTCCGCCAGCGCAAGTGCGACCTGAATCACGCTGTTGAGCTGGCGCAGGTTGCCCGGCCAGGGGTGGCGCTCAAACAGCTCGAGGACATCTCTGGAAAAACCCGCCCGCTGATGCGGCTCTCGGTGTCGTTCCCAGATACGCTGGATCAACGCCTGTTGATCGGTGCGTTCGCGCAAGGGCGGCAGCTCGATGCTCAGGCCGCTTATCCGGTAATACAGATCCTGACGAAAGTGCCCCGCCAGTACCTGTTCGCGCAGGCTGCGATTGGTGGCAGAAATCAGTCTGACGTCAACCGGATACAACTCGCTGCTGCCCAACGGCTGAACACAGCGTTCCTGCAACACGCGCAGCAGACGCGCTTGCACCGACAGAGGCATGTCGCCGACTTCATCGAGAAACAGCGTGCCTTTGTCGGCCTTGCGAATCAGCCCGATGCTGCCTTTCTGATTGGCGCCGGTGAACGCGCCTCGCTCGTAGCCAAACAGCTCGGCCTCGACCAACTCAGCCGGAATGGCCGCGCAGTTGACGGCGATCAACGGCTGGCTGGCCCTTGAGCCTGCCTGATGCAGCGCTTTGACGAAGACTTCCTTGCCGACCCCGGTTTCGCCATGGATCAGCAGCGGGATGTCTTTTTCCTGCAGGCGCAGGGCTTGAAACACGGCTTTCTCGACTTTTGCATCACCCAGGCTGATCGCCTCGAGGTCCAGGCTTCTTGGCGCAACAGGCGCCTGAGCTTGCTGAACGCTATGCAGTTTGAGCGGCTTGCGGGATGGGCGCTTGAGCAAACATTGAAAACGATTGTTGCCAAATGCATGCAGCGCGAACGGCCGAGCTTCTGTTTCGCTGAGCAGTTGCAGAATAGGGCACTTGAACAGCGTTTCGATATTGACCCCTGACAGCCTGGCGCCCAGCAAATTGTCAGCGCGACGATTGGCACAGAGAATCCGGCCGCTTTCATCGAAGATCAGCAGGCCCGCCCACTGACTGTCGAGATTGTTCAGGCCGGTGTTGAAAATCAACTGGAAATGGGTGTCGCGAAACTGATCGAGGATCAGACGGTTTTCCACTGACTGGCTCATCATCTTGACCATGCCCAGTGTATGCGAGGGCGGCAGGAAGCTGTCGCTGGATACATCCAGCACGGCAATGATTCTGCGTTCGGCATCGAAGATCGGTGACGCAGATCCAGTCATGAAGCGATTGGCTTTTAGAAAGTGTTCGTCAGGTTCTATATGGATAGCCTGCTCGCAGGCAAGTACGGTGCCGATCGCGTTGGTGCCCGTGCCGCGTTCGCTCCAGCTGGCGCCAGCCATGAACCCTTGGGTCTGCGAGGGTTCGACGAAGCGCTGAGTGCCCCATGACTTGAGCAATTGACCTTGGGCGTCTGCCAGCAGGATCAGGCAGTTGGAGTTGCTGAGGATGTTTTCATAGACCGGCAGCACCTCTTGATGGGTGGTTTGCACCAAAGCGTGATGGCGCTCCAGCAGGCGTGAAACATCAGCGCCCGGCAGTTGGCCGAACGATGGGCGCGTCTGATGGCTGAGACCGAAGTCCAGACAGCGGGTCCATGAATCCTGAATGATGATGTCGTGGGCAATCGAAGCGCTGGATTGAGACATGAGGATGCCTGCGAATATGACGTGTTGTTTTTGTTTTTAGTCCCGTCAGCGTGACCATCCTTGCCCGCAACGTTCGTCCAGTGTCGTTCAGAACTGTTCAAAGTCAATGTTCATTTTGTTCAGTTGTTCATTATTTACTGTTCATTTTTGTTCAGCTACGAAGTTGCTTTCACGCCGTGAACATCCCGTAAATACGGGTGATCGCTCTGTTTCGCGCCTCGGAGGGAGAGTTGCTGACCTGGCACGAATGTCGCTATCTGCAATCAGTCACGCATTCACCCTTACAAAAAAACAACAAAAGGGCACGCCATGTCACTCACGCTGGAGCATGTCAGTCGCGCGGTCGATGGTCAGGTATGGATCGACAACGCCTCCCTGAGCTTCGAGCCAGGATCATTCAACGTTTTGCTGGGGCGAACCTTGTCCGGCAAGACCAGCCTGATGCGCCTTATGGCCGGGCTTGACAAGCCTGACAGCGGGCGGGTGCTGATGAACGGTGTCGATGTCACAAACCGCCCGGTTCGTCTGCGCAATGTCTCGATGGTCTATCAGCAATTCATCAATTACCCCAGCATGACGGTGTTCGAAAACATCGCATCGCCCCTGCGTCAGGCCGGCCTTTCCAAAGAGGTGATACACAGCCGCGTGCAGGAAACCGCGAAGATGCTGCGCATCGAGAAATTCCTGCAACGCCACCCCCTGGAACTGTCCGGCGGCCAGCAGCAGCGCACCGCAATGGCCAGGGCGCTGGTCAAGGATGCCGAGCTGATCCTGTTCGACGAGCCCCTGGTCAACCTTGACTACAAGTTGCGCGAAGAGCTGCGTCAGGAGATGCGCGAGCTGTTTGCGGCCCGTCATACCATCGCTATCTACGCCACCACCGAGCCCAATGAAGCGCTTGCGCTGGGCGGTACGACCACCATTCTTCATGAAGGTCGAGTGGTACAAAGCGGCAAGACCCCTGAGGTTTACCATCGCCCGGCAACAGTGCTGGCCGCCGAATTGTTCTCCGAGCCACCCATCAACCTGATGCCGGGGCGCATAGAAGGCAATGAAGTCAGCTTCGCCAATTTTGTGCATTTCCCGCTCAACGTCGATTTGCGCGCAGTCGGCGATGGCGACTACCGCTTCGGGGTACGCCCCAGTCATTTGAGCCTGGTGCCCTCCAACGACGACGATCTGGAACTGGCCGTGACGGTCGAACTGGCAGAAATCAGCGGCTCGGAAACCTTCCTGCATGTGCGCAACGAACTGTTTTCGCTGGTCCTGCACCTGCCTGGCGTGCATGCCTACGACGTTGATGCGTCGATCCGGGTGTACATCCCGACCCACAAACTATTTGTATTCGATCTGCAGGGCGGCCTGATTCAGGCGCCGGGCCTGCGCATGGCGAGGGTTGCCTGATGGCCGAGATCCGTTTGCAGAACCTAGCGCACAGCTACAGCGCCAAACCCGGTCCGGATGACTATGCGATTCGGGAAATGAGCCATGTCTGGGAGCAGGGCGGGGCTTACGCGCTGCTGGGCCCGTCCGGATGTGGCAAATCGACATTGCTCAACATCATTTCGGGCTTGCTCAGTCCGTCCCAAGGGCAAGTGCTGTTCGACTCCAAGGTAGTCAACGAGCTGCCGCCGGAGCGGCGCAATATCGCTCAGGTTTTCCAGTTTCCGGTGATCTACGACACCATGACTGTGTTCGACAATCTGGCTTTTCCCTTGCGCAATCAGGGCATGGACGAGGCGAGGATTCTCGCCAAGGTCAACGAAATCGCTGACGTGCTGGACTTGCAATTGCTGCTGAAGAAAAAGGCACGCAACCTGTCGGCGGACGAGAAGCAGAAGGTTTCCATGGGGCGCGGGCTGGTCCGCGATGACGTTTCGGCGATCCTTTTCGACGAGCCGCTGACAGTCATCGACCCGCACCTGAAGTGGAAGCTGCGTCGCAAGCTCAAACAGATTCATGAGCAGTTCAACATCACCATGGTCTACGTCACCCACGATCAACTGGAAGCGTCGACCTTCGCCGACAAGATCGCAGTGATGTATGGCGGGCAGATCGTCCAGTTCGGCACTCCCCGCGAGCTGTTCGAAAAACCTTCCCACACCTTTGTCGGTTATTTCATCGGCAGCCCCGGCATGAATCTGATTGACGTCACGCCTCAACCGGGTGGGGTCGGTTTTGCCGATATTCATTTGCCGCTGCCTGAGTCGCTGCAGCAAAAGCTCGCCAATACCTCGTGGAAAAGCCTGAAAGTGGGCATTCGTCCAGAGTTCGTGCATGTCTGGGACGGGCCTTACGACGATGCGATGTGCGCTGACGTGACCTACGTCGAGGACCTTGGCACCTACAAGATCATCACCCTGAAGCTTGCCGGTCAGTTACTGAAAGTTCGTCTGCAGGAAGACAAACCGGTGCCGCAAGGTCAAGCCTGGATCAGTTTTCCGGGGCAGTGGCTGATGCTGTATGCCGATGATTACCTGCTTGAAGCAGGCCCTGCGAGTGAGGTGCCTCATGCGTAAAGTGCAGAACAACAAAGCCTGGTGGCTGGTGATGCCGGTGTTTCTGCTGGTTGCATTCAGCGCCATCATTCCGATGATGACCGTGGTCAACTATTCGGTGCAGGACATCTTCGACCAGTCCAGCCGCTATTTCGTCGGCACCGACTGGTTCAGACAGGTCCTACAGGACCCGCGCCTGCACGATTCGCTGTTGCGCCAGTTCATTTACTCGGGCTGCGTGTTGCTGATCGAAATTCCGCTGGGCATTGCGATCGCCCTGACCATGCCCACCAAAGGCCGCTGGTCGTCGTTGTGCCTGATCGTGATGACCATCCCGCTGCTGATTCCGTGGAACGTGGTCGGCACCATCTGGCAGATATTCGGGCGTGGCGACATCGGTCTGTTGGGCTACACGTTGAACAACGTGCTGGGCATCAACTACAACTACGCCGCCAATGCGTCTGATGCCTGGGTGACAGTGCTGATCATTGATGTCTGGCACTGGACCTCGCTGGTCGCGCTGCTGTGCTATTCAGGCCTGCGTGCCATCCCGGATGTGTACTACCAGGCGGCGCGTATCGATCGTGCTTCCGGCTGGGCAATCTTCCGACACATTCAGTTGCCAAAGATGAAAAGTGTCCTGCTGATCGCAGTGATGCTGCGTTTCATGGACAGCTTCATGATCTACACCGAGCCGTTCGTGCTGACCGGTGGCGGTCCGGGCAACTCCACCACGTTCCTCAGCCAGACCCTGACCACGATGGCGCTTGGTCAGTTCGACCTGGGGCCTGCGGCGGCGTTCTCGCTGGTGTACTTCCTGATCATTCTGTTGGTGTCATGGGTGTTTTACACCGCCATGACTCACAGCGAAAAGAATTGAGGGGCTGGTCATGAGTCTGCGAAAAATCATACCGCTGTGGATTTACCTGCTGTTCCTGCTGGTGCCAATCTACTGGCTAGTCAACATGTCGTTCAAGACCAATACCGAGATCCTCGGCGGCCTGACCCTGTGGCCGCAGGACTTCACCCTGGCCAACTACAAGGTGATCTTCACCGACGAGAGCTGGTACAGCGGTTACCTCAATTCGCTGTATTACGTGTGCTTGAATACGGTGATATCGCTGAGCGTCGCCTTGCCGGCAGCCTATGCGTTTTCACGCTATCGTTTTCTTGGCGACAAGCACCTGTTTTTCTGGCTGCTGACCAATCGCATGGCGCCACCGGCAGTGTTTCTGCTGCCGTTTTTCCAGCTGTATTCGTCTATCGGGCTGTTTGATACGCACATCGCCGTTGCTCTGGCGCACTGCCTGTTCAACGTCCCGCTGGCGGTATGGATTCTGGAGGGCTTCATGTCCGGCGTTCCCAAGGAAATTGACGAAACCGCCTACATCGACGGTTACAGTTTCCCCAAGTTCTTCGTGAAGATTTTCATCCCGCTGATTGGCTCGGGCATCGGCGTCACTGCATTTTTCTGCTTCATGTTTTCCTGGGTCGAGTTGCTGCTGGCGCGCACTCTGACATCGGTCAACGCCAAACCGATTGCCGCGGTGATGACCCGCACGGTGTCAGCATCGGGTATCGATTGGGGGGTGCTGGCAGCGGCAGGGGTGTTGACCATCCTGCCGGGCATGCTGGTGATCTGGTTTGTTCGCAACCACGTGGTCAAGGGCTTTGCTCTTGGTCGTGTCTGAGGAGTCGGGAAAATGGAGTGGATGTCCTGGACACTGCCAACGGCAGCTTTCTTTATCGGTATCGGGTTGTTGCTGGTGGGCATGACTGTATGGGAACTGCGTTCGGCCAGCATTGAGCGTCGAGGTTTTCTGCCGATTGTCACCACGCGTGGCGATCGCTTGTTCATCGGGCTTTTGGGCAGCGCTTACCTGCATCTGCTGGTGATCGGTGTCACTGACTGGAGTATCTGGATCGCTTCAGGGATATCCCTGGTGTGGTTGTTGGTGGTGATGCGGTGGGGTTAGAGGGCGGCCGGGCGCGATTACCGAAGTGATCCGGTCGGCAGTATTCGAAAGCGGGACTACATAAAAGCAACACTGGAGATGACTATGTTCAATAAGAAAAACAAGCTGCAACATAGCGTGACGCTGGCAACCATGATCATGCTCAGCGGGTTGAGTGTGTCGGCATGGGCGGATCAATACGAGGATGCGGCGAAGAAGTGGGCGGCCAGTGAATTCAAGCCGAGTACGCTTTCCGATGCCGAGCAGTTGAAAGAGCTGGAGTGGTTCATCAAGGCCGCTGAGCCGTTCCGAGGCATGGACATCAAGGTGGTGTCGGAAACCTTGACCACCCACGAGTACGAATCGAAAACCCTGGCCAAGGCATTCACTGAAATCACCGGCATCAAAGTCACTCACGACTTGCTGCAAGAAGGTGATGTGATCGAAAAGCTGCAGACGGCCATGCAGTCGGACAAAAGCATCTATGACGGCTGGGTGAACGACTCTGACCTTATAGGTACACACTTCCGGTACGGCAAGGCGCTTTCTCTGACCGATCTGATGGCCAGCCCGGAAGGCAGTAAAGTCACTTCTCCTACGCTGGACCTGAAAGACTTCATCGGCACGTCATTCACTACTGCGCCTGACGGCAAACTCTACCAACTGCCCGATCAGCAGTTCGCCAACCTTTACTGGTTTCGGGCCGACTGGTTCGAACGTCCTGACCTGAAAAAGAAATTCAAGGACAAATACGGCTACGAGCTGGGTGTTCCGGTCAATTGGTCAGCCTATGAAGACATCGCCAAATTCTTCAGCGAAGACGTCAAGGAAATCGATGGCAAGAAAGTTTACGGCCACATGGATTACGGCAAGAAGGACCCCTCGCTGGGCTGGCGCTTCACTGATGCCTGGTTCTCCATGGCGGGCAGCGGCGACAAGGGCCTGCCTAACGGCCTGCCAGTGGACGAGTGGGGCATCCGCGTCGAAGACTGCCATCCGGTCGGTTCCAGCATCACCCGCGGCGGCGACACCAACGGGCCAGCAGCAGTCTTCGCCACCCAGAAATACATTGACTGGCTGAAAGCCTATGCGCCGCCGGAAGCGGCGGGCATGACCTTCTCCGAATCCGGTCCGGTGCCTTCGCAGGGTAACGTTGCGCAACAGATCTTCTGGTACACCGCCTTTACCGCTGACATGACCAAGCCCGGGCTGCCGGTCATGAATGCCGATGGCACGCCGAAATGGCGCATGGCGCCGTCGCCGAAGGGTCCTTACTGGAAAGAAGGCATGAAGCTCGGTTATCAGGACGTAGGCTCCTGGACCTTCCTCAAGTCGTCCGATGAGAAAAAGCGTCTGGCGGCCTGGCTGTACGCGCAGTTTGTGACCTCCAAAAGTGTTTCGTTGAAGAAAACCATCGTCGGCCTGACGCCGATTCGCGAGTCTGACATCAACTCCAAGGAGATGACCGCGCTGGCACCGAAACTGGGTGGTCTGGTGGAGTTCTATCGCAGCCCGGCTCGTGTGCAATGGTCGCCAACCGGCACCAACGTGCCTGATTATCCGAAGCTGGCTCAGTTGTGGTGGAGCCACGTTGCCGAAGCGGTCACTGGCGAAAAGACCGCTCAGCAGGCGCTGGATGGTCTGGCCAAGGATCAGGATGCAATCATGACGCGCATCGAGCGTTCCAAGGTTCAGGAAGCCAGCAAGTGTGCGCCGAAGATGAATCCTGAGACGACTGCAGAAGAGTGGTACTCCAAGGCAGAGCAAAGCGGTGGCAAGTTCCTTGCGCCGCAACGCAAGCTGGCCAACGAGAAACCGAAGGGTGAAACCATTGCCTATTCGGACCTGCTGAAAAGCTGGGAGGATGGCAAGAAATAAGGTGTTTTCGATGTCATGAAAACGGCACCCTTGAGGTGCCGTTTTTATTGGGCGCGTGCTGATCAGTCGTGCAGGGTTTCCGCCGCATACAACGTGTTTTCCAGCAGGCAGGCACGGGTCATCGGGCCGACACCGCCAGGGACCGGGGTAATCCAGCCGGCGCGGGGCAGGGCGGTTTCGTACACCACGTCGCCCACCAGCTTGCCATCTTCCTGACGGTTGATGCCGACGTCGATCACAATGGCGCCGGGTTTGATCCATTCGCCCTTGACCAGGCCGGGCTTGCCCGCGGCAACCACCACCAGATCGGCACGGGCCACATGGCCTGCCAGATCTTTGGTAAAACGGTGGGTTACGGTGACGGTGCAGCCCGCCAGCAGCAGTTCCATTGCCATCGGGCGACCGACGATGTTCGACGCGCCAACCACCACGGCATCCAGACCGTACAGGTCGACACCGGTGCTTTCCAGCAGGGTAATGATGCCCTTCGGTGTACACGGGCGGAGCAGCGGAATGCGCTGGGCGAGGCGACCGACATTGTAAGGGTGGAAACCGTCCACATCCTTGTCCGGGCGAATGCGTTCCAGCAGCAGGGACGCATCAAGGTGTGCAGGCAGAGGCAGCTGCAGCAAAATGCCATCCACAGCGGGGTCTTCATTGAGACGGTCGATCAGATCCGTCAACGCTACCTGAGTAGTCTCGGCGGGCAAGTCGTAGGCCTGGGAAATAAAGCCGACTTCTTCACAGTCTTTGCGCTTGTGCGAAACGTAAACCTGAGAGGCGGGGTCGCTGCCCACCAGAATCACCGCGAGGCCCGGCGTACGCAAGCCTTGCTGGCTACGTTCGGCGACACGTTTGGCGATCTGCTGGCGCAGGCTGGCGGCGATCGCTTTGCCGTCGATTAGTTTTGCAGTCATGACGCGTGATTAACCATCGAGAGGAAATAAAATGAGCGCGCATTCTCGCATGACATGGCGCGAGGGCAAAGGCGCATGCGTTGCAAATTCCGCTAACCCCTTTATCTAGCTGAATTTTTTTCAAAAAAAGGTTGACGACCCCAGGGGCCGTCTATAAGATTCGTCGCACTTGCCGGGCAGAGCCCAGCACTGGTTAAGCTAGCACTGGTTGATAAGGTCAGGCAGAGTTGCAAATCAGCTCGGTGTGATTGAAAGCCCTTTAGTTTGTTATCGCAAGAATACAAATTATATAAGTGCCCGTAGCTCAGCTGGATAGAGCATCCGCCTTCTAAGCGGATGGTCGCAGGTTCGAGTCCTGCCGGGTGCGCCATTCAAGGCAGCTTTGGCACAGCAAGTAAGATGCACATGTCACATGCAATATGGTGGGCGTAGCTCAGTTGGTAGAGCACAGGATTGTGACTCCTGCGGTCGTGGGTTCGAACCCCATCGTCCACCCCATATTCAAAGGGCGCCAGATTCATAGTCTGGCGCTTTTGCTTTAAAAGTTTGAAATGCGGATGTGGTGGAATTGGTAGACACACTGGATTTAGGTTCCAGCGCCGCAAGGTGTGAGAGTTCGAGTCTCTCCGTCCGCACCATTTGTACTTTTGCCAGGTTTCATTGAAAACCGCAAAAGCCCAGAGAAGCCCGCCCCGTGCGGGCTTTTTGTTGTGTCGAATTTCTTATTTTCAGTTATTTCGCTGCCCAGCAGGCTGGGCAGGTCTCGTGCTGGTTATTCAATGACAAGCAGTACTTTCGTCTGGCAAAGAAGGGAAGAGTTTTCGCCCGGGATTTCGGTGACTACGCTGTAACCACCGGACTCCAGCGAGGACAAATCTGCCGTGAATGAAAAGCCTGATTTCAGAAGCTTTTCATTGCCGAATACTTTTATCAAATCCGGACGGTCAATGATGGACGGGTCCTTGAAGGTGACAGGGGTTCCCTTGTAGCCGGTCAGACGAAGTTTTATTTCCTGTGGTGCGCTTTGGTGGGCGGTATCGATCGCCCATCCGATGAACGTGACCATGCCTTTGGCAACATAGACCGTGGTTGCACCAGTCTTTCCACCGATTGAGTCAATCGCGCATTTGTCGGAAGAGTAATGAGTGGTTTTGGTGTTTGCTGCCGTTTCTTTGCTGCCTTCTTTTTCATTGCACCCTGCGAGGGTTGCTGAAGTCATGGCGAGAAAACCTAAAGCAGCAATCATTTTGTACATGGTCTTTCCTGGGTGATTTTGAGTGTTGCCGCGGCAGTGTCAGCGCCGGGATTATGGGGCGATCAGCTTTGCTGCACAAGGGTTTGGCAGAGTAAGCAGGGCGCACTGCCGCTGCGAGAACGATTGATCGTGCCGGTGATGCAGCATCTGTCACTCGTTGCCAATCAAGGTGCATCTGCAGTGTGGGTGAGCGTTTCAATGGTGCTTAAGGTGTCAGGGCAGTATCGAGCGTTTATGCTGTGCGGCTGTCGCTGTTCTGCAAAGGTTCCTCTTCGCATGGGCACAAGATTAGTTGGCCGGAAATTTTCAATCTGTTCAATTGCTTGCAATGGGTGGCGTACCCCGGCTGCGTTGTGTACGATGCGCGCCGGGTTGAATCAGTCTGAAGGCTGCACTGTGCTATTGGGCCAGTACCGCAAAAAGTCATTGATTTGCAGTGTTGAGGGTAAAGCCTCTTCCAGCAGGCGGCTGGTTGATTTCCAGTTGTGCAGCTGCCCGAATGCAATGGCTTGATTGAAAATGCTTTAGCTGAAAAAAGCCGCCTTGAGCGGTTTTTTTGTTTCAACGTATTCGTTTACCGTTTCGCTGGGCCGGTCATTTGCCGTTGGTCGAGCGAAACGTGCTGTGTAGAAGGAGTCGGTCATTGTCCGGTATGGATGCTTCTTTATATAGAAGCCGTGCCAGACGCGTCGCGAGTGGTTCCGGGTATTTCCCTTTGTCCTCCGGCTGCCGGCTGGTTCCTTCTTCTTAATCCACCCTTTTTCAGTAGGGTGACTTCTTGAGTTTGACCCACTAGAATGCATGCCCTTGATTCTGGGGTCGGAAACGGCCGGCTAACGTCTGTGCAACGAGGAATATCCATGCAAGTTTCTGTTGAAAATACTTCCGCTCTTGAGCGCCGCATGACCATTGGCGTGCCTGCCGAACGCATCGAGACTGAAGTCAACAAGCGTCTGCAGCAGACCGCGCGCAAAGCCAAGATCCCGGGCTTTCGTCCTGGCAAGGTACCGATGAGCGTTATCCGTCAGCGTTACGAAGACGGCGCACGTCAGGAAGCACTGGGCGATCTGATTCAGGCTACTTTCTATGAAGCTGTGGTTGAGCAGAAGCTGAACCCGGCCGGCGCTCCTGCTGTAGAGCCAAAGTCTTTCGAAAAAGGCAAAGACCTGGAATACGTGGCTACTTTCGAAGTATTCCCGGAATTCACCGTTGCCGGTTTCGATACCATCGCGGTAGAGCGCCTGTCTGCCGACGTGGCTGACAGTGATCTGGACAACATGCTGGAAGTGCTGCGCAAGCAGAACGTCCGTTTTGAGGTGGCCGATCGCGCCGCCCAGAACGAAGACCAGCTGAACATCGATTTCGTGGGCAAGGTCAACGGCGAAGTATTCGCTGGCGGTTCCGCTACCGCTACCCAGCTGGTGCTGGGCTCCGGTCGCATGATCCCGGGCTTCGAAGACGGTCTGGTTGGCGCCAAGGCTGGTGAAGAACGCGTTCTGAACGTGACCTTCCCCGAGGATTACCAGAACCTCGAGCTGGCTGGCAAGGCTGCCGAGTTCACCGTGACCGTCAACACGGTTTCCGAGCCTAAGCTGCCTGAGCTGAACGAAGAATTCTTCAAGCAGTTCGGTATCAAGGAAACCGGTATCGATGGCTTCCGCACCGAAGTTCGCAAGAACATGGAGCGCGAGCTGCGTCAGGCGATCAAGTCCAAGGTCAAGAATCAGGTAATGGATGGTCTGCTGGCCGCCAACCCGATCGAAGTGCCCAAGTCGCTGCTGGAAAACGAAGTCAACCGTCTGCGCGTTCAGGCTGTTCAGCAGTTCGGCGGCAACATCAAGCCCGATCAGCTGCCTGCAGAGCTGTTCGAAGAGCAAGCCAAGCGTCGCGTCGAGCTAGGCCTGATCGTTGCCGAGGTGGTGAAGCAGTTTGATCTCAAGCCTGATGACGCTCGTGTCCGCGAAATGATCCAGGAAATGGCGTCCGCCTACCAGGAGCCAGAGCAGGTCGTGGCGTGGTACTACAAGAACGAGCAGCAAATGAACGAAGTACGTTCTGTTGTACTTGAAGAGCAAGTTGTAGATACTGTTTTGCAGAAAGCTAGCGTGACCGACAAATCGGTCTCCTACGAAGAAGCTGTCAAGCCGGTGGAAGCTCCAAAAGCCGACTGATTTCTCTTTTCGTGCGAAAACACCCACAAGCCAGCCTTCGCGCTGGCTTGTGCGTATTCAAGACTCGACTATTTGGGAGTGAATGCAGGACATGTCCCGCAATTCTTATATTCAGCAGAACTCTGACATCCAGGCCGCTGGCGGCCTGGTCCCGATGGTTATCGAGCAGTCCGCCCGTGGCGAACGCGCCTATGACATCTATTCGCGCCTTCTCAAGGAGCGAGTCATCTTTATGGTGGGCCCGGTAGAGGACTACATGGCCAACCTTATTGCGGCGCAACTGCTTTTCCTTGAAGCGGAGAACCCGGACAAGGATATCCATCTCTACATCAACTCGCCGGGCGGTTCGGTGACTGCAGGCATGTCGATCTACGACACCATGCAGTTCATCAAGCCAGACGTTTCGACCATCTGTATCGGTCAGGCTTGCAGCATGGGTGCATTCCTGCTGGCCGGCGGTGCCGAAGGCAAGCGCCATTGCCTGCCTAACTCGCGGATGATGATTCACCAGCCGTTGGGCGGTTTCCAGGGTCAGGCGTCGGATATCGACATCCATGCCAAGGAAATCCTGCACATTCGTCATCGCCTCAACTCGCTGCTGGCGCATCACACCGGTCAGAGCCTTGAAACCATTGAGCGTGATACCGAGCGTGACAACTTCATGAGCGCAGAGCGTGCGGCTGAATACGGCCTGATCGACTCCGTGATCAACAAGCGTCAAATGCCTGCCTAAGCAGCTCAAAATGTAGGGGGTCGGCACAACCGACCGCCTGCGGACTTGAAAAAGCCCGCAATAGCCTTCATCTTGTGTTGCAAGCCTACCGGATTGGATCGATCGAATGACTGACACCCGCAACGGCGAGGACAACGGCAAATTGCTCTATTGCTCCTTCTGTGGCAAAAGCCAGCATGAAGTGCGCAAATTGATTGCCGGCCCCTCGGTCTTTATCTGCGACGAGTGCGTCGACCTGTGCAATGACATCATCCGCGAGGAGGTGCAGGAAGCTCAGGCCGAAAGCAGCGCGCATAAATTGCCTTCGCCTAAAGAAATCAGCGGCATCCTTGACCAGTACGTAATTGGTCAGGAACGAGCCAAAAAGGTTCTCGCAGTAGCGGTGTACAACCACTACAAGCGCCTGAACCAGCGCGACAAGAAGAACGACGATGTCGAGCTTGGCAAAAGCAACATCCTGCTGATCGGCCCTACGGGCTCCGGCAAGACGTTGTTGGCCGAAACTCTGGCCCGCCTGCTCAATGTGCCGTTCACCATTGCTGACGCCACCACCCTGACCGAAGCTGGTTATGTGGGTGAGGACGTCGAAAATATTATTCAGAAGCTGTTGCAGAAATGTGATTACGATGTCGAGAAGGCCCAGATGGGTATTGTCTACATCGATGAAATCGACAAGATTTCGCGCAAATCCGACAACCCTTCGATCACTCGTGACGTGTCCGGCGAAGGCGTGCAACAAGCCTTGCTGAAGCTGATCGAGGGTACTGTGGCATCCGTGCCTCCTCAGGGCGGGCGCAAGCACCCACAGCAGGAATTCCTGCAAGTGGACACGCGTAATATCCTCTTTATATGCGGTGGCGCCTTCTCGGGCCTGGAAAAGGTCATTCAGAACCGTTCCACCCGTGGCGGCATCGGTTTCAACGCCGAAGTTCGCAGTAAGGAGGAAGGCAAGAAGGTTGGCGAATCCCTGCGTGAAGTCGAGCCTGATGATCTGGTCAAGTTCGGTCTCATTCCGGAGTTCGTGGGTCGTCTGCCAGTGCTTGCTACCCTGGACGAACTGGATGAAGCTGCTCTCATCCAGATCCTGACCGAGCCGAAGAATGCCCTCACCAAGCAGTACGCCAAGCTGTTCGAGATGGAAGGTGTGGACCTCGAGTTCCGTACTGATGCGCTGAAATCGGTAGCCCGTCGTGCGCTTGAGCGCAAGACCGGTGCCCGTGGCCTGCGTTCTATCCTTGAAGGTGTATTGCTCGACACCATGTACGAGATCCCGTCGCAGAGCGATGTGAGCAAGGTGGTGATCGACGAGAGCGTTATCGATGGCACGTCCAAGCCGCTGCTGATCTACGAAAACAGCGAGCCACCTGCCAAGGTCGCTCCCGACGCGTGAACCACTGCTGTGTGTTTGCGTGTGAAATGACACAGAAGGGGGCCCTTGCGGTCCCCTTTTGCATTTTTAGCCAGTTCATTCGTCTTGTATGAAGAATCTGATCTTGGCGGGGTGTCTCACTAGAGCTTGTTTTTTTTGAACGCTACCCCCATCTTGGCTTCAAGCTAATTCCATCTGTCCCGGCCGATTGGCCGCTGTAGAGGCGAAATCATGACGACTACTATTGAATTGCCTCTTTTGCCATTGCGTGATGTCGTGGTTTATCCGCACATGGTTATCCCGCTGTTCGTGGGGCGCGAGAAGTCTATCGAAGCCCTTGAGGCGGCAATGACAGGCGACAAGCAGATCCTGCTGCTCGCGCAAAGAAACCCGGCTGACGACGATCCTGACGAAAAGGCGTTGTACAGCGTAGGCACCATTGCGACTGTCCTGCAGTTGCTCAAGCTGCCTGATGGCACCGTCAAGGTGCTTGTTGAGGGTGAGCAGCGTGGCTCAGTCGAGCGTTTCATCGAAGTCGACGGTCATTACCGTGCCGACGTCGCACTGATCGACGAGGTTGATGCGCCGGATCGCGAGTCCGAAGTGTTTGTGCGCAGCTTGCTGGCCCAGTTCGAGCAGTACGTGCAGTTGGGCAAGAAAGTCCCTGCAGAAGTCCTGTCATCGCTCAACAGCATCGATGAGCCCGGTCGCCTGGTCGACACCATGGCTGCGCATATGGCGCTCAAAATCGAGCAGAAGCAGGAAATCCTCGAGATTATCGATCTGTCCGCGCGTGTCGAACACGTGCTGGCCTTGCTGGATGCCGAAATCGACCTGTTACAGGTCGAAAAGCGCATTCGCGGTCGTGTGAAGAAACAAATGGAGCGCAGCCAGCGCGAGTACTACCTGAATGAGCAGATGAAGGCCATTCAGAAAGAGCTGGGCGATGGCGATGAAGGTCACAACGAAATCGAAGAGCTGAAAAAGCGCATCGATGCTGCCGGGCTTCCCAAGGACGCTCTGACCAAGGCAACGGCCGAGCTGAACAAGCTCAAGCAGATGTCACCTATGTCGGCCGAAGCGACCGTTGTACGCTCTTACATCGACTGGCTGGTTCAGGTGCCGTGGAAAGCACAGAGCAAAGTGCGTCTGGACCTTGCTCGCGCCGAAGCCATTCTTGACGCCGATCACTATGGCCTTGATGAGGTCAAGGAGCGCATCCTCGAATACCTCGCCGTACAAAAGCGCGTGAAGAAAATTCGTGGCCCTGTGCTGTGTCTGGTAGGGCCTCCAGGTGTGGGTAAAACATCCCTGGCAGAGTCCATTGCCAACGCGACCAATCGCAAATTCGTGCGCATGGCCTTGGGTGGTGTGCGTGACGAGGCTGAAATTCGTGGTCATCGCCGAACATACATTGGTTCGATGCCAGGAAGATTGATACAAAAGATGACAAAGGTAGGGGTTCGTAACCCGCTGTTCCTGCTCGATGAAATCGACAAGATGGGCAGCGACATGCGTGGCGATCCGGCGTCCGCTCTGCTTGAGGTCCTGGACCCTGAGCAGAACCATAATTTCAACGACCATTACCTCGAGGTCGATTACGACCTTTCTGACGTGATGTTTCTGTGTACGTCGAACTCGATGAATATTCCGCCAGCGTTGCTGGACCGGATGGAAGTCATTCGCCTGCCGGGCTACACCGAAGACGAAAAGATCAACATTGCCGTCAAATACCTTTCGCCCAAGCAGATTCAGGCCAACGGCCTGAAAAAAGGCGAAATTCAGTTCGACGAGGAAGCGATTCGCGACATCATCCGTTACTACACCCGTGAAGCAGGCGTGCGCGGTCTTGAGCGTCAGATCGCCAAGGTCTGCCGCAAGGCGGTCAAAGAGCATGCCACGGAGAAACGCTTCGCCGTGCAGGTTACAGCCGACATGCTTGAGCACTTCCTGGGCGTACGCAAGTTCCGTTACGGGCTGGCCGAGCAGCAGGATCAGATCGGTCAGGTAACAGGTCTGGCGTGGACGCAGGTGGGTGGTGAGCTGCTGACCATCGAGGCGGCGGTCATTTCGGGCAAGGGCCAGTTGATCAAGACCGGTTCACTGGGCGATGTCATGGTCGAGTCCATCACTGCAGCGCAGACCGTGGTGCGCAGCCGCGCCCGTAGCCTGGGCATTCCAGCGGACTTCCATGAGAAGCACGACACCCATATTCACATGCCTGAAGGTGCTACTCCGAAAGACGGGCCGAGCGCTGGCGTGGGCATGTGTACCGCTCTGGTGTCGGCACTGACCCAGATTCCCGTGCGTGCAGATGTGGCCATGACGGGTGAAATTACCCTGCGCGGTCAGGTGCTGGCGATCGGCGGTCTGAAGGAAAAACTTTTGGCAGCGCACCGTGGCGGAATCAAGACGGTGATCATTCCGGAAGAAAACGTGCGTGATTTGAAGGAAATTCCTGACAACATCAAACAGGATCTGCAGATCAAGCCCGTTAAATGGATTGACGAAGTCCTGCAAATTGCGCTGCAATACGCGCCGGAGCCATTGCCGGATGTAGCAACTGATCTGGTCACAAAGGATGAAAAACGCGAGTCTGACTCTAAGGACAGAATTAGCACGCATTAAGACTGGACAGGCTTCCTTGACAGCTTTTTAGGGCCCTTGTTATAAAGCGGCTCTTTAAAGCAATCACCAGCAAGCCTTCCAGCGCTCGTTTTGCTTAACACCTAAAACTTAGAAACGTACTCAAAAATAGAGATAAGGGGACTTAGAGTGAACAAGTCGGAACTGATTGATGCTATCGCTGCATCTGCTGATATCCCGAAAGCTGCTGCTGGCCGTGCGCTGGACGCAGTGATCGAATCCGTCACTGGCGCTCTGAAGGCTGGCGACTCGGTTGTTTTGGTTGGCTTTGGTACGTTCTCCGTTACTGATCGTCCTGCTCGCGTCGGTCGTAACCCGCAGACCGGCAAGACGTTGCAAATCGCTGCTGCAAAAAAACCAGGTTTCAAAGCCGGCAAAGCCCTCAAAGACGCTGTCAACTAAGCCTCTCGATGTCTATGCTCGCTGGGTCGGGTTTTTCCTGGCCCGTTAGCGGAGCGGTGGTGCATTCGGTTGCGACACCGAAGGGTTCGAGCCCTCCCGCTTCGTCAGTTACGAGAAGGCGCATCCTCGGATGCGCCTTTCTTCTATCCGCTTTCTACCCACGCTCCGCGGTTGGTTAGTCAGTACCACCGTTTTGGGGGACGCAATGCTGCAGAACATCAGGGACAATTCACAAGGCTGGATTGCCAAGACAATTATCGGAATCATCGTCGCGTTGATGGCCTTCACCGGCATCGAGGCAATGTTTACCGCTACCAGCAACAAGCAGAATGCAGCTGAAGTGAACGGCGAGGACATCTCTCAGAACGAGTTGAGTCAGGCCGTTGACATGCAGCGCCGTCAGTTGGCTCAGCAGCTCTCGCAGCAGTTGGGCAAGGATTTCGATCCTGCATTGCTGGATGAAAAACTGTTGCGTGAATCAGCCCTCAAGGGCCTGATTGATCGCAAGCTGTTGCTGCAAGGCGCATCCGATGCCAAATTCACGTTTACCGACGCCGCACTCGATCAGCAGATATTGCAGACGCCCGAGTTTCAGGTGGACGGCAAATTCAGTGCTGACCGTTTCGATCAGGTAATCCGCCAGCTGGGCTACAGCCGTATGCAGTTCCGTCAGATGCTTGGCCAGGAAATGCTCATCGGTCAGGTACGCGCAGGTGTTGCGGGCAGTGCCTTCGTGACCGATGCGCAGGTTGAAGCCTTTGCTCGTCTGGAAAAGCAAACGCGTGATTTCGCCTCGCTGACCCTGCCGGCCGATACGTCTGCAGTCAAGGTGACCGATGACGAGGTCAAGGCTCACTACGACCAGCACGCCAAGGAATTCATGAGCCCTGAGCAGGTGGTGCTTGATTACATCGAGTTGAAGAAGTCTTCCTTCTTCGACAAGGTGCAGGTCAAGGACGAGGACTTGCAGGCGGCTTATCAGAAAGAGATTGCCAATCTCTCCGAACAGCGACGTGCCGCGCACATCCTGATCGAGGTGAATGACAAGCTCAACGACGAACAGGCCAAGGCTAAGATTGAAGAAATTCAACAGCGCCTGGCCAAAGGTGAAGATTTCGCGGCGTTGGCCAAGGAGTTTTCCCAGGACCCGGGTTCGTCCAGCAAGGGCGGTGATCTGGGGTACGCTGGCAAGGGCGTATACGACCCGGCTTTTGAAGAGGCGCTGTATGCCTTGAACAAGGACCAGGTCTCACAGCCAGTACGTACCGACTTCGGCTGGCACCTGATCAAGCTGCTGGGGGTGGAAGCGCCTTCGGTGCCCACGTTCGCAAGCCTGAAGGGCAAGCTGACCGACGAGCTGAAGTCTCAGCTGGTTGAACAGAAATTTGTCGAAGTGACCAAGCAACTGGAAGACTCTGCGTTCGAATCGTCAGATCTGTCTCAGCCGGCGCAGGACCTGGGCCTGAAGGTTCAGACCACTGCACCGTTTGGTCGTGAAGGCGGTGAAGGCCTGACAGCCAACCGTGCGGTCATCCAGGCTGCATTCAGCCCTGAAGTGCTGGAAGAAGGCTCCAACAGCAGCACATTGGAACTGGACCCCGAGACCGTTGTGGTTGTGCGCTCCAAAGAGCACCTGCAACCGCAGCAATTGCCGCTTGCAAGCGTCGCCGACAAGATTCGCGCTCAACTGGTGAAGGAACACGCTACTGCGGCTGTGAAGGCCAAGGGCGAAGCTCTGCTGGCCGGGCTGCGCGATGGCAAGATTCCATTGGCTGCAAAGCAGGACGGGCGTGAGTGGAAAGTGATGGAAGCGGTTACCCGCAGTCAGGAGGGCGTTGATCCTGCGGTTCTGCAAACGCTGTTCCGTATGCCCAAGCCAGTTGGCAAGGACAAGCCGGAATTCGCCAGCATTACCGCATCCGATGGCAGTTTTGTCATTGTGCGTCTTAATGGTGTAAATCAGGCGGCCGTGCCGACCGATGCAGAGAAAGCGCAGTATCGCCGCTTCCTTGCATCGCGCGCAGGGCAGCAGGATTTTGCGGCGTACCGTGCACAGTTGGAAAGCAAAGCGAAGATCGAGAAGTTCTAATCTCGAAATCCGATCAAAAAGAAGGCCGCTCATCGAGCGGCCTTTTTTTGTGCATTGAAGCTGTCCGCGGGAAAGTGCCGCTCGCAAGGAGCGGCGCTTGCCGTCTTACTCTTCCATGCTGCCCATTGCAGTGGTATTGAAACCACCGTCAACGTACATGATTTCACCGCTGATGCCCGACGCCAGGTCCGAGCACAGGAACGCGCCGGCGTTGCCGACTTCGTCGATGGTCACGTTGCGGCGCAGAGGGGTCTGCGCTTCGTTGGCAGCCAGCATCTTGCGGAAGTTCTTGATGCCCGAAGCTGCCAGTGTGCGGATCGGACCGGCCGAGACGGCATTGACGCGTGTGCCTTCCGGACCGAGGCTGCCTGCCAGATAACGAACGCCGGCTTCCAGGCTGGCCTTGGCCATGCCCATGACGTTGTAGTTCGGCATGGTACGCTCGGCGCCCAGGTACGACAGGGTCAGCAGGCTGCCGTTGCGGCCTTTCATCATTTCGCGACCGGCTTTGGCCAGGGCCACGAAGCTGTAGGCGCTGATGTCGTGAGCGATGCGGAAACCTTCGCGGGTGGTGGCGTTGGTGAAGTCGCCATCCAGCTGGTCGCCTGGTGCAAAGCCGACCGAGTGAACGATGACGTCCAGGCCGTCCCACTTCTTGCTCAGCGCTTCGAAGACCTTGTTGATCTCTTCGTCACTGGCCACGTCGCAAGGGAAGCACAGCTCAGGGCCCGAGCCCCAGCCTGCTGCGAACTCTTCGACGCGCCCTTTGAGCTTGTCGTTCTGGTAGGTGAAAGCAAGCTCTGCACCTTCACGATGCATGGCGGCGGCGATACCGGATGCGATGGACAGTTTACTGGCGACACCGACGATCAGTACGCGCTTACCGGCGAGAAAACCCATGTGTTGTTCCTCTTCAGGTTCAGGTTAATCGACAGCTACCGGCGCCAGAAAGGCGGCCTCCAGCAGCTGCTGTGTATAAGGATGTTGCGGTGCGGCGAAGATTTCCTGCGCTGCACCCTGTTCGACCACTTGGCCTTGCTTGACCACCATCAACTGGTGGCTCAGCGCTTTGACGACAGCCAGGTCATGGCTGATGAACAAATACGTCAGGTTGTACTTGGTTTGCAGCGAGCGAAGCAGCTCGACCACCTGGCGCTGCACTGTCCGGTCGAGGGCCGAAGTCGGCTCGTCCAGCAGAATCAGCGCCGGTTTTAGCACCAGCGCCCGTGCGATGGCGATCCGCTGACGTTGACCGCCGGAGAACTCATGGGGGTAGCGGTGCCGGGTATCCGGGTCAAGCCCCACCTCCCTGAGTGCTTCGATAATCGCCGTCTGTTGCTCGGCTGCCGTGCCCATGCCGTGTATCCGCAGGCCTTCGCCGACAATTTCTCCCACCGACATGCGGGGGCTCAAACTACCAAACGGGTCCTGGAAAACCACCTGCATCTGCCTGCGCAGCGGACGAATCTGCTGCTGCGACAGGGATTCTAGCGCGTTGCCCTTGAAACGTATGGTGCCCTGGCTGCCGATCAGGCGAAGAATCGCCAGCCCCAGCGTCGATTTGCCAGAGCCGCTTTCACCTACAATGCCCAGCGTTTGGCCTTCGGGCAGGCTGAAACGGATGCCATCCACCGCCTTGACGTGATCGACGGTCCGCTTGAGCAGGCCTTTCTTGATCGGGAACCAGACTTTCAGGTCCTCGACTTCAAGCAGCGGTGCTCCTGCAGGATTGGTCGATGGGCCGCCGCTGGGCTCTGCGCTTAGCAAAACTTTGGTGTACGGGTGTTGCGGCGACCGGAACAATTCTTCGCACGATGCCTGTTCGACGATGCAACCGCGCTGCATGACACATACTCGATTGGCTATTTGCCTTACAACGTTGAGGTCATGGCTGATCAGCAGCAACGCCATGCCCAGACGCGCCTGTAATTGCTTGAGCAATTCGAGGATTTTCAACTGCACGGTCACGTCCAGTGCCGTGGTCGGTTCGTCGGCGATCAACAACTCTGGCTCGTTGGCCAGTGCCATGGCGATCATTACACGCTGGCGCTGGCCGCCTGACAGCTCGTGTGGCAGCGCCTTGAGCCGTTTGCGAGGCTCTGGGATGCCTACCAGATCAAGAAGCTCCAGCGTCCGCTCAGTGGCCGCCTTGCCGGTCAGGCCCTTGTGCAGGCCCAGTACCTCGTTGATTTGCTTTTCAACTGAATGCAGCGGGTTCAGCGAGGTCATCGGTTCCTGGAAGATCATCGCGATACGGTTGCCGCGAATCGAGCGCAGTTTTTTCTCCTCGACTTTCAGCAGGTCCTGGCCTGCATAGTGAATGGTGCCACTGGGGTGGCTGGCGATCGGGTAGGGCAGCAGGCGCAGGATGGAGTGCGCTGTGACGGACTTGCCGGAGCCGCTTTCGCCCACCAGCGCCAGTGTCTCGCCACGGCGAATGTCGAAGCTGATGTTCTCGACCACACGCTGTCGCGATTCGCCCGTCACGAACTCGACCGCCAGATCGCGGATTTCGATCAGATTGTCATTGTTCATCTTATTTCCTTGGGTCGAATGCATCGCGGGCGGATTCGCCGATGAACACCAGCAGGCTGAGCATGATGGCCAGTACCGCAAAGGCGCTGATGCCAAGCCACGGCGCCTGCAGGTTGGATTTACCCTGCGCCACCAGTTCACCCAGCGAAGGCGAGCCTGCCGGCAGGCCGAACCCGAGAAAATCCAGAGCGGTCAGCGTGCCGATGGCTCCGGTCAGGATGAACGGCAGGAAGGTCATGGTCGAAACCATCGCGTTGGGCAGGATATGACGGAACATGATGGCGCCGTTTTCCATACCCAGCGCGCGTGCAGCGCGCACGTATTCCAGGTTGCGGCCGCGCAGGAACTCGGCACGCACCACGTCCACCAGGCTCATCCAGGAAAACAGCAGCATGATGCCCAGCAGCCACCAGAAATTGGGCTGCACAAAGCTGGCGAGAATGATCAGCAGGTACAGCACTGGCAGGCCGGACCAGACCTCCAGAAAACGCTGGCCAAGCAAGTCGACCCAGCCGCCGTAAAAGCCCTGCAAGGCACCGGCGATGACGCCGATGATCGAGCTGAGGATGGTCAGCGTCAGGGCAAACAGGACGGAAATCCTGAAGCCGTAAATCACCCGTGCCAATACGTCACGGCCCTGATCGTCGGTGCCCAGCAGGTTGTCTCGCGAGGGCGGGGCGGGGGCGGGCACCTTCAGGTCGTAGTTGATGCTCTGGTAACTGAACGGAATCGGTGCCCACAGCGTCCAGCCATCCTTTGCGGCGAGCAATTCCTTGATATAGGGGCTCTTGTAGTTGGCTTCCAGTGGGAATTCGCCTCCGAAAGTGGTTTCCGGATAGCGCTCCAGCACCGGGAAGTACCAGCTGCCGTCGTAGCGCACCGCCAGCGGTTTATCGTTGGCGATTAACTCGGCACCCAGGCTCAGGCCGAACAGGATGAGGAACAGCCACAGGGACCACCAGCCGCGTCTGTTGGCTTTGAAACGTTCGAAGCGGCGGCGATTGAGAGGAGAGAGCTTCATATCAATGCTTCCTGCTTTCAAAGTCGATACGCGGGTCTACGAGGGTATAGGTGATGTCGCCGATCAGCTTTACCACCAGCCCCAGCAGGGTGAAGATGAACAGCGTGCCGAACACCACCGGGTAGTCCCGATTGATAGCGGCTTCGAAACTCATCAGCCCCAGGCCGTCCAGCGAGAAGATGACTTCAACCAGCAGTGAGCCGGTAAAGAAGATACCGATGAACGCCGACGGGAAACCGGCGATCACCAACAACATCGCGTTGCGGAACACATGGCCGTAGAGCACCTTGTGGTTGCTCAGGCCCTTGGCTTTGGCTGTGGTGACATATTGCTTGCTGATCTCGTCCAGAAAGCTGTTCTTGGTCAGCAGGGTCATCGTGGCGAAGTTGCCGATTACCAAAGCGGTTACCGGCAGCACCAAGTGCCAGAAGTAATCGAAGATCTTGCCCGCTGTACTCAGTTCGTCGTAATTGTTCGAGGTCAGACCGCGCAGCGGGAACCAGTTGAAATAGCTGCCGCCGGCAAATACCACGATCAACAGGATGGCGAACAGGAAGGCCGGGATGGCATAGCCGACGATGATCGCCGAGCTGGTCCATACGTCGAACTGGCTGCCGTGGCGGGTAGCCTTGGCGATCCCCAGCGGGATTGACACCAGGTACATGATCAGCGTGCTCCATAACCCGAGGGAGATGGACACCGGCATCTTTTCGACAATCAGGTCGATCACCTTGGCATCACGAAAGAAGCTGTCGCCGAAGTCCAGCGTGGCGTAGTTCTTGATCATGATCCACAGGCGTTCCGGCGCAGACTTGTCGAAACCGTACATGCGCTCGATCTCCTTGACCAGCGCCGGGTCCAGGCCTTGCGCGCCACGGTAATTGGAGCCTGCCACCGCCACCTCGGCGCCTCCGCCGGCAATCCGGCTGGTGGCACCATCGAAGCCTTCGATCTTGGCGATCATCTGTTCCACTGGGCCGCCGGGAGCCGCCTGGATGATGACGAAGTTGATCACCAGGATGCCCAGCAGGGTCGGGATGATCAGCAGCAGTCTTCGCAGAATATAAGCCAGCATATTATTGCTCCGCGTCCGCAGGGCTGGCCTGATCAGAGGCCGGTTGGGCGGCCGTGACCGGTTTTACATCCGGCTTGGCCCACCACGTTGTCAGGCCGATGTCGGACAGCGCCTTGGCCTTGGGGTGATCAATATGATTCCAGTACGCAACCCGCCAGGTCTTGATATGCCAGTTCGGAATGACGTAGAAACCCCACAGCAATACCCGGTCCAGTGCCTTGGCATGGTTGATAAGATCCTTACGTGAATCCGCGTTGATCAGACCGTCCACCAGCGTATCCACTGCCGGGTCCTTCAGGCTCATCACATTGCGGCTGCCCGGATTGTCGGCGCTGGATGAATTGAAATACACGCGTTGCTCGTTACCGGGCGAGCTGGATTGCGGGAAGCTGCTGACGATCATGTCGTAGTCCCGCGAACGCAGGCGGTTGATGTATTGCGAAACATCGGCCCGGCGTATTACCAGCTCGATACCCAAGTCACTCAGGTTTCGCTTGTAAGGCAGCAAAATGCGTTCGAATTCGGTCTGCGCAATCAGAAACTCCAGTTTTACCGGGTTGCCCTGAGTGTCCACCATCTTGTCATCGACGATTTTCCAGCCCGCTTCCTGCAGCAGCTGAAACGCGCGACGCTGTTGCGGGCGAATCATGCCGCTGCCATCGGTGACCGGCAACGTAAAGGGTTCACTGAAGACCCGGTCCGGAATCTTGCCGCGCAACGGCTCGAGGATTTTCAGCTCTTCGGCAGAAGGCAGGCCGCTCGAGGCCATTTCCGAGTTATCGAAATAACTCTTCGTGCGGCTGTAGGAGCCGTTGAACAGCTGCTTGTTGGTCCATTCGAAGTCCAGCAGCAGGGTCAGTGCCTCGCGAACTCTGGCATCTTGAAACACTGGCTTGCGCAGGTTGAAGACAAAACCCTGCATGCCGGTCGGGTTGCCGTTGGGCAGCTCTTCCTTGATCAGCCGACCGTCTCTGACTGCTGGCGTATCGTAGGCAGTTGCCCAGTTCTTGGCGCTTATTTCGCTCCAGTAGTCGAACTGCCCGGCTTTGCCGGCTTCCAGTGCGACAGTGTTGTCGCGATAGTAGTCGGTGGTCAGGACGTCAAAGTTGTAGAACCCCTTGTTGATCGGCAGGTCCTTGCCCCAGTAGTCCTTGACCCGCTCGTAGCGCACTGAGCGCCCGGCCTTGACCTCGGCCACCTTGTACGGTCCGCTGCCCAGCGGGAAATCCAGGTTGCCCTTGCTGAAATCGCGGTCTGCCCAGAAATGTTTGGGCAGGACTGGCAGCTGGCCAAGGATCAACGGCATTTCGCGGTTGTTCGAATGCTTGAATTTGAACAGCACCCGCAGCGGGTCTTCGACAACCACCTGATCGACGTCTGCGTAGTAGCCCTTGTACATCGGCGACCCGTGTTGCATCAGGGTCTTGAAGCTGAACTCGACATCTTCGGCCCGAATCGGATGGCCGTCGTGAAAGCGCGCTTCGGGGCGCAGGTAGAAGCGCACCCAGCTGCTGTCAGGCGCTTTTTCGATCTTGCCGGCAATCAGTCCGTATTCGGTGAAGGGCTCATCCAGGCTCGCGCGGGCCAAGGTATCGTAGATCAGACCGATGTCATCTGCCGGGACGCCCTTGTTGATGAATGGGTTGAGGCTGTCGAAGCCGCCAAACCCGGCCTGACGAAACGTGCCGCCCTTGGGCGCATCCGGGTTCACATAGTCGAAGTGTTTGAAGTCTGCAGGGTATTTGGGTGCTTCATCGTACAGCGTCACGGCATGCTGGGGAGCAGCCTGGACCGTGCAGGCCAAGCTGACCAGCAGCAGGCCGGCTGCCCGTGAGCGCAGGGAAAGCGATGGGTTCATCGGGGCTTCTCCAGAGTCTTGAGCCACCACGCGCGCAGCCCCAAGGTGTAGGGCGGGGTGGTGACCATGGCGAATCGATTGCGATAGGCAAGGCGATGATTGTTCAGGTACCAGTTGGGAATGCTGTAGTGCTGGGACAGCAAGACGCGGTCCAGCGCACGTGCTGCTGCGACTTGGTCATCACGGGTCTGCGCGCCCAGCAACTTGTTCAGCAGCGCGTCGACCACCGGGCTGGCCACGCCGGCGTAGTTCTTGCTACCGTTTACCGAAGCCTGACTGGAGTGAAAGTATTGCCACTGCTCCAGGCCTGGGCTCAGGGTTTGTGACAGCGTCATGAGGATCATGTCGAAATCGAAGCGGTCCAGACGCTGTTTGTACTGGGCACGGTCGACCGTGCGCAGCCCCGCATTTATACCCAGCCGCCGCAAGTCTTCGATGTAGGGTTGCAGGATGCGTTCAAGGTTTGGGTTGACCAGCAGAATCTCGAAACGCAACGGTTGCCCGGCCGCGTTGAGCAGACCCTGGCCGGTCAGTGTCCAGCCTGCATCGCCCAGCAGTTTGAGGGCCTTGCGCAAGGTTTCACGCGGTATGCCGCCGCCATCGGTCTTCGACGGAGTAAACGGCTGGGTGAACAGGCTGGCTGGCAGTTGATCCCGATAGGGCGAGAGCAGCAGCCATTCGGCGCCGATCGGCAGGCCGATTGCGGAAAACTCGCTGTTGGGGTAATAGCTGATCGAGCGGTCATACGCGTTGCTGAACAGCGTGCGGTTGGTCCATTCGAAGTTAAACAGCAACCCCAATGCCTCACGTACCCGGATGTCGGCGAACGCGGCGCGTCGGGTGTTCATGAACAGGCCTTGAGTCTGGGTCGGAATGCGGTGCGGTATTTGCGCCTTGATCACTTTACCGCTGGTAACTGCCGGAAAGTCGTAGCCAGTTGCCCAGTTCTTGGCCTGATGCTCGATGTAAATATCGAACTCGCCAGCCTTGAACGCTTCGAAAGCCACATCGCTGTCGCGGTAGAACTCGACTTCGACCCGGTCGAAATTGTATTTGCCACGATTGACCGGCAAGTCCTTGCCCCAATAGTCCTTGACCCTCTCGAACACCAACTGGCGCCCAGGCTGAACGCGGGTAATGCGATACGGTCCGCTGCCCAGTGGCGGTTCGAAGGTCGTGGCCTTGAAGTCCCTGTCTTTCCAGTAATGCTGGGGTAACACAGGCAACTCGCCCAGGCGCAAAATCAATAGCGGATTGCCGGAACGCTTGAAGACAAAACGGATGCGGTGTCGATTGAGGATGTCGACACGCTGCACTTCCTGCAAGGCTGTGCGGTACTGCGGATGACCGTCCTTGAGGAGTGTCCTGTAGGAAAATGCCACGTCGTAGGCCGTAATCGGCTTGCCATCGTGAAAGCGCGCCTGCGGGCGGAGGTTGAATACCACCCAGCTACGGTCTTCGCTGTACTCCACGGACTGTGCAATCAGCCCGTAACTGGAAGCCGGTTCATCGCCAGAGGGGTCGTACTGGCCAGTGCCGGCCATCAGCGGCTCATTGAGCTCGCTGACACCGTACTGCAGGAAATTACCCGTCGAGACCGGGCTGGTGCCCTTGAATGTATAGGGGTTGAGCGTATCGAACGTACCAAATGCCATCATTCTCAAGGTGCCACCTTTCGGCGCCTCGGGATTGACCCAGTCGAAATGCGTGAAACTGGCTGGGTACTTGAGAACGCCAAATTGCGCATAGCCATGACTTTCGGTGATGGCTGCGTTGGCACAAAAACTCAAGGCCAGACTGACTATTAGCAGGAAGGGACGTATCACGATCCAGGCGACTTGGGCTTTCGGGTCGCTAACAGTAACAGCTTGTCCCGGCAGGAAAAAGACTGCGGGTGAGGCCGGCACCAGGACTGCACCGGCCACTTGTCCCAAGGTCATTCCCGGGCAAGTGGCCGGCGTCATCAATGCGGCAGGTAGACGGTCAACGTCTGGCCGGGCTTGAGAGCCTGGCCGCTACGCGGGTTCCAGCGCTTGAGATGTTGCATCTCGACGTTGAAACGCTTGGCGACCAAGTACATCGAGTCGCCTTTCTGGATCTTGTACTGCATGGATTTCTTTTCGCCGTCTTTGGCACTTGCAACCGACTTGCTGCTGGTTTTGCCGGCTGCCTTGGTGTTGTCCTGCATGACCAGCGTCTGTCCAACCTTGAGCTTCTTGCCGGTCAGTTTGTTCCAGTGTTGCAGGTCTTCGACATCTACCTTGTTGGCCTGGGCAATGGTGGTCAGGTTGTCACCGCTCCTGACCTTGTAGGTACGGGTACGGGTCGGCTTATCGTTACTGGCCAGCTCTTCGAATACAGGTTGTGAGGACCTCACACCCGGTTTGACCGGAACACTGAGCGACTGGCCGATCTTCAGGCGATTGCCGGCCAGCGTGTTGTTGCTCTTGAGCGAGCTGACCGTCACTTGATAACGGCTGGCCAGGCTTTCAAGCGTATCGCCCTTGCGTACGCGATAAGGCTGCCAGGCGACCATTTCTTCCTGCTTCATGGTCAGCAGGCTGGCGGTCAGCAATTGCGCCTTGGACGTGGGCACCAGCAGATGCTGGGGGCCGTCGATGGTCAGGCGTTTCTTGTAGGCCGGATTGAGCTGGATAAGCTCGTCTTCGTCGATATCGGCTGCGCTGGCGACTTTGGAGAGGTCGACACGCTTGTTGAGTTCGACCACTTCGAAGTAGGGCTGATTGGCGATCGGGTTGAGGTTGACGCCATAGGCCTCAGGCGACAGCACGACCTGGGACAGCGCCAGGAGCTTGGGCACGTAGTCGCGGGTTTCCTGCGGCAGCGGCAGGTTCCAGTAATCGGTTGGCAGGTTGAGCTTGTCGTTTCGTTCGATGGCACGGCTGACCGTCCCTTCGCCGGCGTTATAGGCGGCGAGGGCCAGCAGCCAGTCACCGTTGAACATATCGTGCAGACGCGTCAGGTAATCCAGAGCAGCGACGGTGGAAGCCTGAATATCGCGACGTCCGTCATAAAAGCTGGTCTGGCGCAGGTTGAAATAGCGCCCGGTAGACGGGATGAATTGCCAGAGGCCGACGGCCTGACTGCGCGAGACAGCCATCGGGTTGTAGGCGCTTTCGATGACCGGGAGCAGGGCAAGCTCCAGCGGCATGTTGCGTTCTTCAAGGCGTTCAACGATGTAGTGCATGTACAGGCTGCCGCGCTCGCCTGCGTTTTCCAGAAAGGATGGATTGTTGGCAAACCAGAGGCGTTGTTGATCGATTCGTGGGTTCTGGTCGTTGCCTTGCTGCAGCTGAAAGCCCTGGCGCATGCGTTCCCACACATCCTGAGGCGGTGCTAGGGGAGTGACAGGCTTGTGGGTCAGAAAAATGGGTTTTTGCTTGATGCCGGCCGCCAGGTTGGGCGATCGGTGATTGTTGATGGTGTCGACGCTTGCGGTGCTCTGGCAACCGGCCAATAGGGCACTCGCTGTTACGGCCACGGCCTGAGCCAACCGAGTCAATGCGTCCGAATGTAGAGGCTTGCTGGTAGATGACGACATTGTTCGGGGGGTACATCCAGACGAAAATGTCGAGCGATTCTAGGAACCAGCATGCCGTCGGTCAACCTTTCAGAATTTTATTGCGGTTTGAGGGTCGTGTCAGAACTTATCTTTCCAGGCTCTCAGCTGAGCAAAGACCTCACTTTGCGAGGTGTTTTGGCTGCCGCTCCGTTCGTCCGCTTTTTCTTTAACAGATGTTTCACGAGTACGCAGGAAGGGATTTGTGCGTTTTTCAAGCGCCAGGCTGGACGGCAGGCTGATGCGGCCTTCGCTACGCCACTGCGTCACTTGAGCCAGGCGCTCGGCGATGTCCCGGTTGTCGGGTTCGACAGCCTGGGCAAAGCGCAGATTGCTCAGCGTGTATTCATGCGCGCAGTAAATAAGCGTGCTGTCCGCAAGGGTGGCAAGGCGTTCGAGCGACGTGTGCATCTGATCGGGCGTACCCTCGAACAGGCGCCCACAGCCAGCGGCGAACAGTGTGTCGCCGCTAAACAGCAGCGGTTGTGACGCGTCTTCGTGATAGAAAGCTATATGGCCCAGCGTGTGGCCGGGGACCGCATGCACCACGAAGTCGAGACCGAGCACAGTGAGCTTGTCATGATCATTCAGCGCGATATCGCGCGCGGGAATGTTCTCGGTTGCCGGCCCCAGCACGCGTGCCTGGCTGGCTTGCTTGAGTTCGACCACGCCGCCCACATGATCATGGTGATGATGGGTGATCAGGATATCGGTCAGCCGGTAGTCGGGATTCTGCCTGAGCCATGCCAGTACCGGCGCCGAGTCGCCCGGATCGACGACAGCGCAATGCTGGCTCGAAAGGTCTTGTAACAACCATATGTAGTTGTCACTGAAAGCGGGAAGGGCATGGATCTGTATCATGGCGCAGTTCGCATAGCGGCAGACAATGGTGCATCTTAGAGTCTGTTGCCGCTGTTAGCGAGCACCTCTGGAGGAGAACTCATGACCGATGAAGCGTTCGCTCAGGCTGATCCTGAGTGGCTTGCATTGATCCGCGCTGCTCGTGAATGGCTTTCGGGGCCACTCGGACAGCTTCTGCTCGAAGAGGAACGGCGGGTACTGGACGAAGAACTCGGGCGCTATTTCGGCGGTTATCTGGTGCATTACGGCCCGTCGGCTGAAACCCCGCCGGTCGCTCCGCAGGTACGACGCAATGTACGGCTAGGCGCGCCGCTGCCGGGGGTCGAGATTGTCTGCGAAGAACAGGCCTGGCCATTGAGTGAACATGCAGCCGATGTCGTGGTGCTGCAACACGGTCTGGATTTCTGCCTGTCGCCCCATGGTCTGTTGCGCGAAGCGGCGAGCAGCGTGCGTCCGGGCGGCCACCTGCTGATCATCGGCATCAACCCCTGGAGCACCTGGGGGGTACGGCATGTATTTGCTCGCGATGCCTTGCGCAAGGCACGTTGCATCTCATCCTCACGGGTCGCCGACTGGCTGAACCTGCTGGGCTTCGCGCTGGAGAAACGGCGCTTCGGGTGCTATCGTCCGCCCCTTGCTTCTGCGGGATGGCAGTCGCGCCTGATAGGCCTTGAAAGCCTCGGCGAGGGACGGCAGAGCCCCGGTGGCGGCTTTTACCTGCTGGTCGCACGCAAGCTGGTGGTGGGCCTGAGGCCCGTACGTCCAGTGCGTCGTGACCCCATCGGCAAGCTGATCCCCCTGCCAATGGCCAAGGTCAGTCGCGAGTCTCAGGATTCCTGAACACTGCCATTGCGCATACGAAGCCCATCATTCTGGAAAGGTAGCAATGAGCGATAGCGTTGAACTCTTCACCGACGGTGCCTGCAAGGGCAATCCTGGTCCGGGCGGGTGGGGCGCCTTGCTGGTATGCAAGGGAGTGGAAAAAGAGCTGTGGGGCGGCGAGGCCAACACCACCAACAACCGGATGGAGCTCACCGGCGCCATCCGCGGACTCGAAGAGCTCAAGCGTCCCTGCGAGGTAACGCTGGTGACCGACTCGCAATACGTGATGAAGGGCATCACCGAGTGGATGGTCAACTGGAAGAAGCGAGGCTGGAAAACAGCTGCCAAAGAGCCGGTCAAAAATGCCGATCTGTGGCAGTTGCTGGACGAGCAGGTCAGCCGTCATACCGTGAAGTGGCAATGGGTGCGCGGTCATATTGGCCATCCCGGCAACGAGCGTGCCGATCAACTGGCTAATAGGGGTGTCGACGAGGTGCGCGGCATCAAGCGCACCTAGCCTGGTTGGCTCCGGCGTCGTATTCAAAGGCTCTGCACAAAATCGAGAATCACTTTACCTGCTGCGTGCGGTTCAACGAGGACCCGCCCCGGTGCCTCGCTGTGCGGGACTTCGTTACGTTCGAGAATCTCACGCAACGCAGAAAGACGAGTGGTGTGCAGCTTGATCGCAATCGCATGAGGTCCTTCCAGAGCACGTCTGGGCAGTTCGATGTCCGGAAACTGCCTGGCCGCTGTCGTCACATCGATGGCCCGCAATACGCCGCACCGCGTGTTCGCTTGCAGAACCGTGCCATCAAAGCTCACTGCATCGCCATAGATGGCCCGCCAGCGAGGCTCAAGCTGTGCGGGGTCTGCCAGGTAGGTGATCGCCAGAATCCCGTCTGCACCATTCGGGTGGTCCTGCCAGCCCGGCACCCAGATCAACTCCGGGCGATGCTGATGGCAGATGAAGTTGGACGCGTCCGGGAGTTTCGGATCAATGAACAGCGCCAGCGAGACAACAGCTTCATCGTCACGACCGTCGGGGAGTGTCATTTTTCGACGAAAATCGATCCGCCCTTGGCTTTCGAGCCCCGCCTGCACCATGCGCGCATAGTCAGCGTCGGCATCTTTACTGTGCAGCGCCACCAACGAAACGCCTTCCTCGCCCCGCTCAAGGAATTGACCCAGTTGACGTCCGAAGCAGAAACCGTTTACCGAGCGCGTACCGAATTTTGAAGGGTCTTCAACGCCGATCAACTCGATAAAATTACTCGGGAACATCATCAGCGACGTCACGGTTCCCCACGGGTGATAGCTGACCGGTGAGGGCGCAAACCCCATTCTGCGATACCGCTCCAGCACCTCGGCGTGATTGCGTACGGTGACCAGCGGGTGGTCGATGCCTTGCGGGAATTGAGCAGTGGCTGTCATGTGCGTAGCTCCTGGTTAGCCCTTGGCTTTTGTTGTGAAGGTGGCGAGCGCGGCCGGGGCGTTGCCGACTACTTTTGCTGGCGTACCGGCAACCACCGTTCCTGCGGCCACGGGTTTGAGCACGACGGAGTTGGCGGCGACGATGGCGTTGGCGCCCACTTCGATGTTGCCAAGCACGGTTGCGCCAGCACAAATAAGTGCGCCTCTGCGGATTTTCGGGTGCCGGTCGCCTGCTTCGGCCAGGGTGCTGCCCAGGGTGACGCCGTGCCAGAGACTCACTTCATCTTCGACGACTGCTGTTTCTCCGATGACCAGGCCAATGCCATGATCGACAAACAGGGCGGTGCCGAGCCGGGCCGCCGGGTGGATATCGATGCTCCAGGTGTTGGCCGCCCAGTTCTGCACCAGCACTGCGCTCTGTACATCGCCTTCGGTCCACAAGGCATGGGCGATGCGGTATGCCTGAACCGCCTGGATGCCGCGAAAGGTCAGAAAGGCCGTGAGGTGATCCGGACAGGCTGGATTGACGATTTCGAGATGGTTGATATCTGCAGCCGCTGCCTCAGCGATGGAAGGGCAGGCCTTGAGGATTGTCTTGAACCAGCTTTCCAGCGCCACATCGCTCGCCTGAGCCTGCATCTGCCGGGCAAGGTTTGCCGCAAGCGCATCCTCGAAAGTCTCATAAGCCAGCAAGTGGCTTGTCGCGTAATTGCCTAATACCGGGTTGCGCTCGGCCAACTGTCGGGCTTGATCGCGAAGGCGCTGCCAAAGAGGGCTCATGTCGATCTCCTGTTCCTGATGAGCCGAGTATGGGCACCCGGCAGATGCACCGGCAATAATCGAACATTCAAACTTTGTTGCCTTTATCGCAACTCAGGACATCAATGGAGTCGGTGCAGAATCGTCGATGTGGTTATTTGTCAGGGCTGTACCGTTTGCCAATTGGTCCGACGATTGTGCGGCGCGCCGAGCAATCGTCTATGTTCATGAAAGCAGACCCGCCGACGAATTCTCGTTCGTTCCCGGGCATATCCGGCAGGCTTGCAACGGCTGCGGCGTGTTAGAATCGCCGCCGGTAAATGAGGCAAGAGTCAAATGGCAGTGCAAAACCTGGATAACAGATCAATCGTTCTCGACACCGAAACCACCGGCATGCCGGTGACCGACGGTCACCGCATCATCGAGATCGGTTGTGTCGAACTGATCGGTCGTCGCCTGACCGGGCGGCATTTTCACGTGTACCTGCAGCCCGACCGCGAGAGTGATGAAGGCGCGATTGGCGTTCACGGTATCACCAACGAGTTTCTGGTCGGCAAGCCTCGCTTTGCCGAAGTCGCCGATGAGTTCTTCGAGTTCATCAAGGGCGCGCAGCTTATCATTCATAACGCGGCGTTCGACGTAGGCTTCATCAACAATGAATTTGCGTTGATGGGCGATCAGGACAGGTCTGACATCACTCGGCACTGTTCGATTCTCGACACCCTGATGATGGCCCGCGAGCGCCATCCGGGTCAGCGCAACAGCCTGGATGCCCTGTGCAAGCGTTACGGAGTCGATAACTCCGGCCGTGAGCTGCACGGCGCGCTGCTCGACTCCGAGATTCTGGCAGACGTTTATCTAGCGATGACCGGCGGGCAAACCAGCCTGTCGCTGGCTGGCAATGCTTCCGATGGCAATGGCTCAGGCGAGGGCTCCGGCAATCGCGGCAGCGAAATTCGCCGCCTGCCAGCCAATCGCAAGCCTTGCCGGGTGATTCGTGCATCGGAAAGTGAACTGGCCGAGCATGAGGTGCGTATGAGCACCATTGCCAAGGCTTCCGGTGCGCCTGCCCTGTGGGTTCAGATGCTCGAAGCCGGTGCGCAGACGTGACAGCAATCGGCTTAGGGTGACATGACCGTGGCAAACCCTGTCTTGAGCATTCGTGTCGCAGACGAGTGCTTCGAGGACTACATCCTAAATAGCGATTTCACCTTCACAGTGCTGGGTTATGCCCAGCCGCGCATCGGTGAGCGTGTTGACTCCTGGCAGGTCGAGCTGGTCGAGCCTTACAGCAAGAACTACGGTATCGACTCTCAGGAATTCGCCGATCATCGTGACGCGGCCTCAAGCTCGGTAATGGTCGCGTGGCTGGATGATCAGCCAGTGGGTCACATCGTGATGAGTACTCACTGGAGCGGTTTTGCCTACATCGATGAGCTGGCCGTCGATGATGCAGCACGCCGTCACGGTGTTGCCCGGTCATTGCTCGAGGCTGCGAGATTCTGGGCTATGAAGCGCGAATTGCCTGGCATCGTTCTGGAAACCCAGAACAACAACCTCGGCGCCTGCAGGCTATACGAGCGGTGCGGCTATGTGGTGGGTGGTGTCGATCACATGCGCTACAGAGGCATTGATCCGAACACTCGCGAGACGGCGATCTTCTGGTATCTGGTTTTTTAAACCCGGCAACTGTTCACCCGGCAACTTCCCGCTCGCATCAATCGTTCAAGCGGGAGTCGATTGCCGCTTCAGCTGGATGTGCGAGTCATCTGCACACCAGACTGCACGAGTTCGAAATTATCCCCGCCAAGATGTCTGACCCGGTCGCCGATTGCCAATCGATAAGTGATGACCGGCTGACCGCCTTGCGCCTCATCAGGCTGCGATTCCTGGAACTCATGCACCGGGTACACGCGACCTTCGGCGTCTCTGGCATGAAATTGTCCGACGAGAACTGAAGCCATTTGCTTTGTAACCTCTGAAACTGAATATAACTGCTGGTTTGAAAAAAACCATCGAGGCTTGTAGACCACTGATCTATAGGGGAGTTTGCCCGCCTGGAAAAAATAATCCGGGCTGTTTGACGGTGCCGGGGAATTGCGCAGCGCCAGGGTCGTCTAAAACTCGCTTTCATTCTATACCTAACCCACCTCCCACTTGATGACGGATATTTTCATGAGCCAGGTTCATACCATTGCCGTATTGGTCGGCAGTCTGCGAAAAGACTCCATCAACCGCAAGATTGCCCTTGCTCTGGCAGAGCTGGCACCTGCGAATCTGCAACTGAAGATTGTCGAGATCGGCGATCTGCCGCTGTACAACGAAGACATTGATGGCGCGACGCCGCCACCTGCGTACAGCGCCTTTCGCGAACAACTCGGCGCCGCCCACGGCGTATTGTTTGTTACACCCGAGTACAACCGTTCGGTGCCTGGGGCCCTGAAGAACGCTATCGACGTGGGCTCGCGGCCTTACGGCAAGAGCGCGTTCAGTGGCAAGCCCGGCGCGGTAATCAGCGCTTCTCCAGGGGCTGTCGGCGGTTTCGGCGCCAACCATCACTTGCGTCAGTCGCTGGTGTTTCTCGATGTGTTCTGTCTGCAACAGCCTGAAGCCTATCTGGGCGGCGCCGGAAGCTTTTTCGATGAGGCTGGCGTGCTGTCCGAGAAAACCCGACCCTTTTTGCAGACATTCATTGATGCTTTCGCAAGCTGGGTAGAAAAACACAACAAGGCCTGATCCGGGCGCAAGCCTGCGAATAAAATTGCGTTATGTAACGCAGACGCTTCGGCCTGCTTCAATAAGCTGCTTCCTTTTCCTCCGCCACGTGCTCAGCGCAGTGCGCGATGAGGCTTTATTCAAAGGAAGCAGTACATGCCAGCAGCAGTCCCCTATTTTTCCAGCGAGTCCCTGCGCGAACAATTCGTGCAGGACATCCACTATGCCGCTGGCAAAGCCCTGATTAACCGCGAAGAGGCGCAGTGGTTGCTGTTGCTGGTTGCCAGCGACGCTGACTCAGATACGGATACCGATACGAACCTTCCCAGAGCCGACAGGCTGGTGTTGAGCAATGGCCTGGCTGGCAACGCCGAACTGGCTGGAGCGTTGCTCATCAGTGATTTCGATAACAGTGATACGGCTGTTTTTCTGAGTACGCTGGCCTTCGGCATAGAGCGATTCGCGAGCCGCACGACGTTACTTGACGCTTTGCAGCAAAGGTTTTATGAGGTCAGCACCTCGTCGATTGTCGAAGTCGAACGTGTCGACGGTCCGCTGTTCGACGCGCGTACGGTGGCGGTTCTAGGCCAGCAGGTCCATTACCTGGACGAACTGTGGACACGGCTGGAGGAGTTGCCGGACTTGCGGGCGGCTTCAGGCAAGGCCTTGCAGACGCTGTTGTCGGCAGAAGGGCAGGGAGATGGTATCGAGGTCTTCAGTCAGATTGTGCAGATTCTGGAAACCGAGCCTGTTGCCAATCCGGGGCCGCCTGCAATCGCGGGCACCCAGTACCTGGCCGATGCCGCTGTGCAGACGGTCATCAGCGGGCCGCTTCCGGCAGGTCTGGCACGGCGGTTTCTGGATGCGCAGGGGTTGACCTTATCTCAGGCCCGGTCAGGCCTTTTCGAGCAGGCGCTGTCCGACACTGCTTCGGGAGTCGGTACTGCGTACGAGCAATTGCTGTCTGACTATTGGGCGTTTCCAGGGGCCGACGGCCGGACGGCGAAGGACTTTGCCACTCACGTACTGGCAGAAAGCTTTCGTCAGCATCTGCTGTCGAGCCGGGTATCCGGAAAGATGCCGGAGGCAGAGTATCAACTATTGCTCACCTTGCTGCCTTCGTGTCCCGACGCATTCGATCCGCAATCCATCATGGTCCGGAGATTGTCCGTTTTCGTCCCCGGACAGGAACCGGTCAAGCTGGTCGGTGTGGTCCTGATCGAGTTTCCGGGGGATGAGTCGGCGGGAACATACCTCTACTCTTCGCAGCCGGGATTTCTGCGCGTCACCGATTCGGACAAAGCGATCGAGCAAATCCTGAGCGATCGTTCACGTGCCGGGCTGCTGTTTTATTCGTCATTGAATGATCACGCCGCCATCCAGATGCAAGGACATCTGGAGCTGCGTCAGGACACGCTCACATCGGAGTTTTTCAGTGACTTCGTCGAGTCCGTCATCGCCTTGCAGAAACGCAATCTGCGTTATGCGCTGGCACTGCCAGCCATTCAGGACGAAAAAATGACGTTCCGGATTGATGATGCGCTAGACATCCGTGGCCTTCTGGACAGCCGATTGTTTCGCCTGCACGACTCTGGACGCTGGCGCTCGGAGCGACTGACCTGGGGAGCCTCGGTTCAGGGTAGCAATGCGCAACCAGACCTAATTATCGAGCCTTCCTCTAACTGGATCGACAAACTGAGGAAGCTTGATGCGATGCTTGAGCGTGTCGATGCACTGCATGCCGGCGTTGACGGTTGCATGCGTCTTGCACTGAACCGCTACCTGGCAGTGATTGGCGGGCCGCATTTGGATGCATGGGCGCTCTGGGTCGTGCCTGATGATGAAGGCGCACGGCCTGTGCGCTTGCTTTCTTTGGCTCTGGACCTCGTCTGTGGTCATGCACAGACGTCGCTGTCGGGCGGCTTGGTCCTTGCCGGTCTGGGAACGCCGGTTCTGGATCTGCCCGTGCAACGTATGTCATCGGGGTTGATCGAACAGATACTGGTCTGCGTGCAGATGGAGTTTGCGCGGCGCTTCGAGAAGCAGATAAGCGAATTCTATTCCCGTTCTATTCGTCACCTGGATACCAGGCTGGCCCCCGGCGTAATAACCGGGCTGGTGCGGGAATACTCGCTGCGCCTGGAAATGCTTGCTGAAAAGCGCACCGCCAAGCTTCCGGCACTGGTTATCGAAAACGTCTTGCAAGTATTGGACAGGCCTCTGCCTGCTCTGAGGGAAACACTGGGCGAGGCGTGTGTCGATGCGTTTGCCGTCTCGGTTCGATATGACCCTGATTCACCCGCTATCAAGATACCCAATGCATTCGTGATCAATGACCGGCGTGCTCACAGCCAACCAGCTCTGTGGGTAATGAACAGGGGGCTCGTGAGCTTCGCAACCCGGCAGGCGCTGGACGAATATGTCGCTGCGCTGCTGATCCGCAGTGGGCTGGTCTCGCACATGTCAGGCGTGCTTGCCGAGCCGGACAGGCAGACACTGCTCGCCTACCGTGCCAGAACCGGCACTCTCGATCTCAAAGTCATATTGCGCGGCATCGAAGGGCATTTTATCCAGGCCTTGCAACGCGATGAAATAGAGCGCCAACGACGTACAGTGGCGGAATTGTATCGGCAGGCTATTGCATGGCGCGTGCCGTCAGAGCTTTTCGTCAACCTGTTGGGAGCGGCTGAACGGGATGATCGAAATCGCCAGATCCTCGGTTATCTGGGCGTTGCCATACAATTCATCATCTACAGAGCGATCGTGCCTACGTGGATCAGCGACGCATCGAAGGCCGATCAGATCACGCTGGTCCATGCCCTGCAGCGTTTCTATGTGACCTGTGCTGCACAGAAGGACTTTCTGTTTGATGTCCCCAGCCTTTATGAATACTCCTGCAAGCAACTGACGCTAAGGTTCAACACCGATTTCACCGAACCTCGCCCTGACCCAGAGAACATCCTGGCCACGCTGACGCACTACGTTCCGGTCCCGGTCGCGCCGGGGCAGATACCTCAGGCGATACCGGCGGCCACGCAAGCAGTAAGCGAGAACCTCGTAGAGTTTGCTATCAACCGTTTTCTGGCGAGGCAGGACGGGGTCATTCTGCTCTCGTCGCGGGATCATAAGCCGCTGAATGCGTCGCTGACGCCAGTGTATGTGCGCGAACTGGTGACGTCGCTGGACATCGCCGCAGGCTACCGGGCGATGCTGGAGTCGCTGCTGACAGTCACCTCTGCGGACTACCTCGAGCGCCGCAAGCTGTTTGTCGAGCAGGTCCCTTCGCTCGATATCCTTCGAGCGTTTGCGCTCAAGCTGAAGGGCGAGCTGTCCGGGCAGGCCTATCGATTGATCGAAAACGTACTGGGCATGCCTGATGCCATCGCAAGACTTCCGGTGGATGGATGCAAAATGGTGCTGAGTGCCTTGAAGTTGCTGCCGGCCAAGGAAGGCTGGGAGCCGACTGTGGTACTCAACACCTACTTGATGGGCCCGTTGGACAGCCAGCCGGGACCGTGGGTGCTTTATGCTCCGTTGCATGATGCGTTCGCCTTCAAGGAATACCCGGACCAGTCTGCGCTTCTGCATGACATTCACACGTCCGCAAGTCTTCAGACCTACATTCTGGATCGTGTTGATCCCGGCCTGCGCAAGCTCTACGACAACGGCGGCTTTGTGGAACCGCACCTGCCGTTCAGCGCAGAGTCCTCTTTTGATCTGCCTTTTGAAACACCAGCACCGGCGACCCTGCAGATCGACCCGTATGGCGGTAACTGTCTGCTGCTGATGTTTGAGGGCGCTCTGAATATCCTGAAGCTGCAGGTGAAACAGAGCAGCATTACCAATGCCGAACATCGCAGTGCTGCTTCCAGATACCTGTTCACTTTGGGTGCCGAGCAAGTCATGGCGCTGATGCCAGGGCGTCTGGGTACCTTGATTGGCATTGTCCAGGGGCAAGCGCTGTTGAATCTGTCGGTCATCTCTGCCGGAGACCAGCGTTGGGGCAAGGCGTTGTCGGAATTCATGGCCGCACTCAGTGTAATGATCTCGTCTGGACAGGCCTCCTCGATCATTCCTTCGCGAGCAGTTGACGAGGCTGGCTATTGGTTGGAGGACGCAGCTTTTTCTGACCCGCTTGTGCAACCTGATGATGCGGCTGACGTGCCCGAGTTTTCCTGGAGCAATAGCTCTTTGACGCAACAGATACGGGAGCGCCTGCGCCAGTTCGAAATCCATGACATTGCTTTGAATACCCTGCAAAAAGACGAGCTGTTGAACACCTACCGCGACCCGGTCACTGGCAGCACGTATGCCGCCATTGGTGGCAAGACTTACGAATTACGCTTTGATGGGGACGGCTGGTTCATCGTTTCGAGGGAAAGAGTCGGACCTCCGGTCAGTCTCGACAAGGATCAGCAATGGACGCTTGATATCCAGGGTGGCTTGAAGGGTGGGGGTGGTGCACTGACCCACATGGAAGGCAGCCTGGTAGACGATCTGGTCAACGAGATAATTGTTGTCAGTGCTCGCGGTATGCCCGAGATACGACGTTCATACCGCGAGATGGCCCAGTCCATCGAGGACGCACATGCGCAGGCACAGTGCTATCTGGAAAACTGCCTGGCCAACCTGACAAGGCCGTTGCCCGAAGTGGAGGTCGAACCCCGTGCGGAAAAGATACTCGCTGAGTTCTTTGGGCAAAAAAAACCGGATGATCGACTGTATGAGGTCACCCGAAAAGCGGTGACCGACATTTATCAGGAGTTGATGACCCCTTCGCTGTCGCCCATCGATTCCTCACGCTACGTGGTGGGCTTCAACCGGGCAGGTAATGAGGCCTCCAGTGCATTTATCTTTGAAGCTGATCCGTGGAAACGGGTTTTTCTCACTGAACAGTTCTTTCGCCTGCCTACTTACCGCTTCAAACTCAGCGCCATTCGCTCGGGCGAGTTCAAGCATGGCCCGCATTATCGAGCGGCTATCCTGATTCACGAGTTGTCTCATATGGTGCTCAATACGGACGATATCGCTTATGTCGATTCTCAGGCACCGTTCGTAGACCTTATCGAGGATACGTCGACTTATCGGATGCGCATCAAGAACGAACTGATATTTCAGCAACAGAGAACCCTGTCTTACCTGACTGACCGCGACAAGCTATTCCGGCAGCTGGATGAAGACACTTGGCGTGACCTGAAACGAGCGGATGGTAATGAAAAGCAGACGATTCTGCGGGTTAGCGGCAAGCGTACACTCGACGAGGCCCGTGACGTGTTTTACGAAAATGTTCACAAGCGTGTCGATATCATGCTTAAAAATGCTGATTCAGTCGCGCTGCTGGTGACACTGCTGGGGCGCGAGCGGTTCGTGAGACGCTGACTGCAAACCCCGGCGACGTGTGGCGCCGGGGCACTTGCACTGTCAGACCAGATAATGGCGCAGTTCGCGCGCTATCAGCAGGCGCTGGATCTCACTGGAACCTTCGTATATCTGGGTAATGCGGGCGTCACGGTAATAGCGCTCGACGGGGTAATCTTCGAGATAGCCGTACCCGCCATGAATCTGGATTGCCTTGGAGCATACCCACTCGGCCATTTCTGATGCGAACAGCTTGGCCTGAGACGCTTCCGACAGGCATGGCTGCCCGGCGCTGCGCAAACGTGCGGCGTGCAGGGTGAGCAGGCGGGCGGCGTTGATCCGGGTGTGCATATCGGCCAGCAAATTAGCGATGCTCTGGTGCTCGATGATGGGCTTGTCGAACTGCACGCGTTCGCGGGCGTATGCCAGTGCGGCTTCGAAGGCGGCGCGAGCTATCCCGAGGGCCTGTGCTGCGATTCCGATCCGGCCGCCCTCCAGGTTTGACAGGGCAATCGCCAGGCCCTTACCGCGCTCGCCCAGCAGGTTGGCGGCAGGAATGCGGCAGTCACTCAGCGTGACTGCACAAGTGTCGGAGGCCCGTATCCCCATCTTGTGCTCGCTTCGGTCTACCACAAAGCCCGGGTTTATCGTCGGCACCAAGAACGCGGACAGGCCTTTCTTGCCAAGCTCCGGGTCGGTCACAGCGAACACGATGGCCAGCTCGGCGCGCTTGCCGTTGCTGACGAACTGCTTGGCACCATTGATGACCCACTCGTCGCCCTGCAATTCTGCGCGGGTGCGCAGGTTGTGCGCTTCAGAGCCGGCGTGCGGTTCGGTCAGGCAGAAACAGCCGATCACGCGACCAGTGGCGAGCTTTTCCAGCCAAGTGTGTTTCTGCTCATCGGTCCCGAAGTTGAGGACCGGCCCGCAGCCCACCGAACTATGCACACTCATCAGCGTACCGGTGGCTGCGTCGGCAGCGGAGATCTCCTCGACCGCCAGTGCATACGCGACATAGTCGACGTAAGTGCCGCCCCATTGCTCAGGCACCACCATACCCAGCAAGCCCAGCTCACCGAGTCTGGCGACCAGCGCATCGTCGATCCAGCCAGCTTTTTCCCAGGCCTGGGCGTAGGGGGCGATTTCATTACGGGCAAAGTCTCGCGCCATGTCGCGGATCATCACCTGCTCTTCACTCAATTCAAGATCATGCATGACTCAGTTCTCCAAGCCGCTGAAGAAACTCTGCACATGCCCGGCACTGATATCCTGCACGCTGCTGTGTTTCCATTGCGGTTTCTTGTCTTTATCAATGATCAGCGCGCGTATGCCTTCGATCAGGTCGCCACGTTCGAACCATTGCCGGTCCAGGTGAAGCTCCATTGCAAAGCAGGTCTGCAATGACAGGTGACGGCCGCGGCGCAGCATTTCCAGTGTCACGGCCATGGCCAGCGGCGAGTGCTGTTGCATGCGGCTTGCCGTCTCCAGCGCCCATTGGCGGGTGTCGGCGATTGCCACTTCCTGTAACTGTTCGATGATGCCGGGGATGTCCTGACGGCCAAAAAAGTAATCGATGGCCGGGCGCAATGCCTCCAGAGGTGGGGAGGGCAGGCGCTGGGTGGCCAGCTTCGCCAGCGCACCCTGCAGGTCCTTGAGCGGGGTCGATTTCCATTTCAGGTGGTCGAGCATATGGTCGAGGCGCGGCAGCATTGCGCTGTTCATCGACCAGTTTGCAAGGCCGCAGTAGAGCGCGTCGGCAGCGCCTATCTGCGATCCGGTGACGCCCAGCCAGGTGCCGATTTCGCCAGGCAGCCGCGACAGAAAGTAGCTGCCTCCCACGTCCGGAAAGTAACCGATACCGACTTCCGGCATGCCAAGCCGGGTACGCTCGGTCACTACGCGCAGGTCGGCCCCCTGAACCAGCCCCATGCCGCCGCCCAGTACCAGACCGTCCATGAGGGCCAGCACAGGCTTGCGGTAGCGGTGAATGGTTAGATCGAGCTCGTATTCTTCGGCGAAAAAGGTGTAGTGCAGATCCTGACCGCTCTGGTGGCTTTCATAGAGGGAGCGGATGTCGCCCCCGGCACAGAACGCTTTCTCGCCGGCGCCGCGCAGGACCACGGCATGAACGGAGTCGTCATCAGCCCAGTTGTCCAGTTGACGCTTGAGGGTGCGGACCATGTCCAGATCGATTGCGTTCAGGCCCTCCGGACGATTGAGGGTCAAGTGGCCGATGTGGTTACGCACGTTGACAACAATCGCATTGCGGCTGGCAGGCGGCCTGACCGGGTGGATGTGGGAAACCTGTGAACTCATTCTGAACTCCTTGTTCTACTGCGCTTTCTTCTTGTTAGAGCGTCGCAGAAGATCCTATCAGTGCAAATGTGCAAAGCAAAACTGCGTTTAAGCATAGCCTGAAGTTTCAAATACCCCTCATTCAAGCGTCTTCCGGCCCTTGAACACTATGTTATGGGACAGACCGGACGAAACATGCTCGGCTTCTTGAGTATTGTGGCTGTCGTTAATGTCACACAAAAGAATTCCTCACGCAGCGGCCATAAAAAAGTAGCGCTTATGAAAAGTATGTTTCATGCCCGGTCTCTGCCATGACTGACAAGTATGCTCCGCGTGATTGGGCCGCCCACGAACGCCCGACCATGCCGGGCTCGCCTTCGACGCCGCTGCATTCCGATGCCCGCCGCTGGGCATTTGCGCTTGTAGGCGTCATCGTCGCGCTGACCGGTGGCCTCGGCAACGCGCTGGTGATCGCCAACCTGCCTTATCTGCAGGGTGCCCTCGGCGCAACGTCGCAGGACATCGCCTGGCTGCCCGCGGCCTACATCATGACCAACGTGTCGATGAACCTGCTGTTGGTGAAATTTCGCCAGCAATTTGGCCTGCGGGCGTTTACCGAGTTGTTTCTGGTGCTTTATGCACTAGTGACCCTGGCGCACCTGTTCGTCAACGATATCGACTCGGCGATTGCAGTGCGTGCGGCACACGGTATGGTCGGCGCGGCGCTCAGCACACTCGGGCTGTATTACATGATTCAGGCCTTCCCGCAGAAGTGGCGGCTCAAGGCGCTGGTGCTAGGGATTGGCACTGCCCAGCTGGCCACGCCACTGGCCAGGATGGTGTCCGAAGATTTGCTGCAGATTGCTCAGTGGCGCGGCCTCTACCTGTTCGAACTGGGCATGGCACTGCTCTCGCTGGGCTGCGTACTGATGCTCAAATTGCCACCCGGCGATCGTTTCAAGGCCTTCGAGAAGCTGGATTTCCTGACGTTCGGCCTGTTGTCCACCGGCTTTGCGCTGCTGTGCGCGGTCTTGTCGCTGGGGCGGATCGAATGGTGGCTGGAGGAGTCCTGGGTAGGCGTTGCTTCTGCAGCGTCGATTGCGCTGATCTGCGCGGGCCTGGCCATTGAGCACAACCGCTGCAATCCGCTGTTGATTACTCGATGGCTCGGCAGTGGTGCGATTTTGCGTCTCGGCCTGGCCGTCATTCTGTTTCGCGTTGTGCTTTCCGAACAGTCCGTCGGCGCTGTCGGTTTTCTCCAGGCATTGAACATGGGCAGTCAGCAGCTGCATACCTTGTATCTGGTGATGCTGCTGGGCAGTGTGGCCGGGCTGGCGGTCAGCGCGCTGACGATCAACCCCGCGCATTTGATCAAGCCGTTGCTGATTTCTTTGGCGATGATGGCGATGGGCGCCTGGATGGACAGTCATTCGACCAACCTGACGCGTCAGTCGAACATGTACCTGAGCCAGTTTCTGCTGGCCTTCGGTGGCACGTTCTTTCTCGGCCCCACGCTGGTGCTGGGTATCAGCGGTGTGCTGGCCAACCCGCGCAACATGGTAAGTTTCTCCGTGCTGTTCGGGATAACCCAGAACATCGGTGGCCTGATCGGAGCTGCCGCCCTGGGGACCTTTCAGGTCGTGCGCGAGAAGTTTCACTCCAGCCATATCGTTGAACATCTGACCCTGATCGACCCGCTGGTTCAGGCGCGGCTGCTAGGCTACAGCGCCAGTTACAGCTCGGTCATCGCCGACCCTTCATTGCGCAACATCCAGGGCATCCGCGCGATGGCCACTGCGGCGACACGAGAAGCCAATGTGCTGGCCTACAACGATGTATTCATGCTGATCGCACTGATTGCCGTGCTGACCATGATCTGGATATCGCTGCGCATGCTGTGGCTGAAAATGACCACCCAACCTCTGGCGCTGGCCCCTATTGCACCTGCCGCTTCGCCTTCCGTACCTTCTTCCGGCGTTAGACCTTCATGACCGAATCAACCACCACCGATAACGAAGCCCCACGCAGTTCGCCGTCACCGGCCCCGGCACCGTTGAAGTCCCCGATCACCAGCCGACCGCGCCCGGCCCGCAAGCGTATCGTCTCTTCATTGATTTTCGGTGCTGTGGCGTTGGTCGGTGTGCTGGTGGTGTTGTATGCCTGGGAATTGCCGCCGTTCGGCAGCCCCATAGAAAGTACCGAGAACGCGCAGGTGAAAGGCCAGACCACGTTGATCGGGCCACAGTTGAGCGGCTATGTGTACGAAGTGGCGGTTCAGGACTTTCAGTTCGTCAAGGCGGGCGACCTGTTGGTGCGCCTTGATGACCGTATCTATCGTCAGCGTCTGGAGCAAGCCGTTGCGCAACTGGCGATGCAGAAGGCTTCGCTGGCCAACAACCTGCAACAGCGTCGCAGTGCCGAAGCCACGATCGGTCAGCGTCAGGCCGAGCTGCAGAACAGCATTGCGCAGAGTCGCAAGAGTGCTGCCGATCTGCGTCGCAATCAGGCGCTGGTGACCGATGGTTCGGTGTCGAAAAGCGAGCTGGACGTTACCCGCGCTGCCGACGCCCAGGCCAACGCCTCTGTTGCAGAAGCCAAGGCGGTATTGCAGATAGCCCGCGAAGACCTGCAAACCGTGATCGTCAACCGTGGCTCGCTGGAAGCCTCGGTTGCCAATGCGCAAGCCGCCATCGAGCTGGCGCGCATCGATCTGGACAACACCCGTATTGTTGCCCCGCGTGACGGGCAGTTGGGGCAGATCGGCGTGCGTCTTGGTGCCTACGTCAACTCGGGTGCGCAATTAATGGCGCTGGTGCCCGAGCAGCGCTGGATCGTGGCCAACATGAAAGAGACCCAAATGGCTCATGTGCGTCTCGGTCAGCCAGTGAGCTTTACTGTCGATGCGCTCGACGATCGCGAAATGCACGGTCATGTGCAGCGAATTTCGCCTGCCGCAGGTTCGGAATTCAGCTTGCTGCCTGCCGATAACGCGACCGGCAACTTCGTGAAGATTTCCCAGCGCATTCCGGTGCGTATCGTGGTCGATGCCGATCAACCGATGCTTGAGCATCTGCGTCCGGGCATGTCAGTGGTCGTGAGTATCGATACCAGCGCCGAGGGGGATGAGACTCGGGATCATTGAGGCACAGCAGTTGCGGGGGGTGTGGCCGGGAAACAGATTTAGCGAGCAAGCTCGCTCCCGCAAACGCCGGTTACTCATGGCTTGGCGATCGCTGATGAATCGCAGTTGCGGGAGCTTGCTTACAAAAGCGCAGAGCCAAGAGCGTCAGAACAGCTTGCTGAACACCCAGTACAGAGAGCCCGAGAGCAAAATGGCTGCTGGCAGGGTTAGCACCCAGGCGGTCGCCAGGTTGCGCAGGGTGCGCATCTGCAGCCCCGAGCCGTTGGCAACCATCGAACCCGCCACGCCCGAGGACAGCACGTGTGTGGTGGACACCGGCAAGCCGTACATATCCGCCGCACCGATGGTGAACATGGCCACGACCTCAGCTGACGCGCCTTGGGCGTAGGTCATGTGAGTCTTGCCGATACGCTCGCCGACGGTCACGACAATACGCTTCCAGCCCACCATAGTGCCCAGCCCCAAGGCGATGGCCACGACAATCTTGACCCAGGTCGGAATGAAGCGTGTGGCACTGTCGATCTGCCCCTTGAAGGCTTCGAGTTTGGTTTTGGTCTCTGCGTCGAAATTGCCTACCTGGTTTTTTTCCATGACGCGGATGGTTTCCGATGTCAGATACATGTCGTTACGCACGTTGGTCACGGCTTCGGCAGGCACCTTCGACAGCGAACCGTAACTGGCGACCTGATCGCCGATCTTGCCAGCCATGACCGCCAGCGCGGGGATCAGGTCCGGGCTGGCTTCCTTGCTGACCAGGTAATCCGACAGGGTCTTGCGTGCATCGCCAGGGGCCGGTTGAGGCACACTGCGGATCAACGCCTGCTGGGTTACTTCAGCCACTGCAGCGAACTGGGTAGCCTGTTCGGCAGGCATGGTGCGGTTCAGCGCGTAAGCCATTGGCAGGGTTCCGACCAGAATCAGCATGATCAAGCCCATGCCTTTCTGCCCGTCGTTGGAGCCATGCGCGAACGACACGCCGGTGCAGGTAACGATGAGCATCGCGCGAATCCACAAAGGTGGTGGCGCGTTACCTTCCGGTGCCTTGTACAGCGCACGGTTCTTGATGAACATGCGCATGGCGATCAGCAGCAATGCAGCACAGCCGAACCCGACCAGCGGCGAGAGCAGCAGTGAATAACCGATTTTAGTGGCTTGGGACCAATCCACGCCGCTTGTGCCGTCACGGCCGTGCATCAGCGCGTTGGCAACACCGACGCCGATGATCGAGCCAATCAAGGTGTGCGACGAAGATGCCGGCAAACCCAGCCACCATGTGCCCAGGTTCCAGATGATTGCAGCAATCAGCAGGGCGAATATCATGGCGAAACCGGCCGAGGAACCGGTTTGCAGGATCAGTTCTACCGGCAGCAAGGCGATGATGCCGAATGCCACTGCGCCGCTGGAAACCATCACACCGAGAAAATTGAAGAACCCCGACCAGACCACTGCAAAGCCGGGCGGCAGGGAGTGGGTGTAGATCACCGTCGCGACCGCGTTGGCGGTGTCATGAAAGCCGTTGACGAACTCGAACCCCAGCGCGATCAACAACGCTACGCCCAACAGTACGAAAGGGGTCCAGGTGGTAACCACCGTACCCATGTCGTCGACGTCCTGTTTGAGGCTGTAGCCAGTGAACAGCAAGCCTGCGATGAGTATCGTGAAAAAAAGAATAATGGTCATTCGGCTGGGCTTGCGACCGAATTGACTCACTGACAGGCTCGCCTTGCCGAGAGCGTCGGGTGACATTGCGTTTGTAGCCATGTTCACAATCCTGGATTGAAAGAATATTGACATGGTCATTGCAAAATGTGACAGCGGTGAGACATGTAACAATTGATTGCGCTTTTGCGCCGGTTTTCTGACAACCGGCGGGTCGAGATGCATATTCAGTAGTCGCCGCGTTTGCGAAACGCCCAACGCCCTGCGACCAACGTAAAGGTTGCCACCAGCGCCACCAAAATCCAGAAACCCTCCGGGTCGGAAGCCAGCGGCACGCCGCCCACGTTCATGCCAAAGAAGCCTGCGACGATGTTGATCGGCAGCGCCAGCACCGTTACCACGGTCAGGGTAAACAGGGTTCGGCTGCTTTGTTCATTGAGGTTGGCAGCAATTTCTTCCTGCAGCAGCTTGATGCGTTCGCCCAGCGCCGTTAGGTCGTTGATCACCAGTGACGATTCTTCTATGGACTGGCGCAAAGCTTGCGCATCCTGCTCGCGCAGCCATTGCGGCGGGCGATGCAGCAGGCGCATCAGCGAGCCTGGTTCGAGTGCCAGCAGGCGTTGCAGGCGCACCAGCACCCGGCGCATGGCGCCGAGTTCGGAGCGGTTGTTACTCAGCCGCTGTGACAGCAACTGATCTTCGATACGGTCAACATTGACGCTGGTCTTGCGCAGGAACTGAGTGAGTACTTCACCCTGATCGCTGAGCAGGTGAGCCAACAGCTCCAGAGGTGAATCGAATTGCTCGCCACGCTTGACCGCCGAACGCAGTTTGTCCACCGAGCGCAGCGGTTGCAGCCGTGCGGTGATCAGCAAACGCTGGCGCGCACACACCCATAAAGTCGAGATGTCAGTCGACAGCCTGTTGAAATCGAACACCACGTCGTTGACTACCGCCAGCAGCGTGGCGTCGACGTGTTCGATGCGGGTCGAGCGGGAACCTTCGTGCAGGGCTTCGAAAAACTCTTCCGGAAGGTCGAGCGTGGTTTTCATCCAGCGCTCGCAGGCCGCATGCGACAGGTTCAGGTGCAACCAGATGAAGTCGTTTTCATCAGGCGGATTTTGCAGGTAATCCAGCGCTGCAGCCGAGTCTATCTCCTGACCGCTTTCGCCGTGGCGAAAACGGAAGCCGTAGAGCAGGCCGAAAAGGTCGGAATCCTGATGGTTTACGATACTGTGGTTCATGGCTGTCCACATGCGGCCTGGCCCGGGCGGGGGAGGCGAAGGCCGCATGATGACAAGGCGTTATTTCATATTTGTGACAGCTTGTTGCCGAGTGTTTCTTTATCAAGCCCATCGCCGGTCGCGTTCAGCACTCATTCAGCCGACCGGTTTTTTGCCGCTGTTGCTTGGGCATCAAACTATCGCCAGAGCCACTTTCCGGGTTGGGGCGGGCCAGGCCAGATCAATGTCTGCCAAATCCCGTTCCGTCAAACGGATCTGCTCGGCTGCGATGTTCAGCCGGATATGCTCCGGATTGGTCGCTTTGGGAATGGCAATCAGGTTCTCCTGACGAAGCACCCATGCCAGCGAGATCTGCGCCGGAGTTGCTTCATGGCGTTTGGCGATTTCATGCAGGGCAGGGTGATAAAGCAGGTCGCCAGCCTGGCCGATCGGGCAGTACGCCATCAACGGCAAATGACGATCCGCACTCCACAGCATGAGATCAAACTCAATGCCGCGTTGCTCAGGGTTGTACAGCACCTGATTGGTCGCACAGCGCGGGTTGTTCAATTCGATCATGTCCGGCACATCGAAATTGGACACCCCCCACGCGCCGATCTTGCCGGCTTCACGCAGACGCTCGAAAGCTTCGACTGTCTCGGTCAGCGGGTACTGGCCCCGCCAATGCAGCAGATAAAGGTCGATGTAGTCGGTATTCATCCGGCGCAGGCTGGCTTCGCACGCGGCCGGAATGCCGCTGCGGCTGGCATTGTGCGGGTACACCTTGCTGACCACGAAAACCTTGTCGCGCTGTCCGGCAATGGCTTGCCCGACGATTTCTTCCGCCGCGCCATCGGCATACATCTCGGCAGTGTCGATCAGGGTCAGGCCCTGTTCGATGCCCAGGCACAGCCCGGCTATTTCTGCCGAGCGCAGATGGCCTTTTTCACCCATGTGCCAAGTGCCCTGACCCAGCACTGGTACGGTACTGCCTGCCAATTCCAGTGTGCGCATGTGACCCCCGCTATAAGTGAGCTGTAAAGTAAGCAGGTCTCAGGCAACACATCACGCATGAGGTTCCGTGCGCCACCGCCTGATGAAGATTTAAACCTTGAACTGTTTCAGCAGCGCGCTCAATTCTTCACTCAACTCTCGCAGATGCTGGCTGGCCGAGGTGGACTGCTCGGCAGCCATTGCAGTGCTCTGGGATAGCTGCGCCGCCTGCGTGACGTTTTGGTTGATGTCGTCCACCACGTGCGTTTGCTGCAATGTGGCACTGGCGATGGACGCATTCAGGCTGTTTAGGCTGCGCAGGGCCTGGCTTATGGAGGTCAGGCTCTGACCGGCCTGATTGGCCTGTTCGATGGTCAGTTGCGAGGAGCGACTGCTATCGCCGATCACCTTGACGGCGGCATCGGAATACGTTTGCAGGCGTTCGATTATGGCCTGGATTTCTGCGGTGGATTTCTGCGTGCGCTGGGCCAGCAGGCGCACCTCATCGGCTACCACGGCAAAGCCGCGGCCCTGTTCACCTGCGCGTGCTGCTTCGATGGCAGCGTTCAGCGCAAGCAGGTTGGTCTGATCGGCAATCGAACTGATCACCTCCAGTACGCTGCCGATCTTTGTGCTTTCGCTCGACAGGTTGTGCATCACGTCAACGGCCTGACCGATAGTGCCGGAGAGGTGCTCGATCTGACGCAGGCTGTTGTCGATGTTGATCTGCCCCTGCTGCGCCCGCGATTCGGCGTCGCGCATTTCGCTGGCCGCATGCTCGGCGTTTTTGGCAACGTCCTGGACGCCATAGGTCACTTCATTGACAGCAGTTGCTACCAGGTCCATCTGCTGCGATTGCTGCAGGCTGCGGTTCTGCGCCTGCTCGGCATTGCTGCCCGACTCGCTGGCAGCCTTGCCCAGAGCCATCGAAGAGTTCTGCAGCAGGCTTACAACGTTACGCAGTTTGGCGACGAAAGCGTTGAAGTGCGTACCCAGTTCGGTGATCTCGTCCTTGCCGTGGGTTTCCAAGGTGCGGGTCAGGTCGCTTTCACCGCTGGCAATATCGGCCATGGCGCCCACAGCGGCTTTCAGCGGACGAACGATGCTGCGTACGATCAGGGTCAGCAGCAGCACCATGACCAGCACGATACCTGCAATGAATAGTCCGGTGCTCAGCAGCTGGGCCTCGAACTCGGCGGCTACGTCGTCCACGTAAACGCCGGAGCCGAGAATCCAGCCCCACGGCTGGAACAGTTGCACATAAGAGGTCTTTTTCACCGGTTCGCTGGCGCCCGGTTTCGGCCAGCGATAGTTGACCATGCCGGCGCCCTGGCTTTTGACCAGGGTGACCATTTCATTGAACACCGCAAAGCCATCCGGGTCCCGGATGGCCGAAAGGTTTTGCCCATCGAGCTTGGGGTTGGTGGGGTGCATGATCATCACGGGCTGCAGATCATTGATCCAGAAATAGTCGCTCTGGCTGTAGCGCAGCCCTTTGATCTGTTTCAGCGCCTGCTGCTGTGCAGCCTCACGCGTCAGGCTGCCAGCCGCTTCAAGGCCCTGGTAGTAACCGAGTATGCCGCTCGCTGTCTGCACCACGTGCATGGTTTTTTCAGCCTTCGCGCGGTACAGGTCATCATGTGTCTGTTTGAGCAGGGTGGCTGCGAGAATCAGAAACATCAGCACAGAAACCACAAGGATCAGCCACAAGCGGCGGCTGATGGACACACTGCGCATATTCATGATCTTCATCCCTAAGATTATTTTTCTTGTTGCGAGCTGAGTAACGCAAAGCCCGAAAGCCGAGCCTTTCAAGCATCTCGGCGCCTGCCCGGTAAACATGAGACGTCAGTCACATTTTTCTCGAATGCAAGCAGATATGGCGAAAGGCTTACATCAAGAGACGCCATTGGCTCTATCGACTGACATCGGGTCCATGTAGGATCCAATTCAACAGCTGCAGCGAAGGAACGCCGCAGTGATCAGGGAAGATCGACCATTGCCAGGAGGCTACTGACAGGATGTCGGAATGGTCATGTTGCAAAACCACCCGCTTCGGCGGGTTTTTTGTGTCTGCACGAAAGTCGCTGCTCGGCTTCCGGCCTTGATTGTGCGGTGCGGCGCAGACTTTTTGACGCGTAGCGTCACGAAGTGCATGCCAACGCGCATTGGCACGATAGTCAGTCAGATGTGAACGATCAGCGGTGGCACGAGTATCAGGTCAGCGATCCGGCTCACATCCTTTTAGCACCAGCCTGAGAATGGTCTGCGTGGCGGCCTCGTAATCAGCGTCTTGCAGTTTCGTTTTGCCGGTGACCATTGCGATCTGCCAGTCAAAATCGGCGTATGTCTGGGTTGCAGCCCAGATGGTAAACATCAAGTGGTGAGGGTCCAGCGCTGCAATCTGCCCGCGGTCTATCCATGCCTGAATACATTCGATGTTATGCCGGGCCTGGCCGTTGAGCTGTTCGATCTGCTCCGGCGTCAGATGTGGGGCGCCGTGCATGATTTCGCTGGCAAATACTTTCGAAGCGAAGGGCAGGTCCCGGGAAATCTGGATTTTCGAACGTATGTAGCGGCTGAGCACTTCGGCCGGAACACCCTCGGGGTTGAACGGCGTCGACGCTTGCAGAATGGGCGCGATGATGCTTTCCAATACCTCGCGGTAAAGGTTGTCCTTGGATTTGAAGTAGTAGTAGACATTCGGTTTTGGAACGCCGGCCCTGGCTGCGATATCGCTGGTCTTGCTGGCGGCGAAGCCCTTGTCGGCGAATTCCTCGCTGGCAGCGCGCAGGATAAGTTCTTTGTTGCGCTCGCGAATGCTGCTCATGACCCGGTTATTCCCTTGCCTGCATGGCGGTCGCGCATGGTAGCACCGGGTTTGCGCAGCGCTCAATATTGGCGCGATGCAGTGCATCGCGGGCAGATTCAGGCGGGTCTTCTCGCCGTCCGGCCAGCGCTCGCACCGCTCATGCGTGAGCGCCTGACCGAATCAGGCGTTCATCAGTTCCTGAACACGAGAGGTCAGCGCATCGATGGCGAACGGCTTGGTCAGCACCCGCATTCCCGGCCCGAGTTGCTCATCACCGATGGCCGCATTTTCTGCGTAGCCGGTGATGAACAGGGTTTTTAGCTGTGGACGAACTTCTCGCCCGGCGTCGGCCATCTGCCGCCCGTTCATGCCTCCCGGCAGGCCCACGTCGGTGATGAGCAGATCGATATGCACGTCCGAACGCAGCAGTTTAAGGCCGGCCAGGCTGTCCGCTGCCTCGATCAGCGTATAGCCGAGATCACCGAGGGAGTCGGTAAGCAGCATGCGCACGGTCGGCTCATCATCCACGATCAGAATCGTTTCTCCGGACTGCGTGAACTCGACGGGTGGGATGAGTGCATCGCTCTCGTCCCTGACCGCAGCACCGTCGTAACGAGGCAGGTAAATGAATATCGAGGTTCCCTTGCCGACTTCTGACTGAATGCGCACCTGACCGCCGGACTGATTGGCGAACCCGTAGATCATCGACAGGCCAAGGCCCGTGCCCTGACCGATCGGCTTGGTGGTGAAGAAAGGGTCGAATGCCTTGGCCATGACCTCCGGGGTCATGCCGGTGCCGGTATCGGTGACACACAACGACAGATACTGCCCTTCAGGCAGGTCGTGTACCTGCGTTGCGCCATCTTCCACCCAGCGGTTGCTAGCATCGATGGTGATGCGCCCGCCATCCGGCATCGCATCACGGGCATTGATGCACAGGTTCAGCAGCGCATTTTCGAGTTGGCTGGCATCCACCAATGTTGGCCATAGCCCAGGCGTGCCGATGGTTTCGACCAAAATGCTCGGACCGACCGTGCGCTGGATCAGATCGGTCATGCCCTTCATCAGCCGGTTCACATCGGTAGGTTGCGGGTCCAGCGTCTGGCGTCGCGAGAAGGCAAGAAGCCGGTGCGTCAGGGCAGCCGCCCGTTTTGCCGCACCCTGTGCGGTGACAATGTATTTGTCGACATCGCTCCAGCGCCCTTGCTCGATCCGGGTACTCATCAATTCCAGTGCGCCGGAAATGCCTGCCAGCAAATTATTGAAGTCATGGGCCAGACCGCCGGTCAGTTGCCCCACGGCTTCCATTTTCTGCGACTGACGCAGTTTTTCTTCAGCTTGCATGAGTTCGGTGGTACGCGCCGCGACACGCTGTTCAAGGGTGTCGTTGAGTGAACGCAGCGCTGCTGTAGCACGGTCGCGTTCTGCAGCGACGGTGCGTCGTTCATCGACGTTGATGAGAACACCAGGGAAACTCAATGGCGTGCCGTCCTCGGCACGGTCGACACGGCCATTTGCCTCGATCCAGTAGTAGATGCCGTCGGCACGGCGAACCCGGTACTGATGCGCGTAAAGACTCCCTTCAGTAATGACCGCGTTGATTGCTTCGATCAGACCTGGCCGGTCTTCGGGGTGAACAGTGGCAATGACCTGTTCCAGGCTCAGGCCTTCATGGCCCAGGGCTGGCTCAAGGCCAAAGGCCCTGGAGAAGGCTTCGTCAACCGCGAAACGGTCGGAGAGCAGGTCCCAGTGCCAGGTGCCGATGATCGCTCCAGCGGCCAGCGCGAGCTGAACACGCTCGACGTTTTCGCGCGAGATTGCTTCGCTGGTGCGCAGACGCTCCTCGGCATCCCGGCGTGCGGTCACGTCACTGAACATGACTGCGATTTGCCGATCAGCTGGTTCACCGACACGCACAGCCTTTACTTCAAACCAGCGTTCAAAGGCCTTGGCATAGTTCTCGAAGCTGGCGGGCTCTCCGGTTTTCGCGACGTGACCATAGGCTTCGAACCAGAAACGCTCCAGGTCCGGAGCGAACTCGGTCACCCATTTCCCACGCAGGTCCACACCCGCCTGGCGTTCAAAGGCAGGGTTGGCCTCAATGAAGCGATAGTCCACCGGGCTGTCGTCGGCATCGAACCTGACTTCGATGATGGCAAAAGCGGCTTCGATGGTTTCCAGCATGGTTCTTGAGCGTTCTTCGCTGCGACGCAACGCCATCTCGGCTTTGCGCATCTGGGACATGTCTAGCATCGCGCCGATCATGCGTGCAGCGCTGCCTTCTGCGTCGCGGATCACATGACCACGGTCGAGGATATCGGCATAGGACCCGTCCAGGCGACGAAAACGGTATTCATCAGTCCAGGCGGTGCCATTGCCGTCAATCACTGCATGGATGGACGCGTAGATACGCGCACGGTCATCCGGGTGGATCTGGGCGATCCACCAGTCACTCGAGGTGTCCAGCGTAGCAAGTGGATGGCCATAAGCCTGTTCCAGCGCGTCATTCCAGAGAATGTAATCGGCTTTCAGGTCCCAGTCCCAAATGGCATCGTTGGTTGCCTTGGCGGCTAATCGGTAACGCTCCTGAGCTTCTTCAATCGCTCGGCCCGCCAGGTGCTCGTCGGTACGGTCGCGCAGAATTTTCACAAAACCGATGTGAGCGCCTTTGGCTCCGCGCAACGGCATCATCTCGCCTGACGCCCAGAACAACTGGCCATCCTTGCGCACGTGCCAACGCTCGTCGGAGGCCCGACCCTGACGCAGGGCGAGGTGCATTTCATAATCGATCTGACCGCTGGCCCGATCCTGGGGCGTAAAAAAACGCTCGGCACTCTGTCCCGACATTTCCTCGGCAGTCCAGCCGAGTACCTGCTCGGCACCCGGGTTCCAGTCAGTAATGACCCCGTCCGTGTCGGTCAGAATCATGGCAAAGTCCATCGCACTGACAAAAACGGCGCGCTGGCGTGCTTCACGGCTGGTCACCGCGGCTGGAGCGTCACTCGGCTCGGGTTCTATCCGGGCTTGTTCAAGCAAACTGCGCAGGTGCAGCACCTGCGCCTCCAGCTCTTCTCTTGTCAGTTCTTTCAGGGTGCCTCCGGCTCACATAAAGACTTGTTTGGCAGCGCCCTCGAGAGTCTCCGCGGCCTGCGTTGCGCAATGGAATCAAAAAATATCGGCATCTGCGTTTTTATGGCGATCGCAATATAGCGCAACAGTATTCAGCTATGGCAATCCGGAAAAGTTATTCGGATTGACCGGAGCTCGTTGCATTCGCCAAGCATTGAAACGTATTCAAACCCTGAAAGCATCGGCCTGCGAAAATGTTTCTTTAGGGCGGCCGACGTTATGCGTGACCGGGCCTGGATCGCTTGACTGCAATCATGAGGCCGTCAGCAGGTATTTTCCGATTTCCTTCTGGCTGCGTGCTAGGATTTCGCTTTTAAATAGGTGCGGCAGAGCATCTTGGGCTGTCAGTGATCCAGTATTTCAATTCGGATGACGGGCAAGAAGGAGCGGAGACCGTGATGCGAAAAGTGCTATCCCCATGCCTGTGAAATCCGGCGAATCCGCTGCAACCAAGACCGCCGGGCGCCGCCGACTTCCCAAAGGCGAGATGCGCAAGGGCGAGATCATTCAGGCGGCGATGATCATTTTTGCTCGCGATGGATACGCTGGCGCCTCGTTGACGAATATCGCCAAGGTTGCCGGTCTCTCTCAAGTCGGTTTGCTGCACCACTTCCCGAACAAGCTTGCCCTGTTGCAGGCGGTTCTTGAACATCGAGACCAGTATGTTGCCTCCCGATTGCAAGACGCCCATCAGGACGGTTCTCTGCAAGGCTTCATGTCATTTCTGAAGCATGTCATGAGTTTCAGTATCGAAGATGTGGCTGTCAGCCAGGCGTTGATGATCATCAACACGGAAAGTCTTTCGGTCACTCATCCGGCACACCGCTGGTTCAGCGAACGTTCCGGGATCATTCATCATCATCTTCAGGTTCAACTGAGTTCGCTGGTTGAGGCAGGTGACATTCGGCCAGACGTCGATGTGAAGCAGATCAGCCTCGAGATCGCTTCGATGATGGACGGTATGCAGATTCAATGGCTCAGGTCGCCGGGTGACGTTCAAATAGAACAGGCGTTTGCAAGGTTTCTGGAGCGGTTGGCTGGGGATCTGGCGGGGCGTTGAACGGCGGGGGTGTACGTGAAAGTGCAATCGGTGGTCTCTCGACCACCGATTGCTGCTACCTAGTAAGCCTGTTCCGGCTTGACCTGCACTGCGTTGCGCAGCGGGATTGGCAGAGGGTTGGAATCGCGGGTGGTCAAGCGTTCCGGATAGAGCGCAACCACGGTGCGATCAAGCGCCAGGTTTTCCGAATCCTTCCCGACGAGGACCTTGAATTTGCCAGGGTCAACGTTCCAGCTCACCGAGTCCGGCGAGTAGTAAGCGAATGAGCGTGAATCCAGCGCTATCGTGACTGTCTTGCTTTCGCCAGGCTTCAGGTAAACCTTGGTAAAGCCCTTCAGTTCTTTCTCCGGGCGATCAACCTGAGGCTTGGAAGGCTGGACGTACAGCTGAGCCACTTCAAAACCGGCCTTGTCGCCTGTGTTGGTGACGGTGAAGCTGGCTTGAATCGTTGCGCCGGGAGCCAGCACATTGCTCGACAGCTTCAGATCGCTGTACGCGTAAGTGGTGTAGGAAAGCCCGAAGCCGAACGGGTACAGCGGCTTGGTGTGTTTCTTGTCGTAACCGCGGTAGCCCAGGTACAGACCTTCGCTGTAGGTCATCTCAGTGGGCGGGTTAGGGCTGCTGAAATAGTACGGCACCGGGTTCGAAAACGACGCGTAGCTCGGGTTGTCCTGCGCTTTCTTGTCAAGCGTGATAGGCAGTTTGCCCGACGGGTTGACCTGGCCGTACAGAATCTCGGCCAGCGCCTGACCGCCTTGCTGGCCCGGGAACCAGGCATGCAGAGAGGCTGCTACCTTGTTGGCCCACGGCTGCATGTCCATACCGCCACCGCCATGCATGACAACGATGGTCTTGGGGTTGGCTTTCTGAATGAAACCGATCAGCTCGGACTGGAACTGCGGCAGTTCGAACGGGTGATCGAGAGATTCGCCTTCGTATTCGAAGTTGCTGCCAGCCGCGACCACAACAGCATCGTAGTCGGCCAGATTCTTCGGTGGACGCAACGACGCCCAGCTCATCTGCACACCGTTCATGCCACCTAGAACCGGAGTGAAGTTGCCCTTCATGCGGCGATATTCCAGACGCACGTTGTACTCGGTGCCGGCTTTGAGGTCCGGTACCTTGACGGTGCGCGGAACCACCGGGATCAGGTCAAACGAGACTTGCGAGCCTTCGTCTTCCAGCACCAACTGGTCGTTGACCCAGAGCTTGTAGGCACCGTCGGCGCGGACCTTGAACACATGGGCGCCAGTGATCGTCGGCTTGATCTTGCCGGTGAAACGGGCGGAGAACGAACCTGCCGAAGGGGTGTAGCCGCTGACCGTGCCGGCACCGTTATCAGTGAGGTTGGTGTTGGTGATCCAGTCCAGGTTGACGCCGGGCTCTACACGGGTCGCCACCGGATCGCCCGACAGCGAAGTGTTGGAGTAATACTCGGCTTTCACGCCTGCGTTGCTGATCGGCTGTTTTTCTGTGCCTGGCTGATACCAAACGGACGACTTCGGATTCAGGCTCATCTGCGGCAGATAATCGACATTCGATGCATTCGATGCCAGTTGCTTCAGCCCGCTTAATTCAGTGACGTAGCTGGCCGGTGCCGAGTACGCGGTACCAAAAGGTGCCGTTGGAGGCTGCACGGCCATATCACCAATCACGGCAATTTTGGCGTTCCGAGGCAGCGGCAGCAGAGGCTTTTGCCCGTCTACGGGTTCATTGCGCAGCAGCACGATAGCTTCCCGCGCGACGTTCAGTGCAGCCAACTGGCCGTATTCACGATGCTCGAGTGGCTGCGCCTTGTTGATGCCTTTGTCAAAGCCGTAGCTCACCAGCGCACGCAGGTTTCTACGGACCTTGTCGTCGATCACATTTTGGTGCAACTGGCCGTTCCAGACATAAGGCAGCAGCTTGGCCTCGGTAAACTGAAGCCCGCTCGGCATGTCGATATCGGTCCCTGCCCAGGCACCCTTGAAGGCGTCCTGAACCGAGTTGAAGTCGCTCATGACGTTGCCTTGAAAGCCCCATTGGCCTTTCAGAATGTCTGTGATGAGGTGATGGTTTTCACATGCGTATTCGCCGTTGATCTTGTTGTAACCGCACATGATCGAAGCGATGTTGGCGTTCTTGACCAACGATTCGAAGCCGGGCAGATACAATTCCTGCATCGCGCGCTCGTCGATCTTCACATCCAGATAGTGACGATTCGCTTCCTGCTCGTTCATCAGGTAATGCTTGGCCGCTGCTTGTACGCCTTGAACCTGAATACCGTTGGTGACCGCCGGCGCCAATACCGCGCCGAGGAATGGGTCCTCACCACTCATGTACTCGGCTGCCCGGCCGTTGAAAGGCGTCCGGTACAGGTTGATGGCGGGCGAAAGCATCTGCTGACCGCCCGCGATGCGCGTTTCATAGCCGATAGCCAGACCGAATTCCTTGGCCCGGTTGATGCTCCAGGTGGCTGCGAGCGCGGACGGGGAAGGGTACTGCGCGCCGAACGTCTTGCCGCCGACCAGCACGCCCATCGCCGAGTCGTAGGCGACTGTGCCCTGGAGATTGAATTTATCGAGTTTGGGGATCATTCGCCCGTCGTCGACGCGCGAGAAGTTGATCTTCTCCGACTGAGTCATGTTGTCGAGCATGGCGCCTACTCGCGCCTCGACTTCATTGCCAGTCATCGGCGTAACAGCAAAAGCGCTGCCTGCCTGGGCGATACCGAGCGCCAACAGGCTCAGGCCAAGGCCTTGTTTGATAATGGACACGGAGCTATTCCTTACGTAATGCCTTGGGGAGGTGTTGTGTGTCATCGGCCGGCTCAATGTTTTTCATCGCCAGCAGGCGCGTCTGTGGTGTCGATCGGCGCGTCGACAATCGTTTGCGCTCCGCCGGATGTTTTTTGTGCAGCAAGGTCGGCGCCGGTGATGTGTTGGCGCTTGGCATCAACCGCAACGCGGCGTTCGCTGGAGGTTTGAGGCAGCGGGTTTTCCGTGTCAGCGGCTGAGACTGAAAGCGCGGCTAGGCAGGTCAGTAAAGCGGCAGCAGCAGGCAGCAAGTGTCTGGCCATCGGGAGAATCTCCAAATAGAGGCGTAAGGCAAGGGAGCACATCTGCCAGCAGTCCAACGCCGCTGGCAGGCAGTTTCAAAAGTTTTGATTGATCAAGAAGCACCGTCGATAAAAATACACGAGTGCGTTTTTAAATAATCTAAAGTATTGTTTTTCTTGTATTTAAAATCTGACTTTTTATGGTTTTTATCGTTATTAATTAGAATATTTAAGCAATAAAATATGATTTATTGTTGTTTATGAAGAATAATTACTCTTTTTCGAAAGCAGAGTGATCGCTCTGTTTTTGGTGTTTTGCAACTTTTTAAATTCACAGGTGTCATTGCTAAGTGCCATCATCGCCAGCGCTTGAATACTTGCAGCCAAAGCCAGGGTCAAGGTCAACAGCTCATTGCGGGGTCCATCGTAAAGCGCTTGAACGCTGCCAAAAAATACCGGTGCAAATGCATAACAGCCTTGTGCAATGGCAACAATCAACGTCACCACCCGCGTTACTTGCTGGCGGGGAAATTCGGCTTGGGCAATCAGCGGCGGCAAGGACGTCGCATTGCCGATGCCCAAGCCAAAAAGAACCATCCCGACCCATAGCCAGGCAGCATCGATATTGATGAGCATCAATACCATGCAGCCCAGCAACTGACAGCCATAACTCAGGCAGGCCACATTGCGGCGGTTGAGGCTTGTCTGCATCAGTCTGGCTGACAGCAACCTTCCAGCGATGGCGCTGACAGTGGCGATGCCCATTGCCAGTCCTGCACGCTGTTCAGCGACGTGATCTACCAGCAGCATGAATAGCTGGCTGATCAAGCCGATCTGTGCAAAAAGCCCTAGCGACATGGCAGCGGCCAGCGTGATGAACTGCCGGTTACCTCGCAGCGTTATGGGCGTTGCGTCTTGTGGTTGAGCCAAATCATCTGCTGGGTGGTGAATACCATCGGGTTGCTGACCCAGATGTTCAGGCCTGAACCTGAACACGGTCAAAGCGAGGAGGGCAATGATGGCGATGGAAACCACGCCTACCACGATTGCAGCGAGGCTGAACCCGAACCGGCCGATCAGGTACAACCAGCCCGACGAAAAGATCACGCCGCCAATGCTCGCGCCGTTGTAAGCCATTGCCATCGCTCCGGGACGCTTGCTGACAAACCAGGGCGAGATGGCTGTATTGACCGCTGCAGCGCCCATCGTCACCCAACCGAACCCGCTGAGGACCGCGGCAAGAAACAATTGATAGGGCTGCGTGGCAATCGTCCATCCGAAAGTGCCGACAGCAAGAATTCCTGAACCTGACACAGTGGTCCAGGGAAAACCGACGCGTTTGTAGAGTGCGGGCAGGTTGATGACTACCAGGGTCCCCGCCAGAAAATGCACAGTGACCGCCGCCGAGCAAAGGGCAGCCGACCAGCCGGTTTTTTGAATTACGGCGTACATGAATATCGGTGGACCGTAGAAGCCGATGCCCCAGCCAAAAACAGCCATCACAAACGTTGCCGCGACGACTTTTCTGCCAAAAAAACTCGATTTATGCATTTGGTGAATCCCTCCAAGTGGTTTGGCATCAGTATGATGACTGCCTACGAGAGCACTTCGGAGAGGGCTGAACTATGGAAGTCGAAACGGCCGATCTTTCGCTGGCAGCAGTTGCGGGTGCCATTGCCGATCCGGCCAGGTCCCGAATGCTCTGTGCGTTATTGGACGGGCACGCACGGACGGCGACCGAGCTGGCGGCGCTTGCCGATATTGGCGCATCAAGCGCCAGCGGCCACTTTGTTCGTTTGCGCGAGCAGGGTCTGGTGGAAATGCTGGTGCAGGGGCGACATCGTTACTATCGACTGGCCAATGCGCAGGTGGCGCGAGCGCTGGAAGCCTTGCTGGCGCTGACTCAGCACAGTGCTGCGCCATTCCAGCCCAACACGCCTTCTGCGTTAAGGCAGGCCCGGACCTGTTACGACCATTGCGCCGGCGAAATTGCCGTCAGGCTGCACGACGCCTTGCTCAAGGCGGGTTGGCTGATCGAGCAGGGCAAGGATTATCAGGTCAGTGGGAAAGGTATCGGATCGTTGAACGCGTTGGGCATTGACGTCGAAGCAATGCTTGTTCAGCGAAGGCGTCTTGCCTACGCCTGCCTGGACTGGAGCGAGCGTTCCCCGCACATCGGCGGTGCATTGGGCGCAGCTTTGCTGGAGCTGATGCTCAAGCGGGGCTGGGTAAGCCGGCACCTTGATTCCAGAGCGCTGGATCTGACGTCCAAAGGGTTGGGCGGTATGGCGAAAGCATTTGGGTGGTAGGGCCGTGCGATATTTGCGTCGCTACCGAGCTTGCCCGGTAGCGACGTGCTCGTTGGTCAGAAACTGTATTTGGCTGTCAGTGCATAGCTGCGCGGGTTGCCGTAGACGTCGGTAGAGCCCCATACCGAACTGGCGCCAATCGCGGTGTAGTAGGTACGGTCGAAGATATTGTTGGCATTCAACTGCAGGTCCAGGTGTTTGTTGACCTGATAGCCTGCCATCAAGTCCGCCACCGCGTAACTGCCTTGTTCCAGCCGATAGCTGCCGTCGGTGAGGGCAATGTCGTTGTACATGCGGCTCTGCCAGTAGACGTTGCCGCCGACACGCATTTTTTCCAGTGCGCCCTGCAGGCGGTAGACCGTCGAGAACTTGAACAGGTGCTCGGGCGTATCGGTGTCGAAGCGCTGATTCTCTTTCGCCGGATCGAAATCCTTTAGGTAGTGGGTGCGGGCGTAGGTGTACCCCGCGCCGACTTGCCAGTTCTCGGTCAGCGCGCCCTGCAGCTCCAGGTCGATACCCTGACTGCGCACCAGCCCGGCTGCGTCGTAGCACGTGAGCACTGCACAGCCTGCCTGAGTCGGCGCTTCGGTCTTGAGGTTTTCCTGATCGATCTGGAACACCGCCAGGCTGGCGTTGAGAGCGCCGTTGAAATACTCGCCTTTGATACCGACTTCATAGTTCTTGCCCACCACCGGGTCGAGCACTTTGCCGGACAGGTCCTGATAGTTCTGCGGGTTGAAGATATCGGTGTAGCTGGCGTACAGGGAGTAATGGTCATCCAGCTTGTAGATCAGGCCCGCATAACGCGTCAGGTTGCGGGTGACCTTGAAGTCCTCGTCGCCTGAACGGTCGTCGTAGTCGTACCAGTCCAGACGACCACCGAGAATCAGAGTCAGCGGGTCGGCCAGGCTCAGGCGCGTGGTGAGGTAGATGGCGTCCTGGGTAGCAATATTGTGGGTTTTACCGTCCCGCACAAAGTTCGGTTTTGGCGCGCCGATAGGCAGCCCGGTGTCGTAGGGGCTGTATTCCTTGCTGGTCTTGTCGTAGACGCGCCTGCTGCTGCCGATCACTACTTCGTGGGTGCGGCCAAACGCTTCGACCGGTCCACTGGCATAGACATCGAGTGCTGCCTGCTTTTCATCCGGCTTCGACTGATAGGCCGTGGTCTCCAGCGGGCCGTTGTAGCGCGAGAGGTAGGTGCCCGAGAACACGCCGTCCAGAGTAGAACTCGAGCCCGCAACGCGCAGTTTCCAGTCGTTGTCGAAGCGATGTTCAAGTTCACCGAACACAGTGTCGATCTGGATCTTCTTGTTTTCCCAGTCCGTACCGGGGTAGGTCGAGCGGGACAGGTTCAGATGGTGGCCATCGCTGCCAAGCGGCAGGCCGCCCCAGAAAAAGTTGGTTTGATCTTCCTGACGAGACAAGCCGAAGGTCGCTGTCGTTGCATCGCTCAGGTCGGCTTCGAGCACGCCATAGAAAACGCCGTGATCGCTTTTTTCCTTGTCACGGAAGCTGTTCGCATCCTGGTAGGAGCCGACTATCCGGCCGCGCACAGTGCGGCTGTCGTTCAGAGGGCCAGAGGCATCGAATACGCCACGGTAATCGTCCCAGCTGCCGACGGTGCCGGTGAGGCTTACCTGCGGATCGGCGGTAGGGCGCTTGCGCACCATGTTGATCGCTGCCGAAGGATTGCCTGAGCCTGTCGTCAGACCGGTAGCGCCTCTGATCACTTCGACATGGTCAAACATGGCCAGGTTGGGCTGCACGCCGGCCGTGTAACCCGAGTACGAGGCGGGCAGGCCGTCGTACATGATGTTGTCGATATCAAAGCCGCGTGATGTATAGGTTTGACGGCCAGGCCCGCTGGACTGGTCGAGAAATAGACCGGGCGTGTACCTGACCACATCGTTGATGCTGGTCATGGCCTGATCGTCCATGCGCTGACGGGTGACGACAGTAACGGCCTGAGGGGTTTCACGCATGGTAAGCGGCAATTTTGTGGCTGTCTGCATGGCGCCAGTGGTGTAAGACCGGCTGCCCTCGGTGGTCGAACCGAGTTGGTCACTGCTGATTTCCGTTGCGCCCAGTTCCATCGTCACAGGCGGCTGCGCGTCTGCGGAAAAGGCGGGCTGTGTCGCTGCTGCCCAGATGCCCATCGCCAACAGGCAAGGTGTAAAACGATTACGGCTTTGCGAATGTTGCCCCGGCATGAATCCGACACTCCCTGAAGCCGTCCGTGGCTGGATGATAATAATGTTGATAACGGTTCGCATTAGTGTGACAGGTTGTTTCTGCCAGAAGAAGACGCTTCGGCCAAATACTTAACAAAATTTTCACATTCGCGGGCGGGAAGATGGCTGGAATGGCCAACGGAGTTTTGCGAGACAGGCAAAGCCTGTTCTGACGCTAGCAGGCGTGAATCGGCGCGGTTACGCTTAGCAGGTGTCTGGACGCATACGACATGCGCAAAAAACCGCTATGAAAAACTTGTACAAAAACCTACATTGGTACAACTTTTTTTGTCGCGGAAGCCACTCATGTCGACTACTCACCGACTCCATCTTGTCCTCGGCGACCAGCTCTCTTTCGACCTGGCGTCCCTGCAGGACATGCATCCCGAGCACGACACAGTCGTGCTGGTCGAGGTCATGGAGGAGGCGAGTCATGTGCCGCATCATCCGCAGAAAATTGCGCTGATCTTCAGTGCCATGCGTCATTTCGCCCAAGCGTTGCGTGAGCGTGGGGTTCGGGTGCAGTACGTCACGCTGGATGACCCGGAGAACTCCGGCTCGATACCGGGCGAGCTTTGTCGCTGGCAGGCTCTGTTGGAGGCGCAGGAGTTGCACGTGACCGAGTGCGGCGACTGGCGCCTGGAGCAGTCGATCAAGGACTGCGGGCTGCCGATTCGGTGGCATGCCGACACGCGCTTTCTGTGTTCCCGTGACGAGTTCTCGGCATGGGCGCAGGGCAAGAAGCAACTGCGCATGGAGTTTTTTTATCGCGAGATGCGGCGCAAGAGTGGGCTGTTGTTGAATGGCGACGGTACGCCGGTCGGTGGCGCCTGGAACTTTGATGCCGAAAACCGCAAGGCGCTGCCCAAGGGCGTGGCTGCACCGTACCCGATGCGCTTTTCCGCCGATGCGATTACCCGCGATGTGCTGGCGCTGGTGGCGGAACGTTTCGCCAACCATTATGGCTCGCTGGAGGCTTTCGACTATCCAGTGACGCATGCAGATGCTCAGGCGCTGTGGGAGTATTTTCTGGATTTTGGCCTGGCGGGTTTTGGCGATTATCAGGACGCGATGGCGACAGATGAGCCTTTTCTGTTTCATGCGCGAATTAGCGCGGCGCTGAATATCGGTCTGCTGGACCTGCGACAGATCTGCAGCGATGTTGAGTCTGCTTATTGGTCGGGCAAGGTGGCGCTGAACGCTGCCGAAGGTTTTATCCGTCAGTTGATTGGCTGGCGCGAATATGTGCGCGGCGTCTATTGGTTGAAGATGCCTGACTACGCCAGCGGTAATCTGTTTGGCAACAGCAGGCCGCTTCCGGAGTTTTACTGGACTGGTGAAACAAAGATGAACTGCATGAGCCAGGCGATAGGCCAAAGCCTGAAACATGCCTATGCTCACCATATTCAGCGCCTGATGGTCACCGGAAACTTTGCGCTGCTCGCCGGCATCGTGCCGGAGCAGATCTGCGAATGGTATCTGGCGATTTACATGGACGCGTTCGACTGGGTCGAGCTACCCAACACGCTGGGTATGGTGATGCACGCCGATGGCGGTTATCTGGGCTCCAAGCCTTATTGCGCAAGCGGTCAGTACATCAAACGCATGTCTGATTACTGCCGTGGCTGCGCGTACAAAGTGACTGAAAGCACGACCGACGATGCCTGTCCGTTCAACGCGCTTTACTGGCATTTTCTGATGCGTCACAGCGACCTTTTACGCCGCAACCAGCGCATGGGCATGATTTACAAAAACCTTGATCGTATGGCCGCACCCAAGCAGCAGGCATTATGGGCGCGGGGCGAGCATTTGCTGGCCAGACTGGACGCCGGAGAAGCACTTTGAAAAAGACCGAGCTGCCGGTAAAAAACTGCGTGGTCTGCGGCCTGCCGTTTACATGGCGCAAGAAGTGGGCGCGCTGCTGGGACGAGGTTCGCTATTGCTCCGAGCGCTGCCGTCGCAACAAGGCATTAACCCGCCCGTAAAGCTTTCAAAATATTTCGAAATGAAATGCGCTGAACTATCCGTTCCGCAACGTGATCCTTCCTTATGAGCAGTCAGCGCGACCCCGACAGGCGAGTGCAATCCGCATTGAGCCTTGATCCAGGGTCGCCGAACGATAAGGAGCCGTCATGACCGTTACCCCCCATCCCGTCTACCGCTGCACGCCAGGCCCGCTACACGCGACCCTGCTTGCTGGCACCGTTCCACTATTCCTCGGTGGATTGCTGAGTGATATCGCCTACTACCAGACGTTCCAGATCCAATGGAGCAACTTTGCTGCCTGGCTGATTGCCGGCGGCTTGCTGTTTTGCGGGTTGGCGCTGTTGTTTGCACTGGTGAACCTGATCCGTGCGGATCACAAGGCTGGACGTCCTGTGGCGTATTTTCTGCTATTGCTGGTGACTTGGGTGCTTGGCCTGGTCAACGCTTTTGAACATGCCAAAGATGCCTGGGCGGTCATGCCGTCGGGCCTGATCCTGTCGGTGATTGTCACCCTGCTGGCCTGCGTCGCGACGTGGACAGGGCTGACGAGCCTGCGCTCCGGAGGTGCAAAATGAGAAATATCCACGCACTGACTGCATTGAGTATGGCGTTGTTGCTGAGCGCCTGTGGTGGCGAGGCTGACAGCACCCAGGCTCGTGGTCCGGACCCTAAACTGCCAGAACCGCAACGCGGCCTGCTGCCGAGCATGAAGATTGCCGAACCTGTTGCATGGGGTGATCAGAAGCCGACCGTACCGGAGGGTTTCAGCATCACGGCGATTGCCACTGACCTGAGCATTCCGCGTCAATCAGTGGTTCTGCCCAATGGCGACATCATCATTGCCGAGGGGCGCGGCGGCAGTGCTGCCAAACTCAAACCCAAGGATGTGATCGCCAGTGTCATCAAGGCGCAGGGCAATACCAAAGTCAAAGGCGGTAATCGTCTGACGCTGTTGCGTGATGCCGATGGCGACGGCAAGTACGAATTGAAGACGGTGTTCGCCGAAAACCTCAATGCGCCATACGGCTTGGCTTTCGCGAATGGCAAACTGTATGTCGCCAATCAGGACGCTCTGGTCAGTTTCGACTATCAGGACGGTCAGACCAAGGCGGGCGGCGAACCGGTTAAGGTGACGGACCTGCCTTCAGCGATCAATCACCATTGGACCAAAGCGCTGACCGCCAGCCCTGACGGTCGCTTCCTGTACGTCGGTATTGGTTCGAACAGCAACGTGACCGAGCGCGGCATGGAGGTCGAGATCGACCGTGCAATGGTCTGGCAAATCGACGCCGCGACGGGCGCTCACAAGCCGTACGCGACCGGTCTGCGTAACCCGACCGCGCTGGCGATCCAGCCGGGTACGGGGCAGTTGTGGACGGTGGTCAACGAACGCGACGAACTGGGGCCTGACCTGGTTCCGGATTACCTGACTTCGGTGAAAGAGGGCGCCTTTTATGGCTGGCCTTACAGCTATTGGGGCCAGAACGTCGATCCGCGTGCTCAACCGCAAAACCCGGCCAAGGTCGCTGCTGCGATCAAACCTGATTACAGCTTGGGCTCGCACGTCGCCGCTCTGGGCGTGTCGTTCTCCATCCCGGCCATGGGTGACAAGTTCGCGGACGGCGTGTTCGTCGGCGAGCATGGCAGTTGGAACCGCGATAATCCGGTTGGCTACAAGGTGATCTTCGTGCCGTTCGCCAATGGCCGTCCTGCGGGCGAGCCCGTGGACTTCGCGACAGGTTTCCGGGGTGAAGACGGCAAGACTCGCGGCCGGCCAGTGGGGGTAACCGTTGATCCCAAAGGCGCGCTCATCATTGCCGACGACCTGGCCAACACGGTCTGGAGAGTGACCCGCAACAAATAAGCTGACGACCACGGGGCGAATTCATTCGCCCCGTTTCGTTAGCCTCATCATCCATTGATGCCCTGCGTCCTCTCGTGCGACGCAGGGCGTCGAGACCTGCATTCGGGGTAGATTCAATAACGCCTTACACGTTAGGGTTGTGCGCTTACATGCGCTGGCCAGAAGGGCCAGTCGCGAAAAAAACTGAATTCTGGAACCGCTGTGAGTCGCTTTGAAACCGCTGGAAACCTCGAAACACAACCTGCTTCATGGTGGGCCGTCGGCAGCGTATCCCTTGGATCGTTTGCTACCGTTACCACGGAATTTCTCCCTGTAGGGCTGTTACCCGATATCGCCCGTGACCTTGGCACCAGTGTCAGTCACGCTGGCCTGATGATGGCCGTCCCCGGTGTCCTCGCGGCGATTTCCGCACCGTCCTGCATTGCGCTGTTCAGTCATGTCGACCGTAAGCGTCTGCTGCTCTGCCTGCTGTCGATATTGCTGGTGTCCAACCTGATCGTCGCATTATCGGAACAGTTCTGGCTGACCCTCACCGGCAGAGTATTGCTCGGCTTCGCCCTAGGGGGATTCTGGACCATCGCCGGGTCTTTGGGGCCTCGGCTGAGGCCGGGCAAGGAGGGCGTGAAGGCGACCGCGTATGTGCTGGCGGGCGTTTCGATTGGCACAGTAGCCGGCATACCTGCGGGTACAGTGATCGGCGAAGCATTTGGCTGGCGGGCTGCGTTTGAAACCGCGGCGGTTGTTACCGTTGCTGTAGGCCTGTTGATCGCCACGCTTCTGCCTGCATTGCCGGGTGAGCGCTCTGCCGGTATCGGGCAGATGCTTTCGTTGGCGGGTGAGCAAAAAATTCGCCGGATGTTTGCTGCCGCGCTGTTGATCTATGTCGGCCACTTCGCGGCCTACACCTACCTCGCACCCTTCGTCATGGAGTCCGCCAACATTAAAGGCCAGGCGCTAGGCGTGTTGCTCTTTGCCTTCGGTCTGGCAGCGGTAGCGGGCAATCTGGCTGGTGGTGCGTTGGCGGCCAGAAATGCGCCGTCCTCGGTATTGATCATGACCCTGCTGATGCTGGGCTCACTGAGCGCATTACTCATGTTTGTCGGCAACCCGTGGCTGCTATGGCCGGTCACTCTGGTCTGGGGATTTGCCTTCGGAATGATCCCGATCACCACGCAGATATGGTGCTTCGACGCCTCGAACGGGCGTGTGGAAGGCGTTCAGGCGCTGCTGGTCTGTGTGGTCAATCTGTCGATTGGCGGCGGGGCATTTATAGGCGGGCTGGTGTCCGAAAGCGCGGGCTTTACGGCTGCGATCGTGACCGGCGCGGTATGCGCCGCGCTGTCTATGGCAACAGTGGCGTGGTCGCTGCGCAGGTCACCAGCGGTAACCTGCGCGGACTGATACGGCCTGTTTTCAGCCAGCTTTGAAAAACGCCACCTTTTGCGTCAGGCGGTCCGCTAGCAACGCCAGATCCTCACTGGCGGTTGCCACTTGCTGGGAGCCGCTGGCGGACTTGAGTGTCGAGTCGTGAATACTGTTGATATTCATCGCGACCTCTTCGGCCACCGCGCTTTGCTGAGTTGACGCACTGGCGATTTGCGCGTTCATGTGATTGATTGCGCCTACCTCTTTGCTGATTTTCGACAGCGCGCTCTGTGCATTGCGGGTCTGTGCAACTGCCTTGTTGACCAGCTCGCAGCTGTCACGCATGTTCTGCGCGGCGGTTTCTGTGCCGCCTTGCAACGTGCTGATCATTGCCTGAATTTCCTGCGTCGACTGCTGGGTGCGTGTCGCCAGCGAGCGCACTTCATCCGCCACCACTGCAAACCCTCGCCCATGTTCGCCCGCACGAGCGGCTTCGATGGCAGCATTAAGGGCCAGCAGGTTGGTCTGGGAGGCGATCGAGTTGATCACTTCGATGACTGTTTCGATCTGTTCACCGTGCCTGGATACCTGCTCTACAGTGCTGGTCGTTTCCACCAGCGTTGCAGCCAGTTGTTCAATGGCCGCGGTAGTCCCTTCTACCAGACTGTTGCCGGTTTCCACTTCGGTGTCCGCCAGACGCGCTGCATCTGCTGCCTGTGCCGCATAGCCGGCAACTTCGTTGACTGTGGCAGCCATCTCACTGATAGCGGTTGCCACCTGTTCGGCTTCGCGAGTCTGCACCATGACCTGAGCATTGTTGGTGGAGGACGCAGCCGACAGCACGGTCGATGACTGGCTTACTTCCTGAGCGGCCTGTCGTACTTGAGTGATCGTCTCGGAGAGGCGACTCAGCGCGGTTTTCAGCACGCCCATCACGCTCTCGGGGTGTTCGGTGGAAATGTTCTGCTGCAGATCACCGTCGGCCAGCCGCCTGATGGCCTGCGCGACGTCTACCGGCTCTGCGCCTAGCGTTCTTTTGACAAAGCGGATGATGACCATCGACAGCACAATGCTGAGCAGCACGGCGAACGCCGTTGCCATGAGCATCAACCCGCGAAACTGGCCGGCCGTTGCCTGCACGCTGTCGAGTTGTGACCTGATTGAGGCTTCCTCGTGGTCGATAAGCGCGTTGACGCGTTTCAGCCATTCGCTGTAATCACCGGAAACCTGGCGCAATAAAAGCGCTTGGGCGCCGGCAATATCACCTGCACGACGCAGCGCAATCACGCTCTTGGTAGAGGCGAGTGTCTGCTGTTCGATTTCCTTGATGGCGCTCAGCAACTGACGCTCTTCGCCCGTTACGCTGGGTCTGGTATACAGCTGATCCATTGGCACAGCCGAGTCGACGTAGTCTTTTTCCAAACGGGTCATCTCTGCCAAATGAGTGGCCAGATCCTGGTCGTTGCTGACCAGTACGGCATCCCGCAGGGCGATTGCCCGGTTGTGTACGCTGCCGCGAAAGTTGATCGCGTAGCGCTGCACTTTTGCTGCGTTTTCTCCGACGTCCTCAAGCGTAGTGTCGATAAACCCCACCCGCTGGATACCCACCGCAGTGATCAATATGAGCAGCGACACGATTGCGGCAAAACCCAAGCCGATACGCGTCGCCAGAGAAACCGGTTTTTTCATGAGAAAAGCTCGTAAAGGAAAGGTCGGTTGGTCGCCATAATCGTGGCGCCAGCTAATAGCGAATGGCCAGACAGTATGCTTGAGTCGCACAGGCGCCAAATAGATATTTACACGCAATCGGATAGACAGTTGTTATTGCAGAATTTCGGGTCAGCCACGACCGGACAAATGTCATCCATCATGCTTCCGGGCGCGGGCCAGCAGCGTCTGCTGCCGACCGAGCGTTCGAACGTGTCAGGCAAAACCGGTCACTGCATGAGGCACATACGGGGCTTCAAGTTGGCTGATGTCCTCGTCACTCAGCACCAGGTCGAGTGCTGCGATGGCATCGTCCAGTTGCGATGCTTTGGAAGCGCCGACGATCGGTGCTGACACACCGCGCTTGGCAAGCACCCAGGCCAAGGCTATCTGCGCCATCGGGACGCCTCGCTCGCCGGCCAGCTTTTCCACTGCATCAATGACGCGACCGTCTTCCTGCTCAGTGGCTTCATAAAAAGACTGCCCGGAAATATCGGTCCTGGTGCGTTCTGTCTGTTGACCATGAGGCCGTGTCAACCGGCCACGCGCCATCGGGCTCCAGGGCATAAGACCGACGCCCTGATCGAGACACAGCGGGATCATCTCGCGCTCTTCTTCCCGGTACACCAGGTTCAGATAATTCTGCATGGAAACAAACCTGCTCCAGCCGTTTGCCAACGCAACCTGTTGCGCCTTGGCGAACTGCCAGGCATACATGGACGACGCTCCGATGTACCTGGCTTTGCCTGCCTTGACCACGTCGTGCAAGGCTTCCATGGTTTCTTCGATGGGCGTGTCGTAGTCCCAGCGGTGGATCTGGTACAGGTCGATATAATCGGTGCCCAATCGTTGCAGGCTCGCATCGATGTTGGCCATGATCGCTTTGCGGGACAGTCCCTTGTCGTTGGGCCTGGTGGAGCCTTCCCACATGTTCGCCGGGAAGAACACTTTTGTTGCAATGACGGTTTCTTCGCGGCGGGTGAACTCCTTGAGGAGTTTCCCTACGATGGTTTCCGACGTGCCCGCCGAATAGCTGTTGGCTGTGTCGAAAAAGTTGATGCCTTGCTCCACCGCGTGCCTGATGATGGGCCGGCTTGCTTGCTCGTCCAGTGTCCAGGGATGTGTGCCGGCATCAGGCTCACCGAACGTCATGCACCCGAGGCACAGTCTGGAGATATCCAGCCCCGTACTGCCAAGCTTCACGTACTTCATGGAATCCTCCATCAATCATTTGATAGGCCCGTTACCTGTCGAGTATCAACGCCCGAAGGGTATCGATCCGGCCTTGCCATTTATCAGACCGCTCGTGAACTCATCCGTTGAAGAAATGTATCTTGCAAGCATCTTCAAGTGATGAAACGTCCTCTGGGAGCAGCAATCATGACCAAGCTGGAACACGCAGGTTTTCTGGGTTTTGACGTATTCGGCACTGTCGTGGACTGGCGAAACGGTGTGGCCAGAGCCGCGGCGCCTTTCCTCGAACAGCACGCCATACAGATCGATCCACTCGACTTTGCCGATCAGTGGCGAGGGCTCTACCAGCCGTCCATGCAGCGCGTACGTTCAGGCGAACGGCCCTTCGTGACGCTCGACGTCTTGAACCGGGAGAATCTGGAAACCGTACTGGCCAGGCTCAATGCAGACTTTGGCAGTATCCACGATGCTGAGCTGGCGGAGCTGAACAAAGCCTGGGAAAAACTGGACCCCTGGCCTGATTCCGTTGCCGGCCTCACCCGGCTAAAGCGCAGGTTTTCGATCGGTACGCTGTCAAACGGGCACATTGCAGGAATGCTCAACCTTGCAAAGTTCGGTGGGTTGCCATGGGATGTGATTGTCGGTGCGGAGATCGCAGGCACCTATAAGCCCAACCCTCAGACCTACCTGAAGTCTGCCAGGGCAGTGGGGTTGGCCCCGGAGTCGATGGCGATGGTCGCCGCGCACAATTCCGATCTGGCAGCAGCTCGCGCCAATGGCTTCAAGACCGTTTTCGTCCGAAGGCCATCCGAACACGGGCCTGGCCAGACCTCTGATCTGGCTGCGGAGCAGGACTGGGATGTCGTAGTCGATTCACTGACTGAAGCAGCACAAGCGCTGGGTTGCTGATGCCTGCGGGGCGGCTTCAGGGACGTCGCCCGGTATGGGTGATTAGTCCCGCAAATCCTTCCACATATGCACCTTCGAAACGAACCCGCCACCCACCGACACTGCAAGGGGTTCCAGGCCGAATGGCACAAAGCCCATTCGCTCGTACAATGCCTGAGCCCCGGCGTTGCCTTGGGTCACGGTGAGCTGGACGACCAGCAGCTGCGTTTGCGATGTTGCATACGCCAGCACGTTGTTCATCAACTGCTGACCGATGCCTCGTGCCCTGTGCGCAAGGGGCACGTACATGCCGAACAGGGTGCATTTGTGATGGGCCTTTTTTCGGGTTTCCATCGACAGCCCCACGGTGCCGAGCAAGCGGCCATCCTCCAGCGCCGCGAACACGGCATCGCTGGCCGAGGGTGCGTTATCGAGCCTGTTTTGCCACCACGAGATCGGCAACGCTTCACGCTCTGCCACATCCGATGTGAACGCATCCGGGTGCAGCGTGTAGGCCTCGAGCATCAGCGCCCGATAGGCGACGGCATCGTCTGGAGCAAGTCGGCGAAAGGTGAGGGGCATGGCCGGTATCCGCTGTTTTCTGAAGGGGAGTCTCGCACTGAAAAGCGTGCCGTTTGACGGACATTTTCCCGGTTTATAACTTTTTGTTTGCCTCGCTGGCAAAATTGATGATTACTGTCCCTCGGCGCCAAGGGTCAAAAACCCAGCGCCATTGATTGCCCTGGGGCTACCGCTCCGGCAATCACAGCCGATTGGGTTCACCCTGGCGCTGATACCCCTGCACAGGACGTTCCCCGTCGTTGACCCTCAAGCGGAAGATGAGGTTTCAAGTGGTCACGCGGTCTGCAAACTTTAGCTCCATGGGCACTGCAATGGGTCTCGTCAACGAGCCAGCCAGTCCCTCGTCCACTCGCGAGTCGCGCCTTGTCGCGCTCGGCGCCCACTCTCAAAACCTTGTGCCTGGCCTTGTCATGTCTGGCAATGACGTGATCCCCAGAGCGCGCGCCGCACCCTCTCCCTAAGCCTCATGCATGCTTGCCGGCGTTCTCGACGTCGGTCCTGGCGGGCGGATGCCATGGCTTTGCCTTCCCGTAAAACAATCTGTTCATGGACGGTAGTTGTTGATGGTCGACATATTTTCCTCGCACGGGACGGGCTTCGTTCGTCCTGATACTGAGCCGCATTTCGACGAAAATCAGTCAGTGCATGGACTGTTCGAGGCTCAGGTGCAGCGCGCGCCTCAAGCCGTTGCCGTCAGGTTCGGCAACCAATCGCTCGATTATGCGGCGCTGAACACTCAGGCCAATCGACTGGCGCATCATCTGCGCGGGCTCGGCGTCGGTCCGGATGTGCGTGTCGGCATTTGCCTGGAGCGCTCGCTGGACATGCTGATTGGCGTGCTGGCAGTGCTCAAGGCAGGCGGTGCCTATGTGCCCCTTGACCCCGCTTACCCGCAGGCACGGCTGGCGCATATGCTGACGGACAGTGCGCCGCGGGTGCTGCTGACCCATGATCTGGCGCGTCCAGCCATGCTGGCGGCACTGGCAGGATGCGCTGAAACGCCAACGCTGCTCGACATGGCAGATACCTGCCTGTGGGCCGGGCAGCCGGCCCACAATACCGACCCGCATGTCATCGGCCTGACGTCTCGTCATCTGGCGTATGTGATCTACACCTCGGGCTCTACCGGCGTGCCGAAGGGCGTTATGGTCGAGCATCGCGGTTTGATTGCGGTCAGCGCAGCCTGGGAGCAACTCTACGCACTGAGCACGCCTGTCAATCATCTGCAGATGGCCGGGTTTTCCTTTGATGTGTTCAGTGCCGATCTGATCCGCGCACTGGGTTTTGGCGGCACCCTGGTGCTGTGCCCACGTGACACCCTGATGGACCCGCCCGCGCTTTACCGCCTGATGCGCGAGGCGTCCATCGGCTTCGCAGATTTCGTGCCGGCGGTGCTCAACTCGCTGCTGGCCTGGGTGGAAGAGACCGGTCACGATCTGTCATTCATGCGCATCGTGGTCTGCGGTTCGGACATATGGACCGCGCACAGCGCCCGTCAACTGCGCAGCTTGTGTGGTGACCACGTGCAAATCGTTCAGGCTTACGGCGTCACCGAGGCCAGCATCGACAGCACCTGTTTTGAGTTCGATGCTGCCAGCCAGGTCGACGGCGTTCTGCCGATTGGCAGGGCGTTGGCCAATACCCGGATTTACCTGCTTGATGATCAAGGTGTACCGGTTCCCGAAGGCGTTGCAGGTGAGCTGTACATTGGCGGCGCGGGTGTTGCACGCGGCTATCTGAACCTGCCGCAACTGAGCGCCGAACGGTTTATCGACAGCCCGTTTGTGCCGGGTGAGCGGCTGTATCGCAGTGGTGACATGGCTCGCCAGCGGGACGATGGCAATTTCGAGTTTCTCGGCCGCAACGACACGCAGGCCAAGCTGCGCGGTCTGCGCCTGGAACTGGGAGAAATCGAGGCGCGCCTGGCCGAGATTCCTGGCGTGCGTGGAAGCGTCGTGTTGCTTCGCGAAGACCGCCGCGGTGTGTCGAGGCTTGTTGCCTACTTTCAGGCACTCGGCAATTGCGAACCTGGTCAGGTAGCTCTGACCCCGCGTGCGCTGCGTCAACAACTGCAAACCAATCTGCCTGACTACATGATCCCCGCTGCATTCGTGCGCATGGACGCAATGCCGCTGACGGCCAACGGCAAACTGGATCGCAGTGCATTGCCCGAGCCGCAGGCCGATGCTTTCGATCAACACGACTTCGAAGCTGCCGAAGGTCCACTGGAAAAGGCTATCGCAGCTATCTGGGCCGATGTGCTGGGTATTGAACAGGTCGGCCGTCAGGATCACTTTTTTGCGCTCGGTGGCCATTCCTTGTTGGTGATGCGGGTACTGGCGCAGGTCCGTCAGCAATTGAACCTAGATGTTTCACCGGCTGCCTTATTTGCAGCGCCGGTGCTGCGACAGTTCGCCGAGCGGCTGGTCAGTGCGCAGGGCAACGCGCGCCTGGCGATCACGCCGGTGGAGCGCTCGGCTGCTCAGCCGTTGTCGTCCGCTCAACAGCGCCTGTGGTTTCTGGCGCAACTTGAAGGTGGCAATGCGGCCTATCACATGCCACTCAACCTGCGCCTGCGCGGGCCGTTGCAGGTGTCGGCGCTGGAAAGCAGCTTCAATCAGTTGGTCACCCGCCACGAAGCCTTGCGCACCACGTTCATGGATATTGAAGGCGAAGGTCGGCAGTGTGTTGCAGTCGCCGGTCAGCGCCTGCCGCTGCCCGTTATCGACCTTCAGGGCTACCACGATGCCGAGGCCCGTCTCGGCGAGTTGATGGAGGAAGAGGGCGCCAGGCCTTTCGACCTGACCACCGGACCGCTAATGCGCGTCAGCCTGGTAAAGCTGGCGGATGATGAGCATGTGTTGCTGCTGACCCAGCACCACATTGTTTCGGATGGCTGGTCGATGGGCGTGCTGACCCGCGAACTGGGCCTGCTGTACGAGGCGTTCTTGCAAGGGCGCGCCGATCCATTGCCGCCGCTGCCGGTGCAATACGTCGATTACGCAGTCTGGCAGCGTCGCTGGCTCAGTGGAGAGGTGCTGGAAACGCAGCGTCGCTATTGGCATGAAGCCCTCAGCGGCGCGCCGTTGCTGCTGGAATTGCCTGCCGATCACAAGCGTCCGGCAGTGCAGGATTATCAGGGCGGCTTTGTGCCGCTGGTCATCGATAGGGCGCTTACAGCAAAGCTGAGAGCGCTGGGAGCGGAGCACGGCACCACACTGTTCATGAACCTGCTGGCCGCCTGGTCGCTGCTGCTGATGCGTCTGTCCGGGCAGGCCGACGTGGTTATCGGCGTTCCCTCGGCCAATCGCAGCCAGCAGGAACTGGAAGGGCTGATCGGCTTCTTCGTCAATACTCTGGCCTTGCGCATGACCCGCAATGGCGACCCTACAGTGGCCAGCTGGCTGCAGCAGGCGCGCGATGTCGCACTTGCCGCGCAGGAGCATCAGGACCTGCCGTTTGATCAGGTGGTGGAGTTGCTCAACCCGCCGCGCAGCCTGGCCCACAGCCCGGTCTTCCAGGTGTTGTTCGCCTGGGAGCAGAATCAGGATTCAGACCTGCTGCTCTCGGGGCTTGAGGTCAGCGAGCTGCCGAGCGCTCGGCAGGTCGCCAAATTTGATCTGCAACTGGCGCTCAGCGAACGCGACGGAGAGATCATCGGAGGGCTGGAGTACGCCTCGGGGTTGTTCAGGCGCGATACCGTTACGCAGATCGGTGAGTACCTGCGTCATGTTCTGCTACAGATGGTCGAGGGCAGCGAAAAACCACTGGCTGCCATCGAGCTGTTGAATGCCGAGCAACAGCGGCGGATGGTGCATGACTGGAACCGCACCCGGCGCGACACCTCGGCAATGCCCGATTGCATGGCGCGCTTTGCCGCTCAGGCGCAGCATGCGCCCGACGCCGTGGCATTGCTCGCCGACGGACAGAAACTGACCTACGCCGAACTGAACCAGGCGGCCAATCGCCTTGCGCACTATCTGATCGAACAGGGCGTGCGACCCGAGCAGAGCGTCGGTCTGTGTCTTGAGCGCTCGCCGCAGATGGTCATCGGTTTGCTGGCCATCCTCAAGGCGGGTGCGGCCTACGTGCCGTTCGACCCGGCGTATCCGGCCGAGCGTCTGGCGTTCATGTTCGAGGATGCCGCCCCGGCCCTGTTGTTGACGCAACGCTCGCTGCGCGATGGCCTGCCAGCACAGTGCGCGGCCTTGCCGGTGTGCTGTCTGGATGTGCATGTCGAGCAGTGGCAGCACCATCCGGCCAGCGAGCCGCAGGTCGCGGTAAGCCCCGCCAACCTTGCCTACGTGCTGTACACCTCCGGCTCGACCGGGCGACCCAAGGGCGTGGCACACAGCCGTGCGGCGCTGGACAATCTGATCGCCTGGCAACTGGATCAGGCGCCAGCGCCAGCACGTGTACTGCAATTCGCCTCGCTTAATTTCGACGTGTCATTTCAGGAAATCTGCAGCACGTTGTGTCAGGGTGGCAGCCTGTTGTTGATGAGTGAAACCAGCCGCAAGGAGCTGGCTTCTCTGCGTCCGCTGCTGGTGAGCGAGGGAGTCCAGTGCGCGTTTCTGCCGTTCGCCGTGCTTCAGCAGCTGGCCAGCCTCACTGAGGCCGATGCGCCAATGCCGGCAGGCGGCTGCGAGATCATCACCGCGGGCGAGGCGCTGCACGTCAATGACGAGCTGCGCGCCTTCGTTCTGGGCCTGGGTGGCACGCACCTGCATAACCAGTATGGCCCGACCGAGACTCACGTCGTTAGCCAGTACAGCCTGACGTGCAGCGACGCCGCGCAGTGGCCGGACGCTCCGCCGATTGGTCGTCCTATCGATAATGCGCGGCTATACGTGCTTGATGACGATCTGAACCCGCTGCCGGTCGGTGTAGCGGGGGAGCTGTACATCGCCGGCTCATGTCTGGCGCGTGGTTACCTGAACCGTCCGGCCCTGAGTGCCGAGCGCTTTTCGCCAGACCCGTTCGACCCGCAACCCGGCGCACGCATGTACCGCAGTGGCGATCTGGCGCGCTTTCAGGCCGACGGCAATGTGCAATACCTCGGGCGTATCGACCAGCAGGTCAAGCTGCGCGGTTTTCGCGTCGAACTCGGCGAGATCGACAGCCTTCTGCACCAGCAACCCGGCGTACAAGACGCCGTTGTGCTGTTGCGCGAATACACCCCGGGCGACAAGCGTCTGGTGGCCTACGTGGTCGGCCCGGCCTCTGTCGAGACGCTGCGCACCGAGCTGCGTCAGCACCTGCCGGAGCACATGATCCCCAGCGCCTGGGTGGCATTGGCGCAGTTGCCGCTGACCCGCAACGGCAAACTTGATCGTCAGGCCCTGCCGGTACCGGAGCGACATGCGACAACCACTTATGTGGCTCCGCGTGATGAGGTCGAACGGCAAATGGTGGCGATCTGGGCCAAGGTGCTCAAGTGCGGGCAGGTCGGCGTCGAAGACAACTTTTTTGACTTGGGCGGGCACTCGCTGCTGGCCACTCGAATGATCTACATGATCAATCAGCGCATGGGCGCGCAGCTGTCGCTGAGCAGCCTGTTCAAGACCCCGGTGCTGTCTGAACTGGCTGAGCAGGTCAGGAACTCATGGCAGGCAGGTGGCAAGGTCGAAACTCCGTTGGCCCTGATCGAAGCGGACCGCGAGGCACGCTATGCGCCATTCCCGCTGACCGACATTCAGCAAGCGTACTGGTTTGGCCGTGAAGCTTCGGTCAGCCTCGGCGGCGTCAGTGCGCACGGCTACGAAGAGCTGCGTATTCCCGGCCTGGACGCGTCGCGTTTCGAGCATGCCCTGAACCGCATGATTCAGCGCCACGACATGTTGCGCGTGATATTCCTCGATGATGGAACGCAGCAAGTCCTGCAACGCGTGCCGATTTATCAGATGCCACGCAGCGACCTGCGCGGCCTGGCGGGCGAGGCGGTACAACAGGCGTTGCATGACACGCGCGAACGGCAGTCTCACCAAGTGCTGGATGCCAGTCGCTGGCCGTTGTTCGAGTTCAGCCTGTCGTTGCTCGACGATGACATCAGCCATCTGCACATCAGCCTCGACGCATTAATTGTTGACGCGGCGAGCACGCAGATCCTGGCGCGCGAACTGATGGCGTTTTATGCCGATCCGCAGCTCGACCTACCTGACCCTGGCCTGACCTTTCGCGATTATGTGCTGGCCGAACATCGGCTGCGCAATGAAGGCCGCTATGCGCAGGCGCTGGGCTACTGGCGCGAGAAGGTCACCTCGCTGGCGCCTGCGCCGGACCTGCCGCTGGTGCGCCAGCCGGAAAGCATCGTCCGGCCGCATTTCACGCGCCGTGACCGCGATATTCCAGCTGCGCAATGGTCGCGACTCAAGGACCTCGCCAGACAATTCGCGGTAACGCCTTCAGTCATGCTGCTGACCGCGTTCAGCGAAGTGCTGGCGTTGTGGAGCCGACAGCCGTGTTTCACCTTGAGCCTGCCGCTGTTCAACCGCATGCCGCTGCACCCGGATGTCGATGACATCATCGGCGACTTCACCTCGCTGGTCTTGCTGGAAGTCAGTATCGACGGCGCCGCAAGCTTCACCGAAAAGGCCCGCGCGGTGCAGGCCCGATTGTGGCAGGACATCGATCATTCTATGGTCAGCGGCGTGCGGGTGCTGCGCGAGCTGTCCCAGGCACGTGGCGTTCAGCAGACCGCCATGCCGATTGTGTTCAACAGCACGCTGTCGGAAGCCGCACCGGAACTGGCCGAGTTCAATCTGGCCGATGCGCTGAATGCCGAACACATGCACAGCATCACCCAGACCCCGCAAGTATGGCTTGATCACACCTTGCTGGAGCTGGAAGGACGTCTGTTGTTCAACTGGGACAGCATCGACGAATTGTTTCCGGCAGGCATGATCGAGCAGATGTTCGTTGCCTATAACGCGTTGCTGGATCGCTTGCTGGAACCCGCTGCCTGGAGCGCAGACACCCCGCAACTGCTGCCGATGGCGCGCTTGCCAGTGCCTGCCGAGAGCCCTGTCGAGTCAGCGTTGATGCACGAGCTGTTTGACCACCAGGCGCTTGCCACACCAGAAGCGCTGGCAGTGATCGGCACCCAGCGCCAGTTGAGCTACGGCCAACTGCGCGACGAAGCGCGGCAACTGGCGGCGATTCTGCAGGCCAAAGGTGTGCTGCCCAATCGTCTGGTCGCAGTGGTCATGGAGCGAGGCTGGGAGCAGGTGCTGGCAACCCTGGCGATTCAATACGCAGGCGGTGCCTATCTGCCGCTCGACCCCGCGCTGCCAACGGAACGTCTGGAGCATATTCTGCAGCGTGCCGAAGCGAGTCTGGTGCTCACCCAGCCAGCACTTCTGACCCGCGTCGAGTGGCCGTCGCACGTTGAAACAATTACCGTCAGCGACCAGGGCATTGCTGCTGCGCCCGAGTTGCACAGCGTCGATCTCAAGCCGGACGATCTCGCCTATGTCATTTACACCTCGGGGTCGACCGGCATGCCCAAAGGCGTGGTCATCGACCATCGCGGCGCAGTCAATACCTTGCTCGACATCAACCGCCGCTTTGCCGTTGGCCCGCAGGATCGGGTATTGGCCATTTCCTCACTGAGTTTCGATCTGTCGGTCTACGATTTCTTCGGCACCCTGGCGGCAGGGGCAGCGGTCGTGATGCTCGAACCGCAACTTGCCCTTGATCCGGCTCACTGGCTGAGCCTGATCGAGCGGCATCGTATCAGCCTGTGGAATTCGGTACCTGCCCTGTTCGGCATGTTGCTGGAGTACGTCGAAGGCGGGCAGGGCGCATTGCCATCGAGCATGCGTGTGGCGATGCTTTCGGGCGACTGGATTCCCCTGACGTTGCCGGAGCGCGCCTGGGCCTTGCAGCCCGCACTGCGACTGATCAGTCTGGGCGGCGCCACCGAGGCCTCCATCTGGTCGATTCAATACCCGCTGCAAACCATCGACCCGGCGTGGCGCAGCATTCCGTATGGCAAGGCGCTCGATCAGCAACGCTTTTACGTGCTCGACAATGCCTTGCAGGTGCGGCCGACCTGGGTTGCGGGGCAGTTGTACATTGCAGGTATCGGGCTGGCCAAAGGTTACTGGCGCGATGAAACACTCAGCGCAGGGAGCTTCTTTTGTCACCCGTTGACCGGCGAGCGACTTTACCGTACCGGCGATCTGGGACGTTTGCTGCCAGATGGCAATATCGAGTTCCTGGGGCGTGAGGATACCCAGGTCAAGGTCCAGGGCCATCGTATCGAACTGGGCGAAATCGAGGCCGCGCTCAATCGCCATCCCGGCGTGCAAAGCGCGGTGGTTCGTGTGCTGGGCGACACGCTGGGCGAGAAGCGTCTGGCGGGGTATGTGCTCAAGGCCGATCCGTCGTTGCAGGCAACTGATTTCACGCAGTACCTGGCGGACAAATTGCCTGCCTACATGGTGCCGTCGTCGTTCGCCTTTGTGCTGGAGTGGCCGTTGTCGTCAAACGGCAAGGTCGACAAGAAGCGCCTGCCTGAGCCATCGGCTATTGAGGCATCCGGCCCGGCGCTGCAAGTGCAGGGGGCAGACGAGCAACAACTGGTGACCATTGTGCAGGACGTGCTCAAACGTCCTGCAATTGCTGCCGACGCCAACCTGCTGAATCTGGGGGCGACTTCGATTGATATCGTCAGGATCAGCAACGCGTTGTCCGGCCAGTTGCAGTTCCGGCCCAATGTCGGGCAGTTGCTGGCGCAGCCGACGCTGCTCAATCTGCTGTCGCTGTATCGACAGAATCGGGCCGAAGGCACTGCGCTCGATAGCGTCCGGCAAAAGGCCGACAAGCCCGAACAGGTGCTGGAGGACCCGCAGCAGCGCGCCCGTTTCAAGGCCGATCAGCATGGCCGCCGGCGCTTCGACGCAAGCACGCCTGCGATAGAGCTGCCTCGCCCTGGCGATGCGGAGTTTATCCGGCGGTTCAGCGATTACCGATCGGTACGCCAATATGCCTCGCGGCCAGTCCCGAGCGATGCTTTTGCCGGGCTGCTGGCTGCGCTTGCGCAAGGAACGCTGGACGATGAAGTGAAATATCAGTTCCCGTCGGCTGGCGGCGCCTACCCGATTCAAGCCTACCTGTACGTCAAACCCCAGCGGGTCAGCAGTGTACCCGGCGGTGCCTATTACTATGACCCGTTGCTGCACCGGTTGCTGGCGCTGGACAGCGGCGCGCTGGACCCCGACACCTACGACTACTTCGTCAACCGCCCGGTTTACGAAAACGCCGCGTTCTCATTGTTCTTCGTGGCCGACATGGCGGCGATCCGCCCTTTGTACGGCGAGCGCAGTCGCGATTTCTGTCACATCGAAGCGGGGGGCATGGCGCAATTGCTGACCATGACCGCCGTCGAGCAGGGCATTGGTCTGTGCGGCATGGGCTCTCTCGAAGAGCAACAATTGCCTGCATTGTTCGATCTGGGCGCGGAGCACTTGTTGATCTACTCGATGGTCGGCGGGTTACGCACGGCCGATGAAGCACATAGGGCTCAGGTAGAAGCATTCGCACGCGCACCGGTTGAACTTGCGGACGACGACAGCGACATGGAGGAGATAGAGATATGAATGCCTATCAATTGCTGGAGCTGTTCGGACGTCATGCCGTGGTTCTCGAAACAGACGGTGACAAGCTGCGCTGCAAGGCCCCCAAGGGGTTTCTCGACGACGAAATGCTGCAAGCGCTCAAGCAGCACAAGGCCGAACTGATTGCCTTGTTGAGCGACACGGACCCGACCGCCATCACACGCCGTGCGGCCGATCAAAGCGCCTGCCCATTGTCGTTTTCGCAACGCCAGTTGTGGTTTCTCGACCAGATGGAGCCGGGCAATGCGTTTTATAACGTGCCATCGGCGGTCACATTGCGAGGCTCGCTTGACGTGGGCGCGCTGGAGAAGGCTCTGAACGGGCTGATCGTACGTCATGAGATTTTGCGCACCACGTTTTGCAGCGTTGATGGCGAGCCGCGCCAGGTAATACACCCGGCCATTACATTATTGCTGCCGGTCACCGACCTGCGACACCTGACTCCGGCAGAACGCGAAGAGCACGTCGGCAACGCGGTCGAGCGGGACGCCAGGACACCGTTCGATCTGGCCAGTGGCCCCTTGCTGCGTGCTTCATTGCTGCGCCTGGCTGACGACGAATATCTGTGGCTGTACAGCGTGCACCACATCATTGCCGATGGCTGGTCGATGGGCGTGATCGCACAGGAAATCGCTACCTTGTACGCGGACTTTCTGCTCCGGCAGCCCTCCAGCCTGGCGCCGCTGGCTGTGCAATACGCGGATTACGCCTGCTGGCAGCAACAGCGCCTGAGCGACGCAGCGCTTGAGACCCAACTCGATTTTTGGCGGCACACCCTGGCCGACGCGCCCGCCTGCCTGAACATGCCCGTTGACCGACCGCGTCCTGCTGTACAGCGCTACGTCGGTGCAACGTTCAGTTCATCGCTGGACGGCGCCACCCTGCGTGCACTCGGTGCGCTGGGCAGACAAACCCAAGGCACGCTGTTCAACGTGCTGATGGGTACGCTGGCAGTGCTGTTATGGCGGCACAGCGGGCAGCAGGACCTGTGCATCGGCACGCCGTTCGCCAACCGCAGCCGTCCCGAAATCGAGCCGCTTATCGGGCATTTCGTCAATACCCAGGTCATCCGTCAGCGTCTTGATCCGCAGCAGACATTCGCCCAATTGCTGCGCGAGCTTCGCGCCACGCTGCTGGCGGTGCACGCCCATCAGGATGTGCCGTTCGACCGGGTGGTGGAGGCGCTCAACCCGCCGCGTGACAGCGCCTATTCACCGTTGTTCCAGGTGATGATGGTGCTGCAGAACACGCCGGGTGCGACGTTGCAGATGCCGGGGCTGAGCATGACGCCATATGGCACGGGCAGCGCCACGGCCAAGTTCGACCTGGCCTTCGAGTGGGTCGAGCGCGACGGCTTGCTGCACCTGTTGGTGGAGTACAACACCGATCTTTTCGACCGGTCGACCATCGAGCGTCTGAGCGGGCATTACCGGCACTTGCTCGAGCAGGTTGCTGCCGATGCCAAGCAACCGATCGGTGCACTGGCGCTGATGGCGGACGCCGAGCGCGAGCAAATGCTGCACCAGTGGAACTGCCCGGCACCGCTGGCACAGCCCATCGAATGCGTGCACCGTCTGATCGAAGCGCGTGTCGCACGCCGGCCCGACGATTGCGCGGTGGTCTTCGAAGGTCAGTCGTTGAGTTACCGTGAACTGAATTGCCAGGCCAACCGGCTTGCTCATCACCTGCGTCAACTGGGCGTCGGCCCGGATGTGCGCGTGGCTGTCTGCATCGAGCGCTCGCTGGAGCTGCCGGTGGCGCTGCTCGCGGTACTCAAGGCAGGCGGTGCCTACGTGCCACTGGACCCGGATTACCCGCAAGGCCGCCTGAGCCACATTCTCGATGATGCCTGTCCTGCGGCGGTGCTGACCTTGGGAGCCACGCGAGCCATCCTGCGTCAGGCGCTGCAAGGGGCAAACCGTGAGGTACCCATCGTCGACCTGCAGGCCGACGCCGTGCTCTGGGCCGATTGCCCGACGGACAATCCTCAACCCGCACACGTGGGCGTGACTGACGAACACCTGGCCTATGTGCTTTATACCTCCGGCACCACCGGCCTGCCCAAAGGGGCCATGGTGACCCATCGCGGGCTGAGCAATCTGCTGCTGTGGTGTCAGCAGTTCTGTGGCGAGTCCGGGACGATGCTGCACAAGATCCCGTTCGGTTTCGATGCGTCGGCCTGGGAGACATTCTGGCCGCTGGTCACCGGTGGGCGCCTGATCATCGCTCGGCCCGGTGGGCATTTCGAGCCGGGCTATCTGGCGCAGGTGGTGCGCGAGCAGCAGGTCACGGCTATGGTCTTCGTACCAGCCATGCTGCAGTTGTTTCTGGAAGCCGACGAAGTCCGCGACTGTCGAGGGCTGAAAGATGTCTTCAGCGGGGGCGGCGAACTGTCGCCTGCACTGGCGCGGCTGTTTCAGGAGCGGCTGCCACATGCCCGTCTGCACAACGTCTATGGCCCGACCGAAACCACGGTGATCAGCAGCATCTGGACGCTGGAGCCCGGAGCCGAGGTCCCGCAGCGCCAGTTGCCGATCGGGCGACCTATCGCCAATACGCGTTTTTACGTACTTGATCAGCATGATTCACCCGTGCCGGTCGGCGTCAGCGGGCAGTTGCACATTGGTGGCTTTGGCGTTGCACGCGGCTATCTGGGCCTGGCCGAACTCAGCGCCGAGCGCTTCATCGACAATCCTTTCATTGTCGGTGACAGGTTGTATCGCAGCGGCGATCTGGCGCGTTACCGTGCGGATGGCCAGCTGGAGTTTCTCGGTCGCAATGATTTTCAGGTCAAGCTGCGCGGTATGCGTCTTGAGCTGAGTGAAATCGAAGCGCGGCTCGATCTGTTTCAGGGCGTCCGCGCCAGCGTGGTGTTGATGGTTGGCGACAGCGCGCAGACCCAGCGGCTGGTGGCCTGCTGCGTGGTGGATCAGGCGCCGGATGAGTCGGCTGTGCGGGCACATCTGGCCACCACCTTGTCCACAGCGGTATTGCCCAGTGCCTACTTATGGCTGGATGCCATGCCGTTGACAGTCAATGGCAAGATCGACCGCCAGGCGCTGACCGCGCTGGCTGATCAGGATCTGGTCGCCAGGCAGGTCAATCTCGGCAGCCCGCGGGACCACATTGAGCTGGCGCTGTATCAAATCTGGAAGGACCTGTTGCTGGTGCCGCAAATCGGTATTCGCGACAATTTTTTCAACGTCGGCGGAACGTCGATCGCGGCGATCAAGATGGCTTACCAGATTGGTCAGACGTTCGCGGTCAAGATGCCGGTCCGGGTCATCATCGCCCACCCGACCATCGAAGCGCTGGGCGGCTGGTTGCGTACCGGTGCCAGTCTGGCTGCCGCGCAGAGCAACCTGATCGAGTTCCGCCGTGGTGCGGGACAGCGCAACGTGGTGTGCATTCACCCTGCGGGCGGCACGGCCTTCTGCTACTTGTCGCTGGCCAAAGAGCTGCCTGAACACATCGGGGTATACGGTGTGCAGTCACCGGGGCTGAACCCGGGGGAAAGCACCGAGCCGACTGTCGAAGCCATGGCCGAGGCCTACCTGCAACGTATCGCTGCGCTGATCACGCAACCGCTGATTCTCACCGGGCTGTCGTTCGGCGGCCTGGTGGCGTATGAAATGGCCAGGCGCCTGACTGCGGCAGGCCATCGGCAGGTCACGGTTGTGCTGCTCGACACGCAGGGCTCGGAGGAGGCTGGGTTCCGGGAGCAGATCGGTACGGTGGACATGGCCGAGTTCCGCGACAAGCTGGTGCGCTTCAATGGCATGTATCCCGGTATCGAAGACGCTCAGGTCGAGCGCTACTTTCATCTGTATAACCACAACCGCCTGGCCATGGCGGCCTACGAGTGCGAGCCGCAGGCCGGGCGCATCGTGCTGATCCAGGCGCGTGAAGGGTTCAGTCGTCAGCAGTTGCACGAATTGCGCCGGTTCTGGCGGCTACGTGCCAGCGACGGTTACCGAGCCAGGCTGGTGCATGGCGGGCATTGGGACATGCTGGAAAGCGCCGAGGTGCATCGGGTTTCGCAGACACTCAGGCAAGAGCTGCAACGTTTCGATTCGCAGGAGGCGCGCTGATGAGCCGTTACGATGGCGAGCCCCAGAACCAGACCCCGGCAACGCTGCTCGCGCGCTTTGCCGAACAGGTGCGCCATACCCCGCAGGCCCTTGCAGTGCTGGATCAACAGGTTCGCCTGAACTATGCGCAACTGGCCAGTGCCAGCGAGCGAATTGCCAGCGGGCTGTTGCTGCAAGGCGTCAACCCCGGCGACTCGGTTGCCGTGTGCCTGCCGCGCTGCTGGCAATGGGTGGCAACCATTCTGGGCGTATTGAAAGTGGGGGGTGTGGTGGTGCCGCTGGATCGCGCGAGCCCGCTGCAACGCCGCCAGTTGATGCTGGCCGATGCCGGTTGTACAGGGCTGGTAACCCTGAGCGATGAGCCTGAAATGTCGGTAGCGGCGGGAGTCTGGCATGCATCTGTCGAGACGTTGCTGGATAACCCCGATCAGCCGCCGCAGCCGGTCCGCGATATATTTGCCGAGCTGATGTTCCTGTTTTACACCTCGGGAACCACTGGTACGCCCAAAGCCGTGGAAGTCGGCGAACGCGGTCTGCTGCGTCTTGCCCAGCCCGGCGGCTATATCGATATTCAGCAGGCGGAGCGCTTCGCCTGCCTTTCCAACCCGGCGTTCGATGCCTGCAATTTCGAACTGTGGGCGCCGCTGCTCAATGGCGGCTGCTGCGTCATGATCGCGGACGCCGATGTGCAGGACGCACAACGTCTGGGCGCAGTGCTGGAAGCGCAGCAGGTCGATACCCTGTTCATGACGGTGTCGCTGTTCAACACCCTCAGCGCCGAGTGCTCCGACTGTTTCTCGACCCTGCGCCAGGTACTGATCGGCGGTGAACAAGTCAGCGCCGCCGCCGTCCGCGCCTGGTATCAGGCCAACCCCGAAAGCCGCTGCCGGATTTTCAACGTTTACGGCCCCACCGAATGCACCACCTTTGCCGTGTCCTGGCCAATTCCCCGTGATTTCGCGGGTGATGCAGTACCGATTGGCCGGCCATTGCCGGACACCTTCGCCCACGTACTGGACGCCAGACAAAGCCCGGTGGCAGCCGGAGAAACAGGCGAGCTGTACCTGAGCGGCAGCGGGGTGGCCTGTGGCTACCGGCAGCGGGCCGATGAGACTGCCCGCAGTTTCGTCCGTCTGTCCGCGCTCGACGGCGGTACAGCGTTGCATTATCGAACCGGCGATCTGGTCAGGGTCAACGCCGAAGGACTGATCGAATATCTGGGGCGGGTGGACCGTCAGGTAAAAGTACGCGGTTTTCGGATTGAACCGGGAGAGGTCGAACAACGCCTGCTGGAGCATCCGGGTGTTGCCCAGGTGCATGTCTGCACGCGCAGACAGGCGGCCGAGGATCACCAGTTGCTTGCCTTCATCGTGCCACGCGACGGGCTGGACTATCGCAGCCTGGAGGAGCATCTGCGTGAGCGTCTGGCGTCGTGGATGCGGCCGCACCAGCTGTTTCTGCTGCCGCGCCTGCCGCTGACCGCCAATGGCAAGATTGATCAACAGGCGCTGTTGGCGCAGCCGCTGGAGCCATGGCGGCCGGCCAACGGGGCAACCACGGGCGCTGAGCAATCGCCCGTTCTGGACTGGTTACTGACCCAGGCCCGCTCGCTGTTGGCTCAACCGGCACTGGGCGGGCAGGACGACTGGCTTGCCAGCGGTGGCGATTCGCTCAAAGCAATGCGCCTGCGTTCTGCGATTCGCCACCACTGGCATCGGGAAATAGCGATTGCCGATTTACTGGCCGAACCTTTCGCGACACTGGCCGAGCGTATTGGCGCCGAACAGGTCAACGCGCTGGCCTATCCTCCCGCACCGGCCATCAGCACGCCCAAGCAATCACCTGCCAGCGCCGAACAAAGCCGCCTGTGGCTGATACAGCAACGCGCCCCCGAATCGACCGCCTACAACGTGCCGCTCATTCTGCATCTGGCGGCAGGTGTTCAGGTTGCCGAACTGGCCGAGGCGGTGAAACGACTGATAGCGCGGCACCCCGGGTTGCGCATGGCCTTCGTGTCTGGGGCTGAAGGGTTGCAACAGGTGGTTGCCGAGCAGGGCGCCGAATGTCGGGTATTTGCGCGTGGAGCGTTCGACGAAGACACTTGGCGCAGCTTTGCGGCACTGGTGTTCGACACACCGTTCGATCTGTCGGCAGCTACCTTGTGCAAGGCCTGGCTGCTGCCATTCGCCGATGGCAGCTGTCGACTGCTGATCAATCTGCACCACATCGTTGTCGATGGCTGGTCAATGAACTTGCTGTTCGATGAGCTGGCACAGTTGTACACCGACGCGTTGCAGGGGCGGGCAAGCGACCAGCCGGCGCCGGCGCTGAGTACGCTGGTGTTTGCCCTGTGGCAACGGCAATGGCGTATCGATCCGCATTACCGCGATCAGCGTCGCGCGTTGGCCGCACTGCACCGCCGGCTCGAAGCCCCATCGCCCGCGCTGTTGCCGTCCCGCCCGGCCAGCCCGCAGGCGAGGCTGGACCGTCAGCTGCTGGGCGCCGAACGCAGCCGGGCGCTTGACCGGTTTTGCAGTCAGCAGCGGCTGACCCGTTACGAGGTACTGTTCAGCGCCTTCGCCTGGAGCCTGTACGCCGTGACCGGCTGCGAGCGTCCACGAATCGCCAGTCCGGTAGCGAACCGTCCGTTACGCGAGTTCGAGGATGCGCCGGGCATGTTTGCCAACACCGTGCTGATCCCGGTTGCATTCGATAACGGCAGGGCATTGAGCGATCAGTTGCGCGCTCAGACGGCCGTGGTGCGCGAAGTGCTGGCCTTGCAGGACGTTGCGTTGGCGGATCTGGTCGAAGACCTGCGCCTGTCGTCCGGCAGTGCGCTGTTCGATTTCATGTTCGTCCTGGAAAATACCGACTATGCGCGCCTGTCCGACAGCGCTTTGAATGCCACTCTGGAGTTTGCCGACAGCCTGCAGGCCAAGTGTCCGCTGACCTTGCTGGTGGTCGATGGCGGGTCGCAACTGGAATGCTGGTGGGAATACCAGTGCAGCTATTTCGATGCACCGCAGATGCAGGCCATTCACGAGGTGTTCCAGCGTGGCATCGATTTGCTGCTGGACAGCCCTGCAACGAGCAACCCTGCAGCGACCCTGCATGATGTGCTCAGGCCTTGGCGTTTCAGCCTGCCTGCTGCCAGTCAGGGCGTTAGCGATGAGCCGCCGTTCAACACGCTGGCCGACTGGTTCGAGCATCAGGTGCACTGCACGCCGGATGCCCCGGCACTGGTCGCCGATCAGCGCTGCATCAGTTACGCCCGATTGAATGCGCTGGCCGAAACGCTGGCGGCCACCCTGAGCGAGCTGCTGCCCGATCGGCAAAATACGCCGTTACAGGTGGTGCTGTACCTTGATGCTTCCGTCGAGCATATCGTGGCGTTGCTGGCGCTGAGCCGACTCAATGTCACCGCGGTGCCGCTTGACCCTGGCTATCCACTGGCGGTGCAACGGCAGATTCTGCAACAGGCCCGGCCTTGCTGCCTTCTGTACAGCTCGGCGACCGAGACCGCACTGGCGGCGCTGGACGGTGGTGAGGTGCCTCGCCACAGGGTTGATCTGGGTGCTCCGGATAAATCGTTCGAGCGTCGCCGTCATGCAGGTGAACGACCGCTGTATACGCTGTTCACCTCGGGTTCGACCGGCACGCCAAAGGGCGTACAAGTCCCGGACCGGACCCTCTGCAACCTGCTGCACTGGCAGCGCACCGAGGGACACTTACCGGCAAAATCGGTGACTCTGCAGTTTTCCATGCTGTCGTTCGACGTTTCCTTTCAGGAGATTTTCAGCACCCTGTGCGGCGGCGGTTGCTTCCACCTGATCAACCCCCGCTGGCGACAGGACGCCTCGGCGTTGTTGAGTTACTTGGTGCAGGCGCGTATCGAACGGCTGTTTCTGCCCTGCGTGGCTCTGCAGCACTTGGCACAGACCGCTGTCAGCCATCGGATCTACCCACAGGCGCTGCGCGAGGTGGTGACGGCGGGCGAGCAATTGCTGTGTACCGACGCGTTGAACAACTGGTTTGCCGGTATGCCGCAGGCCCGCCTGTTCAACCATTACGGTCCGACCGAAACCCACGTTGTCAGCGCCTGGCGCTTGCCGGCTGATGTGCAAGAATGGCCATTGCGCGCCCCCATCGGCCATGCCGTCAGCAATGCATGCCTGCTGGTGGTCGACGAGCATGATCGACCGCTGCCACATGGCTGCCAGGGTTATCTGCTGGTAGCGGGGCCGATGATTTCACGCTGCTATCTCGCTGATCAGGCCTTGAATGCTTCGCGCTTCGTCGAGCTTGAGATGCCCGAACGCGGAACAACACTGTTCTATCGCACCGCAGATCTGGTCCGTGCCGATGCGCAGGGCTGCCTGCACTACATCGGTCGTGATGATCAGCAGGTCAAGATCAGTGGCCAGCGCCTCGAACTCGGACAGATCGAAGCTGCGCTGATGCAGGTCGAGTCGGTCAGCAATGCGGTGGTTGCCATGCAAGGCGAACCGCCGCGCCTGTGCGCATGGCTGCAGATCGAGGGGGCTACGCCCGATATCCGGGGCCTGGATCGTCAGGTTGCGCTGCACGTGCCCGCTCATGTGCGCATTGATCAATATCGGCGTCTGGACCGCTGGCCGCGCACGCCCAGTGGCAAAATCGATCGCAAGGCCTTGGCCGAACTGGGCGAGCCCTTGCAGCGGCCTCGCGCGTCGGTCACGGCGATCACTCTGACCCCGCTTGAACAGCAACTGAGTGAACTGTTCGTCGCGGTGATCGGGCGCGAGATCGAACCGGAGCAGACCTTTTTCGAAGCCGGCGCCACCAGCCTTGGCCTGATGCGCCTGCATGCGCGCTACAACGAGACGCTGGCGTACCCGGTGGCCATGTCGGAAATGTTCGAACATGTGACTGTGCGCCGCCTTGCGCAGCACCTGTCTGCCGCGCCGTCGGTGCCGACCGAGCGTGCGCGGCAAGCCGAAGTCAGCGAACAGCCCATGGCAATCATTGGCATGTCGGTGAATGTCGCGGGGGCCAGCGATCTCGCCGGGTTCTGGGCGATGGTGCAGGGCAACGAACGGGGTATCGAGCTGTTTGATGCCGCCGATGGGTTGGTCGGCGCTCGCAGCCAGATGGACGGGATGCTGGATTTCGATCCCGAATACTTCGGCATCAGCCTGCAGGAAGCGCGGCTGATGGACCCGCAACAGCGGCATCTGCTGATGGCCTGTGTGCAGGCGTTGCAGCATGCGGCGATCACACCGCATGCCGAGGGGCCACGTATCGGCCTGATTGCCAGTTGCGGCGAAACTACCTATTTCCAGCAAATGCTGCGCGAAAGTGCTGACGGCGACCTGCCGGACGGTTTCCAGATGGCACTGCATCACGACAAGGATTTTCTGGCCACCAAGGCCGCCTATCATCTGGACCTCAGCGGTCCGGCGCTAAGTGTTCAGGCCGCCTGTGGCAGTTCGCTGATTGCGGTGCATCTTGCCGCCGGCATGCTCCGGCAGGGCGACAGCGACGTGATGCTGGCGGCAGGTGTACTGATCGATCCGATCCTGACCGACGGCTACCGGTATCGGCCGCAACACATATTTTCTCGTGACGGGTTGTGTCGTCCGTTCAGTGACGACGCCAGCGGCACCATCGGTGCCAGTGGGTATGGCGTGGTAGTGCTCAAACCGCTGGCCCGTGCCCAGGCCGATGGCGATCGTATCTACGCGTTGGTCGAAGCCTCTGCACTGAATAACGATGGCCGGACGAAAATGAGCTATACCGCGCCGTCGGTGGCGGGGCAGAGCGCAGTGATCAGCGAGGCGCTGCGCAAGGCCGGTATCTGCGGTGCCGATATGGGTTACATCGAGGCTCACGGCACCGGTACCCTGCTGGGCGACCCGATTGAAGTCGCGGCCCTGAACAAGGCGTTCGGTGATGCACCTGCGGCGAGCTGCGCACTGGCGTCGGTGAAAAGCCAGATAGGCCACCTCGGTGCGGCGGCCGGTGTCGTCGGTCTGATTCGGGCATCGCTGGCAGTGTTTCATGGCGTGATCCCGCCCAATCTCGGCTTCGGTCGTATCAACCCGCAGATTAACCTTGAGCACTCGCCGTTCTACATACCCACCACCTCGCGCCCGTGGCCCGAGGGCCGTCGGCGACTGGCCGGTGTCAGCAGTTTTGGCATCGGCGGCACCAACGCGCATGTGATTGTCGCTGCGCCACCGGCGCAGGCAGCCATCGCCGAAGACGTCGCCCCATGCCTGTTGCTCTCGGCGCACAGCCGGTCGGCATTGCAGCGCGACATGGCGGCCATCGAGGCGTGGCTCGGCGCTCATCCGCAACAGCAGCCTGCGCTGCTGCGCCATCTGCAACGTGGTCGACGGGCCTTGCCCTGGCGTTTCGCGACGATCTGTCAGCCGGGTCAGGCCCTGCGCATGCAACCTGATGCCATCAAACGAGTCAGCCCGACAGGGGCGCGCATCGATGGTCGCGAACAGACGCCGCAGGTACTGCTGGACGCCTGGTATGAAGGCGTCGATATCAACTGGCCGGCTCGCTCTGCGCCGCCGCCCTGGGACTTGCCACCCTCGACTTTTGACCTACAAACGTTCCGCTTTCAGACCTCTGCGAGAGTCGAGCCGCCGGCGACTGCGGTGCAGACGGCCGAGCGACAGCCCGTTGCCGACTGGTTCCATCAGCGCCAATGGCAGCGTGTGCGCCGCTTGAATCAGAATATGCCCGGCCTGCGCCGGGACATGCTGGTGGTGTGCAGCCAGGAGCGCCTGGACAGCACAGTGCTCGGTTGTTTGAGTGAAGTGTATCGGCAGGTCATTGAAGTGTGCGCCGGCAATGGCTACCAGCGGCTCGGACCGGACCGCTACGAGCTGGACCCGCTGGACAGTTCGGCATTCTCACGGCTGATCGCCGAACTGACGCAAAGAGCCCCGCTGACCGAACTCGACTGGCTGCACGCCCTGCCATTGTCGGTCAGCGGGGCCGTCAACGAACAAAGTCTGGCGGCGGGGCAATGGGCGTGTCTGGATACCGTTTGCGCGCTGTTGCAGGCCTGGGGCCAGACTCCGCGAACGATGGTTTTGCGCCTCTGGCTGTTGTCCTGGCAAGCCTGCCCGGTCAATGGTGACGTACAGCGCCCCGAGCTGGCCGCGCTGGCAGGGATCACTGAGGTTGCACCGCAGGAATACCCGATCCGCTGCCACTGGCTTGACCTTCCCGAGCCACGGCTAAGTCTTTATGCGCGGCCGCTGGCGGCGTTGCTGGCCGATCCGGCTTTGCTGCCTCGGCGTATGGCCATTCGTGACGACTATCTGTGGCAAACCAGGCTCCAGGCCAGTCCGCTTGTGGCCCCTGCAACCGTTTCGAATCTGTTGCCCGTCGACGGCACGTTTCTGCTGCTCGGCGGCACTGGCGGTATCGGTCGCACGTTAGGCGAACACCTGTTGCAATCCAGCCAACGCCGTCTGGTGGTGCTGTCGCGCAGCGGCAATTGCCCGGACAACCTGCTCGGCTACCGCTCACGCATCGACCTGATCGCAGCGGATATCGCTGACTTGGCGCGCTGGCCCGCCGTTCTCGACTCGTTGCGCCAGCGTTACGGGCGTTTCGACGGCGTGATTCATGCTGCCGGAACCGGTGCAGGCAGCCTGATTCGTCAGCGTGATGCGCAGACGCTGGCAGCGTCCATGGCCAGCAAGACCCTCGGTATGCTGGCGGTTGAAGAGTTGGTCAAGCAGATGACGCCGGGCTTCGTGCTGTATTGCTCGTCGATGTCGGCGCTGTTTGGCGGCGCCGGTCATGTGGATTATGCAGCGGCCAGCGCGGTGCTCGATGGTTTCGCCCACTACCGCGCCGATTCCGCCGATACGTGTGTGCGCCTGAGCATCAACTGGGACATCTGGCGAGACATCGGCATGGCTGCGGCCGAAGGCGTCGGCGATGCGGCTCACCAGCAGCATCTGGCAGTCGGCCTGACGGCGCAGGAGGGCGGTCAGGTGTTCGACGCCGCGCTGGGCGCCCAGTTGCCGCAGCTGCTGATTTCGACCACCCGACTCGAAACCGCACGGCAGTTTTACCCACTTCGTCACGGCGCCGCTTCTTCCCCGACCGACATCAAGCTTGCCGGGCAATCGGACACCGATCTTCGCGAACGTTTACAGGATTGCCTGTGCAAGTGGCTGGGTGTTCCGTCGCTGGACGAGGAGGCTTCCCTGTATGAACTGGGCGCCGATTCGCTGACCTTGCTGGACCTGATCGATGAGTTGCAGGCCGCGACCGGCGAGGTGCTGCAGCTTTCGCAATTCAGCCCCACGGTCAGTCTGCGTGAAGTACTGATGCTGGTGCAGTCGAGTGAAACAGATGAGGCAAAAGCTGACGATGAATGGGATGTCGCCGTACGTATCGACCCGTGGCACGCAGGCGCAGGCCGTGAACGCCTGTACCTGATTCACCCTGTGGGTGGCGATGTTCAGGCGTACCGCGAGATGGTCGCGGCACTGCATCCTGATCTCGGTGTGTGGGTCATCGCCGATCCGGCCCTGCGTCTGCCGGAGTTGCCGAATATCAGCCTTGTCGAGCGTGCGCGCCTGTATCTGCAGGCGCTACAGGCGCATTGTCCGCAGGGCAGCGTCTGGCGCCTCGCGGGCTGGTCATTCGGTGCCTGGGTGGCGCAGGCCATGTGCAGCCTCGTACCGACGGACCACCGGCAACCGCTGTTGTATCTGATCGATCCGCCTGCGCCGGACGCCGGTCTGGAGCTTGCGCAGATTGACGAAGACCAGATTCAGCAGGTGTTCAAGCGGGAGTTTTCTGCGCGGCGACCCGATGTGCCAACTGCTGGCCTGGTCAACGATACGTCACGTTATCTGCACAGCCTGACCGTCTGCTGCCGAAACAACATGGCGAGCATGGTCGAGTATCGGCCCGCGCAACTGCCTGACACCAAGGCACGGCTGTTCATTGCCACGCGCCCCAACCCTTATGGTATCGGCACCGCCTGGCAACTGGCGGACCTGCGGCGTGCCTGGCAACAACTGTTGCCGCACTCGCTGAGCTGGCAGCCACTGGACACCGACCACTACGGCATTGTCGCAGCGCCCTGGGCGCACGTGATGGCTGAGATGATCAATTCGGACTTTGAATCGGGACTGGGCTGAAGGCGTCTCAAGCGCGCTTTTCATGGGCGCGCCAGCCCGCTATCGAACAACGGTCATGGTGAAGAAAAGCCATGCCAATAACAGGAAGGTGAGGGGACATGGATCAACTGGCTCTCAAGGCTATCGAGAAAATCGCCGGCGCCGTGCGTGCGCCTTACCACAGCATTACCGTGGAGCGTCTGACGCCGATCATCGGTGCCGAGGTCAGCGGTGTCGATCTGTCGCAACCGCTGCAAGAGGCACAGCTGGCGGAAATCCGCAGGGCGTTTCTCGAGAATCATGTGCTGGTGTTTCGCGATCAGCACATGACGGTGGAGCAGCATAAAGCGTTCGGTCGCCTGTTCGGCCCGCTGCGGGCCTTGCCGGTCGAAGATATCGACGGCGATGATGCTGAACTGGTCGTGGTGCGCGCCAATGCCCAGTCACGTTTTGTCGCCGGTGAGTTGTGGCACACCGACGGTACGGCCGATGCGGAGCCTTCGATGGGCTCGATGCTGTATGTCAAAGAGACGCCCGCGATCGGCACTGGCGGCGATACGCTGTTCGCCAACATGCACCTGGCGATTGAAATGCTCTCGCCTGCCATGCAGCAGTTTCTCGGCCAGCTGACCGCCATTCATGACGGCGAAATTCCCTGGAAAGGCTACACGCCGCCCGCCAATCTACCCAAGAGCGAGCATCCGGTAGTCGTCCGCCATCCAGAGACCGGGCGACCGACCCTGTTCGTCAATTCCGGGTTCACCTCGCACATTGTGCAATTGTCCGCTGACGAGAGCCGGACCCTGCTGAACATGCTTTATGACTTGATCGCTCGCGAACCGAGCCTCAGTTGCCGAGTGCGCTGGGCACCCAATACGCTGGTGTTCTGGGACAATCGCTGCACCCAGCACCATGCCGTCTGGGACTACTTTCCACACTCGCGCTATGGCGAGCGGGTCACGATTCTGGGCGGCCGGCCCACGGCGTGAGGCAGGCTGGCCGGGCACCGGGTTTCAGGCCCGGAGTTGCAGGTCGTAGATCAGATCATCGAACCATTGCTCGCCGATCTGATAAGCATGCGGCACGCGGCGTTCCAGGGTGAAACCGCATTTATCCATCACTTTGCACGAGGCGATGTTGCCGTCGGTCACGGTCGACTCCAGTGAGTCGAGCCCGATGGCGGCGGCATAGTCGATGACTGCGCGCAGCGACTCGGTGCCATATCCCTTGCCCTGGTGCTCAGGCAACAACAGGTAACCCACTTCCGCATGCCGTGGCGACATGATGCGAAAGCCGCTGACACCCAGCTCCACGCCGCTGTGCCTGTCGATGACCACCAGGCACAGCCAGTGCTCTGACTCAGGCCCCCACTCAGGCAGCCGGTGATTGAAACCTTTGCGGATCTGTTCCTCTTCGATTTCACCGAACACATATTGCATGGTCTGCGGTTCCGAGTGCAGCCTGAGGAACAGCGGCCAGTCGTCAACGACCATCGTCCGCAGATAAAGCCGCTCGGTGTTTAACTCCAGCATCCATTGCTCCTTGAAGGATCAGAAAAGGCACAGGGTTTTTTACCCGGCCTGCACCCAATGATCAATAATGCACGCAAATTCCATTGCTATGACGCTCGGCAGCATGGGCCCATCTTATTTTCAGGACGTCAGGGACGATAAATGGCATTTCGGGTATTGGTCATCGGTGGCTACGGCAACTTCGGCAGGCTGATCTGCAACCATCTGGTGAACACGCCGGGTATCGAGCTGGTTACTTCAGGTCGTGACAGCCACAAGCTGGCAACGCAGCTCGCCGAATTGCAGACGCATGGTGGCAACGCCTGCCAGAGCTGGTGCGTCGATATCATGCAGGCTGGCAATAGCGAGTCTCTTCGGAGGCTGGGCATTGATCTGGTGATTCATACGGCCGGGCCTTTTCAGGGACAGTCCTACGCAGTGGCGCAGCATTGCATCGATGCCGGGGTCAATTACTGCGACCTGTCGGACTGCCGGACCTTCGTCTCCGGCATTTCCGCCCTCGACACTGCCGCTCGCGAGGCGGGTGTCAGCCTGCTGAGCGGGTGCAGTTCGGTGCCCACGCTCTCGGCAGCAATCATCGACCAGCATCGTCAACGTTTTCTGCGCATCGATTCGATAGCGCACGGCATCTCGTCGGCAGCGAAAATGCCTGGGGTTTCCACCGTGCTTGGCGTGCTGGCCTACGCTGGCAAGCCCATCAGGCAGCTCAAGGCTGGCCAAGTGCATGAGGTGTCCGGCTGGATGGATTTGACCCTGCGGCGCTTGCCTGGCATGGGCACTCGCTTGCTGGCCAATGTCGATGCGCCGGATATCGATGTCTTTGCCACGCGTTATGCGGCGCAGAGCCTGAGTTTCAAGGCGGGTTCGGGGCTCAAATCGGGTGTGATTGCGACCTGGTTGCTGGCGTTGGCCGTTCGTCTTGGACTGGTCCGCGACCCTGCGCCGTGGGCGGTGCGCTTGCACCGCTGGGGGACCCGCTTCGAACATCTGGGTGATCGAAAAAGCGCCATGTATATCGATGTCGACGGAGAGGGGCTAGACGGTCGACCGCTGCAGATGCGTGCGCAATTGACCGCGCTCAACGACAAAGGCCCCGAAATCCCCAGCTGCGCCGCCGTCGCCCTGAGTATAAAAATGGCAGCTGGCTATCGTCCGCAGCCAGGGGCGCGTGCCTGTGTCGGGGAGGTCAGCGTTGACGAGTACCTGGCGGCGATCAACGAGCCGTCAGACATTTGCCTCGATGTGCATTTTGAGCCTGCGGGGGTCTGACGTTGCTTTATATCGGCCTGAAATACCTGCACGTCATCGCGGCGATTTTCCTGTTCGGCTTTGGCATGGGCTCCTACCTCTATCTGATTGCGGCGAGCAGGAGTGGTAATCCGGTGGTCATTGCTCATGTTGCTAGAACGGTGGTGCGCTTCGACGCGTGGATTACCACACCGGCAGGTTTTGTTCAGATCATCACCGGCTATGCGATGGCCCGTCTGGCGGGCATGTCGCTTTTGACTGACTGGATCATTACGTCCCTGATCATTTTTGTCTGCGTAGGCATGTTGTGGTTACCCGTGCTGATTCTGCAACATCGTCTTCAGCGAATGGCCGAGGACGCTGTCAAGGCAGGCGCACTCATCAATGATCAGTTTCAAGCGCTTTACCGTCTATGGTTCTGGCTCGGCATTGCCGGTTTTTCAGGCATGTTCGTGATTGTATTAATGATGGTGAGCAAAATGACGTTCATGCGTTTGCTGCAAATTTGAAGCGGTCCGGGCGTATGTCTCCCTGCCACCGGTCATCTGAAACATGTGTTTCAGGTCAGATAAATAAATCTTAATGAGGCCGGTAGCGGCCCTGAATACGGGGTGTGCACGGCACCTGTCTGCAGTTGTCTGCTTAATCAATCTCAATAAAGCTATCAAGTTAACCTGCGCTGCGCCGATTCACAGGAATCACGAAAAATCAAAGGCACACACGTAATGAGCGCAAAATGGTTGGACAACTTGAAAGTCAGCAAGAAGCTCGGGCTGGGCTTCGCGGCTATTTTGCTGGGTGTATTGACGGTGACGGCCATCGGTTACTCCAGCACTAACCTGTTGATCGAACGCATGGGCAAAAGTAGCAAGGTCGCCGAGATCAAGGCTGACGTTTTGAGCGCGCGTATCGCTGCACAAGCCTACGCCACAGGCCCTAGCCCAGCAGGTGTGCAGACTTACTCAAGCGCACTGGATACGCTGAATCGCAGCGTCGATGATGGGCTGCGGGTATTTGTGGTGTCGAGCAACCTGGAAAAACTGCGAGGCATCAAGGAGCAAGTCGGCGGGCTGAAGCAGACGTTCGAACAGTTGGTCAGCATCAACCAGAAAGTCGATGATGCGCTGAAACCCATCATCAAAGTGTCCGATGATGTCAGTGCCACTTTCGAGAACCTGCTGAACAAGACCATTGACGACACCTTGCGTGTGCCGGATGAAACCGGCATCAAACAGGTCAAGATCGCTGGCGACCTGCGCAATGGCATGACTAATTTCCGTTTGGTATTTCGTCGCTACCTGAGTATCCCTTCTGCTGATAATCGTCAGGCCACTTATAACGCGGCTGACGCGTTGATCGCTCAGGTGGGTGCCGCCCGCAGCCAGTTGCCTGTCGAGGCGAATGCCTCAGTAGATGCTGCGCTGGCTGCATTAAAACAATACAAAGTGCTGATGACTTCGATCTCGGAAATGCTTCAGCAGACCGACCAGATACGAGGCAATTTGCAACAGCAGTCTGTTGCGACCGCTGCTCGTGCAGACGATTTGGCGACCCAGCAGGTAATCAGTGCCAAAAAAGAGCAGGACACTGCTGTCATGCAGCTGTTGAGTGTGGCGGTGGTCGTGCTGCTGATCGGCATTTTTGCTGCATTCGTGATCACCCGCCAGATCACCGCGCCATTGAATGACACAGTCATCGCCGCGCGTCGTATCGCCGACGGTGATCTGACTCATGACATCAGCACGACCCGTCAGGACGAACTGGGCCTGTTGCAGAACACCATGCAGCACATGACCGTTTCCCTGCGCAGTCTGATCGGTGGTATCGGCAACGGTATCACTCAAATTGCTACAGCGGCCGAGGAGTTGTCTGCCGTGAGTGAGCAGACCAGTGCCGGTGTTTCCTTGCAGAAGACCGAAGTGGATCAGGTGGCGACCGCCATGAACCAGATGGCTTCCACCGTGCAGGAAGTGGCGCGCAATACCGAAGATGCTTCGCGGGCGGCCAAGCAAGCCAGCGAGCGTGCGGCCCACGGAAGCAGTGTGGTGCAGCACGCTACACGTGAAATCGGTCAACTGGCCGGTGAAGTGAAGCAGCTCGGTGAGGCCATGCAGCGTCTGACTGAAGACAGTGGCAAGATCGGCAGTGTCATCGACGTGATCAAAGCTGTCGCCGAACAGACCAACCTGCTGGCACTCAACGCGGCCATCGAGGCTGCACGTGCCGGTGAACAGGGCCGTGGTTTTGCGGTAGTAGCCGACGAAGTTCGCTCGCTGGCCCAGCGTACTCAGAACTCGACCACTGAAATCGAAGCGCTGATCCTGACCTTGCAACAAGGCACCGGCGCCGCTTCGGGCCTGATGGACGCCAGCCTGCAACGCACCGAAGGTACTGTGGTTCTGGCCCGCCAGGCTGAACAGGCACTGGTGGAGATCAACCAGTCAATCAGTACTATTGAACAGATGAGCCAACAGATTTCCGCTGCCGCCGAGCAACAAAGCTCGGTGACGGACGAAATCAACCGCAGCGTATTGAGTGTTCGCGACATCGCCGATCAGTCGGCCTCTGCGACCGAGCAGAGCGCAGCGTCGACAGTCGAACTGGCCCGCTTGGGCAGCGATCTGCAGAGCATGGTTGCGCGCTTCAGGATTTAACCTTCCAAAACAGAGTGCCTCGTGACGCCGTCACGAGGCACTCTGTCGGGCTTCTGCCCGCACAACCATCCACACCCCAAACCCCGAAACCGCCATGCCTCCGGCTATCTGTCAGGACAGCGGCTCACCGAACATCGCCCACGCCCAGAGCATCGTCACCGGCGGACCAGAATGGCCGCAAGGCCCGTGTGGTACTTGAAAGCCCGTCCAATCAGGCGATCAAGGCATGCGTCGAGGCGGGGCTGGCGATCAGCCTCATTGATCGAGGCGCGGTCAGCGATGCCATGCGGCTGCTCGATGACCTCCCCGATATCGCCGAGCATGAAATCGTCTTTCTGCGATCGCCCGCGTCAAAGACAGATGAGGCCGTGAGTCTGCTGGCGCAGGCGATGCAGAAGCATTTTCGGGTTTAAGCTGGGCGCGAGTGCGCCTCAACCGTCCTTGAACAAAGAGCTATACGCATTCAGCGCCGGGACGCCGCCGAGGTGTGCGTAGAGCACTTTCGAGCCTTCGGGGAATTCGCCGTTGCGCACGATGTCGATCATGCCGTGCATGGATTTGCCTTCGTAGACCGGATCTGTCAGTACGCCTTCGAGTCTGGCGCAGAGGCGTATGGCTTGCAGGGTGCCTTCGTTGGGCAGGCCGTATTCGGGGTAGGCGTAGCGGGTGTCGAGTACCACGTCTTCGGCGGTGATTTCACGGCCAAGCTCGACCAGCTTTGCGGTGTTTTGAGCAATGCGCAGGATTTGTTCGCGGGTTTTGTCCGGCTTGGCCGAGGCATCGATACCGATGACTCGCTGCGCACGGCCATCGGCAGCGAAGCCGACCAGCATGCCTGCATGGGTGCTGCCGGTCACCGAGCAGACCACGATATAGTCGAACTTGAAGCCCAGTTCTTCTTCCTGCTGACGCACTTCATCGGCAAAGCGCACAAAACCCAGCCCGCCGTAGGGATGCTCGGAGCAACCAGCGGGAATCGGGAACGGTTTGCCGCCGCTTTCAACCACGTCGGCCATGGCTTTTTCCCAGCTCGGGCGGATGCCGATGTCAAAGCCGGCCGAGTCCAGGCGCACATCGGCGCCCATGATGCGCGACATTTCGATATTGCCGACCCGGTCATACAGCGCATCGGAATAATTGACCCAGTTCTCCTGCACCAGCACGCATTTCATGCCCAGATGCGCCGCGACAGCCGCCACCTGACGAGTCTGATTGGACTGGATGCCGCCTATGGACACCAGCGTGTCGTACCCACCTTCGATGGCTTCAGGCACCAGGTATTCCAGCTTGCGGGTCTTGTTGCCGCCAAATGCCAGGCCGCTGTTGCAGTCTTCACGCTTGGCATACAACTCGACCTTGCCACCCAAGTGCTCGCTCAAGCGTTTCAGAGGGGTAATGGGTGAAGGGCCGAAAGTCAGAGGGTAGCGTTTGAACTTGCTGAGGTTCATGTCGGGTCTCCGTTGATGAGTTGATCCAGGCATCGAAGTTTTGAGGTTCGACGTTTGAACGGTGTGCTTGGCATGGCTCACATCATAGAAAATCCCCCGGTAATCGTGGTTGCAAAGAATTGTATATCTGCAAAATTATGGTTAGTGTCTTTGCCAGCAAACCTGTTTTTATTCTGTGAAATAAATAATGAAAGCAATAAATGAAAGTGCCAGGAAGTCCGGTGCCGTTATGGCGCCGCTGCTGGACAGGATCGACCGCGCTATCCTGAAGACGCTGCAGCGTGACGCCTCGATTTCCAATGTCGCACTTGCCGAGAAGGTCAAACTGAGCCCGCCAGCCTGCTTGCGGCGTGTCGAACGGTTGAAGGAGGCAGGGGTCATCAAAGGTGTTGTCGCGCTGCTCAACGGCGATGTACTTGATGCAGGCATGGTGGTGCTGATCGGCGTAGTGCTGGATCGCTCCACGCCGGACTCGTTTGCACAATTTGAAGCAGCAGCGCAGAAAGTCTCCGGCTGCATGGAGTTTCATGTGGTCACCGGCGAGTTCGACTACTTCATGCTGCTGCGCACTAAAGACAGCCAGAGTTTCAACCGCCTGCATGCCGAACAGTTGCTGTACTTGCCGGGCGTCAGGCAGATCCGTTCGTTCATGGGCCTGCGTCAGGTGTTGTCGACCACGCATTTGCCGATTTGACAGACCGGGAGTTTCTGGCCTGGCATTGTCAGCGTCAAACGTTCGCGTCTGACAAGGGTCAGAGTTGGTTGATGCAACACGATTGACGCCGGTGCGTGATTCAATAAAGCCGTTTCTTTTTATTTGCTCAAGGATTTTCATTTTGGCTGCTGGAAGCTTGCTTACCCTGCTTGACGATATTGCGACCCTGCTGGATGACGTGGCATTGGCCACCAAAAAGACCGCAGGCGTGCTGGGCGATGACTTGGCCCTCAATGCCCAGCAAGTCACCGGCGTGACGGCGGACCGTGAGCTGCCGGTGGTGTGGGCGGTCGCCAAAGGTTCATTGCTCAACAAGGCGATTCTGGTGCCAGCCGCGTTGTTGATCAGCGCCTTCGCGCCCTGGGCGATTCTGCCGCTGCTGATGGTCGGTGGCGCGTTTCTGTGTTTCGAAGGTTTCGAAAAGATTGCCCATAAATGGCTGCATCCTGAAACCGGTGAGGAACACGACCAACGCAAGCAAGCGGCTACAGATGCATCAGTGGACATGGTCGCGTTCGAGAAGGAGCGCATCAAGGGTGCGATTCGCACTGACTTCATTCTTTCGGCAGAAATCATCGTGCTGGCATTGGGCGTTGTCTCGGCCCGTCCGTTCATGGACCAGGTCGGCGTGCTGGTTATTGTTGCGGTATTGATTACCGTCGGGGTCTATGGCCTGGTGGCCGGTATCGTCAAGCTTGACGACTTGGGTCTGTACCTGAAAAAGACCGCAAGCGTGGCTGCGCAGAAGGTCGGCGGTGCCTTGTTATGGCTGGCACCGGTGCTGATGAAGGTGTTGTCGATCGTCGGTACTGCGGCCATGTTCATGGTCGGTGGCGGGATTCTGGTTCACGGCCTGCCGTTCGTTCACCATTGGGTCGAAGGCGTGACGGAAGCGGCGGAGGGTGCTGTAGGCGGTCTGTCGCTGGTTGTTCCGACGCTGATCGATGCTGTCGCAGGGATTATTGCCGGTGCGGTGCTGGTGTTGGTCGTGACACTGATCGGCAAGCTCTGGAAAGCGGCGAGGGAGTAACCGTAAGGGGCGTCGTGACAGAGGCAGGTTGTGGGCGCGGACCGGGCGATGCATCGCTTGTCCGCGACCTCTTTATTTTTGTAGGAGCGGACTTGTCCGCGATCTGCCGGGAACCGGCAGTAAAACTGTTTTCAGGGCCGCTTCGCAGCCCATCGCAGCCGTCGTAACCTCCTGAAGCTCCTACGCCCCCCGCCCTCCGGGTAGATGCCCGTTCTACGCGTATCTCAAGAGGTATGTATCACTCGGTCACTTACTTAGAAAAACACTTTCACCAGTAAGCTCGCGGTGTTCTGATCGGTATCAAAGGAGCTTGTATCCTTGATGCCGTATTTGTTGGTCCAGTAGTCGTACTCGATACCGACATAGAGCTGGCGTTCCGGGTAGTTCAGTGCTTTGCCGAGGTCATACTTGATCTGCGGGTTGAAGTGCAGGTTGGAGTGGTAAGTGCCACGTGAGGTCTTGTCATTGTCCACCACCCAGTCCATGAACCCGTCGATCAGCACGTCCGATTTACCGACGGGAATGGTGTAGGACCAGACTGGAGTAATCTGCCATACGCCGTCACCCGGCCGATTGCCTTCGGTCTGGCGCTGGTAGAAGTTCAGCTGGAAGTAGTCGAAGCCCGGGATTTTCAAGTCAAAGGCCGGACCGATAAGGTACGACTCGTTATCGCCTTCACCAAACTCGTAAGTTGCAGCGATCAACACATCGCTGATCGGCCCGAATTCAAACTTCTGACCAAAGATCTTGCCCAGCGACAGCCGTGGCGAGAACTCGCCGTAGTAGGTGTTATCGCCAGCCGTTGCGTCTTTCTTGCCGTTGTAGAAGATCTTGTCGACGAAGAAGAAGTTATCGCCGTATTTCCAGCTGTCCGCATGCTCGAATGTGAAAGTCTGCTGATTTTCCGGATTCACAGCAAAGTCTCGTCCATTGAGATAGGTGAGGCTATTGCTCTGCCACTGGAAGATATCCCCTGCCATGACGGGTGCGGCGGACAGCAGACTGCTGGCCAGTAACACGCTGGAAAACGTACGGTTCATGCGGTGGGTCCCTTGATATGGATCATGATTTTGCAGACTGGCGTTCTGTAAGTGACGCCTTGTCTGGTGGAGCGATAATTTGTCTGTCTGGTCAGTTTTATGTTGTTAGCAAGAGCTGCGCCAACCCATGAAAAAATTCAACTAATCTCCAGGCCGATGCTGAGAGTGTCGGTTTTAAGTGGTTTTTCAAGCCGACAGGGCCCTGAGTGCTCAGTCAGCCAGTTGGCTGTCCGGGCACATTCAATGTAAGGGCAGGTGAAGGTGCAGTTTCGCAGCGGCGGCGGAGGATACTGACTCGCATCACCCAGCTCAAGTGCTTCAGGGCAGGGCGCCTGGAGCGAAAACAGGGCAAACGCCTGATTGGGTCAGTTGATGTGCGCGCCCTGATCGATCCATGCACCTACCAGATCACGCTCCTGCTGGGTCATCTGAGTGATATTGCCCAGCGGCATGATGGGCGCGGTAATCGCTTGTGCCTTGATGCGGGGTGCCTGTTGCCGGATCTGCTCGGGCGTATCGAACATTACCCCTGCCGGGGCGACGCTGAACAGTTGGCTGGTGGGGTTGGCCGAGTGGCAGACCGAGCAGCGTTGCTGGATTACCTCATGCACCTTGGTGAAATCCGCATCGGCAACCTTGGCAGGTTCTGCCTGGACGGCCGGAGCCACCGCTTCTGCAGGCTTCTCGTCGGCCCGGTGACCGCCCACGGCGGTACCCGGCAGCGGCTGGTAGACGATCTTCGCGGACGGTTGTTCGGGGCCTGTGACATACGCCAGGCAAAGCATGCCCAGCGCGGCGACCGGCAGGGTCCAGGCGAATCGGTGACTGTCATGCCGTGTATTGAAATAGTGCCGCACCAGCACAGCCAGCAGCGCGATACCGGCCAGGATCAGCCAGTTGTACTGACTGCCATAAGTACTTGGAAAATGGTTGCTGATCATGATGAACAGCACCGGCAGGGTGAAGTAATTATTGTGCCGCGAACGCAGCAGGCCCTTGGCCGGCAGGCTTGGGTCCGGGGTGCGGTTCTCGGCAATGGCGGCCACCAATGCGCGTTGCGCCGGCATGATGATGCGAAACACGTTACCGACCATGATGGTGCCCATGATCGCGCCCACGTGCAGATAGGCACCACGGCCGCTGAATATCTTGCTGAAACCGTAGGCTGCCGCGACCAGCAGCACAAACAGCACTACGCCCAGCAGCGCGGGGCGTTTGCCCAGTGGCGAGTCGCACAGAAAGCTGTAGACAAACCAGCCAACGAACAACGAACCCAGACCGATATGCACGCCTTCGGCACCGCTCAGGCTGCTACCAGGTGCCAGCAGGTACAGTGTCGGGTTGGCGTAAAACACCACACACAGCAGTGCAACCCCCGACAGCCAGGTTGAATAGGCTTCCCATTTGAACCAGTGCAGGTTCTCCGGCATGGTCGGTGGCGCAAGCTTGTATTTTTCCAAGTGATAGATGCCGCCGCCGTGGATCGCCCACAGGTCGCCCGACAGCCCGTCACGAGGGTTGCTGCGATTGAGGTTGTTCTCGAGCCAGACGAAGTAGAACGATGCGCCGATCCAGGCGACACCCACAATCATGTGAATCCAGCGCACGCCCAGGTTCAGCCATTCCATCAGATGTGCCAGCACGGTTCTTACCCTTCCAGCGGGTTTGGGTCGAGCACCAGCCGCTGGCTCTCGACAAAGTAATGTTCGTCGCAGTTGTTGCCGGAGCCACTGCGATCAACCACCAGAAAGTCATCCTGTTTTTCGATCGTCAGTACCGGATGGTGCCAGACGCCTCGATGGTAATTGATGCCCTGTCTGCCGTTTGTGACGAAGGCGCGCGTCAGCTCTGGCTCAGGCGCGTCGCCAACCGGCGCGACCACGATCAGAAAGGGCTTGCCGAGCAGCGGGATGAACGCCTGGCTGCCCAATGGGTGGCGCTCCAGCATGCCGATGGTCAACGGCATCTGCAGCGCCTGGGCGCGGAAAATGCTGATGATCGCTTTGTCATCCGGTTGCGCCGTCTCAACCTCGGCCAGACGATGAAAGCGCATGGTCGAACCGTTGTTGATCATGAAGTGATCGCTGCCGTCGGTTTCGATGACATCACCGAATGGCGCAAAGGCTTCCTTGGTCAGTGGCTCGATTGTCAGTTTGCGCATGCGGATTCTTCTTTAATGGTTTCGGAGTTAGTCATTTGCATGTTCATACTCATGGCTATCGTGCCAATGCCCGGCGTCACGACTCTACGCACAACCACACATCCTGGATCGGACGCAGAGCGTCCAGAACTGCATTCCCACGCAGAGCGCGGGAATGTCTTTTGCCTGTTGCTGCCTCCCGTTGCGTTTTATCTGGACACCTTGCCCAGCACCCGCAGCCTGCTCACACCGCCGTCCGGGAATACGTTCAGGCGGATGTGGGTGATCGGGCCGATGGCTTTGATCTGCTCGGCGAACTCGTGCTCGGCGTGCATGGTCAGCTTCTGGCTTGGCAGCAGTTCGCGCCAGAACAGGCTCTGAGTTTCTATCTGGTTGTCGGTGCCACCCTTGACCAGGGCGCCCTGAATCGAGCAGCTGTCCGGGTAGTTGCCCTTGAAGTGCAGGGTGTCGACGATGACTTTTTCGACTTCGCCCTGATGCCCTAGCGCCACGATGACCCAGTCGTTGCCCGGTGTACGACGGCGTGCGGTTTCCCAGCCGTCGCCCATATTCACGCCACGGCCCGGGTTGAGGATGTTGCTCATGCTGCCGTAATGCTCGTCCGAGCAGGCAATTGAACGGCCGCCATTGAGCGCGGCAACCAGGTCGATCTGTTCGTCTTCGCTGACTTTCGACCAATCGCGATGCGGCACGCCGTACACCCGCAGGCGCGCTACGCCACCATCAGGGTAGATGTTGAAGCGCAAATGGCTGAATGGCTGATCGTGACTGATCTCGTGATAGTGGTGGCTGTTGCCTTGCAGTTCTACCGACGGCAGCACTTCGGTCCACGCAGTGTTTTCGTCCGGTTCGCCAGCGGCTAGAAAACACGCTTCCAGCGAAGCCGAAGGCGGGAAGTTTCCGGTGAAGAACGAGGTGTCGATGTCCACGCCTTTTATCGTGCCTGCCACGCCCAGGCGAATCACCGCGCTGTCATAGCCTTCGAAACGCTTGCGACGCGATTCCCAACCATCCATCCATTTGCCGTTGTCGTCGAACACACCTTCTTTCCAGACCGCGGGAGTTGGCTGGAACAGTCGATTGGCATCAGCGAACCAGTCATCGGTGACCGACAGGATCTTTGTGCCCAGGCGTGCGTCGGCCAGGTTCACGAACTTCTCGAACGGTGCGGCGTAAACTTTCATGCTTTTTGTCTGCCTTCTGAATACGGTTATGACTGCGACGCTTGAAGCGCCTGTAGACGAAACAGTGCGATCTTATTGATCTCGGCCAAGGCACAAGCGAACTCGGCCTCGGGCGAGTGGTGGATGCGTTGCTCGAACGCCGCGAGAATCCTGTGTCTGTCGCTGCCCTTGACCGCCATGATGAACGGAAAGCCGAAGCGCGCCTTGTAAGCTTCGTTCAGCTCGGTAAAACGCTGAAACTCTTCAGGCGTGCATAGGTGGATCCCTGCACCCGCCTGCTCATCGGTACTCGCCTGAGTCAGCTCGCCCCGGACGGCAGCCTTGCCTGCCAGGTCCGGGTGAGCATTGATCAGCGCAAGTTGCTGCTCGTGGGTGGCACGCAGCAGGATATCGCTCATGCGTGCATGCAGTGTGTCGAGCTGATCAAGCTCCGGGCCTGCGCCCTGGTCAAACGCCTGTTGCGCAATCCAGGGTGAGTGCTCGTAGATATCGGCGAATGTTGCTACAAATGCGTCGCGGCTCAGAGTCGATGGTTTCAAATGCGGTAACGCGTTCATAGTGCCGCCTTGTCAGTAAAGGGATGTTCACTGTGCCAGTGGCGTGCGATATCGACGCGTCGAGCGAACCAGACCTGCTCGTGGCTTTTGGCGTATTCGATGAAGCGTTTGAGGGCGGCAAGGCGCGCGGGGCGGCCTATGAGGCGACAATGCAAACCGATGGAAAGCATCTTCGGCGCGTCGTCACCTTCGGCATACAGCACGTCGAAAGCGTCTTTCAAATACTGAAAAAACTGCTCGCCATTGTTGAAGCCCTGCACCTGGGTGAAGCGCATGTCATTGGTGTCCAGCGTGTAGGGGATCACCAGATGAGCTTTGCCGGTTGGGTTGTTCGGCTCCCAGTAGGGCAGGTCGTCGTCGTAGGTGTCGCAATCGTAGAGAAAGCCGCCTTCTTCCATGACCAGCCGCCGCGTGTTCGGTCCGGTGCGCCCGGTGTACCAGCCCAGCGGACGTTCGCCGCTGATCTCGGTCAGGATCTGAATCGCCTGGCGCATGTGTTCCCGCTCCTCGGCCTCGTCCATGTTCTGATAGTCGATCCAGCGATAGCCGTGGCTGCAGATTTCATGACCGTCAGCGACCATCGTGCGGATCACGTCCGGGTGACGCTGCGCCGCCATGGCGACGGCGAAGATGGTCAGGGGAATATCGAGCTGCCTGAACAGCTTGAGAATGCGCCAAACGCCAGCACGACTGCCGTACTCGTACAGCGACTCCATGCTCATGTTGCGCTGGCCTTGCAGTGGCTGCGCAGCGACCATCTCGGACAGAAAGGCTTCGGATTCCTTGTCGCCATGCAGGACGTTGCGCTCGCCACCTTCCTCGTAATTCAGCACGAAAGACAAAGCGATGCGCGCATTGCCCGGCCATCGAGGGTGAGGCGGGTTGCTGCCGTAACCGATCAGGTCGCGTGGGTAGTCAGCGCTCACTGCAAGCTTCCTTATGTGCGTGATATCAAGTGCAATGCCAGAAGCAGGCGAGGCAGTGCAGGGTAAAGATTGTATACAATTTGTTTTGCTGGTTGTAACTCTGAACTTTTCTTCACCAGGGCGGCATCATTGACAGACACTAAAGCAAGAAACCTGCCTGACTGGTCAGTTAAAACCAAAAAACCTGATAATTTTCCTTGGCTTCGCTGAAGTCGGCTTTTCCCGGTTGTCGGGGGAAGGTGTTCGAAGCGTCTTGATCATTTTTGGGTGTACAGGATTTTTCAAAACTGTCTTAATCGGTTGCAATTGAACGATGCCGGGCACTTCATTGGTGCGCTTTTTCACACTCACGGGATGCAAGGGGCGAAGTTTTGGGCAAATTGACCACACACGTGCTGGACTCCGCACATGGCTGTCCGGGCAGTGGCATCCGTATTGACTTGTATCGGGTTGAAGATCAGCAACTGCTGCACATCGTCAGCGTCGCGACTAATAGTGACGGACGCTGTGACGCGGCTTTGCTGCAAGGCGATGATTACCGGTCTGGCGTTTATCAACTGCACTTTCAGGCGGGCGATTACTACCGCGCGCGAGGCGTGACGCTGAACGAGCCTGCATTTCTCGATGAAGTAGTGCTGCGCTTCGGCATTGATGCAGGTCAGGAACACTTTCACGTTCCGCTGCTAATCTCGCCTTACAGCTACTCGACCTACAGAGGCAGCTGACCTCTTGCCCGCCCCACACTGCGGGCTTTTTTACAGGCGCGTTTCCTGAGCCGCCGCTGTGGCTGCCCTGTGTACAATGCGCCAGCACCGACGCCGTAACCTCTTCGCACGAGCCTTCATGAACGATCAGTCCCTGCCTCTCAAGAAACAGCCGCGCAGCCTCGACAGCGGTCGCAGCGTTACTCAGGACGATATCGTTTATGAACATATTTTCGATGCAATCCTCGAGCAGCGCCTGGCGCCGGGCACCCGGCTGAGCGAAGAGGCGCTGGGTGAGATATTCGGAGTCAGCCGCACCATCATTCGCCGTGCGCTGTCGCGGCTGGGCCATGAAGGTGTCGTGCTGCTGCGTCCCAATCGCGGCGCAGTGGTTGCCAGCCCCAGTGTTGAAGAGGCACGTCAGGTGTTCTTCGCCCGGCGCATGGTCGAGCAGGCCATTACCGAACTGGCTGTCGAACACGCCACTGCCAGGCAACTGGCCGAACTGCGGCAGATGGTCAGCGACGAGCGCGACAGCTTTGCTCGCGGTGATCGGGGGGCCGGTATTCGCCTGTCCGGCGAGTTTCATCTGCAACTGGCGGTGGCGGCGAAGAACGCACCGTTGATCAGTTTTCAGCGCAGCCTGGTGTCGCAGACATCGCTGATCATTGCCCAGTATGAAACCGGCGACCGCACGCACTGCTCATACGACGAACACAACCAGTTGATCGACGCGATCGAAGCACGCGACGCGCCGCTGGCAGTCGAGCTGATGATGCATCACATGGACCACATCAGCAGCAAACTCAACCTCGACGAAAGCAGCGCTTCGGATGACCTGCACGCCGTGTTCTCGCATGTACTGAGCAGAAAAAGACCGGTGCGTTGAGGCTGCTTATCCGCAAACCTCTCGTTCCTCACGCTTAAGACCGGACGCAGAGCGGCCAGAAATGCATGCCAGCCCATTGGCACGATAGCCAATCGCACTCGGTTCAACCTCGGTCATGCACCAGTCGTCCACCCGACCAGGTCTGCTTCACCGTCCGGTCATCGCCAATCGTCATCAGTACGAACAGAATCTCTTCAATGTCTTTCGCCTGTTTCAGTCTGTACGACAGCAGCGGCGTGGCGTTGTAATCCAGTATCAGGAAGTCGGCCTCGTTGCCAGGCTTGAGGCTGCCGACCTTGTCTTCCAGACGCAGCGCGCGTGCGCCGCCCAGTGTCGCCAGATACAGCGACTTTAAAGGGCTCAGTCGTGCGCCCTGCATCTGCATGACCTTGTAGGCTTCATTAAGTGTCTGCAAGATCGAAAAGCTGGTTCCGCCCCCCACGTCAGTACCCATGCCGACGTTGATCTTGTGCTTCTCGGCCATCGGCAGGTTGAACAGGCCGCTGCCCAGAAACAGGTTGGAGGTGGGGCAGAATGCGATAGCCGAGCCAGCCTGCGCCAGTCGCGCGCACTGTTCGTCGCACAGGTGTACACCGTGGGCAAACACCGAGCGTTCGCTCAACAGGTTGAAGTGATCGTAGACGTCCAGATAGTGCTTGCGCTCGGGGAACAGGGCCTTGACCCACTCGATCTCCTGAAGGTTTTCGCTGATGTGGGTCTGCATGTACAGGCCGGGGTATTCGGTCAGCAACTGGCCGGCCAGGCTCAACTGCTCCGGGCTGCTGGTCGGCGCGAAGCGCGGGGTGACTGCGTAGCTCAGGCGACCCTTGCCGTGCCAGCGCTCGATCAGCGCCTTGCTGTCGGCATAACCGGATTCTGGTGTATCGACCAGATAGTTCGGTGCATTGCGGTCCATCATGACCTTGCCGGCGATCATGCGCAGGTCAAGTGCCTGCGCTGCGCTGAAAAACGCCTCCACCGACTCCTTGTGGACGCTGCCGAACACCAGCGCCGTGGTGGTGCCGTTGCGCAGCAGTTCCTTGATGAAGATGTCTGCCACCTGCGCTGAATGCTCGGCGTCAGCGAACTGGCTTTCGCAGGGGAACGTGTAGGTATTGAGCCAGTCGAGCAATTGCTCACCGTAGGAGCCGATCATGCCAGTTTGCGGCAAGTGAATGTGGGTATCGATGAAGCCCGGTGTGATCAGGGCGTCCTGATATTCGACCAGCTCGACATCACTGCCGAGGCTGTCGAGCAGATCAGCCGCATGGCCCACCGAGACGATCTTTCCGTCTTCGACCACCAGCAACCCATCGGCAAAATACTCATATGAAGCATCGCTGGTCACTTGCGCCGGGTCGGCGATGCTGTGGACGATGGCGGCGCGGTAGGCTTTGCGGTTGACAACTGAACTCATGGCAATCTCATTGCGACTGGCTGCGCCGCGAGGCGGGCAGCAATCTGGCGATAGGTTTCACATTGGCACTTGGCTGGCCAAAGCTGACATTGTAGGTCGCGATGACCTCGGCTGCGATGGACACGGCTATTTCCACGGGCAATTTGCCTTTGACCTCGGCCAGGCCCATCGGGCAACGCATGCGCTGCAGCAGGCTGGCGTCAAAGCCCCGTTCACGCAGCCGATGCTCGAATTTGACGCGTTTGGTTTTCGAACCGATCAGCCCGAAGTAGCCGAAGTCTGCACGCTTCAGAATGGCGGCGGCCAGTTCCAGGTCGAGCTGATGATTGTGAGTCATGACGATGCAGTAAGTGCCGACAGGCAACTGCGCCACTTCATCGACCGGCTCGTCATTGACGATTTTCAGCACACCGTCCGGCATCGGATCGGGAAATTCGTGCTCACGGCTATCGATCCAGCGTACTCGGCAGGGCAGAGTGGCCAGCAACGGCACCAGCGCGCGACCGACATGCCCCGCGCCGAATACGGCGATCTGCGCAACCGGTTCGCCCATCGGCTCAAACAACAGCACGTTCACGCCGCCGCAACACTGACCCAGGCTTGCACCCAGATTGAAGCGTTCCAGGCGGGTCTGCCGGGTGCCATTGGCAAGCATCTCCCTGGCGATTTCCATGGCCTTGTATTCCAGATGCCCGCCACCGATGGTGTCGTAGATGCGCTCGGCGCAAACCACCATTTTCGAGCCGGCGTTGCGTGGCGTCGAGCCCAGCTCTTCGATGATCGTCACTAGAATGCCAGGTTCGCTGCGGGCCTGTAGCTCGGCCAGGGCGCTGATCCAGTCAGTCATTTCTGCTCCAGAACGGAGTGATCCAGGCCGGGCGCCTTCGCGAGCAAGCTCGCCCCCACAGGGGAATCCGGGACATCTGAAGACGACGCTTCGCTTGCTCGCGTAGAGGCCTGTGCGGCGCTGGCAACGATCGGCTCGGAACGCCCGTTTGTTGAGCGACGCGGATCGCTGTTTCGACGCATCTGCTCACAGCCCCAGAGCACTTTTTCCGGAGTCGCCGGGGCATCGATGTTCGGCTGATGACGATAGTCTCCCAGGCTCGCCACTGCATCCTTGATTGCACACCAGGCGGCAATGCCGAGCATGAACGGCGGTTCGCCCACGGCCTTGGAGTGGAACACGGTGTCTTCCGGATTCTTGCGGTTTTCGACCAGCTTGACGCGCAAGTCCAGCGGCATGTCGGCAACCGCGGGGATCTTGTAAGAGGCCGGGCCGCTGGTCATCAGCTTGCCCTTGTCATTCCACACCAGCTCCTCGGTGGTCAGCCAGCCAGCGCCCTGGATATAGCCGCCTTCGACCTGACCGATGTCGATGGCCGGGTTCAGCGACGCACCCACATCGTGGAGGATGTCAGTGCGCAAGGTCTTGTATTCACCGGTCAGGGTGTCGACGATCACCTCGACGCAGGCGGCCCCGAACGCGTAGTAATAGAACGGCCGGCCACGCGCCCGACTGCGGTCATAGAAAATCTTCGGCGTCTTGTAGTAACCGGTGCTGGACAGCGACACCTGGCCCATCCACGCCAACTGAGCCAGCTCGGCAAAGGGCAGGACCATGTCGCCGATCCGCACATGGCCATTTCGAAACTCGACCTCGGTTTCTGCCACCTCATGATGCCGCGCTGCAAACTCGATCAGCCGCTGCTTGAGGATTTCGGCAGCATTCTGCGCCGCTTTGCCATTCAGGTCGGTACCGCTGGACGCCGCCGTCGGCGAGGTGTTCGGCACTTTGTCAGTATTGGTGGCAGTGATCTGGATGCGGTCGATATCGACCTGAAACACTTCTGCCACGACCTGCGCGACCTTGGTATTCAAGCCCTGACCCATCTCGGTGCCACCGTGGTTCAGGTGGATGCTGCCGTCGGTGTATATATGAATCAGCGCGCCCGCCTGGTTGAGAAAGCTGGCGGTGAACGAGATGCCAAACTTGACCGGGGTCAGCGCCAGGCCTTTTTTCAGGATCGGGCTGTCGGCGTTGAAGGCGCGAATGGCCTCGCGACGCACCGCGTACTGGCTGCTTTGTTCCAGGTCGGCAGTCATTTCTTCTAGCAGGTTGTGCTCGACGGTCTGGTAGTAATGAGTAACGTTGCGTTCGGTCTTGCCATAGTAATTGGCCTTGCGCACCGCCAGCGGGTCCTTGCCCAAGAAGCGGGCGATGCAGTCCATGACCTCTTCGATGGCCACCATACCCTGTGGGCCACCGAAGCCGCGGTAGGCGGTATTCGAGGCCGTATGGGTCTTGCAGCGATGGCCGTTGATCGTGGCTTCGCCCAGGTAATAAGCGTTGTCGGCATGGAACATCGCGCGGTCGACAATCGAGGCCGACAGGTCTGGCGAGTAGCCGCAATTGCCTGCCAGGTCCAGCTCTATGCCTTGCAAGCGACCTTCATCATCAAAGCCTACGTCGTACTCGATGTAGAACGGATGGCGCTTGCCGGTCATCTGCATGTCTTCGAAGCGTTGCAGGCGCATCTTGGTCGGCTGCCCAGTCAGGCGGGCAATCACCGCGCATAGGCACGCCGGGCTGGCTGCCTGGGTTTCCTTGCCGCCAAAGCCTCCGCCCATGCGCCGCATGTCGACCACAATGCGGTTCATCGGCACGTCCAGTACCTCGGCCACCAGCTTCTGGATTTCCGTAGGGTTCTGGGTCGAGCAGTAGACAATCATGCCCCCATCCTCAGTCGGCATGACCGAGGAAATCTGGGTTTCCAGATAAAAATGCTCTTGACCACCGATGTGCAGGTTGCCTTGCAAGCGATGGGTTGCGCCTTGCAGCGCCGTTGCAGAGTCGCCGCGTTTGTGGGTATGGCTGTCGAGCACAAAATACTTCTGGCGCAGCGCCTGGACCACATCCAGCACGGGCTCCAGGTCTTCGTATTCGATGATTGCGGCCATGGCGGCCTGGCGTGCTACGTCCAGATCCCGTGCAGCAACGGCAAGCACCGGCTGGCCGACGAATTCAACCTTGTCGATGGCCAGCAGCGGGTCGCCCGGCAGCAGCGGGCCGATGTCCTTCAGGCCCGGAATGTCTGCATGGGTGATCGCAATTCGTACGCCTGCAAAAGCGTAGCAGGGCGATGTGTCGATGCTGATGATGCGCGCATGGGCGCGGTCGGACAGCCGCGCATACACATGCAACTGATTGGGAAACTCAAGGCGGTCGTCGATATAAACGGCTTCACCCGACACATGCTTGTCGGCGCTGTCGTGCTTTACGCTACGACCGACGCCGGTGCTGAGGCCTTGTTGAAACAGCGCAAGCATGTCGGCTTGTGTCAGCGGCGGGTTGTGATCAGACATAGTCAGTCACCCGCGTCGCAAAGGCTGGTTTTTGCAGTTCGATGAAATACTTGCGCAACAGGTTGCGAGCGCTCAGCAAACGGTACTCCTTGCTGGCTCTGAAGTCCGACAGCGGAGTGAAATCGTCACCCAGCGCAGCACAGGCACGCTCCAGGGTTTCATTGTTCCAGGGCTGGCCGGTCAGCGCCTGCTCGCACGCCGTTGCGCGTTTCGGGATCGCTGCCATGCCGCCAAATGCAACGCGAGCGTCATTTACCACGCCATCTTCTATCGTCAGGCGAAACGCCGCACAAACTGCGGAAATATCGTCGTCCAGCCGTTTGGATACCTTATAAGCACGGAATATGTGCCGAGGATTTGCAGTCGGGACGATAATTCGTTCGATGAACTCGCCTGCCTGGCGGGCGGTGACCTTGTAATCGATGAAGTAATCTTCCAGCGCCAGCGTGCGTTGAACAGTACCCTTGCGCAGCACAACCCGAGCACCGAGTGCGATCAGCAGTGGCGGGGGGTCACCTATGGGCGAAGCGTTGCCGATGTTGCCGCCCAGCGTGCCTTGATTACGAATCTGCAGTGAAGCAAACCGCTGCAGCAGCTCGCCGAAATCCGGGTATTCGGCTTTGAGCGCGGTGTAGCAATCGGTCAGTGGCGTCGCTGCGCCGATCTCCAGGCGGTCCTCGAAGCGTTCGACACGCTTCATTTCGGCGATGTGCCCGACGTAGATCAGGGCGGGCAGCGGTTTATGGAGTTGCGTGACTTCAAGCGCCAGATCGGTGCCGCCCGCTAACAGGCGAGCTTCTGGGTTAGTGTGATACAGGTCGGCAAGATCAGCCACGGTCAGCGGGATCAGGCAGTGTTTGTCGCCGTCGCTCAGTTCGCCGGTCCTGTCAGGTGTGATCGCGCGCAAGCGCTCGATTGTCTGGCCTTCGCGTTGATCGAACTGGTCAGGCAACTGCTCGCCGCAAGCCTGCTCGGCAGCGGCAAGGATCGGACGATACCCCGTGCAGCGACACAGGTTACCGGCCAGGGCTTCATGGACCTGATGGGCATCGGCCTGCTGACTGTTCTTTTGCAACGCAAACAGCGACATCACAAACCCGGGCGTGCAGAAGCCACATTGCGAGCCATGACACTCCACCATTGCCTTCTGCACACTGTGCAAATGGCCCTGATGTTTCAGGTCTTCCACGCTTATCAATTGTTTGCCATGCAGGGAGGCGACGAAAGTCAGGCATGAATTGACACTGCGGTAACGCAGTTGTGGCTGACCGTCGGCATCGCTTTGCAGCTCGCCGATCACCACAGTGCAAGCGCCACAGTCACCACTGGCGCAACCTTCCTTGGTACCGGGCTTGTGTGCCTGCTCACGCAGGTAGGTCAGCACGGTCATGTTCGGATTCAGGGTGCGCTCGGTTTTTAGCTCTTGGTTCAAAAGGAACTGAATCACGGCGCAAAGCCCTCGCATTTATTGTCATCAGACATGTCGATGAATCTATCAGCTCTGCCAATGGGGTCAATTTTTTTCTGACTCCGAAGTCAGGAAGTCAGAGTTTTCGTCGACTCATTGATCATGAGTTTTCAGCGACTGGTTGTTAATAGAAGGAATGTGCAAGGTTTTTGCTTAATTCGTGCCAGTTTTTGCAGCTATGGCCCTGCGCCATCCACGCAGGGTGAGATACACTTCGCCGCTTGCATGCAGAACTGGTTTTTTTGAAGGATAGTCATGACGTTCAAGGCACCGGACAGCCTCGCTGAGCAAATTGCTCATCATCTTGCCGAGCGGATCATTCGCGGTGAGCTCAAGCCTGGAGAGCGAATTCAGGAGCAGAAAGTCACGCAGGCGTTGAACGTCAGTCGTGGCTCCGTGCGCGAGGCATTATTGATTCTGGAGCGCCGCCATCTGGTGGTGATCCTGCCGCGCCGTGGTGCTCAGGTCACGGTGCTCAATGCGCACAATGTCACCAGCCTGTGCAACCTGATGAGCGAACTGTACATTTTGCTGGCCAATTCGGTAGTCGAGCATTGGCAGGCCGATGATGATCTGCTCCCGTTCATGCAGATACAGCAGCGTCTGCGCGCCAGTTTCGAGCAGCAGGACGCCAAGACGTTCGTCGAAGAGAGCTTTAATGTGATGCGCGCAGCCTATCTGTTTGCCAACAACCCCTATCTTCAGGAAACCGTCGAGAACCTGCAGCCCTCCATGAGCCGCAGCTATTTTCTGGCTCTTGAGCAGCGCAAGGCCGAGATGAGCGATTATCTGGCGCTGTTCGATGAATTGTTTGCTGCCGTGATCGCGCGTGACAAAGCGAAAATTCGCGTGGTGCTGACCAACTATTGCCAGCGCAGTTGTCAGCTCGTGCTGTCTGCCTTGGCGGCGGACTGACGCCATGCGCCTGAAGTGCATCAAGCTGGCGGGGTTCAAGTCTTTCGTCGACCCCACCACGGTGAACTTCCCCAGCAACATGGCGGCTGTTGTCGGCCCCAATGGTTGCGGCAAATCGAACATTATTGACGCCGTGCGCTGGGTTATGGGCGAAAGCTCGGCCAAGAACCTGCGCGGCGAGTCGATGACCGATGTCATCTTCAACGGATCCACCAGCCGCAAGCCGGTCAGCCAGGCGAGCATCGAACTGGTTTTCGACAACTCGGACGGCACACTGGTGGGCGAGTACGCCGCCTACGCGGAAATTTCGATCCGCCGCAAAGTGACGCGCGACAGCCAGAACAGCTATTACCTCAACGGCACCAAATGCCGTCGTCGTGACATTACCGATATCTTCCTTGGCACGGGCCTCGGGCCGCGCAGCTACTCGATCATCGAGCAGGGCATGATCTCCAAGCTGATCGAAGCCAAGCCCGAAGACCTGCGCAATTTCATTGAAGAAGCTGCCGGGATCTCCAAGTACAAGGAACGGCGTCGGGAAACCGAAAACCGCATTCGTCGTACGCACGAGAACCTTGCGCGTCTGACTGACCTTCGCGAAGAGCTGGAGCGCCAGCTGGAGCGTCTGCACCGGCAAGCGCAAGCCGCCGAGAAATATCAGGAATACAAGGCCGAAGAGCGGCAGTTGAAAGCGCAGCTCTCGGCGCTTCGCTGGCAGGCATTGAACGAGCAGGTCGGCCAGCGCGAGGCAGTAATCGGCAATCAGGAAGTCGGTTTCGAAGCCTTGGTGGCTGATCAGCGCAGCGCTGATGCGAGCATCGAGAGGCTGCGCGACGGGCACCATGACCTGTCCGAACGCTTTAATCTGGTGCAGGGGCGCTTCTATTCGGTCGGTGGTGATATCGCCCGCGTCGAGCAGAGCATTCAGCACGGCCAACAGCGGCTGCGACAGTTGCAGGACGACCTGCGCGAGGCTGAGCGTGCCCGGCAGGAAACCGAATCCCATCTGGGGCACGACACAACGTTGCTCGCCACCCTTGGCGAAGAGCTGGAAATGCTCGAGCCCGAGCAGGAAATGACCAGCGCCGCCGCCGAGGAGTCAGCCATCGCGCTGGAAGATGCCGAAGCCGCCATGCAAAACTGGCAAGAGCAATGGGACGTCTTCAACCAGCAGTCCGCCGAGCCGCAGCGCCAGGCGCAGGTTCAGCAATCGCGTATTCAGCAACTGGAACAGAGCATCGAGCGACTGGCGGAGCGTCAGCGACGTCTGTCCGAGGAGCGCCAGTTGCTCGCCGCTGACCCTGAAGACGCGGCCATTCTTCAATTGAGCGAAGACCTCGCCACCCGTGACCTGACCCTCGAAGAGCTGCACATGGGCGAAGAGCAGGCTGTCGAGCGTCTGGAGCAACTGCGCGAGGCCTTGCAGCACGCCAGCCAGGCGCAGCAGCAGGCGCAGGGTGAGTTGCAGCGGCTGAACGGCCGACTGGCTTCGCTGGAGGCCTTGCAGCAGGCAGCACTTGATCCCGACACCGGCACCGCGCAGTGGCTGCGTGATCAACAGCTGGCCGAACGTCCGCGACTGGCCGAGGGCCTGAGCGTCGAGGCTGGCTGGGAGTTGGCCGTAGAGACTGTACTGGGCGCCGATTTGCAGGCAGTGCTGGTCGATGACTTTGCCGGGCTCGACCTTGCAGGCTTCGAACAAGGTGATTTGCGCTTGCTGAGTGCCAGTGCCGACACCGTGCGTGTGCCGGGCAGTTTGCTCGAAAAAGTCGAAAGCACGGTCGATCTGTCGGCTTGGCTGGGGCAGGTTATCCCGGTCGAAGATCTGGACGAGGCGCTGTCCCGTCGGCCGCAGTTGAGCGCCGGACAAAGCCTCATCAGTCGCGACGGTTACTGGGTCGGGCGGCATTTTTTGCGGGTGCGGCGTGCCAGCGAAGCGCAGAGCGGCGTGCTGGCGCGAGGTCAGGAACTGCAGCAGCTTGGGCTGGAGCGTGACGAGCGCGAAGCGACGCTTGCAACGCTGGAGGAGCAGTTGCTGAGCCTGCGCGAACAGCAGTCGCAACAGGAAGAAGCACGTGAGCAACTGCGCCGCCGTCTGCAGGACGAAACCCGTCAACAGAGCGAACTCAAGGCGCAACTTTCTGCGGCCAGGGTAAAAGTCGAGCAGTTGACGCTGCGTCGCACGCGTCTGGACGAAGAGCTGGCCGAACTTGCCGGGCAGCGCACGCTGGAGCATGAGCAGCTTGGCGAGTCGCGCCTGCAATTGCAGGACGCGCTGGACGCCATGGCACAGGACACCGAGCAGCGCGAAGTGCTCCAGGCTCAGCGCGACTCACTGCGTGAGCGTCTGGACCGCATACGTCAGGACGCGCGGCAACATAAGGATCACAGCCACCAACTGGCAGTGCGTCTGGGTTCGATCAAGGCGCAATATGATTCGACGCGTCAGGCGCTGGAGCGCTTGCGCATGCAGTCCGAGAGGCTGACGGAAAAACGCGAGCAACTGAGCCTGAACCTGGAGGAGGGTGAGGCACCGCTCGAAGAGCTGCGCCTCAAACTCGAAGAGTTGCTGGAGCGACGCATGGTGGTCGATGACGAAATGCGCATCGCCAAGAACGCTCTGGAAGACGCCGACCGTGAATTGCGCGAAGCAGAGAAGCGCCGTACCCAGGCTGAGCAGCAGTCACAGTTGCTGCGCGGCCAGCTTGAGCAGCAGCGGTTGGAGTGGCAGTCACTGACCGTGCGCCGCACTGCGTTGCAGGACCAGTTGCATGAAGACGGCTACGATTTGCACGGTGTGCTTGCCACGCTGACCCCGGAGGCCAGCGAACAGGCCGCCGAGCAGCAACTGGAAAGCATCGCTGGACGTATTCAGAGGCTGGGCGCGATCAACCTCGCGGCCATCGACGAATATCAACAGCAATCCGAGCGCAAACGCTACCTGGATGCACAGGATGCCGATCTGGTGGAGGCGCTCGACACGCTGGAAAACGTCATTCGCAAGATCGACAAGGAAACCCGCAATCGCTTCAAGGATACCTTCGATCAGATAAATAGCGGAATTCAGGCACTTTTCCCGAAAGTTTTCGGTGGAGGCTCGGCTTATTTGGAACTGACGGGCGAAGATTTACTCGATACAGGGGTGACAATCATGGCGCGCCCACCCGGCAAGAAGAACAGCACCATTCATCTGCTGTCGGGTGGGGAGAAAGCCTTGACTGCACTGGCGCTGGTTTTTGCCATTTTCAAGCTCAACCCCGCGCCGTTCTGCATGCTGGACGAGGTTGATGCTCCGCTGGATGATGCCAACGTCGGCCGCTATGCGCGGTTGGTGAAAGAAATGTCACAAACGGTGCAGTTCATCTACATCACCCACAACAAGATCGCCATGGAAATGGCCGATCAACTGATGGGGGTGACGATGCATGAGCCCGGTTGTTCGCGGCTTGTGGCCGTTGATGTGGAAGAAGCGATGGCACTGGTGGATGCCTGAGCAACGCTTGCTCGATCGGCTAAACGGGTGTGAAAAGGCAAGAAAATGCAGCGGTTGTGCGCTAGATGGCACTTTGTGCAGTAAAGAGACGTAACGGACGGTGTAAAGTTACCTTTGGTCGTGCTAGTTTAGTGACCACTTTTTTATTTCAGCGTGGGCAAAATGCCAGTCAGAACATGGACTTGGCACCACGTATTAAAGGGGTTTAGGCCCTTATTTTCAGATTTCTTCATTAGAGGCACTGGATTACATGGAAATCGGTCTGCGCGAGTGGCTGATCGTCATCGGCATAATAGTCATTGCCGGTATTCTTTTTGATGGCTGGCGCCGTATGCGCGGCGGCAAAGGCAAACTGAAATTCAGGCTGGACCGAAGCTTCTCCAACCTTCCGGATGAAGAAGAGCCCGCGTCTGCAGAAGTGTTGGGGCCGCCTCGTGTGCTGGACACCCACAAAGAACCGCAGCTCGATGAGCATGACCTGCCGTCGATGAGCGCGAGTCCGCGTGACAACAAGCGCGGCGAAAAACGTAGCAACGAGAAAAAGCGCAAGGATGAGCCTCAGCAGGGCGACCTGAACCTGGACATCGACGGCCCGAGCCTGTTTACAGCGCGCGACGACGACTTCCCGGACGACAAGCCCGCCCAGCGCATCACCGAAGACAAGGACCTGCCACCGGTCGAAGAAGTACTGGTCATCAGCGTTATCTCCCGCAGCGAAGGCGGTTTCAAAGGCCCGGCGTTGCTGCAGAACATCCTTGAAAGCGGTCTGCGGTTCGGCGAGATGGACATTTTCCATCGCCACGAGAGCATGGCCGGCAACGGCGAAGTGCTGTTCTCGATGGCCAATGCTGTCAAGCCAGGCGTATTCGATCTGGACGATATCGACCATTTCAGCACCCGTGCAGTGAGCTTCTTCCTGGGTCTGCCTGGGCCACGTCATCCAAAGCAGGCGTTTGATGTCATGGTGGCTGCTGCTCGCAAACTGGCTCACGAGCTTGACGGCGAACTTAAAGACGACCAGCGCAGTGTGATGACCGCGCAGACCATAGAGCATTACCGCCAGCGTATCGTTGAATTCGAGCGCCGTGCGCTGACCCAGCGTCGCGGTTAAGCGTCAATGCACCAGCCCCTTGTCAGGAGCGCCCCGGCGCGCCTTGCGGGGGCCGGACTGGAACAGAACAGAACCAACGGATGAGCAGCCTCGGCTGCTTTTTTGCTTTTTGAGAGAACACCCGTATGAAGGCCGTCGAAACCCGAATCCTCGAACTGCGTGCAGAGCTGGATCAGCATAACTATCGCTATCACGTGCTGGACGAACCCAGCATCCCGAATGTCGAATACGACCGCCTGTTTCATGAACTCAAGGCCCTCGAGGCCGAAAACCCGCATCTGGTCACGCCGGACTCGCCCACTCAGCGGGTTGGCAGCGCAGCCTTGTCGGCTTTTACCCAGGTACGTCACGAAATGCCCATGCTCAGCCTGGGCAACGCGTTTGAAGAAAACGACCTGCGTGAGTTCGACCGCCGAGTGACCGAGGGCCTGGATTTGCCTGCCGGTGATCTGTTTGGCGAAGGCGGCAAGGTGCAGTACAGCTGCGAACCCAAGCTCGACGGCCTGGCAGTCAGCCTGCTGTACCGCGACGGAGCGCTGGTGCGCGGTGCAACGCGTGGCGATGGCACGACGGGCGAAGACATCAGCGTCAATGTGCGCACGGTGCGCAATATTCCGCTCAAGCTGCAAGGCAAGGGCTGGCCGGATGTACTGGAAGTGCGCGGTGAAGTGTTCATGTCCAAGGCCGGTTTCGAGCGGCTCAATGCCAGCCAGCTGGAAATGGGTGGCAAGACTTTCGCCAACCCGCGCAATGCCGCTGCCGGCAGCCTCCGTCAGCTCGACTCGAAGATCACCGCCAATCGTCCGCTGGAATTCTGCTGCTATGGCCTGGGCCAGACCTCGGCGGAAATCGCCGACACCCATATCGGCGTATTGAATGCGCTGAAGAAGTGGGGCATGCCGGTCAGCCGCGAGTTGAAACTGGCGGATGGCGTCGAGGAATGCCTGGCCTATTACCGCGACATCGGCGAGCGACGTCTGACGCTGAGCTACGAGATCGATGGCGTGGTGTTCAAGGTCAATAACCTGGCTGCGCAGCGCGAACTGGGTTTTCGGGCTCGTGAGCCACGTTGGGCCATTGCCCACAAATTCCCGGCCATGGAAGAGCTGACCGAACTGCTGGACGTCGAGTTTCAGGTGGGGCGCACCGGTGCTGTCACGCCCGTTGCACGTCTCAAGCCGGTCAAGGTTGCCGGGGTCATGGTCGCCAACGCAACGCTGCACAACATGGACGAGGTGGCGCGGCTGGGTTTGATGATTGGCGATACCGTGATCATTCGCCGAGCCGGTGACGTCATCCCGCAAGTGGTGCAGGTGGTTGCCGAGCGTCGTCCAGACACCGCTAGACCGGTCGAGGTGCCGCAGACCTGCCCTGTGTGTGGCTCGCATGTCGAGCGCACGCAGTTGATCAAGCGCAGCAAGGGCAAGGAAACCGTCTCTGAAGGGGCGGTATATCGCTGTGTTGGTCGTCTGGCCTGTGGCGCGCAACTCAAACAGGCAATCATTCATTACGTGTCGCGGCGTGCCATGGATATCGAGGGTCTGGGCGACAAGACCATCGAGCAACTGGTCGATGAAAAACTCATTGGTTCGCCTGCCGATCTGTACAAGCTTAAATACGAACAGATTATCGATCTTGAAGGTTTTGCCGAAATCTCCAGCAACAAGCTCCTCAAGGCAATCGCCGACAGCAGGCAGCCGACCCTTGCACGCTTCATCTATGCCTTGGGCATCCCGGATGTAGGCGAAGAGACGGCCAAGGTGTTGGCGCGTTCGCTGGCGTCGCTGGATCGTGTCAAACAGGCGCTGCCGGAAGTTCTGACCTACCTGCCGGATGTCGGCCTGGAGGTCGCTTACGAGATTCACAGCTTTTTCGAGGACGAGCACAATCGCAACGTAATTGATGCACTGTTGGGCGAATGCGGCCTGCAGCTTCAGGATCAGGGTGAGCTGGGGGCCGAATTTGCGGCCAGCACTACTCTGGAAGGGCTGATAGACAAGCTGCACATTCCATCGGTAGGGCCGGGCGCTGCGCTCAAGCTGGCCGAGAAGTTTGGCACGCTGGAAGCAATCATCGGCGCCGACTGGCTGGATATGCGTCAGGCGCTGCCCGAGAAGCAGGCCAAGTCGGTCCGCGACTTCTTTGATGACAGCGCAAACGCCGAGCGCGCCCGCGCCATCGAAGCCCAGCTCAAGGACTTTGGCATGCACTGGCGCAGCGAGAAGAAAACCGTCGAGGGCTTACCGTTGGCCGGCCAGACCTGGGTGCTGACCGGCTCCCTGGAGCGCATGAGTCGCGACGTCGCCAAGGAAAAACTCGAAAGCCTGGGTGCCAAGGTGTCCGGCTCGGTATCGGCGAAGACCCACACCGTGGTCGCGGGCCCCGGCGCTGGTTCGAAACTGACCAAAGCCAACGAACTGGGCCTGACCGTGCTGGACGAAGACGCACTGCTCAAGCGCCTGACCGAACTGGGCGTGGCGGTTGACTGACATCGCAGTCATGCCGCGCGTCTAGAGCAGACGCAGAGCCTCCGGAGCGGCATGCCTGCAGCTGTGTGTGGGCGCGGCAAGTGTTCAGGCGCGCGCTTTATCGTTCCTGTGCTCCAGCGTGGGAATGCCGTTCGTGACGCTCTGCGTCACATGCTTGATGCGCACCGTTCATGGCCCATGAACACGCCTTCAACCCTATCATCCATGCCGTTCGATAATATTTTTGAACCCCTGAAGCGTCAGCATGATCTAGTCCATGCAAGATCAACGGGAGATCGCCATGTATCGCTTTTTCGAACAACTCAGTTCACGCATTACCGCCCCATTTATCGGCGAATCCAAACGTAACAGCAAGGTCTGGCAATGCACGTGCGGCCAGTCGGTGTTTTTCCCCAATTCCCAATGCCTGGCGTGTTCGGCGGCGCTGGGTTATCTGCCTGAGCAGGGCCGCGTCGCGACGCTTGAAGCAGGGCCAGCGCCCACTGTCTGGCGCCTGAGTGACGAGCCCGGTGTCGGCCTGTACCGACGTTGCGCCAACCTCGACACGGCCGCAGCCTGTAACTGGCTGTTCCCGGAGCACAATGCTGGCGAGTTTTGTGTCGCTTGCAGCCTCAATCGCACGATCCCCGACCAATCCATCGCTGAAAACGGCGAGCGCTGGCGCAAGGTCGAGACCGCCAAGCGCCGTCTGGTCGCGCAACTGATTTCTCTGGGGCTGCAAGTCATCCCCAAGAGCATCGACGAAGAAGCCGGCCTGGCTTTCGATTTTGTCGGTGTGGATCTGGAAGGCAAGCTGCCGACGACTGGCCACGCCAATGGCTTGATCACCCTGAACATCGAAGAAGCCGACGATGCCCACCGCGAAGCAATGCGTGTGCAGATGCACGAACCCTATCGCACGTTGCTTGGCCACTTCCGCCATGAAGTCGGCCACTACTATTGGGACCGATTGATTGCCGACACCCGCTGGCAGGACGGCTACCGCAACCTTTTCGGCGACGAGCGCGCCAGCTATGCCGATGCGCTGGATCACCACTACAAGAATGGCGCCCCCGATAACTGGCAGGAAAGCTTCGTCAGTGCTTACGCCACGATGCATCCTTGGGAAGACTGGGCCGAAACCTGGGCTCACTATCTGCACATGATGGATGCGGTCGACACCGCGCTGGGTTTCGGCATGAGCGCTCGCGAGATGGAACTCGATTACCAGCCGTTCCCGCTGGATGTCCTTTACGACCCACAGCATCCGGGTGGGCCGGCGTTCCTGTCGTTCGTCAATGCCTGGATCGAGCTGGCGAGCATGCTCAACGAGCTGTCACGCAGCATGGGCCAGCCGGATTTCTATCCATTTGTGCTGCCGCCAGCAGTCATCGCCAAGCTGCACTTCATTCATCTGGTGATTCAGGATGCAGGCGGCAAGGCCGACGAGGTTCTGCTGGCCCAATAAGAGCTGCAGCGCCCGACACAGCCGGTGTCGGGCGCTTGTTCAGGCAGTCTCTCAGAGCTTCAGCGTCAGCCTGCGCTCAAAACCGATCCGGCCACGATACGCCTCACCGGTATCCACCCAGCCCTGGCCCGTATACAGCCCGATGGCGGCGCCATTGTCTGCGTCCACCGAGAGCATCAGTTGAGTGATGTCCGGCCATTTCAGGGCCAGCGCCGCAGGCAGTGCCTGCAGGCACAGCTTGCCCAAACCTTTGCCCTGTTCACGGCGGTCGATCTGCAACGCGTGCAGGGTCGCAGTCAGCTCTTGCTGAGCCCAATCCGGAAGGCAGTCGCCACGCTTGAGTAGAAAAAAGCCCACCGGCTGCTCGTCCGCCAGAAGCACAAAGCCACGAACGTTCGAGTTGGGGTTGACCAAAAGGGTATTGAGCGCGGTGTAGATGTCGCCGGAGAACTGTATCTGCTCCTGCGTGACCTCAAGCTGCTCCAGCTGTTGGCATTGGGTTGGGTTGAGATCTTCGTAGCCGACCAATCGAGTCTGCATGAGCAACCTGCTGGCTGATTATTGTTGAGGCGGGCAGGGTACATGATCAGCGCGGGGTGTTTCGAGGATTTGCTGCGCCTTCCGCGAAGGTGAATTCCGGCTCCGGCCCCCTGCACACAAGTGCTTGAGCCCTATCGAAATTTTTATCGGAGGCAACGGTTGTAAACTCGCGCCAGACCGGTACAATGGCGCGGCTCGCCAACTGGTGAGTGTCGTTATGGTGACCCCATCGGTCCCCCCGCAACGATTACCCGTGAACCTGGTCAGATCCGGAAGGAAGCAGCCACAGCGGGAACATTGTGTGCCGGGGTGTGGCTGGTGGGGGCACCACCTGTCTACAGATCCTTTTCCCGAAAAGGTCTGCTCGCAAAAACTCTTCTTGCTCAAAAACTTTTTTTGCCCAACCTTTCCGCACCGAATTCCGGTGAAGCTTTCGCGCATCAGCGGAAAAGTTCTGCGCGGCGACTCTCGCAAGCCCGCCAAGCGAGCTACTGTAACGTCTGCCTGTCCATGCCTATTAGTTCAGATGAAGTTTGCCTTCTGGAAAAATACGGCGGCGCTCCTTGCGCACGATGTTTTCATCGTTTGCACGGTGTATAGAACGCGTTGAAGCGGCTCACATCCAGAGTTTTCCTAGCAAGGGCGCAATAAACCAATGTGTCGTACTCGGCTTCGGTGATGAACTTATACAGGTTACGGCGATACAGAAACCCTATCTGAAAGGCGAGGGTTTCGGTGGGATAACGAGTGGCTCGACAAAGCAGTTTTCCATGTCGATCAGATTCATCGGCTCGACAGCCTTTTCGTTAAGCGTGATGTTAAATGCCGAAACGCCCATGTGATAGATGCTCTTTGCATTGCTCTTGCGTAACAGTTCAAGTGCCTGTTGCACAAACCAGTGTGCTCGCGTCGGGTTGCACTCCAGCCAAGCCTGTCCGTCGGTGTAGTCGTCCAGCAGTTCGGTCAGTAGAAGTGTTTCCTGCACCAGGCCCACGCCGCGCCGAATATAGCCAAAACCGACTATCGAGTGAGAGGGAATGCCGCGCTCGCTGGCTGCCAGCATGTTGTACAACTCTTCTACGGCCCAGTCGTAGCGGCCGCCCGCTGTCTGGCGCCCGAGCGTGACACGCCAGCGCGATTTCAGGCTGTCGAGCAACTGGGATTTGGCGAACAGTCGTGTGCTGCCAGCCAGCAACTGGCCGCTTATGCGCTTGCGAGATTTGCTTTTGGGCTGATCGAACCAGCGGACAATCGAATCAAGTAGTTCGGCAGAAGGTATTTCACTGAAATGAAAGGTGGCGTTGGCGATATGGCGAGTATGTAAAAAGCTGGAAAGCGCCGACGACACGGACAGCATGATCGAATCCATTCTGTGTTTAATAAAGCGACGCATTATTTCACTGAAAACAAGCTGTGCAATGACTTTTATGAGTGTTCAGACTTTGTTATTTATCTGGTTAGTTGGTGGGCAACAGTACTTGTATAAGCACCGTAGTGCGTTGGTCAGAAGGTACTGTCTACCCATCCGGCGTGAGTAAGCACGCAAGCAGTGCATGAGTTGGCAAGTTGCCGGGTGGCTGCACTGTTTTGGCGGGGCAATGGCAACACCTCGGTTCATTCCCCTCGTGATGTGATCAGAATCCGGCTGAACCCTCGACACCCTGCGTAACCTAACCTCCTACGCGTCGCTTGAAACCGTTTTACGGCAAGGGGCAATTCAGGTCGCTGCGGGTGTCACGGGCTTTCGGTCAGGCGTCTCGCAGCATTGGAGCCGGGGGCCGGATGGAACAGGACATCATCAGATTTTTCACAGACTCGCAATTTCTGGGCATTTCGCTCGCCAACTGGGTGCTGGCAGTTATTGCCTCGACTGTCAGCTTCGTGCTGGTCCGGGGTGTCATTGGTTTTGTGCTGAGAAAGATGCGCTCGCAACCCGCGGCGCCCAGCACGCATATGCGCTACATCGTCATCCAGGTATTGTCGGGCACCAGTAATACCTTGTTGTTGCTGGCGTCGATTCTGATCGGGGTAGGCATGCTTGATCTGCCCGAGCGCTGGCTAGGGCGGGTCAGCAGCCTGTGGTTCGTGGTCGCGGCCTTGCAGGTCGGGCTGTGGGCCAATAGGGCGATTGCGCTGGCGCTGCAGCGCTATTTCGTCCGCCACAACACAAACGGGACGTTTCAGGGCAGTGCTTTGGCGACCTTGAGTCTGTGGGGGGCGAAAGTGTTGCTGTGGGCCACGGTGGTCATGGCCATGCTGTCCAACGTCGGGGTCAATATCACGGCGTTCGTGGCCAGCCTAGGGGTTGGCGGCATCGCAGTAGCGCTGGCGGTACAGAACATTCTGGGCGATGTGTTTGCGTCGTTGTCCATCGCGGTGGACAAGCCGTTCGAGATCGGCGACTTCATCGTCGTGGGAGAACTGGCGGGTACGGTAGAGCATATCGGGCTGAAGACCACGCGCATTCGCAGTCTGGGCGGCGAGCAGATCGTGATGGCCAACGCGGACATGATCAGCAACACCATTCAGAACTACAAACGCTTGCAGGAGCGGCGCATTGTCTTCGAGTTCAGGCTGACATATGACTGCTCTGTCGACCAGATCCGCGAAGTGCCGAAGAAGGTCGAGGCGATCATCAATGCGCAGAAGCTGGCGCGCTTTGATCGTTCGCATTTCCGTGGCTTTGGCGAAACATCACTGGAGTTCGAGACCGTTTTTATCGTCCTCGACCCCAGTTACAACGTCTACATGGATGTGCAGCAGGCGATCAATCTCGACATCATGGAAGCCTTTGCCGAGCTGGATGTGCGCTTCGCGTTCCCGTCCCGCACGGTGTACGTGGCGTCCTTGCCACCTGTGAAGAGCGCGCGACCGACTGCGCTGGAGGCTGCCGACGCGAACGCGTGAGGCAGTGTCAGGCAGGGAAGTGCAGTGCGTTGGTCAGATCGCCCATGGGCGTCTGGCCGCGTGCAACCATCGCTTCATCGCGGCGTTTCAGGCCGTCGAGCTTTTCCAGGCCGTGGATGCGGGTAATCAGACGCAGGATGGAGGCGGTGTCATAAACCGTGTGATCCACCTTGCCTTTGCGCGCGAAGGGTGAAATGACCAGTGCCGGAACACGTGTGCCGGGGCCGAAGCGATCGCCTTTCGGTGGCGCTACGTGGTCCCACCAGCCGCCGTTCTCGTCGACCGTCACGACAATCACCATGTTGTCCCACTGCGGGCTTTCGCGCAGCACCTTGATCACCCGGTCGATGTGCCGATCGCCCGAGGCTACGTCTGCATAACCGGCGTGCATGTTCAGGTTGCCCTGTGGCTTGTAGAAGGTCACGGCAGGCAACTTGCCGGCTTCAGCATCGGCGAGGAAGCGGTTGGTGCTCGATTCGTCACCCAAGCCGCCGTCACGCAAGCGCTTCTTACGCTCTGTCGGGTTCTGTGGCCCTTGCTGCTTGAAGTAGTTGAACGGCTGGTGATGGTACTGAAAGTTGGGGATTTTCGGGATACCGGTGGAGTCCTTGAACTCATCGAGCGTCACTTGCCAGGCGCCGGCGTACCAGGCCCAGTCCACATTCCTTTTCGACAGCTTGTCACCGATGTGCTCGTGGCTTTGCGGGACCAGCACATTGGGCAGGTCCGGCTTGGAGTAATCGGGGTTCTGCGGATCGCGCAGCCAGGTCGGCCAGTAAGGCGGCGCCATTGTGTTGACCGCATAGTTATCTGGCGTGATTGCGCTGGGGCCGAACTGCGGTGGCCCCTCCATTGCGCTGGCCGGTGAATTGTCCAGCGGTTTCAGGCGTGTGTCATGGGGATTGAAGCTTTGCAGGGTGGCGATCTGCGTCTTGGCTGGAGACTCTGCGGCATTCGGGTAAATCGGTGCCGTGGCGGAAATCAGGTATTGATGGTTGAGAAACGAGCCGCCGAATGCGCCCTGGAAGAAGTTGTCGCACAGCACAAACTCCTTGGCGACGTCCCACAGGCGCAGGGAGTATTGAGTCTGCGCGTAGTTGCCCATGGTCAGGCCGCCGGCATCCGCCCAGGCGACGAAACGATCATTCCTGCCGTCGTTGATCTGCATCTGGTTCTGGTAGAAGACGTGCCAAAGATCGCGCGTCACCAGGCTCAATGGCAGGTCTTCAGCGTTCGGGCCTTTGAGCGGGAAGGGCGCGTTGGGCAGGTTTTCCTGAAACTGCACGCCAACCGGGTACGTCACGCCGTCGACGGTCTGCGGCCCTACCTGCAGAACGCCGCCCCAAGCGGGAGGCAGTTTGTCCAGCAGCTTGCCATCACGGTCGCGCTGCTGGTAATCGGCAGGTCTGACCGAGGAAAGAGGCTTTTGAACCCCCGGAAAATCCCCGAACAGGTTATTGAAACTGCGATTCTCGGCGTAGATCACTACCACGGTCTTGACGTTTTCACGCAGCGCACGGTCCAGTGCCGGGCCGGCCAGATGATGCCGTTCGTTGTCCGCAGCCAGCGGCGGTTTCTCATGGGCTGATACGTAACCGCTGAGCGTGACACCTGCGCCCAAGGCTGCCATCCCGCCGAGGAAACGACGGCGGCTGGGGTTTTCGTTGGTGTCTTCGTCGTCCGGTCTATCGCTCATCGCCCAATACTCGCGCTGGTTAGTTTGTTACCAAAGATTTCAGGCGAGGGTAGCGAGGAAATGTGACGGGATTGCTACAAGGCAGTGTGGCTTATTGATGAGCGAGTTGTGAGGTGTAGTGGTCGATAATTTGCTCGATCTCTCCCGACATGCGCATTTGCAACAGCGTACGCAGAATCCTGCTCACTGGCAGGTCCGGGTTGTCGCGGATCAGGCAGGCTGCCGGTTGCTCGGCGATCATCGCAACAGGCTTGAGCTTCTTGCCGACAGGCAGGCTGCGATTGGTCCACTCGAGGATCAATTCATTGGTGACCGCGTAGTTGTAACGTCCGGCAATCAGTTTGCCCAGCGCCTGCTTCTGAGTGCGTGCGTCTTCGCGATTCAGGCGGTGACTGTCAAACAGGTGCTGCAGGGCGGGGTAGTTGTAGCCCAATACGGTGCCAACGGTTTCATTGTCGAACTGCTCGGGATAAGGGCCCGCAGCGGTTTCTGCGGAGGCAACCAGCCAGTCGCGCTGATAAAGGATCGGCAGGCTCCAGAGATAATCTCCTGAGAGGTCCGGGTACCACGCCTGTGAGCCGTAGCAATAGATGTCTACCTCGTTATTCTCAAGCGCAGCCTGAATGCGCAGGCGCGGCATTACGTGGTATTCGGCCTCCCTGCCCACATGCTGGACCAGGCTTCGGGTGATATCGAACAGAATGCCGGCTTCTGGCTGGTAGTCGGTGATGTGGATCATCGGCATGCTCCAGCCTTCATTGATCGCAAAGCGCAAGGGCGGCTGCCCTGCATGGCTGGTTTGCGCGGATGAGAAGAGCAGCCCCGTCACGATCGCTCGCAAAGGCACAGTCAAGGCAAGGGCCAGGATATAGCGCTTCAATTCATTCATTTAGCCAGCTTAGCCACAATAGAGACGGACACCGGATGCAATTTTGCCCCTGCTCGGCTAGCATTGGCGGTCTTCCGCTTACCAGTCGCGACGGTTTTCAATGAGTTATCAGGTTCTAGCACGTAAATGGCGTCCGCGCTCGTTCCGCGAAATGGTCGGCCAGGCTCATGTGTTGAAGGCCCTGATCAACGCGCTGGACAGTCAGCGCCTGCACCATGCCTATCTGTTCACCGGCACACGGGGCGTCGGCAAGACCACTATTGCGCGTATCATCGCCAAGTGCCTGAACTGTGAAACCGGTATTACCTCGACGCCTTGCGGCACCTGCTCGGTGTGCAAGGAGATCGACGAAGGCCGCTTTGTCGACCTGATCGAGATCGACGCCGCCAGCCGTACCAAGGTCGAAGACACTCGCGAGCTGCTCGATAACGTGCAGTACGCGCCAAGTCGCGGGCGTTTCAAGGTCTACCTGATCGACGAAGTTCACATGCTGTCGAGTCACTCGTTCAACGCCTTGCTCAAGACGCTTGAAGAGCCGCCGCCGTACGTCAAGTTCATCCTCGCGACCACCGATCCGCAAAAGTTGCCGGCGACCATTCTGTCGCGTTGCCTGCAGTTTTCTCTGAAAAACATGACGCCCGAGCGTGTGGTCGAACACCTGACCCATGTGCTGGGTGTCGAGAATGTGCCGTTCGAAGACGACGCCCTGTGGCTGCTTGGGCGCGCCGCAGATGGCTCGATGCGCGATGCCATGAGCCTCACCGACCAGGCGATTGCCTTCGGTGAAGGCAAGGTCATGGCTGCCGATGTGCGTGCCATGCTCGGTACGCTGGACCACGGCCAGGTGTTTGATGTACTGACGGCGCTGCTCGAAGGCGATGCCCGAGGTGTGCTGGAGGCTGTGCGTCATCTGGCCGAGCAGGGGCCTGACTGGAGCGGGGTGCTTTCGGAAATACTCAACGTGCTGCACCGCGTGGCGATCGCCCAGGCGCTGCCCGAAGGCGTCGATAACGGCCATGGCGACCGTGATCGCGTGCTGGCGCTGGCCCAGGCGCTGCCGGCCGAAGACGTGCAGTTTTATTACCAGATGGGCCTGATCGGCCGTCGCGACCTGCCGCTGGCCCCTGATCCGCGTGGCGGTTTCGAGATGGTGCTGTTGCGCATGCTGGCATTCCGCCCAGCTGACAGCGAGGACGCGCCCAGACAACCGCTAAAGCCAGTGGGGATCAGCCAGGCCACGGTTGATTCCCGCAAAGCAGTGGCGGATGCGACACCTGTTGCATCGGCGGCTCCGGTAGCGCCAGTCATGGCCGCTCCAGACCCCGCTTTCGAGGCCGTGCCGCCCGCCGCTCCGGTGAAGGCCGACGCTACGCCAGCGGCGCAGCCAGTGCCGAAAGCCGATCCCGAACAGAAAGCCGAGCCGGTCGAAGAAGTCGATCTGCCGTGGAATGAACCCAAGGCGCCGGCTGCCGAAGCCGAGCCCGCTGCAGAAGCGGACCCTGTGGTCGAGCCTGTTCTGGAAACGCTCTCTGCGCAGCCAGACCTTACGCCGATGCCCAGCCCCGCGCCTGCCAGCCCGGTACCGGACGCGCCTGAGGCCGAGGCCTCGCAGTCGGCGGTCGAAGAGCATGCTGCCTCAGCGATGCACGAAGCCATCCCGGATTCGGCCTACCTGTCTGCATCCGTGAATGCTGCGCCGATGGACCGCGAAGATGAGCCGCCGGCAGACGACGATTACGTCGAACCGGACATCGATATCGACCCGGCGTCCTACAGTTATCTTGATGAGCTGGCGCATGAAAGCGTCGTCGAGCTTGAAGCTGTCGAGCCAGAGCCGGCCCCTGCGGCCATGCCCGCCACCGGTCTTGCCGCCGAATGGCTGGAAGTGTTTCCGAAACTGCCTGTTTCCGGCATGACCGGCAGCATCGCTGCCAACTGCACCCTGATATCGGTCGAGGGCGATGACTGGCTGTTGCACCTGGATCCGGCGCACAGCGCGCTGTTCAACTCGACGCAGCAGCGCCGTCTGAACGATGCGTTGAACCAGTACCATGGTCGCACGATCAATCTGAGTATCGAGCTGATCAAGCCCGAGCAAGAAACCCCTGCTCAGGCAGCTTCACGCTTGCGTGCCGAGCGTCAGCGACAGGCTGAAGCCTCGATCCAGGCCGACCCGTACATCCAGCAGATGCTGCAACAGTTTGGTGCCGTGATCCGGGAAGATACGATCAAGCCTGTTGATCCGCCTGCAGTGCAGGCCCAATAACCGAGATTTGGCGCGATTGGCGCCGTGCAAACGAACCATCCATTTTCGAGGAGATATCCCATGATGAAAGGTGGCATGGCTGGCCTGATGAAGCAGGCGCAGCAAATGCAGGAAAAAATGGCCAAGATGCAGGAAGAACTGGCCAACGCAGAAGTTACCGGTCAATCGGGCGCAGGCTTGGTGAGTGTGGTGATGACCGGTCGTCATGACGTCAAGCGCATCAATCTGGATGACAGCCTGATGCAGGAAGACAAGGAAGTGCTGGAAGACCTGATCGCCGCTGCCGTTAACGATGCGGTGCGCAAGATCGAACAGGCCAGCCAGGACAAGACCGCTTCCATGACCGCCGGCATGCAGCTGCCACCGGGCATGAAGCTGCCGTTCTGAAGGTTGTTTGCGCGAGGATCAATGCCAGGCCTGGAGCCTGGCATTTTTCTGTCCGGGTTTCTTGTGCATGAGCCGAACTGATTCTCGCGTCAATACGCGGGGTTTTGCCACGTCCTGCGTTGCCTTGCAGGCACTGCACACAAAGGAAAAGCGCTTTCTCATAACGATGGCACTGACGTCGCAGAGCCCTGGTGTGACGCGGAGCGTCACGGAGTGCATTATCACGCGGACCGATCATCGTATTGGAATGCCCGGAAAATGGGGCGTTCAGGCTTCTGCCCGAAGGGCGTGGGAGCGAGCTTGCTCGCGAAGCCGGTGTTTCAGACGCCGCGTTTTTGGTGATGATACTGGCCCTTTCGTGAACAAGTTCACTCCCACGGCCTACGGCCAGAATCAAGAGCGGGCTTGTGCAAGACGCTGAACGCTACATGGCAGCAATAAATGCATCAACCAACCGTGCCAAACCCCACAATTGCTTTGATCTCCAGATACTCCTCGAACCCATGCACACCATATTCGCGGCCATTGCCCGAGCGTTTGTAACCGCCGAACGGCGCCATCGGGTTCCAGTTGGGGTAGTTCAGGTGGACCTGGCCGGCGCGAATGCGCGAAGCGACCGAACGGGCCTGTTCAAGGTCCTGGCCCTGAACATGTGCACCCAATCCGTAAACCGTGTCATTGGCAATGGCGACCGCTTCATCGATCGTGTCGTAGGCAATCAGGCACAGCACCGGACCGAAGATCTCTTCCTGGGCGATACGCATCGATGAGTCCACCTCAGAGAACACCGTCGGTTGCGTGAAAAAGCCCTGCTCGTGACCCGGCACACGACCCGGCCCGCCGCACACCAGCTTCGCTCCCTCGCTGATTCCTGCATCAATCATTGCCTGCACACGATGAAACTGTGCCTCATTGGCGATAGGCCCCAGCACCGTGCGCTCTGCTTGCGGATCACCGACGATGATGGACGCTGCCGTCGCGGCGGCCAGCGCTTCTACCTCTGCCAGACGCTCCCGTGGCACGATCATCCGCGTCGGTGCGCTGCATGACTGGCCGACATTACGAAAGGCCGCCATCACGCCAGGCGGCACGGCTTTGGCGAAGTCGGCATCAGGAAGCAGAATGTTTGGGGACTTGCCGCCCAGTTCCTGAGTGACTCGCTTGACGGTCGGTGCAGCGGCTTGCGCTACCAGTGCGCCTGCGCGGTTCGAACCGGTGATCGAAATCATGTCGATGTCAGGGTGGGCCGCCAGAGCACCACCGACTTCCGCTCCACTGCCGTTGACCAGATTGAATACTCCCGGTGGCAAGCCGGCGTCATGCACCAGTTGCGCGAACAGCAGCGCGCTCAGCGGCGACAGTTCGCTGGGTTTGAGCACCACAGTGCAACCCGCCGCGATGGCCGGCGCGACTTTGGCGGTGATTTGATAAAGCGGCCAGTTCCACGGCGTGATCAGCCCACACACGCCGATCGCTTCGCGGTTGATGGCTGTGCTGCCTTCGACGGTCTGGAAGCGGTAAGTCGCCAGCAGGTCACGCGCGACCCGCACATGCTCGGCAGCAAGCGGCACCTGCATGGCGCGTGCAGAGCTGATTGATGCGCCCATTTCCAGCGATATCGCCTGTGCCAGTTCTTCCTTGCGTTCGATGATCAGCTTATGGATGCGGTCGATGAACTGCGCACGGACTTGCGCTGAGGTGCCGGACCAGCTCGCGAAAGCCGCACGCGCTGCTGCCACTGCACGATCTACATCGGCGGCAGTGCCACTGGCGACATGCGCAACGACTTTCTCGGTTGCCGGGTTGACCACAGGAATGCTGGCCGGGGTGAGCGGGGCGCACCAGTGACCGTCGATATAAAACTTCTGCGAGGTGTTCGGATCGACGCAGTGGCTGTTCAAGGGCTGAGTGGTCATCCAGCGGGCTCCCTGGAGCAATAGTGATTTGATATCAATAAGCTAACAAAGCAGTGTGGATAAAAAACGCCGAACTTGAGGGCTGCAAAGAATAATCTGCTGTATGCAGCCCGCTGACCTTGCGGACCTGTTTCGGCTCGTAATTCGCTGTGATATCAGCCAATGGCCTGGGTCACCAGCGCAAACTGCTGCACCTCCGGGCTGATCAGCGGAGGCGTGCCCAGCACCATGCGCGGCGCCCGGTCGACACAGGGCAGGCCCAGGCTTTCCAGCCACGGCGCCAGTCCGCAGTCGGCAAGAATGTCGAAGCGCACAAAAAGGTCGGGGATCTGCCGCAGCAGGTGACTGATCAACTGCTGAGCCTGTTCGACAGTCTGGGCGACCACCGGGCCGATGATATGCCCGCGTCCAAAGCGTCGCAGCAGGGCGATGCCCTGCAACTGTCCGTAATGCTCGATGCCGACTGCCTGCTCGGCGTCACGCAACAGGTCGGTTAGCACAACAGTACGGTCCAGTCCGCTGCCTGCGTTGGCCAGGCGAATCAGCTCGGGATGGTCGGCGGAACCAAGTTTACGAAGCTGGCCACCATCGCCAAGGGTGTGCTGTCGGGATAGGTCGGGGATGCCCTGATGCTGCTGAATCCGCGCAAAGTCGACAAAGCCAAGGCTTTGATAAAGCGGCGCACCCAGCTCTGTGGCATTGAGGATCGGCGTACGCGGCGCTGTCGCTTCCAGGCACAGGTTCATCAGGCGGCGACCAATGCCTTTGCCCTGATGCTCGTCGCTGACAATCACCAAGCCAATCGAAGACCAGTCGCCCTGATGACAGGTGAAGGCTACGCCGACCAACTGCCCCTCACACACGGCGACAAAGCCTTGCGAAGTGCGTTGGACCATCGCCCAGTCTTCTTCGCGATGCGGCCATTTGAGATGAACCGACAGGGCGTGCGCAGCCGGAATGTCTGCGGCAGTCACCGGACGGTACTGATAAGGGGATTCTGACTTGGCGGGCATGGGCGTCTCCTTGAAAACAGGTTGGGGGGTCGGTCTGGCTCAAATCAGCTTGCCTGCGCTCATTGGCGGCGCACGTTGCCGAAGTGGACTGACCGATATAGTCACGTTCCAGCAGGGTCACCGAACGCCCGTGTTCCCGAGACTCTTCATCGTGCGGCCCGCGCCACGGCTTCGATCTCGATCAGGTAGCCATGATGCAGCTCCGGGACCGGCACCACGGCGCGTGCCGGACGGTGTTCGCCCAGATAACCCGCGTAGATACGATCGAATGCAGGCCAGTGCCGGATGCCTGCGACATAAACCGTTACCTTGAGCAGGTCATCCGGGCCGCAGCCTGCCGCGCGTAGAATGGCAATCAGATTGTCCAGCGCGAGGGCGGCCTGAATTTCAAACGGTTCGTCAACGCTGTGGCTGCCGTCGGCGCGCACCGGCAGTTGCCCGGAGACATGCAGGATGCCCTCATGCAGCACCGCCTGAGCATAGTGGCCGCCGGGTGCTGCGGCCGAAGTTGTGCCGATCAGCTCGATATCACCAGCCATGCAGGCGACTCCAGGTGTGAATGGCGCCATCGGCGTCACAAGCGTGGTAGTCCGGAAATTGCGCGCCAGTTGCACACGCATGGTTGGGCAGAATGCGCAGCCGGCTGCCGATGGGGAAACGTTCGCTGATGTCGGCAATTTCGCCTGCCGCCAGAGTGATGATGCCGTGTTCCTGATTGGCCCCGGTCACCCGCGCGCCATCGATCCATTCGCCGGTATCGGTGCAGACCTGACCGTAACCGAAATCCTGACGCTGGCGCTGAGTACCGCGATCCCGGCTCATGGCCATCCAGCCTGCATCGACGATGATCCAGCCTTTTTCCTGCTGATGGCCGATGACCGTAGTCAGCACGCTCAGGGCCAGTTCGTCCGCCCGGCATATGCCGATGTTGTGCATCACCAGATCAAAGAATACATACACACCGGCACGCACCTCGGTCACGCCTTCCAGGCTCTGCGCAGACAACGCGGTGGGTGTCGAGCCGATGCTGACCTCCGGGCAGGGCAGCCCGGCGTTGCGAATGCGCTCGGCGGCGCGGACACACAGCAAACGCTCCTGCTCGGCCAGGGCCTGCAAAGCTTCAGGTGCGTCGAGGTCGTAGCTGGAGCCCGCGTGGGTCATGACGCCACGCAGCTGCATGCCGCCTTCGACCAGTGTTTTCGCCACTTCTGTCAGTGCGCTGTCCTCGACCGCCAGCCCGGAGCGGTGACCGTCGCAATCGATTTCGATCCACACCTCGAAGCGCTCGTCGTGTTGCTGACCAAAGGCAACAATGGCCTGCGCCGCAACCACGCTGTCGGTCAAAATGCTCAGCCGGCAACCGTCGCTTCGCAATTTGAGTGCCTGATGCAGCTTGCCGGGCGCGATGGCGACGGCGTAGAACACGTCATTGATGCCTTCGGCGAAGCAATGCGCCGCTTCCTTCAGCGTCGAAACCGTCACGCCACTGGCGCCTGCGGCGATCTGCGCCTGAATGACCGGCAGCGACTTGCTGGTCTTGACGTGGGGGCGCAGACGCACGCCCAGTTCATTCATGCGTTGCTGCATGCGCTGGATATTGCGCTGCATGCGCGGCACATCAAGCAGCGCAACCGGCGTATCAAGAGAGGACACAGAGGACAGAAAGGCTGACATGGGCGAGGCTCGTGTGACTGGGTACGAGCAGCACTTTACGTGTTGGGAATGAAGCTGTGCTTCAATGAGGCTTCATCAATCCTTAAGCTGAACTGAATGATTGCCATCGAAGACTTGCGCCTGGCTGTGACTCTGTCGCGTTGTGAATCCCTCAGCGCTGCTGCCCGGGTTCTCAACGTATCGCCACCTGCGCTGTCGATGCGCTTGCGCAAACTGGAGACGCAATTGGGCATCACCCTGGCCAATCGCGACGCCAGACGGCTGAGCCTGACGGCCGATGGCGAGCGGTTTGCCCGGGAGAGCGCGCACCTGCTGGAGCAACTGGAGGCGTTGCCCGAGTCCTTCAGGCAGCGCGATGATCGTCTGGTGGGCACCCTGCGCCTGGCGGCGCCGTTCGGTTATGGTCGGCAACGCATTGCGCCGTTGTTGTCGCGCTTCGCCAAACTGCATCCGCAGCTGTGTCTGCACCTCGACCTGCGCGAAACGCCGTGGCCGGATCGTCATGACAGCGACGCGGTCATTCACATCGGCAACCTGAATGACAGCTTGTGGATCGCCAGGCCTCTGGCCCAGAACCACCGCTGGCTGTGCGCCAGCCCTGCTTATCTCGAACAGCATGGCGCTCCCTCGACGCCTGAAGAGTTGTCTGCTCATCGCTGCATCTGCATCCGCGAAAACGACGAGGACGTGACCCTCTGGCACCTGAGCAAGGGGCAGATGAAAAAGACCCTGCGCGTCCAGCCTGCGTTGCTCAGCAACGATGGTTCGGTTGCCCGACGCTGGGCCGAGCAGGGGCAGGGGATCGTGCTGCGTTCGCAGTGGGATGTCAGCGATGCGATTGCCAGAGGCGACCTGATACGTGTCCTTGCCGATTGGCAATTGGCCAGTGCTCCGATCAACCTGCTGGTGCCGTTGCGCAAGCATCGCAGCGCTCGCGTGCAGACTCTGACGGAGTTTCTGGAGACTGCTTTGAAAGGCCAATCAACGCCATAGGTTATGCGCTGTTGGTCGCAGTATCGAATACCTCAATTGACGCTCACAGCAACGCGCGGGTATAAACCGCGTCTTGTGTTTTTGTCGGATTTTTCTCCATGAGCTTCAGCCCCCTGATTCGCCAGTTGATCGATGCCTTCCGCGTGCTGCCGGGCGTCGGTCAGAAAACCGCGCAACGCATGGCGTTGCAGCTGCTGGAGCGCGACCGCAGCGGCGGCTCCCGGCTGGCGCTGGCGCTGGGGCAGGCGATGGATGGCGTCGGCCACTGTCGCTCTTGCCGTACCTTGACCGAGGAGGAATTCTGCCCGCAATGCGCCGATCCGCGTCGCGACGATACGCTGCTGTGCGTTGTCGAAGGGCCGACCGATGTCTACGCGGTGGAGCAGACGGGGTATCGAGGTCGCTATTTTGTGCTCAAGGGCCATTTGTCGCCGCTTGATGGTCTTGGCCCCGAGGCCATCGGCATTCCGCAATTGATGGAGCGCATTGCCGGCCAAGGCACTTTCACCGAAGTGATCCTGGCCACCAACCCGACTGTGGAAGGCGAAGCAACTGCGCATTACATTGCGCAGTTGCTCAATGACAAGGGCCTGGTTGCCTCGCGCATTGCTCATGGCGTGCCGCTGGGTGGCGAGCTGGATCTGGTTGACGGCGGCACCCTTGCGCACTCGTTTGCCGGGCGCAAGCCGATCGCATTGTGATGCGGCTCAGTTGATCTGCTGATCAATAGCGCGCCGTAATATCCCGCTCCACAGGCGGTGCGTCGGGGTCCTGACCAGCCGGAAACTTGCCTTTCAGGTGCCAGGCGAAGGCAATGATTTCGGCGATTGTTCGATACAGCGGCTCGGGAATGCTGTCGCCCAGCTCCATGCGGGCCAGCAGTTTGACCAGCTCGGCGTTTTCGTAAATCGGCACTTCGTATTCCCGGGCGATTGCCAGGATGGCTTCGGCTAGCTGGTCGTCGCCCTTGGCGCTTAGGGTTGGTGCCTGCTGGCCGTCATAGGTGAGGGCAATAGCCTGGCGCGGGACATGATCGGGTAGGGACATCAGGCGTTCTCGTCGATCCAGCGTTGTTCAAGGGCGGTGCGCGGGCCTTGTGGCGGAACGCCATGGCTGCAAGCCAGCTCGCCGACGGCAAGACCGCAGGCAACAAGACGCTCACGCAAATGGCCCAATTCGTGTTCGATCAAGGCTGCGCTCTCCGGGCGCTCGGCCCATAGCTGGCTGGACAGCGTACCGCGCAGCAACTGCGCGTTTACCTGCATCGGCCCCAGCGGTTCGAGGTCGAAAGCCAGGTCGACTTTCCAGAGCTTTTCACGGCTATCCGTGATCTCGATGCCCTCGCGCTCTTCGCCGGTTTCCGGGTCAGGTTTGTCTTCACGCTGTACCTTGACCTGCAACGGCACGATGTCATGGGCATTGCGCATCGGCACTTCCAGCTGCCAGGTGGTCACTTGAGTGCCATCGGCGTTGGTGCGAGTCTGTTCCAGACCGCCCAACTGATGGCTTTGCAGTCGTGAAACAGCCGCGGCAGCCAGCTTGAGGAGTATTTCAAGATCGTCTTCCTTCTCGCCGCCACCGACAATGCGCGACGGCAGGGGAAAGCTGCTTGGCTGAGTGCGCGCCGCGACCATCCCCAAGGTGCCGAGCGCATAGCGAATCGCATTGGGCATGGCCCGGGCCAGGGTATTGGAGGCCGCCGCTGCGCCATAAGACTGGTTTTCCGGCAGACCCGGCAGGATCTGGCCAATCAGGCGCATCAGATTGGCCTTCATGTCCGGGGCTTGCATCGGGTTCAGTCCGGCCAGCAGTTTCGCTTCCATGAACACGCCGCTGGCGTGGAGTGCCTGAGCGACGCCTTTCGGGGTGCTCATCTGCTCGATGTCGGGGAGGTCGTTCAGCAGTTGGTTGATGCTGGCCTGAAGTGGGGCGCTGATTCCCGAGTTACCAGTGCCGCCGGCATTGGCCGGGCTGGCTGACTGCAGGTTTTGCAAGGTGCTGATCAGGTTTTCCAGAGAGCCCTGGCGGTTTTGTTGAGTGGTCAGTTGCTGAGCCAGCGCCAGTTGATCGAAGCGGCTGGGCAGGGCGACGAAATTCAACGCCTGGCTGCCTTGCACCTGAGCGCTGAGCAGACTGCCGACCGTCAATGGCTGCGGGCTTTCTATGGTCAGGCTGGACCCTGCCAGCGCAGTGTTGAGCAGCATGACGATGGAACGGTAAACGGGCGTCGCCGTGGCCGGGTTGGGTATGGTGGCCTGAGTGACCGCCTGGCTGAGTTCCTGACTGGTCAGTACCTTGCCCTGCACCAGCGTGCCAGCGGGCAATCGCTGAGTATCGATACTGGTCATCGAGTTTTTCAGCGCGTTGTTGATCTGTTGCAGGCTCAGGGTCAATTCGTTGGACGACGCCTGCGCCACTTGCAACATGCTGCCGGGAGTGAACGGTACGCTGCTGCTGACCGGCAGGTTGGTCTGGGTGCCGTTGGCCAGCACCAGGCGCAGCAGCAGCTGGAAGTTCTGGTTGACCTGCTTGAGGGTCAACACCTCGGCATCGACAGTTTCGCCCTTGGGGATCAGGTTTTCCGAAGAATGCAACAGGGTCAGCACTTGCGCAGGCGAGACGCCGGCGCGCAGTAATGTCGTAATGGGGGTTGTCGCCGGAACGCTGGTGATGTCGCCTGTCATTGAAATATCGACCTGAGGAAATTGCCCCTTTGATAACAGGACTCGCATGTATAATACCGGCCAAAACCGGGCTGGCCGCCATTAACTTCTCTTCATGTAACGGCTGCATCAATCCCGACTTGAACCCTCTTTCACTCCGTATGTGCCTGTTTTGGTACATCTCGCGACGCAACAGCACTGGAAGCGCTTGATGATCCCGGTCCCCCCATTTTTGCAAGCAACGGCGCTGGCGTGTGAGCGGGACTGGAGAGTGCTGTTCGAGCACCTTGATCTGCAATTGCGTGCCGGTGAGATGCTGCAGGTCAGCGGCCCCAACGGCAGCGGCAAGACCAGCCTGTTGCGGGTGTTGTGCGGGTTGATGTTGCCGACCGCCGGGCAGGTGCTGCTCGATGGCCAGCCGCTGCACCGGCAGCGGGCAGCAGCGGCAGGCAATCTGTTGTGGATTGGCCATGCCCCCGCGCTCAAGGAACTGCTCACGCCGCTAGAGAACCTCACATGGCTGTGTGCATTGCATCGGTCGGCCAGTGCCGACGACATTCTGCAGGCGCTGGCTTCGGTCGGGCTGACAGGTTTCGAGGACGCTCCCTGTCACACGTTGTCGGCCGGGCAGCAGCGTCGGGTGGCGCTGGCACGGCTGTATCTGCCCGGTCCTGCGTTGTGGGTACTTGATGAACCGTTCACCGCGCTCGACCGTGAGGGCATCCTCCAGCTTGAGACGCTTCTGGCAAAACACTGTGAACAGGGCGGCATGGTTGTAATCACCACCCACCACGTGCTGAGCCACGTGCCTGCTGGCTATCGCAGTCTGGATCTGGCGAAGTGGTCCGCATGAACAGCGTCTTTGTTCTGTTGATGGTCCGAGAGGCCCGACTGCTGGCGCGTCGCCCGGCCGAACTGGCCAACCCTTTGGTATTCTTCGCGCTGGTGATCGCCCTGTTTCCGCTGGCCATTGGCCCGCAGATGCAATTGTTGCAAACCTTGTCGCCCGGACTGGTCTGGGTCGCGGCACTGCTGGCCGTGCTGCTCTCGCTGGACGGGCTGTTTCGCAGTGATTTCGAGGACGGCTCGCTGGAGCAGTGGGTCCTTTCGCCGCACCCTCTGGCGCTTCTGGTGCTGAGCAAAGTGCTGGCACACTGGGTTTTTTCCGGGCTGGCGCTGGTACTGTTGTCGCCCGTGCTGGCTTTGATGCTTGGTTTGCCGGGCGATTGCCTGCCGGTGCTGATGCTTTCGCTGCTACTGGGTACGCTGGTCCTCAGTCTGCTGGGCGCTGTCGGTGCCGCATTGACAGTAGGGTTGAAGCGCGGCGGGCTGTTGCTCGCCTTGTTGATCCTGCCGCTGTACATCCCGGTGTTGATTCTGGGCAGCGGCGCCCTGCAAGCTGCCATGCAAGGCATGCCCGCAACTGGCTATCTGCTATGGCTGGGCAGCCTCACCGTGCTGGCGATTACCCTGACACCCTTTGCAATAGCTGCCGGCCTGAAGATCAGCGTCGGTGAATAATCAAGGTTTCGGTATCGTTACTGCCGATGCCCTGCAAAACCCTGGAAACACCTGATGAAAAGCGACGTCACTAAAAGCAGCATCGGCTGGGCCTGGTTTCATACGCTCGGCTCGCCGAAAGGGTTCTACCGGATCAGCACACGCCTGCTGCCGTGGCTGAGCGTATCCGCCTGCCTGTTGCTTGGCATCGGCATCATCTGGGGTCTGGCGTTCGCACCACCGGACTACCAGCAGGGCAATAGCTTCAGGATCATCTACATCCATGTGCCTGCCGCAATGCTGGCCCAGTCCTGCTATGTGTTGCTTGCAGTGTGTGGTGTGGTAGGGCTGGTGTGGAAGATGAAACTGGCTGATGTTGCGCTGCAATCCGCCGCGCCCGTCGGTGCATGGATGACCGCGCTGGCATTGGCCACCGGAGCGATCTGGGGCAAGCCGACGTGGGGCGCCTGGTGGGTCTGGGATGCGCGGCTGACGTCGATGCTGATTCTGCTGTTTCTCTATTTCGGCCTGATTGCGTTGGGCAATGCCATCGGTAATCGCGACAGCGCCGGCAAGGCCTGCGCAGTGCTGGCCATTGTCGGCGTGGTGAATATCCCGATCATCAAGTACTCGGTGGAGTGGTGGAATACCCTGCATCAGGGCGCCACGTTCAGCCTCACTGAAAAACCGGCCATGCCTGCGCAGATGTGGCTGCCGCTGCTATTCACCACATTAGGTTTCTACTGTTTCTTCGGCGTAGTGCTGCTGTTGCGCATGCGGCTTGAAGTGCTGCGTCGCGAGTCACGGACCCAATGGGCCAGGGCTGAGGTAATGCGTAGTCTGGGGCAGCCCACCGCGCAGCCGGAGCACACGCCTTGAATTTCGAGTCATTCAGCGACTTTCTCGCCATGGGTCGGCACGGGCTGTTCGTCTGGTCGGCCTACGGCTTGTGTGCGTTGGTGCTGCTGATCAACGTGCTGCTGCCGGTTCTGGCGCGGCAGCGTTATCTGAAGCAACAGGCGCATCGTTTGAAACGGGAGCGCCGACCGTGAACCCGCTGCGCAGAAAGCGTCTGCTGATTATCTTCGCCGTGCTCATCGGTGTTGGCCTGGGCCTGAGCCTGGCCCTCAGCGCGCTGAAGGAAAACATCAATTTGTTTTATACGCCGAGTCAGATCGCCAATGGCGAGGCGCCACTGAATACACGTATCCGTGCCGGTGGCATGGTGGAAAAGGGCTCGTTGCAGCGCTCGGCGGATTCGCTGGACGTGCGTTTTGTAGTCACCGATTTCAGCAAGTCGGTGACCATTACCTATCGCGGCATCCTCCCCGACCTGTTTCGCGAAGGGCAGGGCATCGTGGCGCTGGGCAAGCTCGATGCACAAGGCGTGGTAGTTGCCGACGAAGTACTGGCCAAGCATGACGAGAAGTACATGCCTCCCGAGGTGACCAAAGCTTTGCGCGAGAACGGTCAGGCGCCAGCAGCATATGCGCCCGCAAGGCAGGCAGACCGATGATTCCCGAGCTCGGCCATCTGGCGATGATTCTGGCGCTTTGCTTTGCGCTGGTGCAGGCGATCATTCCGCTGATCGGTGCATGGCGTGGCGACAGGTTATGGATGAGCCTGGCGCGTCCGGCAGCGTGGGGCCAGTTCGGCTTTCTGATTTTTGCCTTCGGTTGTCTGACCTACGCGTTCATGGCCGACGATTTTTCCGTCGCCTATGTTGCGCAGAATTCCAACACTGCGCTGCCGTGGTACTACAAGTTCAGCGCCGTATGGGGCGCGCATGAGGGCTCACTGCTGCTCTGGGCGCTGATTCTCGGCGGCTGGACCTTCGCCGTGTCGGTGTTTTCCCGACAGTTGCCGCAAGTAATGCTGGCGCGGGTGCTGGCGGTGATGGGCATGATCAGTCTGGGCTTTTTGTCGTTTCTGATCTTCACGTCCAACCCGTTCGCGCGTCTGTTGCCGCAAATGCCCGCCAACGGCCGCGATCTCAACCCGTTACTACAGGATATCGGCCTGATCGTGCATCCGCCGATGCTGTACATGGGCTATGTGGGGTTTTCGGTCGCCTTTGCATTTGCCATCGCTGCGCTGCTCGGCGGTCGCCTCGATGCCGCCTGGGCACGCTGGTCGCGACCGTGGACGCTGGTCGCCTGGGCCTTTCTCGGCGTCGGTATCAGCCTGGGCTCATGGTGGGCTTATTACGAATTGGGCTGGGGCGGCTGGTGGTTCTGGGACCCGGTAGAGAATGCCTCGTTCATGCCCTGGCTGGTCGGCACGGCGCTGATCCACTCGCTGGCGGTCACGGAAAAACGCGGGGTGTTCAAGAGCTGGACGGTGCTGCTGGCGATTGCGGCGTTTTCCCTGAGCCTGCTGGGTACTTTTCTGGTTCGCTCCGGTGTGCTGACTTCGGTGCATGCGTTTGCCTCTGACCCGGCGCGTGGTGTGTTCATCCTCATGTTTTTGCTGATCGTGGTAGGCGGTTCGTTGACCCTGTTCGCGGTGCGTGCGCCAGTGGTAAAAAGCCATGTCGGCTTCGGCCTGTGGTCGCGGGAGACATTGCTGCTTGGCAATAACCTGTTACTGGTGGTTGCGGCGTCGATGATTTTGCTCGGCACTCTTTATCCGCTGGTGATCGATGCCATGAGTGGCGCAAAGATGTCGGTCGGTCCGCCGTATTTCAACGCCCTGTTCGTGCCCTTGATGGGCTTGTTGCTGGCGGTCATGGCCGTCGGCGTGCTGGTGCGCTGGAAGGACACGCCGCTGAAATGGCTGCTGGGCATGCTTGCCCCGGTGCTGATCGGCAGTGCGCTGCTGGCTGTGATCGCCGGGCTGCTCATGGGCGATTTCCGGTGGGCGGTGCTGGCGACCTTCATGCTTGCCGCGTGGGTGCTGCTGGCCGGGCTTCGCGATCTGTTCGACAAGACGCGCCACAAGGGGCTGCTCAAGGGCGCGCGCAGCCTGACCCGCAGTTATTGGGGCATGCAACTGGCGCACCTGGGCATCGTGGTGTGCGCGCTGGGCGTGGTGTTATCCAGCCAGAACAGCGCCGAGCGCGACCTGCGCATGGCCCCTGGCGAGTCTACGCAACTGGGCGGTTACGTTTTTGTGTTCGAGGGCGCGACGCATTATGAAGGGCCGAATTTCACCTCGGATCGCGGCACGGTTCGCGTGTTGCGCAACGGTGTGCCGCTGACCGAGCTGCACCCGGAAAAGCGCCTGTACAGCGTCCAGCAGTCGGTGATGACCGAAGCGGGCATCGACGCCGGTTTCAGCCGTGATCTTTACGTGGCATTGGGTGAACCGCTGGGCAACGGTGCCTGGGCTGTGCGGGTTCACGTCAAGCCGTTCGTGCGCTGGATCTGGCTCGGCGGACTGTTGACCGGGTTGGGCGGGGTGCTGGCAGCGCTGGACAGGCGTTATCGCACCCGGGTCAAAAGCAAGGTGCGCGAGGCACTGGGCCTGTCGGGAGCGGCACTATGAAACGCTGGATCATGTTATTGCCACTGGCATTGTTTCTTGGCGTGGCAGCGCTTCTGTATCGCGGTCTGTATCTCGACCCCGCCGAGCTGCCTTCGGCGCTGATCGGCAAGCCTTTCCCGTCGTTCTCGTTGCCGCAAGTGCAGAGCGAAAAAATGCTGACGCGTGCGGACCTGCTGGGCAAACCCGCGCTGGTTAACGTTTGGGGCACCTGGTGCGTGGCCTGTCGTGTCGAGCATCCGCTGCTCAAGCGTCTTGCGCAGCAGGGCGTGCTGATTTATGGCATCAACTACAAGGACGTAAATGCCGATGCGATCAAATGGCTCAAGGACTTTCACGACCCTTATCAGCTCGATATTCGTGACCAGGACGGCACTTTGGGCGTGAATCTTGGGGTGTACGGGGCGCCGGAAACCTTTCTGATCGACCGTCAGGGCATCATTCGTTACAAGCATGTCGGCGTTATCGATGACGTGGTCTGGCGTGAAAAACTGGCTGCCCGTTATCAGGCGCTGGTTGATGAGGCAAAGCCATGAAACGCTGCCTGCCTGTGGTTCTGCTCAGCCTGTTGTTTTGCGGTGTTGTCCAGGCAGCGATTGACGCCTACACCTTCCGTGACGACGCCGAGCGCACGCGCTACAGCGAGTTGACCCGAGAGCTGCGTTGCCCCAAATGCCAGAATCAGGACATTGCCGACTCCAATGCGCCGATTGCCGCTGATTTGCGCAAGCAGATCTACCGCATGCTCGGCGAAGGGCAGAGCAACCAGCAGATCATCGATTTCATGGTCGAACGCTACGGCGATTTCGTGCGCTATAAACCGGGCCTCAGTGCACGCACGTGGCTGCTCTGGTTCGGCCCTGCCGTTCTTCTGCTCGGCGGCGTTGTGGTGATCGGCTTTATCGTCGTGCGTCGTCGCAATCAGCGCCCTGCGCAAGGGACGGCGTTGTCCGAAGACGAGCAGCAGCGGCTTGCCAGACTGCTCGACGAGCACCGCTCATGATAGATTTCTGGGTAGCAATCGCGTTGCTCTTGCTGGTGGCGCTGGGCGTTCTGCTGATTCCTGTGCTGCACGGCCAGCGCGCGCAGCGTGAAGAAGATCGCACCGCGCTGAACGTCGCGCTTTATCAGGAGCGTTTGGCCGAGTCGCAGGCTCAGCACGAGCAGGGCGTTTTGTCGCTCGAGCAATGCCAGGATGCACGTGCCGAGGCCGCTCGCGAGCTGCTGGCCGATACCGAAGGCGCAGAACCCGTGCGCACGCAGAGCCTGGGCAGGCCGCCGTTGTTGCTGGCTTCCGCGCTGGTGCCTGTGCTCGGCCTGGCGGTTTACCTGAGCCTGGGGGCCAGTGACCGGGTCGAGTTGAGCCGTGAATTCGCCAGGCCACCGACCTCGCTGGCCGACATGACCCGGCGCCTGGAGCGTAGCGTGCAGGCGCAGCCGGACTCTGCCGAGAACCTGTATTTTCTGGCGCGCAGCTACCTTGCGCAAAATCGTCCCGGTGACGCTGCGCGGGTATTCGAGCGGACAGTTGCGCTGGCCGGAAGATCGCCAGAGCTGCTCGGTCAGTGGGCGCAGGCACTTTATTTCGCCAGCGACAAACACTTCACTCCGCAGGTGCAGGCACTGACCGACGAGGCGCTGCAGGCCGATCCCAACGAAGTCATCAGCCTCGGCCTGCTGGGGATCGCCGCGTTTGAAACGCAGCGCTATCAAGTGGCAGCGGATTACTGGACCCGGCTGCTGGCAGCGTTACCCGCAGACGATGCATCGCGCTCGGCGCTGGAAGGTGGTATTGCTCGCGCCAGACAAAACCTTGCCGAACAAGGCACGCCGGTCAAGGCACACTCGCTCAGGGTACGCGTCAGGCTGGCCGCATCGCTTGAGGGCAAGGTGCAGCCAGGTGACAGCGTGTTCATTTTTGCCCGGGCAATCAATGGTCCGCCCGCGCCATTGGCGGTCAAGCGCATCACGGTGGCCGACCTGCCTGCCGAGGTCGAGCTGAGTGATTCCGACGCAATGTTGTCGTCACTGAAACTGTCTAACTTTCCGCAAGTCCAACTGGTTGCGCGGGTGTCTCGCGCAGGCCAGCCAACTACCGGTGAGTGGGTCGGCCGCAGTCAGCCTCTGGCCAGCAGTACCGAGGCACAGCAGGTGTTGACCATCGACAGTCCGGATAACTAGAGAAATCGCTTATGTACCGTACCGCACGCATTACCTTGTTGGGTCTGGTCGTTGGCCTGAGTGCCTGCGCAGTCCAGCATCCGGCACCGCCCCATAGCCAGGAACCGATTCCGACTATGCCGGGCGCTCAGCAGCCTGGCGCACCGCGTCCAGCCACTGCACCGCAGGAGCCTGTCCAGGCGCCGCCTGCCGCCCCTAAAACCTCGGCCAGCTTCGCGCCGCCTCCGGGCGGTGGGAGCCATTGGGATGCGCGCCTGGGCGTGTACGTGATGGATGGTCAGCCCAATACGTTCTATCGCCAGCGCACTTATTATCAGTGGAACAATGGCTGGAGCTGGGCAACCAGCCCCAACGGCCCTTGGCAGGCGACCGACGCCAGCGGCGTTCCGGCCGGGCTGGGCAAACAGTTCAGCAACTGATTCAAGCCTGCAAATGAAAACGGCGACCTGATGGGTCGCCGTTTTTGCATCGCGTGGGCGGTTTATTTGCCCGGATAAATCTGGTCGAACACACCACCGTCGATGAAGTGTGTCTTCTGTACGGTGCGCCAGTCCCCGAAGGTTTTCTCGACTGAGAGGAAGTCTACTTTAGGGAAACGATCCTGAAACCTGGCGAGAACTTGCGGATCGCGCGGGCGCAAGTAATTGTTGGCAGCAATTTCCTGGCCTTCCGGCGACCACAGGTACTTCAAGTATTCCTCGGCCAGTGGGCGGGATTTTTTCCTGTCCACCACCTTGTCGACCACGCTCACCGGCGGCTCGGCTTCTGCCGACACGGACGGATAGACCACTTCGAACTGATCGCGCCCGAATTCGCGAGCGATCATCTCTGCCTCGTTCTCGAAGGTAACCAGTACATCGCCGATCTGGTTGGTCATGAACGTGGTGGTCGCGCCACGACCGCCGGTGTCGAGCACCGGCACATGGCGAAACAGGTCCCCGACGAACTTCTTCGCTGCGGCTTCGTCACCACCGTTTTTCAGGGTGTAACCCCAGGCCGACAGGTACGTATAGCGGCCATTACCTGAAGTCTTCGGGTTAGGCACGATGACTTCGACCCCGTCCTTGATCAGATCGGGCCAGTCTTTCAGGGCTTTGGGGTTGCCTTTTCGAACAATGAACACAGTCGCTGAAGTGAAAGGCGCACTGTTGTTCGGCAGGCGCGTGACCCAGTCATCGGGCACCAGTTTGCCGTTGTCGGCCAACGCATTGATATCGGTGGCCATGTTCATGGTGATCACGTCGGCCGGCAGACCGTCGATGACCGAGCGCGCCTGCTTGCTGGAACCGCCAAACGACATCTGCACTGTCACGTCTTCGTTCTTCTCGGCTTTCCAGTGTTTCTGGAAGGCGCTGTTGTAGTCCTTGTAGAAATCACGCATCACGTCGTAAGAGACGTTGAGCAGCGTCGGGGCTGCCTGGGCAGCACTGGCAAAAGCCAGGCTGGCGGCCAGTAGCGAAGCGGCGAAGAGTCTGTTCACTGCAGGGTCCTTGAGATTGTCTTGATGAAGCTTGATGGCGTAATGCCGCGACACTATCAGTATCGCGCCTGCTGTTTAAAGACTGAAAACGTCTTTGCTTATGCCTTGTGCTCTACTTTTGGAAACAATTGATTACCGCAGCGCGAACAGAACGCAGCGCCATGCTCGTGGAAGTTCTTCGAGCAGACCGGGCAATCATGCTTCAACTGCTCGCCGCGCATGGCGTTGGCCAGCTCTGCGGTGAATATCCCGGTGGGCACGGCTATGATCGAGTAGCCGATGATCATCACCAGCGACGAGAGCATCTGACCCACCGGCGTCTTGGGCACGATGTCGCCAAAGCCGACAGTGGTGAGAGTCACGATAGCCCAGTAAATGCCTTTGGGGATGCTGGTGAAGCCGTGCTCCGGGCCTTCGATTACGTACATCAGCGTGCCGAACACCGTGACCAGCGTTGAGACGGTGACCAGAAACACGATGATTTTCTGTTTGCTGCCGCGCAGCGCCGCCAGCAGGTAATTGGCCTGGCGCAGGTAAGTGCCGAGCTTGAGCACCCGGAAAATCCGCAGCATACGGATGATTCGCACGATCAACAGGTACTGCGCATCGCTGTAATAAATCGACAGCACGCCCGGCACAATTGCCAGCAGGTCCACGAGGCCGTAGAAACTGAAGGCGTACTTCAATGGCCGGGGTGAGCAGTACAGGCGCAGAATGTATTCAATCGCGAACAGCAGGGTGAAGCCCCACTCGATCCAGGCGAACAGCGTCGCGTAGTCGCGATGGATGCTCTCGATGCTGTCGATGACCGTGACCAGCAGGCTGAGCAGAATCGCCACCAGGACAATCTTGTCGAACGTCCGCCCGGCAGGCGTATTGGCCTCGAAAATAACGATATGCAACCGTTCGCGACGGCTGAGAGAGGTGTCCATGAGGCTTCCCGATTCGAATATCGGCAGAGCCTAGGAGGATTGGGTAGGTGAGTGCAAGTGCGGTGGCAAGATCGGGACAGGACGCAGAGCGTCCAGAACTGCGTTCCTGCGCTGGAGCTCAAGGAGCGATAACCTCGGTGACTGACGTCGGAGGATACATGCAGCATTCGGGCGAAGGGTTTTCTCTAAGGACATTGGCGTTTGATGATTGCGAATTGGTCAACCGCTATGAAAAGGCCAATCGCGAGCATCTGCAGCCGTGGGAGCCGTTGAGGGACGATGACTATTTCATCCTCGAAAACGCAAGATCACGGGTTCAGCAACAGTGGGAAAGCATGCAGGCCGGCCGCGCGATTTTCTTCCTTGTCACGGAAGCGGACGGCGGCGAGGTGCTGGGGCGGTGCAGTTACACAAACGTTGTCAGAGGTGCGTTCCAGGCCTGCAACCTTGGCTTCTCGCTGGCAGAGTCTGCTCAGGGGCGGGGGTTGATGAGAAGGTCGCTGGAGATGACCAATCGCTACTGTTTCGAGCGCATGGGCCTGCATCGCATCATGGCCAACCACATGCCGGGCAACCTGCGAAGTGAGCGACTTCTGCAATCGCTCGGCTTCGAAAGGGAAGGGTTTGCGCGCGCCTATCTGAAAATCGCCGGGGTTTGGGAGGATCACGTTCTGAGGGCGTTGGTTAATCCGGGGGATATCACTTAGCTGTGGGGGTGGCAGAAGGTTACGACGGCTGCGGAGCGGTCTTCAAACCGCTATTCTGGTTTTTCTGATGTACTGCATATAGCGGTTTTGCTGCCATTCCCGACAGTTCGTGGACAAGTCTACTCCTACATTGCGTATATCCGGGCGGGTTGGGGCAGTCCTCTTGCATTGTGGACTGCCCTCTGCCCGCGTTCTATTTTTCGGCCATTTCATCCTTTTCCCAACCGCCGCCCAGCGCCAGGAACAGATTGATCTGCCCCATCGCCACTTCGGTGTTGGCTTCAGCCATCTGAGCGCGCACGTCGGTATAGGTGCGGGTGGCTTGCAGGTCGGCCAGGAACGAGGCGCGTCCGGCCTGGTAGAAGCGGTGGGTCTGGTCAGCGGCTTCTTTGGCAGATTGCTCGGCTTCCTTGAGTGCATCGCGGCGGTCGAGCAGGGCGGTGTATTGCGCCAGCCCGGTCTGGGTTTCGCGAATGGCGTTGAGCACCACACCGTCAAACCGTGCCAAGGCTGCCTGGGCCGAAGCTTCGGCCTGGTGGATGCGCGCGCGGGACCCGTTGGACGGAACCGTCCAGTTCAGCAGCGGGCCGAAGCCCCAGCGATTGGCGGCCGGTTTGCCGAGGTTCTCGATGAGGCCGGTGGTGCCGATGCTTGCGCCGATACTGATGTCCGGATAAAGCTCCCCGGTGGCAACCCCGATCTCGGCTGTGGACATTGCCAGATGCCGCTCGGCCTGACGCACGTCGGGGCGGCGTTTGAGCAGGGCAGCACCGTCGCCCACCGGCATGACCTGCGCAATATGCGGTAGCGCGTTGCAAGTGCTGACCCCGATGGGCAATTGATCGACCGGCTTGGCCAGCAGCATCGACAGGCGGAACATCGCAGCCTGGCGGCGAGCCTCGTAACGGGGCATTTCAGCGCGCAACGATTTGAACTGGGTCTGCGAGCGCGTAACCTGAGTTTCATCGCCGCGCCCGGCATCGCGCAGGCGCCGGTTGAGGGTCAGGCTCTGTTGTTGCAGATCAAGCGACTCGCGGGCGATGTCGAGCTCTTCATTGGCCGCGCAAATCTGCGTGTAGGCACGCACGACATCGGCAACCACAGTGATACGCGCGGTATCGACCGCTGCCTGATTGGCATCGACATTGGCCTGTGCCGCCTCGATGCCGCGCTGCAAGGTGCCGAACAGATCGAACTGGTACGCAGTGGTCAGGCCGACATCACCCACATTGGACACCGGTACTTTATCGGTCAGCAGATACGCTTCGCCGGATTCCTGAACGCGCTGTGCGCCGATCTTTGCGCCGCTGGTGAAACCACCCGCCGCTTCGGCTTCGGCGTTCTGATAGCGTGAGCGTTGCAGATTGGCCGCAGCAACACGCAAGTCGGTATTGGACGCCATCGCCTGGCGCACCAACTGGTCCAGGCGCGGGTCCTGGTACAAGCGCCACCAGTGCGCCGGCACGGGTGCTGAAACGGCATTGACCGAACGGCCCGCCAGTTCACCCTGCAAATCCGGGCGATTGATCGCGCCGTCCTGCGGCACCTGATAATCCGGCCCGACCATCTGGCACGCTGACAGCAGGGTGCCGAAACTTATCGCCGTCAGGCGTGCAGCGCGTTTCATTGCACTGCCTCCTGAGTGTCTTCGATGATCGAAACTGTCGCGGTACGCCCCGCGATCATGCGGAAATTGGCAGGCACATCGTCGAAGGCGATCCGCACTGGAATACGCTGCGCCAGCCTGACCCAACTGAATGCCGGATTGACGTTGGGCAGCAGGTTCGAGCCGCTGGAACGGTCGCGATCTTCGATGCCGGCAACGATGCTCACCACGTGGCCGGTCAGCCGTGCGTTGTCGCCAATCACGCGGATGTCCACGCCCTGGCCGACATGTATGCCGTCCAGCTTGGTCTCTTCGAAGTAACCGTCGATGTGGAACGAAGCCGAATCGACCACCGACAGCACGGGACGCCCTGCGCTGACAAACTCATGTTCGCGAGGCGCACGATCATTGAGGTAGCCGTCCACCGGGCTGCGAATCACCGAGCGATCCAGGTTCAGTTGCGCCGCATCCACAGCCACCCGCGCTTCGCCCAGCGCCGAAAGCGCGCGGGCCTCGCGGGACTGGCTTTCCTCAAGTTGCTCACGCGCTACCAGATTGCCCAGGCCGCGGTTACGCTTGTTCTCGCGACGTGCCTGCTCCCAGGTTTCCTGACGCTCTGCGACAGTGGCCTGAGCCTGCCGCAGAGACAGCCGAAAGCGGTCCTGATCAATGGTGAACAGCACCTGCCCCTTGTGCACCGGCTGATTGTCTGTGACCTCGACCTTCTGAATCAGGCCCGACACGTCAGGCGCGATCTGCACGATGTCGGCGCGAATGTGGCCGTCCCTCGTCCACGGCGCGTACATGTAATACATCACCATCCGCCACACCACGACGGTAGCAAGGGCGACAACCAGCAGAGTCAGGACCACGCGGCCCAGTGTCAGTATCGGTTTTTTCATGTCATCAGGTATCGACTTAGAGTATCCACGGCGCCGAGCAGCAAAGCGTATAGACCTACGTTGAACAAAGCCCGGTGCCAGACCAGGCGGTAGAAGTGGGCGCGCGTCAGCACCGCATGCACCCCGAGAAACAGCAGATAGGCAATGCCCATAATTGCCAGGAACGTGGGAATGAAGATCCCGCTGATGTCCAGATCACCGATCACAGGGGCGCTCCATCAATGTTGTGCGGCAGTTGCTCGGTCATTTCGCCGGCAACGGTGACGATTTCCACGCCTGGCAACAACGCAAGGCGCAGGCCGCTGAGCGCGTGCAGCAGGTGGACGCGGGCGGGGTTATCGCCCATCTCCTGATCAGTCAGTGCGCGGCGCGTGCGATCCATCGCCATCAACAGGCCGCGCGGCGCAGGCAGGCGCTCACCGGCCTTTTTGCACTGCCGGAAATAGCCACCGACTTCTTCGATTACCTGACGCAACAACACCTGGGCTGCAGGCGTGGCGCGTCGGGTGTAGGCGATCAGGTCCAGCATGTTCAGCGCGACTCGCAGTTCTCGCAGAGCAATGCCAGTGTCCTGCGCGGTCAGCGTCAGGCGCGGCAGTTGCTGCATCAGGCGGTCGAGCATCTGCACGCCCATGCGCCGGTGTTCGGCCAGTGACGACTCTTCGCTGAGGCTGGCGATGTCGCGCCAACTGAAGCGGGTCAGACGTTTGGCTGCCAGTTCGACACCGAACGGGCGAAATACCAGCGTCCAGATGAAGGCAAACAACAACCCCGCGGGGCCTGCCAGGTTGGAGTTGAGGAAGTTCATGAAATCCGCGTCGTAGGCGCTCTGGATGCTGATGAAGGACGATGTGTTGACGATGGTCAGCAGCGTGCCGAGAAAGAACCGCGGTTGCACGGTCAGGGTGCCGACGCAAATGAACGGCACGGCGAAAGCCAGCACCAGCATCGGGAAGTCATGCAGGTTGGGCAGCACCACGAACAGATAAAGGCTGGCAAACACCACCGACAGCAGGGTCCAGAAAAAGAACCGGTAGATCTGCGGGGCCGGGTCGTCCATCGCTGCGAAGAAGCTGCACGATACTGCTGCCAGCGCCACGGCGCTGGCGCCGTCTTTCCAGCCGAGCAGAATCCACAGCACCGACGCGGCAATGATTGCCAGCACTGTCGAGGCTACCGAATAAAGCATCAGGCCGCGGTCTAGAAACGGCGTCAAACGGCCCAGCCGCCAGTGGCGATACGCAGCGCGCCATTGCGATTGATCGTCGGTCTTGATGGCGTATTGCAGTGTCCGGCAGTCCTGCCACAGGTCAATCCACTCACTCAGGCGAAACAGCGCATTGGAGAGCAGCAGCTGATCGCGATCATCCAGTTGTGCGGAGTCCGGTTGCAAACGCTCCAGCTCGCGGTGCAGTTGCTGCCATTGTTCATGCCGCGGGCCGTCTGCGGTGCTTTTCAACCAATCGCAGGTGCGCTGCAACAGCGGAAAGAGGCTGGCCAGAAGTTCGGGCGTGCGCCGCTCCAGTGCCCACAAGGCGTCATCCAGTGCGTCGATGACCGGCAACAAATGAATCATCCTGCCGCGCAGCTCATTGGCGTTGCGCACGGTTTGTTTGCGTGCACCTTCATGGCTCAACTGGCCGATCATCATTTCCAGCGAGTTGAAACTGCCGACCATCGAGTTGCGCAGGGTGCCGATTTCCTCGGCCTGACAGGTGCGGCTGATGAAGCGCTCGCTGTAGGTTGCTGCGTCGCTGAACCACTTTTCCGTCGTGGCCTGAAACACTGGCGCCAGACGGCGTGGCCAGAACATTGCGCCTACGACCGCCGCGCAGATGATGCCGAGGAAGATTTCTTCGGTGCGTGACACCGCGATGTCGAACACCGCCTGCGGGTTGTCGACCACCGGCAGTGAAATCAGCGGCATGGTGTAGCCCGCCAGCATCAGCGCGTAACTGTTCGCTGTGCGCAGATGCAGGGAAAGAAACAGCAGCGTGCCGGTCCACAAGCCGACCACGATGGCCAGCAGCAGGGGCGTCTGCACGAACATCGGCACCAGCAACACTGAGGCCGCCGCACCGGCCAGTGTACCGGCGGCGCGGTACAGCGCCTTGGAGCTGGTCGGACCCACGAAAGGGCTGGATACAATGTACACGGTGGCCATAGCCCAGTATGGGCGGGGCATTTCCATCAGCAGCGCGATGTACAGCGCAAGCATGGAAGCGCCGAACGTGCGCACACCGTAGAACCAGTCGCGAGCCGGTGGCACGCTGGAGAAAAAACCTTTCAAGCCTGGACTCCCTGTTCACGCTGCGCCGCTTCGGCAAATGCCTGCAACACACGCAACGTGGCCTCAAGGTCGGCAGGTTGCAGGCCCTCAAGCACCTCGGCACGTAGCCGTGTCAGCTCTTCTTCAATCGCCCCCGCCAGTGCGCGGCCCTTGTCGGTCAGGCTCAAAGCCTTGGCGCGACGGTCGTGAGGGTCTTCGCTGCGGCAGACAATCCCTGCCTTGCACAGTTGATCAAGCAAGCGGACCAGCGTCGGGCTTTCCATTCCTGCGGCCTGCGCGACTTTGACCTGATGCGCGCCGTCGCCCAGACGCGCTATGGCCAGCAACGGCCCTGCGCACGCTTCGGAAATGCCATAGGTGACCAGCGTGTTCTGGCAGATGCGTCGCCATTGGCGAGATGCGGCTACCAGGCCACTGCTGATTGCCCTGTGCAGGGGATCGACGGACATAAATACACCGGGAATTTAGTTAGGAGCAATATTGTTAGCGAGGATATTAATAGGATGCTAACTAATATCCCGTAACAACTGCTTACAGTCAACCCGGAGGTGACCCAACGGAAATCTTTGTTGAATTGCTCTGGACGAGAGGACGTTTTGAACAAGCGCAGTGTTCAAAAAAGACGACTTTGTCAGCTCCAGGCTCTGGAAGTTCATCTTGATCGAAAATAATCGCTACCGTTCGTCGGTAATTGGCGCCCGCTCACGCGTTTTTTGCGGCCATTCATTCAAAAAAATGACGCCACATTCAGTGACCTTTTTTCAGATTTATTAACGTCTGCAGCTGATAGGTGGCAAAGCGCTATAACTTTAATTTTGATATCGGAATAGTGGCATTGGCAGTTGTTAGGCATTTTATTGGCGCCAAGACGTTGTCGCTCCTGTTTAAAAATTAAACGACAAGGCCGATAGTCTGTATGAACGCAACGGGCCAGCACGCCCGTTCCAGAGCCATCCTGCTGGTGCGCAACGCGTACCCTGCGAGCAATCCATGATCGACCTTGCCACCTGGAACCTCTCCGTCCCTACCGGAAGTCCTGCAACCATCATCGAAACCCCGAAATTGATGAAAGGCTATCGGGATGGTTACTTTCAGTCCGGAGATACTCTGTTTTTCTGGGCGCCGGTGACCGGTTCGACGACGGAAAACGCCAAGTTCCCGCGTTCTGAGCTGCGTGAGACTACGGCTGATGGCAGGGTCTTCAACTGGGCTTACTCAAGCGCCGATAACTTTCTGCGCGCCACGCTGGAAGTTGACCAGGTGCCTTCCAGTGGCAAGATTGTGATCGGTCAGATCCATTGCTATCAGAGCACCGAGCCGTTGCTGAAAGTGGAGTATCAGTACAAGGAGAAACTGAAGACTGGCAATATCGTCGCCAAGTTTCGACGTACGCCGGACGCGGAAATCGAGGTGGTCATCATTGCCCAGGGTGTGCCGCTCGATCAGCAGTTCAGCTACACCATCAACCTGACGCCAAGCGGTGACCTGACCGTCAATGCCTTCAACGCTGTCTGGTACGCCAAGCTCGATTCAGCCTGGGCCAGCAAGCTGTTCTACTTCAAAGCGGGGGTCTACACCCAGGACAACACGGGCTACACCACCGAGGGCGGCTCGGCCACTTTTTACAAGCTGGCGATTGCCCACGAGAAGAAGAACTGAGCTTTTCGGAGCGGATTCAGGGCGCCGGGAAGATCAGACTGAAGCAGATTCTGCCGGCGGCGGGGTGCGCGACTTCGACCCGGCCGCCGTGCAGTTGCATGATCGCCGTGACGATTGCCAACCCCAGACCATTGGAGTCCGAGCTCTCATGACGCGAGGCGTCGCCACGATAAAAGCGGTCGAACAGCCTGGCGAGCGTCGCGTCCGAGAGCACCGGCCCGTTGTTTTCTACCTCTATCCTCCAGCACCTGTCCACAGCGGCAACCCGCATCAGGATCTCGCTGTTTTCGTCGGCATAGCGAATCGCGTTGGCCACCAGATTGCTCATGGCCCGGCGCAACAGGATAGGGTCGGCCAGCAGTGTGCCGGTTCCGGACGTGATCAGTCGCAGGTTGCGCTCTTCTGCCAGTCCTTCGAAATAGCCCGCCACCCGTTGCAACTCATCGTGCAGGTCGAGTGACTGACGCTCCAGCGCGGCCTGAGCCTCATCGGCACGTGCTAGGAACAGAATGCTTTCCACTAGCCGGGAAATACGCTCGAGTTCTTCCAGGTTGGAAGCCAGCAGTGCCTGATATTCCTCCACGCTGCGGTTCTGGCGCAGGGCGACCTGACAGTGACCCATCAACGAGCCGACCGGTGTGCGTATTTCGTGGGCCAGGTCGGCAGAAAACTGCATCAGACGTCGATAACCGTCGTCCAGTCGGTCAAGCATGGCATTGAAGGCGTCACTCAATTGCTGCAACTCGACGGGTGTGTCCCGGCTGTCGAGGCGCTTGTGCAGGCTGGCCGGGGTTATTGCCGCCGCGTGAGTGGCCATCCGGCGCAACGGCCGCAGACCGCGTCGCAACAAGACATAACCAAGCGCGGCAGTGATCAGGAACGCCAGAGTGACGGCGATGTAAATGCTCTGGCGAAAGCTGGCAAGCATGGCCATTTCTTTGACCATCAAATGCGCGGCCTGCAGGCGCACTTCAACACCATTGGACATCACCTGCGCCGACGCTGCGCGCAAAGGCACGCCTTGCAGGCTCATCCCGCTGCGCAGATCATCGACCCGCAGCGGCTGGTCCTGCGCAACAGTCGGCAAATCCGGCAAGGGCGCATGTTGCGGGTTGACTGAAATCACCGGTGACTTGCCTGGTTCGCCGATGATGAAAATATCTTCTTCGCTGTCGAGCATGTTTTCGAACAGTTGCGGGCTGCCTTTGAGGTTGTCCATGCTCAGGTCGTAGCGCAGCAGTTTGCGGAAATGGTCGAGTCGCGCCAGCACGGCGTGGTCGCTACGTTGCAACACTGTCTGCTCAATGGACTGATAGAGATAGAACCCCGCGCCGCTGACCGTAAGCATTGCCACCAGTGCGAACGCCAGGGTCGAACGCAGTGTCAGGGAAGGCTGGCGTCGCATGGCCGTACCTCGCACACATAACCGATGCCACGCACTGTGTGGATGAGTTTGACCGGGTAGGGCAGGTCGATCTTGCTGCGCAGGCGTTTGATGGCAACGTCCACCACGTTGGTGTCGCTGTCGAAATTCATGTCCCAGACTTCCGAGGCAATCTGCGCGCGGGACATCACGTCACCTTCGCGGCGCAACAACAGGTGTAGCAGAGCGAATTCCTTGTTGGTCAGCACAATGACCTGCTGTTGACGCGTCACGCGGCGGCGCAGCAGATCAAGCTCAAGATCGGCCAGATGAAAATGATCGGCTTCGCGCACCACTCCGCGGCGCAGGATGGTGCGGATGCGCAGCAGCAGTTCGGTGAAAGAGAACGGTTTGACCAGATAGTCGTCGGCGCCCAGCTCAAGACCGCGAATGCGGTCCTGCAACTGATCGCGTGCGGTCAGGAACAGCACCGGCACGTCCTGCCTGGCGCGCAAGACCTCGATGATTTGCCAGCCGTCGATACCGGGCAGCATCACGTCAAGCACGATCAGGTCGTAACGGTTTTCCAGTGCCAGATGCAGGCCGTCGGCACCGTGCTGGGTCCAGTCGACCCGGTAGCCGGACTCGCCGAGGCCCTTCTTCAGGTACTCGCCTGTTTTGGTATCGTCTTCAATAAGCAGGATATGCATCGTTTTGTCCGCTACGCTTTTGCAGGCGCCCTCGGTGCGCCGATGCCGGAGTCTAACCAGTTGCCGACAAGGTGTCCGGCGAATGACAAAAATGTCATTGCACGGTCATTCTGCGGTGCCGGTAACGGTGCAAGGATGGCTCTCAGACCTCAACTGCCAAGGAAGTATTGATGAAGACTGCACTCTCCACCACGTTTGGCCTGCTGTTGCTCAGCGCCGCTGTCATGACTCAAGCCGCCGACATGCCGGTGGTCAAGCCGATGCGCGGGACCGTCGACAGCCTGCAGGCCGACACCTTGAATTTCACCACCCGTGCGGGCCAGCACCAGAGCATTCAGTTGACCGACAAGACCGGCATCCGCCTGGTGTCCAAGGCTGACCTGGAATCGATCAAGGCTGACAGTTTTGTCGGTTCGGCAGCCATTCCCCAGGCTGACGGCACATTGAAAGCGCTGGAAGTCACCGTTTTTGAACCAAGCCTGAAAGGCAGTGGTGAAGGCCATTACGGCTGGGAAAATGCCGACGGCACGACCGGCACCATGACCAACGGCACTGTTGGCACACTGTCCAAAGCCAATGGCCGCACCCTGACTGTTCAATACAAGGGTGGCGAGAAGCAGCTGGTTGTGCCGGAAGACGTGCCGATTGCCTATGTCGAGCCAGGTCAGCGCAGCGAGCTGAAAACCGGTGCCAAGGTTGTGCTGTTCCCGGCTGACGACGGCAAGTCGGCACGCGGTGTCGCAGTTGGCAAGGACGGCTTTACTCCGCCTATGTAATTGCTGCCGACAGCGTCATGGCAGGCGGCTCTGGTCGCCTGCCCGCGCACAGTGCGGCTATGCCTGATTCAGAAGGATCTCGACATGAAAACCCGCCCCATTCATCCGTGGCCGGTACGTTTGACTCATTGGGTCAACGCAGTGGGCATGGTCTGCATGTTCATGAGCGGTTGGGCCATTTACAACGCATCGCCGCTGATGCCGTTCACATTTCCCAAGATTTTGACTCTCGGCGGCTGGCTGGGCGGCTCCATTGCCTGGCACTTCGCGGTGATGTGGCTGTTGGTCATCAACGGCCTGGTTTATGTGCTGTATAGCGTGTTCAGTCGCCATTTCAAGCGTGATCTGCTGCCGGTCAGTCCTTCGCAGGTAAAGCGTGACATGAGTGATGCGCTGCACTTTCGCCTGGCTCACGTCAAAGGTCAGTACAACGCCGTGCAGCGCTTGATGTACTGGCTAGTGCTGATCATGGGTGTGCTGGTAGTGGTGTCCGGTCTGGCAATCTGGAAGCCGGTGCAATTTCAGGGGCTGGTTGCTCTGCTGGGCGGTTTCGATTTTGCTCGCTGGGTGCATTTTGGCGCCATGACAGCCATTGGCGCGTTCGTAATCGTGCATCTGCTGCTGGTTATGCTGGTGCCCAGCACCTTGTTACCGATGATTACCGGCGGCCGTCAGCCGAACGAAGATGGAGCTGCCAAGCCATGAACGAACCTCGCAAACGCGTCACACAGCGCATCCGTCTGGAACCTGCGCAGCAAAGCCAGCTGATTGATATTCAACGACGTTCTTTTCTGCGTGCCGGGCTGACCGTGGGCGCCATGTCGATGCTAACCGGCTGCAACCTGCAGGACGGTGACCAGGTGGACAAGGTGCTGTGGGCCATGTCGCGCTGGAATGACCGGGTTCAGGCCTGGCTGTTCAACGGTCAGAAACTGGCCCCAACCTACAGCAAGGCGCAATTGACCAATCCGTTTCCTTTCAATGCGTTTTACCCCGAGTACAACGTGCCCGAGCTGGAGCTTGCCGACTATCGGCTGGCGGTGTCCGGACTGGTCCGTGACAAACAACCGTGGACGCTGGATGCGCTGCGCAAACTGCCGCAACGCACCGACATTACCCGATTGATCTGTATCGAAGGCTGGAGCGCGATAGGTCAGTGGGGCGGCGTACCGCTGAAGACGTTCCTGGAATACATCGGCGCTGATACCACGGCACGTTTCGTCGGTTTCAAGTGCGCCGATCGCTATTACTCGAGCCTGGATATGCCCACCGCACTGCACCCGCAGACCTTGCTGGCGCTGGATTTCGGCGAAGTTGCCCTGCCTCCGGACTACGGCTATCCGCTGCGTGTGCGGGTGCCGACCAAACTGGGCTTCAAGAACCCCAAGCACATCGTCGAGATCTTCGTCAGCAACGAAAACCCCGGCGGGTACTGGGAGGATCAGGGCTATAACTGGTTCAGCGGGATCTAGCGGCGGGACGTGGAACTCATTGTTCCTCACCCTAGCGTGGGAATGCCTGCCGTAACGCTCTGCGTCACACTCAGTCGCAGTGACCACGCGCACCGCAAGAGCCGCACCTTGAACAGGCGCGGCGCTTCAGATCAATTCAAACCCAGCTTGCCGCGCAGGGTGGAGAGATCTTCTGCCAAGGTATTGACCGGGCCGATCAGGGCTTTGCGGTCGTTTTCCTTGACCTTGTCGTAAGTCTCGAACCCACCGTCCTTGGTCTTGTACTTGGCCAGGATCTTGTCAACGGTTGCGAAGTTCTTGTCGACTTTGGCGGAGAAAGCCTTGTCCTGCTGCTCTATCTGCGGACGGAACAGGTCGACGATTTTCTTCGCGCCGTCGATGTTGCCCTGGAAGTCGTACAGGTCAGTGTGGCTGTAACGATCTTCTTCGCCGGAGATCTTGGTCGCTGCGACTTCTTCCAGCAAGGCTGCCGCGCCGCCGACGACTTTTTCAGGCGGGAAAGTCAGGTCGGTAACGCGCTTTTCCAGGTCCTTGACGTCGCTCAACAGCTTGTCGGCAATAGGGCCTTGGTCCTTGGTGGTGTTTTGCGAAAACAGAGCATATTCCAGCCGATGGAAACCGGTGAAATCTTCTGCCGTTACGCCTTTTTCGTGATCATCGACGTGCGAGTCAATGGAGGCGTCCAGGTCGCTGAACAGTTCGGCAATCGGCTCGACCGACTCGTAGTAGACGCGGGTAGGGGCGTAAAGCTTTTTAGCGGTCGCAATGTCGCCTTTCTTCACGGCGTCGGTGAATTTCTGGGTATGGCTGACCAGCTCCTCGATGTTCTCGGTCACGTAAATCTTGTAATCCGAAACCGGGCCTACCAGGTCCAGCGGGGCGGTGGCGGCGAAGGCGGCCAGTGGGGTCTGAAGCAGGCCAAGTGTCAGGAGCAAAGCCAGAGGCGTCTTTTTCATAAGTGTCTTCCGGGTCAGGAGTGAATAAGTCATGCGGTTTGGCTGGACGATGCAGCCGCCAGCAACGAGCGGCCGATGAAATCCTGTTCGCCGGTCACGCCCGGCAGGGTGAAGAAATAGCCGCCGCCGACGGGCTTGAGGTATTCCTCAAGCGGCTCGCCGTTCAGGCGGCTCTGTACCGTGATAAAGCCTTTTTCCAGATCGGCCTGGTAGCAGATGAACAGCAGGCCCATGTCCAGCTGCCCGTTCTTGTTCACTCCGTTGGAGTAATTGAACGGACGGCGCAGGATCAGGTTGCGCTGTGTCTCGGCAGTACGCGGGTTGGCCAGACGGATGTGCGAGTCCAGTCGGGTTTTCTTGCCCTCCGGGTCAGCCGCGTAATTCGGCACGTCGGTCTCGACCTTGCCGTCCATAGGCGCACCGGTGGTTTTACTGCGGCCGAAGATCGATTCCTGTTCCTGCAGCGGCGTGCGGTCCCAGCGTTCGACGAAGTTGCGAATGATGCGCACCGCCTGATAACTGCCATTGGCTGCCCAGGCCGGTTCGTCGCTGCCGGGTTGCACCCAGACCAGCTCGTCCATGGTCTTCTGGTTATTGGAGTCCGGGTTCGCCGAGCCGTCCCGGAAGCCCAGAAAGTTGCGCGCGCTTTCAGGAGGCTGGCCAGGTTTTTTCGGTGCCTGAGGCGGCACGGTGCCTTCCTGTTTCCAGCGAACCAGCAGCAGGTCGGGCAGGTTCTTGACGATGTCGCGCAGGGCGTGGATGTTGCTGTCGGCGGTGTTGGCGCAGAACTGAATGCTCAGATCTCCGTGGCAATTGGCCGGGTCCAGCGCATCGTTGGGGAAACCGGTCATGCGGCTCAGACGCGCGGGTTTGACTGACGCGAGGCCGAAGCGCTCATCGAACAGTGATTCCCCCACCGATACCGTGATGGTCAGGTTATCCGGCGTCACCACCGGGCCGAGTATTCCCGAGTCCAGTGGCGGCAGTTTCGGATCGACTTCCGCTACCGGTCCGCCAGTCATCAGGAATGCGATACGCTCGTTGAGTGTGCGGAACAGGCGCTCAAGATCTTCCCGGTCGGCGGCCAGCACATCGAACGCCACCAGCATGCCGGATGCCGGGCGCGGGTTTACGATGCCGGTCTGATGAATGCCGTGGAACGTGTTGTGGTCCTGCGTCTTTTCGCTGTTCGGCGCTTCGGTGACTTGCGCTGGTGCAGCGGCCAGTACGTTGCCGCTCAGGCTGCTGCCAGCCAGCGCGGCACCAGCGGCACCAAGCCCCATCAGGACACGGCGACGCTGAATCGATGCAGGGGCGTTATTCGTGTCTGGATTGTTGTCTGGGTTTTTCATCGTGGTGTGCTGTGCTCCAGTGGATCAGAGGTCAGAAAGGCCGAGTGCCGAGTCGATACCGTTGATTGCGTCGGCCACTGCCGCCGCCTTGGCCGCAATTTGCTGGCGTTGCGCCGTGTTCACCTGCTCGTAAGACCGGTAACCGTCGGCGGTGCGGAGCGCTTTCAGCGAGGTGTCCAGGTCGGCGGTGGCTACGTCGATTTTCTGCAACATGTCGCCAGCGCTACGAATCAGCAGCGGGCGCAGCAGATCGACGATCTTGCGCGTACCTTCCAGGTTGGCGGCGAAACCGTTCAGGTCGCTGTGGCTGTAACGTTCTTCCTCGCCGTTGCTGCGCACGTCTGACAGGCTGCGCATCGTGCGGACGGCAATATCGGCGAGCTGCTCGGGTTGCAGCGACTGCGCCATCAGTTGTTGCTTGAGCTGGGTGACGTCGTTTTGCAGGCGTGATGCCACGGGTGACAGGCCGTCGACAGTGCGTTGTTCGAACAGCGCGTATTCGATGCGGTGGAAGCCGGTGAAGCCGGGGTCCTGCTCACGCTTCTCGTAATAATCAGCGCGAGCGTTGATCGCATTGTCCAGCTCCGAAAAGCGCTGCGCGGCAGGGGCAATGCGCTGATACGCGGTGCGAGCAGGCAGATAGGCCGCCTGCGCGGCGCTCAGGTCGCCAGCGTCGATGGCCTGTTGCAAGGCAATGACGGCTTTGATGAGCGCTGAACCCTGCAGGCTCAGGTACACCCGGTACTCGGAGAGCGGCCCGATGAATGCGGTCATCGAAGGGCGCGCTCTGGCTTTGGCATCGGACTCGGCGGTCGGTGTGACATGCAGGGTGCCGCGCGGGTTGCTGAGCAGGCCGCAGGTGATTGCGTAATCGCCCGGTGCCAGGTTGGCATTGATTACCTGACTCAGGCCCGGTGCAATATTTTCCCGCTCCTCGATCACCAGCACGCCATCGAGAATTTCCCATTCGACGGCCCGTTCAGAGCGGTTGACGATGCGAAAAGCGTTGTTGCCCGCTGCCACGGTCAGGGCGTTTGGCTCACAGTTGTGCGCATGAATATTGACCACTGTTTCAGTGCCAGCATTGGCGGCCCGCTTTTTGGCGGCCACCTGCGAGGCGTAATAGAACAATCCGCCTGCGGCAAACATCAGAATCACCGAGCCGGCCACTGCCAATCGCAGGACACGGGGCGGCCGGGCTTTCTCGGAAAGCCCTGAGGGACGGTTAGACATAGGTGCCCTTATTTGTTCGTAACAGAAGATGGGTGCGGCTGTACTGCCCTGGCTGCTTTCGGGCTGTGTGGCATGAAAAACAGTACCAGCGCGCCGATCAGGTAAATCAGATAGACACTCAGCGTGCTGACCGTCGGCGCATCCTGATAACCGAACATGCCTGCGAGTACCGAGCCGGCAGGCCCGTCCATCGGCAGCAGCGCACTGATGTCGAAGACCACGCCTTGCAGGTGATTCCAGACGCCCGCTTCATGCAGCGCCTGCACCGAGTTGGCAAGAATGCCCGCGGCCACCACGAGTATGAACAGCCCGGTCCAGCGGAAAAACAGGCTCAGGTTGAGGCGCATGCTGCCGCTGTAGATCGCTACGCCGAAACCCACCGCCAGCAGCAGGCCGAGCAGGGCACCCAGCGGTGCGCCCGAGCCTTCGCTCTGCTGGAACACGGCGAGCAGAAAGAATACGGTTTCCAGCCCTTCACGGGCCACGGCGAAGAACACCATGGCGATCAGTGCGTAGGTCTGGTTTTTCGAGCCGGTGAGGGCGGCGTCCAGGGATTCATGCAACGCATGCTTGATCGAACGCGCCACTTTACGCATCCAGAAAACCATCGAGCTGAGGATGCCCACGGCGATCAGGCCGACAATGCCCTCGAACAATTCCTGCTGCTTCTGCGGAAACTCGGCGCTCATCAACTCCAGCCCGCCACCGACGAATAGCGAAAGCGCAGCCGCCAGGAACACGCCGATCCACACCGCAGGCATCCACTCGCCACGACCGGTCTGTTTCAGGTAACTGGCGATAATGCCAACAATGAGCGCAGCTTCGATGCCTTCGCGCAGCATGATCAAAAACGGAACGAGCATATCCCACCGGGTTCAGGATTGAAGGGTGCAGGTGTTTCGACCAGCAAACAGCCTGAAACACTGCGTAACATAATGATACTCATTCTTGAATGCGGATAGTTGTTTTTTGTCCGCTTCAGATTTTTGTCAGGCTGTTCAGGCGAGGTTCAGCTACTCGTGGCTCGAGGTTTGAACTTTTTTCTGGTGCTTTGAACGCTCAGCGATCATGTTGAACACCACGCAAAATGAGGATGGGTTTTTGAATTGCCAGACCCGGCCACTTCAATATTGGAAGTCATGATGTCATCTCAATTCGAGAACTCCGGTCGCGATCTTGTGCCGCAGAATTGCCAGACCGAGGTGCCACACGCCCAGGCTGTTGAGTCGCTCAGCGCTATCGACAGGCGGTGGCAAATGCTGATCGATCACGTCGGTCCCTGTCTGCATCCGGTGACGGCGGCCCAGGATCCGTTTCAGGCGCTGGTCAAGGCAGTGGCCTACCAGCAACTTCACGCCAGGGCGGGCGACGCGATGATCATGCGGCTGCGCGGGCTGTTTCCGGGTGTCGGCTTTCCGGACGCGCAGGCATTGGTCGATCTGGACGAGCAGGCATTGCGGTCCTGCGGCTTTTCGGCATCCAAATGCCGGGCGATCAAGGCGATTGCAGCTGCGCGATCAGACGACCGTGTGCCTGACGTCAGTGCTGCGCTGGCGATGACTAATGATGAACTCGTCGAGCGGCTCATTCAGTTGCCGGGGGTAGGGCGCTGGACGGTGGAGATGATGCTCATCTATGGGCTTGGTCAGATGGACGTCATGCCTGCCAGCGACTTCGGCGTGTGTGAAGGCTACAGGCGCCTGTACGCACTTGAACTCAAGCCGGGCCATGGGGAAATGCGTCGGCTTGGTGAAGACTTTGCGCCTTACCGGACGATTGCTGCATGGTATCTGTGGCGCGTACCGATCGGTTTTGGCACAAGCGGCTGATCTCGAATTTGAAAGCAAGCATCGGAGTGTCTGACAGCCCTGACCGGGATAGGCTTGGCGAAACTCTGGGCGAGGTCACAAGATGGACAGCATAAAGCGGACTGACACAGCACATGCCCTGCGCACGGAAGACGATCCACGCTGGGACATTCTGCTCAAGCGGCGCTCTGGCGTCAGTGCGGATTTCGTTTACGGCGTATTGACCACTGGTATCTACTGCAAGCCTGGCAGCCCGACCAGGCTTCCGCGTCCAGAAAACGTGGTGTTTTTTGACACCGCGAGCGAGGCCGAAGTCGCCGGTTTTCGTCCGTCGAGGCGCAGCGGCAGCGATCAGCAAGCGGTCGAGCTCAAACGCGCTAATGCCATTTCCGAAGCCTGCAGATTGCTGGACAGCGCCGTAGCAATGCCCAATCTGACCGAGCTTGCCGAACAGGTCGGCATGAGCGCTTTTCATTTTCACAGGGTGTTCAAAAGGCTGACCGGGTTGACACCAAAGGCCTATGGGCAGGCGGCGATGCGCTCGCGTCTGAAGGCCCGGCTGGCCGATGATACGACGATCACCCGTGCGCTCTACGAAGCGGGCTACAACTCCAACAGTCGTTTCTATGAGGCTTCGCAGAATATGCTCGGCATGAAACCTTCCGAATACCGTGCAGGCGGCGCCAATGTCGATATCAGGTTCGCCTTGGGTGAGAGCTCGCTGGGTTCGATTCTGGTGGCGACCAGCAGCAAAGGTATCTGCGCCATTTCGCTCGGAGATGATCCCGACGTGCTTATCGAAGGTTTTCAGGACCGGTTCCCAAACGCCAACCTTATCGGTGCAGACCCGGAGTTCGAAGCGCTGGTTGCCAAGGTCGTGGGCTTTGTACAATCGCCGGCCACCGGCCTTGCGCTGCCGCTGGACATTCGTGGCACGGTGTTTCAGGAGCGGGTATGGCAGGCACTGAGGGGCATACCTGCCGGATCTACCGTCACTTACACGAAGATCGCCACGCAGATAGGTATGCCCAGCGCCGTTCGTGCTGTGGCCAACGCTTGTGGTGCCAACACGCTTGCCGTGGCCATTCCCTGCCATCGCGTGGTGCGCAGTGACGGATCGTTGTCCGGCTATCGCTGGGGTGTGGAGCGCAAGCGCAAGCTGCTCGAAATCGAGTCTGGCGAAGGGGCAGGGTTGTTTTCAGGGCTTTGAACAGCAGCCCAGTTCATCCAGAATCCGATAAGCCAGCCTTACCCGTTGTTCGTTCGGATAGTTCTTGTTGGCCAGTATCACAATGCCGAGCTGTTTTTCCGGAATGAACGCCACATAACCGCCAAAACCGTTGGTTGATCCGGTCTTGTTGATCCAGGCGGCTGGCTGCGGTGCCTGTGGAGGTTCGATAGCTTCAGCCTTCAGCGTCGTAAGCATTGCGCTGGCGTTGCCCGTAAGCAGTTGTTCCAGATGGACCGGCATTGAATACTGTTCCCAGATCAGGTCCTGGGTCATGCTTGCGACGCGAAAATAACCGGTCTGTGTGTCGCTCAGGGCACGACGCAAACGGGCGTCGTATTGACCCGTTCCGATATTAGCTTCGACAAAACGGATCATGTCGCGGCTGCTCGATTTCACACCGTAGGCTTCTGCTGCCAGTGGGCCTGGGCTGACCCGGGCCGGTTCGTCGAGTTTGTTGTAGCCCTGCGCATAAAACCCCTGTTTTTCATCAGGCACGTTGACGTAGGTACTGTTCAGGCCCAGCGCCGGGAACAGGCGTTGTTGCAGGGCCTTTTCGTACGGCAGGTGCATGCTCCGCGCCGCGATCATGCCAAGCAGGCCCACGCTGGGGTTGGCATAGGTGCGATGGGTGCCCG
>NZ_LJRO01000079.1:212381-217770 GCF_001401155.1 Pseudomonas tremae
CATGCACCTGCTCGGGCACCTGAAGCGGGAAACCTCCTGCGGTGTGTGTAGCCAGGTGGAAGACCGGTATTTTGCCCAGGCGTGTCTCGCCCAACTGCGGTATGTAAGTAGCAATGCTCTGCGTCAGTGACAACTGCCCGTTGGCCTGCGCCCAGCTGGCCAGCGTTGCGGTGAAGGTCTTGCTGATCGAGCCGAGTTCGAACAGTGTATCGCTGGACACCGGCCGGCCAGTGGCTTTCGAGGCCACGCCATAATTGTAGAACTGCTGTTCGCCGTTACGAGTGATGGCGATGGACAGACCCGCAATGTTGTTTTCCTGCATGACCTTGCGCGCTTCTGTCTGCACCAGCGCGTCAAACGCAGCCGGGTCTTGCCCGGCAAAAGCCACCGAGTTGACCAGCAGAAGTCCTGTGCAGAACAGCGTCCCATTCCATTGCATTCGATAGTTCCTTGTTGTTTTGGGGGTATGCCGATCATCAGGCGGGGGGCTGAGGGCCTCTCTGCGGTGGTCGGTCGTCAAAGGTTTGCGTAATATGCCCCCTTTTTTGCGCTTCCTCCACGGAACGCGGCTCAGGTAAATCATGAAAACTATCCGTATGCGCGCCGAAGTTCTGGCCGGGCTCACCACATCGTTCGCTCTGGTGCCCGAGTGCATCGCCTTTGCGCTGGTTGCCCATCTCAATCCACTGATGGGGCTGTATGGCGCGTTCATCATTTGTACGCTGACCGCTTTATTTGGCGGCAGACCGGGAATGGTGTCAGGTGCCGCAGGCTCGATGGCCGTGGTAATCGTGGCGCTGGTGGTGCAGCAGGGCGTGCAGTATCTGCTGGCTACCGTGTTGCTGGGTGGCCTGATCATGATTCTGTTCGGGCTGTTGCGTCTGGGCAAACTGGTGAGGCTGGTGCCCTATCCGGTAATGCTGGGTTTCGTCAACGGTCTGGCCATCGTCATCGCGATGGCGCAACTGGAACACTTCAAGGTCGGTGAGTCGTGGCTCAGCGGTACGCCGCTGTACGTAATGCTCGGGCTGGTGGCGCTGACCATGGCAATCGTCTACCTGCTGCCACGCGTGACCCGCGTCGCGCCGCCGGCGCTGGTGGCGATCCTCAGCGTCGGGCTGGCGGTGTACCTGCTCGGCCTGCCAACCCGCACCTTGGGCGACATGGCGCATATCGCCGGTGGCTTGCCTGCATTTGCCTTGCCGGACATCCCGTGGAATCTGGAGACCCTGCGCATCATTGCGCCTTACGCCATCCTGATGGCGCTGGTCGGCCTGCTGGAAACCCTGCTGACCCTGAACCTTACCGACGAAATTACCGAAACCCGGGGTTACCCGGACCGCGAGTGTGTGGCGCTGGGCGCTGCCAACATGGTGTCCGGAGCATTTGGCGGCATGGGTGGCTGCGCGATGATCGGTCAGACCGTCATCAACCTCAGTTCCGGTGGGCGCGGGCGGGTTTCCGGGGTGGTTGCGGGCTTGATGATCCTGATGTTCGTGTTGTTCCTGTCGCCGCTGATCGAGCGTATTCCGCTGGCGGCGCTTGTGGGCGTGATGTTTGTGGTCGCTCAGCAAACCTTCGCTTGGGCGTCGCTGCGCGTGCTGCGCAAGGTGCCGCTCAACGACGTGCTGGCAATTATCGCGGTGACGGTGGTCACGGTGCTGACCGATCTGGCCACCGCTGTGGTGTTCGGGATCATCATTGCCGCGATCAACTTCGCCTGGCAGCAGGCCCGCGAGCTTTATGCCGACAGCCATGTCGAGGCAGACGGCAGCAAGGTCTACCACCTGCACGGCACGTTGTTCTTTGCTTCCACCACACCCTTCCTTGACCAGTTCAACCCGGCTGAGGACCCGGCGCAAGTGACGCTGGACTGTCGTCACCTGAGCTTTGTCGATTACTCGGCAATCGCGGCGCTCAAGACCTTGCGTGAACGCTACGCCAAGGCCGGCAAGCACTTGCGTGTGGTGCATCTGTCCGAGCGTTGCAAACGATTGCTCAAGCGCGCAGGTGTACAGCACGCTTGATTGATGTCGCCAGGCCTTGTCTCGTATAGGCTGAATATCAACCTCTGAACCAAAGGTGTTTGCCTGATGGATGCTGTCTCTCCGCTGGATGCTTACCAACGTGCGGTCCAGCGTGGTTTTCAGTCTGATCAGGCGCAGTTGCGGGCTGTGCAGCAGTTGCAGGCGTGCTATCTGGCGCTGACCGAGTCTCGCGGTAAAGCGCAGGGTGTGTACCTGTGGGGGCCGGTCGGGCGCGGCAAGACCTGGTTGATGGACCGCTTTTTCGAAAGCCTGAGTGTACCGGCAAGGCGTCAGCATTTTCATCACTTCATGCGTTGGGTGCACAAGCGCATGTTTGAACTGATGGGTACGCCTCAGCCGCTGACAGTGGTCGCCAAAGAGCTGGCGCGGGACGTGCGGGTGATGTGCTTCGACGAGCTGTTTGTGACCGACATAGGTGACGCGGTAATCCTTGGCGGGCTGTTGCAGGTGATGTTCGAACAGGGCGTGGTACTGGTCTGTACCTCCAACCAGCCACCGGAGCAGCTTTACAGCCACGGCCATAACCGTGAGCGTTTCCTGCCCGCCGTCGCGGCTATCCAGAAGTACATGAATGTTGTGGCAGTGGACGGTGGCGAAGACCATCGCCTGCACCCTGGCCAGTTGCACCAGCGTTATTGGGTCTTCGAAGCCGGTCGACCGAGTGCTTTGCAGGGGATATTCGAAACCCTGAGCGCCGGCCAGCCGGTGCACGACTCGCAGGTCATGCTCGGTTATCGCAGCATCAACGTGGTTCAGCACTCCGATACGGCGGTGTGGTGCCGCTATCGCGACCTCTGCGAACAACCGCTGGCGGCGATGGATTTCATCGCGCTGTGCGATCGCTTTTCAGTGATTCTGCTCAGTGAGGTGCCGGTACTGGGCGCTGCACAACGCGAGGCGAAGATTGCGCGAGGCACCGAGGATGGCGTGGAGCAGGTGACGGCGGGGGATCGTGAGTTGCCACAATTGTCGCCCAACGACGATGGCGTACGACGCTTCATCGCGCTGGTGGACGAGTGCTACGATCGGCGCATTCCGCTGTATGTCGAAGCGCCGGTGCCGATGGACGAACTGTACACCCAGGGTTATCTGTCATTCGCGTTCCGACGCACCCTGAGCCGGTTGCAGGAAATGCAGCTGGAGCGCTTTACCGAGTCGTGACGGTCAGGATGCATCCCGACGGCGCTGGGCCAGCATGTGTTTGGCGCCTTCGATCATCAACACCACGACCGCCAGCCAGATCGGCAGGTAAGTCAGCCATTCATCGCGCCCGATGCTTTCGCCCAGCAGCAGGGCAACCCCGACCAGCAGGATCGGCTCGACATAGCTGAGCAGCCCGAACAGGCTGAACGGCAGCAGGCGACTGGCGAGAATATAGCTGACCAGTGCCGAGGCGCTGATTACCCCTAGCAGCGGGATCAGCAGATACAACAACGGTGTCTGCTGGATAGCTTGCGGTTGACCATTGCTGATGAACCACAGGCTGATGGGCAGCATCAGCAGCATGTCGAACCACAGGCCGCCCAGATGATCGGTCTTGAGCTTGCGCCGCAGCACGAAGTACAGCGGATAGCCGCCTGCAACCAGCAGGGTTTCCCAGGAAAAACTGCCCAGCCGCCACAATTCATGGGTAACCCCGACCATTGCGAACACGGCAGCGACCTTCTGCAGGTACGAGAGGTGCTCGCCGTACACCACCCGGCCGGTGAGAATCATGCTCAACGGCAGCAGAAAATAACCCAGCGACACCTCCAGACTGCGCCCATGCAGCGGCGCCCACATGAAGATCAGCAGTTGTGCACCGAGCAGCAGCGAAGACAGCAGCAGCCCGAAGAACAGCAACGGTTGCTGCCTGAGCCGGACAGCCACATCGCGGACTCGTCGCCAGTCACCGCTGACCAGCATGAACAGGGTCGCGCACGGCACGGTGAGCAGCATGCGCCAGCCGAAAATCTCTTCGCCGTCGAGAGGCTTCATTAACGACGTATAGAAATACATGACCCCGAACAGCACGGAAGCCAGAACCGACAGCACGACACCTTTGTACACAACGTCCTCCGCAACGGCTCATTCAACCTTTTGCACCTGTCTGGTGCGCGCGTCGACCAGTCTACTGGCCTGATGTGCAAAAAGCTGCACATCAAACTGCGGTGGTTGTACGTTCGCCGGTCTTTATCACGATAAGGCGGATTTTTACGGACCAGGTCGACACAGCGATGGAACGTGCCCCATTCAAGCGCATCAGACGTTTTGGTTAATCGATCAGCTTTGCTAGGCTGTCGCGCTGGCTGGCGCGATTCTGTCCGGTAATCACAAGGAGCATGCATGACCTCATTCAGCACCGCAGCCCAGGACGCCAAGGCTCGGGCGGAACAGTCTTCTACGCGTATCGCGTTTTTCATTGCCGGTTTCAGTGTGGCGTCATGGGCGCCGCTGGTGCCTTACGTCAAACAACGCATGGGTCTTGATGAGGGCACGCTCGGGCTCTTGTTGTTGTGTCTTGGTGTGGGCTCGATCATTTCAATGCCGCTGGCGGGCGCACTGGCAGCGCGGTTCGGCTGTCGACGATTGCTGGTCTGCTCGACGCTACTGATCTGTCTGTGCCTGCCACTGCTGGCGACGATATCCAGCCTGCCGCTGCTGATAGCGACGCTGTTTCTGTTCGGCGCAAGCATGGGCGGGGTCGACTGTACCGCCAACGTTCAGGCGGTGATTGTCGAGCGCAACAGCGGCAAGACCATGATGTCGGGGTTTCATGGCCTGTTCAGCCTTGGCGGTATTGTCGGCGCTGCTGGTGTCGCTGGCTTGCTCAGTCTGGGGATCTCGCCGTTCGCTGCGATGTTGATAGTCGTGCTGCTGACGCTACTTGCGCTGGCGAAAGCAGCTCCGAATCTGTTGCCCTACGGCAGCTCGTCTGACGGACCCGCCTTTGCGATCCCGCGGGGTGTGGTGCTGTTCATCGGGCTGCTGTGTTTCACTGTGTTCCTGGCCGAAGGTGCGATGCTCGACTGGAGCGCGGTGTTCCTGACCTCGTTGCGTGGCGTCGAAGCCTCTTATGCCGGACTGGGTTATGCGGTGTTCGCTGCAGCCATGACGCTGGGGCGGCTGTTTGGCGATGCGGTCGTGAAACGGGTGGGTTCAAATCGGGTGATCATTCTGGGCGGCCTTTGCGCAGCGGCGGGGCTGGCCGTCGCTACGTTGATTCCGGTCTGGCAGGCAGCGTTGCTGGGCTATGCGCTGGTTGGCGCCGGCTGCTCGAACATCGTACCAGTGTGCTACAGCGCAGCCGGTCGGCAGAAGACCATGCCTGAAAGCGTGGCGATCCCGGCGATTACAACAGT
>NZ_LJRO01000028.1 GCF_001401155.1 Pseudomonas tremae
GCCAGACGCGCCGCTCGACTCTGAGCCATAGGCTATCAGCCGCCAGGTGCCGGTGCGAATATAGACGCCAGCGCCTCGCCACTGCCTTGCATGCTTTCGTTGTCTCGCAGGCCCTGGCGCTGATAGCGCACCAACACCGGGTGCAACGCAAGCGCCATGTCGGTCTCGCGATCGCCACCCGCGACATAGGCGCCCACGCTGATAAGGTCGCGAGTCTGCTGGTAACGCGACCACAACTGTTTGAAATGCTGCGCACGCGCCATGTGCTCGGGGCTGACCACCGCAGGCATGACCCGACTGATGGAAGACTCGATATCGATGGCCGGGTAATGACCTTCTTCAGCCAAACGCCGGGACAGCACGATGTGACCGTCGAGCACACCCCGC
>NZ_LJRO01000332.1 GCF_001401155.1 Pseudomonas tremae
CCGTGATTGCGAACATGACGGCCACAGTCCCCTCGCCCTATACCCTGGAGCATGCACAGGCTTTCATTGCCGATGCACCGGGACAATTCGCCGCTGGACGAACATTGAGCCTGGGGGTTCATGCCCAGGAAACCGGAGAGTTGACCGGGGTCGTTTCACTGCGCCTGTCAACCTCGCATCGCAGCGGCAACCTGGGTTACTGGATCGGTGCCGATTACCGAAAGCAGGGCTACACCAGCTAGGCGGTGCAGGGTTTGCTGATGCATGGCTTCACCGTCATGAACCTCAACCGCATCGCCGGTCAGTGCTTTGCCGACAACATGGCCAGCGCCAGGGTGCTGG
>NZ_LJRO01000405.1 GCF_001401155.1 Pseudomonas tremae
TGCCTGGGCAGCGCGGACCACTTCATCTGTGGTCGCCCCGAATACCGCGATGCGCTGACACACAGCCCTGCCTCCATTCCCTGGATCAGCCCGGACGACTCGATGCCCGACCACCCTTCGGTGATCTGGCGTAAACAGGCATTTCCGGCGGTGAGCCCACGCTATCGTTGCAGCAACATGTCGGCGGTCTCTCAGTTGGTCGCTGCCGGTCTGGGCGTGGCGGCCTTTACCGATTTCACGATTCAGGTCCTTGCCTCAGTGGAAAGGTTGAGTGAACCACTGCAAGGGTGCAGCACCGATCTGTGGCTACTGACGCGTCCCGACTGCCGGGCATTGCGCTCTGTGCAGACCCTTCTGGAAGCACTCGCCCCCCGTCTGCGAGCAGCATTGCTGGTGTCCAGATGCGCCTGATGGCCAGTCTGTGGATCCATTAAATAATAGTTAATCAAATTAATCATTGGATTAATCTTGATCCTGTGGCATTAATAATCACGAGGAAAACAACATGATTCATTCTGTGGATCCATAAGAC
>NZ_LJRO01000456.1 GCF_001401155.1 Pseudomonas tremae
CTTCGAAACCACGCAGGCGGCCATCCGCAACGTGGACCTGGGGCTGGTACACCACCGAAAAATCCTTGCCATCGATGGCCGTGCGCACGCTTTCCTCAAGCATCAGCCGTGAGCGGGCGCGTCCGTTCATGTTCTGGTCGTAGAACCGGTATTACTGACGCCCTGCACGCTTGGCCTCGTACATGGCGATATCTGCCGCACGCAGCAAACCGTCCAGATTCGAGCCGCAGTCCGGAAAGGTCGCAATACCGACACTGGCACCCAAGGTGATATCGACACCGTCGACCTGGCGTCTTCCCGACACCCGTTCAATGAGCTTTTCGGCGATTTTGGCCGCCTGTTCGGGGTAATCAAGCCCATCGATCACGACCGTGAATTCGTCGCCGCCAATGCGCGCCAGAACATCATAGGGGCGCATGCTGTCCTTGAACTGCTCGGCGACCCAGAGCAATACC
>NZ_LJRO01000277.1 GCF_001401155.1 Pseudomonas tremae
TTTGTGGAAGGCGCTGGTGTTCAGGCTCAGGCGCGGGCAGAAGTCCATGCCAGTAAGCTGGGGCTGCCACGTCCTGGGTTGATGGTGACCCAGGCCATCGATGGCTTGCAGGCCGAGTTGGAAAGCATCGGTCTGGTATTTGCGCGACATGTCATCACGCCTAAACGCCGGGAGGCCTCTGACCTTCCTGTCATGACGGCGGTGTATGCCGTGCAGCCACCTGTGGTTGATGAGCCTAGCGAGTAGGAGGCTGGTATGACACGGCCATGCGGCTAGCCAAACGCTCCAGG
>NZ_LJRO01000240.1 GCF_001401155.1 Pseudomonas tremae
ACCTGGAAGATCGGGCTATGGCCCAGGCTGCGCGGTGGCTGCAACGCCTCCACCACCTGCTCGAACGGCAGGTCCTGATGCGCATGCGCCGCCAGCATGACCGCCTTGACCTGCTCCAGCAACGCCGCCACGCTCAGGCTCCCTTCCGGCCGGATGCGCAGCGCCAGTGTGTTGACGAAGAAGCCGATCAGCGACTCCAGTTCGCTACGCGGACGATTTGCCACCGG
>NZ_LJRO01000286.1 GCF_001401155.1 Pseudomonas tremae
GCTGAAGATTTGTGACGCAGAGCGTCACGAACTGCATGCCAACGCGGAGCATTGGCACGATAGTTATAAGTCTCGTGGGGGCCTGCGGCCAATCAAAGCAGATTTGTGGATGACAAAGAGCGTTGCACAGGGGCGATCAGTGTCGGCTGCCGCGTTCCAGCGTCTGCGAGGGCAGCTCGCCGAACAGGCGCTGGTAGTCCTGTGCAAAGCGCCCCAGATGATTGAAGCCCCATTGCGAGGCAATGGCCGCGATGTTGTAGCCACTGTGCCCCTGCAACAGGCTGCGTCGCGCCGACTGGAGTCGAAAACGCTTGAGGTAGGCCACGGGCGAGACGCCGAAGTGCGTCTTGAAACTGTCGTGCAGTTTCTGCGGCCCTATACCGG
>NZ_LJRO01000151.1 GCF_001401155.1 Pseudomonas tremae
ACCTGGAAGATCGGGCTATGACCCAGGCTGCGCGGTGGCTGCAACGCCTCCACCACCTGCTCGAACGGCAGGTCCTGATGCGCATGCGCCGCCAGCATGACCGCCTTGACCTGCTCCAGCAACGCCGCCACGCTCAGGCTCCCTTCCGGTCGGATGCGCAGCGCCAGTGTGTTGACGAAGAAGCCGATCAGCGACTCCAGTTCGCTGCGCGGACGATTTGCCACCGG
>NZ_LJRO01000046.1 GCF_001401155.1 Pseudomonas tremae
CTGGGACACGGTTAAAGCCTTCTCCAAGGCTATCGCCGAATTCGTCAGCCGTCAGTTGCCCGAACGCTTCACCGCGACCATGGGGCCGAAAAACCGGGTAGGGAAAATTTTCATTGATTACCTGCGCAACAGCCGTGGCGGAAGCACCGTGACTGCATATTCGGTGCGCGCCCGGCCAGGTTTGCCGGTCTCGGTGCCGATTGCTGTGGATGAACTGGCAGGCCTGAAATCCTCGGCGCAGTGGGACATCACCAACCTTGCGCAGCGTTAAAGAAACTCAAGGC
>NZ_LJRO01000494.1 GCF_001401155.1 Pseudomonas tremae
ATCAGCCCCTCGACGCCCAGCGCCATTACACCGCTGCGCTCGATGAGGATCAGGCCCAGTGCGGCCAACGCAAACGGCACGGCGAAATCCGGTGCGCTGCCCAACCAGTGGGAAATAAGCTCCATCAACGTTCTCCTGCCTGAATGCGCCGCAGGCGATGGCGGATGAAAAAATCCGACGACGCGACGCAGATCACCAGGATTGCCTGGATCAGTTGCACCATCGAAAACGGAATCTGATAGAACACCGGCAGGTTGCGCCCGGCCACGAACAGCATGGCGATCAGCAGCGCGACCACGGTGGCGGCCACCGGGTTATTGCGGGCCAGAAAGGCGATGAGAATCCCGGAAAAACCGTAGCCCTGATAGAACGACTGGGTAA
>NZ_LJRO01000396.1 GCF_001401155.1 Pseudomonas tremae
CGTCGGCAGCGTCAGATGTGTATAAGAGACAGCACGAAGACAGCGTCACTAAAGGTGACCATTCTGCCGACTACTGCGTTCCAGTGCGCAGACTGATGGATATAGCGCCAGCGCAATAGCTGCTCTTCCTGACTGTCCAGTAAGTAAGGCCCGCCTCGCGCATAATCGATCAGGCGGGCTGAAATGCCTTCGAGCTCGGGAGGAAGCTGAAACTCAGGGCTGTTCGGCACCGGGTCGAAAGGTACCCCCTCATCACAGGCCAGTGCATGCATGACCTGTAACGACACCCTCGACAAGTGACCAAAGACCTGGCGGTTCATACCCACTGCAGCAACGATCGTTTTCATGCCACTCAGGGATTTTCTGCATGGGTAACATTTGCTTTCGCAGGTCTGAAC
>NZ_LJRO01000407.1 GCF_001401155.1 Pseudomonas tremae
GTTTGCCGAGATTGCCCCCGGCATCCCTGACGGACTCAAGGTCGACGCGCAGGGCAACGTCTGGAGCAGCAGCAAAGAGGGCATTCAGGTGTTCTCTGCCAGCGGCGAGTTGCTGGGGAAAATAAAGGTGACGGCGAAAGACACCGGCAATCTTGCATTCTGTTCTACCGGTTCACAGCACTGGATTTACATCACCGCTGCCAACAAGGTGTTGAGAATACCCGCTCTTGTTGGTGGTAGTCGGCCGTAAAGCGTCCGTCACGGTGAGATACCAATAGCGCCGTACGGTATTCCTGAAGACTCCGCTCGTAGCCAACCTCAATAAATCGTGTCGTCTGCCTGTGCGATATCGACACGGTTGCGGCCCAGGCGCTTGGCCTGATAGAGCGCTTTGTCTGCACGCTGAATCAGGCTTGCCGCTGTTTCTCCCGGGCTGAGTTGCGCAACTCCCAGAGAAATAGTCACTG
>NZ_LJRO01000342.1 GCF_001401155.1 Pseudomonas tremae
ATTTAGAACCGAGCGCCGACACAAGACTGACTGCGACGAATGGTCAGCGAATTTGTAAACGGCTCAACCGCCCGCCAGACCCTGCAAGCGCTCCAGATCAGCCTCAGCGATGTCGATACCGTGCGCCATCGACCGCGCACGCTCGCTGTAGCGTCGCTCCCCCGGCAGTCGCTCCTGCCCTGCCCCGTGGAGCTGCCTTACCAGTTCCTCGCTACGCAGTGCAAAATGCTGACCGCTGCCTTTGTCCGGATCGATGACGATCAGCAACTGACCTGTCCAGGGTGTCCGCGCGCCGGGATGCTTCGACCAGTCGAACTCAAAGGAGAAGTTACCGCCTGTCAGCCCTGCCGCCAGCAGTTCGACCATCATCGACAATGCGGACCCCTTATGACCGCCAAAGGGCAGTAGTGCCCCGCCATCGAGAATGGCGCG
>NZ_LJRO01000264.1 GCF_001401155.1 Pseudomonas tremae
GCCTTGTCGACCTGTCCGGGGGGAGACCTGTCACTGCCGATGTGGGGGCCTGACGCGCAGGACCCGTTAAGCGTTTGCCGTCCGCTGGGCGTCGAAATCTACGATCTCGACGCTGCGTTGCTGGAGGGTTGGCAGTCTCCCGAACGTGCAGCTTATAACGGTCAGCATGGCTTGCAGATTGCCAAGGCTGAATGGGAAAAATAACCGCTCAGGCTGCGCGAGCCATCTTGCGCAGCCCCCAGACCATCACCGCCCCCAGCCCGAGCATGGCCAGAAGCAGTGCCGGGTCTGTCTCTTATAC
>NZ_LJRO01000144.1 GCF_001401155.1 Pseudomonas tremae
TTTTCCATGGTGATGGCCTGTCTTGGGTTTCGATGAGCCTATCCCTGTCGCAACACACAGGCACTCCGAGTCTTGCTCTCAAATTCGAGATAAATCGATGTCGCTGAAGTTGGCCGGTACTCGCCACAAATACCAGGCGGCAATGGTTCGGTAAGGCGCGAAGCGCTCGGCAAGCCGGGCCATTTGCCGGTGCGACGGTTTGAGTTCCAGAGCATACAGTCGCCGGTAGCCTTCGCACACGCCGAAGTCGCTGGCGGGCATCACATCCAGCTGACCGAGCCCGTAAATGAGCATCATCTCCAC
>NZ_LJRO01000284.1 GCF_001401155.1 Pseudomonas tremae
GGATAGGGGTACTTTCGTATGCCTACCAGAAACACACTTTCAGTGATATTGAGCGTGATATGCAGCGCTTTCGTCGGTCCCTAGCGCTAGGCAGCAGTAATGCGGAGTAGCTGGTGGAAGACATCGTACGCCTGAAGACGCCGCATTTGGAGCGCGCAGAACAGATTGAGTTTGCCCTACTACTTGATAACGAAACATCTCTCTCACAACGCGCTATCCACGACATAACTGGCGTGAGCCGGGACACAATTCGCAAGCACCGCTCTGTTGCCTCAACTCCTGTTAAACGATCATCACGGACGAGTACCACTGTATGAGCCAAACGAACTTCCTCATTGGTCGGGGTGAGCTCCTTACCCAAAGCATTAAGG
>NZ_LJRO01000278.1 GCF_001401155.1 Pseudomonas tremae
GCGTTGCGATGGGGGCGGGCGGGGCGGACATCGCCCTGGCCTCTGCCGACATCGTGCTGATCGGCAGCGATCTTCGTCGACTGGGCACATGTGTGCGACTGAGCCGCCAGTGCCGCCAGACATTGCAGGTCAACGTCATCATTGGCCTGGGCTGGACCCTGGCGATCGTAGCGCTGGCGGCCTTTGGTCTGCTTGGCGCAGCAGGCGCCATGGTCGCGGCTATCCTGCACAATCTCAGCACGCTGCTGGTGTTAGGCAATGCCGGGCGTTTGCTGCGCTTTCAGGAGCCTCTGCTCAAGCTTTAAGCATGTTATGCGCTGTGCCAAGGCTCTAGCCGACGAACCTGATCAGGTTTGAAAATGGCTTGAGCTTTGAAGCGTTCTGTTACAAATTAAGCGCTAGTCTTCAATGCGTGATCCGAATTCAGGCTGTTACCCGGCTCGAATCATTGGGCACAAGGCTGTTCCCCCGAAGTCGATTCATCGCAGTTATGCCGTCGCCGATAGCCTTTACTGGCCCTTTAGCAGGGGTCTCGCTGGATTACTCTTTTTTGAGTTTCTGGATAAAGGGGTGATTTTGAATGCATACTCAACTTCCAACGGCTTTTCAAAACCTGCATTTACCGTTGCGGCTCAAGCTGTGGGACGGTTATCAGATGGATCTCGGCCCTGCGCCCAGCGTCACCATCGTGATAAAGGATCCGCAATTGGTGGCCGATTTCACGCACCCCAGCCTCGGCTTGCTGGGCAGCGCATTTGTCGAAGGACGTCTGGAACTCGAAGGCTCGATCAGCGAAGTCGTGCGCGTTTGCGATGAGCTGACGCACGCGCTGGTAGAGGATGACGACAGCGACGGTTCTCCGTCACGGGTTCGCCATGACAAGGACACAGATGCTGCGTCGATCGCCTACCATTACGACGTGTCCAACGACTTCTATCAGCTCTGGCTTGACCGGGAGATGGTCTATTCCTGCGCGTATTTCAAGACCGGCAGTGAGTCTCTGGAACAGGCGCAGCGGGACAAATTCCATCATCTGTGCCGCAAGCTGCGCCTCAAACCAGGCGAGCACTTGCTGGACGTCGGCTGTGGCTGGGGCGGGCTGGCACGGTTTGCCGCTCGCGAATACGGTGTGAAGGTGTTCGGTATCACCCTCAGTCAGCAGCAGCTTGCGCTTGCCCGCGAGAGAGTGTGTGCCGAAGGGCTGCAGGATCAGGTTGATCTGCAACTGCTTGATTACCGCGATCTGACGCAGGACGCGCGCTTCGACAAGGTCGTCAGTGTCGGCATGTTCGAGCATGTCGGGCACGCCAACCTGTCGCTGTACACGCAATGCCTGTTCGGCGCGGTAAAGGCGGGCGGGCTGGTGATGAATCACGGTATCACTGCACTGCATACCGATGGCCGTCCGGTGGGGCGCGGTGCAGGAGAGTTCATTGACCGCTACGTGTTCCCCAACGGCGAGCTGCCGCATCTGGCGATGATGACTGCCCACATCAGCGACGCCGGGCTGGAAGTGGTCGACGTCGAGAGTCTGCGTCCGCACTATGCCAAGACGCTGGAGCACTGGAGCGCGCGTCTTGAAGAGCGGCTCAGTGAAGCCGCTGACATCGTTCCCGCACATACCCTGCGCATCTGGCGTCTGTACCTGGCGGGGTGTGCCTACGGCTTCACCAAAGGCTGGATCAATCTGCATCAGATACTTGCCGTGAAACCCTTCGCCGATGGGTCTACAGGGCTTCCTCTGACGCGCGAGGATATTTATCGCTGACCTGCAACGCGGGCTTCAGGCACCTCACAAGATCGGCGAAATGAGCCTCGCCACGCGCATGCCGAGCTGGTGCAGGCGTCGGGTTTCGTGGCTTTCCTGCAAGGATATTTCCCGCGCCACGGCAAAGTCGGCGACGAGCATGGCCTCGACCTGACTGGAGAAGTCGCTGTCCACGGTCAACAGCATCAGTTCGAAGTTGAGGCGGAACGAGCGGTTGTCGAGGTTGGCACTGCCGATGGCGGTGATTTCGTTATCCACCAGTACCACCTTCTGATGCAGAAAACCCGGGCCGTAGCGGAATACTCTGACGCCTGCACGCACGGCATCGAACGCGTAAAGGCTGGAGGCCGCGTAAACCACGTAATGGTCAGGGCGCGAAGGCAGCAGTAGTCGCACGTCGACGCCGCGCAGTACCGCGAGGGTCAGCGCTGCCGTAACCGCTTCATCGGGGATGAAATAGGGGCTGGTGATCCACACGCGCTCTTCGGCAGCGTGGATAGCTTCGACGAAGAACAACGAACAGGTTTCCTGCGGGTCTGCCGGGCCTGTGGTCAGCAACTGGCAGAGTACGCCATCTTCGGGAAATTCGTCGGGCAGGCTCAGTGGCGGCAACTCACGGGTGGCCCAGAACCAGTCTTCGGCAAAGGATTCCTGCAGACAGGCGACCACCGGCCCGATGGCTTCCACATGAGTATCTCGCCACGGTGCCAGCGGCGGTTTCAAGCCCATGTACTCGTCGCCGACGTTGTGCCCGCCCATATAGCCCTTGAGACCATCCACAACCACTATCTTGCGGTGATTACGGAAGTTGATCTGGAAACGGTTAAGCCAGCCACTGCGCGTGGCGAATGCCTTGACCTGTACGCCGCCGTTGCGCAACTTCTCGATATAGGACCACGGCAGCGCATGGCTGCCGATGCGGTCATACAGCACAAAGATCGCCACGCCCTGGGCGGCCTTTTCAAGCAACAGTGTTTGCAATTGCCGACCGAGCTTGTCGTCATGAATGATGAAGAACTGAATCAGAATAGTTTGTTTCGCCTCGCGGATCGCCTGAAAAATCGCTCCGAAGGTTTCTTCGCCATTGATCAACAACCTGACCTTGTTGTTGGCCAACGCAGGCATGTTCCCCAGCTTGGGCATCGCGCGCAGCTTCTCGTAGGCATCCGACCGACGCGCTGCCACGGCTTCTTCGATCCACGGCCGCCAATTGAGATTGCCGATAGCTGCACGCATCTCTTTGTTGGCCTCACGGCGCGCCTTGATGTAGGCGTCGAATGAACTGCGTCCGAATATCAGATAGGGCAGCAAAGTGAAGTAGGGAATGAACAGCAACGGCATCGCCCAGGCAATCGCGCCTTGGGAGGTGCGTACGGTCAACAAGGCGTGAATGGCGGCAATTGTGCCCAGCAGGTGTATGAAGCCAATGACATAACCGAAAAAATACGGGTCGTGATAATCCATGTGGAACAATGCTCCTCGCCTTGATCGCCTAAAAGACCACAGCTGGGCGGGAATGTCGCTATTTTATTAGCCGTGCAACTGGACGACGCTTGTGTCGTCTAAGGCTTATCTTTCGGCTGGTTTGCTCCGGCCTTGTCCGCACTTGCAAATGCCTGATCAGGAAACTTGAAATGAACAAACGCATGTTGGCTTGGATGTTTTGCCTGGCGACCCCGTTGGCTCAGGCGCAAATGCTGCAGCCGGGCCTTTGGGAACTGACCTCTAGCAATATGAAGGTGGATGGCCAGCAATTGCCGGACATGCAATTGATGCTGGGGCAGTTGCAGAACCTGCCACCTGAGCAGCGTGCCATGATGGAACAGATGATGAAGAAGCAGGGTGTCACGCTCGGCGGTAAAGGCGTGCGTGCCTGCCTGACTCAAGCTCAGGTGCAGTCGGATGACATTCCGCTGACCGATCCTGCTTCAGGCTGCACGCAGAAGATCACCGCTCGCAACGGCAAGACCTGGAATTTCCAGTTCTCGTGTCCTAAAGCGCAAGGTACAGGGCAAGCGCAGTTCCTTAGCGACCGTGAGTTCACGACCAAAGTGGTCGGTACTTTCAATGCGACTGGCCAGCAACAGAACGGCAGCATGGACACCCGTGCGGTCTGGCTAGGCCCGCAATGTGGCAACGTTGCGCCGCGTACCTGATCAAATTCATAGAGTTATGTTCCACGTGGAACACAGTTCATGAAAACGATGAGATTTTGTCGTTATCTACCTGTGTTTCATGACGGAATCTTCATGAAGGGCTTCATCTTTCACGCGTAACTGCATGTTATATTGTTACTAATAATGTGGATGAACCCTTCGTGAGCCGGGATGCTCGATTTGCTCTTTGAGACATTCCATGCACCGACGCCAAGTGTTGCTCAATATGCTGCTGGCCAGCGCCGCCCTGACGCTGCCGTTGGGCGCCTATGCCACGCAAATCAGCAATGCACGCCTGTGGCGTACCAACGACAAGCTGCGGCTGGTACTCGACCTCAGCGGCCCCGTGCAATACAAGACTTTCACGCTCACTGCACCTGACCGGCTGATCATTGATGTCAGCGGTTCTCGGCTGACCGGCGACTTCAGTCAGTTAGCGCTAGATCGCACAGTTATCAAATCGATTCGCTCCGGGCACTACGGTACAGGCGATGACACGCGCATTGTTCTGGACCTGACCGCTCCTGTGCAGCTCAACAGCTTCCTGCTCGGCCCGGAAGGTGCGCAGGGTCATCGGTTGGTGCTGGACATGAGTTCCACCGCGCGCGCCCCCGTACAGATGGCCGAATTGCCGCCACCCGTGCCGGTTCCGATTCAGAGCAGCAAGGCGCACACCGGCCGCGACATCATGGTCGTGGTCGACGCCGGTCATGGCGGCAAGGACCCTGGCGCAGTCGGTTCTCGTGGCGAACGCGAGAAAGATGTCGTGCTGTCCATCGCTCAGTTGCTGGCTAGACGCCTGAAACGCGAGAAGGGCTTCGATGTGCGCCTGGTGCGCAACGATGATTTCTTCGTGCCGCTGCGCAAGCGCGTCGAGTTCGCGCATAAATCCAACGCCGACATGTTCATCTCGGTGCATGCCGACGCTGCGCCTCGTCTGACTGCTTCGGGGGCTTCGGTGTTTGCCTTGTCCGAAGGCGGAGCAACGTCGGCGACTGCGCGCTTCATGGCGCAGCGCGAGAACGGCGCAGACTTGCTGGGGGCGTCTTCGCTGCTCAACCTCAAGGACAAGGACCCGATGCTGGCGGGGGTCATTCTCGATATGTCGATGAACGCTACCATCGCTGCCAGTCTGCAACTGGGCCATACCGTTCTGGGCAGCCTGGAAGGCATCACCACGCTGCACCAGAAGCGCGTTGAACAAGCAGGCTTTGCGGTGCTCAAGTCGCCTGACGTGCCGTCGATTCTGGTCGAGACCGGGTTCATCTCCAACAGCCGCGACAGCCAGCGCCTTGTCACAGCGCGCCATCAGCAAGCCGTTGCCGACGGGTTGTTCGAGGGGCTGCAACGTTACTTCCAGCGCAACCCGCCTGTGGATTCGCACATGGCCTGGGTGCAGGCGCAGAAGCGCGAACAGCAAGCCTGATTTTATCAGCGGCAGCCGTTCAACCGGCTGCAGGTGATTTTGCTGCGCGTGCCGCTTGAGCTAGATACCCGCGTGATCGTCGTCCAGCCCACACGCTGCACGCTGCCAACCCAGGCTTCGCCATTCGAGGCCAACCCGGTAAAAAACGTCAGTTGCCCATAGCGGCTATTGGTCTGAGCCCAGCGGCGGTTGTCTATCCGCTCGTAGCCCCTCAACCAGGTTGTCGACCCGGCTGTCACCACGCTGTAGCTGTTGCCCAGCGCGTCGTGGCAGGCCAGCACCGTTGCGCTGCGCGTACAGCGTGCGAGGTCGGGGGCAGCCGCCATCGCGGCTGTACTGCTCAGTGTCACAAGCATGATCAAGCCCATTGCCAGTTCTTTCATGAAAAACCCGTCATCAAGGCTGATAGCTATTTCGTGTTGTTATACTATAACATCGCAAAGTGATTAGAGTCGGTTGCTTCAGGGGTTCGTTGCAGCCGACATGAACAAGGCCCGAGCCTTGCACCGCCTGGAGAATCCTGATGCCCAACCGCCTTCCTGTGACCGTTCTTTCCGGTTTTCTCGGTGCCGGTAAAAGCACTTTACTGAATTACATACTGCGCAATCGTGAAAATCTGCGCGTGGCCGTCATCGTCAATGACATGAGCGAGATCAACATTGATGGCAGCGAAGTTCAGCGTGATGTCAGCCTGAACCGCGCAGAAGAAAAACTGATCGAGATGAGCAATGGCTGCATCTGCTGCACCTTGCGCGAGGACCTGCTTGAGGAGGTCAGCAGACTCGCTCAGGACGGTCGTTTTGACTACTTATTGATCGAGTCCACCGGCATTTCCGAGCCGCTGCCCGTCGCGGAAACCTTCACCTTCCGCGACGAAGCCGGCCAGAGTCTTATCGACCTGGCGCGGCTGGACACGATGGTCACCGTGGTCGACGGAGTGAACTTCCTGCTTGATTACGAGGCTGCAGAAGGTCTTGCCTCGCGCGGTGAAACTCTTGGCGAGGACGACGACCGCTCGATTACCGACCTGCTGATCGAGCAGATCGAGTTTGCCGATGTGCTTCTGCTCAGCAAAATCGACCTGATCAGCTCCAGCGAGCGTGAGGAGTTGATGGCGATTCTGAAACGCCTGAATCCCGATGCCGAAATTGTACCGATGGTCATGGGTCAGGTGCCTCTGACGAAGATCCTCAATACCCGGCGTTTCAACTTCGAGCGTGCTTCCCAGGCCCCGGGCTGGCTGAAGGAAATGCGTGGTGAGCACGTAGCGGAAACCGAGGAGTACGGTATCGCTTCGACGGCTTATCGCGCTCGTCGCCCCTTTCATCCGCAACGCTTCTTCGATTTCATCAATCGCCCATGGACCAACGGCAAACTGCTGCGCTCCAAAGGGTTCTTCTGGCTGGCCAGCAAATACAAGGACGCGGGCAGCTGGTCACAGGCGGGCGGGCTGATGCGGCATGGTTTTGCCGGGCGCTGGTGGCGCTTTGTGGGCCGTGACAGTTGGCCTCAGGACAAGGAAAGCGTTGCTTCGATTCTTGAAAACTGGTCCGCCGAAACCGGAGACTGCCGTCAGGAGCTGGTGTTCATCGGGCAAAACATTGATTTTGCGCTGCTGACCTCCGAGCTGGACGGGTGCCTGCTCAGCGACGCCGAAATGGCAGATAGCGTCGAGTCCTGGAGCCAGCTGGAGGATCCGTTCGGGTCGTGGCACATGGAAGAGGTGGCTGCCTGATGCTCGCGCCTCTTCTGAACTTTCAGTCATCCGTGCGTCAGGTTCAGGGCGATACGCCCGGCGTGTTGAGCGAGGTACTGGAGAACGATGTCAATCTTGCGGTCTGGCAACGCCGCCTGCCTGCGCACATCGAGGACTTCAGCGCTTTGCTGCTGTCGATGAACGAGCCGCTTGCCGAATCAATGACCCTTGAGGTGAAGGGCGGCGACGTCGAGCCGAATCTGAGCATGCTTGCACCGGGATATGCCGACCTGCATGGCTATCAGGGCTTCATCGCTGACGTTTCCTGGCTGGTGAGCGCCTACGCCTGCCTGTTGGGGGCCGAATGTGTCGGGCTGCGTCTCAGGGTGCTCGACAAGGCCATGTGCCCGCGCTTCCATGTCGATCATGTGCCGGTGCGCCTGATTACCACCTATGGCGGTGTGGGCAGTCAGTGGCTGCACGAGGATGTGATGGACCGCACGCAGCTCGGTCGTCCTGAAGCCGAGCCGAACGATGCCGCCATCATCCAGCAGGTGGGCAGCGGCGACGTGGCGCTGCTCAAGGGGGAGCGCTGGCATGGCAATGAAGGCTTCGGTCTTATCCACCGTTCGCCGCCGCTGGCGAATAACGAGCGCAGGCTTATTCTGACCCTTGACTGGCTGGCGTAAGGCGCTTTACGGCGTTACCCACTGGCCTTTGCTCTGGCCTTCGCAAAAGGGCTTGAGGTACAGCGAATCACTGGCGACGCCGTAATAGTGAATGTTCTCGCGGTAAGGCATGTTGGCGACCTGCGCATTGCGGCAGATGCCGAACGCACCGCTCGGGCATTGCGCAGAGTAGGTCGTCTCAGTCTTCTGCCCGGCCAGTTGTGGCTGGCAGAAGCTGTCTTTGAACAGGTTGGCCGGGATATTGATATTTTCCTGGCAAACTTTGATGTCGAGCCGTTCTGCCTGGCTGTGTACCAGGCAGGCCTGCGCCCGCGCCTGGCCTGAAGACATCGCCAGCAGCATAAGAGCCAAGCGAACAGCCCACCGTATTACTTGCATCGTAACCTTCCCTTGCTCTTCAATGACCCACGCATTCGTCAAAAGTGATCCCATGCTGCAGAACATCCCCACGCACGTCATCGCAGGCCCGTTGGGTGCCGGCAAAACCACACTGATCAAACGCCTGCTGGCGCAGAAGCCTGCCAATGAGCGCTGGGCCATACTGGTTAACGAGTTCGGTCAGATCGGCCTGGATGCCGCATTGTTGAACACCGCCGCCGATGGTATCGCACTTGGCGAAGTGGCTGGCGGCTGCCTGTGTTGCGTCAACGGTGTGCCGTTTCAGATCGGTCTGGGACGATTGTTGCGTCAGGCCCGACCTGATCGCTTGTTGATCGAGCCCTCAGGCCTTGGGCACCCGGCGCAACTGATGGCGCAACTGCGCGAAGCGCCTTGGCGTGGCGTGCTTTCGGTTCAGCGCAGCGTGATGGTGCTGGACTCGGAAGCAATGGCTGCGGGGCTCCCGTTACCTGTCACGCAACGCGAGGCGCTGGTTGAAGCAGGCTTGGTGGTGATGAACAAATCCGAACAACTGGACCTGCCGTCGCGTCAGTCACTGACCGCGCAACTCAAGCCGCATGCCTTGCTGTGGACCCGCCACGGCGAACTGCCGCTGCACTGCTTGCCAGGGTTTGTCGACGGTTCGGCTGTGGATAAACAGTCTGTGGATAACCTTGCGTTACCCGAAAGCGTTGGCCAGCTGCCTGCGCTCTGGGCCAGCCCGCGTGTGCCAATATGCCTGAGTCAGAGCAGCCCTGACGGCTGGAGCGTCGGCTGGCGCTGGCACTCGTCGCAACAGTTCGATCTGCAACGGCTGATGCATTGGCTGGAAAGCCTGATCTGGCAAAGGGCGAAGATGGTTATCCACAGTGAGGGCGGCTGGTATTCCGGCAACGTCGCAAACGGCGCGCCGATTGCCTGGCAGGTCAGCGAATGGCGCAAGGACTCACGCCTGGAATTGATTTTCTCGGTGCCCCAGGATGTGGATAAGTTGCAGGCGCAGATGGCGGAGTGTCTGGTGTGATGCGCGCTCAGCACAAAGCTGCACGCTAGCGCCGAGTGGCACCAGCAAGTCCTGAAACACCTGCAAAATGAGTTTTCGTCGGAGCGGGCTTGTCTGCGATGACGCTGCGCGCTGGCTCACGCTCATCCAGACGTCAAAGCTGAATAGCCCGCTACTGCTTCCACTTCTGATGCGATTGACGCCATTCGCTCATCTGAATGACTTCTGCGCTGGGCGGTGGTGTCTTGATTTCGAACGGGTAGGGCGCCAGTTCGATGTGCGCGGTGTGCGCGCCGAACATGGTGATCGTACCGGGGTGGCGTTGTTCGCCTGTGACGGTGAACTCAAAGCCATACACCCGAGCCAGGCGCTTGCGGCCCTGAGCGTCGGGGGCAAAGGTCAGGCGGCGCAGGGCAACGGCATCGTCGAGCAACTGGAGCTCGAGGCGTGCGCAATGCTGCTTCACACGTGCCAGCGCTTTTTCTCGCAAACCGTGGGCGTGCCACCACCAGGCCGCGGCGCTCGCGAACAGCATCAGCACGAAAATGTTTCCCAGGGTCAGCATGACGGAGTGCTCCAACAAAGGAGTGACCAGCTTAACTGCCCGGAGGGATTTACAGCCATACTGCGCGACTTATATTTATCATTACTGCACTTGCATCGTGTTCAGGATTCTACCCGCCATGAAACGTACGCCCCACTTGCTCGCCATTCAGTCCCATGTGGTATTCGGCCACGCCGGGAACAGCGCAGCGGTGTTCCCGATGCAGCGTATCGGGGTCAATGTCTGGCCGCTCAACACGGTTCAGTTCTCCAACCACACCCAGTACAAGCAGTGGACGGGTGAGGTGCTGGCCCCGCAGCAGATCCCCGCACTGATCGACGGTATCGCTGCGATCGGCGAACTGGGCAACTGCGATGCCGTCTTGTCGGGTTATCTGGGCAGTGCGGCGCAGGGCAGGGCCATTCTGACCGGTGTGGCGCGTATCAAGGCCGCCAACCCCAAGGCGCTGTACTTGTGCGACCCGGTGATGGGCCATCCGGAAAAAGGCTGCATCGTTGCGCCGGAAGTCGGTGACTTTCTGCTCCAGGAAGCCGCCGCCATGGCGGACTTCATGTGCCCCAACCAGCTGGAGCTGGACAGCTTCTCGGGCCGCAAACCGGAGTCCCTGCTCGATTGCCTCGCAATGGCCCGCGCGCTGCTGGCAAGAGGCCCAGAAGCCGTGGTGGTCAAGCACCTGGATTATCCCGGCAAGGCCGCCGACGGCTTTGAAATGCTGCTGGTGACTGCCGAGGCAAGCTGGCATCTGCGCCGTCCGCTGCTGGCGTTCCCTCGTCAGCCGGTCGGCGTGGGCGACCTTACGTCCGGGCTGTTTCTGGCACGGGTCCTATTGGGTGACGACCTGGTTGAAGCGTTCGAATTCGCCGCGGCAGCCGTCCATGAAGTACTGCTGGAGACCCAGGCCTGCGGCAGCTACGAGCTGGAACTGGTGCGCGCTCAGGATCGTATCGCTCACCCCAGGGTCAGGTTTGAAGCAGTAAAGCTCTGAGCCCGGCGCGTTGTCAGTGGCTTGGGCATCCTTGCCTGAGCCCGCTGATCAAAGCGCTTCTTCTTTGATGTCCTGATAACGCTTTTCCAGTTCCTGGCGAATCTGGCGGCGTTGCTGCGCCTGGATATAACGACGCTTAGCATCGGCAGATTCAGGTTCCAGAGGCGGCACGCTGGCGGGTTTGCGGTTGTCGTCCACGGCGACCATGGTGAAGAAGCAACTGTTGGAATGACGAACCGAGCGCTCACGAATATTTTCGGTGACCACCTTGATACCGACCTCCATCGAGGTGTTGCCGGTGTAGTTGACCGAGGCCAGAAAGGTCACCAGCTCGCCGACGTGTACCGGCTCGCGAAAAATCACCTGGTCCACCGACAGCGTTACCACATAGCGGCCGGCGTAGCGGCTCGCGCACGCGTAGGCCACTTCGTCCAGGTATTTGAGCAGCGTGCCGCCGTGTACGTTGCCAGAGAAGTTGGCCATGTCCGGGGTCATCAATACAGTCATCGACAGCTGGGCGTTTCCGGGTTCCATAGCGTACTCACACGGTCAAGTTGTTCAAGGGACGCCTATGCTGGCGCTCAGAAGGGCTTGCAACAGTTATCGGGACGCTGGCCAGCAGGTGACCGTCACGCACCATAACTATCTGTTTCCATATATTGCACCGGCTTTATGTCGAAGGGGGCAGTGATAACCTGCAAAAAACCGCGGATCGGGTTTTTTCTTACGTTTTAATCGGATTTCGATGACGAACCGGGTGGCTCACGCCTTACAAGGTGTGGCGATGTCGGTTGCGAACGTCATCACCAAAAAGGAGCTTCGCCACCATGCATGCCATCAATTTCATTCAAGACCTGGCAGTGATCATGCTGGTGGCGGGCGTGGTGACCATTCTCTTTCATCGCCTTCGTCAGCCGGTGGTGCTCGGTTATATCGTCGCCGGCTTCATCATCGGCCCGCACACGCCTCCGGTCAGCCTGATCCACGATGAGGACACCATCAAGATCCTGGCCGAGCTGGGGGTGATCTTCCTGATGTTCTGCCTGGGGCTGGAGTTCAGCCTGCGCAAGCTGTTCAAAGTCGGTGCCACGGCCTTCATCGCAGCGTTTCTCGAAATAGCCCTGATGATCTGGATCGGCTATGAAATTGGCCAGTATTTTGGCTGGAAGACGATGGATTCGTTATTCCTCGGCGCAATTCTGGCGATCTCCTCGACCACCATCATCGTCAAGGCGCTCAACGACCTGAAGATGAAGAACCAGCATTTTGCCCAACTGATTTTCGGCGTGCTGATCGTCGAAGACATCCTGGGCATCGGCATCATTGCGCTGCTGTCCGGTATTGCGGTCAGCGGCTCGGTCAGTTCGGGCGAGGTCTTTTCCACCGTCGGCAAGTTGTCGCTGTTCATGATCGTGGCGTTGGTCGTGGGTATTCTGCTGGTCCCGCGATTGCTGTCCTATGTCGCCAGATTCGAAAGCAACGAGATGCTCCTGATCACTGTGCTGGGCTTGTGTTTCGGCTTCTGCCTGTTGGTGGTCAAGCTGGAATACAGCATGGTGCTGGGGGCGTTCCTGATCGGCGCAATTATGGCCGAGTCGCGTGAACTGCTGAAGATCGAGCGCTTGATCGAGCCGATTCGTGATCTGTTCAGTGCAATATTCTTCGTCGCCATCGGGTTGATGATCGACCCGAAAATCCTGCTGGAATATGCCTGGCCGATTGCGGTCATCACCGTCGCAGTGGTGTTGGGCAAGATGATTTCCTGCGGCCTCGGGGCCTTTATCGCAGGCAATGATGGCCGCACCTCACTGCGCGTGGGCATGGGGCTGTCACAGATTGGCGAGTTTTCCTTCATCATCGCAGCGCTAGGCATGACCCTGCAGGTCACCAGCGACTTCCTGTACCCGGTGGCCGTTGCCGTATCGGCGATCACCACGTTGTTGACGCCGTACCTCATTCGCGGCGCCGACCCTCTCTCGCTCAGACTGGCCGCGATCATGCCCGGACGCGTGGCGCGGGTATTCGGTATGTACGGCGAATGGTTACGCAGCATTCAGCCACAAGGACAGGGCGCAGTGCTTGCCGCGATGATCCGGCGGATCCTGCTGCAGGTGGGCGTCAACCTGGCACTGGTGATGGCGATCTTCTTCAGCGGCGGCTACTTCGCTGAACGTCTCGGCGGGTATATGAACCAATGGGCGGGTGACCCCAGCCACCAGAAAGCCTGGATCTGCGGCGCGGCATTGTTGCTGTCGTTGCCTTTTCTGATCGCGGCGTACCGCAAGCTCAAGGCGCTTTCGATGTTGCTGGCAGAGATGGGAGTCAAACCTGAAATGGCGGGTCGACACACCGTACGGGTGCGCAAGGTGGTGGCGGAGGTGATTCCGCTGCTGTCGCTGGTGGTGATTTTCATCATGCTGGCGGCGTTGTCGGCGAGTATTCTGCCGGCCAACGAATTGCTGCTGGTGGTTGCTCTGGTTGCTGCGCTTGTCGCTGCATTGCTGTGGCGCTGGCTTATCCGCGTGCATACGCGAATGCAGATCGCCCTGCTCGAAACCCTCGGAAACAATCAGGAATCATCCGGGCATTGAGCCCGGCGATTCTCAGACTGCGCAGCAAGGTGTCTCAGCTTTCCAGCCAGACATCCCGAGCCCAGTGCCAGACCGATTCCCAGCTGTCTTCGGTGACCAGTTCTTCTTCGGCGGACCACAGCAATACAGTGCCGTCTTCCTCGACGCAGTAGTAGTCGTCACCGTCCTGGCAGATAGGGATCAGCTCGCGCGGCACGCCCAGATCCCAGGCAGTTGCACACACTTCCGGAAGGTAGGTGTGTGACTGCGGATCGGTAACGGTGACAGGCTCCAGGCTGCCATACACCACATCGCTGACTGTCAGGAGGAACTCCTTGAAGACGAACGGGATGTTGATGAACAGCTGCTCCTCGATCTCGACCAGCAGGTCTTCGTCAGGCAACTCGAGCGGAACAGGGACCGGCTCGTTAGCTTCACGCAATTGTTCGATGACTTCTTCCACGACACGGATCCTCTCACTTGATGGCGCGGGTTATACAGTAGCGTAAAGCCTTTCTCAAAATAACTATCCGAACGGATAAACAAAAACCCCGGACATGTCCGGGGTTCTGAACGCGAGAACGGTATCTGGTTCAACCGTTCTGGCGAATTCCTGCTACCAGCCAGGGCTGGTTATCGCCTTGCGGTCGCTCCATGTTCCAGCTTTCGCTGAACACTTCGCCCTGATCAAAGCGTGACGTCTTGGAGACACCGGAGAACGTCAGCGTGGCGATAGTCTTGTCGGCACGATCATCGACACCGTCCAGCTGAACATTGAGGTTCTCGATGTAGGTCGACTGGAAGCCGTCGCCCAGGTCGGCACGTTCTTTTTTCAGGAACTGAAGCATTTGCGGAGTGACGAACTCGGCAATCTTGTCCATCTCGTTGGCGTCCCAATGCTGCTGCAATGACTGGAAGTGACCGCGAGCGGCTTCCAGAAAACGTTCTTCATTGAACCAGGCCGGTGCATTGATCGCTGGTGGGGCAGAAGCCGGCGACGAACTGCCAAAAATCGGGTTCTGTGTCGGCTGGCTGGTTTCACGCTGGTATGGCGCACCGGCAGGAGCCATTTTAGGCTGTTGCTGCTGACGACGGCGCGCGATGAAGCGGAAGATCAGGAAGGCGATCAGGCCCATGATCAGGATGTCGAACAGCTGCAGGCCGTTGAAGCCGTCGCCCATAAACATCGACGCCAGCAGGCCACCGGCAGCGATACCGGCCAATGGGCCTAGCCAGCGGGAGGCGCCGCTTGCGGCAGGGGCAGGGCGGCCAGCAGCGTTAGGTGCAGCGGCCGGAGCCGCCGGTGCGGTCTGGCGTGCCTGATGCGTAGGCGCCGAGCCCATACTCTTGCCGCCACCGAAGCGCGCGGCATTCACATCCAGGCTCATGGTGAGCCCGATGCAAAGCGCCATCGCGATGCTTAGAAAACGTTGCATAAGGGTATTCCCGTTTTGTGATTGCATGCGCGCCATGTTGCACAGCAGAGGCCTGTGTGACCAGCGCGTTAGTGTTTCGGACTTTTACACAAATAGCGTAGGACTTTTCAGCGCGCTTCGTAAGATGTGCATGAGGGTTATCGTTCATCACTTCAGCGTGGGAATGCGTTGGGTGACGCTTCGCGTCATAAATCTGCGTTGCACCGCGCATTCCAGCCCTAAGCAGAGCGTCTGGAACTGCATTACCACGCTGAGTGGGAACGATATTCACGTCCATGCCGTTCGGCCTACAACGGCACCAGCTTCGCATACCCCATCATCAGCCACTTGCTGCCTTCGGAGAAGTTGACCTGCACGCGCGCCTGAGCGCCTGCGCCTTCGAAGTTGAGGATCACGCCTTCGCCAAACACCGCGTGCTGCACACGCTGGCCCATGGTGAACTCGGTTTCCGGAATGCCGGTGCCGTTGAACAGGCTGCTGCTGTTGAACTTCGGCGTGCCACCGAACGGACGGTTGACGCTGTTGGACAAGCGCACTTCCTGAATCAGCGCAGGTGGAATCTCCCGCACGAATCGCGAGACCTTGTTGTAGGTCTCGCTGCCGTACAGGCGACGCGTTTCGGCGTAGGTCATCACCAGCTGTTTCATCGCGCGGGTAATGCCCACGTAGGCCAGACGGCGTTCTTCTTCCAGGCGACCCGGTTCTTCCAGGCTCATCTTGTGCGGGAACAGCCCTTCTTCCATGCCCACCAGAAACACATGCGGGAATTCCAGACCCTTGGCGCTGTGCAAGGTCATCAACTGAATACTGTCTTCGTGTTCCTGCGCCTGCGTATCGCCAGCTTCCAGTGACGCATGGCCCAGGAAGGCCGCCAATGGTGTCAGATCTTCTTCGCTCTCGTGGTTCTCGAAGGCCCGTGCAGCGCTGACCAGTTCCTCAAGGTTTTCTACGCGAGCCTGGCCTTTCTCGCCTTTTTCCTGTTCGTGATACGCGATCAGCCCGGACTGTTCGATGACCGTCTGGGTCATCAGGTGCAGCGGCATTTCCATGACCTTGGCGGACAGGTTCTCGATGAGTTCGATAAACCCGCCCAGCGCAGTGGCCGCGCGGCCGGTCAGGCCCTTGTTGGCGACCAGCAGACGCATGGCTTCCCACATGGAAACGTCGGCATGACGCGCATGCTCGCGAATGGCTTCGACGGTTTTCTCACCGATGCCGCGCGCCGGTACGTTGATCACCCGCTCCAGCGCCGCATCGTTACCGCGGCCTTCCAGCAGGCGCATGTACGCCATCGCGTTCTTGATCTCGGCGCGTTCGAAGAAGCGCTGCCCGCCATAGATCCGGTATGGAATGCGCTCGCGCAGCAGTGCTTCTTCCAGCACTCGCGACTGGGCGTTGGAGCGGTAGAGAATGGCGATATCGTTGCGCGATATACCGGTTTTCAATGCGCTTTCAATGGTCTCGACCACGTAGCGCGCTTCGTCGTGCTCGTTGAAGGCGGCGTACAGATTGATCAGCTCACCATCACCGACATCGGTCCACAGCTCTTTACCCAAACGACCGCTGTTGTTGATGATCAAGCCATTGGCGGCCTTGAGAATGCTCGCCGTGGAACGGTAGTTCTGCTCCAGACGTATGACTTCTGTGTCCGGGAAATCGGATGAATATTGGTGGATATTCTCGATCTTCGCGCCGCGCCAGCCGTAAATGGACTGATCATCGTCGCCGACCACCATCAGGCTGTCGCCACCTTGGGCCAGCAGACGCAACCAAGCGTACTGCACGGCGTTGGTGTCCTGGAATTCGTCGACCAATACGTGGCGGAAGCGACGCTGATAGTGCGCGAGCAGGCCCGGATTGTCGCGCCACAGGTCGAGCGCTCTCAGCAGCAGTTCGGAGAAGTCGATGACGCCGGCCCGCTGGCAGGCGGCTTCGTAGGCTTCGTAGACGCTTTTCATGGTGGTCAGGAAAAGGTCGCCGCTGGCCTGAATGTGCTTGGGGCGCAGACCCTCGTCTTTCTGACCGTTGATGAACCACTGGGCCTGACGCGCGGGCCAGCGTTGCTCATCCAGGCCAAGCTCGCGCATCACACGTTTGACCAAGCGTTGCTGGTCATCGCTGTCGAGAATCTGGAAGGTCTGCACCAGCCCGGCTTCCTGCCAGTGCGCACGCAACAGGCGGTGTGCCAGGCCGTGAAAGGTGCCCACCCACATGCCGGCCGGGCTGATGCCCATCAGCTGTTCGATGCGGTGACGCATCTCGGCAGCCGCCTTGTTGGTGAACGTCACCGACAGCACCGAATGCGGCGAGGCTTGCTCGACCTGCATCAGCCAGGCGATGCGATGCACCAGCACACGGGTTTTGCCGGAGCCTGCACCGGCCAGGACCAACTGACGACCCAATGAGGCGGCTACGGCCTGACGTTGGGCATCGTTGAGAGAATTAAGAAGAAGAGAGAGATCATCGCGCATCGGCGCATTCTAGGGTGCTGCGCCAAGGTCGGCAAACCATGCTTTGCGTCAGACAACAAAAAACAGACGGTGCAGACGACCGGTCATCGCCTGCGGTGCGCGTCGGATGTGCCCCGGCTACTTTTACTTATCGAGCAGCCCGCCAGGTGGGTTCGTCCTTTCCCATGATGTAGGATTATTCCCACATTTTTTTGCGAATTATCCTTTCAAAGCCTGTGCAGTGCGTCTCAGCGTCGTTTAACTGGGCGGTTTGCAGGTCATGTAGTATAACTACAAGAAAGCTACACCCAGCCCATAATCCTCTTGCCGAGTCTGCCTCTTGAATCTGCTGCAACACATCGCCCAGTCACGTGATCTGCTTCGCAAATCGGAGCTCAAGGTAGCCGACCATGTGCTGCTTGACCCTGCGGCCGTGATGCACAGTTCCATGGCTGATCTGGCGCACAGCGTCGGGATCAGCGAGCCGACCATTGTGCGGTTCTGCCGCGCCATCGGTTGCACCGGGTTTCAGGACCTCAAGCTCAAGCTGGCCCAGAGCCTGGCGGCGGGTGCCAGTTTTGGGCAGTTCGCGATTCATGAAGACGATTCGGTCGCTGACTACAGCCTGAAGATTTTCGACACCACGCTGCACACGCTGATGGAGGTGCGTGAAAACCTTGACCCTCACGCGCTGCAACTGGCCGTGACAGCGATGGCCGGTGCCAACCGGGTCGAGTTCTACGGTTTCGGTGCCTCTGGCGCGGTGGCTGCCGATGCGCAGCACAAGTTCTTCCGCTTATTGCTGACGGCAGCGGCCTATTCCGACCCGCACATGCAGGCCATGTCGGCCGTTACGCTCAAGCCCACCGATGTAGCCGTGTGTATCTCCCAGTCGGGGCGTTCCAAGGATTTGCTGATCACGGCCAATCTGGTTCGCGAGAGCGGTGCAACCCTGATCACGTTGTGCCCCAGCCAGACGCCGCTGGCAGAACTGTCCTCGGTCAATCTGGCCATCGACGTGCATGAAGACACCGAAATCTACACGCCGTTGACTTCCCGCATTGCGCATCTGGTGGTCATCGATGTGCTTGCGATGGGTGTCGCCATGGCGCGGGGCCCGAGCCTGGTCAATCACCTGAAGAGCGTAAAGCGCAGCCTGCGCGGCTTGCGCCTGTCGCCGAAGTCGATCAAGACCCACGAAGACTGATTACCGCTGACAGAGCAGAATTCATCGATTTGTCACCTGCGTGCCGCCTGACTGTCACTCGTGCGCCTCATTCTGATGCTCCCGTAAAACGTATTGGGAGACAGGACATGGCTCGGCATTACGATGATTTACCCAACAGCACCGTGAAAACCCGCCGTCAGCAGGAAGATCAGCGTCGCATGGAGTTTCGTCGGGCAATTGAGAGCTACAGTGAAGCGCGTCAGCTCAATCAGGAGCTTTGCGACTATATGGAAGGCATGCACAGCGCCGTCTGGCAGACTATCAAGTTGCCTGCGGTCGACCGTCGAAGCGCTCGACAAGCTGGGTGATCTGCGCACGTTCGGTGCGGATGAACGCCAGAAACGCATTCGCGACAGGCGAAAGGCGTTTGTCTCTGGCCTGAACCACGCACCAGCTTCGGTATAACGGCAGCTCCGCCACGGGCAGCTCCACGAGCGTGCCGGTGGCGAGTTCGTGGCAGACTGCGTGCCGCGTCAGCATGGCCAGGCCCAGGCCAGCCACCACGCATTCGCGTTGGGCCTCACTGGACGACACCTCAAGCGTCTGGGCGAAATGCACGTGTTTCTCTTTGAAGTATTCCTCGCAGGCTCTACGGGTGCCCGAGCCTGTTTCCCGGGTCAGCAGTGGCCACGGCTCGAGATCCCTCAAGTTCAGTGTTTCACGACTGCTCAGCGGATGATCCGGTGGCGCGATGGCGACTATCGGGTTATTCAGGAACGGCAGAAACTCTAGTCCCATGTCTAGTGGAACTGCTGACATCACTACCAGATCGTCGCGGTTATCCGACAATCGCCTGATGATCTGCGCACGATTGACCACCATCAAGCTGAGACTGACTTCCGGGTAGCGACGTTTGAACGCGGCGAACAGGTGCGGGATGAAATACTTGCAGCTCGACTCTACGGCCAGCTTCAGTTGGCCTTGCAGCGATCCCTGCATGTCCGACAGCTGCATGTCCAGATTTTCCAGGCGCCCGAAAATATCCCGGCTGGCCAGCTGCAGTGCTTCGGCCGCCTCGGTCAGGTAGAGCTTCTTGCCGACGTATTCGAACAGCGGCTGGCCGATCAGCTCTTCAAGCTGCTTTATCTGCAAGCTGACGGCAGGCTGGGTCAGCGACATTTCTTCGGCTGCGCGGCTGTATGAGCGCAGATCGCACACTTCGTTGAAAATGCGCAGCTGACGCAATGTCATGCGCATCAAGGACTTACGCATTCAAAAAGCCTTTTTGATCGTGTAGGAAAAGCAACTATAAGCTTTTACTTATGTACGACCCAATTTTTACTCATTTTTGTTAATCCCTGATCCGGACTAGGGTGTGCCTGCGACATCGAGTCACATGCCAGGTTACAAAAAAGTGCGGGTACAGCGCTTGCCTGGATGTGCTGACCGGTTTGGTCTTTAGGGTCGAGGAATCATCAGTGATAACAAAAATTCTGATCGCCAACCGCGGAGAGATCGCCGTCCGCATCGTGCGCGCGTGTGCCGAAATGGGCATTCGCTCGGTGGCGATATTCTCCGATGCTGACCGGCATGCCTTGCACGTCAAGCGTGCGGACGAAGCCTACAGCATTGGTGCCGAACCGCTGGCGGGCTACCTGAACCCGCGCAAGCTGGTCAATCTGGCCGTGGAAACCGGGTGCGATGCGCTTCACCCCGGTTATGGTTTTCTGTCTGAAAACGCCGAACTGGCTGATATCTGCGCCGAACGCGGCATCAAGTTCATCGGCCCTTCGGCGGAAGTGATACGGCGCATGGGCGACAAGACCGAAGCGCGGCGCAGCATGATCAAGGCCGGGGTGCCGGTAACGCCCGGCACCGAGGGCAATGTGGCCGACATTCAGGAAGCATTGGTCGAAGGCGAACGCATTGGCTATCCGGTCATGCTCAAGGCCACTTCCGGCGGTGGCGGGCGCGGCATCCGGCGTTGCAACAGCCGTGAGGAGCTGGAGCAGGCGTTCCCCCGGGTGATTTCCGAGGCGACCAAAGCCTTTGGCTCGGCAGAAGTCTTTCTGGAAAAGTGCATCGTCAACCCCAAGCACATCGAAGCGCAGATTCTGGGCGACAGCTTCGGCAATGTGGTGCATCTGTTCGAGCGCGACTGCTCGATACAACGTCGTAACCAGAAGCTGATCGAGATCGCTCCCAGCCCTCAATTAACGCCTGAACAGCGCGCCTACATCGGCGATCTTTCGGTGCGTGCCGCCAAGGCTGTCGGTTACGAAAACGCTGGCACTGTGGAGTTTCTGCTCGCCGAGGGCGAGGTGTACTTCATGGAGATGAACACCCGTGTGCAGGTCGAGCACACCATTACCGAAGAAATCACCGGTATCGACATTGTCCGCGAGCAGATCCGCATCGCGTCCGGACTGCCTCTGTCGGTCAAGCAGGAGGACATTATCCACCGCGGTTTTGCTTTGCAGTTCCGAATCAACGCCGAGGACCCGAAGAACAACTTCCTGCCCAGTTTCGGCAAGATCACTCGTTATTACGCGCCCGGCGGGCCTGGTGTGCGTACCGACACGGCTATTTATACCGGCTACACCATTCCGCCGTTCTACGACTCGATGTGCCTGAAGCTGATCGTCTGGGCGCTGACCTGGGAAGAAGCAATGGATCGCGGCCTGCGCGCTCTGGACGACATGCGCCTGCAAGGGGTGAAGACCACGGCGGCGTATTACCAGGAAATCCTGCGCAACCCGGAATTTCGCAGTGGTGAGTTCAACACCAGTTTTGTCGAGAGCCACCCCGAGCTGACCAATTACTCGATCAAGCGCAAACCCGAAGAGCTGGCTCTGGCCATTGCCGCCGCCATTGCCGCACACGCCGGTCTGTAAGGAATATTGAAATGTCCAAGAAGATTTTCGTAACCGATACCATCCTGCGTGACGCTCACCAATCGCTGCTGGCGACCCGCATGCGCACTGAAGACATGCTGCCGATCTGCGGCAAGCTCGACAAGGTCGGCTACTGGTCGCTGGAGGTCTGGGGCGGGGCAACGTTCGATGCCTGCGTGCGCTTTCTCAAGGAAGACCCTTGGGAGCGCCTGCGTCAGCTGCGCGCGGCGTTGCCCAATACGCGTCTGCAAATGCTCCTGCGCGGTCAGAACCTTCTCGGTTATCGGCATTACAGCGATGACGTGGTCAAGGCGTTCGTGGCCAAGGCGGCGGTGAATGGTATCGACGTGTTCCGGATTTTCGATGCGATGAACGACGTGCGTAACCTGCGCGTTGCCATCGAGGCGGTGAAAGCCGCCGGCAAGCATGCGCAGGGCACAATCGCGTACACCACCAGCCCTGTGCACACGATCGAGGCGTTCGTTGCGCAGGCCCGGCAGATGGAGGCGATGGGTTGCGACTCGGTGGCGATCAAGGACATGGCCGGCCTGTTGACGCCTTATGCCACGGGCGAGTTGGTCAGGGCGCTGAAAAGCGAGCAGTCGCTGCCGGTGTTCATTCACTCGCATGACACGGCCGGTCTGGCCGCGATGTGTCAGCTCAAGGCGATCGAAAGCGGCGCCGACCATATCGATACCGCAATCTCCAGCTTCGCTTGGGGCACCAGCCACCCTGGCACCGAATCGATGGTTGCGGCCCTCAAGGGCAGCGAGTTCGATACCGGTCTGGACCTGGAGTTGCTGCAGGAAATCGGTCTGTATTTCTATGCAGTGCGTAAGAAGTATCACCAGTTCGAAAGCGAATTCACGGCAGTGGACACCCGTGTGCAGGTCAATCAGGTGCCTGGCGGGATGATTTCCAACCTGGCCAACCAGCTCAAAGAGCAGGGCGCGCTCAATCGCATGAGCGAAGTGCTGGCGGAAATCCCCAGGGTGCGTAAAGACCTGGGTTACCCACCGCTGGTGACGCCGACCTCGCAAATCGTCGGCACTCAGGCGTTCTTCAATGTGCTGGCTGGCGAGCGTTACAAGACCATCACCAATGAAGTGAAACTCTATCTTCAAGGCGGGTATGGCAAGGCGCCGGGGCAAGTCGACGAGAAGCTGCGTCGTCAGGCGATTGGCAATGAAGAACTGATTGATGTTCGTCCCGCCGACCTGCTCCGGCCGGAGATGACCAAGCTGCGCGCCGACGTTGGCGCGCTGGCCAAATCCGAAGAGGACGTGCTGACCTTCGCGATGTTCCCGGACATTGGCCGAAAGTTTCTTGAAGATCGCGCGGCCGGAACGCTGACGCCGGAAGTGTTGCTGCCGATTCCCGAGGCCGGCAGCGTTGCCAAAGCGGGCGGCGAGGGTGTGCCGACCGAGTTCGTCATTGATGTACACGGTGAAACCTACCGGGTCGACATCACCGGTGTGGGCGTCAAGGCCGAGGGCAAGCGTCATTTCTACCTGACCATCGATGGCATGCCGGAAGAAGTGGTGTTCGAACCCCTCAATGAATTTGTCGGCGGTGGCGCCAGCAAGCGCAAGCAGGCCAACGCCCCTGGTCACGTCAGCACCGCCATGCCGGGCAACATCGTGGATGTGTTGGTCAAGGAGGGCGACATGGTCAAGGCCGGTCAGGCTGTGCTGATCACTGAGGCCATGAAGATGGAAACCGAAGTCCAGGCATCCGTCGCGGGCAAGGTCGCGGCAATCCATGTTGCGAAGGGCGACCGCGTCAATCCGGGCGAGATACTGGTCGAGATCGAAAGCTGATCAGCCGCCTCGGCTAATTCAACCGTTTACCTCAGGGAAGCACTCGTGGCTTCCCTTTTTTTTCTACAGGCGGGCTCAGCCGCAAAGGGGATGCAGAGTACCGGCACGATAGTCGAGATTCTCGTTCCGCACGCTCCAGCGTGGGAATGCAGTTCTTGACGCTCTGCGTCGCACGATAGTTGATGCCCGCAGGGCGTGGGAGTTTCAGGAGGTTACGATGGGCTGCGAAGCTGCCCTGAAACTGCCCGGTCGCTTGCTTCATCGAAACGCTTCAAGACCCTTGATCTGCTGCCCATTCGCAAAGTTATCCACAGCCAGCCAACTTTCAAATGCCCGTTGCATGGCTGGCCATTCGCTGTCGATTATCGAGTACCAGTTCGTGTCTCTGCTCTGTCCCTTCACCACCATGTGCTGGCGGAAGGTGCCTTCGTAGCTGAAGCCGAACCGTTCGGCAGCGCGTCTGGAGCGGGCGTTGTTGGCGTTGCATTTCCATTCCAGGCGTCGATTACCCAGCGCAAAGGCTTCTTTGGCCAGCAGGTAAATGGCCTCGGTGCCTTTTGGTGTGCGCTGCATGGCTGCGCTGAAGGTGACATGGCCTATTTCGATCCGGCCGTGCGCCGCCACGATCGACATCAGGCTGATGACGCCTTGCGCCTTGTAGGTATGTTGATCGACGATGGCATAAAACCAGGGGTCGCTGGTGGCTTGGTGCCCGGTCAGCCATGCATCAAACGCATCGCGGTCGATAAAAGGGCCATAAGGCAGATAGTCCCAAAGCTTCGGGTCGGCTCCCGGTCCTTGAAGCGCGGCCCACACGTCATCCCCGTGACGCGCGACATCGAGCTTTTCCAGGCGAATGAAACGGCCTTTCAGTGTTTGCGGTGTCGGCAGTGTGGCGGCCTGCCAGTCGAGCAGCGTGTCAGACATGGATTACTTCCCGTTTCAGAGCGCTTTGCGAAATTGGATTAGGCCAGGCCGCTCGGCAATCCGCTCGTACAACTGAATGGCCGTAGCGTTGCTTTCATGGGTCAGCCAATGCACCTTGTCACAGCCATCGGCCTTGGCGGTGGCGTAGACGAACTCGATCAACTGCCTGCCGACGCCCGTACCACGCTGCTCCGGGGCGACGAACAGGTCCTGCAGGTAGCACGCATTGTGGATGCTCCAGTTGGAGCGGTGATAGATGAAGTTCACCATACCCACCGCCTTGCCATCCAGCCATGCCAGCGCCGAATGGGTGGCTTCGTTCGGGTCGATCATGCGTGCCCAGGTCACTTCGCTCACGCCAGCAGCGAGTTCGGTCTTGTAAAAGCTTAGGTAGGCCTGCCAAAGGGGTAGCCAGGCCTGATGATGCTCGGCAGCGACGGGGCGGATGCGTATATCTTTCATGAATTTCTCCTTTCAGCTCATCCAGCGAGCGATTTGCTGGTCGTTTGCATGCTCGCTGGCAGCGAGGCCATCGCGCACGCCGGCAAGGTCCCGGGCATTGCGGTTCTGGCTGAGTTTGCGTTTGCCCTGCAGGCGCTGCACGGGAAGGGCAAACCCGACGATTGCGCCGAGCATTTTGGCGATGTAGTCCGCAGGCGCATCAGTGATCGACCATGGCTGTTTACGATCAGACTCGTGCCGATCGGTCAGGTCGCTCAACAATCGGTGCAGGCGTTCCGGGTCATTGAAGCCGCTGGCGTGACCGTAAGCGTGTACGGCCAGGTAGTTCCAGGTAGGTACGACCTTTCCGTGTTCAGCCTTGCTCGGGTAGAACGACGGGCTGACGTAAGCATCATCTCCCGGGAAGATCACCATCGCTTCGACGCCGGCGCTCAGTTGCTGCGATTGCGGGTTGGCCTTGGCCAGATGCCCGTAAAGAGTGCCATGAAGGCCTTCGCTACGCCGCAATAGCAGCGGCAGGTGGGTCGCATGCAGACCGTCCTCACCCTGCGTCACGAGAATCGCCAAGCGGGTTTGGTCCATTTGCTCATGCAGGTTGAGCGTTTCGTTTTCCTGGAAAGCATTCGGTATATACATGGTGATTTTCCTTGGCAGACCGGGGCCATCCTAGGCAAGGTATTGGTTCGTTGTAAGATCCACTTTCAGTCTATTTGATAGAGCCAATCGGATGCCCGCAGACCACGTTGTATTCCCGTCTACCCTCATCGGTGTGCAGCTGGACCCGCGCCAGGGGTTGAGTAAACAGCTTTATGCGGTTCTGCGTGAGCGCATCCTCGACGGCCGCTTGAGCGGTGCAACGCGGTTGCCGGCCAGCCGAGACCTGGCGAAGTCATTGGCTATTTCTCGCAACAGCGTGATGCGTGCATACGATCAGCTCTACGCGGAAGGTTTCATCGAGGGGCGGGTGGGCGATGGTACTTACGTTGCGCAGCTTTCCAGCAGCCGTCCTGCGCTTCAGGACAACCCTGGCAGAAAACTATCCACCAACTTGTCCACAGGTTTGCCCACAGGCTTATGCACAGCCTTGTCCACAGAAAGCGCAGAAAATCCTGCGGATATTGGCGAACAAGTTATCCACAGCCGGGCAATGAAGTTGATCGAAAGCCATCAGTTGCGCGACCCGTCAGGCGAAGGTCCCAAGGCGTTCAGGGTGGGCGTTCCGGCGTTCGATCTGTTCCCGTTTGCGCTGTGGGGCAGGCTGTATGCGGCTTTCTGGCGTAGGCCTGATCTTCACCAGTTAGGCTATGGCGCTGCTGCGGGAGAGTGGCATTTGCGAGAGCTGATTGCAGTCTATCTGCGTTCTTCGCGAGGGCTGCACTGTCGTGCTGAGCAAATTGTGATCACCAGCGGCGCGCAACATGCCATAAGCCTTTGTGCACAATTGCTGTTGGCGCCGGGGGAGGCTGTCGCCGTCGAGAATCCGGGCTACCGCGCTGCCGGTCATGCGTTCGCCGTGGCTGGTGCCCGATTGCAGGGTGTGGCTGTCGATGCTGAGGGTATGCGCTGCGCCGATCTAGACCAGTCGGATTGCAGGCTGGCGTATGTCACGCCTTCGCATCAATACCCCACAGGCGTGGTCATGAGTCTGGCGCGCCGGCTGGAACTGCTGGCTTGGGCCGAAAAGAACCAGAGCTGGATCGTCGAAGATGATTACGACGGTGAGTACCGTTACAGCGGCGCACCTTTGGCGCCGCTGGCTGCACTCGATCAGACGGGCCGTGTGCTGTATGTCGGCACGTTTGGCAAAATTGCTTTTCCGGCTTTGCGCCTTGGGTATCTGGTTCTCCCTGCAGCCCTGGTTCAGCCGTTCAGCCAGCGTAAGGCTGTGGACATGCGCCATACCGAAATCAGTGTTCAGGCGGTCATGGCTCAGTTCATGGCAGCTGGGCATTTTCAACGACACATCCGCCGCATGCGTCGTGCAGCGCTCAGTCGTCGAGATGCGCTGCTGGCCGGCTGGCCTGAGAATATTGCCGGCTGCCAGGCGATGCCCAGAGTCGTGGCGGGCCTGCATGTGATGATCAAAGTGGACAGCGTCGCGCGTGAGCAAGCGCTGATTGCCAAGGCCATGAGCGTCGGTGTCGAAATGAACGCCTTAAGTGAATACTGGCTACCCGACTCCTGCGAGCCTATGGATAACCGTGCCGGGTTGGTGCTGGGTTTCGCCGCAGTGCCGGAACCCGCGATTGCGGATGCATTGAACAGGCTACGCGTGGCTTGGTCGGAGTAGGTCGGCAGTACCCGTATACTCCGCACTTTCTGCTACCTGTCTTCGAGATACCCATGAACAACTCTCTTACTGCAACACCCGGACGCAAGTTCGGCGCGCCGCTGGCTGCGTTGTTCCTGCTGCTGATGGGCGCCCAGTTTCTGCTGCTCAGCGTTGGCACTCGCCAGGTCATGTTATGGCTCGTGGGCGCCGCGCTGGGGATTACGCTTTACCACGCAGCATTCGGTTTCACGTCGGCATGGCGGGTTTTCATCCGTGAACGGCGTGGCGCCGGCTTGCGTGCGCAAATGGTGATGCTGGCCGTCGCCGTAGTGCTGTTTTTTCCAGCGCTGGGCGCGGGCACACTGTTTGGCCAGCCTGTTACCGGTCTTGTCGCGCCGGTCGGCGTGTCGGTCGTGGTTGGTGCGTTTATTTTCGGCATCGGCATGCAATTAGGCGGGGGCTGTGCGTCCGGCACGTTGTTCACTGCAGGTGGCGGCAATGCGCGAATGCTGGTGACGCTCCTGTTTTTCATCCTGGGCTCGCTGATTGCCACCCATCATGTGGACTGGTGGTTTGCCTTGCCGTCGTTGCCGCCGATTTCAGTGGTCAAGACCTTCGGCGTACTGCCGGCGCTGATCGCCAATCTGGCGCTGTTTGCCTTGATCGCTCTGGCGACCATCAAGCTGGAAAAGCGCCGTCATGGTCAGCTCGAAGCGCCGGTCACCACTGAACATCGTGGTTTCTCTCGTGTGTTTCGCGGGCCGTGGGTTCTGATTTGGGGCGCCGTGGCGCTGGCGATTCTGAATTACGCGACGCTGGCACTGGCGGGGCGTCCCTGGGGCATCACCTCGGCATTCGCCCTGTGGGGCGCGAAAGCAGCCAGCGGTCTGGGCGTCGATGTCGGCAGTTGGGTGTTCTGGCAGAGCGCTGCGAATGCCAAGGCTCTGGCCGCGCCTGTGTGGGAAGACATCACCAGTGTGATGGACATCGGCATTATGCTGGGCGCCTTGCTGGCAGCCGGACTGGCCGGACGTTTTGCGCCTAGCCTGGATATCCCTGTGCGGTCGCTGGTTGCCGCGGTTGTCGGCGGGCTGCTGCTGGGTTACGGCTCCCGACTGGCTTACGGTTGCAACATTGGCGCCTATTTCAGCGGTATTGCGTCCGGCAGCCTGCACGGCTGGCTGTGGCTGATCGCTGCCTACATCGGCAACGTGGTCGGTGTCCGGTTGCGTCCGTTGTTCTTTACCGGAGAGCGGCCGGAAGTAGCATTGACTGGCTGCTGAAACGTTTCATACCCCGAGATAAAGCGGGCCGTTTGCGAACCATCTGCCGAATTGGCATTCAAACGCCAGGCAATAGCGATTCGAATGCGCGCTCGCTTAATCATCAATGGGGTAGTCCTGTGCAGCAAACGATCATTTCGAAAGTACGTTTTCTCGGCAAGACCATTGGTTACGTAGGTTGGTCGCTTTTTTGGCTGCTGATCTGGGATGTCATTGTTACTGTTGATTTCATGCTGTTTTTCGATCGAAAGATCAACCTGCCTTCGTTACCCCTGACCTTGCTCGGCTCAGCGCTGGTGGTGCTGACCAGCTTTCGTAATTCCAGTGCCTACAACCGCTGGTGGGAAGCGCGAACGCTGTGGGGCGCAATGGTCAACAGCTCGCGCAGCTTTGCTCGTCAGGTCTTGACGCTGGTCGAGGACGATGACGGTATCAACCCGGTCAAGCCTATTCTGCTGCGCCGCCACGTGGCCTACGTGAAGTGTCTGTCGGCACATTTGAAAGGTGTCGAGTGTGGCGAAGAGATCCAGCAACTGATCCCCCGCGAGGAATTCGAGCGCCGCCACGACACCAACAACTTTCCCAACGACGTGCTCAATGTGTCAGCTGCACTGTTGGCGAAGGAGTACCAGGCGGGGCGTCTGGACAGCATTCGGCTGGCGCGTCTGGAGTCGACCATGGTGGACCTTTCCAATTGCCAGGGCGGCATGGAGCGTATTGCCAACACGCCTTTGCCTTATCCGTACGTTGCATTCCCAAGGCTGTTCATCACGCTGTTCTGCGTGATCGTACCGATCGGTCTGGTGGAAACACTGGGCTGGTTCACGCCGCTCGCGTCCACCGTGGTGGGCTTCATGCTGTTGGCTATCGAGAAGATCGGCACCGACCTGCAAAGCCCGTTTCGTGCCAGTGAACACGTAATTCAGACGAATGCGCTGTGCAACAACATCGAACGCAACCTCGATTCGATGCTCAGATGCGCGCAGGAAGAAAGCAAGGCTTCGTAAAGAGGATGAGGCGTTCCGCATGTGCGGGACGCCTCGGACAACGCAGGGCCGCTACAGCGGCTTAACGCAACTCGCCACACAGATCCAGTTCGACCAGGCGGCGAACGTCCTCGGTCGACAGGCCTGCGCCAAGCAATGCATGCAACTTGCCCAGCGCCGCCTCACGGGTCATGCCACCCCCGGAAAGCACGCCTGCGCTGCGCAGGCGGCTACCCGCTTCATACACGTCCAGCTCGACACCGCCTTCGTGGCATTGAGTGATCGCGACCACGCAGATGCCGTGCGCGCGCGCGTTTTCCAGACTGGCAATGAATTGCGGATCGTCGCTCGGCCCTGTGCCGTTGCCGAAGCATTCGAGCACCAGGCCCTGAATACCGCTGTTGATCAGGCCGTCGAGCTGCGCAGCGCCAATCCCGGGGAATAATGGCAGCACCGCGACATTGGCCAGCGTTCTGGGCTGACGGTAATCCAGCGCATCCGGTAGCGAAACGGCGGAGAAACCACCGCGCGAGCGTTGCAGGGGCGCAAACGGCTGACGCCCGAAGCTGCGGATTTTCGCGCAGCGGGTGGGCGCCATCAGTTGTCCGTGGAAGTACAGCTGCACGCCGGAAACCAGGCCTGAGCCCAGCGCGAGCAGGGCGCCATTGACGTTTTCCCAAGCATCGCTGTCCTGCACGCCGGCAGGCAGCATCGAACCCGTGAACACCACCGGGGCGTCGAACCCCAGCAGCTGGAAGCACATGGCCGCAGCGCTGTAGGCCAGGGTGTCGGTGCCGTGCAGTACCAGCACCGCATCGCAACCGTCGACATCCACCGCCTCGATCACCGCGTCCCGCAGGCGCAGCCAGTAGGCTGGCGTCATGTTGGCGCTGTCGATCAGTGGCGACATCTCGCGAAAGTGCCACTGCGGTACGACCAGTTCAGGGTGCTCTGCCAGTTGCCCTGCCATCCGCGCCTCGAACCCCGAGGCGGGAGCCAGGCCGTTGGCGCTGGCTTGCATGCCGATGGTGCCGCCGGTGTAAAGAACCATCACGCGTCGAGCGGGTTTATGTGCATCAAGAGTCATGGTTCTTCTCCGGCGTAACGTCGCGTTTTATCGTGCTTCAGGCGCCGGCTTGGCGGCCATTTCGGCGTCGTGTGTCGACTGGCGAGTCGGGTTGGCCGGCCATGCGTTGCGGTCCAGGTCCAGGTCCGGGAACTGACTGGAGTCGAACACCGGCGTCTTGACGCCCGCACGGCGCTGAGCATCGTAGTCGTTGAGGATGCGCTTGACGACTTTGAACAGCATGGCCAACGCAATCAGGTTGACGAACGCCAGCATGGTCATGGTGATGTCTGCAAAGGCCAGCACGTCTTTCAGATCGACCACGGCACCCCACAGGATCAGTGCCAGAACCGCGATACGGTAAAGCACGATGGCCTTGAGCTTCTCGCCAAACAAAAACCGCAGGCTGTTTTCGCCCAGGTAGTAGTTGTAGAGAATCGAGGTGAAGACGAACAGCGCCAGCGCCACGCTGATGAAGATTCGACCCCAGTCACCGACCACTGCGGCCAGCGAGTTTTGCGCCAGTACGATGCCGTTGCCGTCATAACCGATGTCGTAGATACCCGACAGCAGGATCAGCAGGGCGGTGCAGGTGCAGATGACGAAAGTGTCGAGGAATACGCTGAACGCCTGAACCACACCCTGCGCCACTGGGTGTTCTACGTGCGCCACAGCAGCTACGTTGGGCGCGCTGCCCAAGCCAGCTTCGTTGGCGAAGACGCCGCGCTTGACGCCCATCACGATCGCGCTGCCGATCAGGCCGCCAAACACTGGATCAATGCCGAAGGCGCTTCGGACGATGGTCATCAGCATGGCTGGAACGTGATCGATCTGCAGAACGATGACGTAGATGGTGACTGCGATGTAGATCAGGGTCTTGACCGGAACCAGCAGATCGGAAATAGCCGCGATACGCTTGATGCCGCCGATGAAGGCCAGGCCGAGCAGCACAACCAGGCACAGGCCGGTGGTCGTGGTGTCGATGTTGAATGCGCTTTTCAACGAGTCCGTCACTGCGTGGGATTGCAGGCCGTTGAAGGCGAAACCGAAGGTCACCAGCAGCAATACGGCCATGACCATACCCAGCCAGCGTTTACCTAGGCCGTGCTGGATGTAATACGCCGGACCGCCACGAAACTGGCCCTCGGAATCCTTGCGCTTGTAGAGCTGCGCAAGCGAACACTCGATGAAGCTGCTGGACATGCCGACCAATGCGGTGACCCACATCCAGAACACAGCACCCGGGCCACCGAGCGTCACGGCAATGCCGACGCCTGCAATGTTGCCCGCACCGACGCGGCCCGCAAGGCTGAGCATCAGGGCCTGAAACGAACTCAGCTGGCCGGCGCTACTGCGCAGACTGTCGCGAAAAACCGAGAACATGTGGAAAAAGTGTCGAAACTGGACGAAACGCGAGCGGATCGTGAAGTAACTACCCAGGCCAACGATAAGTACGATCAGTACCTTACCGGAGAGAAAGTCGTTAATCATTTCCAACATTTTTGTTATTCCTCGCTACTTTTGAGGGGGCGCACTATACCGGTGCAAAGTTTTTACGTCTGTAGTCGCGTTCTTGTGAGGCTGATTCTTCATTCGCGACACTGAATGAATATTCCTGCGAATTATGCCGCAGAAATAAGGGACCTAAGGCTCTGGATCCAATATCTGAGTCCTGTGCCGGAGGCAAAAAAAAGGGCCTGGAGAATCACTTCCAGACCCTCAAAAAATTGAGGGGTGTCTAGGCCCTCAATCTGGTGAGCAGGTTGCGCAGCTCATTCCTGTCAGGCCTTCAACGGGGCCAGACGAGGGGCGATCATGTTTTCCGGACGCAGGATGTCGTCGAGCATGGCATCGTCGAGCAGGCCTTCTTCGCGGACCAGTTCGAGTACGCCACGGCCGGTTTCCAGCGCAATACGGGCGATACGGGTCGAGTTTTCATAACCGATGTATGGGTTAAGCGCGGTGACCAGACCAATCGAGTGCTCGACCAGTTCGCGGCAGCGCTGTTCGTTGGCGGTAATACCGACGATGCAATGCTCGCGCAGCATGTCCATGGCGCGTTGCAGCAGGCGGATCGAATCGAAAATCTTGTAGGCGATCAGCGGCTCCATGACGTTGAGCTGCAACTGGCCACCTTCGGCTGCCATGGTCAGCGACAGGTCGTTGCCGATGATCTCGAAGGCCACCTGATTGACTGCTTCCGGAATCACCGGGTTGACCTTGCCGGGCATGATCGAGCTGCCGGGTTGACGCGCTGGCAGGTTGATTTCGTTGATGCCGGTGCGCGGGCCACTGGACAGCAGGCGCAGGTCGTTGCAGATCTTCGACAGCTTGACTGCGGTGCGCTTGAGCATGCCGGAGAACAGCACGAACGCGCCCATGTCGGAAGTCGCTTCGATCAGGTCGGCAGCCGGCACCAGCGGCTGGCCGCTGATCAGCGCCAGACGATCCACAGCGAGTTTCTGGTAGCCAGGGTCTGCATTGATGCCGGTGCCGATGGCGGTGCCGCCGAGGTTGACCTCAGTCAGCAGCTCGGGTGCCAGGCTGCGCAGGCGATTGAGGTCTTCTGTCAGGGTGGTGGCGAAGGCGCGGAATTCCTGACCCAGGGTCATCGGAACTGCGTCCTGCAACTGGGTGCGACCCATTTTCAGCACATGGTTGAATTCTTCGCCCTTGGCGGCAAACGCTTGAATCAGGCTGGAAAGGCTGGCAAGCAGCGCGTCGTGGCCCAGCAGCAGGCCCAGGCGGATCGCGGTCGGGTAGGCGTCGTTGGTCGATTGCGCCATGTTCACGTCGTTGTTCGGGTGCAGGTGTTTGTATTCACCCTTCTCGAAACCCATGGTTTCCAGCGCAATATTGGCGATGACTTCGTTGGCATTCATGTTGGTTGAAGTGCCGGCGCCGCCTTGAATCATGTCGACCACGAACTGATCGTGGAAGTCGCCGCGAATCAGACGGGCACAGGCCTCGCTGATGGCCGCATGCTTGGCGTCATTGAGGTGTCCCAGCTGATGGTTTGCATCCGCTGCAGCCTGTTTGACCATGGCCAGCGCCACCACCAGTTTCGGGTAATGCGACAGCGGCACACCCGAAAGGTGGAAGTTGTTCACTGCCCGCAGAGTCTGAATGCCGTAATAAGCGTTGGCAGGTACTTCGAGAACACCAAGCAGGTCTTTTTCGATGCGCGATGATGCAGGCGAGGACATGATAAGAAGAGTCTCAAAAAAGGCACGGACAATGCCGGAACGCCACGAATAGTGGGCCTGCCGTTCCGGCTTGACCAATGCTGTTAAACGCTGGCCTATGCAATAACGGCATAATGGGTGTGTGACCTGGATTCCTCTCGTAGCGTAAAGAGGGCAAAATGTCGCACCTGGTTTGCGGTTCAATATCGTCGGGTGATGGTCAGGTCATGTATCTGCACTGCGTTACCGGACGTCCCATCGAGGTCGCTTCAAACCGGTGCTTGCAGGGCACGCGCAGTCGCCTGTCGAGGCAGTCATCCATTGTCCGGGAGGACCTGATGAATCTGGAAAGCAAATGGCTGGAGGATTTCAGCGCCCTGGCGGCCACTCGCAGCTTTTCCCAGGCGGCCGATCGCCGCTTCGTGACCCAGCCCGCGTTCAGTCGACGTATCCGCAGTCTCGAGGCTGCGCTGGGGCTCACGCTGGTCAACCGCACACGCACACCGATCGAGTTGACTGCAGCCGGGCAGCTGTTTCTGGTCACGGCGCGTACGGTAATCGAGCAACTGGGCGAAGTGGTGCGCCACCTGCATCATCTTGAGGGTGGTCAGGGCGAAGTCATGCAGGTGGCGGCAGCTCACTCCCTGGCGCTCGGATTCTTCCCGCGCTGGATCGCCCAGTTGCGCAACGAAGGCCTGAACATTGCGACGCGACTGGTCGCCACCAATGTCGGGGACGCCGTGCATGCGTTGCGCGAAGGGGGATGCGACCTGATGCTGGCATTCTACGACCCCGACGCGGCGCTGCAGATGGACGCTGAGATCTTCCCTTCGCTGCATCTGGGGCATACCGAAATGCTGCCGGTGTGTGCCGCCGATGCCAATGGCCGGCCCTTGTTCGATATGGAAGGCGAGGCGAGCGTGCCGCTGCTCGCCTACAGCGCGGGAGCCTTTCTCGGGCGCTCGGTGAATCTGTTGCTGCGCCAGCGCAATCTGCGCTTCACGACGGTGTATGAGACGGCGATGGCAGACAGCCTGAAAAGCATGGCGCTTGAAGGGCTGGGCATCGCCTGGGTGCCGCACCTGAGTGTGCGCGCCGAGCTCGCACGCGGTGAGCTGGTGGTGTGTGGCGGACCGCAATGGCATGTGCCGCTGGAGATCAGGCTTTACCGTTGCGCACTGGTGCGCAAGGCCAATGTTCGCCTGCTGTGGCGCAAGCTGGAAAGCGCCGCTTCTTCTGAATGAGGCATGAGGGGGCTGGCGCGGTACTTCACGCCAGGCCGATTGCCTAGCGAACAGCCAGCTTGGCTACATAACTGCGAATCAGCGCCTTGTTGGCTTTGCTGAAGTAATGACAGGGGATGATCGAGGTGCTGGCGTTCCCCCACATGATGGTCTGGCAGGGGAAACCCGTTGCATCTTCATGTTCAGCGCCAAACAGGTGGCCTACCTCGTGCGCCAGCGTGTTGTCGTCTTTAAGGGACGTCACGGCGACGTGATAGTTTGTTGCCGCGACGCCATGTGTCACGCCATTGATTTTATTGGACGTCACCAGCACGTATTTATGCCGCTCCGAGGGGCGCGGCAGGTTCTTGGCGTTTGCGTATTCGATACTCGCCTGGAACAACGTGTAGAGCAGTTTTTCCAGGTTGTCCCCGCGATAGTGGAAGTTTGTAAGGCCGGGCTCATCCTTGATAAATGTGACGGTCGTCCTGCGGCCGGTGATGTCGTGTAATTGGGCGAGCAGGGAGGGCAGGTAGCTTTCTTTCAGTTCGGCGCGTTCACGCTGTGTCAGCTGATCGTGCATGATCACGAAGAGGCCCAGATTGGGTTCATCCGCGCTGGCAAACGGCAGGTAAAGAAAGATTGCCAGGGTCAGCAAGATGTTCAGATTTTTTTGCATGTGTACGTTCTCATCCTTGAGAGTCAGGTCAAAAAGGCGACTTCAATGTCGTGGAAACAGTTAAACAAACGCTGACCAGCGCTGACAGTCGCATAGGCTGCTTCGATAAGCAGGACAAGGATTCTCGTGATGTAAGACGCAACGCCTGCGCGACGAATCTTCGGTTTCACCCTGGTAGTTATCAGGCTCGCATACCGACTGCAGCCAATGCTTGCGCCCCTGCCCGGCATTGCCGCTGACGGAAGGTGATCCGAGGTGCTTTAAACGCACCACTTTGCGGTATACTGCGCGGCCTTTGGCCGGCTAAATCGGTCACTATTCGTACAACAAGCCACGCCGGTTCCCCCGCGTGGCTTGTTGTTTTAAGACGCGCCTGCGGGCGCCCGATGAGAGGCACGACGATGAGCGCACTGGTTGGCGTGATCATGGGCTCCAAGTCCGATTGGTCCACCCTTAGCCACACCGCCGATATGCTGGAAAAGCTCGGCATCCCTTACGAAGTCAAAGTGGTGTCAGCCCACCGCACGCCGGACCTGCTGTTCCAGTACGCCGACGAAGCGGAAAGCCGAGGCATTGAAGTGATCATCGCAGGTGCCGGTGGTGCCGCTCACTTGCCGGGCATGTGCGCGGCCAAGACTCACCTGCCGGTGCTGGGCGTTCCGGTGCAGTCTTCCATGCTATCGGGTGTCGATTCGCTGTTGTCCATCGTGCAGATGCCAGCCGGCATTCCGGTGGCTACGCTGGCCATCGGCAAAGCGGGCGCGATCAACGCGGCACTGCTGTCGGCGAGCATCCTTGGTGCAAAGCATCCTCAATTCCACGCAGCGCTGAAGAAATTCCGCGCTGAGCAGACAGACAGCGTCCTGGACAATCCAGACCCGCGCCACGCCTGAGGTTTTTCCATGAAGATCGGTGTAATCGGTGGCGGCCAGCTCGGCCGCATGTTGGCCTTGGCAGGTACGCCACTGGGCATGAACTTCGCCTTTCTCGATCCTGCTCCGGATGCCTGTGCAGCTGCGCTGGGCGAGCATCTGCGTGCCGATTACGGCGATCTGGATCATCTGCGTCAACTGGCTGATGAAGTCGATCTGGTGACGTTTGAATTTGAAAGCGTCCCGGCTGAAACGGTCGCGTTCCTGTCGCAGTTCGTGCCGGTCTATCCGAGCGCCGAAGCGTTGCGTATCGCGCGCGACCGCTGGTTCGAGAAAAGCATGTTCAAGGATCTGGGCATTCCGACACCGGCATTTGCTGACATCCAGTCGCAGGCTGATCTGGATGCCGCAGTGGCCAGTATCGGGCTGCCAGCCGTTCTGAAAACCCGTACCCTGGGCTATGACGGTAAGGGCCAGAAGGTTCTGCGTTCTGCAGCCGATGTGGTCGGTACGTTCGCGGAACTGGGCAGCGTACCTTGCCTGCTGGAAGGCTTCGTGCCGTTCACGGGTGAAGTGTCTTTGATCGCCGTTCGCGCGCGCGATGGCGAGACCCGTTTCTACCCGCTGGTTCACAACACGCATGACAACGGCATCCTGCGTCTGTCCGTTGCCAGCACCGATCACCCGTTGCAAGCCCTTGCCGAAGACTACGCTGGTCGAGTCCTGAAGCAGCTGGATTACGTCGGTGTGCTGGCCTTCGAATTCTTCGAGGTCGACGGTGGCCTGAAAGCCAACGAGATTGCACCCCGTGTGCACAACTCCGGCCACTGGACAACCGAAGGCGCCGAGTGCAGCCAGTTCGAAAACCACCTGCGGGCGGTTGCCGGCTTGCCGCTGGGTTCGACGGCCAAGGTCGGCGAGAGCGCCATGCTCAACTTCATCGGCGAAGTGCCGGCGGTGGAAAAGGTCATTGCTGTAGAGGATTGTCACCTGCACCACTACGGCAAGGCGTTCAAGGCTGGCCGCAAAGTGGGTCACGCCACTGTTCGCAGTGCCGACCGTACCACGCTGGATCGGCAGGTGAAACAGGTCGAAGCGCTGATCAAACCATAACGCTCGTGCCGATGCTCTGCGTCCCCTTGCGACGCAGAGCATCGTGAACTGCATTCCCACGCTGTAACATGCGGAACAAGCTTTTTAACTGTCGTGCCAATCCTTTGCGTTCAGCTTTTGATCGGTTCAGCCCCACCATTCATGAAGAATTTTCCACCTCGACCCCAACTCGCGATTTCGCCGGAACCATTCCCTGTCACTGTTCTCAGATAGCATTAGGTCAGGGCTGCTTTAGGCTCTGGCATGTTCACTTAATACAGAGGGAAATGGCATGGGTATCATTGGAACCATCTTTATCGGCCTGATCGTTGGTCTGTTGGCTCGCTTCCTGAAGCCGGGCGATGACAGCATGGGCTGGATCATGACCATCGTACTGGGTATCGCCGGTTCACTCGCAGCCACCTATGGCGGCCAGGCACTGGGTATCTACCATGCAGGCGAGGGCGCAGGTTTCCTGGGCGCGCTGGTCGGCGCAATCATCCTGCTGGTTATCTACGGCATGATCAAAAAGAAATAACGTTTAATGTTCAGCCCTCTGTTCTGCACAGCGCAGAGGGCTAGAATGCGCGGCAACTCTTTCCCCATTGCCGAGCTTTATCATGCGTCGCTATCTGTTGATGACTCTTCTGCTGGTATCCGGGCTTGCACACGCGCAATTGCCGGAGACAGACTGGCTTGAGCTGATGCCCAAGTCGGATCAAAAAGCCCTCGAAGCCATGCCCGAGATTGACCATAACTCTCCGGAAGCCATGGGCACGTTCGACAGCAAGGGTGGCTTGAAACAAAGCAAAGGTTTGCCTGCGGTCATGTATTCGACCAAGACCGTCCCTGCCATGAATAACAAGGCCATTCGCCTTGGCGGTTATCCTGTCCCCCTCGAAACCGACGCCAAAGGGCACAGCACGTTGTTTTTCCTTGTGCCTTATCCAGGTGCCTGCATCCACGTTCCGCCACCGCCGCCCAACCAGCTGGTACTGGTGCGTTACCCCAAGGGGCTGAAGCTGGATGACATCTACACCCCGCTATGGGTCGAAGGCACGCTGAAGATCGAGAAGGTCAATAACGACCTGGCCGACGCTGCGTACGCGATGGATGCATCAAAGGTCCGCGTGGTGGTCGAGTCGGACCTTTGATGGCCAGGTTTTGATCAGAGCGCCTCGCTCCAGATACTCACACCCAGTACATGCATCTGGTCCGGCGCAAGCGTCACTACGTCGTCCAGTACGTTGGCGGTTTCAACGCAGACCATGCGCTGCCAGCCGTCCGCCGCCATGTCGGTGAACCTGGCGGTTTTCTCGACCCACGGGTTCCACACAATGGCTGATTTCGAACCAAGGCTGCGAACATGGATGCGTCGCTGCCACTCTGGGTCGACGATGCTGAGCACGCCCGGCGTGTCCTTGTAGATGCGGTCGGTTTCGCCTGTGAATGTCAGGTCTCCGGCTTGTTCGCGCTCTTCCCAGTTTTCCAGAGTGTCGACGTAGTTCAGGCCGTCCAGCCCTTCGACGCTGACCTGGCGTATGTCGCTGATGGCGAAGTAGGTGTGCAGCGCCTGGCTGAGGGTGACGGGTTCTGTGCCGCAGTTATAGCTGACCAGGCTGACATTCAGGGCGTGGTCGAGGCGGATGCTCAGTTTGAGGGCGACGTTGTGCGGCCAGCCCGGCAGGTGGCCTTCGGCTTCGGGCAGGACAAACTCCACCAGCAGCGCATCGCCATCTTCGCCAATACCCAGCAGTTGCCAATCCAGCGCGCGTACTTCGCCGTGGGCCTTGGCGGGCTCGCTGCTGTTGCGCATGGCTTGCACGCTTTGCGGGTTTCGTTCGAGATTGCCGAACCACGGCCAGCAGATGGGCATGCCCGCGCGAATCGGTTTGCCTTTCTTGAACACAGCTTCTTCATTCAGCCACACCAGCGGCGGCTGTCCGGCCACTTGATAGCTGAGAATATGTGCGCCTTGCTGAGCGATCAGCAGTTCAGCTTCACCGTGGCGGATGCGCCAGCAATTAAGCTCATCGTACTGAACGGATTCAACAGAGGGTTCAACGGGGGATGTTGGCATGCAAAGTTCTCACTCAAGGACCGTGACGAAAATAGACCGCTCCACGTTCGATGAGTTTACCCGTGCAGCCAATCTCTAGCCGAACGATGATTTACCGCCGCGCGGGAACCGAGCGTGTCCGGCCGCTGGCGTCTATGGCCACAAACACGAAGGCTGCCTCTGTTACCTTGCGCCACTCGCTGGTGACTGGGTCATCGCTCCACACTTCGACCATCATCTTGATCGAGGTACGCCCCACTTCAAGGGTGCGGGTGTAAAAGGACAGTTGCTCGCCGACAGCCACAGGCACCAGAAACGCCATGCGGTCAATCGCAACGGTGGCTACACGCCCTCCAGCCACTTTGCTGGCCATTGCGGTGCCTGCCAGGTCCATCTGAGACACCAGCCAGCCGCCGAAGATGTCACCAAAGCCATTGGTTTCGCGGGGAAGGGCGGTAATTTGCAGTGCAAGGTCACCTTGCGGAGTTGGATCTTCTTGTTCGAGCTCGATCATGCCTAGGGTGCCTCTGACCCATGACTCTCATTATTGTATGCCGCGGTTAGCAGGGGGCCATTCAACACCCCGAGCATGAACATTGTGTGCTCAGCACGGGTGTGGCCTTTAAGGGAAACTCTGCGAAACCCCCTGATTCAGGCGTTTTCGCACAACTTCCCAGAGCGGCTGACGACCCGGGAGTATATCGGGCGTAGCGTCATAGAACGACTACCGGGTTTTCATTTCGTACTTGAACCGTTCTTGCCATGTGTTTTTCGAATCAATTTGCTATCGTGCTGGACCTCTACAGGTAACAAGACTGCCTGTACACGCAATTTTGGTGCCTATCTGCACAATTGCTCCGGACAATCGCTTCTGCACGCCACCCCGCAGCAGCCAGCGCAGCTGTCGCATGCCCTATCAAAGAACAAGCAAAGAGAAGCCTTGTCATGTCCCCTGTTCCTCCAAGTTCCACGCAACCTGCGCGGCCATTGACCCGCAGTGATTATAAAACCCTGTCGCTGTCTGCTCTGGGTGGCGCGCTGGAGTTTTACGACTTCATCATTTTCGTGTTTTTCGCGGCGGTGGTCGGGAAGCTGTTTTTCCCGGTGGACATGCCTGACTGGCTGCGCATGATGCAGACGTTCGGCATTTTTGCCGCCGGTTATCTGGCAAGGCCGCTGGGCGGCATTATCATGGCGCACTTCGGCGATCTGCTGGGGCGCAAAAAGATGTTCACCCTGAGCATTTTCATGATGGCCGTGCCTACTCTGATCATGGGCTTGCTGCCGACCTACGCGCAGATCGGCATGTGGGCACCCATCCTGCTGCTGTTGATGCGGGTCATTCAGGGCGCTGCCATCGGTGGTGAAGTACCGGGCGCCTGGGTATTTGTGTCCGAACATGTGCCGTCCCGTCGCGTCGGCTATGCCTGCGGCACGCTGACTGCCGGCCTGACGGCGGGCATCTTGCTGGGCTCGCTGGTGGCTACCGCGATCAACAGCATCTATACCCCGGTTGAAGTGTCCGACTACGCATGGCGTATTCCTTTTCTGCTGGGCGGGGTCTTCGGCCTGATGTCGGTTTACCTGCGCCGCCTGCTGCACGAGACACCGGTATTTGCCGAACTGCAACTGCGCAAGGCTTTGGCCGAAGAGGTGCCGCTCAAGGCGGTTTTGCGTGATCATCGCGGTGCCGTAGCACTGTCGATGTTGATGACCTGGCTGCTGTCGGCCGGCATCATCGTTGTGATCCTGATGACGCCGACCATCCTGCAGACCATTTATGGCTTTCCGGCGGCCACCGCATTAAAGGCCAACAGCCTGGCAATCGTCTTCCTCAGCATCGGCTGCATCGCGGCGGGCGCACTGGCGGATCGCTTCGGGGCCGGCTGGGTGTTTCTGCTGGGCAGTGCCGGGCTGCTGGTCAGCTCCTGGACGTTCTATCACGTCCTCGGCAGTCACCCTGAGGTGCTGTTTCCGCTGTACGCAGTGACCGGCCTGTTTGTCGGCACCATTGGTGCAGTGCCCTACGTGATGGTCAAGGCCTTCCCGCCGGTTGTGCGCTTTTCCGGGTTGTCGTTCTCCTACAACCTTGCTTATGCCATTTTCGGTGGCCTGACGCCGATGGTCGTGACGTTCATGCTTAAAAGCAGCCCGATGGGGCCGGCCTGGTATGTCGCGATTCTGTGTGGCCTGGGCATGGCCATCGGCGTGTTCCTGCTGGTCAGAAAGCGTTGATTGTACCGGTCTGAAATAACGGCCTGCGTGGCAATACAGAAAAGGCTGTCCCTTTGTTGAGGGGACGGCCTTTTCATCTTTTTGTCATAATCAATTCATACAGTAGTCACACGCTGGCCGGTGAGGCTGGTGGGCACCGACACACCCTGCCAGGAGTGCAAGGCATGACATTCAAGCGTTTGATGACAGCACTGACACTGGTGACCGCCGCAGTATCGGCAGCCAATGCGTTCGCTGCCGTCGATCCTGCCATCAAGGGTTATACCAAGACCTCCGGTGTGTCGGGCAACCTGTCCAGTGTCGGCTCGGACACTCTGGCCAACCTCATGACCCTGTGGGCCGAGGCCTACAAGAAGGAATACCCGAGCGTGAATATCCAGATTCAGGCGGCTGGCTCCTCTACGGCCCCGCCTGCATTGACCGAAGGCACCGCCAATCTAGGGCCGATGAGCCGCAAGATGAAAGACGGAGAGCTGTCGGCTTTCGAGCAGAAACACGGCTACAAACCGACGGCCATCCCGGTCGCGGTGGATGCACTTGCAGTGTTCGTCCACAAGGACAACCCCATAAAGGGCCTGACCCTGGAGCAAGTGGACGCGATTTTCTCTGTAACCCGGCTGTGTGGGGCAAGAGCTGATGCGAAGACCTGGGGTGACGTGGGGGTGACCGGCGATCTGGCAGGTAAGCCGATCCAGCTGTTTGGTCGCAATTCGGTGTCAGGCACTTACGGTTATTTCAAGGAAGAAGCCCTGTGCAAGGGCGACTTCAAAGCCAACGTCAATGAACAGCCCGGCTCGGCTTCGGTGGTCAGCTCCATCAGCAATTCGCTTAACAGCATTGGCTACTCGGGTATCGGCTACAAGACTTCCAACGTCAGAACCGTACCCTTGGCGAGGAAGGAGGGTGGCGAGTTTGTCGAAGACAACGAAGCCAATACCCTGAACGGCACTTATCCGCTGTCGCGCTTTCTGTACGTCTATGTGAACAAGGCGCCCAACCAGCCTTTGGCGCCACTGGAGGCAGAATTTATCAAACTGGTGCTGTCCAGGCAGGGCCAGGAAGTGGTGATGAAAGACGGCTACATCCCGCTGCCTGCCCGAGTGGTGGAAAGGACCATGACCGAACTCGGTCTGTCGCAAGGTACGAGTGATGTGATGGCCAGATAATCCTGATTCAGCGAGGCTAAATGGACTGGCCTGCGCACAATTTGAACAGTCCGCTGCCGGTTTTATCGGGCAGCGGGCTTTCTTGCGTCACCTTGCTGTAATGTTTTTGTCATACAAGGCGGTTACGGTGTGTGCGCATGAATGAGCTGTTCAAATCCTCGATGAATCAGAGTTCGCCTCCCGAGCGGATCGATTTCAACACGCCTGCGATGCTGCGCAAGCGTCGTGTTCGTGCATTCAAGGATCGCCTGACCCACTGGTATGTCGCTATTGGCGGCCTGGCCGTGCTGGCAGCCATCACCCTGATCTTCTTCTATCTGGCCTACGTCGTTGCGCCGCTGTTCAAGGGTGCAAGCCTGACCACCGAGCCTGCACTTAATGCTGGCTGGATGCAGGACGCCGGCAAGCCGCTGTTGATCACGATTGAAGAGCAGAACCTGATCGGTATGCGCATCTCCGACAAGGGCGAGGTGATCTTCTTCAATATCAAGGACGGCACCGAACTGCATCGCGTGGCCTTGCCGCTCCCTGCCGGCGTGTCCGTCGCTTCCATCGGCAAGGATCAGCCGGGTGCGCCGCTGATCGCCTTGGGCCTGTCAAACGGGCAGGTGCTGATATTCAGGCATTCTTATCTGACCACCTACCCGGACAATCAGAAAACCATCACCCCGAGCATCGCCTGGCCCTACGGCGAGGCGCCGCTGGTGCTGGATGAGGCGGGGCGTGCGGTCGAGCATGTGACGGTCAGCGCGGATGCGGACAGCCTGAAAGTGGCAGGTTCCACCGGCACTCAGTTGCACGTCATGTCGCTCGCGCAAAAAGAAAACCTGATGACCGGCGAGATGACCCGCGAGCAGACGCGCATCGAGTTGCCGCAGACCTCCGCTGTCATCAAGGCGATTTATATCGATCCACGCCAGCATTGGCTGTATGTCATCAATGGCCGGGCGCAGGCCGATGTGTTCAGTCTGCGGGATCATTCCCTCAACGGTCGTTACAAGTTGCTGGAAGACGGTACTGCCGAGATCACTGCCAGTGCCCAGTTGGTGGGCGGCATTTCGCTGATCATCGGCGACTCCAGAGGCCGCATGGCCCAGTGGTTCATGGCACGTGATACGGATGGCGAACAGCGCCTCATGCGCATCCGTGATTTCAAGATGAGTAGCGCCCCGATCGATCAGATCAAGGCCGAGCAGCGTCGCAAAGGGTTTATCGCGCTGGACACCTCGGGCAGGCTGGGCGTGTTCCACAGCACGGCTCATCGCACACTGCTGGTCGAGAAGGTCGCAGAGGGCCCCGGAATTCTGGCGATGTCGCCACGCGCCAATCATATTCTGATCGAAAGCTCGGGCAAGCTGTTGCCGCTGGCGCTGGATAACCCGCACCCCGAAGTGTCGTGGAGTTCACTGTGGGGCAAGGTCTGGTACGAGAATTACGACGAGCCCAAATACGTCTGGCAATCCACCGCGTCCAATTCCGATTTCGAGCCCAAGCTGAGCCTGGCGCCGTTGACCTACGGCACCCTGAAAGCTGCGTTCTACGCCATGTTGCTGGCCGCGCCTCTGGCCGTTGCAGCGGCCATCTACACCGCCTACTTCATGGCCCCGGGCATGCGCCGCAAGGTCAAGCCGGTGATCGAGCTGATGGAGGCGATGCCGACTGTGATTCTCGGCTTTTTCGCCGGACTGTTTCTGGCGCCTTATCTGGAAGGCCACCTGCCGGGGATTTTCAGCCTGCTGCTGCTTACGCCGATAGGGATTCTGCTGGCAGGGTTTTGCTGGGCCCGTCTGCCTGACTCCATTCGTCTGGGTGTTCCAGATGGCTGGGAAGGCGCGATTCTGATCCCGGTGGTGCTGTTGGTCGGCTGGTTCTCGCTGAGCATGAGCCCGCATCTGGAAAGCTGGTTTTTCGGCGGCGACATGAGCATGTGGATTCGCGAGGAACTGGGCATCACTTACGATCAGCGCAATGCGCTGGTGGTGGGTATCGCGATGGGCTTCGCGGTCATCCCGAACATCTACTCGATTGCCGAAGACGCCGTGTTCAGTGTGCCTCGCAGCCTGACCCTGGGTTCTCTGGCGCTAGGCGCGACACCTTGGCAGACACTCACGCGGGTGGTGATCCTGACTGCCAGCCCGGGTATTTTCTCGGCGTTGATGATCGGCATGGGGCGGGCAGTAGGCGAAACCATGATTGTGCTGATGGCCACCGGCAACACCCCGATCATGGACATGAACCTGTTTGAAGGCATGCGTACCCTCGCCGCCAACGTCGCAGTGGAGATGCCGGAGTCGGAAGTCGGCGGCAGTCATTATCGGGTGCTGTTTCTGGCGGCGTTGGTGCTGCTGATGTTCACCTTTGTGATGAACACCCTCGCAGAGCTGATTCGTCAGCGCCTGCGCAAGCAATACTCGTCGCTGTAAAGGAAGGTAGAAGTTCGTGAAACGGAACTCCCTCAAGAACTGGTTCAAAAGCGGCGCCCCCGGCGTCTGGATGAGCGCGGGTGCCGTTGCCATTGCTGTCATCATGACCATTGGCCTGCTGGCGGTGATTGCCGTGCGTGGCCTGGGGCACTTCTGGCCTTCCGATCTGATAGCCTCGCAATATGCGGTGCCTGGTCAGCAAGCCCATGTTCTGGTCGGTGAGCGCGTCGAGCAAGAGCAAGTGCCGCGTGCCCGACTGAAAAGCGCAGGCCTGCCGGTGCCTGATCAAGGGCCGGAGTTCATGACCCGCCAACTGCTCAAGGTCGGCAACCGTGACCTCAACCCCAGTGACTTCACCTGGGTAATCGGGGAGTGGTTGACCGAACAAAGCCGCCCCGTAACATTGATGACACTGGAGCGCCGCGAGTGGGGCAACTTCTACGGCTACCTGGTCAACGTCAAGGAGGACGGCAGGGTCGTGGCTGAGGGCGAAGCAGCCTGGCCGACTCTGCAGGAGCGGATCAAGCGCGTCGAAAAGCTCGCCGACGAACTGTATAGCCTCGAAAAGAAAGACATTGGCGCCATCAACCACGGCATTGAGCGCCTGAGATTGCGCGCCCGCAAACTGGAACTGGCCGGCAGCCTCGATGCCGCTGCTCAGGCTGACATGGCAGCAGAGCGCGCCGAGCTGGATGCGCGTTACAACGTTATCGAAGAGCGTCTTGAGGGGCTGCATAAAGCCTTTGATCGCGATAGCCTGACCGCGCGCGATGCCAACGGGAAAACAATTGAAATCAGCCTGGGCAAGGTGGTGCACGCCTACCAGCCCAACGCGATGGACACCCAGGCCAAGCTGGGTTTCTACTTCCAGAAACTCTGGGAATTTCTCAGCGAAGACCCCCGCGAAGCCAATACCGAAGGCGGCATCTTCCCGGCGATCTTCGGTACGGTGATGATGACCTTGATCATGGCCGTGATCGTGACGCCGTTTGGCGTGCTGGCGGCGGTCTACCTGCGCGAGTACGCACGTCAGGGGCCGGTTACCCGGCTGATCCGCATTGCGGTGAACAACCTCGCCGGTGTGCCTGCGATTGTGTATGGCGTGTTCGGACTCGGCTTTTTTGTCTATGTGCTGGGCGGCTCGGTGGACCGTCTGTTCTTTCCCGAAGCACTGCCGGCGCCCACCTTTGGTACGCCAGGGCTGTTGTGGGCATCGCTGACACTGGCGCTGCTGGCGGTCCCGGTGGTGATCGTGGCGACCGAGGAAGGGCTGGCGCGGATTCCGCTGTCATTGCGCGAAGGCTCACTGGCGCTGGGAGCGACCAAGGCCGAGACGCTGTGGAAGATTGTGTTGCCGATGGCCAGCCCGGCGATGATGACCGGCCTGATACTGGCAGTGGCCCGTGCAGCCGGTGAGGTCGCGCCGTTGATGCTGGTCGGTGTGGTCAAGCTGGCACCGTCGCTGCCGCTGGATGGCAACTATCCTTACCTGCACCTCGATCAGAAGATCATGCATTTGGGGTTTCATATTTACGACGTGGGCTTTCAAAGCCCTAATGTCGAGGCGGCGCGTCCGCTGGTCTATGCCACTGCATTGCTGCTGGTGCTGGTGATCGCCTTGCTCAACCTGTCGGCGGTCAGCATCCGTAATCACTTGCGGGAAAAGTACAAGGCGCTCGACAACTGATCCGTGTGCCCCCTCTCAAGGAGGGTGGCCCGATGAACGAATGGTTCGCACAGGAGCAATCCATGCAACACGAAAGCCCGACCCGCGGCATGAGCATGTCGGCCCTGAGGCGTCACAAACAAGGCCTGGATCTGGCCGACGAAACCGTGGCCATCGAAGTGCCCGGTCTCAATCTGTTTTACGGCGACAAGCAGGCGCTGTTTGATATCGCCCTGAACATCCCGAAGCAGAAAGTGACCTCGTTCATTGGGCCGTCCGGTTGTGGCAAATCAACGTTGCTGCGCAGTTTCAATCGCATGAACGACCTGGTCGATGGCTGTCGTGTTGAAGGCGCGATCAACCTGTACGGTCACAACATCTACACCAAGGGCGAGGAAGTTGCTGAATTGCGCCGCCGCGTCGGCATGGTGTTCCAGAAGCCGAATCCGTTCCCCAAGACGATTTATGAAAACGTGGTCTATGGGCTGCGTATCCAGGGGATCAACAAGAAGCGCGTGCTCGACGAAGCTGTCGAGTGGGCTTTGAAGGCCGCTGCATTGTGGGATGAAGTCAAGGACCGGCTGCACGAGTCGGCACTGGGCTTGTCCGGCGGCCAGCAACAGCGTCTGGTGATCGCCCGAACCATCGCCGTAGAGCCGGAAGTTCTGCTGCTCGACGAGCCTTGTTCGGCACTCGACCCGATTTCGACCCTTAAAGTCGAAGAACTGATCTACGAACTGAAATCCAAATACACCATTGTGATCGTTACCCACAACATGCAGCAGGCGGCTCGGGTGTCGGATTACACCGCATTTATGTACATGGGCAAGCTGGTCGAGTTCGGTGATACAGATACCTTGTTCACCAACCCGGCCAAAAAACAGACTGAAGACTACATCACCGGTCGTTACGGCTAGGACGTGCTTCGTCAGACCTGAACCACCGCTGCGTTTTCGCAATTAAACCGGACGTTCCAAGGACACCCAGCATGATCCACAAAGACAGCCATACGCATCACATATCCCAGCAGTTCAACGCTGAACTCGAAGACGTTCGCAGCCATTTGCTCGAAATGGGTGGCCTGGTCGAGAAGCAGGTAAACGATTCGGTCACGGCACTGATCGAGGCTGATTCCGGCCTGGCGCAGCGCGTTCGCGAGGTCGACGACCGGATCAACCAGATGGAGCGCAATATCGACGAAGAATGCCTGCGCATTCTGGCTCGTCGTCAGCCTGCGGCTTCCGACCTGCGTCTGATCATCAGCATTTCCAAGTCGGTGATCGATCTGGAGCGCATCGGTGACGAGGCTACCAAGATTGCCCGTCGTGCGATTCAGCTCTGTGAGGAGGGCGAGGCGCCACGCGGCTACGTGGAGGTGCGTCATATCGGTGATCAGGTGCGCAACATGGTGCGCGATGCTCTGGACTCGTTTGCGCGCTTCGACGCCGAGTTGGCCTTGTCGGTCGCGCAATACGACAAGATCATCGACCGCGAGTACAAAACCGCCCTGCGCGAGCTGGCGACCTACATGATGGAAGATCCACGCTCGATCTCCCGCGTGCTGAATGTGATCTGGGTGCTACGCTCTCTGGAGCGCATCGGCGATCACGCCCGCAACATTTCCGAGCTGGTGATCTATCTGGTGCGCGGTACCGACGTGCGACACATGGGTCTCAAGCGCATGAAGGAAGAAGTGCAGGGTATCTCGAGCGAAACCGCTAATGTTCCGGGCGCCGCTGACGATAAGTAAGATTGCCTGCGAGAAAAACGCCCAGCACGCGCTGGGCGTTTTTCATTGTGCAGCGCAATATTTCCGTCGCCTGCGGGTTAAAAAGTCGCGGCGCAGTCAATCAATATGGCTGTTGGCTATCAGTCAACGCTATGCTTGCCGAAACAAAGGGCGTGTTGGCATATCGCAGTTCGCCCTCAGGTGAACACGCCCGCAGGAGCGTCGATGAGTAAAGTCAGTGTATTGGTGGTGGATGACGCGACTTTCATTCGCGACTTGGTCAAGAAAGGGCTGCGCAATTATTTCCCCGGGATCCATACCGAGGATGCAGTCAACGGGCGCAAGGCTCAGGTTTTATTGAACAAAGAAGAGTTCGATCTGATCCTGTGCGACTGGGAAATGCCCGAGATGTCGGGCCTTGAGCTGTTGGCATGGTGCCGTGAGCAAGACAACTACCTGAAGACCGTCCCTTTCATCATGGTGACCAGCCGTGGCGACAAGGAGAACGTCGTGCAGGCGATTCAAGCGGGTGTGACCGATTTTGTCGGCAAGCCGTTTACCAACGAACAGTTGCTGACCAAGGTCAAGAAAGCGCTGGCCAAGGTCGGCAAGCTGGACGCGGTCATGTCCACCGCGCCGGCGCGCATGAATTCGCCGCTCAATGACTCCTTGAGCGCACTGACCGGTGGCAAGGCTGAAGTGGTTCGCTCTGCTTCAGCTGCAGCGCCTGCAAGCGCGCCCAAAGCCGCGCCTGCTGCGATCAAGTCGGCAGCGCCCACTGGCCGCGGGCAAGGCCAGCTGCGCCTGCCAAGTGGCACACAGCCCTGCGTGATCAAGGCGCTGACGCTCAAGGAAGCAACGCTGGTAGTGCGTCACAGCGACAACCTGCCGCAGGTCCTTGAAAGTGCTGTTCTGGACCTGGAGCAGGGCGAGAGCAATGAAGTGGCGCGTCTGAATGGTTATCTGCATTCGGTTGCGGCCTTCGAGCAGAAACCCGACAGCGAATGGCTGCAAGTGTCCTTCCGCTTTGTGGATCAGGATGCGCAGAAGCTTGACTACCTGTCGCGCCTGATTGCACGCGGTACGGCGCAGAAGCACTTCATTCCGGGCGCCTGATACCCGCGTCAGTCTGAAGATAGGTGACTTATCGTCATCGACAGGTCCTGTAGAGCCTTGGGTACGAGGCTCTCAGGCCTGGTCCTGCAAGGTGTGAGGGAAGGCTGCGTTGCAAATGACGAGTTTTTGTTGCGCCAGGACGACACCCCGCGTCGGCTTTTCCCGCATCTTTGGTGCGCATGTTCCGCTATCGCCGTAACTCGCCGTTCTATTTAGTTTTTCCAGTCGCATGAAAATGCAAATAACCACTGGAAAACACTTCAATGCCCCCAATAGCGCTTCAATCAGCCAGCAACACCGCCTCCGATCAGCCAGCCCCCGTCACCGACATACGCTCTGATCTGGGTCTTTTCTGCCAGGCCCTTGGCAGGCTGACGCCACCTGCCGAGTACCGTGACAAAGCCCTGTCGAGTTCGCTCACCCGACAACTGGCTTCGCCTGACGTGCAAGCGTCGATTGCACTCGGACTGGCAGCGATTCCCCGACACGAATGGGCCGACAGCGATTTGCAGGTTGATCCGGCAACTGCCATGGCAGCCGCGAACCGAGCCGAGTACCTGCGCAGCATGGCGACCCGCATCGTCAACCCGGGCAATGCCCCCTGGCTCAAGACGGCGATTCACAATGCAACCGAAGTGTCGGGAATGCGCGTGCTTTCGCTGGCCATCAGCCTCAGGCATGAGCACTCGATATTATCGTTCGAGTCCCTGATTGCGCTTGCTGCCGTATTGCTCATGCCTGTGCTGGATTCGAGCACCGAGGCGAACCAGCCGCTGCCCACTGCGCAGAGCCTGAATGTTGATGTCCCACGACTGGACATCTGGGGCACCGTTCATGATGTAGGCGCTTTGCTTCAGCAATCGGGCATTGAACTGCTGTGTGAACCCGGCACTCATGGCAGCGCGTTACGGTTCAGTGCCCAGGAGACATGGCATGCGCTGAGCCAGACGGCACAGTTCAAGTCCGCCTTTGCTCCGCTGCTCGATTACATGGGTTGGTACGGCGGTCAGGGTGATGAACAGACCTCATGGTTCATCACCCAGGCACTGGCCGGACGAGTGATCGCCGATCACCTGGCAGGCGCTGTGCAGATCGCCGGCCAGCCACTCGAAAAGGCTCTGCGCGGTGGCTGGGTCTGTGATTACAGCCATACGCAGTTGCACGACATGCTGGTGAAGCTGACGCACACCGGCTTTCCCGATGCTACGTCCAGCACGCTCGACATCATGTGCTACCTGTTCCTGCGCGAGGCGATGCCTGAGTTGCTGGTAGGCGGCGTTCCTGATCATCTTCAATACGGTCGTTCGTTGCAGAGTGTGGCTCTCCTTCACGGCGTTGCACTGGTCGAGGCGCTGTCTCCGGGCCTTTCGCAGATCACTCCCTACGATGAGCTGATCAAGGTCAGCGTTGACCTGGGCCAATCCACCGATGCTAATGTCCAGGCCCTGTGGACCAGAACGCTGATTGTCCCGGCGTTGCGTTACGCGATTGCGCAGGGCGTCGTTCAGCAGCCGGTTAATGACGATATTCATCAGGCTGGTGCCGAGCAGGTCAGCCAGGCGCTGGCTTATCTGCACGCGCAGCAGGCGGCGCATGCTCGCGAGCTGAACAGCTTGCTTGGGTCCAGCCCTCCGGACCGCAAGCGTCTGGCACAGCACATGTTGAAAGAGGCGGGTGTCGACTGGCGGCTTTGGGACAAGAGCATTCGCATCGAGCACTGGCCGATATTGCAGGAGCACGGGTTCACGGTTGCAGCTTCATACTCCATCGACCGCTTGCTGGCTGCGGGTAGACCACAGGCGTCGGTTATCGAACTGGTGATGATGGGTGAGGTGTATATCGAGGGGCAGCCTGCGGTTCCTGAAGCCTATGCCAGTGCTTTCGATCTTTTTCAGGGGGCTATGGTCAGCGCGCAAGCTGGCATCATCGAACGATTGCTATCGGAAATGCAGCCGCGAGACCGGGCTGACCTGTTGAATTCGACATGCGAACTCAGTCGGGTCCGGTTCGAATCGCAAGAAGGCACGCAGGGACTTTTTGTCCGGTGTCAGCGAGGCGACCACCTCAATGATTTTCAGGGTCATTCTGTGGTAGAGCGTTTTTTCCAGCTGATCCCGGCAGCGGGCGTCGCCGGTGAAGTCCATCAGGCGTTCACCTATGAAGTCGAGGACGTCACGTGGTCTGGCACTGTTTCGATCATCGAGGCGTTCCACCTTAAAGATGCACATCAGCGACGTATCGAAGAGGCCCGGGTCACGCCACTGCTTCCAATGGACAGCGACGCCTACCTTTCGGGTTCTGTTTCCCGCTCCACGCGGGCTTACCACAGGCCACAGCAAGGCATGCTCGTACCTTCTGCCGAACTGGTCTACTTCACCCAGGCTGATGAGCCGGGTAATTTGCAGGCCCTGGCGAACAAAGCGGCGTTACATTTGCTGGCTGACTTCCTTGAGCAAAGCAAAGTGCTGCATCTGCACGAGACCGAATGGGAAAAGACCTGGGCCAAGGAGCGCGAGTACGCTGACCTCGCTGCTCGTCTGGTCATTCCGTTCTACGGGTGCATCAAGGATCTTTCCGCCGGTGGCCGCTCAGGCGGGCTGATCATAAGCTGTGTGATGGATGCTGCCTTCTTGCTCATTCCTTTGGGGCAGTTTGCCGGATCGACTGCCCGAATCATCCTGCGGGCCGGTGAAATGAGTGTGGAATCAGTCGCCAGAGTTGCCGCTACTGCGGTCAAAACGCTGATCACCGGGCTGGCAAAACAGAGCGCGATATTCGCCCTGCACGACCTTGGCAAGGCGGGCCTGAGAATAGGCGCGCGAAGCTGGGCTGCTTTGCTGGACGAGCTGCCGTCTCTGCGTGATGTGTTTGCATCGCAGTCCGCACTTGAAGCCGGTATGCATCTCGACAAGGGGATGTACAGGCTTGCCGAAAACGCAGAGCAACTGCTGCCGGATGTCGCGGTTTCAGACCTGCTTGTGAAGGTGGATGGCAAGTCCGGTGTGGTCGTACGCAATACCGGTACGCCGGAGCAGCCTGATTTCAGGTTATCCGATCCGCTGTCTGATGCGCCGTTCGGGAAAAGGCTGACGCCTTTGTCCGGTCACGATCTCAGCGAATTTTCGGTTTTTTCAGCGCAGGAGCGCATTGGCCCTGACCATTACCCGGCTATCGCCCCGCTTATTGAAGTTGAGGATGGTTTTTACGAGGTCTGTATTGCCGAAGACAGCCACGTGCTTGCAAGCGAAAGAGACGCGGGTGTTTTCCAGATACGTGTCGATGATCACCTCTACCGCCTGGACGCGTATGCGCCCGATGCTGCGCTGCGTAAGCTCAAGGCCGAGAAACTTTCACAACGCTCGGAATGGTTGCTTGAGGCCGAAAACGTCTGCCGGGTCCGACGCGATCTGATCTCGCTGCCGTGTACCGATGGTGTAAGGCTGAAAACACCAACACCGGAGCCTGTAAGAGATGGCTCGACTTCACCCAAACGTACCGGCAAATACCCCAGCAACGCCATGGACGCTCGCGAGTTCAGGCTGGACAGGCTGAAGTCTGGTAACGAGTCCATTGATGTATTTGTCAACGAAGGCAAGATCTGCAAATGGGCCGATGCCGGAGAAGTGGTCGCTTCTACTTCAACGCAAGCGCCTGCCGGGAAAGTGGTCATGCCGCTTGCCGATGCTGAGCGGGCGCTGTTTGCCCTGCCGGAAGCGCCTGTGTACCTGCCCGAACTTGCAGGCGTGCTTGCAAGCGAAGGATTGCTGGGGCTGCCGGAGAATTTCGTCGTTTCTGATGCGCAATGGATCTATGAGCACATGCCGGTTGTCGAGGTTGGCCCCATCGCTTCCGGCATCAACGATGCCCGTACATTGCGCGGCATCCGTTTCGACACCGATGGGATGCCCTGGATTTTCATCGAACCTGACAGCGGGGTGTTCTACAAGGCGCCAGTCGTTGTCGAGGGTTCGACCGAGCTGAAGTTTTCTCGCGTGACCGTTGCTGAGGAGATTAGCGAATACCTTCGCCTATCCGAACAGTACCGACTGGTCCGTGACTTTCCACATGCCGAACAAGATCAGGAAAACATTGCGCGGCTGCTGTTTGATCTTCTGGACGACGCCGGGCGAGAAGCATGGAGCGTTGCCTGGGGGAAACAGATCACCCGCTACGAGGAGTACGCTGAGTGGTGTACCGCCAATCAGCAAAAAAACAGGCTTATGGGGTACGCCGCCAATATCCTCTCTGGCGAGCTCATTCAGAAACGATTCGTGGAGCTGACCAGAGACAGCATTCCGGACTTTCAGAAAGTCATCCAAAGAAGCTTGCCGGAACAGCAGCATATTGTGGAGGTCCTGAACCATCTGCTGCCTGCACAGGGCTCGCCGGTCCGATGGGAGAGGTTGGGCCTGGAGAGCATTGTGAAGCCCAAGGCAGCACGCAGCATCATGAATCAGGTCAAGGGAGCCAACCTTTCTTTCCTGCAGGCGCATACCGAGGCCGGTGAGCGGATCGTGTATTACGCGCTTTCCGGGGGGCGCAGAGCGAAAAGCCTCAAGCTTAAGCTCGATCTTGTCGATGAGACCGAGCGGGTCATTGACGGTGTGATCTATCGAGATGCGCGGGCCCGGATGGCGGGACGCGCGCCGGATCCGGGTTTCACCAGCCTGCCAGTGATACGCGATGCTGGTCGACTGGTGGTCAGTAAATTCGAGCGTCACCTTGATTCAGAGCGTCTTATCGCAACCATTTTCAAGGAAGACATGGCGTCTACCCGTCTGACGCATATCAAAGTGTTCACTGTGATGGACACGTGCCGCTCCTGTGGCGGATTCGTTTTACCTCGCTTGAAGCTGGACTTTCCGGAGGCACAGTTTTCCGTCACCTACCTGAAGGACTACCAGGGCAGTTGATCGCTGGCGCGGCTTTGTTGACGCGTTATTCATGTCCGATTGATACCGCCGAGTCCTATTCTGCCGGCAAGGCTGATAGGCTTGGCGTTCAGTGCCCATGAACCCGACCCTCACCGATGCTTGAACGCCTGCTCGTCCTGTTTGCCCTGACGTTGACTGTCCAGTCGGTGGGTGCTGTCACGATTTATAAATTTACCGATGCGGGTGGCGTGGTGTCGTTTTCGGATCGCCCTACGCCAGGTGCATCGGTGATGGTGTTTCGCGACCGCATGGTCGAGCGTATCGATCAGCAGGTGCATTTGAGTGTCAGACGCGACCGGGGCATACACAGCCTGTATGTTCGCAACGACCTGTATGCGCCGGTCGAAGTCGAGGTCAGGCTCTCCAGTGTGACCAACGTGCTGGGCGTCGCTGGCTCTTCAACGACATTGCGTCGTACGATTCCGGCACGCAGCAACCAGCGGGTTGTGGTGCTGAGCCCCAAAGTGGCGAGCAAACCAATGAATTACGCGTCGATGCTGACCTCGACGCTGGGCGACCCGAAAGGCAGGGTACAGGCCTATAAATACCCACTGCCCTGGATTGGCGGTCCATTCCGTCTGACCCAGGGACCGAATGGCAAATACAGTCATTTCGGGATCAAGGGTCGTTACGCGATGGACATCGCCATGCCTGAAGGCACGCCGATCATCGCGGCGCGTGGCGGCACGGTGGTAAAGATCGAAAATAGCCAGTCTGGGCGTGGCTCGAATCCGTCGGGCAATTTTGTGCGGATCCTGCATGAAGACGGCACGATGGGCGTTTATCTGCACCTGATGCAGGGTTCTGTGAGCGTCCGTGAAGGTCAGCGGGTCAATGTGGGCACTGCGCTGGCACGCTCAGGCAATACCGGCAACAGCACCGGCCCGCACCTGCACTTTGTCGTACAGCGCAATAACGGCAGTGAACTGGTATCGATCCCCTACGAATTCGCCACCCCGGTGCAGAGCCTGCCCAACTTTGCGGTGGGCGGGAATTAGCCGCAGAGCTGCCTGCACTCACATAACTCTGCGTCCTAAATATGCCCTCACGCACGTTCAAGGTCGGACGCAGAGCGCGTCCAGAACGGCATTCCCACGCTGGAGCGTGCGGAGCGATAGGTGTTAGAACCCTATCGTGCCAATGCTCCGCGTTGGCATGCAGTTCATGACGCTCTGCGTCATATAGATATGTGCCGCGCTACACGCGAGAATGTGGAACTCTCACGCTGTGTGTATCAATCCAGTTTCAGCACTTTGGCCAGGACAATTTTCGGGCCTCTCATCTTCTTGATGATGATGCGCAGGCCTTCGACTTCCATCTGCTCTTCTTCTTCCGGCACCCGCTTGAGGGTTTCGTAGATCAGGCCTGCCAGTGTTTCGGCTTCGATGTGGTCCAGGTCAATGCCCAGCAAGCGTTCGATCTTGAACAGCGGCGTGTCACCACGCACCAGCAGCTTGCCCGGCTGATAGGCCAGAATGCCCCGCTCTACCTTGCGGTGCTCGTCCTGAATATCGCCGACCAGCACTTCGAGCACGTCTTCCATGGTCAGATAACCCACGATCTTGCCGTCAGCCTCTTCGACCACGGCAAAGTGTGCTCCACCTTTGCGGAACTGCTCCAGCAACTGCGACAGCGGCATGTGCCGCGAAACGCGCTCCAGCGGACGAGTCAGCTCCGCCAGGTTGAAGGACTCTGGAATATGATCCAGCGCCGCCAGCTCCAGCAGCAGGTCCTTGATGTGCAATAGCCCGACAAACTCGCCGCGTTCGGCGTCGTACAGCGGATAACGGCTGAATTTGTGGCGACGGAACAGGGCGAGGATTTCCTTGAGCGGCGCATTGAAATCCAGCGAGACCATGTCTTCGCGGGAGTTGGCCCAGTCGACCACTTCCAGCTCGCCCATTTCGACCGCTGAAGCCAGCACGCGCATGCCCTGATCGCTGGGGTCCTGGCCACGGCTGGAGTGCAGAATCAGTTTCAGTTCATCACGGCTGTAGCTGTGTTCATGATGCGGGCCGGGCTCACCTTGGCCAGCGATGCGCAGAATGGCATTGGCGCTGGCGTTGAGCAGGTAGATTGCCGGGTACATAAGCCAGTAGAAGAAGTACAACGGAGCCGCCGTCCACAACGACAGCAGCTCTGGCTTGCGGATGGCCCAGGATTTGGGGGCCAGCTCACCGATGACGATGTGCAGATAGGAGATGATGAAGAAGGCGGTGAAGAACGACACGCCCTTGATCAGTTCCGGAGTGTCCACGCCCAATGCAGCGAGCAACGGCTCCAGAAGGTGTGCAAAGGCCGGCTCGCCGACCCAGCCCAATCCGAGCGAGGCGAGAGTGATCCCCAGTTGGCAAGCTGACAGGTAGGCATCCAGCTGGCCGTGAACCTTGCGCAGAATGTGTCCGCGCCAGCCGTTCTTGTCGGCGATGGCTTCAACCTTGGTCGAGCGCAGTTTGACCATGGCGAACTCTGCCGCAACGAAAAAGCCGTTGAGCAGGACCAGAAACAGCGCAAAAAGAATCATGCCGAAGTCGGCGAAGAGTGAAGACAGGTTAAAACTAGGGGAAGGGTCCATGATGGGGTTTTGCAGGGTCCGTATTGACAGGAAGAGGGTATTGTCGCGTCACAAGACGCCATGAACCCGGCAATGTAGCGGCTGAAAGCACGATTGCCTAGTCGTCGTTCGAGGGTTTGGACAATTGGCCGCTGGCAAAGTGACAAGTAAATACGCTGCCCTTGCCAAGAACGCTGTTGATCTCGAGATTGCCGCGGTGGCGCAGCAACACATGTTTGACGATGGCCAGGCCAAGTCCGGTGCCGCCAGTGTTGGAAGCGCGGCTGGTATCGACGCGATAAAAGCGTTCAGTAAGGCGCGGCAAATGTTTGGTTTCGATGCCGATCCCGGAATCCTGCACGCTCAGGTGCGCGCCACGTTCGTCGGCCCACCAGCGGATATGGATGACGCCCTCTGCCGGGGTGTATTTGACCGCGTTGAAAATCAGATTTGAGAACGCGCTGCGCAACTCGCTTTCACTGCCTTTGAGGCGCATGTCGCTTTCGAGGCTGAGGTGGATCTGCTGGTTCTTGCTGCCTGACAGGGCGTTGGCGTCAGCCGTGATGGTCTTGAGCAGCGTCTTGACGATTACCGGATTGTTGTCCGAAGGGTAATCCGTGGCTTCCAGCTTGGCGAGCAACAGCAGGTCGTTGAGCAGCGTCTGCATGCGACCGCCTTGCTGGTGCATCTGTTGCAGCGCACGAACCCAGCGCGGGTTCACTTCTTCCACGTTATCGAGGAGTGTTTCCAGGTAGCCGAAGATAACGGTCAGTGGCGTGCGCAACTCGTGGGAAACGTTGGCGACGAAGTCTTTGCGCATCTGCTCCAGTTGATGGATGCGGGTGACATCGCGTACCAGCATCAAGTGTTCGTTATTGCCGTAGCGGGTAATCAGCAACTGGATGCGCAGACGGTCGTTGGTTGGCGAAGGTATTTCCAGAGGCTCGCTGTAGTCGCCCAGCGCAAAATACTCTTTGAAGCGTGGGTGCCGCACCAGATTGGTGACGGGCTGGCCACTGTCCTGCGGTGTTTTCAGGCCTAGCAGGGTTTCGGCTGCGCGGTTCCACCATTCCAGGTTGCCATCGCTGTCGAGCATGATGACAGCGTCGCGCAGGGCCGCAGTCGATTCCTGAACCCGGTCGATGACCGCCTGCAGGCGCCCGCGTACACGCTGGTCGCGGCGCTGCAGGTGATAGATGCTGTCGAACACTTCACCCCACAACCCGTAACCGTCCGGAGGCGGCTCGTCTGCTTTGTGGCTGCTCAGCCAGTCGTGCAGGCGCAGAAGCTGTTTGAGGGTCCAGGCCAGATACAGACCCAGCCCCGTGGCCAGGCTCCAGCCATATTGCCCACTGATCAGACCGACTATCAGGCAGGCAGTGACCAGTAACAACATGTGGCGTATCAGAGTGCCGTGCCAATTTTGATTCAATTAAGGGTAAATCCTTGTCTGATCCGCACTGCCCACATTGCCTGCGCCGACAAAGCAGCTGTCAGCTTTTCGTGGAAAAGCGATAGCCTGTGCCGCGCACGGTCTGCACCAGATTTTCATAGGCATCGCCCAAGGCCTTGCGCAGGCGACGGATGTGGACATCAACGGTGCGTTCTTCGACATACACGTTGCCGCCCCAAACCTGATCCAGCAGCTGACCACGGGTGTAGGCGCGCTCCTGATGGGTCATGAAAAATTGCAGCAAGCGGTATTCGGTGGGGCCCATTTCTGCCGGCTTGCCATCGATCGTCACACGGTGGCTGATCGGGTCAAGCAGTAGACCGCCGACTTCTATCGGCGCTTCACCATCCGTTGGGCCTGCGCGGCGCAGTACGGCCTTGAGGCGCGCAACCAGCTCGCGAGGAGAGAAGGGCTTGGTGATGTAATCGTCAGCGCCTACTTCCAGGCCCTGGATCTTGTTGTCCTCTTCGCCCTTGGCAGTGAGCATGATGATCGGGATATCCCCGGTCAACTCGTCACGCTTGAGGCGGCGAGCCAGTTCGATACCGGACGTGCCTGGCAACATCCAGTCGAGCAGAATCAGGTCCGGCTTGCGGTCGACGATGATCGCGTGGGCCTGCTGAGAATTTTCGGCTTCAATACAGTCATAGCCGGCCATTTCCAACGCAACGGCGATCATTTCGCGAATAGGCGCTTCGTCGTCAACGATCAGAATGCTCCTGCCAACCATGCTTGAACCTCTTGTCATTTAACTGTCTTGGGGCGCATTAGATAACGGAATTATTGCAGTCGTGTGACAGGTTTGAATGAGGCTAGCACGCTAGCCGTGCAATGAGGTCGGCATGGCTTTCTTATTCACGTTTAGCAGCAGATGCCACCGGCTGCCTCAGCGCACTGCGTAGTCGGCCACGATGCCGAGAAATATGGCCAGTCCGGCCCAGTGATTGTGCAAGAAAGCCTTGAAGCAGGCATCCCGTTCGCGCAAGCGGGTACTCCAGAACTCCCAGGCGAAGCACCCCGCGGCGGTCAGCAACCCCAGATAGAAGCAGGTGCCCAGTTCGAAACGCGTGCCGGCCAGCAACAGACAGCCCAGCGCCAGACCCTGCAGCGTCGCAATGATCACACGATCAGCGTCACCGAACAGTACAGCGGTGGATTTCACACCGATTTTCAGGTCATCGTCGCGATCCACCATGGCGTAGTAGGTGTCGTAGCCCACCGTCCAGAGCACGTTGGCGATATACAGCAGCCATGCTGCGGCAGGCAGGTCGCCGGTCTCGGCGGTGAACGCCATTGGCATGCCCCACGAGAACGCCGCGCCCAGCACCACCTGTGGGTAATAGGTGTAACGCTTCATGAACGGGTAAGTGGCGGCGAGGGCCAAGCCGCCGAATGACAGCCAGATGGTGGTCGGATTGGTGAACAGCACCAGCACAAAGCTCGTAACGACCAGCACTGCAAACAGCGCCAGCGCTTCGCGAGCGCTGATTTTGTCGCTGACCAAGGGGCGTTGCTCTGTACGTTTGACGTGACCGTCTACCTTGCGATCGGCGAAGTCATTGATCACGCAGCCAGCCGCTCTCATCAGGAACGCGCCGACCACGAATATCACGACGGTCTTCAGTGAGGGCGAGCCTTTACCTGCGATCCAGATGGCCCAGAGGGTGGGCCACAGCAGCAGGTAAAAGCCGATGGGCCTGTCGATACGCGTCAACTGAATGAAGTCCCAAGCCCGTGGGCTCAGGCGATTGAGTGATTTGAGCAGTGACAGGTACATCAGACGCAATCCTTGTTTTGAAGCTTGTTGCACAGGGCGGGTAGAAAGACTTCGGCGACCAGCACGCTCAGCGCGCCGCGACTGAACACCGAGCGGCGTGCCCATAGCGCTGGTGTCATTTGCGAGGCGGCGTCGGCAGGGGGCAGACCGCCTTCAGGGTAATGACACACCTCAAGCATGCCACGCGTGAACGCGGGGTCGCTGAACAGCAACTCGCCCAGCGAACGCGTGCCCAACCGGTCCATCTGCAAGCCGTCATCCTCCAAGGCGCTGCGAGCGGCTACGCTACGAGCGAACACCCAGTTGCAGCCATTGCCGCGCAGATACACTTCGCGCACCCAGCCTTCTCTGGCGAGTGGCAGGTTCAGGGCCAGGCATTCGTCGTTGCGTAAAGGCTGCCAACCCTCAAACAGCGGCAGCACACTGAAACCGCCGTCGGACAGACGGTCAAGCCTGCGCGTGAGCGAGTCCGGATGGAACAGCCAGTCGAGAATCTCAGGCTCGGGCGCATCGATCAATTGCTCTCGCGAAAGCCAGATCGGGCTAATGGATACGGGAGAATGCTGGGTCACGGTAAGTCATTTTCGACGGCCAACGAGGTCGCGAGCTTAGCATGATTGACAGCCTTCACCGACGACCGGTCGAACAGCTCGTTATAGATTCAGGCTTGCATACTGGACTGCCGATCAGTACAACGCCCCTTCAGACGGCGAACGACCGTCATATAACTTTCAGCCTGATGGAAAAGAGAACCTGATATGAAGAAGTGGCAGTGCATCGTTTGCGGCTTGATCTATAACGAAGCCGACGGCTGGCCGGACGACGGGATCGCGCCTGGCACGCTTTGGCAGGACGTACCCGAAGACTGGCTGTGCCCGGACTGCGGCGTGGGCAAGATGGACTTCGAAATGATCGAAATCGGCTGATTGTGCCTGAAGATCAGGCGTGGCAATGAATAGGAAAGAAAAATGAACGCACCTGTCGTCATCATCGGCACCGGCCTTGCGGGCTATAACCTTGCGCGCGAATTTCGCAAGCTGGACGGCGACACACCGTTGCTGCTGATTACTGCCGATGACGGTCGTTCCTATTCCAAGCCGATGCTTTCCACCGGTTTCGGCAAGAACAAGGAGGCCGATGCATTGAGCATGGCCGAGCCGGGCGCGATGGCCGATCAGCTCAAGGCCGAGGTCCGCACGCACACGCGGATCAGCGGTATTGATCCCGGTCACAAACGCCTGTGGGTCGGTGAGGAAGCGGTGTACTACCGCGACCTGATACTGGCGTGGGGTGCCGAAGCAATACGAGTGCCGGTGGAAGGCGACGCAGGCGATGCGATTTTCCCGATCAACGACCTTCAGGATTACGCCCGTTTCCGCACTGCGGCGGCCGGCAAGCGTAGGGTCTTGATTCTGGGGGCAGGGCTGATCGGCTGCGAATTCGCCAATGACTTGATCCTGGGCGGCTATGAGGTTGACCTCGTGGCACCCTGCGAGCAGGTCATGCCGACCCTGCTGCCGCTCGCTGCGGCAACGGCGGTGCAGACCGGCCTCGAGAGTCTGGGCGCGCGTTTTCACCTGGGCCCGGTGCTGACTCGACTGCAGCGCAGTGGTGACGCACTACAAGCGAATTTGTCCGATGGACAGATCATCGACTGCGATCTGGTGGTGTCTGCGATCGGGCTGCGTCCGCGCATCGAACTGGCGGCTGCCGCTGGCTTGCAAACGGGCCGTGGCATTCTTGTCGACCGTCACCTGCAGACTTCCCACGCCAATATCCACGCGCTGGGCGACTGCGCTGAAGTCGATGGTCTCAACCTGCTGTACGTGATGCCATTGATGAGCTGCGCCCGTGCACTGGCCCAGACGCTGACCGGCACACCGACTGCCGTGAAGTACGGGCCTATGCCTATCACGGTAAAGACCCCGGCGTGCCCGCTGGTGGTTTCGCCACCACCCCGCGGAAAAGAAGGCCACTGGCATATTGAGGGGCAGGGGAGCGACATCAAAGCGCTTTGTCATGACGCCGAAGGCAATCTGCTGGGCTACGCGCTGACTGGAGCGGCCGTTATGGAAAAACTCGCACTGAACAAGGTTTTACCTGCGTTATTGGCATGATTTCGACGCATTTTGTCGGATAGTCGCCATATTTTCGCCAAAAAACGTCTTCGATGCACTGGCGCGGCTCAGTCCAGCATGCCATTCTCGTTACCGTCGGCCGCGACGTAGAGCCGTCGCAGCGCCTTGTAGCCGTTTTTGACAGCGGCGCGGGACATAAAAACAAAAACCGTAAAAAGAGGCTTCATATGCGTAAACCAGAAGTTGCAGCCGCTATTGCTGAAAAGGCGGATATCACCAAAGACCAGGCCAAGAAAGTCCTGGATGCCATTCTTGAAGAGATCACAGGCGCACTGCACCGCAAGGAAAGCGTGACGCTGGTCGGCTTCGGAACGTTTCTGCAACGCCATCGCGGCGCACGCACCGGTAAAAACCCACAAACCGGGGAGCCGGTAAAAATCAAGGCTAGCAACACTGTCGCCTTCAAACCGGGCAAATCCCTGAAAGATAGCGTAAACCCTTGATACCCTGTCGCGCGCCTCTCGCAGGTGCGCTTCTCGAAAACGGGCACACCAATCAGATTGGGTGCCCGTTTTTGTATGCGTCATGTGGTACCGATTACGCGCCTGCACTGCCTGCGAGAATTGTCCTACTCGTTTTCGTATCAATACCTTCCTGAAACCCAGCTCTGCCTGACTTCTTCTTGTTGCGCTTTCCCCTAGAGTGCGGCCTTTGTTGCACCCCTTAAAACCACTCTTGGGAAATCTCAAATGAAAACGCTCTCGAGGTTTGCTGCTGTTGCGGCCCTGATCGCTACGACCAGCGGCTGTGTCAGCTACAACGTCAGCCAGCCAAGCGTCCCGCTTGAAGGCAGTGTCAAGACTGACCTGAAGGCGGACGTCAAGGTCGGCGGCACCATCAGCGGCGAGTCCTCCACCAATGTGCTGTTCAATTTCCTGAGCTTTGGCGGCGATAGCCAGTTTGCCGATGGCGTGACTTACGGTGGCTCGAGTGGCGGCGGCCTGGGTCTGTCCCTGCCTGATCCTGTCTCGAGCGCCAAGGCAGCTGCTGCGTACAAGGCTGTCAAATCTTCGGGTGCCGATCTGATCGTTGCGCCGCGCTACGAAGTCAGCGTTCAGGACTACTTCATCTTCAAGAAGGTCAACGTGAAAGTGACCGGCAGCAAAGGCAGCATCAACAGCATTCGCTGATGCAGTCGCGGTGCTGCTTCCCACCTGAAGCAGCATCCGGATATAAGAAAAGGTTTAATGTGCCGATCTCCGTCGAAATAGATGTTTCTATGCAGGGTTTTGTGGGTAAACCGCTACACTGTCATGAATCTCCAGTATCCGGACAACCGGACCTGGTCTGAGCCGAGGCCTGTATGAAATTTCGCTTTCTTCTTTGGATGTTGGGCCGGCTTATGGCCCGCGCCAGTCGAGACAATCCCGATTTCCAGCAGCAGTTGGCTGGCAAGAACCTGACCTTCCAGTTACAGACTACAGATGGCAAGGTCGCACGCCACTTCGTGGTAGAGGACCAGCGTATTCGCAGTGCGAGCGGTATGGTCGCCGATCCTGACTTTGCCATTGCGTTTCGTGATTCAGCGTATGGCTTCGCTACGCTGCAGGCAAAAAACAAGCAGTTGGCTTTCATGAGGGGAATTCAGGACAAGGACATCCAGATCAAGGGCAGCCCGGCCCTGGTGATCTGGTTCCAGGGCCTGACCAAATACCTCAAGCCCAGGAAGAAAGAAGCTTGATCATGGCAGTTGCAGGCCACCCGCTGCCTTATGCAACGCGCGAAGGTGTTCGCCCATCTGTTTTAGGTTAGCTTCGTTGGCCGTAATTTCTTTGGCTCGGTCGGGCTCCAGCAATGCGCGTACTTCCTTGTCGAGATCACCTGTCAGGCGCTTGAGCTGTTTTTGCCGCTGGCTGCTTTCCGCTTCCAGACGCTGCCATTCGCTCGCCTGTGGCAAGCCGTAGCCGCCGCTGCCCAGAAGTTCTGCCGGACGACTCAGGAACCCGCTGTTGGCAAGAATCTCCTGTAGCGTCGTGGTCGCCTTGGAGACTCTGCCATCCTTCAGTTCTCGCGCACCTAGGTAGCGTTGCTTCACTTCATCCTGAGCCAGCAGCAGTTGTCGGCGCAGGCTGGCCTGTTCCAGCAAAAGGATAGCGGCACTGGTTTGCAGGTCAGCCTTGTCAAACCACTGGCTGCGTTCGCTTGCCGGTAGCGTCAGCCACTCTTCCACCGTGTCCTGTTTGATCGGTAAATGTTTCTTCAGCACTTCGAACATCGCCTGATAGCGATCACGGTAGGAATCGAATCGATAGCCCAGACGCAGAGCTTCCTTGGGATCGTCCAGCACGCTGGTGTCGGCCAGGCCTCGGCCTTTCAGAACTTCCAGCAAGCCGTTGGGCAGAATGCTGTCCAGACCGACGAGCTTGGGGTTGTGGGTGCCGCTACGCAGCAGCTTGAGGTTTTCAACGGCGCAATTATTCGACAGGAAGTAGTAGTTACCGTCATAGCTCCAGTGCATCTCGGCTGCATGCTGGACCAGCCCTTCGATTTCCGGGCGTGACAACTTGATCGGCACCGACGCAAGGCTGCGCAACTCGGTCTTGGTGTATTCGTCGATGACCTGAGCCAGCGGAAGCACAAAAAGCCGTGAGGGGTAGGCGCCCATCAGGCCATCCCAGCTCGAAAGCTGCACGTCGCCCACAAACGCCCGGTAAGACAACACCAGGTGCTGGTCCAGATCGAGGCGGCAATCCGGGCCGCGTGGACGGCCGGGTTTGCAGATCACCAGGCGCAACATGCTGTGGCCCCAACGGCTGGCCCAGTTCTGATTGGCCTCGGCCAGCAGGTAGTCCACTGCATAGACGCGTTCCGGGTCCAGCTTGCCGAGCGGTTCTCGGCCGAAGTCGTTACCGGCATTCAGATAAGGGTAGAACGTAGGGCACTCGGCTCGTGCGGCAGGCGCCCAGCCAAAGCGCTCCTTGTAATAGGCATAGAGCGCCGGGCGACGGCAGGCGTAAGCCGGATCGAGCAGGAAATACTCCATGTTGACCGCCACAAATTCCAGCGGGCTGGTGGTCTCGTAGATATCGGGACTGCGTGCAACCTGGCCGTTATGTTCCTCGCGATCACCGCGCCGTCCGACATACTGCTGCCAGCCTGCAAGGTCCAGCAGGCGCGGGTCATCGCTCAGGGTAAAGCGCCGCTCGGTCTGGCCGCGGCAGTTGTCCGGGAGGCCGACCTTGCCCAGTGAGCTGCCGCGCGATGCGCAACGAAACAAGACCGTCCGCTCGGCCGCTGACCATAGGCGAGCGCGGTCATATACGTGCGTCAGCTCATGCAGGACGGTGGCGAGAAGTTCGCGGCGAACGGTGCCGTGGGGCCTTCCTGTCTGGGCGGTGGCGGCGGAGCCGTCGGTCAAGGAAGCCAGCAGATGGCTATTGAGGTACAGCTGATAAGGACCGGCAGCCTGGCCATAGGCATTTTGCGGCATGTCGCCGGACCAGGTGACTTCGACGGTTCTGTCCAGGGCCTCGACGAAGCTGGGCGGCAATGCCTGCATGGCTTCGTCGAGTAGCGTCTGGCTGGCTTGCTGTTGGGCGGCGTCAAGGCCATCGGTGTGCAGTTCCAGCTTCAGGCTGGCGAAAGCATGCGTTGTGGCCAGCGACAATGCGCCAGCAAGCAGCCAGGCGCGAAGTCGCCTCACAATGCGAGGATTGCTTCAGCCAGGGTCTGGTCGCTGGCACCACGTGCTTCCGGCACGCGGGTACGCAGCGTATCGAAGGCTGCGTCGAGTTGCGCGCCGTGGATATCGCCACCGCTGGCCACGTAGCTGGCGGCGTCGTCCTTGGCCTGGATCACAACCTTGGAGTCACGGATCGATGTAGTGGTGTCGGAAGTGAAGTCGATGGTACGGCCGAACGCACGAACAATGATGTTGCTTGTGGCGACCACAGTCTGGGCCTGAGCAAGATCGGCCAGCAACAGCAGGCCAAGGGAAGCAGCAATCAGCGGGGTACGCATGTAGTGACGTCTCCAGTTACGCAAAGAGGGGAAAGTGGCTATTGGACGAGGATTGCCTGCGCCAGTTCAAGGTCGCTGGCGTGAAGTTTTGCGTCCGCTTGGCGCAGGGTGTGCAAGGCCGCCTCGAGCCTCGCGCCGCGCATGTGTCCGTCGCTTGCAACAAACACGGCAGCGTCATCCCGGGCAGCCATGATCAGTTTGTTATCAAACGGCGCCGACGTGATCTGACTGGTGGCATAGCCAGTCTTTACCAGCCCTTGAGTGGTTGTATCGAACGCCTGAACCTGACTGACAAACATCAGGCTGGCAAGCGCTGCAATAGGCAGAAGATGCAGTAAGCGCATGGCTTTCACGGAGCGAAAAAACAAGCGTCAAGGCTAGCGCAATGCTCCGGCCAGAGCTACCCCGGCCGGATCACCGATAGCTTCGAGAAGTTTCTCAGATGGTCAGGATGGCCTGTGCCAACTGGTCGTCGGTGGCTTGCAGTTCAGGAAGCTGCTGGCGAATGTGCTGCAGTGCGCTTTCCAGTTGCGCCCCACGAATTTCGCCGGAGCTGGCCACGAAGCTGGCTGCATCCCCACGCGCGGCCTGAACAATTTTGTCGTCTTTCAATGAGGAGGACAAATTGGACGTGGCGCGGGTCGATGCGTTGAATGCATCGACCAATGCATCGGTGGTCACGATGAAGCTGGAGGCGTGGGCGCCTGCCGCAGCGGTCAACAGAAGGGCAGCGCCAAGGTTACGTAGCAGAGACATGATCGAATTCCATTGTGGACAAAAGGGCACAGGCTGCTTGCGAAGCCAAAGGGCTGATATAGAGCGCTAGACTATCCCACCGATATAGCACTTGTCATAACTGTCAGTGACGCTCTATCGACTGATCGTCGAGAATAGGCGTCTGTACTGCTGTTTTAGAGGCTTTTTTAAACTGTACCGGTATTGGTGTATTGGCTTGATCTCTTCCATAAACGACAAAACCCGCCTCGATTTCCCGAGACGGGTTTTGTGTGAAGCAATTCGGGGTGCTGGTGGGAGACCTTTGAAGGCCTGGGACCAGCGAGCGCTAAGTTAGCGCCAGAACGGCTTGCTCAGCTCTTCGTAACGCTGCGATTCGCTGATACCGGCGTCAGCCAGCAAGCGTGAATCCAGACGAGCCAGTTGATGGCGGCTGGACAGGCGACGCTGCCAGAGCATCAGATTGGCGAATACGCGCAGAGGCAAAGAAGCTTTTGCGGAGTTGACGGTGCTTTCGCTGAACAGATCGGAACTGAGTGTACGTTCCATGGTGTGACTTCCTTCCGCTTGTGGCGGCATAAGTGAGTTGCTTGACTGGTGCCCATTTTCCTCGCACGCGTCCAGATTCCATAGGCACAGTTCACTTGTATTGTGCTGGTTCAGTTAACTGTTAAAGAGCACTGTTTTGTTCATAAATGGGGCAACTGTACCGGTCGGCACGCTTATGGTGCGTTTTGTGGGCCATTGTGGTGAATATCGCCTTTTCTGGCAGTTTTATGACCGGTACAGAAGTACAGTTTTAGTGAAAGCGCAGCAGGTCAGTTAGCGGGTGGTACAGAAAAGCGTGTATTCACTTCAAACTGTCCTGCCTATACCGGCAGCATTCGTCCTGTTTCCTCAAGGTTGATGTGCCAACTCAGTGCTTCGCGCAGAATGTGTGGCGTGTGCCCACCGAGTGCGCACGCTGCGCTGAAATAAGCGTCGAGGGCCTCCCTGAAGTCCGGATGCACGCAGTTGTCAATGATCACTCTGGCGCGTTCGCGTGGTGCCAGGCCGCGCAGATCTGCCAGGCCTTGTTCGGTGACCAGAATGTCGACATCGTGCTCGGTATGATCAACGTGACTGACCATCGGCACCACGCTGGAAATCGCGCCGCCCTTGGCAATCGATTTGGTGACGAAGATCGCCAGATGCGCATTGCGAGAGAAGTCACCGGAACCGCCGATCCCGTTCATCATTCGCGTTCCGCAAATGTGAGTGGAATTGACGTTGCCGTACAGGTCAAATTCCAGCGCGGTGTTAATTCCGATGATCCCCAGGCGACGAATGACCTCCGGGTGATTGGAAATTTCCTGAGGTCGCAGCACCAGTCTCGATTTGTAACGGTTTAAGTCGGCAAAGACTTCAGCATGTTTGGCGGCCGACAGAGTCATGGAGCTTCCTGAAGCGAAGGTCAGTTTGCCGGCGTCGAACAGGTCGAACGTTGAATCCTGCAGCACTTCCGAGTACATGGTCAGGTCGTTGAAAGGCGATGCCAGCAGGCCGTGCATAACAGCGTTGGCGATATTGCCGATGCCGGCCTGCAGTGGCATCAGCTTGTCGGTCAGCCGGTCCTCGCGCACTTCTTTCTTGAAGAACTCGACCAGGTGATTGGCGATCGCCTGAGTGTCAGCGTCCGGTGGCGTGACGGTGGAGGGTGAGTCGGGCTGGTTGCTGATGACGATGCCGACAATCTTCGCCGGGTCGATCTTCACCGCATGACTGCCGATACGCGAGTCTGCCTCAAGCACCGGGATGGGCAGGCGAGTGGGGCGGTAGCTGGGGATGTAGATGTCGTGCAGGCCTTCCAGCTCAAGAGGCTGGGAAAGATTGATTTCCACGATGACCTGTTTGGCGAGGATGGCGAAGCTGGCCGAGTTGCCCACGGAGGTGCTGAGCACTAGATGCCCTTCTTCGGTGATCGCGACGCACTCGATGACCGCCAGGTCCACAGCCTTGATCTGCCGGTTGCGCAGCATTTCAACGGTGTCCGACAAATGCTGGTCAATGAACATCACAGTGCCGTTGTTGATGGCTTTGCGCAGGGTGCTGTCGACCTGAAAGGGCATGCGTCGGGAAAGTACACCGGACTCAGTCAGTTGCTTGTCCAGGTCGTTGCCCAGACTGGCGCCGGTCATCAGGCTGATTTTCAGCGGTGTCACTTTGGCGCGCTCGGCCAGTGCGTGAGGCACTGCTTTGGCTTCGCCTGCGCGGGTGAAGCCGCTCATGCCGACGGTCATGCCATCTTCAATCAGCGCGGCAGCGTCGGCTGCGCTCATGACCTTGCTCATCAGGGAGGGCAGGCGGATACGGTCAGGGTACATGGGGTCTGTCTCTGGGTGGCAGCAAAGCGACAAGTCTAGAGCGTCGGGCGGGATTCGTCCTGCTACCAAGGTCGCATTGGAGGCCTCTAATTAAAGGCTTCCAGCACAAAACACTGTTACCTGAAATGCAAAAGGCTGCGCGTGGAGCGGCCTGACCTCGCAGTTGCCGGCAGCGCTATGTCCTGTTGAGCGGCTTGATGTTGTCCTTGGGCAGCTGATAGTTGCGGGCCTGCTCGACCAGCCAGTCTCGAAACGCGGAGAGGGACGCTGACTCGACTTTGCGTTCTGGAATCATGAGGTGATAAGCCTTGGTGTCCGGCAGTGACCGAGGATTGGCGATTACCAGGCGCTGTTCGTGCAATTCGCGCTGGATCAGAAAGGGCGGGATCAGCGCTACGCCCATGTCGTGCATCGCCGCCTGCGCGAGCATCGAGAACAGCTCGTAACGAGGCCCTGTCATGTCGCGTGCCACATCCTGGTTTTGCGCGTTGAACCACTGGCGCCATGCGTAGGGTCGGGTCGTTTGCTGAAGCAGCGGGAGCTCGGCCAGTTCAGTTGCCGCCAGGCTGTCCCGCCCGTTCAGAAATGACGGGCTGCACACGGGCATGGAGTTTTCGCCCATCAATCGGTGCGACTCGGTGCCTGACCAGTCGGCATCGCCAAAGTAGATCGCAGCATCGAAGTCAGTGTCAGCGAAAAGGAAAGGGCGCGTACGGTTGGTCAGGTGAACCGTAACGTCAGGGTGCTTGTGCTGGAAATCTTTAAGGCGCGGCAACAACCATTGAGTACCGAAGGTGGGAACTACCGCCAGTTCGATTGCATTGGTGCCCTGCTGACCCATGACCGATAGCGTGTCTCGCTCGACGGCGTCCAACTGCTGGGCAACGCGTCTGCTGTATGAAAGCCCTGCTTCTGTCAGCTTTACGCCGCGTCGAGAGCGTCGAAACAGCTCGATGCCAAGATACGCTTCCAGCCCGCCGATCTGCCGACACACAGCGCCTTGGGTCAGGGACAGCTCGTGCGCCGCCTTGGTGAAGCTCTCGTGCCGCGCTGCTGCCTCGAAACTCACCAGTGCGGTAGTGCTGGGTATCTTGCGTCTCATGTACTTTCTTCTCACTGGTATTTTCAGCAAAGCGCTTTAATAACGGCTTCGGAGTGAGAAATTAGCACAACACCTTGATAAAACCTCGTTTGTCGCGGGACTGAGCCGGGTCTAGGATCGTTGCAAGACTTTTCGACTGGATACGAGGAACGGGCATGAGCGGCAAGGCAAGCTTCAACTGGATCGATCCATTGCTTCTGGATCAGCAGCTCACCGAAGAAGAGCGCATGGTTCGCGACACTGCAGAGCAATTCGCCCAGAGCAAGCTGGCCCCGCGCGTGCTGGAAGCGTTTCGTCACGAGAAGACCGACCCGGCGATTTTTCGCGAAATGGGCGAAGTGGGCCTGTTAGGCGCGACGATCCCTGAAGAATTCGGCGGCAGCGGTTTGAATTATGTCTGTTACGGGCTGATCGCTCGTGAGGTAGAGCGTGTCGATTCGGGCTATCGATCGATGATGAGCGTTCAGTCCTCGCTGGTGATGGTGCCGATCAATGAGTTTGGTACTCAAGCCCAGAAAGAGAAGTACCTGCCCAAACTGGCATCGGGCGAGTGGATTGGGTGTTTCGGTCTGACCGAGCCGGATCACGGCTCCGACCCAGGCGCGATGATCACTCGAGCGCGTAGCGTCGAGGGCGGCTATCGCTTGAGCGGCAGCAAGATGTGGATCACTAACAGCCCGATAGCGGATGTGTTTGTGGTGTGGGCCAAAGACGATGCAGGCGACATTCGCGGTTTCGTTCTCGAGAAAGGCTGGGCCGGGCTGAGCGCTCCTGCCATTCATGGCAAGGTCGGTTTGCGTGCGTCGATCACTGGCGAGATCGTCATGGATAACGTATTTGTGCCCGAAGAGAACATCTTCCCGGACGTGCGCGGGCTCAAAGGGCCTTTTACCTGCCTCAACTCAGCGCGTTATGGCATTTCCTGGGGGGCGTTGGGGGCGGCGGAGTTCTGCTGGCACACTGCTCGGCAGTACACGCTTGACCGCCAACAATTCGGACGGCCGCTGGCAGCTAATCAGCTGATTCAGAAAAAGCTCGCGGACATGCAGACCGAAATCACACTGGCGCTGCAAGGCTGTTTGCGCCTGGGCCGGATGAAAGATGAAGGCTCGGCTGCTGTGGAAATTACCTCGATCATGAAGCGCAACTCCTGCGGCAAATCGCTGGATATCGCGCGTTTGGCTCGTGACATGCTGGGCGGTAACGGCATCTCGGACGAGTTTGGTATTGCAAGGCATCTGGTCAACCTTGAGGTGGTGAATACTTATGAAGGGACGCATGACGTGCATGCGTTGATTCTGGGGCGTGCGCAGACCGGTATTCAGGCCTTCTATTAAGGAGGGCCGATCATGGGTGCGCTTTCACATATAAGGGTGCTTGACCTGTCACGTGTTCTGGCCGGGCCTTGGGCCGGGCAGATCCTTGCCGACCTCGGGGCTGATGTCATCAAGGTCGAACGGCCGGGTTGCGGGGACGATACGCGTGCCTGGGGGCCGCCGTTTCTGCAGAACGCCGCCGGGCAGAACACGACTGAGACGGCTTATTACCTGTCTGCCAATCGCAACAAGCAATCGGTCACTATCGATTTCACGCGTCCTGAAGGGCAGCGCCTGGTGCGCGAATTGGCGGCGAAATCCGACATCGTGATCGAAAACTTCAAAGTCGGTGGCTTGGCGGCCTATGGGCTGGACTATGAAACCCTTAGCGCTGCCAATCCGCGACTGATCTATTGCTCGATTACGGGGTTTGGTCAAAGTGGGCCTTATGCTTCGCGCCCGGGCTATGACTTCATGATCCAGGCGCTTGGTGGCCTGATGAGCCTTACCGGTATTGCAGAGGGCGAGGAGGGGGCTGGGCCAGTCAAGGTCGGGGTTGCGCTCACCGATATTCTCACTGGCCTGTATTCGACGACTGCCATTCTTGCGGCCTTGGCCCATCGCGATCAGGGTGGTAATGGCCAATACATAGATATGGCGCTGCTGGACGTACAGGTAGCGTGTTTGGCAAATCAGGCCATGAACTACCTGACTACGGGTGTAGCACCGGGGCGTCTGGGCAATGCGCATCCCAATATCGTGCCTTATCAGAGTTTTCCGACTGCCGATGGCGATCTGATCCTTACAGTCGGCAACGACAGTCAGTTCAGAAAGTTTGCCGGCGTGGCCGGTCAGCCTCAGTGGGCCGATGATCCGCGCTTCGTGACCAACAAGCTGCGCGTAGCTCATCGCGCCGAACTGATTCCATTGATTCGGCAGGCTACAGTCTTCAAGCCGACGGGGTGGTGGGTGGCAGAGCTGGAGCGTGCCGGCGTGCCGTGCGGGCCGGTCAATGACCTGGCTCAGGTGTTTGCTGACCCGCAGGTCGTGGCTCGTGGGCTGGCAATCGAGCTGCCTCATGCGCTGGGCGGCCGGGTCGCGCAGGTTGCCAGCCCGATTCGCCTCTCCGAAACGCCTGTCGAATACCGTAGAGCGCCTCCTTTGCTGGGAGAGCACACCGACCAGGTATTGCAGGCGCTTCTGGGGATGAGCAGCGAAGAGGTTGCATCGCTGCGAGCCGGTGGTGTGCTGTAGCTATATAGAATAGAAGGGTACGTTTTCATGGCCTTCTCTATATGGTTGCGAGGGCTGATGGGTTAATTCGAGGGTTTTTGAAATTAACGGTTGACGCCCTCTGT
>NZ_LJRO01000326.1 GCF_001401155.1 Pseudomonas tremae
CCTGCAATCATCGCGTTTTTCGACCGGGATTGATTGCGTCTATCCGGCACCGCGAACCAGCATTGACTGCAAACGAACCTGCATCCAGCCACTTCGACCTGCAATCGAGCGCAACCGACCAGGATTAAATGCGACTGAAAAACCGATGATTTAGCGTCCATCAAACAGTGGTCTTCAGGAGCTGGGCTAGCACATTCTGTTTTGTTACTCCCAAACCCTGAGTTCCAGAGCACCATAGTGGCGGTCACAAGATTCAGTCCTCTACCCCAATAGCGCTTT
>NZ_LJRO01000059.1 GCF_001401155.1 Pseudomonas tremae
GTTCGGCCATGCTCAGCGGTCCGCGCGGGCGATGGTATTTGAACGAGCGCGAGAGCAGAAAGCGACCATTGGCCAGCAGTGCGCTGGCAATGCTGTCGCCTTGCAGGCCCTGATACGTTTTGCCATCGAAGCTGAAGGTGAGCGGCTGGTTGCGATCGATCAGCTGGCCCATGGGCTCGGGCAAGCGGGCTGGGGTGGTCATCCTGCGATCTCCTTGGATGGGAGGGAAGCGAAGTCGATACGTGCGGTAAATATTTCCCGCGGGTCGAAGGTGCGAATGATCTCGTCGCTGCCGGTATGACGTTCGGCCAGAAACCAGTAGCTGGACGGGTTATGCATCCACCACTCGCGCACCACGCCCAGGG
>NZ_LJRO01000483.1 GCF_001401155.1 Pseudomonas tremae
GTCTTGTGACTACTCTATGAATTGATTATGACAATAAGATGAAAAGGCCATCGCCCCTCGCAGGGAGATAGCCTTTCGCTGTAGCGGATACCTTGAGCGTTTTACCAGTGGGTGCTGATCAACGCTTTCTGGTGAGCAAAAACACGCCGATTGCCATACCCAGGCCGCAGAGAATCGCGACATACTAGGCCGGGCCCATCGGGCTGCTCTTGAGCATGAACGTCACCACCATCGGCGTCAGCCCCCCGAAAATGGCGTATGCCAGGTTGTAGGAGAACGACAGCCCGGAGAAACGCACCACGGGCGGGAAAGCCTTGACCATGACATAAGGAACCGCGCCGATAGTGCCAACGAACAGGCCCGTCACGGCATACAGCGGGAACAGCACTTCCGGATGGCTGCCGAGGACGTGATAGAACGTCCAGGAACTGACCAGCAAACCTGCGCTGCCCAGCAGAAAC
>NZ_LJRO01000358.1 GCF_001401155.1 Pseudomonas tremae
GATCGATATCATGAAACATCTGGGCACCAAGCTGATTCCCCGCACGCGGATGAACTCGGCCTACACAGGGCAGAGCGATCGCAACGCCTACCTGGCCGGAATCAACACCGAACATCGGCAAATCTACAACGCCATCGCCGAAGGCAACGTCGACGCAGCGCGCTCGGCGATGTACCTGCACCTCAACGGCAGCCGCATGCGCCTGCGTCGCACTCAGGCGCTGTACAGCGACTGAGCGATTCAGGGCCGGACGCGGAGTTTCTGCCAGACACCTATCGTTCCTCATGCTCCAGTGTGGTGATGCCTTGAGTGACGCTC
>NZ_LJRO01000131.1 GCF_001401155.1 Pseudomonas tremae
TCCCAATCCCATATTGCGTCATTGGTAGCCTTGGCGGCCAACCGGTAACGTTCCTGGGCTTCTTCGGTTGCGCGTGCCACCAGATGCTCCCGGGTGCGGTCGCGCAGGATCTTGACGAAGCCAAGGTGAGTATTTTCCTCGTCATACAGCGGCATCATTTCGCCAGACGCCCAGAACAGCTGACCATCCTTGCGCAGGTGCCAGCGTTCGTCCGACGCTCGGCCGACGCTCGGCCGACGCTCAGAGCGAGTTGCATTTCATGTTCGATCCGGCCGCAGGCGCGGTCCTCCGGCGTGAAGAAACGCTCCGCATCCTGCCCGACCATTTGTGCAGCGGACCAGCCTAACACCTGTTCTGCACCCGGATTCCCTGTCTCTTATACACATCTAA
>NZ_LJRO01000505.1 GCF_001401155.1 Pseudomonas tremae
CGCAGAATATAAGCCAGCATGTTATTGCTCCGCGTTCGCAGGCTTGGCCTGATCAGTGGCTGACGGGGTCGCGGTGGCGGGTTTGACATTCGGCTTCGCCCACCAGGTCATCAGGCCGATATCGGAAAGCGCCTTGGCCTTGGGAGGGTCGATGTGATTCCAGTAAGCCACCCGCCAGGTTTTGATGTGCCAGTTGGGTACAACGTAAAAACCCCACAGTAATACGCGGTCCAGCGCTTTGGTATGGGTGATCAGGCTTTCCCGGGAGTCGGCGTTGATCAGCCCGTTGACCAGCGTGTCTACCGCCGGGTCCTTGAGGCCCATGAAGTTGCGGCTGCCCGGGTTGTCGGCGCTGGATGAGTCGAAATACACGCGCTGCTCGTTACCGGGTGAGCTGGACTGCGGATAGCCAGTGACGATCATGTCGTAGTCC
>NZ_LJRO01000043.1 GCF_001401155.1 Pseudomonas tremae
GGAACGCACTGTGAAGTTTCACATGTCCAATGTCTCCAGCAAGCTCGAAGTGCGCACTGCCAAGCAGGCGGTCTACAAAGCCATCAACATGGGCATGGTCTGATTCAGGCAGCGCTATGCATGCAGGCTTGCGGTGCGGAGCCTGATACGCCAAGCGCTATCGGCCAACGCAGCAGGTCATCCGTGACAGGCTGTCTGAAGGCAATATTCTCGAGCAGCCGCTGATGGTTGTCGGCCGTCACCGGCATCTCGAGCAACAGCACTGTCTCGCCTGGCGATGCTTCACCGGTCGACAGCACATGGTGCTCCCATCCAGACTTGCGCACGATCCGCGCCATTGCCTTGCTGACCACCGTGATGATCGATTGCAAACCGGACAACGCAGCATGGTTGTGCAT
>NZ_LJRO01000216.1 GCF_001401155.1 Pseudomonas tremae
GCACTGAACTCCGGTCAGCCAGCGCGCTTGCGCACCAGCACCCGCATGGTTCTGGTGCATTATCGGCACGACGACGCGCACCCGGCGCAATTACTCGGGCTGATTCTGGAGCAGGCCACCGAAACGCTGCGTTGCCCGGTGTCACAGTTCAAGGCGTACGGGCTGGACAATCGCCTGTCACCTTACCTGGGGCCGGTTCGGGAGGATGAGCAGGGGCTGCTGCAATGGATTCACGTTCAGGAACTGTTGAGCGAGCCGGTTCGCGAGTTGTTGTACCCGGTGCCGCCAATCGACCTTGAACTGCTTGAGGACGCGCCATGA
>NZ_LJRO01000085.1 GCF_001401155.1 Pseudomonas tremae
ATATTGACCGGCCTGTTGGCATTTTGTCCTTTGCTCGCAGTTTCAGCAGAGGACCCACCTTCGGCTGCACCGGACGTTACTATCCGCACCGATGGGGACAAAACCATTCAGGAATACCGCCAGAACGGCTTTCTGTATGCTGTGAAGATTACCCCCAAACACGGCAAGCCCTATTTTCTGGTGCGATCCGATGGTACAAGTCCCAATTTTATCCGTTCGGACCAACCGGACATGCTGATCCCGGAGTGGAAAATATTCGAATGGTAGCCACCTACATTCACTTTAATTGCTGGCAGTTCTGACATGTCCGTTTTTACCCCGTTGGCCCGGCCCGAGCTGGAAGCATTTC
>NZ_LJRO01000376.1 GCF_001401155.1 Pseudomonas tremae
ACCTGGGGGCTATCGAGCAACTGGGGGTGGGCGTGCGCATGCAATACGCCAATCATCAGTTCGATACCCCGCAGTCTTCCGCCGACGGCGGGTTGATCAACGGTTTCAACGACTGGTCGCTGAACCTGTCACGCCCCTGGCTGGGCATTGACATGAACCTCATCTACAGCGGCTCAAGCCTGAGCGGCGGCGATTGCAGTGTCTACAGCGGCCACAACGCGCGCTGTGAAGGGACGTTTACGCTCAAAGCGGTGCGCTCGTTCTTTTAAAGGCTCAAACCGGTTGAACTGCCAGACGCTACACTCCTCTACTGCA
>NZ_LJRO01000295.1 GCF_001401155.1 Pseudomonas tremae
ACGCAAGCAGCTTATTTGGCGGCTTCGGTCTTCGGTTTGCCGAAGTGCCACTCGTANNNNACGAACTGGAAGTTCTTCAGATCGCCTTTGTCGTCGTAGCTCAGCTCGCCCATCGGGGTCTTGAAGGTGCCAGCATGGATGGCAGCAGCCACCTTGGCGGAGTCTTCGGACTTGGCGGCGGCGATGCCATCAGCAATGACCTGAACGGCGGAGTAGGACGGGTAGACGAACGGGCCGCTCGGGTCTTCTTTCTTGGCCTTGAAGGCTTCGGTCAGAGCCTGGTTGGCCGGGTCCTGGTCGAAGGATTTTGGC
>NZ_LJRO01000047.1 GCF_001401155.1 Pseudomonas tremae
CGATGAAGGCCAGTCATCAACTTCTTGAAGGATAACGGTGACCAGGCGCTTTAATTCGCCGATGTCGCTGTCGTCGCTGCGCCGCTTCGCAATCGCATCAATTTCATCGAGAAACAACACCGATGGCGTTTGCTTGGCGTAATCAAGGGCGGCTCTAATGTTCGCACCGCTTTTGCCAAGGAGGCTGCTCATCACCGCAGTCAGATCAAGCACGAATAGCGGCACGCCAAGTTGGGCTGCTATCCAGCGCGCCGTGATGGTTTTCCCTACGCCTGGAGCGCCCACAAACGCCGATGATCTGGTGGGCTGCAGGCCAAGAGAAAGCAGTTTACTGGTTTGCTTTCTCTCCTTAATCAGCTGCGCGAGGCTGGCCTGCACAACTTTGTCCAGCATGGGTGCCGGAAACTCGGGTCCATCATTGAAGACCTTGAGGAGCGATAGCTTCGACTCACCGTCTACCGGCAACACGCTCCCTTCGATTTTCGACGGGACGTCTCGGCGCATGAAGTGTCCATTACCGCTGGGTGCGATGGTCCGAAGGAAGGTTTCCAACTGCTCAGCCAGCTCTGGCTCCATTCCGCGATACTGTCTGACAAGACGTGCAACAAAGAGTCGTACATCTTCGTTTTTTTCGTTGAGGGCCAGCCTGGCCACCTGGACTAAATCTGATTTTACTTTGGTGAACTCGTCCGCTTTCATTTGAATGGTCTGATTTTAGGGGCTTGTAGGTCGCACATTGAGTGGGCTAGATGGTAGCAGGTTGCGCGATATTCGTCCTATTGGCAAGAGCTGGTTAAGCCCCTGAATTACAGGGAGGCGACGACCGGCAGGGGGCTAGCCATGGAGTTGGCTAAAGTGGCAAGATCAACCAGTCGCATCTTTTCCGATTTTTTTGCATTTAATTCGACAACCTTCAGTTGCTTCGTCCATACCCATCAAAAAGGCCACCCGAAGGTGGCCATGGTCAAAAGTTGATGAGTTGTCTGGCGAGTGCCATTTCTACAGAATCACCGTCCTGGTTCAACGAGTCCAATCCGGACTCTGGAACATCCCCTGAGGTGCTCTGCGATACGGCGATTTTCTTGGCCATCAGCTGCAGGCAGGTGATTTGAGAACTGCCGATGTATCCGAAAAAGATCACCCTGACGTCCTGCTTCTGTCCGATCCTCCATGACCGCCTTGCCGCTTGTTGCACCGTGTAGACG
>NZ_LJRO01000394.1 GCF_001401155.1 Pseudomonas tremae
GCCGTGGAGTAGGTGGCCGGATCATCGTGGAATCAGTGGCCGGATGTTCATGGAATGGGCGGCCGGATTGCCGTGGAATCCGCAGCATCGCGCTTGAACAGGCTGAACTCGGGCTCCAGCCCGGTATTGAGGGTCCAGCCACGCTGGCTGAGGCGTTCGACCTGCTGCTGCAACACATAACGGCTGTCATAGGGCCACGGCTTGCCATCCACATGACCGATGCACACCACCCGCCCATACCCCGGCTACCAGGGCACCGGGGTCAGCGACGACAGGTCGCCCCTGGCCATGAAGTCCGGGCCGTGGGGTTCCATGCCCATGCCGCAGATAGCGAAACCGGCGAACCCGGCACCGTCCTCTGCAACCATTTCCAGGCCCGTCACAGGAACCGACTTGGTCTTGGCC
>NZ_LJRO01000224.1 GCF_001401155.1 Pseudomonas tremae
GGTCGAGCGAGAGGGTTGTGAGCTTTTGGTGCTATGCCTTTTAGATTAGCGAAGCACCAGGTCGAATTTGATACGACGGCCGAGAAAAAGCGCTACTACGAAAAGACTGGCGAACACGCCTGCAGCGATGTTGGCAGCGATGCTCAGGGTGTGCGCTTGGACAGGAAGCAACAGGTCAACGATCACAGCCATAATCGCCAGGACCAGAAATGACAACGCGGATTTTGACATGGCTACTCTCTCTATAAATGGCTGGTTCAAGCGTTCTCAGAAAATCCAGCGCTGCTCGGCGCGTGGCATCTGGAGTGAATCATCATCGTCATTGGCCAATACCGCTGCGCTAGCA
>NZ_LJRO01000420.1 GCF_001401155.1 Pseudomonas tremae
GGGTAGCCTGGCATGAGCCGTCGCTGGCCCCTACTGGCGGCGGTGCTCGCAGGCGCGGTGGTGTTGGGGCTGCTCTGGTGGGCCTGGCAGCACGTTGGGCTGGCTGCGTTGCAACTGGGAATGGGCGCTTGCTAGGCAGACAGCCTGGCATGGGGTAGCGTGTCGACAAACGACAACATTATCCAGGGCCGCCATGATGAACATTCGCTTTGTTTCGATACCTCTTCTGCTGCTGGCCATGAGTGGCGCTGCAATGGCTGCCGACTGTCCGCCGCTGCTGCAGGGCGAGTTGCCCAAGCTGCGCGCCAAG
>NZ_LJRO01000062.1 GCF_001401155.1 Pseudomonas tremae
TCCGTACACTTATCTGAAGGATGTCCTCACATACCTACCGACGCCGCAGCCGAGTGAAGTTGATCAACTGCTGCCGCATAAGCGGATGCCGTTTCAGTCATGCAAGACGGAGTTGCTGAACGCTTGCGGTTCAGGGAATGGCGTGAGGCGAAGAACGAGCGACGGCTCCCATTATCGGCTTCACCCTGGGCAGCTCAACTGTTCAGGGTGAAGTTCAATGGAAAAGAGCGTGCTGTCCCTGGCCAGGTAGCTATGCTCCTGGTGAAACTTGAACCTGCGCATCATAGCCAGCAACTGCGGTTCCTTGCAGGCCAGTTGGTCCAGACCAAGACGTATTCTCGCCTCCATGCTGGCCTTGCGTTCCTCGGAGAGGCTGCTAGCTGGCAAGTCGATCCTGTAG
>NZ_LJRO01000086.1 GCF_001401155.1 Pseudomonas tremae
AACACGACCCATATGGAGCGCGTTCTTTAAGAGAGCTTTGTCAGAAGACGAAAGGGGGCTGGCAGGGCGCCAACCCCCTTTGTACCGATCAGTGCGGAGAACGCTGACGCGCAGTCTTGAGCAGGTCTTCCGGTGTGATATGGCCGACCACCGATTTGGCCGCCGCGCTGCCGGGGAGCGGCAAGTCGAGAATGTGACCTTTCATCTTGCCGATCAC
>NZ_LJRO01000426.1 GCF_001401155.1 Pseudomonas tremae
TCAGATGTGTATAAGAGACAGCACAATGACCTGACCCTGGCGCTGCAAACCATCGACCAGTTGCGACCGGGCAAGGCGGTATTGACGCACATCGGCCATACGCTGGATGCGTGGTTGATGGGGCTGCCGCCAGGACTGCCGGGCCATGTATTGATCGGTCGGGACGGCATGGCGCCCTAGGCGTGCGCATAAACGCAAAAATTGTGCGCTGATCGCCCGCAAAAGCCTGTTCCAGAAGCTTGGCAGCCTGCGACAATTTGTCATTATGAACCGTTTGGTACATTCTGTTCGGCTGTAAAAATCCGACAGGTTTGAAAAATGACAAACAAGCAAGACACAGGAACTGGCGGCAGGTTGCTGCTGCTCGGGCTGGGAGTACTGATCGCCCTGATCGGGCTCGGTCTGGCAGGTGGCGGCGGCTATCTGGTGACATTGGGCGGCAGCTGGTTCTTCCTGCTGATGGGACTGGCGATGCTGGTCAGTGG
>NZ_LJRO01000457.1 GCF_001401155.1 Pseudomonas tremae
GCAGAGCGTGGGAGCGATAAGGTGTTCCCGACGCTCTGCGTCACAAGGGACGCAGAGCACTGGCGCGAGAACCGCAAGGTACAATCGGATCAGAACGCCGGAACCACAGCGCCTTTGTATTTCTCGGCCAGGAAGGTTTTCACTTCAGGACTCTGCAGGGCCGCTACCAGCTTTTTCATCGCGTCTGAATCCTTGTTGTCCGGGCGGGCAACCAGAATGTTCGCGTAGGGCGAATCGGCACCTTCGATGATCAGTGC
>NZ_LJRO01000327.1 GCF_001401155.1 Pseudomonas tremae
TGCCCGAACAGCCCGCCGGCCCGCTGGCGTTTACCCTGCTGATGCCCAGCCTGGGGACAGTACGCGTCAATGCCGAAAAAACCGAACACCGTTGGAGCATCCAGCTGGGCTTCGCCCGTCGCGACGTTCTGAAACGTTTGCAGGGTCATACCGGCGCATGCCGTGACTCACTGTCGCGGGCACTCGGCCATGACGTTGAGCTGGACCTGCATGAAGATCTTGCAGCATGAGCGCGCTGCGTCTGCGCAAGGTCGATGCCCTGCTGGCTCAGGCCACGCGTGAGCTGGGTGCCGGTCAGAGCCTGGGCTTCAGCGCCGCAGGTCAGGACGCCGAACTGACCCTGTTGCCACTGCTTGCCG
>NZ_LJRO01000427.1 GCF_001401155.1 Pseudomonas tremae
GATATTCACCTTCGGCTTTTTCGGTGCGCATTCGGTAGCCAGCAGTTGGGTGGGACGCAGAGCGACAACGGCCAGAGGTCAGGCTGCTTCGCTTTACCTGTTCTGCTATTACGCGGGCTCAAGCGTAGCCGGAACCGGTGGCGGAGTGTTCTGGCATTACGCGGGCTGGAACGGCATCGGGCTATTTATCGGGGTGTTGCTGTTGATTGCCCTCGGGGTAGCGTTGCGGCTGGCGAGGTTGCAGCCGCTGGGGGCGAAGGTTTAGTCACAGATAGGGCGATGGCGGATAGAGTGAGCCAAGGTACACTGGCGCATCCGCCAGTTCTGGTAAAGGAAACCGACATGCGCCTCGACCACCTCCATCTGCAGAATTTTCGTTGTTACGAAGATGCTCATTTTGATTTCCAGCCGGGGTTCAATCTGGTGGTGGGGGTTAATGGC
>NZ_LJRO01000256.1 GCF_001401155.1 Pseudomonas tremae
GGCAGCTTCATGAGTTCATCTCCGATCTTGTGATTATTGTTCGGGCGAACGACGCAGGGTCGATGCAATGCATCAACACGCAAACGTTTGCGAGGGGTGAACTATGAAAAAAACCGCAGGGTTTGTCAATCCGTCGGAAATGAAATCTGTGTGTACTGCTCGCCCCCAACCGCACAGGGAACGAGCATTAGCGTTCAGTCGGATTTCACTCCTCCGGTCTGACCGTAGCCACTTCGTCGGCCTTGATCCGGACTCTCTTGCCGGAGATGTCTTCAAACTCGTAGAAACCATCACGACTCTTGGTCTTGGGCAT
>NZ_LJRO01000387.1 GCF_001401155.1 Pseudomonas tremae
CCCGAGCTGGACGGCTACGCGGTCTGGGTCGTCGAGTGGACTCAAGGGATCTACCTCGGCGAGGAGGAATGGCCGTGGCCAAATGAGCCACCCGGCACGCTGGTGTTCGCGTTCAGTCCCGACACCGGACGTGACAACGAAAACCAGTACCAATCGCCTGAGGATATGTGATGAGTTTCGCGTTGGCTGAACATGACCGCATGCTGGCCGGTGTGGTGAAGGACTGCTGCGTCGTTGCGCTGGACCTCACCGCATCACCTCCGGTATGCCGCGTTTCAGATGGTGACTGGGTTAGCGCCTGGGTGCGCTGGCACAGCGTAGCGGCGGGCAAGGCGCGACACTGGCGGGCACCGACCCTTGGTGAGCAGGGCACCTTGTTCAGTGCCAGCGGTGACGTGTCGCAGGGCACGTTCATTCCGGGGCTGTATGGCAATGCGGGTGCCCAGCCTGATAACCGCGACCACGTGGAAGTCTGGCGCTTCGACGACGGCGGTTCCCTGATCTACGACTGGCAAGCCAACACTTACACGATTGATCTGCCCACGGGGACGGTGAATGTCACCGTCGGAGCCAGCTCGGCCGTTGTGACTGACGACGCTATCAGCGCGACCTCCGGAACGATCACCGCCAAGGCAGCCACGATCACGCTGGATGGCAACGTCACGATCAGCGGAACGCTCGCCGTCGCCGGTGATATTCGCGGCGGTGGCCAGATCATCGACACCGGTGGCAACACCCCGAACCACAAGCACTGACCCGGCCCGCACTGCGGGCTTTTTAATGTCTGGAGATAACCCATGGCGACCGTAAAAATCGATAAGACTTCTGGTGACCAACCGGCAGCCCCAACAGGCCAGGTCACCCCCACGGCGATATCAGTAGCGGACGCCGTGTCTCCTCTCGCGCCCGCCGTAGCAATGCGGATGTATCGAGACACGCTGTTCACCTCGCGCACGCTGATTCTGCCGGATGAACGCACGCTCGCCGTCGCCAAAGGGATCGTCACGGCGCAGGCCGATGACACCGTCGCGCTGGAGTATTTGCGTGCACACCCGGACCTTGAGCCGCTGGAGTAATTCATGATCGGAATGGATCGCCGTACCGGTCAGCCTGTCTCCGGCCTGACGCACCTGCGGCAGTCCATCGAAGACATTCTGGGCACTCCCGTCGGCAGCCGCCGAATGCGCCCGGACTACGGCAGCAAGATCCGACGCTTTGTCGATCTGCCTGTGAACGAGGGCTGGAAAAGCGCGGTGCAGGCCGAGGTGGCCAGATCGCTTGGCCGTTGGGAGCCTCGCCTAAGACTTGAGCGCGTCAGGGTGATTGCGGTCCTGAACGGCCAAGTCACCTTGGAAGTGCAGGGGACGTATCTGGGTGACAATGCGGTGTTGGAGGTGACGGCATGAGCTTGATTGAACTGTCGGCGCTGCCCGCGCCGCAAGTCCTTGAGGACCTGGACTTTGAAGAAGAGTATCAGGGCGAGCTAGCCGCCTTTCGCGAATACATGGGTGACAACTGGAGCGCCTTGCTGGAAAGCGACCCGGTCACCAAGTTGCTCGAACTGGGGGCTTACAGGCGGCTTCAGAACCGGGCGCGTGTCAACGATGCGGCTAAGTCGTTGATGCTGGCATATGCCCAAAAAGCCGATCTTGATCAGTTGGCAGCCAACGTCAATCTCAAACGTCTGCAGATCCAGGCAGCAGATCCCGTTGCAGTGCCCCCCACTGCAGCTGTCATGGAAGAAGACGATGCGCTTCGGGAACGTGTCCAGCTTGCCTACGAGGGACTGACCACGGCGGGGCCACGAAACAGCTATATCCTTCACGCACGCAACGCCTCAGGTTTGGTGGCCGACGCCACTGCGGAAAGCCCATCACCGGCAGTAGTCATGGTCACAGTGCTTGCGCTGGAAGGCAGCGGTGCGGCCGGTGCGGATCTGCTGGAGACGGTTCGGCTCAACCTCAGTGACGAGGATGTGCGTCCCTTAGGGGATCGCCTGACGGTTCAGAGCGCTGAGATTCTGCCTTACCGCATCAATGCTGTCGTCCACATGGTCGGGAGCGGACCTGAAACTGAGGCGACTCTGGCTGAATGCAAGAGCCGGCTGGGAGCCTGGATCAATCCCAGGAGACGCTTGGGCCTTGAGGTGGCTCGATCCGGCATTGACGCGCAGCTGCACATCAGCGGCGTCAGTCGGGTTGATCTTCAGGACTGGACGGACATCCGTCCGACCAAGGCGCAGGCAGCCTGGTGTGAAGCATTCACCGTGACGCGGGGTAGTTGAGATGACCAGCTTGCTCCCCCTCAACAGTTCCCCGCTTGAGCGCGCCATTGAGGTTGCCACGGATGAAGTCACGAAGATTCCCTTGCGCTCGCTGTACAACCCTCAGACCTGTCCCGCGCACTTGCTCTATCACCTGGCGTGGGCCTGGTCGGTGGACCGCTGGGATGAAGCATGGTCTGAGCCGGTAAAGCGTGCAGCCATTGCCGCGTCGTTCTTCATCCATGAACGCAAGGGGACGATTGGTGCGATACGCCGAGTGGTTGAACCGCTTGGCTATCTCATTGATGTCCTGGAGTGGTGGCAGACCGTACCTGAGGGAATCCCCGGTACTTTTGCCCTCAAGGTGGGTGTGCTTGACACCGGCATCACCGAGGAGATGTATCAGGAACTGACGGCCCTGATCGATGACGCCAAGCCTGTCAGCCGTCACATGCTGGAACTGGCCATCAGCCTTGAAACGACCGGCCGTTTCTACCTCGGCGCTTCGGTCTCTGAAGGCGACGAAATTGATGTTTACCCACCTGTACCGCGTGACATAGAAGTCACGGGGCATATGGGGCTGGGTGGGCGTGAAACCACTATCGATACTCTGGATGTCTTCACATGATCGATCAGACTTCGCAATTCTTTGCCACCCTGACCAATGTCGGTGCGGCCAAGCAGGCCAATGCCGATGCCCTCGGCGTGCCTTGGAAAATAGCTCAAATGGGTGTGGGTGATGCCAATGGCACCGATCCGGTGCCCGATGCTTCACAGAAAAAACTGATCAATGAGCGTCGTCGTGCCCCGCTCAATCAGCTCAAGGTTGATCCAGCCAACAACGCGATCATCATCGCCGAGCAGGTTATCCCCGCAGAGGTCGGTGGTTTCTGGATTCGTGAAATTGGCTTGTACGATACGGACGGGGATCTGGTGGCGGTTGCGAACTGCGCGCCGTCCTTCAAGCCATTGCTGGCTCAAGGTTCTGGTCGCACGCAGATCGTGCGCATCAACCTGCTGGTCAGCAATACCAGCAACGTCGAGCTGCGCATTGACCCAACCGTTGTGCTGGCAACGCGTTCGTTTGTGGATCTGCGGATTCAGGAAGAGCTTTCCAAGCTCGACAATAAACAATCTGTTCGTGCTGCCACCACCGGCCCGATTGTCCTTGCTGGCATTCAGACGGTCGATGGCATTGCGCTTGTCGCAGGTGACCGGGTACTGGTGAAAAATCAGGCCAGCGGCAAAGACAATGGCTTGTACTCAGTCGTCGCTGGTAATGCCTGGTTGCGCGTTGTTGACGCGGATGCAAGTGCCGAGGTGACGCCCAACCTGATGGTCAGCGTCGAGCAGGGTGACACGTTGTTCGACACGCTCTGGCAGTTGACGACAAACGCGCCAATTACCCTGGGTACGACTGCGCTGGTGTTCGAGCAAGTGGCAGGTCCAACTGGCGTTTTGCCCGGTACTTACAGCCGGGTTACGGTAGACCGACGCGGCGTGGTGATGGCCGGTTTCAACCCGACCACACTGGGCGGGTACGGCATTGCCGATGCCTACAGCAAGACCGAGATCGATACGCGGGTTGCGGCGTTACAACCCAAGCTGGGGTTTACCGCTGTGCAACAAGGCACCGGTGCGGGCCAATTGGACAACGCGGTGAAGATCGGATGGAGCGGGACTGACCTGAAAGCGACTGTTGATAAGACAGATCTTGGAAAACTCTGGTATTCAAGTAACTTTAACCCCGACAAAAAAGCGGATCGTGCTGAAACCCTCTCAGGCTACGGTATTAATGACGCTTATACGTCGGCAGAAGTTGATCGGCGTGTCTCTGAGCGTGCCTTGAAGACGGAGGTTTATTCGAAGGCTGATACGTATACAAGAGCTGAGGTTGATACTCGGGACGCGCAGCGCTACACCAAAGAGGAAACCGATCTAAGACTGTCGGGCAAGGCGACTGGGGACAGCATTACGGTTGTCGGGTTTGCGGGCAATGATGTCAAATATCCCTATATGCGTCGATCCACTGATGGCGGCGTTTACCACCTGCAAACAAGGCTGGGTTATGTTCCTGTTCAAGCGGGCACGGGAGTCGGGCAGCAAAGCAACCTGATAAAAATAGGTCATTCCGCTGTTGGCGTTAAAATTACAGTTGACGAAACAGACTTTGGCAATCTCTGGTATTCGGGCAATTTTGACCCCAGTAGTAAAGCGAACGTAGGCTCCACGCTTGCTGCCTACGGGATTAACAATGCGTATACCAAGGCTGAGGTCGATGCACGCGACTCGTCTCGCGCAATTGCTGATTCAATCACCCACGTAGGGTTTGCCAGCGGTGATGTTGCTTTTCCCTACATGCGGCGGTCGTCCGACGGCGGAATATTTTACCTGCAGACCCGTCTAGGCTTCTCCCCTGTAGAGCAGGGTGGCGGCGCAAATATGGGTAATTTCAAACTGAGGCTAGGTTACAACAATGCTGGCAGTGTCCGTTTCTCAGTAGATGGCGCTGATTACGGCGATCTAATAAGCGATATTAACCTGGCGACGAAAGTTGCAGGACTTGGACTGACTGGCATTGGTCAGTATGCATTCGCACGAGTAATCAATACATACGGAAATTCTATAAACCAAGGTACATCGATTCCCGGCAACAACCTTCTTTACAGCTCTACAGCTGCAGGCGACGGCGCAAGTAGTAACTCGGGAACCATTGGCATAGGGACCTGGCGTGCTCATGGCGCGTTTAACGGTACTGAGCGCACGCTCTTTCAACGAATCAATTAGGTTAACTATGAGAACAGTATTAAGCGCCCGCGATCCTCGCTGGTCCGATCAGGCTCATTCGTCCATCGTTCTGATGGTGGCGTTCAAAGAAGTGTTCGAGATCTATGGAGAGACGCCGTTCGCGGCTTCTCCTCACGATACCGAGCCCCATGGTGTAGAGCTGTTTAAACGTGCGCTGGCCGGTGAGTTTGGTGAGGTCCAAGAGCCGACGCTCCAGACGGTGCAGGTACAGGTCATGTGCGAGCGTGGCGGACTTTCTGCTGCAGCTACGGCGCGAATCAACGAGTTGGTCGTCGAGCTGGAAACGTTGCAAGACGCCGTTGATCTGGGCGTCGCGACGCCCGAACAGCAAACGGCGCTGCCTGCTATCAGCGCCGAGATTAAGGCGCAGCGGTTATACCGCGTCGAACTCGCGCAGCTCGACACGAAGCCCGGCTATCCGCTGGACTTTGAATGGCCGGTGCCGCCTGCCATTCCATTCGTTTACGAGCCGCCCAAGCCGGAAGCTCCTGCGCAGAACGTCAGCGACGACGATCAGCAAAGCACCTAACGCCCCGCACTGACGGGGCGTTTTCTTACCCGCTATTTGCATTCCACCATCAACCCCGCTGATCGGGGTTTTTTCGTTTCTGGAGATCGTCTTATGAGTTTCTTCCACGGCGTGACCATGACAAACGTCGACACAGGCGCACGCACCATTTCGCTGCCCACGTCCTCAATCATCGGTCTGGTCGATACGTTCACCGAGGCCCCGGCTTACAGCGCCAAGGCCAATGACCTGGTGCTGATCACGTCCGAGCGCGAAGCCATTGCAGCGTTTGGTCCTGACTCGGCGATCACCAAAGCCTGTCAGGCGGTGTACGTGCGGGCCAAGGCGGTGATCGTTGCTTGTGGCGTTGCCAAACTGGACGATGCTGCCCTGCAAACTTCCGCCATCATTGGCGGTGTCAAAGCTGATGGCACACGTACCGGGCTCCAGGCACTGCTCGACGGCAAGAGCCGCTTCAACGCTCAGCCGCGACTGCTGATCGCGCCCAAGCACAGCTCGATTCTGGCGGTCGGCACCGCCATGGCGGCACTGGCAGACAAACTGCGGGCGCTGCCGATCTTCGATGGCCCCAACACTACAGACGAAGCGGTCATGGCGTATGCCAAGAACTTCGGCGGCAAGCGCTCTTTCATGGTCGACCCCGGTGTCCAGTACTGGGACACAGCGGCCAGCAAGACTATAGATGCGCCGGGCTCTGCCTGGGTGGCGGGCCTGTTCGCCTGGACCGACGCGGAGTATGGCTTCTGGGCCTCGCCTTCCAACAAAGAGTTCGCCGGGATCACCGGCACCACCCGGCCCATCGAGTTTCTGGACGGCGACGAAACCTGCCGGGCCAACCTGCTCAACAACGCCAATATCGCGACGATCATCCGCGACGACGGTTACCGCCTGTGGGGCAACCGCACACTCAGCAGCGACCCCAAATGGGCTTTCGTCACTCGCGTGCGCACCATGGACATCGTCATGGACGCGATCCTCTACGGGCACAAGTGGGCGGTCGACCGTTCGATCACCGCGACCTACATCAAGGACGTGACCGAGGGCCTGCAAGCGTTCATGCGTGACCTGAAAAATCAGGGCGCGATCATCAACTTTGAAGTGTTCGCGGACACCGAACTGAACACGGCCAGCCAGCTGGAGCAGGGCAAGGTGTTCTGGAACATCCGATTCACCGACGTTCCACCTGCCGAAAACCCCAACTTCCGCGTCGAAGTCACGAATCAATGGCTGACCGAAGTGCTCGACTCTGCCGCTTAAGGAACTGCAACGATGGCGATGATTCCCGAAACACTTAGCAACCTGAACCTGTTCGTCGACGGTGTCAGCTTCCAAGGCGATGTTCCAAGCCTGACGCTGCCCAAGTTGACGATCAAGACGGAAGAGCACCGGGCTGGAGGCATGGATGCTCCAGTTGAGCTGGATATGGGCATGGAGAAGCAGGAAGCCAACTTCACAACAACGGGCGTGCGCCGTGAGTCGTTGAAGTTTTTCGGCCTGGCAGATGGCACTGCCTTCAACAGCGTTTTCCGAGGCGCGTTCAAGGGCCTGAAAGGCAAGATAACCCCAGTCGTGGTCACCCTTCGCGGTCGCCTCAAAGAGGTCGACATGGGTGACTGGAAGCCGGGTGACAAGTCCGAGATCAAACACTCGGTCGCGGTCACCTACTACAAGCTGGAAGTGGATGGCCGTCTGATTTACGAGATCGATGCGCTGGGCATGAAACGCGTCATCAACGGTGTCGACCAACTCGCTGCAGAACGTTCGGCCCTCGGCCTCTGATAGAAGGAAACTCCTGTGTCTCAAGCAAATACCCAACCAAGCTGGATGACTCTGACGGCCGAGAGCGTTTCGGTGAAGCTGTCCAAGCCTGCCGAAGTCAACAGCGTTCAGGTGGACACTTTGACCTTGCGTGCTCCGACCGTGCGAGATGTGCGTGCTGCGCAAGCGGCCTCAAACGGTGATGCCGAACAGCGCGAGATCAACCTCTTCGCGTCGCTCGCCGAAGTGGGCGGTAGTGATCTGGAAAGGCTACCGCTCAAAGACTACAACCGCCTGCAGGCGGGCTATTTTCGTCTGGTGCAAGACGACGAGCTTTGATCCTGCACTTCAGAAGCTGGCGGCAAAGCGACTTGCAAAAGAGCTGGGCTTCTCGTCGGCGGAAATCATGTCCATGTCTTTCTCGGACATGATCTGGTGGCTCACGGACTGAGCCCATCCCAACATCTGAGGTGAGTGATGGCGAACAATCTGGCATTGGGGCTGGTGATTGGCGGCTCTGTCAGTTCCACCCTGGGTTCGGCCTTCAGTACCGTCGAAGGCCGTATCAAGAAGCTGGAGCAAAAGGGTAGTCAGGCCAAGGTGTTGAGAAACACCATTGGCGAAACCATGCGGTTGCGTGATGAGTGGAAGAAAGCGCACGACAGTGGCGCTGCATCGGCCTCTGGTTTGCTGCGCAAGCTTGAGAATAATCTCGACACGCTGCGTAAACAGGGTGTTCAGGTCGGCAAGCTCAGGCAGGAATATCAGTCCCTTGACCGTGTGGCCAGAAGCATGGACCTCAAGGTCAAGGGACACCAACAGATTGAGCAGGGCAAGGCCGGACTCATGTCCGGGATCGGCACCGCTGTCGCGGGTGTCGGCGCACTAGCAGTACCGACCAAGATCAGTGCCGACTATCAGGCGATCATCCGGGACATCGCAATCAAGGCGGGAGTGGCCAACAAGCCGCAGGAAGCGGAACTGACCACCTCGGTGATCAAGACTTCGCAAGACACGGGCATGGCACGCAATGACGTGGCTGACCTGGTCAACAAGCTGGTCGGAGCAGGCATGAGCCTGGACAAGGCGCTGTCCTACGCGCCGGTGGCGGCGAAGTTTGCGGTCGGGCAGGGGGCCAGCGGCACCGATACGGCCAACATGATTCAGGCGCTGCAGCAGAACGCCAAAATCACCGACCCGAAGATGATGGAAAAAGCCCTTGAGGCCGTCGCCATGCAAGGGCAGGCAGGTAGTTTTGAAGCCAGCGACATGGCGAAGTGGTTTCCGCAACTGCTTGCGGGCATGGGCAAGCTGGGTGTGACCGGCATGGATTCGGTGAGCCAGCTCGGCGCAATGCTGCAGGTGCAGATGAAAACAGCCGGCGGCTCGGATGAGGCGGCCAACAACCTGAAAAACTGGATGGAGAAGATCGGCTCCACCGACGTGGTGAAGTCATACAAAGACGTTGGTATCGACTATCAGGGTTCTCTCAACACAGGCATCCAGAAGGGCATGTCGACCCTGGAGTCCAGCTTTGCGCTGGCCCAGCACTACATCGAAAAGACCGATCCGGCCAAAGCCAAAAAAATGAAGGAGGCCACGGAGAAGATCAGTAAGGAAGCTGATCCGAAAAAGGCGAAAGAGATGCTGGATTCGCTGGAGCAGGCGCTGCGCACTGGCGATCTGTTCGCCGACATGCAGGTCAAGGCTGCGCTGACGGCGTACTCGCAAAACCGTGGCATGTATGAGCAACTGAAAAAGGACGCTCAGAACGCTTCAGGGATTCTGGACAAGAACCTGGCCGAGCGGCGTGGCGCTTCGTCGCAGATCTGGGCAGAGACGTTTCAGGCCGTCAACGACTCGATGCGTAGCATCGGCGACGCCATTCGCCCGGTCACTGACGCAGTCGCCAAAGGTATCACTGCAACAGCTAAAGAATTCACCACGCTTTCTGATAACGCCAAGCCTGTGGTTCTGGCCATCGCGTTACTCGGTGGCGGGTTGGTAGCCCTCAAGTCGGCTGCCGGTGCATTCAAAATCGGCAAGGGGTTGCTCAACCTTGGTCGCGGTGCGTTAGGCGGCAGCCCGAACAAGGTTCAGAAGGTCTTCGTCACGAACTCTGGCGATAGCGATGGCAAGCCCGAGGGCAAAGTCGGTGCGGTCAAAGGGCTGCTGGAGACTGGTCTCAAAGCCTTCAAGGGCAAGGATAAAGCCAAGGGCAAGGACAAAAGCAAGACTCAGGACGGTGACAAGGAACAGGTTGACGGTGACGACGATGAGTCTGAGGAAGGCGGCAAGACGGGTTTTGATCCTGTCGAAACCGGCCTCAAGATCCTCGATCTGTTCGGCGAAGGCAGTGGCGACGGCGATGGTGGCAAAGGTGGCGGCAGCAGCTCGGAGCCGCAGAAAGTCTTTGTGGTCAATGCCAATGCTTTCGGCGGTGGTTCAGATGCACCGGGTGACCAGCGTCGGTCTCGACGTGGTCGACGGCGAGGCGCAGCGGGTGGTGCCGGTGGTCGTCGTGGTGGTCCTCCTCCTCCTATGCCGCCAAGGCCACCTGTTCCATCTCCACCCCCTCCGGTGCCCGCTGGTCGACTGGCGCGTATGGCCGGGGCTGCCGGGAAGTTGGGCGGTCTTGCCAAGGTGGTTCCGGGTGCCAAGTTTCTCGATGCAGGCATGCTGGCGTTGGATACGTACCAGAATGCCGAAACCCAGGACGAGAAAGCCGAAGGCTACGGCGGCGCTGCCGGGGGATTGGCTGGCGCGTTGGCGGGTGGTGCGGCAGGTGCAGCCATTGGCTCCATTGTGCCCGTTGTCGGCACGGCCATCGGCGGGCTGGTGGGCGCATTTCTCGGAGGCATGGGCGGGCAGGACGTCGGTGGCTTTCTGGGCAAAGCGCTGTTTGGCTCAGACGAAAAAGCCGAGGCTGTTGCTGAAAAGCCAAGCGATACCAAGCCGTTTGCTGCGCCTGGCGATGTGGTCAAAGCGATGGCGGCGGTTGGTCCACCCCAGGTGTTGCCTGCTGTCATCAAGGCCGCCGAGCAAAGCAAGGCCGAGCCCGCGAAGATAGATCAGCAATTCACCTTCTCGCCAAACATGCCGGTCAACGTACAGGGTGATGTGAAGGATCCGGCCCAACTTGCGCGAGAGATCGCGCCGTTTCTTCAGCGTCAATTTGAAGAGTTCAGTCGGCAGGCGGCAGCCCGTCAATTGTTTGATGCCCCAGATGTGGGGTAAGGAAAGGTTATGGCCTATGCAGAGCAACTGCAGTCGTCGTTGAAGTACTTGATTACAGCGGGGGAGGTAGGGCGTCGAAGTCTGGATGACATGGTTGGCCCCTTGAATGGGGCCATCGGCGACATCACAGGGGCAGCATCAGAGTTGGAGAACATCCCTTTCATCGGTCCTGCCGTAGGCGCGAAGTTACAGCGCACCATGCGTGGCATCAATGTCGCTCAGTCAAAGGTTGGCCAGGTGGTGGCGATGTACGGGCAGGCGACCAGTGCGGCGGCGCAGGTGCAAGAGCGGATGGGCGCACTGAAAGAGCAAGCGTCCAAGGCAAGTGCTGCAATCAATCGGGTTGCCGGGACGATCAGCCCGTCTCTGGGCAACATCGTACCCACCGGTAGTTTTGCCTCGCAGACCACGCCAGCCTCGGAAGCAGTAAAACCGTTTCCGCACTTGCTGATTATTCAGCCACTCAAGCCAGAGGCGCAACCTTACTACTTCAACCTGGACACGGCTGCCTTTGACGAGCTGCGCAGACAGACTGCGTTCCGTTGGGCCGGGCAAGAGCGTTTGACCCGCAGCATTGCGCAACAGGCGGTTGGGTTCGGCGACGACAAGCTGAGTTTGAAAGGGTCCATCTTTCCAGGCTTCAAAGGCGGACTTAAGCAACTGAACACGTTGCGCAGCATGGGTCGCAATCTGCAACCGCTCAGCCTGACAACAGGTTACGGCGAGGTGCTGGGCAACTGGTGTCTGCTCAGTGTGGATGAAGAACAGAGCAACCTGCTGGCCGGGGGCATTCCCCGCAAGCAGGGCTTTTCATTGGAGTTCGTGAGCTATGGCGACGATCTGCAGAACGTCTAACGGGGATCTGCTCGACACTCTTTGTCAGCACTACTACGGGCACCTGAACGGAAGCGTCGAAGCGGTGCTGGATGCCAATCAGGGCCTGGCAGATGAGCCGCAACCGTACCGGGCTGGCGTGCAGATCCTGCTACCGAATCTGCAGGTCAAAAGCGAAGAAGCTATTCAGCTCTGGGGCTAGAGTCAGCCGGTCCACATCCACCCTTTATCAACGCTTGGCGGCGGATTCTAGCTAGCAGTACGGCGCATCGGCATTTAAAGCTCGCAATCCGCATGGAACCGATCAGTCGGTAATTACCACCAACCGCTTTGTAAATTATGAATCGGGAAAAACTTTACAGAGGGTTGTGGTCATTCAGCAATCTTTCTAAGTAAATCGAATGGTATCTTCTTGCAATGCTGAGCAGCATTGCTCTTATCGGAGTATAATTAGCATGAATAGAGTTTCTGGTAGCTCTTCATCTTCAGCAACTTGGCACGCAGTCAACGATCTTGTGGAAAAAGTGAGTAATAGAACAACTTTGTCCACGACAGGTTATCAGACGGCAATGGGCCGCCTGAACAAGCCGGAAAAGTCGGATGCAGATGCATTGATGACAATGAGGAGGGCGCAACAGTATACAGACAGCGCGAAGCGAACGTATCTTTCGGAAACTCTGATGAACCTTGCAAATTTGCAGCAAGGCCGAATCTATCGTACCAACAGTGGGAATTTGCTTGGTGCAATTGAGATGTCGCCTACCCAGCTAACAGACTGCATCCGAAAATGCCGCGAAAACGGATTCTCCAATTGCGACGTGCAGGCGCTGGAGATTGGCTTGCATCTTCGGCATAAGTTGGGGATATCAGACTTTACCATCTATAGTAATCATAAGTTAAGCCATAACTATGTAGTTATCAACCCTAGCAATGAATTTCCGAAGGGGGCTATCGTAGATTCATGGACGGGACAGGGGGTAGTTGAACTTGACTTCAAGACCAGAATGAAATTTAAGCATCGTGAGGAAAATTATACGGTAAACTCCAATATGCACGAGTGGATCGAGAGGTATGGTCGAGCGCATGTAATTGACTAAAGTCGAGTTGTAGTAACCTGCTATGGAAAAGGCCTTGACCAATAATTAGTGCCTTTTCCAATCAGGATTAATTGCGGGTATATTGATTGCGAACGAAACCGTATTCTGTCGCTTCCATTTAATATTAGCTGCGAGTGAAAGTAAACGGATCAAATAGAAAACCCTGTCGCGCAATCCTGTGGCACGAGCCGGGTCTAGTGTGTTACTGCACAGTGCCTTGATCTCTGTGTCTGCGGGCTTGTCAACCCTCACCCGCACAATACAATGACGGTGGATTTTGAGTGAGGGCCCTTTGCTCAGTAGCGGTATTGGTCGAGTTCCATGTAATGAACAAAGCAATTTGGGCAACAAAGGCAGCAAACGATCTGCCTCCTGCTTACGAAAACCGACTTGGTTCTGGAACTTTTTTCGTACTCGGCGCCACAGAATGCCGGCACCATGGAGGAGTTGACGTCACTGAGTGACGGTCTCGAAAGACCACTCCATGGTTAAAATTACCATCGTTCAGAGGAAAGATTCGTGACCTATGGCATCCGTGGCGCAGCTAGCACATCGGCGTATCACACCCAGACCCAGCCTTTTGCTGAGTTGAAACTTGACCAAAGACAACTTCAGGAAAAGACGGAAAGACTTAAAGAGAAAGGATACTTCACTGTTCCCATGTCGGAAACTACGAGAAGCTATCTGCACCAGCAAAGTAGTCTTAGCAACCCTGCTTGGCGAAACGGGCCAATTGGAAGAATCGTTGATCTGCAGACGACCGAACATGAACGCCCGATGACGAAGGTGGCAAAAGACATCGCCACCTCCCTCACGGGAAGAGAACAACAATTAAGACCCCATGAGTTTCAACTGCGGCGTGTGGATAATCCGCGTTCAGAAAAATGGCACCAAGACAGAGCGCCACTAAAAGTCATTTGTATATCAGCGATTGAAGGCCGCGGTACAGAGTTCGTCAAGTCGACGGAGTCAAAAGCAGTGTTCACGCACGGGCAATATGCAGAAATGGTCCCTCTGGACGCCGAGGCAGTCCAACAAAAAATCAAAGTGGCCAAGTCAGACCGCTTCTATTTCTTTGCTGGCAAAGGCATTACCGAAGAAAGTATTCCTAAACTGGTACATCGCTCACCGGAAGAAACCGGCAGGTCCATATTCATGGCGCGCTGGAAGTAAGGTCGATAAAGCAGGTATCTGGAAAAATCTGCCATTTCACCCATAAGCTTTCTTTCGATGCTGGATGTGGAATGTAAGCCAATACCTGCTCGGTCATTGGGGGTGCGCCACCGTACCCTGAACACGTTCATCTGTAGCTGGCGCGCTTTTGTCACACGCTAGCGCGCCGGTTAATTAATATATTGAAAACAGCAGTGCTCGCAATCACTGCAATTTTTCGGCTCAGATTAACTACGACTGACGGAACCCTCTAGCTTATATTAGTTACGAGCGAGCTTGCATTCAGCTGCGTCTGATTGCAATACATCGCTGGCAACTCAAATTAGCTTCGAATGAAAATGAGCGGGACAGATCGGTAAGTCAGCCGCGAGCATTTGTTTTGCAGTTCAAGCGCAGACGGATGAACACATAAGTGAGCAGCGCTTTGATCTGACTGGCCTAGCGTCGAATTGCTCCATGAAATCGTTTATGCGGAAGCAATGACAAATCAGGATGGCCTTATGTTCACTTCAGCGAAGTGCGTCCCGATCAACGCATTCGTCAGTTTTAAGTCGGTGTTCGGGACCCTCGAGCCTTTGTGACCACATATGGGATCTAATTAATGCATCTGGGACAGCTCATAGCTCTATGAATCCTCTACAATCTACTCAACACAGCATTACCACTCCCCTAATCAGTGACGGTCAGCCATTAGACGCTGTGGGCCCTCAGGCCCAGCAATCCCATCCTAAAAGGATTTCACCTTCTCAATTGAGCCTAGTGAATCCGTCATGCCTTGCCATGGCTATTAAGAAGGTCCCATGAAGCCTGCATTCCGAGTCGTTGCGGATCGCACCGATATCACGTCCTTGATCAATGACCGTTTGTTATTGCTCCGGACAAGTGACAAACCAGGCATGGAGTCTGATGAGTTTGAGCTGCGTATCGATGATCGGGACGGAGCCGTTGCTCTGCCGTCGCGAGGCGCGGACATCGAGATTTACCTGGGTTACGAAGGACAGCCACTGACGCGGCTGGGGCTTTACACCGTGGATGACATTGAATCGTCCGGGCCTCCCGATACGTTGGTCATTCGCGGCAAGGCTAGCGATATGCGTGGCAGCGGCAGGACCACTCGCTCCGGTAGCTGGGAAGGTGTCTCGCTGCAGCAGATCGTGAACGACGTCGCGACACGTAATAGCTGGAAGCCTGTCTGTAACGTCGCAACGAAGGTGCCCCGCGCTGATCAGCTTGACGAGTCGGACTATAACTTCATTACCCGGCTGGCCAAGAAGCATGACTGCACCGCCAAAGTCGCAGACGGCAAGTTGTTGGTGCTGCCACGCCAAGGCGGCGAGAGCGCAAGTGGTAAGGCATTAGGCGTTGTGACGATTCAGCGGCATGACGTAGCGCGCTGGCAGTTTCGCCTGAGTGACAAGACCACGCAAAGAGCCGTGCAGACCAAGCATCAGGACAAAAAAACGGGAAAGCTGAAGGTGGTTGAGCTGACCAACGATCAGTCGCCTGACGGCCTGCCGCCCGTTCACACCGACCGCCATATCTACCCGAACAAATCTGCTGCTGAGCAGGCAGCGAAGGCGCGCCTTGCCGCATTCAATCGCAGCACCGCTGGCGTTCGGCTGGAAATGGCCGGGCGCACCGATCTGTTCGCCGAGCGGATGGTCGACGCCCAGGGCTTCAAGGTCGGCCTGGATGGTGAGTACCTGGTCGACTCGGTTGAACAGGTATTCACCCAGTCCGGCTGGACCACCACGGTGGAGTGCAACGGCGGAAAATCCGGCAAGGCCAAAGCGAAGGGCAAGAAAAAGAAAGAGAAGAAACCGGTCAAGGTCGTACAGCTTTAACCGGCCAGATCAGCACCCACTTATCAGGAGAACCACGCATGTCGATTACCACGCAGCAGTTGCTGCAGATACTTCCCAACGCCAGCTCCCGAGCTGGCGTTTTTGTTCCTGTCTTAAACGTTGCAATGAGCAAGTACGCCATCGTCACCAGATTGCGCGTTGCCGCATTCATCGCGCAGATCGGCCATGAGTCTGGCCAGTTGCGCTATATGCGGGAATTGGGTAGCGATGACTACCTCGACAAATACGATACCGGGCGGCTGGCTGAACGCTTGGGCAACACGCCCGAGGATGATGATGACGGCCAATTGTATCGGGGCAGGGGGCTGATTCAGGTCACCGGCAAAGCGAACTACGCGGAGTGTGGCGAAGCGCTTGGGCTGGATCTGATCAATCATCCAGAGCTGCTGGAGTTGCCTCAACACGCCGCAATGTCAGCTGCGTGGTTCTGGCACCGCTCCAACCTTAACACGCTGGCGGACAAGGGCGACTACATCGCCATCACCAAGCGCATCAACGGCGGCACGAATGGCTTGGCTGATCGTCAGGCTCTTTATGACCGTGCGTTGCAGCTTATCAAAGGCTGACCTCATCAGCGCCGCTCAGGGCGTAGGTCGTGCAAGTTATTCAAAGTGAAAAGAGCGACCAGTCGTGATGCGTCAACATCACGCCCGGTCACTGTCCCCGCAGATTGCCCCTGCAAGTCCAGCCAAGGCTCTCGCTTCGTGCACAAAGCGGAGCGAGCCTAGCACCTGTTCATATATACAGTAAAGGTCTTGCTTTCCATGTCCACACCCATCATCCCTTGGATGGGCGGCAAACGCCGCCTGGCCGACCGTCTCATCCCGCTCTTCCCACCCCACGAATGCTACGTCGAAGTGTTCGCTGGTGGTGCGGCCCTCTACTTCATGCGTCCCCAGGCCGCCCCTGTCGAGGTCTTGAACGACATCAACGGGGATCTGGTCACGCTGTATCGCGTCGTCCAAAACCACCTTGAAGAATTCGTCCGCCAATTCAAATGGGCACTCAGCTCGCGCCAGGTGTTTGAGTGGCAGAAGATGACCCGGCCCGAAACCCTCACCGACATCCAGCGCGCTGCCCGGTTCTTCTACCTGCAGCACCATGCCTTTGCAGGAAAAGTGAGCGGGCAGACGTTTGGCACTGCCACGACCGGCCCGGCCATCAACCTGCTGCGGATCGAGGAAAACCTGTCTGCAGCTTGGCAGCGTTTGTCAGGTACATACGTGGAGAACCTGCCGTGGCTCGAATGTGCCGAGCGCTACGACCGGCCTCACACCTTCCACTACATGGACCCGCCTTACTGGCATACGGCCGGGTATGGTGTGAATTTTTCGTTTGAAAACTATGAGCGAATGGCCGACTTCATGCGACGCTGCAAGGGAAAGGTTATGGTCAGCATCAATGACCATCCTGACATACGGCGCGTGTTTGAAGGCTTCCATTTTGAAACGGTCGACATTCGCTACAGCACGGCAAACCAGAGAAAGGTAAAGGCCGATGTCAGCGGTGAGCTGGTTATCATGAATTGGGAGCCTGTGGTGCTGGGGGGGTTATTTTGATTACGGAGTAGTCTTTTTAGTCGCACGGCTTTGGCCGTGCCCTTTCCTGGTGACGGGCACCGCGTAAGCGCACGCATGTGAGGGGATACAAAATGAGTTCCGATCAGGCTGGATTAAACTTGGCAGATCGCTACGTCAAGCCACTACGCTACGGTTAACTTGGTATCCGGAACTGATCTCATAATTCGCTGTCATAGGGGAGTTCTGCACCAATTGACTGACGTGTAGCAAATGAGCTACCAAGGAGAGGTAAAATATGGCTTTCGACGCCTTTATTCAGATCGCAGATATTCCCGGCGAAGCTCTGGACGAGAAGTACAGCAAATGGATTGAGATTACTGGATATAACTTTGGCGTCAGTCAAAGCACGTCCGCAACCGCCAGTTCCTCAGGCGGCGCTTCATCTGGTCGCACGACCATGACTAACTTCACGTTCACCAAATCCCTCGACAGTGCCAGTTGCAAGTTGATGGAAGCTAGCTGCGCCGGCCAGCACCTCAAGGAAGTGAAGCTAGTGCTCTGCCGTGCAGGGACCGATAAGCTCAAGTACTACGAAGTGGTTCTCGAAGAAGTGATCATCGCCGATTACACCCAGAGTGCGAGCTCCGGAATTCCCATGGAAATCGTACAGCTAAACTACGGCCGCATCAAAACCACCTACACGCTGCAGAAACGTGTCGATGGTACTGCAGGCGGTAACATAGCCGGTGGATGGGATCGGATTAATAATAAAAAATATTCGTGAGGCACGACCATGGCCGAAGTACGAACTTTTATTAATGCCAGAGCGCAGACCTTTGATTCCTTGAAAGCGAACCTTGCGTTGCCAAATAACACCAAGGCCAAATTCGTCGCACTTAACTCCCACATCTCGGGCGGTGTTGTCCTGCCCGGTGAATTGGTCATAATCGGCGATGCCTCCACTCCGTCTTCTACTGCTCAGGAAGCCTTCCTGATGGCAAAGGCTGCCGATGTGCATACGGCATTGCTGGTTAACGGTGTCGATGCTGATGACTTTTTTATTGAGAACTTCGAGCTGCTCAAACAAGCCATATCCTACACCTCGATGGGTATAGGCGCTGCAAGTGATGGCTGGGCCAAGCATATGGAGGAGATCAAGAAAACGCTTCAAGATATAGAAAAGCTTTACCGGGAACACTTAGGCTCCGGGAGTATGAACGAACGAGACGCGTTCTATGCCAAGCGAACAGGGTTGTTTATGAAGCTTGACGAACAGCTGGGTAATTTTCTTTCATATGGAGCCGGCCTTCGTAATGAAGGTTCAATCAAAAAAATGCTTGGGCTTTCAACCAACAGTTATATGCATTCCGGAGAAATCTCAGGATACGCCGACAAGGTATCCGGCGTGGCAAAAGCTGCTAAATGGATCAAAAGAGGAGCTTATATTGGGACTGCGCTTGAAGTAGGCTCTACTGGGCTCGCAATCCATAAAGCGTGCTCGCTTGGTCGTGAGGATGAGTGTCGAAAAGCGAAGTATGTTGAGGGTGGTTCGCTTGTGGGTAGTGTCGTTGGATCGGGTGCTGGCGGGTTTGTAGGAGGGGCACTCCTCACTACAGCCTGCGTCGCAGTTGGTATTCCTACTGGCGGCATGGGGACGCTTGCATGCGGCGTAATTGGAGGCGCTGTCGGTGGGTGGGGCGGAGGTGCTCTGGGCGAGTCAAGGGGTGAGAAGTTTGGAGAAGTTCTTTACGGGAAGATGACAAGTGAGTAGTACCCAAATCGATCTGTTTGCTGGATTTATACTGATAGCTATTGGATTCGTTTTGCTTGCCGTAATTCTGATTGCTCACAAGTATATTGACGTTGTGGAGGGTTGTCTGGAGAATTGTTCTTATATAAAAGATAATAAGCGTGTCTGGTCAAGTGCTGGTTTGCTTGGCAAGGTAATGAGGGGGGGGATAATTTCAATGGTGTTAATAATGCCAGGAATGCATGCGAAAAGAGGTTTGGTAGATGTTCAGGAGCTGAATAGACTGCCAGGTCGATATAGATATCTTTTTACGGTGCCGTTCATTACAGGCTGCGTATTGCTTGCTGTTCTAGTGGTGCTTGATGTTGTCGAGAAGTACTTGCTTTGAGCCTGGCTAAAAGAGCTTGAATTTGTGGGCGGTACTAATGGGTGTAAGCCGGTGGCTTTATCTTTTTTGTTCCTGTTTATTGATTGTTATTGTATCTTTATTCTGACTGATTACGTTGTGTGCGGTTTTCACCGGGTTTGAATGTGGTGTCTATGTAGGTTGTGTTTCTATTGTCGTGGGTTTTCTTGTGCTTAGTTTATTGTGCCTGTTTGTTAATGTACGTATTATTTTAAGGTCCTGAATGCGACTGGATGGAGCCTAGTCTTCTTGAGCCGCTTCCAAGTAATATTCCTTTTAAGCCGACTATGTAACAGATCAACGACCGGTCACGTAAAATCTCTTGTGGGCGGCCTTATCCGTAGCTACTGAGAGCATGTGTCGATTGCTCCAGATTCCGCCCTCGAAAGCCCTGCCATGACGGGGGAGGTGATCAGGATGGGCTAAATAGCCCCGGAGAATCATGGTGGCACCTCAGTGAAGCGCCACGCTGGAGTTGATTGCAGCACTAGCGTTGGTTGGTACGTGTGCCAAGGTCAACCTCTGCATTCACAATCCGCTTTAGCCACTCCCAGCCTTGGTACGGATCGCCGCGTCCTTGCAAATGAGTGTACCGTCGCAACGAATTCCAATCACGATGGCCTGACACGCTTGAAACTCTGGGAATGTCCCAGTCCATTTCGAAAAGCCTGCTGATGCCGTCGTGTCGCATATCGTGAAAGTGCAGATCCTTCAGTTCCAGAAACTTGCAGGCCCGGGTGAATGCGGCGGATATAGAATCTGAGTTGTATGGGAATATCTCAGTACACCCTTTAGGCATGCTCATCAGGATTGCCCATGCTTCGTCAGGAAGGTGGCACCAGACATCGTTGCCGATCTTCTGTCCGGGATTTTTCATGTCTCTGACCAGCACAGCCTGACGTTTTTCATCCAGATCATCCCAGCGAATCCTAGTTATTTCTTCCTGTCTACGCGTTGAAAATATCGCGAACCCTAGCACTTTGGGCATGTTTATCGAAGAGGGCTTACGTAGCTGTATTTCAAAAAAGTGCGTAAACAGGGCGTCGAGTTCTTCTTTAGTTGGTCTGCGGGTGCGCTCCTTGCTTTTGCTGACCATTCCCAGCTTACGGAGGACGATTCGCGCATCAGACATTGCATGAGGAGCAACCTCATACCCCCAAGCTGGTTTCGCTACGGACAGTACTGCTCCTAGATGCGACAAATCATTTCCCACAGTTTGTGCCTGAACTCCTCCACCTTCCTTGCCCATACGCCATTGTGCGTACTCAACCAGTTTCTGGCTCGTCAATGCTGAGTCTGCTACCGCCCCCAGCCAACTCTCGCCGATGGCGGTAAGGGTTGCCCGCTTGGTCTTGCCCAGAGGGCGAATCTTCTCATACTCATCAAGGTATCGATCAATCATTTGTTTGACGCTGGCAGCCTGGCGATTTTGGCGCTCTATCGCACCTGGTACGGCTAGCTCCGCCTCACGTCTTTTGATCCATGCCTGGGCAACCTGCTTACGATCGAAGGTTTGGGTTTCCTGATAAACTGGTTGGCCGACCCTATTGATCCGAATCTGTGCCGTGAAGCCAGTGGTTTTGTCTTTGCGTTTCCGTGCCGTGATTGTGCCCATGTCATTTGCTACATTTCAGAATCGGTTTGCTACATTGTAGCAAATGCTTCTGAAAAACAAGCTGAAATGGGTAAAAATAGCTGTATAAAAGACCAGTAAATATGATCAGAGAAAATCAAGAAAGCCCAGTAAACATTGGTGAATCAAGGGCTGTGCTGTCCCGACGCTTCTCCGTCGCCCCCATGATGGACTGGACCGATCACCATTGCCGCTACTTCATGCGTCTGCTGTCCAGGCACGCGTTGCTGTACACCGAAATGGTCACCACCGGCGCTTTGTTGCATGGCGACCGTGATCGGTTCTTGCGTCATGACGAGACCGAGCACCCGTTGGCATTGCAACTGGGTGGTAGCACAGCTGCGGATCTGGCTGCGTGTGCGCGGCTGGCTGAAGAGGCGGGCTACGACGAGGTCAATCTGAACGTCGGTTGTCCGAGCGATCGGGTGCAGAACAACATGATCGGTGCGTGCCTGATGGCGCATCCGCAACTGGTGGCTGATTGCGTGAAGGCCATGCGCGATGCGGTGGTTATTCCGGTCACGGTTAAGCATCGCATCGGCATCAATGGCCGCGACAGTTATGCCGAGCTGTGTGATTTCGTCGGCACGGTGCAGGAGGCGGGTTGCCAGAGTTTTACGGTTCATGCGCGTATTGCGATTCTTGAGGGGCTGTCACCCAAGGAGAACCGCGATATTCCGCCGCTGCGCTATGACGTGGTTGCGCAGTTGAAATCTGATTTTCCCGATCTGGAAATTGTGCTCAACGGCGGCATCAAGACGCTGGAGCAGTGCAGCGAGCATCTGCAGGTCTTCGATGGTGTGATGTTGGGTCGCGAGGCCTATCACAACCCGTATCTGTTGGCGCAGGTGGATCAGCAGTTGTTCGGCAGCATGGCGCCGGTCATCAGCCGTCATGCTGCATTGGAGGCAATGCGGCCTTACATTGCGGCGCATATTGCCAGCGGTGGCAACATGCACCATGTGACTCGCCATATGCTTGGCCTCGGTCTGGGGTTTCCGGGCGCACGGCGTTTTCGTCAGTTGCTGTCGGTTGATATTCACAAGGCGGATGACCCCATGCTGTTGCTGGACAAAGCCGCAGAGTTTCTTCGCGGGCATTAAGCGGACCAGCGGGCTGGTGGCTTTGGTGTACTGATCTAAGCTCAGACCAATTCCACCAGGCGTCTTCCCCACCATGTTGAATCGACGAAACTTTTTGGAGTTTTCTTCGATATCTGCGTTGTTGCTTGCATCAGGTATCCCTAGTTCCGCACACGCTAATAAACGATTAAAAATGGGCGCAGACGAGCCCTTTTCTTTTGACTTGCTGATGCAGCGAGCGCATGACATGGCGATGCAGCCATACATTGCTTCTTCCAGTCCCAGTGCGAATCTGATGGAGAAGCTGGATTACGATGCCCATAACAAAATCCGCTTCAAGCCTGAGTACACGTTGTTCGCTGATGGTCAGGGGCAGTTTCCGATCACCTTCTTTCACCCTGGCAAATTCTTTCCCAAGCCTGTGCGGCTTCATGTTGTCGATAAGGGCGTGGCGAAAGAAATCGTTTACGATCAGGCATATTTCGATATCCCCGAAGACAGTCCCGCTCGTCAATTGCGCCACCAGGCAGGTTTTGCGGGGTTTCGTATTCAGGAAAGTCGCCGGGATAAACAAGGAAAGCTTGAAAGCCGCAGCAATGACTGGGCTTCCTTTCTGGGTGCAGCCTACTTTCGGGCCATTGGTGAGCAGTATCAATACGGTCTTTCAGCGCGAGGTATCGCGCTGGACGTTGCCCAGGCGGGGGTTCTGGAAGAGTTTCCCGATTTCACCGACTTCTGGTTTGAAACTTCTGCCGATACTAAATCCAGGTCAATGGTTTTATACGCGCTGTTGAATGGACCCAGTGTCTGCGGCGCCTATCGGTTTGTCATGCAGCGAGGCAAAGGCGTGGTGATGGATGTCGAAGCAGCACTGTTCATGCGTAGCGAAGTTCAGAGATTCGGCATCGCACCTGCCAGTTCGATGTACTGGTTCAGTGAGCAGGCCAAGAAGACTGCCGTTGACTGGCGGCCCGAGGTGCACGACTCCGATGGTCTGGCGATCTGGACAGGTACCGGAGAGCGTATCTGGAGACCGCTGAACAATCCTTCGCGGACGATGACATCTGCGTTTAGCGACAATAACCCGAAAGGTTTTGGTCTGTTGCAGCGAGATCGCGACTTCAACCACTACTTGGACGGCGTGCAGTACGGACGGCGACCGAGTCTGTGGATTGAGCCTCAGGGCAATTGGGGGAAGGGTACAGTGCAACTGGTTGAAATCCCCACAGACGACGAGATCCACGACAATATCGTTGCCATGTGGGTGCCTGAAAAACCAGCGGTGCCGGGGACCGAGTATCGGCTCAGTTATCGCATGCACTGGCTGGATGACGAACCTTATCCCGATAGCGAGCTGGCGCGGTGTGTTGCAACACGCCTTGGCAATGGCGGGCAGCCCGGACAACCTCGGCCTATCGGGGTGCGCAAATTCATGGTCGAGTTTCAGGGCCATTCACTCGAAAAGATTCCCGTTGACGTCTTTCCCGAAGCCGTACTGTCCTGCTCAAGAGGCAGTTATTCCTATGTCTTCACGCATCCTGTGCCAGATGGCATCGCGGGACATTGGCGAGCGCAGTTCGATCTTGCTGTCGAGGGTCTAGAGCCGGTGGAGATGCGTCTTTATCTGCGTCTGGGTGATCAGACGTTATCTGAAACCTGGTTATACCAGTACCATCCTTTCTGACGCAGGTTACAAAAGACCTTGTCCCCCAAGGCAATCATCGGCCGCTCAAAAAGCCGTCGTTCAGCAGTGGTTGCCTGTCGGTCAACGCATTATATTGACTGCCTAAACCAACAAGGAAAAACCACATGCACAAAGTCCTGGTCCCTTTCGACGGCTCGGAGCACGCCATGCGTGCCCTGGGACATGTCATCGAACTGTCTGCCGATCTCAAGAAGTCACTTGAAGTGCATGTTCTGAATGTGCAGGCCAGTCCTATCGATTACAGCCTCTATCTGGCGCCTGACATGATTGAAGGCGTTAAAACCGGGTTGACCAATGAAGGCAAGCGTGTGCTGGACGAAGCGGTGGCGCTGCTGGCTGCCGCTGGCGTGCCGTTCCATGCCCATGTCGATCTGGGCAACGTTGCCGAGCAGGTCGAGGCCGCAGTTCAGCGGCTCGGTTGCGAGGCGGTTGTCATGGGGACTCGCGGGCTTGGCAACTTTGGTGGCTTGCTGCTGGGGTCGGTGGCCACGCGGGTGATCCACGAAGTGTCGGTGCCAGTGACGCTCGTCAAGTAATCAAGTAGACCAGGCCTTATTGCTGCGCGAGCGTTCGTGGCTGGCGCAGCAACTCGATGTTTTCCGGCGGCACCAGCTTGCGCAGGGATTTGTACAGCGCGCGAGTCTCCAGCAGGTTCCAGATTCTCAACATTGTTTCCAGTGCATCCAGAGGCTTGCTGATGAAATCCCGTGCGCCCAAGGCTAGCGCGCGCAGGCGCGTGTCGCGAGTTGCATCGGCGGTCAGGACCATGATCGGCAGGTAGTCATTGGCCGGGATGCGCCGGTTGAGCTGTTCCAGAACCGCGAAGCCGTCGAACTCGGGCATGTGCAGATCCAGCACCACAAGGTCGGGTTCGAAGCTGTTGAACAGGTCCAGCGTGCGCAGCGGCTCGGTGCTGCTCAGCACATTGGTCAGCCCTTCGCGGGCGAGCAGTTGCTCCATCAAATCCAGGTTGGGCCGCTGGTCGTCGATGATCAGAATGCGGAAGTCTCCGGTCATGTGGGCTCCGGTAGGTATTGATCGAGAAGCGCCAGGAATACCGGCACTTGAATGGGTTTGATCAGGATGGCCGTTGCCCCGGCACTCTTCAGCTCGCGCTGGGTGCTGTCACTGGCATCGGCGGTGATCATCAGCACCGGGGTGTGAGCGGTCGCCGGCAAGCGCCGCAACCGCTGCAATACTTCCAGGCCCTTGAGGTCGGGCAGGTTGAGGTCGAGAAGGATCAGTTGCGGCGCGTGCTGGCGGGCCAGGTCCAGACCAAGCTGGCCCTGCATGCTCGACAGCAACTGAATGCCCGGCCTGCGCTGCAGCAGCGTCTCGATCAAGGCCATACTCGACAGGTTGTCTTCAATGCACAGCAGCTTGCCATGATACGCCGGGCGGGTAGCGGGGCTGGACGCCGGTGCTGTATCAGGTGGACGCAGCAGCTGGACAGCGGGCGGGCGTACGAGCACAGAAGGCAGTTCAAGGGTGAAGCGGCAGCCTTCGTTCAGTGTGGTGTCCACCGACAGCCCGCCGTGCATCATTTCCAGCATGCTCTTGCTCAGTGCCAGGCCCAGCCCGGTGCCCTCGACACTCGGGTTGGCATCCAGCCGCTCGAATGGCTTGAACAACTGACCGATACGTTCGGGTGCAATCCCGTACCCGGTGTCCACCACGCTGACAGTGACTCGCCCGGCAGACTGGCCGACCTCGATTCGCACCTTGCCATCGGGTCGGTTGTATTTGATGGCGTTGGACAGCAGGTTCAGCAACACCTGTATCAGGCGCTGGCGGTCAGCGACCACCCCCAGTTCGTCAGGCAGTTGTGGCAGTTCACTCAGTTCAATGCTGGCATCGGTGGCCATCGGCGAAACCAGCACCAGCGCTTCCCTGAGCACGCTCGACAGCGGCACAGGTTCGAGGTTGAGTGAAACGTGACCGGCTTCGATTCTGGCGATGTCGAGCACTTCATTGATCAGCTTCAGCAGGTGCTGACCCGCCCGCAGAATGTGGCCGATTTGCGGTCTCTGGCTGGCAGGCGAATCCATGTCCAGCAGTTGTGCAAACCCCAGGATGGAATTAAGCGGGGTGCGCAGCTCATGGCTCATGCGCGAGAGGAATTCGCTTTTCGCCCGGCTGGCACGCTCGGCCTCTTCTCGGGCGGTGCTCAGGGCTATTTCAGCCACGCGGCGATCACTGATGTCGCGGGTTATCTTGGAAAAACCGCGCAGTTCGTCTTGACTGTCGTACTGCGCAGTGATCACCACGCTGGCCCAGAACCGGCTACCGTCCTTGCGCCGTCGCCAGCTTTCTTCGGTATACCGCCCGTTGACGGTGGCTTCGTGCAGCGCCATGTCGGGGTGTTGCGGGCATTCCTGTGGCAGATAGAAGACCGAGAAGTGCTGACCGATGATTTCCTGCTCGGTGTAACCCTTGATGCGCTCGGCCCCCGCGTTCCAGGTGGTGACATAACCATCGCGGTCCAGCGCGAAGATGCCGTAGTCCTTCACCCCTTCGATGATCAGTCGTAACCGCTCCTCGTTGTCGCGCAACGCCCGTTCACGCTCGGCCAGCAACTGACCGGCTTCGATCAGGCGCGTGCCGAGCTGACCAATCTCGTCCTTTTCAGGCGGCTGGGGCAGCAGCGGGTGTCCGAGGGCCAGACGCTGCGCATTGCGCTGCACCTGATGCACCCTGGCGACAATGCCTTTGGACAGCATCAGTACCGCCAGAATGGCGCCGATGATTCCGCAGGCTGCGGCTAAAAGGGTGGATAGCAACAGGCGCTCACGTGTGGCCGCAGCGGCTTCTGTACGTTCTGCCAGCAGAGCGTCTTCGCGCTCGCGCATGATGCCGATCCGTTCGCGCAAACGGTCCAGAACGTACTTGTTTTCGACCAGAATGGCGGCAACGGTTTTGCGGTCTTCCGTGCTCATTGTGCGCAGTTTTTCCAGGCCATCTACTTTGGTATGAATCAGCGGTTCAATGGCTTTCAGGTGTTCACGCATTTGCCCATCACGGATATTGCTGTTGAGCCGGGTCAACGCTGCTTCGATCAGCGGCTGTGCATTGATGTAACCGGGCAGAAAGTCCTCCTGATGAGTCAGCAGATAGCCACGCACACCAGCCGCGGCTTCTGCGATCTGAGTATGAAGTGTCTGGATGTCGCCTTGTACGAGCAGCACGCGCCGCACATCTTCCTCGGCTTGCGCGGTCTGGCGTTCGGCAATATAAATGAGCACCAGCGAAAACATGAGCATCGCCAGCGGCAGGGAAATTGCTACCAGCGCCTTGCCTCGTAATGGAAGGTCTTCCCAGCGGCTGCTGCCTGGTGCATTCATTGCCAGTCGCTCGTCGACTGGCTCACCAGGCCCAGCGCAACGCCACGCACTGCGGCCTGGGTACGGTCTGAAGCACCGAGCTTGCCGATCACTTTTTCCACGTGCGCCTTGGCGGTGCCGGTGGTGATACCCAGCTTTTCGCCGATTTCCCGGTTACTGAAGCCGCCCGCCACCAGCCCGAGTACCTGACGTTCGCGAGGTGTCAGTGCTACCGGGACGCTCGCGCCACTACTGCTGCGGTCGGTCATGCGGCGCAGCAGGCGCGCACTGACGGCGCTGTTCAAGGCTTCTTCGCCGCGTGCCACGCGTTGCAGGCCGGCAATCACTTCATCGCGACTCGCGTCCTTGAGCAGATAACCCACCGCACCCGCGCTGATGGCGGCCTCCAGATGGTCGGTGCTGTCGTCCATGGTAAAAATCACTACTTTCAGACCCGGCATGCGCTGCTGAAGAATCCGCGCGGCGCCCAGGCCGTTGAGTACCGGCATGCGGATATCGAGGATGGCGATGTCCGGTTGCAGCTCCTGGCACAGATCGATGGCTTGCTGGCCGTCGGCTGCCTGGCCGACCACTTCGAATTCCGGATGGCCCGCCAGCAGCGAGACGAATCCGGTGCGTGTTACTTCATGATCGTCTGCCAGAACCAGTCGCACGGTGTCAGTCATGTCATTGCCTTGTCTGCATTGAAAGGGACCACGGCCCGCAGCCGGGTGCCGCGTCCGGGTCGGCTGACACAGGTCAGGCGGCCATCCAGAAGGCTGGCGCGTTCCTGCATGGCCACCAGGCCCAGCTTTTGAACGCCAGTGCCAGTCAGCGATTTGTCGGTGATGAAACCACGGCCGTTGTCTTCCAGTCTGAGTGAAATGTTGCCGTCACTCAGCTCCAGCGCCAAGTCTACGCTGCTTGCGTCAGCGTGTTTGAGCACATTATTGATGCCTTCCTGAGCGATGCGAAACAGCGCGATCTCCAGCTGACTGGGCAGGCGGGTCAGAGAGCGCGAGGCCCATTGCACGACGATCCCCGCGTCACGCAGTCGGTCGGCCTCTTTGTCGATTGCCTGCAACAGCCCGAAATCATCCAGCACGCTCGGGCGCAGGCCGCTGATCAGCTGCCGACCCTCGCCAACGCAATGCTGCGCCAGCTTGAGAATGGCTTGCAGATCGGCATCCAGCGGTTCAGGCAGGGCCGGACAGCGCCCGGCGAAGCCTTGCAGGCGCTGGTGCAGGCCGGCAAGTGTCTGCGCCAGACCGTCATGCAGGTCGTAGGCCACGCGTTTGCGTTCGTCTTCCTGGGCGGTAAACAGCTGGCGCACCAGCTCGGACATGGTTCGCTCCCGCGCCACCAGGGCGTCGAGCAGACGGTTGTTCTCAAGGTGCGCCGCGAGCAGGGTGGCGAGCAGTTGCAGGGACTCGATGTCTTCGTTGTCCGGCACGCTGATGGCAACGCTACTGGCCAGCAGCAGCGTGCCGAAAGCCCCTTCGTCAGCCCCGCGCAAGGGCAGCAGCAGCACACAAGGGGAGTCTGTTCCGGGGCGCTCCAGCCATTGCGGACCGATGACCAGCGGGTCGGCAGCCGTTTCCAGGGTGTTCAGGCGGTCGACGTTGCCATGACTGGCGGTGGTCTGCACACCGTTGCCTGCCCCCCATTCCACCAGCAGGCCATGGTCCATGGCCACGAACGCACAGGCACGTTGCAAGACGCGCAGGCGCATCGCTTCAGGTGGCAACTGGGTCAGTTCCTGACCGGTGTCGACCAGCAGGCGCAGGCGTGCTGCGCGACTTTGCGACTGGCGATATTGATTGCGGATGGCCAGTGCGCTTGCCGGATCGTGAGGTGGGCTTTGCATGAGGTCTCCAGCGAGGGGCCATGTCGGCGAACGCTATATCGGCGAGGCGCTACACCTGCGCGGGCATATACAGAAGTGACGCTATTAGAACCGCATCGGGAGGTAAAGCCTATCTGCCGATTGGCATACATAGATAACCCCGGTTGGCCGATGGCGAGAAGGGGCGGGGCGGGCAAAGTGGCACTCACTGAATCCCTGAACAGATCCCCGTAGGAGAGTAGCGATGAAAACTAAATTGACCGCCCTGGCCCTGTTGCTGGTTGTGAGCGCACCGATGGTCCAGGCTGCTGCCGAACCGTCCGGCTACACCTACCGTATGGTGGCCGAGCAGCCAAGCAACGTGAACGACAAGGAAATCGCGGGTCTGTTTGATCGCTGGAACAAGGCCCTGCAGACTGGCAACTCGCAAACTGTCGCGTCGCTGTATACGCCGGACGCTGTCCTGCAGCCTACGGTCTCCAACAAGGTGCGTGCCACTCCGGCGGAGATCAAGGACTACTTCGATCACTTCCTGGCGCTCAAGCCGGTTGGCGAGATCAACTACCGCGAGATCCGTCGCCTGGGGCCTGATGCCGCTGCGGACAATGGCGTCTATACCTTCACCCTGACAGCTGCGGACGGCAAGAAGACCAAGGTACAGGCACGTTATTCGTTTCTCTACCATCGCGTCGGCAACGAGTGGAGGATTCTCAACCACCATTCCTCGGCCATGCCGGAAATACAGCCTGAGTACCAGGTCAGCCGCTGATCGACAACCGATAGTCAGCTGAAACAAAAAATCCGGAGCCATGGCCCCGGATTTTTTTCGTCTGGCAGAATCGCCTGCGCTCAGGCTTCGGCGCTGGCACTGTTGACCTTGCGGCAGTGAATCAGCGCGTCGCGAATCATGAAGTTGACCAGCGTCGGCGAAACCCCCAGTTCCTTGGCGATGTCTTTTTGCGGCACGCCGTGCAGGCGATACATTTCGAACGCATAACGGGTGCGGGGTGGCAGCTCGCCCAGTGCGTCGGCAATTTTCTCCAGGCTGGAGAAGTTGATGTGTGAGGTTTCTGGCGATGCACCCTGAATCACCACGTTCAGCCCCTCGGCCTCGGGGCCGGTGTATTTCTGTTCCAGCGCCTGTTTGCGGTAATGATCGATGGCCAGGTTACGCACGATCTGAAACAGATAGCTGAGCTGTGCCTTGAAGGTCAGCGTGGCCTGCGGCGCGGAGCGCAACCTGAAGAACGCATCCTGCACGACATCTTCGGCGCGCGAGCGGCAGCCCACGATGCGCGCGGCAATCTTGACCAGCAGCAGATAGTTGTCGACGAATGCCTGGAGTAACGGTGAGTCGCACTTACTTGTGATTACGTGTTCCGTCATGGAATTCACCTTGCTGCAAAACCAATGGGGGGGAGGGCTGCAGGAGTAGCAGCGCCGTCACATGGGGCAGCAAATTAGCCTTAATGATAATTATTGTCAAATGCGAAAGCCAATCAGCGCACTTTAAAAGGGCAGTGCTGAGCATTGCGCGCTTGCTGCTGGCACCCTCACTAATTATTTCCAGGCGCCATCCGTTCTCATTGGTGACAGGCCCGACCACGGTTGCAGCCAGGGAATACTTCAGGAGAGCCTCATGCGTTTCGATCACGCGCCTCGCCGCTTTTACATTCGCGCCAGCAGACGGACGGTTCAGCCATGAGCACGCCCGTGAGTCTGACGCTGTTCTGCCTGCCTTACTCAGGTGCCAGTGCGATGTTCTACGGCCTTTGGCGGCGCAAAGTACCCGAGTGGCTGAACGTACGCCCGCTGGAGCTTCCCGGCCGTGGCATGCGCATGGATGAGCCGTTGCAGACTGATATCGCGCAACTGGCGAGTGAGTTGGCAGACGAAATCAGTGCAGAACTGGACACGCCTTATGCGCTATTCGGTCACAGTCTGGGTGGGTTGCTGGCCTTTGAACTTGCACATGCCTTGCGCGAACGCGGTCTGCCCGCGCCGCTGGCGTTGTTTGCCTCGTCCACTGCCGGCCCGGTGCGCCGCGATGTCAGCGAATACGTCGTCGCCAAGACCGATGAGCAACTGATTGCGCGACTGCGCAAGCTCCAGGGCACCAGCGAGAACGTCATCGCCAATGACGAATTGATGCAACTGATGCTGCCCATACTGCGCGCCGATTTTCTGTTGTGCGGCAGCTTTGTGTACGGCGAGCGCGAACCGTTGAGCGTGCCGATTCATATCTTCGGCGGCAAACAGGACAGCATCAGCGTCGAGGAGCTGCTGGATTGGCAGGAAGAGACCTGCACCGGGTTCTCGCTGGACATGTTCGAAGGGCATCACTTCTATCTGATCGAGGAGCAGGCGCAATTGCTTCGCCATCTGCGGCGTTATTCCGAATTGCACCTGACCCGCTGGCGCAACAGCGCATCACGGCTGATGAGCCGGGCTGCCGGTTGAGCCGTCTGGCTCTTTTGCTTAGCGCGCGACCTAACCACGGGACGCGCGTCTTTTCTTGAAATTCAGATTTTATCTGGCACGCCGAACCTAGCAGGAACCCCATCATGGATGCGTTTGAACTCCCCGACACTCTGGCTCAGGCCCTTCAGCGTCGCGCCTTGCAGACGCCTGATCGGCTGGCTCTGCGTTTTCTTACCGACGAGAAAAGTCAGGGGCTGGTGTTGACCTACCGTGATCTGGACCTGCGCGCGCGGACCATCGCTGCTGCGCTGCAACGTCAGGCAGAGCCAGGTGATCGGGCGGTTCTGCTGTTCCACAGCGGGCCGGACTATGTGGCTGCATTTTTCGGCTGCCTGTACGCCGGGGTCATTGCGGTGCCGGCTTACCCACCGGAATCCAACCGCCGTCATCATCAGGAGCGGCTGCTGTCGATCATTGCCGATGCCGAGCCACGTCTGGTCCTGACCGCTTCCGACGTGCAGCCTGCCCTGTTGCAGATGGAAGAGCTGGCCGCTGCCGATGCGCCGCCACTGCTGTGTGTCGATACGCTGGACAGCGCGTCGGCCGATGGCTGGCAGGGTCCGCAACTGCACGCCGACGACATCGCGTTTCTGCAATACACCTCCGGCTCGACGGCCTTGCCCAAGGGCGTGCAAGTCACTCATGGCAATCTGGTCGCCAACGAACTGTTGATTCGGCATGGCTTCGGCATCGACGTCAACCCGGACGACGTGATCGTCAGTTGGCTGCCGCTGTACCACGACATGGGCCTGATCGGCGGCTTGTTGCAGCCGATTTTCAGCGGTGTTCCGTGCGTTCTCATGGCGCCGGCCTATTTCCTCACGCGCCCATTGCGCTGGCTGGAGGCGATCAGTGAATACGGCGGCACCATCAGCGGCGGGCCTGACTTCGCCTACCAGCTGTGCAGCGCGCGGGTCAGCGATTCGGCGCTGGAGCGGCTGGACCTGAGCCGCTGGCGCGTGGCGTATTCCGGCTCCGAGCCGATCCGCGAAGACAGCCTGAATGCGTTCGCCGAGAAATTCGCCAGCTGTGGCTTCACGCCGGACAGCTTCATGGCGTCCTACGGGCTGGCAGAAGCCACGCTGTATGTGGCCGGCGGCAAGCGCGGCAAGGGTATTCCTTCGCTGCATCTGGATGCGCAGGCCCTGGCGCGCAATGTGGCCGAGCTGGGCGACGGTCAGCCGGTCATGAGCTGCGGCACAGGCCAGCCGGGGCACGGCGTGTTGATCGCCGACCCCGTTACCCTGCACGTGCTGGCTGAAAACAGCATTGGCGAAGTCTGGGCCAGTGGGCCGAGCATCGCCCACGGCTACTGGCGCAACCCAGAAGCCTCCGCCAAGGCATTCGTCCAGCATGAAGGCCAAACCTGGCTGCGCACCGGCGATCTGGGCTTTCAGCGGCATGGCGAGCTGTACATCACCGGCCGTTTGAAAGACATGCTGATCGTCCGTGGCCACAACCTGTACCCACAGGACATTGAAAAAGTTATCGAACGCGAGGTCGATGTGTTGCGCAAAGGCCGGATTGCCGCGTTCGCAGTCCATCAGGATGGCAGCGAGGGCATCGGCATCGCTGCCGAAATCAGCCGCAGTGTGCAGAAAATCCTCTCGCCCGAAGCGCTGATCAAGATCATCCGGCAAACCGTGGCCGAGGCCTTTCAGGAAGCGCCGAGTGTCGTTGCGCTGCTCAATCCGGGCGCGCTGCCCAAAACCTCCAGCGGCAAACTGCAGCGCTCGGCGTGTCGTACGCGTCTGGCCGATGGCAGCCTCGACAGCTATGCCGTATTCCCGGCAATCGACACAACCCTGCAACACCGTACTTCACGCACCGGCTCGGACCTGCAAGCGCAGATCGCCAGCGTCTGGTGCGAGCAGTTGCAGTGCGAACAGGTCAGCGCCGACGACCATTTCTTCCTGCTGGGCGGCAACTCGATTGTGGCGACCCAGGTGGTGGCCAGGTTGCGCGAGACGCTCGGCATCGACCTGAACCTGCGCCTGCTGTTCGAAGCGCCGACGCTGGCGGCCTTCGCTGCGCAAATAGAAGCGCTTCAGATCGCTGGATCGCAAGGCAGAAGTCAGGCGCAGAACGCTATCGCCCGGCTGCCCGGCAACGAGCACCTGCCGCAATCGCTGGCACAGAACCGCCTGTGGTTCCTCTGGCAGCTTGATCCGCAGAGCAGCGCCTACAACATTCCCGGCGGGCTTCACCTGCGCGGCGAGCTTGATATCAACGCATTGCGCAGCAGTTTCCAGCGCCTCATCGAGCGCCATGAGTCGCTGCGCACGCGCTTCTACGAGCACGACGGCACAGCCCTGCAACGTATCGATACGCCAGACGAGTTCCATATCGATACGCTGGACATCAGTGATCTGGCAGGCGAGGAGCGCCAGGCGCGTGCGCTGGCGATCCGTGAAGAGCAGGCGCGCCTGCCGTTCGATCTGCAAAATGGTCCGTTGCTGCGTGTCACGCTGTTGCAACTGGACGAAGAAGATCATCAGTTGCTGGTCACGCTGCACCACATCATTGCCGATGGCTGGTCGCTGAATGTGCTGATCGACGAGTTCTCGAGTCTCTATGCGTCGGCTGTTCAGGGCCAGACTCTGAAGCTGGCGCCTTTGCCGTTGCGCTACGCCGACTACGGCCAATGGCAGCGTGAGTGGCTGGCGCAGGGCGAGGCCGAGCGGCAGTCGGCTTACTGGAAACAGCAACTGGGCGATGAGCAGCCGACCCTGACGCTGAACACTGATCATCCGCGCTCGCTACGCCAGCAACACAGCGCTTCACGTTACAGCCTGCGCCTGAGCGTCGAACTGAGCGCTGCGGTGCGCAACACTGCGCAAGCCTGGCAATCGACGTCGTTCATGCTTCTGCTGGCGGGCTTCCAGGCTTTGTTGCATCGTTACAGCGGGCAGACCGACATTCGCATCGGCGTGCCCGGTGCCAATCGTCCGCGCCATGAAACCCAAGGGCTGATCGGCTTCTTCATCAACACCCTGGTGCTGCGCGCGCAACTGGACCCGCGCCTGCCGTTTTCGACCCTGCTGAGCCAGACCCGCCAAGCCGCACTCGATGCTCAGGCGCATCAGGACGTGCCGTTCGAGCAACTGGTCGAAGCATTTCCGCAGGCGCGCGAGCATGGTTTGTTTCAAGTCATGTTCAACCATCAGCAACGCGACCTCGGCGCGTTGCGCCGTCTACCGGGCCTGCTCGCCGAAGAGCTGCCGTGGCACAGCCGCGAGGCCAAGTTCGACCTGCAATTGCACAGTGAAGAAGACCGCAATGGTCGCCTGAACCTGTCCTTCGACTACGCCGACGAGCTGTTCGAGCGCGATACCATCGTGCGTCTGGCGCAACACTATGTTCGCCTGCTGACACAGGTCAGCCAACAGGCGCAGGTCGCGCTGGGTGATGTGCAATTGCTCAGCACGGACGAGCAGGCCGAACAGGCGCGATGGAGCGCTGCGCCGTGCATACCTGCGCACGTGTGGTTGCCGGAACTGCTGGAGCGTCAGGCGCTACATACCCCGGAACGCATGGCGTTGGTGTGGGAGGGCGGCAGTCTCGATTTTGCCAGCCTGCACGCCCAGGCCAATCGATTGGCGCACTACCTGCGCGACAAGGGCGTCGGCCCGGACGTCAGGGTGGCGATTGCCGCCGAGCGTTCGCCGCAATTGCTCATCGGCCTTTTGGCGATTCTCAAGGCCGGAGGTGCTTATGTGCCGCTGGACCCGGATTACCCGATTGATCGACTGGCGTACATGCTTGAAGACAGTGGCGTCGAGCTGCTGCTGACCCAGAGCCATTTGCTAGGTGATCTGCCGAGCGCAGAAGGGGTCTGCACGGTCGCGATGGACATGCTGCACCTGGACAACTGGCCGGCCAGCACAGCGGGCCTGCACCTGCACGGCGACAATCTTGCGTATGTGATTTACACCTCGGGCTCGACCGGCCAGCCCAAAGGCGTCGGCAACACCCACGCGGCCTTGGCCGAGCGCCTGCAATGGATGCAGGCCACGTATGCGCTGGACGAAACTGACGTGCTGATGCAAAAGGCACCGATCAGCTTTGACGTGTCGGTGTGGGAATGTTTCTGGCCGTTGATCACCGGCAGCCGCCTGCTGCTGGCAGGCCCTGGCGAACACCGCGACCCGCACCGCATCGCGCAACTGGTCAACGAATATGGCGTGACCACGCTGCATTTCGTGCCGCCTCTGCTGCAACTGTTCATCGACGAACCGCTGACGCAGCAGTGCAGCAGCCTGCGTCGCCTGTTCTCCGGCGGCGAAGCGCTACCGAGTGAACTGCGCAACCGGGTGCTGGAGCAACTGCCGAACGTGCAACTGCACAACCGTTACGGGCCGACCGAAACCGCGATCAACGTCACTCATTGGCAGTGCCAGCTTGCCGACGGCCTGCGTTCACCGATTGGTCGCCCGCTGGGCAATGTGCTGTGCCGCGTGCTGGACAGCGAGCTCAACCCGCTGCCACGCGGTGTTGCCGGCGAACTTTGTATTGGCGGTATTGGCCTGGCGCGCGGTTATCTGAACCGTCCGGGGCTGACCGCCGAGCGCTTTATCGCCGACCCGCTAGGTCAGCCGGGTGAGCGCCTTTACCGCACCGGCGACCTGGTACGTAGGGCGGCTGATGGCGCGCTGGAATATCTGGGGCGTCTTGATCAGCAGGTCAAACTGCGTGGCTTCCGCGTTGAACCACAGGAAATCGAAGCCCGCCTGCTGGCTCAACCGAGTGTCGGTCATGCCGCCGTGCTGGTGCGCGAAACCGCTGCTGGTCCGCAACTGATCGGTTATTACACTGCTGAAGCCGGGCAGGACGTTCAGGCCGAACGCATCAAGTCGGCACTGGCGCTGGAACTGCCGGACTACATGGTTCCGGCGCAACTGGTGCGTCTCGACAGCATGCCGCTGAGCCCGAGCGGCAAGCTGGATCGCCGCGCCTTGCCCGAGCCGCAATGGCAGACCCGCGAACACGTCGAAGCGCAAACCGACCTGCAAAAGCAGATCGCCGGTATCTGGCGCCAAGTGCTCGGCGTGCCACGTGTCGGCCTGCGCGATGACTTTTTCGAGCTGGGCGGGCACTCGTTGCTGGCAACGCAGATCATTTCCCGTGTGCGTCAGGCATGCGACATCGACCTGCCATTGCGCGCGCTGTTCGAAGCCAGCGAGCTGGGCGCGTTTGCCGAGCAGGTTCAAGGCATTCAGCAGTCGGGCGCACGCAGCAGCCTGCAACCGATTGCCCGCGTCGACCGCAGCCAGTCGTTGCCGTTGTCCTATTCCCAGCAGCGCATGTGGTTCCTCTGGCAGATGGAACCGGACAGCCCGGCCTACAACGTCGGTGGCATGGCGCGCCTGAACGGCGTGTTTGATATCGAGCGTTTCGAGGCCGCGTTGCAAGCCTTGATCATGCGCCACGAAACCCTGCGCACTACCTTCCCGAGCATCAATGGCGTGGCCTGCCAGAAAGTCGCCGAACAGACCGGCCTGAGTGTTCAATGGCAGGACTATTCGGCGCTGCCTGCCGACGTTCGTCAGCAGCGCATTCAGGCGCTGGCCGACAGCGAGGCGCATAAGCCCTTTAATCTGGAAACCGGGCCGCTGCTGCGTGCCTGTCTGGTCAGAGCTGCAGAGCTTGAGCATTACTTCGTCCTGACCCTGCACCACATCGTCACCGAAGGCTGGGCGATGGACATCTTCGCTCGCGAATTGGGTCTGCTTTACGAGGCGTTCCTGGACGGCAAGCCGTCGCCGCTGGAACCGCTTGCGGTGCAATACCTTGATTACAGCGTGTGGCAGCGCCAGTGGATGGAAGCTGGCGAACGCCAGCGTCAGCTGGATTACTGGACCGCGCAACTGGGCAACGAACACCCGCTGCTGGAACTGCCCACTGACCGGCCACGCCCGCCTGTGCAAAGTCACCAAGGCGAACTGTATCGCTTCGATCTGAATCCCGAACTGGCCGCGAAAGTTCGTGCGTTCAACGCTCGCAACGGTTTGACCCTGTTCATGACCATGACCGCCACACTGGCGGTGCTGCTCTACCGTTACAGCGGTCAGAACGACCTGCGCATCGGTGCGCCGGTGGCCAACCGTATTCGGCCGGAAAGCGAAGGGCTGATCGGGGCTTTCCTCAACACTCAGGTGCTGCGCGTGCAGCTCGACGGGCAAATGAGCGTTGCGCAGTTGTTTGAGCAGGTGCGGCATACGGTCATCGAAGGCCAGTCGCATCAGGACCTGCCGTTCGATCATTTGGTCGAAGCCCTGCAACCGCCGCGCAGCGCGGCCTACAACCCGCTGTTCCAGGTGATGTGCAACGTGCAGCGCTGGGAGTTCCAGCAGAGCCGCGAGCTGGCGGGCATGACCGTCGACTACCTGGTCAACGATGCACGGGCCACCAAATTCGACCTCAACCTGGAAGTCACCGAGCTGGATCACCGTCTGGGTTGCTGCCTGACCTACAGCACCGATCTGTTCGACGAACCGCGCATCACGCAAATGGCCGAACACTGGCTGAACCTGTTGCAGGCGCTGCTCGTCGATCCGCAGCAGCGTTTGAGTGAGCTGCCGCTGTTGCAGGATGCAGAGCGGCAGCAATTGCTCGATAGCCTCGGCGTCGAAGCGGGCGAGCAGCGTCTCGATCAGTGCATTCACAGTCTGTTTGCCGAGCAGGCCCAACTGCGTCCACAGGCCGCGGCGCTTACCTTTGCCGGCGAAACCCTGAGCTACGCCGAGCTGAACGCCCGTGCCAACCAACTGGCCGGAATGCTGCGCCAGCGTGGCGTCGGCCCGCAGGTGCGGGTCGGCCTGGCGCTGCCGCGCTCGCTGGATATGGTTGTCGGCCTGCTGGCGATCCTCAAGGCCGGTGGTGCGTATGTGCCACTGGACCCGGAATATCCGTTGGAACGCCTGCACTACATGATCGAAGACAGCGGCGTCGGCCTGCTGCTGAGCGATCGTGCGCTGTTTGCCGCGCTGGGCGAGTTGCCTGCCGGTGTGGCCCGCTGGTGCCTGGAAGACGATCAGCCGCTGCTGGCGTCTTTCTCGTCCGATGAACTGCCGTTTATCAGCCTGCCGCAGCATCAGGCGTACCTGATTTACACCTCCGGTTCGACCGGCAAGCCCAAAGGCGTGGTGGTGTCCCACGGTGAAATCGCCATGCATTGTCAGGCGGTAATCCGTCGTTTCGACATGCAGCCTGACGACTGTGAACTGCATTTTTATTCGATCAACTTCGACGCTGCTACCGAGCGCCTGCTGGTGCCGTTGCTCAGCGGCGCGCGCGTGGTGTTGCGCGCTCAGGGCCAATGGGACGCCGAAGAAATCTGCACGCTGATTCGTCAGCAGCAGGTCAATATTCTCGGTTTCACCCCCAGCTATGGCAGCCAGTTGGCGCAATGGCTGGCGACCCAGGGCCAGACCTTGCCGGTGCGCATGTGCATCACCGGCGGTGAAGCGCTGACCGGCGAACACTTGCAGCGGATTCGCGCGGTGTTTCAGCCAGAACTGCTGTTCAACGCCTACGGCCCGACCGAAACCGTGGTCATGCCGCTGGCCAGCCTGGCGCCGCAGCAACTGGAGGAAGGCGAAGCCAGCGTGCCGATTGGACGCATCGTCGGCGCGCGCGTGGCCTATATTCTCGACGCCGATCTGGCGCTGGTGCCGCAGGGCGCGAGCGGCGAACTGTACATCGGTGGTGCGGGTCTAGCGCAGGGCTATCATCAGCGCCCCGGCATGACCGCCGAACGTTTCGTGGCTGACCCGTTTGCCAGCAATGGCGGGCGTCTGTATCGCACCGGCGACCTGGTGCGCCAGCGTGCCGACGGGCTGGTGGAATACCTGGGGCGTATCGATCATCAGGTGAAGATTCGTGGTTTCCGCATCGAACTGGGCGAAATCGAAAGCCGATTGCTTGAGCATGAGTCGATTCGCGAAGCCGTGGTGCTGGCGCTGGACACGCCGTCGGGCAAGCAGCTGGCCGCTTATCTGGTCAGTGAGGTGGCCGGGCAGGGCGATGAACAGCAGGCGCAACTGCGTGAATCGCTGAAAGCGCATCTCAAGGCGCAACTGCCCGATTACATGGTGCCGACCCACCTGATGCTGCTCGCCAGCATGCCGCTGACCGCCAACGGCAAACTGGATCGACGCGCGCTGCCTGCGCCGGACCCGGAACTCAATCGTCAGCACTACATCGCGCCTGCCAGCGAGCTGGAGCAGCAACTGGCGGCGATCTGGTGTGCGGTGCTGAACGTCGAGAAAGTCGGCGTCAACGACAACTTCTTCGAGCTGGGCGGCGATTCGATTCTGTCGATTCAGGTGGTTAGCCGCGCGCGTCAGGTGGGCATTCATTTCAGCCCGCGCGACCTGTTCCAGCACCAGACCGTGCAGACTCTCGCCGCCGTGGCGACCGCCAGCGAACTGATCCAGGCCGAGCAGGGCCTGCTTGAAGGTGCGTCTGCGCTGACGCCGATTCAGCACTGGTTCTTCGAAACGCCAATCCCCGAGCGACAACACTGGAACCAGTCGCTGGTGCTGGAGCCGGTCAGCGCCCTTGATCCAGGTATTCTGGAGCAGGCGTTGCGTGTCGTGCTTGAACAGCACGACGCCTTGCGCCTGAGTTTTACCGAGCAGAACGGCAAGTGGCAGGCCGAGCACCGAGCCGTCACCGCCGAAACCCTGCTGATACAGGCGCGGGTCGCTGACATGGCCGAATGTGCAGCCTTGTACGCCGACACTCAGCGCAGCCTCGACCTGCAAAACGGCCCGCTGCTGCGTGCCTTGCTGGTTGACGGGGCGCAGGGCCAGCAACGCCTGTTGATGGTTATTCACCACCTGGTGGTTGATGGCGTTTCGTGGCGTGTTCTGCTCGACGATCTGCAAACGGCTTATCGCCAGTTGAGCGACGTTACGCCAGTGCGTTTCGCCGCCAAGACCAGTGCGTTCCGCGACTGGGCCGCGCGCTTGCAGGCCTATGCGGGTAATGAATCGTTACGTGAAGAGTTGCATGTCTGGCAGCGTCAACTGGGCGGTCCTGCGACCAATCTGCCGTGCCATAACTCGCAGGGCGGCCAGCAGAATCGTCACGCACAAACGGTCAGCGTACGACTGGATGCAGAGCGTACCCGGCAACTGCTGCAACAGGCCCCCGGCGCTTACCGCACCCAGGTCAACGACCTGCTGCTCACCGCGCTGGCGCAGGTGATCTGCCGCTGGAGCGGGCAGCCATCGACCCTGATCCAGCTGGAAGGTCACGGTCGCGAAACCTTGTTTGACGACATCGACCTGACGCGCACCGTGGGCTGGTTCACCAGCGCCTATCCGCTGCGCCTCACCCCCGCGCTGGCTGTCGATGCAGCACCGGGCGACTCGATCAAGGCAATCAAGGAGCAACTGCGCCAGGTGCCGCACAAAGGCCTGGGCTATGGCGTGCTGCGCTACTTGGCCGACAGTGCCAGCAAGGCCGCCATGCAGGCGCTGCCGGTGGCGCCGATCACCTTCAATTACCTCGGCCAGTTCGACCAGAGCTTCGCCAGCGATGCGCTGTTTCGTCCGCTGGAAGAGTCGGCAGGCGCGGCCCACGATCCGCATGCGCCGTTGCCCAATGAGCTGAGCATCGACAGCCAGGTGTATGGCGGCGAATTGCTGCTGCGCTGGACTTTCAGTGCCGAGCGCTATCAACCCGCCGCTATCGAAGCGTTGGCGCAGGCTTACCTGGCGCAATTGCAGTCGCTGATCGCCCACTGCCTGAGCGATAGCAGCGGCGGCTTGACGCCTTCCGACTTCCCGTTGGCCGATCTGGATCAGGCGCAGCTCGACGCGCTGCCGGTCGCAGCAAGCCACATCGAGGACGTCTACCCGCTGACGCCGATGCAGGAGGGCATGCTGCTGCACACCCTGCTGGAACCCGGCACCGGCCTGTATTACATGCAGGATCGCTACCGCATCAACAGCGCGCTGGACCCGGAACGTTTCGCCCAGGCCTGGCAGGCGGTGATCGCCCGTCACGAAGCGCTGCGTGCCTCGTTCTGCTGGGACATCGGCGAAACCATGCTGCAGGTCATTCACAAGCCAGGCAGCACGCCGATTGATTATCTGGACTGGCGTGATGTGCCGGCGGACCAACAGGAACCGCGCTTGCAGGCCTTGCTCAAGTCCGAGCGCGAGGCCGGTTTCGATCTGCTCAATCAGCCGCCGTTCCACCTGCGCCTGATCCGCGTCGATGAAGCGCGCTACTGGTTCATGATGAGCAACCACCACATCCTCATCGATGCCTGGTGCCGTTCGCTGCTGATGAACGACTTCTTCGACATTTACACCGCGTTGGGCGAAGGGCGTGAAGCACAACTGACGCCTGCGCCGCGCTATCGCGACTACATCGGCTGGCTGCAACGCCGTGGTCTGGCGCAGGCGCGTGACTGGTGGCAGCACAACCTGCGCGGCTTCGAGCGGCCGACGCCGATCCCCAGCGACCGGCCATTTCTGCGTGAACATGCCGGCGACAGCGGCGGTATGGTGGTGGGCGATTGTTACACCCGTCTTGATGAGCGCGACGGCGCAAAACTGCGCAAGCTGGCGCAACAACATCAACTGACTGTCAACACCTTCGCCCAGGCGGCGTGGGCGCTGACCTTGCGGCGCATGAGCGGTGATCGCGACGTGGTGTTCGGCGTTACCGTAGCCGGTCGTCCTGTGGAACTGCCGCAGATGCAACGCACCGTCGGGCTGTTCATCAACACCATTGCCCTGCGCGTCGGTATGCCGGGTGACGAACAGCGCTGCAGTGTGCGCCAGTGGCTGAGCCAGTTGCTGGACAGCAACATGCAGTTGCGCGAGTACGAATACCTGCCATTGGTGACCATTCAGGAAAACAGCGAACTGCCCAAGGGCCAGCCGCTGTTCGACAGCCTGTTCGTGTTTGAAAACGCGCCGGTGGAAGTCTCGGTGCTCGACCGTGCGCAAAGCCTCAATGCCACCTCGGATTCCGGTCGCACCCACACTAACTATCCGCTGACGGCCGTCTGCTATCCGGGTGATGACCTAGGCCTGCACCTGTCCTACGACCAGCGTTATTTCGACGAGTCCACCGTGCAGAACATGCTCGGCGAATTCAAGCGCCTGCTGCTGGCGCTGATCGAAGGTTTCCATGGCGACATGGCCGGGCTGGCGCTGGTCAGCGAGCAGGAGCGCACGTTCCTGATCGAGGGCTGCAACCAGAGCGATCACGCTTACCCGCTGGATAAGAGCTACGTCGAACTGTTTGAGGCGCAGGTTGAAGCGCATCCCGAGCGTATTGCGGTCAGTTGTCTGGATCGCCAGCTTGGCTACGCCGAGCTGAATATCGCCAGCAATCGACTGGGCCATGCGCTGATCGAGGCCGGTGTCAGTTTCGATCAGCCGGTTGCCTTGCTCGCCGAGCGCGGGCCTGCACTGCTCGGCATGATCATCGGCAGCTTCAAGGCCGGTGCCGGTTACCTGCCGCTGGACCCGGCGCTGCCGAATGTGCGACTGAGCGGCATCATCGCCCAGAGCCGCACGCCGGTGCTGGTGTGCAGCGCGAATTGCCTGCAACAGGGCAGGGCGCTGCTCGATGCGCTGCCCGAGTCCGATCGTCCGCAGTTGCGGGTCTGGGAAGACGTGCAGCAGAGCGAATCAGCGCAGCACAATCCGGGTCGTTACAGCGCACCGGATAACCTGGCTTACGTGATTTTCACCTCCGGCTCCACCGGGTTGCCGAAGGGCGTGATGGTCGAGCAGCGCGGCATGCTCAACAACCAGCTGAGCAAAGTGCCTTACCTGAGCCTGAGCGACCACGATGTCATCGCCCAGACCGCCTCGCAGAGTTTCGACATCTCGGTCTGGCAGTTCCTCGCCGCACCGCTGTTTGGCGCTCGGGTAGACATTGTGCCGAACGACATCGCTCGTGACCCGCAGGCACTGTTGGCGCATGTGCAGGCGCAGCGTATCAGCGTGCTGGAAAGCGTGCCGTCACTGATAACCGGCCTGCTTGCCGAACAGCACGCCACCCTCGATAGCCTGCGCTGGCTGCTGCCGACTGGCGAAGCCATGCCGCCTGAACTGGCCAGCCAGTGGCTGCAACGCTACCCGGCTATCGGGCTGGTGAACGCCTATGGCCCGGCTGAATGTTCCGACGACGTGGCGTTCTTCCGCGTTGACGCAGACTCCACACGCAGCGCGTACCTGCCGATCGGTTCGCCGACCGACAACAATCGCCTGTACCTGCTCGACGACGCGCTGGACCTTGTGCCGCTGGGCGCAGTGGGCGAGTTGTGCGTCGCCGGGGTTGGGGTCGGTCGCGGTTATGTCGCTGATCCATCGCGTACGGTGCCGGTTTTCGTACCGCATCCGTTCGGTGCGCCGGGCGAGCGTCTGTACCGCACCGGTGATCTTGCGCGGCGGCGCAAGGACGGCGTGCTGGAGTACGTCGGTCGGGTCGATCATCAGGTGAAGATTCGTGGCTATCGGATCGAGCTGGGCGAAATCGAAACCCATCTGCTGGAGCATCCGGCAATCCGCGAATCTGTAGTGCTGGACGTCGACGGCCCGCTGGGCAAAGTGCTGGCGGCCTATCTGGTGCCAAGCGCTGCGACGCAGGATCACGATGCGTTGCGAGACACGCTGAAAAGCCACCTCAAGGCCAGCCTGCCGGACTACATGGTGCCCGCGCATCTGGTGATTCTGGAGACTATGCCTCTGACGCCGAACGGCAAGCTCGACCGCAAGGCCCTACCTGCGCCGGACGTCAGCCAGGCGCAGCAGGAATACCTCGCACCACAGACCGAGATGGAGCAGCAACTGGCGACCATCTGGGCTGATGTGCTCAAGGTCGAGCGCGTGGGTATTACCGACAACTTCTTTGAGCTGGGCGGGCATTCACTGTTGGCCACGCAAGTGGTCACCCGTGCGCAGAAGCTGCTGCAACGTAACGTGCCATTGCGGGCGATGTTCGAATTCAACACCGTTCAGGCGTTGGCCGAGCATCTTGAAAGCCTTGGCGGGGCGCAGGTCGACGAGCAGAAATTCGACCGCCTGGCGGACTTGATGGCGGAACTGGAAGGGTTCTGATCGGCCTCTGGTCGGAGCGCTGGCGCTGCGGATAAAAAACTCGTCACTGGGTGTAAATCCACAGCTCGCTGGTGCGTTTTCAAGGGAAGGAATAAACACCGGAATCAGCATGGCCAATCGTCGTGCCTCAGGTCATTCACGCAGCGTATTGAGGGTTGTACAGATGTCAGTCGCTACCAGGTTTATCGACGATCAGTTGACTCGGACTACTCCGGCAGCGGCTGAAACACTCTATCAGTTCGACGAATCACCATTGCTGGCCCGGCAGAGTCGCCAGGAGTCCAATGCGCGCAGCTACCCACGGCGTATTCCGCTGGCGCTCAAGCGCGCCAAGGGCATTCACGTCGAGGACGTTGAAGGCCGGCGCTTCATCGACTGCCTGGCGGGCGCGGGCACGCTGGCGCTCGGGCATAACCACCCGGTGATTATCGAAGCGATCCAGCAGGTTATCGCCGACGAGCTGCCGCTGCACACCCTGGACCTTACTACGCCGGTCAAGGACCGGTTCGTTCAGGACCTGTTCGGCCTGTTGCCGCCAGCGTTGGCCGACGACGCGAAGATTCAGTTCTGCGGCCCGACCGGTACCGATGCGGTGGAAGCTGCGCTGAAACTGGTACGCACAGCTACTGGACGCAGTACGGTGCTGTCGTTTCAGGGCGGTTATCACGGCATGAGCCAGGGCGCATTGAGCCTGATGGGCAGCCTGGGGCCGAAAAAGCCGCTCGGTGCCTTGCTCAGTATGGGCGTGCAGTTTCTGCCCTATCCCTACGATTACCGCTGCCCGTTCGGGCTTGGCGGCGAACAGGGCGTGCGTGCCAACCTGCACTATCTGGAGAATCTGCTGAACGACCCGGAAGCCGGCGTGCAACTGCCAGCAGCGGTTATTCTTGAAGTGGTGCAGGGCGAGGGCGGTGTGATTCCTGCTGATCTCGACTGGTTGCGCGGCGTGCGGCGGATCACCGAGAAGGCCGGTGTGGCGCTGATTGTCGATGAAATCCAGAGCGGTTTTGCCCGCACCGGCAAGATGTTTGCCTTTGAGCACGCCGGGATCATCCCGGACGTGGTAGTCATGTCCAAAGCCATCGGCGGCAGCCTGCCGTTGGCGGTGGTGGTCTATCGTTCATGGCTCGACACCTGGCTGCCGGGCGCCCATGCCGGAACCTTCCGCGGCAATCAGATGGCAATGGCTACCGGTTCGGCAGTAATGCGCTATCTTCAGGAACACAATATTTGCAAACACGCGACAGCCATGGGCGCTCGTTTGTCGGAGCATTTGCGAGCGTTGCAGCGCGATTTTCCGCAGTTGGGCGATATTCGTGGTCGCGGGCTGATGCTCGGCGTCGAACTGGTCGATCCGGCCGGTGCGCGAGATGCGCAGGGGCACCCGCCGGTATTTGCCCGTCTGGCCCCGCTGATCCAGCGTGAATGCCTCAAGCGCGGGCTGATTCTAGAGCTGGGTGGTCGACATGGCAGCGTGGTGCGCTTCCTGCCACCGCTGGTGATCACTGCCGAGCAGGTCGACGAAGTGGCTGAAATTTTCGGTCGCGCACTCAACGCCTCTGTTGCACAGCTTTAATTTTTTGACGTAGTGATACGTTCAATCCCTATAGCTGCCATGAATTGGCACGGCAGCACTGAACACACACGGAGAGCAGCAATGACTTCAGTATTCGATCGGGAAGACATCGTCTTTCAAGTGGTGGTCAACCACGAAGAACAGTATTCGATCTGGCCCGACTACAAAGCCATTCCTAACGGCTGGCGCACAGTTGGCAAAAGCGGCTTCAAAAAAGAATGCCTGGCCTACATCGAAGAAGTCTGGACCGACATGCGCCCCCTGAGTCTGCGCCAGAAAATGGAAGCGCAGACGGCGTAGCCCACTGAGTAAGCTGCATGGCTGTCTTGCCTGCTGATGCTCTTGTTCGCGAAGACGGCGGTACATTCACGGTGGATTTATCGTCTGAAATATAGACTTCGCGAACAAGTTCGCGCCTAGGTCCTTCGGGCTGAGGCCTGACGCCTTTGCCGCATCACTCTCTGCCAGCCAGCACCTTGATAATCCCCTGAATATCCACCTGCAACTCCGCCAGCGGGTCAGCGCCATCGATCCCCAGTACCAACAGCTTGCTGCCAGCCGCCTCGATTGCAGCCTGTACCGGCTCTGGCGGTTGACGATGATCAAGCACCAGCGCCACGTCATTGTCCTTTAAGGTCGCGCTCAGCTTGTTCAATGCCTCGGGCGTCCACTGTTCGTCTGTCAGCACCTGGCTGTCGATCAGTTCCAGATTCAGCCCGCTGATCAAATAGCCAAAGCGGTCCGACAAACTCACCACGCTCAAGTTGTCGGCACCGGCCAGCGCTGCTTCGCTGCTGGCGCTGAGCTTGAGCAACTGTTGCTTGAACGCCGCCAGGTTGGCTTCGATCTTCGGTTTGGCTGCCGGTACCAGGCGCACCAGATCCGCAGCCAGCACATCCGCCATCCGTCCCATGTTGTTGCTTGCCAGCCATGGCTGACTGTTCAGACCGTCAGTGCCCTGGCCCGGCTGAACGGCAATGCCCGGCAAGCTGCCGTCCACTGGACGCGCCGCGTCAATTTCGACAATGCGGATATTGCTGCGGCGGGCATTAGGGTAAAGAGGGTCGTCGGCCCAGATCGAACGCAAGCCGATCACCGCATCGGCGTTGTTCGCCAGCCCGCGCAATGCATCGGCCCCACGCCCGGTGAAATATGCGGTCTGACGCGAGCCGGGCAGGTTGGCGGCAGCAGCGCGCTCCAGCACCACGCCGCTGTCCTTGAGCAGCATCTCGCCCAGCCCATAGGTGATCGGCAGGCTGGCCAGCACACGCACGGGCTGCGAGCTGTCGGTTTTGGCGTCGGCGGCATACAGACTGTTGGCGAACAGACCGGTCATGGCCAGTGCCAGGGTCAAGGTACGTAGAGTAGGCATTTATCCAATATTCCCTTTCAGACTCGGCAGGGTGCCGCGAGCGATGGCGGCCAGGGCGAAGGCAGCGCCGGCCACCAGAATGATCGCTGCGCCGGACGGCACAGGCAGGTCGAAGACGATTGGCAGCAGGATGCCGCACAGGGTACTGACGGTCGCTATAGCCACTGAAATCCAGAAAAAGCCTTTCAGCGACTGGCTCAACAGGCGTGCCGCTGCCGCTGGAATCACCAGCAACGCACCGACCAGAATCGCGCCGATGACTTTCACGGCGGCAACGGTGATCAAAGTGACCAGAATCACGAACAGGTAATCCAGGGTCTTCACTGCTACACCGCGAACGGCGGCCAGTTGCGGGTTGAAACTGGCCAGCATGATGCGGTTGTAAAGCGGCAGGCTCAGGCCCATCACCAGTGAACCGACGATCAGCAGCACCAGCAGGTCATTGCCGTTGACGGTCAGTACCGAGCCGAACAGCACGTTTTCCAGAATGTGCACGTTGATCTTGCCGGCCAGCACCAGCAGCAGGCTTGCGCCGAGAGCCAGCGATACCGAGAGGAACACGCCGATCAGCGTGTCCGGTGCCAGCCCGGTACGGTTGCGCAGGTAGTTAAGGACGATGCCGAACAGCAGGCAGTAACCGAACAGCGCGCCATACGGCCCTGTGTACGGCTCGCCAAGCAGAATGCCGATGGCTACGCCGGTCAGCGCCGCATGGCCCACTGCTTCGGAGAAAAACGCAAAGCGCTTGACCACCACCAGTGTGCCCAGGCCTCCGAGCACCGGGCCGATCAACAGCCCGGCGAGCAGAGCATTGACCACAAACCCGTAAGCCAGCGCCTCGGGCAGATAACCGGATGAGGCGAGGCCCTGAATGAACAGGCGAAACGTTTCGTAATCCATTAGGCGGCGCTCCCGTCAACGGTATCCGCAGCGCGAGGATAAGCAGAAAACAACGTCAGCAGCCGCTCTGGCGTCAGCGCCGTGGCGGCAGGCTCGTCGAACAGCACCCGGCGATTGAGCCCGGTCACCTGATCCGCCAGACGCCGTACCGCATCCAGATCATGCTCGATCCACAGCACGGTGATGCCGCTGCGACGCCAGTCAAGCAACAGGCGCTCGAAGACTTGAATTCCGGCTTCATCGAGTGCCGACATCGGCTCATCAAGCACCAGCAATTGCGGCGCAGGAATCAACCCCTGTGCCAACAGTACCCGCTGCCGCTCGCCACCGGACAGCGCGCCCATGCGCCGTTTGCGTTTGTCCTGCAGGCCGACCCGTTCCAGCGCTTCGCCAATCGCCTCTGCGTAGTGCTTCGACAAACCCAGAAACGCCGGACGTCGCTGACACATGGCTGCCATGAAATCATCCACGGTCATGGGCAGGCCGCGGTCGAACTCCAGTGCCTGTGGCACGTAACCGATCAGGCCCGGTGCGGCAGGCCATTGCAGGCTCAGTTGGCCCTGATGTGGCGTCTGCCCGAGCAGGGTCTTGATCAGCGAGCTTTTGCCGCCGCCGTTCGGCCCGACCAGCGCGTGTACACTGCCAGCGCGCACGTTGAAATGCACCCGGTCGAGAATCGTCGTGCGTCCAAGCGTCAGGCTCACCTGATTGAATTCGATGCCGGGGCCCTGGCTGACGATGTCGAGGTTCTGCGCAATAGTCATGTGCCAGACTCCTGAATCGCCCGCACCACGGTGTCGAGGTTGCCGGCCATTTCCTTCTCGTACTTGTCGGCGGTGTATTCGCCATAGGAAATGTGCGACAGCGGGTACAGCTTGACCCCTGATTCGCGCTGAATGGTATCCACATAGGTGGAAGGGAAATCCATTTCCGAGAAGATCACTTTCACATCCAGTTCGCGCAGTTGGTCGATGGTCTTTTTCAACTGGCTCGGGCTGGGTTCGATGCCATGCGCAGGTTCTACCACCGCCGTCACTTCCAGGCCGAATTCACGCAGCAGGTAGTCGTAGGCGGCGTGCACTGTGGCCACGCGCAGGTCGGCGTTGGGGGCTTTGGTCAGCTTTGCGAGGGCGTCGGCACGCATCTGCCGCAGGCGCTTGCCATAGGCGCGGGCGTTGGCGGTGTAGGTTTTGGCGTTGTCCGGGTCAAGCTTGCCAAGCTCGCGGGCAATGTTGTTGACCTGAGCGATGGACGCACTGATCGACAGAAACGTATGCGGGTTGACCACTTTGCCTGCACCTCTTGCCGCCACGCCGGTAGCAGCCAGCAACGGCACGTCGGCGTTGGCCTCAATGGTCTTGATGTTCGGCGTTTCACTGGCAGCGATCATGCGGTCGGCAAAATCGTCATGGCCGACGCCGTTGAGCACTATCACGTCCAGCGAACCGATACGCTTGATGTCCTCGGCGCGCGGCTCGTAGGCGTGCGGGTTGAAACCGGCCGGGATCAGCGGCACGACTTCGGCCTTGTCACCGACGATATTGCTCACGTAGCTATAATAAGGGTGCAGGGTGATGCCGATGCGCAGGCGTTTTGCCGGGTCGGCGGCATAGCCGGACGGTGCCAGCAGGGCGGCGAACAGGCCCACCAGCAGGCCGCGCAGCAAGGGGCGGCGTTTGAATGAAATAGGCATGGGCAAGCGATCTTCTTTCAAATGAATGCGGAGTTTCAGTGCGGGTGCTGACGGGTCACGCCAGCATCGAATTGTGCAACGACCTGTTTCCAGCCAGCATCGGTCAGGGCCTTGTCACCGAGGTCGCTGACTGACGCCAGGGAGCTGCTGCGGTTGATCCAGATGTCAGGCTGATCGCCACGCGACGAATCGACACGCATCAGAAACGAGCCTGCCACGCTGGGTGCCTGAGTCAGCCCCAGGTAGGACTGCTCGACCATTTGCCAGGCATGGCCGCCACGGCTGACCGAACTGGCGTCCTGGGCGAACGGCGCAAAGCCTTCTTCGCCCAGTTGCTGCGGGGTAATCGGCGTTTGCTGCTCTTCGGCCAGCAAGCGAATCTCATCCAGCGTTACGCGTAGGTCGGCGTAGATGCCTTGCTCGGCGGCGCTCAGGTCACGTCGTGCGTCGAGTTGATGGCTGGCAAGGCTATGCACGTCCTGTGTTTCGCGGTGCAGGCTGACCACGCTGGCGGCAGCGGCCATGATCAGCACGCACAGCATCAAAACGTAGAGAGTTTCATGCCCGGCGCCAGCCGGACGGACGATTTGTCGGGTTGGCGCACTCATGGGGTCGGGATATCCGCCTGATCGATTTCCACCACATGGCCGGGGCCTGCGTCGAACAACACGTAGAATTCGGAAGCAGGGCGCTTGAAGGTCACGGTCGAATCCTCACCCAGCTTGCCGGGCACCAGAATGGTTTCGTCGTAGCCGATGACGTCGAGGGTTACGCCGGGCGCACCGCTGCCGTCGGAAAAACCACCGGTGCAGCGGATCTGCTCGTTGTCGATCTGTTTGCATTCGCACATCGGGTTGTGCGCCAGGGCGTTGCCGCTCAGGCCAAGCAGGCACAGGGCGCTGGCCTTCAGCCAATGCAGGGAAGGGCGGGCATTCATGGTTTGGCTCCTTGTTTTTTCAGCCACGCCACGGTAGTCGGCGAAGCCTGTTGCAGAGGGATGGAAGTCTGATGCATGGTGCCGTCCCAGCCTTCCATGGTGATCCACAGGTCTGAGTCGGGGCTGGTGTTTTCCGCAACCTGCATGAACGCGCTCATGCGGTAGCCACCACCGAAGAAAATCACCCCGGCGGTGCGCAGGCTGCGCGGCTTGCCGATGCGCAGGTAAGTGGCCTTGACCCCGTCGATGCAGGCATTGCACAGCGCGGCGTTGAAACTTTTCATGTAGCCCGACGGGCCGGACAGGCGCGGGGCTTCGTTTCGGTCTTCTGCAAGGCGCAGGCTCCACGGGCCGACCTGTATCTCGCCGACCTCACGCTGGCCCAGGCCTTGATCGCCCCGATCCAGCGCGTTGTCGGAGAAGTATTTGGGCATGAAACCCAGTGGGATCAGCACCAGCAATACATTGATGTGGAAGCGGCACTTGTGCCAGAAACGGCTCAGCGACGATGCAGGTTGTGCGACAGCGACCTTGCTCACAGGCTGTTCTCCGGGGCGCGGGTCGCCAGTGGCGAGGTATGTAATTCCGGGGTGTACACGACAGGCCTGATTTTGGCTTCACGCTTGAGGGCGTTAAGCGTCGCCAGCGCGGTGCGTTTGCTCCAGATCAAAAGGCCGCTGAGGACCATCATGCTCAATAACAGGCCGAAAAACGCCCAGATCAGCTTGATCCAGATACCGCCGAAATCCCCGGTGTGCAGCGGGCGCATGGACTCGGTGACGAACTCCAGCTTGTTACGGTCCGACAACAGGTGCGAGGCGGCTATTTCACCGCTGTACGGGTTGATTTCGGCAGTCTGGAACATCAGCGGGTACCAACTGCGGCCACCGACCTGCATGTTGCTGTAGGCATTGAAAGGCGGTGTGATAAAGCTGGCTTCAAGACCCGGAATTCGCTCCTTGGCGATTTCCACGGCTCGCTCCAGGCTGATGGTCGGTGCGGGGCTGCCATCGGCGGTCAGCGGCACGGCGCTGTGCGGGATGATCGACGCGACCTGGGATTTGCTCGAGATACTGATCTGGTTATCGCCGAGGATCGCCTGAATCAGAAACCAGGTGCCGGTGATGGAAATCACCGCGATGAACCAGATTGACCAGACGCCACTGAGGCGATGCAGGTCGCCCCAGAAAATCCTCGGGCCCTGACTGAGGCGAACCGGCTTGAAAAAGCCGCGCCAGAATTTCTTGTACACCACCAGCCCTGTCACCAGCGAAGCCAGTAGCGGCAGGCCGAGAATCGACACCAGATACCAGCCCCACGAATAGCCATTGGTGAACGGCACCAGCCACCAGCCGTGCAGTGCGCGGGTAAAGCGGCGGAAATCGAACGACGGCGTGAGGCCCTGAATCACCCCGGTATAAGGGTTGACGTAAGCCGGCACCGAGCGCCCGTCCGGGTAAGTCACGAACACGCTCAGGGCGAAATAGTCACCGTCGGGCTGCATGATCGTGCCGACGATCAGGTCCGGCTCATTGCGCCCGATGGTCGCGCGAATCTGCTCGAAGCTCATGCGCCGGGCATCATCGGAAGGGCGGTTGTCACGCATCTCCGGGTTGGCAAGCCACATGATTTCCTTGCTGATCACCGCCAGCGTGCCGGTCACGCAGACGATCAGCACGAAGAACCAGATAGGCAGCGCAAGCCAGCTGTGGACGAGGAACCAGATTTTTGAACGGGACTTCTTCGACATGGATTAACAATCTCGATTCACGATGTAGAACTGGCGTCAGACGGGCTCTCGGTATGCACGCGCGGGCGATATAAAGCCTCGCATTCAGTTAAAGACGAATGAGAACGAGATTCCTCTAGGAAATTTTTGCGTTTAAATGAAAAAAATTGTTTCAGAGCTGCCGGAAACCTCTGCAAGGCACAGGAAATGGGGCAGGCCAGTTAATTTTTCAGTGGCGAAGTACGTTCAATCTGGACATGGGTGTTGCGCCAGGCCGCAGAGGCTCGGGCGCTTTTGTCATCGAGGGAGAGACATCATGAGTCATGCGTTGAGTATGGATATCCGGCCGCTGCTGGCAGGGGCGGGCAGTTTGCCCATGCTGGTGCAGGCGCCCGAACCCGGTCTGGACTTGATCGAAGCGCTGGGCGAACTCAAGCCGCTGGTAGCCGAACACCTGTATAGCGCAGGCGGCATTCTGTTCCGCGGATTTGAAGTGGGCGGAGCCGAAGCGTTTCGTGAGTTTGCCGGCGGTTTTGGTGATCCGCTGCTCAACTACGAGTTTGGCTCCACGCCGCGCAGCAACGTCACCAAGGGCGTGTACACCTCCACCGAATACCCTGCGCACCAGAGCATCCCGCTGCACAACGAGCAGGCTTACACGCTGGACTGGCCGATGAAAATCTGGTTCTACAGCATGGTCGCGGCGCAGACCGGCGGCGAAACGCCGATTGCCGACAGTCGCGAGATCTACCGACGCATTCCGGCGCGCATTCGTGATCGCTTCATCGAAAAAAAGCTCATGTACGTGCGCAACTACGGTAACGGCCTCGATGTTGAATGGAGCCAGGTGTTCAATACCGAAGACGAGCGCGTGGTCGAGGCCTACTGTCGTGCACACAATATCGAGTGCGAATGGAAAGACGACGGCGAACTGCGCACTCGGCAGATCTGCCAGGCAGTATCCCGGCATCCGGTGACCCACGACACCGTCTGGTTCAATCAGGCGCACCTGTTCCATATTTCCAACCTGCAACCGGAAGTTCGCGAAACCCTGCTGGACGTCGTGGACGAAGAAGACCTGCCGCGCAACGTCTACTATGGCGACGGCTCGCCCATCGAAGAAAGCCTGCTGGACGAGATTCGTGGCGTACTAGATGACTGTACCGTCAGCTTCCCGTGGCTGGAAAACGACGTACTGATGCTCGACAACATGCTCACCGCACACTCGCGTGCCCCGTTCACTGGCAAACGAAAAGTTGTGGTCGCGATGGCGCAGGGGCATTCAGACAAGTAAGCGCCTGCAGATTATCGTGCCGACGCTTTGCGTCCGATCCTGAATACGCAGCGCGGTGTAGATTTGTGACGCGGAGCGTCATGCAAGGCATCCCCACGCTGGAGCGTGAGGGACGATAGGTGTCTAACTGACCAACTATCGTGCCGACGCTTTGCGTCGGTATGCAGTTCTGGACGCTCAGCGTCCGGTCCTGAATCTGCGGCGCGGTGTATATATGTGACGCGGGGCCTCATGCAAGGCATCGCCACGCTAGAGAGCAGGGGACGATAGGTGCCCAGCTGTCACCACTACAAGCCTTTCTAAATATTTCCCCGCCAATTCGTTCTTGTTGATACGACCCCGCCCGACGGTCAGCCCCATTCAGCAAGGATCGACCCATGAACCCCGAACACGCCCAGAAACTCGCTCGTCGTTTTGTCGAGTTGCCCCTTGAAAAACGTCGCCTGTTTCTCGCTGGCATGCGCAAGGAAAACATGGATTTCTCGCTGTTCCCGATCCCGTCCTGCGCTGGGCTGGCCGAACGCGATGGCCTGTCCTACGCTCAGCAGCGCATGTGGTTTCTCTGGCAACTGGACCCGCACAGCGCGGCGTACAACCTGCCGATGTCGGTGTGCCTGAACGGCCCGCTGGAGCTGCCGCTGCTGGAGCGGGCTTTCAGTGCGCTGGTCGAGCGTCATGAAAGCCTGCGCACCACCTTCGGTCAGGACGGCGACCGTGCGTTTCAGCGTGTTGCGCCACCCGCGCCGGTCAATATCCGCCTGATCGACCTGAGCCCGTTGCCGCCGGAGCAGCGCTGGTCGAACGCGCGGCAGGCGATGGCCGAGCAGTCGGCTCAGACCTTCGACTTGCAGCTCGGGCCGCTGTTTACCGCGCAGGTGTTGCGCCTCGCCGAGCAAGAACATCTGCTGCTGCTCAACCTGCACCACATGATCACTGACGGCTGGTCGATGAACGTGCTGATCGACGAATGGCTGCGCGGTTACGACGCGCTGCTGGCTGGCAAGCCGCTGCCCTTTGAACCATTGGCTGTGCAGTACCGCGATTACGCCGTCTGGCAGCGCAGCTGGCTGGAGGCTGGCGAACAAGAGCGCCAACTGGATTACTGGCGCGAGCACCTGGGCACAGAACACCCTGTACTGGAATTGCCCACAGACCGTCCGTACCCGGCACTGCCCAGCCACGACGGCGCGCGCCTGGAGCTGGCGCTTGCGCCCGAACTGTTGCGCAGCCTGAAAAATCTCGCGCAACGACAGGGTGTGACCCTGTTCGTGGTTCTGCTGGCGACTTTCAAGAGCCTGCTGCATCGCTACAGCGGGCAGACCGATATTCGCGTCGGCGGCCTGATCGCCAACCGCACGCGCAGTGAAATCGAAGGCCTGATCGGCTGCTTCATCAACACCCAGGTACTGCGCAGTGAAGTTACGGCGCAGACGCGCTTTGTCGATTTGCTGCACACCGTGCGCGATGCCTCGACCGGTGCCCAGGCGCATCAGGAACTGCCATTCGACGCCATCATCGATGCCCTGCAGCCGGAGCGCAGCCAGAGCCACAACCCGCTGTTCCAGGTGATGTTCAATCACCAGCCGGTGGTGGCCGACTTGCTGGACAAGCAATTGAGCGGCGGCCTGCGCGTGGCCAATCTGCCCGCCGAGCAACAAGCACTGGCCCAGCGCTCGCATGCTGCGGCCAGTGATCTGATGCTTGCTACCAGCGGCGAAGGCGAACAACTGAATGCCGCCTTTACTTACGCCACCGATATTTTTGACCAGCCGACCATCGTTCGTCTGGCTGATCACTGGTGTAACCTTTTGGCGTCGGTCTGCGCTGACCCGCTGCAAACCATTGCCGAGCTGTCGATGTTGTCGGCTGACGAGCGCACGCACCTGCTGGCTGTCGACAGCACCATCAAGGCAGATACCATCACCCCAGCGCATCGCCAGTTTGAAGCGCAAGTGCAGCGAACGCCGGACGCACTGGCGCTGATCCTCGCCGGTGAAAGCCCGTCACCGAGCCTGACCTATCGCGAACTGAACGAGCGCAGCAACCGCTTGGCCTGGCAATTGCGCGAGCAGGGCGTTGGCCCGGACGTGCTGGTCGGCGTGGCGCTGGGCCGCTCGCTGGACATGCCCGTCGCGCTTCTTGCTGTACTAAAAGCCGGCGGTGCCTACGTACCGCTGGACCTGAGCGCGCCGGGTGAGCGCATGCGTCACGTGCTGCAAGGCAGCGGCTTGAAGCTGCTGCTGACCCACACTGAACAACGAGCGAAGCTGCCTGAGCTGGCTGGCATTCAGTACCTGTGTATCGATCAGATGAGCAGCGCACAAGCCAGCACGCACAACCCGGACGGCGCAATCAATCCGGCCAGTCTGGCCTACGTGATCTATACCTCGGGGTCGACCGGTCGGCCAAAAGGCGTGGCGATCAGTCATGGCGCACTGGCTGAATTTGTAACCTTGGGCGCGCACTACAGCGACCTGCGCGAGGGCGACCGGGTCCTGCAATTTGCCACACAGAGTTTCGACGGTTTTGTCGAGCAGTTCTATCCGCCGCTGTGTCGCGGTGCTGCCGTGGTAATGCGTGACGAGCGCCTATGGGACAGCACCACTTTCCATCAGGCCGTCGTCGAACACGGCGTGACCCTGGCCGACTTGCCTGCAGCCTACTGGCTGACCCTGGCTCAGGATTTTGCCGCCAGCCCGCCCACGCATTACGGCTCGCTACGACAGGTTCATGTCGGCGGTGAGGCGATGGCTGTTGAAGGTCTGCGCCTGTGGCACAAGGCCGGGCTGGGCCATGTACGCCTGCTCAACACCTACGGCCCGACCGAAGCCACGGTGGTGTCGAGCATCCACGATTGCAGCGCGCTGACCCCGGAGCAGGTGTCGTGGCGCGGCGTGCCGATCGGCAAAGGCCTGGCGGGGCGTCGTTTGTACGTGCTCGACGATCAACTGAACCTGCTGCCGCAAGGCGCGCTGGGCGAGCTGTACATCGGCGGGCCGGGTCTGGCACGGGGTTATCACGCCCAGCCAGGCCTGAGCGCCGAGCGTTTCGTGGCGGATCCGTTTGTTGCCGGCGAGCGCCTGTACCGCACTGGCGACCGTGCCCGACTGCGCGCTGATGGCGCCATCGAGTACATCGGCCGGGTCGATCATCAGGTGAAAATTCGCGGTTTCCGTATCGAACTGGGCGAAATCGAATCGCGCCTGCAGCAATGCACGGGCGTGCGCGAAGCAGTGGTGCTGTCTGTCCCGATTGCAGGCAGTACGCAACTGGTCGCCTACGTGGTGCCACAGGTGGCGGCAAACAGCGACACCGAGCAACTCGCGTTGCGCCAGAGCATCAAGACCCAACTGCAAGCCAGCCTGCCGGATTACATGGTGCCGACACACTTGTTGCTGCTGGCGCAATTGCCACTCACGCCCAGCGGCAAACTGGACCGCAAGGCGTTGCCTGCGCCCGATTCAAGCCAGTTGCAGGCCCGTTATCGCGCGCCGCACAGCGAGGTGGAAATCTGCTTGGCGGGTATATGGCAGGAAGTCCTGCACGCGCAGCAGGTCGGGCTGGACGATCACTTCTTTGAGCTGGGCGGCCATTCGCTGCTCGCCGCGCAAGTCATTGCCCGGATCAAGACCCGGCTCGGTATCAGCCTGCCGCTGCGTGTCCTCTTCGAGAAACCGCTGCTGGGCGAACTCGCCACCGAAGTGGCACTGCTGACTGACAACACAACGGATAACGACTGGAGCGACATGGACCAGTTCATGGATTCACTGGAGGAATTTGGCGCATGACCGGGACCACTGCTGCACGTATCGCGAAACGTTTTGTCGGTCTTTCGTTGGAACAACGCCAACAGTTCCTTGCCCGCCTGCGTCAGGACGGCAAGGATTTCAGCCTGTTGCCGGTGCCGGTCAGTCGTCATGATTTCAGCGCGATTCCACTGTCATTTGCCCAGCAACGTCTGCTGTTCCTCTGGCAGCTCGACCCGCTGAGCGATGCCTACAAGATGACCACCGGCCTGCGTTTACAAGGCCCGCTGAACGAGTCGGCCTTGCGCCGCGCGTTCGATCACCTGATCGAACGCCACGAAGTATTGCGCACGGTGTTCCAGACCGATGGCGATCAGGCGCTGCAAGTGCTGCTGCATGATCAGGCGGTGGCGCTGGACAGCATTGATTTGTCGGTTCTGGCCGATAGCGAATTGCGTGACGCTGAACTGGCGCTGCAAGTGACCACGCTCACCGGTCAGCCGTTCGACCTGCGCACAGGCCCGTTGCTGCGTGCGCACCTGTTCCGCCTCGCCAGCGACGAGCATGTGCTGGTGGTGAACATGCACCACATCGTCTCCGACGGCTGGTCGATGGACGTGATGATTCAGGAGTTTGTCCACTGTTATCAGGCGTATGTCGAAGGTCGCGAACCGAGTCTGCCGGCGTTGCCGCTGCAATACGCCGACTACGCCATCTGGCAGCGCCGCTGGCTGGAGGCGGGCGAGGGCGAGCGCCAACTGGAGTACTGGCGCTGCCAGTTGGGCGACGAGCAGCCGCTGCTGGACGCCGCGCAGGACTTCCCGCGCCCGGTCACGCAAAGCTTTCAGGGCGAGCACCTGCGCTTCGATTTCGGCGCTGAGTTGTCGCACCAACTCAATACTTTCGCCCGCACCCAAGGCATGAGCCTGTTCATGCTGGTGCTGGCCGGTTTTTCGTTGTTTTTGTCGCGCAAGGCAGGGCAGCGCGATATCCGCATCGGCGTGCCCAACGCCAACCGTGGTCGGGCGGAAACCGAAGGGTTGATCGGCTTCTTCATCAACACTCAGGTGCTGCGCTGCCAGATAGATGAGCGCCTGAGTTACCTCGATTTGCTGGCGCAGATTCGCGACACCTCGTTCGGCGCGCAGGCGCATCAGGACGTGCCATTCGAGCAGCTGGTCGATCACCTCGCGCCAGAGCGCAGCCTTGGGCATAACCCGTTGTTTCAGGCCAAGTTCAACCAGAACGTCGTCCTCAAGCAGAAGGCCGCCCTCAAGCTGGCGGGGCTGGAGGTCAGTGAATATGCCTTTGAAAAGCAGGGCGCGCATTTCGACCTGGCGCTGGACATTACCGACGACGGCACGCTGATCCACGGTGACATGACCTACGCCAGCGACCTGTATCGGCGTGCGACCGTCGAGGGCTTCATCCCCGAATTGCTCGACCTGTTCAAGACCTTGCTCGATGCGCCGAATGCGCCACTGTTCAGCCTCGGCGCGCTGGCGGTCGAGCTGCCGCGCGAAGTTCGTGAGCCTGCGCCTCAGGTGTTGCAGCTCTGGGACCGGCAGGTCGAAAGCCAGCCCGATGCGCTGGCCGCCCGCTGCCTGGACCGCACCTTGAGCACTCGGGTGCTGGATCAGGCGGCCAATCAGCTGGCTCATCACCTGATCGGACTGGGTGTCCGCGAAGGCCAGCCGGTCGCGGTATTGATGGAGCGCTCGTTGGACTGGCTGACGGCGGTGCTGGCGATCTTCAAGGCCGGTGGCGTGTACATGCCGCTGGACGTCAAAGCTCCCGATGCACGCCTGCAACAGATGCTGAGCAATGCCCGGGCAAAAGTACTGTTGTGTGCCGCAGGCGATCTACGTCAGACCTCTCTGAACGTTGCCGGTTGTCAGGGTCTGGCCTGGACGCCTGCGCTGTGGCAAAGCTTGCCGACCAGCCGTCCCGATATCGAGTTGCCAGCCAATTCTGCGGCCTACGTGATTCATACCTCCGGCTCCACCGGCCAGCCCAAAGGCGTAGTGGTCAGCCAGGGCGCGCTGGCCAGTTACGTGCGTGGCGTGCTTGAGCAGTTGCAACTGGCCCCCGAGGCGAGCATGGCGCTGGTCTCGACCATCGCCGCCGACCTGGGGCATACCGTGCTGTTCGGCGCGCTGTGTTCAGGGCGAACCTTGCACGTACTGACCGAATCACTGGGTTTCGACCCGGACGCCTTTGCCGCGTACATGGCCGAGCATCAGGTCGGCGTGCTGAAAATCGTGCCGGGTCATCTAGCCGCACTGCTGCAGGCGGCGCGACCTGCCGATGTACTGCCGCTGCATGCGCTGATCGTCGGCGGCGAAGCCTGTTCGCCTGCGCTGGTCGAGCAGGTCCGTCAGCTCAAGCCGGGTTGCCGGATCATCAACCACTATGGCCCGAGCGAAACCACCGTCGGCGTACTGACCCACGAGGTGCCAGCGTCATCATGCCTTGATCAAAAATTGAAAGTGGACACGCTCCCCCAAGAACCCGCCAAGGTGCCGGTCGGCGCGCCATTGCCGGGGGCCAGCGCTTACCTGCTGGATGACGTGCTCAACCCCGTCGCCACGCAGGTCGCAGGCGAGCTGTACATCGGTGGCGATAGCGTTGCGTCCGGCTACATCGGCCAGCCTGCGCTGACTGCCGAACGCTTCGTGCCAGACCCGTTCGCTCAGGATGGCGCACGCGTTTACCGCAGCGGTGACCGCATGCGGCGCAACCATCAGGGCCAACTGGAATTCATCGGCCGTGCCGACGATCAGGTCAAAGTGCGCGGCTATCGTGTCGAACCTGCTGAAGTGGCGCGGGTGCTGCTGAGCCTGACTTCGGTCGCGCAAGTCAGTGTGCTGGCGTTACCTGTCGATGAGGACGAATCGCGCCTGCAACTGGTGGCCTATTGCGTCGCGGCAGCCGGTGCCAGCCTGACTGTTGACAGCCTGCGCGAGCAACTGACGGCGCGCTTGCCCGACTACATGGTGCCCGCGCAGATCCTGCTGCTGGAGCAACTGCCGCTGACCGCCAACGGCAAACTCGACAAGCGCGCCTTGCCCAAACCGGGTGTGGTCAAACAGCGTTACACCGCACCGGTCGGCGAGATCGAGGAAAAGCTCGCCGCCGTGTGGGCCGACGTGTTGAAACTGGATAAGGTCGGCAGCACCGACAACTTCTTCGAACTGGGCGGCGATTCAATCCTCAGCCTGCAAATCATCGCCCGCGCCAAACGCCAGGGTATCAAGCTCAGCCCCAAGCAGTTGTTCGAAAAACAGACCATCGGTCAGTTGGCTTCCGTGGCTAAATTGATCGAGAAAAAGCCCGCCGCCGTGCTGGAACAGGTCAGCGGAGTACTGCCGTTGCTGCCGATTCAGGCGCGCTTCTTCGAGCTGGACATCCCCCAGCGCCAGCATTGGAATCAGGCGCTGATGCTCAAGCCTCTGCAAACGCTGGATGCGACTCACCTTCAAGCTGCACTGGCCGCGCTGATCGAACAGCACGACGCGCTGCGTCTCGGTTTCACGCAACAGAACGGCCAGTGGCAAGCCACGTTCGGCGCGCTGAACACTCGGGATTTGCTTTGGGTTCACGAATTGGACAGCCCTGAACGATTGACCGAACTGGCTAACGAAGCACAACGCAGCCTGGACCTGAAAAACGGTCCGTTGCTGCGCGCAGTGCTGGTCAACCTGCCACACGGCGAGCAACGTCTGTTGCTGGTGATTCACCATTTGGTGGTGGACGGCGTGTCTTGGCGGGTGCTGCTGGAAGACCTGCAACAGGCTTATGCCGCGCTGGTAGCCGGTCGGCCGCTGACGCTGGCGGCGAAAACCACGTCGCTTCAGCGTTGGGCCGAGCAATTGCAGCAGTATGCGACCGGCGCCGTGCTGACGGCCGAGCGCGATTACTGGCTGCGCGCTTTACAGGGCGACGATCAGCCGCTGCCCCGCGACAAGCCCGAAGGCTCGATGCGCAATCGCGATGCGGCCCATGCCTCGTCATGGCTGAGCAAGGACCTGACCCACAAACTGCTGAAAGTCGCGCCTGCCGCCTATCGCACGCAGGTCAACGACCTGTTGCTGACCGCTCTGGCGCAAGTGCTGTGCGAGTGGAGCCAGCAATCGTCGGTGTTGATCCAGCTGGAAGGCCATGGCCGCGAAGACTTGTTTGACGACACTGATCTCAGCCGCACAGTCGGCTGGTTCAGCAGCCTGTTCCCGGTCCGCCTCACGCCGCAAATCGCGCCGGGTGCAAGCCTGTGCGGCATCAAAGAACAGTTGCGTGCCGTGCCGAACAAAGGCATTGGTTACGGCGTATTGCGTCATATGGCTGACTCGACGTTTGCGCAGCCATTGGCCGCGCTGCCCCAGGCGCGGGTCACGTTCAATTACCTGGGCCAGTTCGACGGCAGCTTCAATGAGCAACAAGGCGCGTTGTTCGTGCCGAGCGCCGACAGTGTCGGCGTTGCGCTGTGCGAAGACGGCCCGCTGGGCAACTGGCTGAGCCTCAACGGTCAGGTGTTCGATGGCCAGTTGCGACTGGACTGGACCTTCAGCCGCGAGGTGTATCAGCCTTCGACCATCGACACCCTGGCGCGTCGTTACGAGCAGGCGCTGACCACGCTGATCGAACACTGCATCGCCGGGCATCAAGGCGTCACGCCGTCTGACTTCCCGCTGGCGCATCTCACTCAGGCACAACTCGATGCGCTGCCGATTGCGGCGGGCGAGATCGAAGACATTTACCCCTTGTCACCGATGCAGCAGGGCATGCTGTTTCACTCGTTGTTCGACGCAGGCGCGGGCAACTACATCAATCAGATGCGGGTGAACATCAGTGGGCTGGATGTGCCGCGATTCCACAACGCCTGGCAATCAGCGGTCAATAATCACGAGGTGCTGCGCAGCTGTTTTGTCAGCCAGAGCGAGCAGTCGCTGCAAGTGGTACAGCGTCAGGTGACGCTGCCGTTTGTCGAGCTGGATGCGCGGGGCAAACCCCAAAACTGGCTCGATGACTGGGCGCAGGCCGACCGTCAGCAGGGTTTCGATCTGGCGCAAGGGCCGCTGTTGCGCCTCGCGGTACTGCGCATTGCAGATGACCGTTGGCAATTGATCTACACCAGCCACCATATTTTGATGGACGGCTGGAGCAGCTCGCGGCTTCTGGGCGAAGTGCTGCAACGCTACAGCGGTCAGATGCCGCCGAAACAGGCGGGGCGTTACCGCGATTACATCCAGTGGTTGCAGGATCAGGACGCTGATGTCAGCGAGCGCTTCTGGACCGCAGAGCTGGCCGAACTGGATGAGCCGAGCCGCTTGTTGCAAGCCTTCAAAACATCAACCGATCAGCAGGGCTATGGCGATTACATTCAGTTGATCGACGCCGACGGCACTCGCCGCTTGAACGAGTTTGCCCGCGAGCAGCACGTGACCCTCAATACGCTGGTGCAATCTGCCTGGTTGTTGCTGCTGCAACGCTACACCGGCCAGTCCAGCGTGACCTTTGGCGCCACGGTGGCCGGGCGTCCGGCTGAATTGTCGGGCGTCGAAGAGCAACTGGGCTTGTTCATCAACACCCTGCCGGTGATCGCCAGCCCGCGTTCAGAACAGACCGTCGGCGACTGGGTGCAGCAGGTGCAGGCGAAAAACATCGCCCTGCGCGAACATGAACACACACCGCTTTACACTATTCAGCGTTTGGCACGGCACAGTGGCGAGGCGCTGTTCGGCAACATTCTGGTGTTCGAAAACTACCCGGTGTCCGAAGCCTTGCAGCGTGCGCCGGACGGTCTTGTCTTCAGCGACCTGCGCAATCAAGAGCAGGCGCATTACCCGCTGACCCTGGTGGTCGAGGCCAACGACGTGTTGTCGGTACGTTTCAGTTACGACCGGCAACACTTCAGTGCCGAAGGCATTCTGCAACTGGCGGCGCATTTCGATCACTTGCTGCAAAGTCTCAGTGCATCCGCAACGACGCGTCTCGGCGAACTGGCCCTGCCAGCCGTCTGGACGCAAAGCGTGCAGCGCTACCCGAGCGAGCACTGCGCCCATCAACGCATCGAAACCCAGGCAGAACGCACCCCGCAGGCCATCGCCCTGAGCTTGGGTGCCGAGCAATTGAGCTATCAGCAGCTCAACAGCCGCGCCAACCAACTGGCCCACAAACTGCGTGAGCAGGGCGTCGGCCCGGATGTTCGCGTGGGGCTTGCGGCTGAGCGCAGTCTGGAGATGATCGTGGGCATGCTGGCGATCCTCAAGGCCGGGGGCGCTTACGTGCCGCTGGACCCGGATTATCCGCAGGATCGCTTGAGCTTCCTGATGCAGGACAGCGGTATCGAATTGTTGCTGACCCAAGCACATTTGCTGGATCAGTTGCCGATTCCTGCGCACGTTCAAACCCTGAATCTGGCGGATGCGCTGGATGGTTACAGCACTGAAAACCCGACCAACCAGACCACGCCGGACAACCTGGCCTACGTGATCTACACCTCGGGCTCGACCGGCAAACCGAAAGGCACCTTGCTCGCCCATCACAACCTGATGCGCCTGTTTGCGGCTACAAATGACTGGTTCAAGTTCAACGAAAAAGACGTCTGGACGCTGTTCCATTCGTTCGCCTTCGACTTCTCGGTCTGGGAGATTTTCGGCGCGCTGCTGTACGGTGGCCGACTGGTCATC
>NZ_LJRO01000313.1:0-132018 GCF_001401155.1 Pseudomonas tremae
GATTTATAAGTGCCATCTGGATGTGATGAAGACGAATGAGGCTGCTGGGCGGTACTGGTCGGGGCAGGGTTGGGTGTTGCGGGAAGATATTGATCGGTATTCGATGGTGCGGCGGGAGGGGGATGTTTGAAGGGGGGGCTCTCTCTGGGATAAAAAACGATAATATTTCGGCTAGCTTGTCACGACATCCCATACGTTTCGCTTTTTCAACTTGTTCGATAGCAAGGGTGATAGGCTCAGTAGTGCCGTGCACGTACCGAAAATAGTTGACTTGAACAGTTCATGCTGCGGCCGGCCTTTGGCCTAGACCCGGAGGACATTCAGACCTATTACGCCGAAGCTTTTGAGCTTAGGCACAACATGAAGCGCTTTGATCGTTACTTAAATCAAAACGGGCCCACTTGGACAATGGATCAACGTGCTGACCACGTACGAGCCTTGTTGGTACCATTTGCAGAGCTGCATGGTATGGGCATGGCTCACCGCGACGTGGATTGCCACAATTTGTGGTATGCAACGGATAACGCCACTATTGTGACCTCGGAATACTACGCCTCATTTATTTCCGAACAAACCACAGTCAAAGACATCCGGACACTGCTTAAAAGCACGCAGTTGCAACTGCCCGAAGATGTGTTCAGCGGAGCGGGCGACATTCTCGACCCCTTTCGCGTGGACGTATTTTTACTTGGCCAGATCGCTCACCGCATTTGCTTTGTGGATAAACGATTGGAGCGCGAGGATCAGATTTCAGTCTGGCGTCCGCACGCCAGCGGTGATCCGTTTAATGGCCAGTTGGATGAGTTTTTCGCCAAGGCCCTGGATTGGGATGCAGCCAATCGCTATAAAGATGCCGGAGTTTTTCCGCATCGGTGTACAAGCCAGCTCAAGACCGGTGGGCGAGGTATAGAAAGCTTGAATATCTCCGTGATAGCCACACCGACGATAGAACGCGGTTGCGTTAGAGGTAGCATCTAAATGGATGTCGACGATCGCAGCTTTAAAGGCCAGTCGCTCAAGGTATAGGAGCATTGTCTTGCCAATCCCCTGTCCCATGAATGCAGGCAATACGAAAATAGCGCCTATCTCTCCAGACTGGAAATCAATCAGACCTGTTGCGACCGGTATCTCGCCCAACCAGGCAAAGTGGTACTCCTTTTCCACCCAAGCCCGATATCGGTCTGTGAGCGGCACATCAGTCCACGCCATTATCTGCTCAGCGGTATCGACGGTAATGCATTGATGCCGGATCGCCTGGAGGCGTATATCAAACACGGCCTCGGTGTTAGTACGTTTGGCTGGGCGAATCAACAGCATCTTCACTCTCCTTGTCATCAATGAGTTGGAAGGGCAATGAAAAAGCCCTATCCATTTCTGGCGGGGCTTCTGGTCAATGCTTCTGTTCTAAGCGCGCACCGCCCTATGACCCGCCAAAGGCAGTCATCAAGGGGTACATCATGCTAACGAGATTTGTAGAAGTCATTGATCGACAATCTGGAGATTTGAGCACTGTATCAAGAAACGAAAATGCGGACTGGCGAGTTTATCGTCCGGGAAGGGCCGACTCGGCGAGTGTTCACTGGTCTATCCTCCGACACAGATATTACCTTGTTCTTATGCTAAAGCCCTCAAGAGGGATTTCTTCGGTTCGATTGTAAATTGGCGAAGTGCTAAAGTTTATGTTTTCAAGAGTTTCGCAGTTCCATGTCTTGGTTTGGGCAGCGTTATATAGCATGCCTAACGTCATGATCCTCTTTGCGCGTCGGTCTTTAGATCTGAAGAACACAAAAATGTCAGTCCCTTCTGGCTTGAAGTAACGGTAATGGTCGTAGTCGCCGGGGTCAACACCAAAATGTTCGAAAAAATTTTCCATAAAGTCACTGGCATCGTCACCATCAAGCCCTAGATCCCAGCTGACTCTAGTGGCGAGGCTGAGAGTTTCAAAAGCCTTTCGGCCAAATCCAACATAAAAGTAGATTCTCTCTACGAGATAGTCAACTATTTCATAGTTCAGATCGTTTCTATCCATTTTTAAAAAACCTGATCTTGTTCATCTACGATAGAGTTGTAGGTGTTCACCGTTATGTAGCCTATTTTACCAAGCTCGTATGCGGTATAGGACCATCCTATAACGGGTGTTGCTCGTGCGATGAAACCACCAATACTTCGTGTCCATCGAAGGTGCGGCGGGAACCATCCTGTAAGAGACGGTGCCCTGAAGCTTCCGGGGAACTTGCGGTTATTTAGAGTGCGCCGCATGACTATAGACATGATCGACGTGTTATTAATCGCTCCGCCAGGCTTCGCTCTAGTAGGTATTATATTGGCGCCTAAGACGATGGACAGTGCAGCCCCTACATCGTCCAATCCAAATTCATCCATTGCCACCTCCGTGGCAATAACAAATAGCAGTTCATTCGCGGTTAGTCCGCAGTCGCCGTCATAACAATATATTCTCGCCACTTAAGATGTCCTTATGCGTAAGTGCTATTTCGTATTTGATCCCAGCCGCCGGAGATCTGTCCAATTATCAAGCCGGTGGTTCGGCTTTGCTGTGAATACTGCATGCTGACCTTAGCGTAACTAAACCTTACCACCTCCTCGGGAAAGTTTGAGGGCGATTGCTCAAATAGATTGCCGGAGGCAACGCCGCTTATGATAACTTCGTCAAACACATATTCCAGATATTTTTGCTTTTCGCCGCCAGCACGACGCACGCATAGCTTCATTTGCTTAATATGTTGGCCTGCGCAACATGCCTCGAAAATCTTAGGTGTCGAAGTGTCAATGGTTTTTACAACGCTGAAGTCGCTTAAGTACACTCGGCCAACTGTAGCCCCGCCAGCCGAGCTTGCGGTTCTTGACACTGACTGAGCGGCTGATAAGCAAAACGTACTAATCTCAATCCAGTTTTTGCAGTCAGAGTCCGTTGACTCTCCACTAATAGCATCAATCCAAAGAAATGCATCAATACTCATTCCAGCTCCTTGGAATATTTTTAATGTGAATTGTTGCCTTTACACGATAGCATAAAGTATGTATCTAAGGCTCGTAAGCAACCGTCAGACAGTATAGGTTGACCTCTCGGCGTAACCCCCATTCCTATAATGGCGCATCATTCTGGTTCGGATTCCAGTCGATGGCAAGTATCAGAATCTTTCACTATCTCTGCCAGCCTCTGCGGCCAACTGGTCCGCTGTGTTTTTGCTATCATTAAGCTTGCATCACTCAGCCAAAACAGCCCAAAAAGGCACAAAAAAAGCACTTGCGTAAACGCGAAGTGCTTGATTTGTAACGCTTGTATGGTGGAGCCGGGGGGATTTGAACCCCCGTCCGCCAGTACTCCGCTGTCGGTACTACATGCTTAGCCGTGTCTATTAAGTTAACCCTCAGCGACCCGACGGGCAGGGTGCTTTGGGCGAGTTGCGTAAGTTTTAGTCGCTTCGTCCGCAACGTACTAGGCGACGATCCTGTTCTATATGACAATCATTTCGGGTTTACAGGCATCCCCTGATGATTGCTGGAGCCGAAGCTACCAGAAGGAAGGCTAGCACCGCTTACGCGGCGAGAGCGTATTCCCCGTAGGTTTCGTCATTGGCAACTATAGAAAGTTGCAACAGTGGATTTACGAGTTCTGTTACCAACTCGGCATGCACCTAAAGTTTCATCACCGGCGTCGAATCCAAATCGGCCCCGAGATTGCTTTCGCAATCGCTGGGGCGGAGTGTACACCGATTGGCGTGCCACGTCGACCCGTTTGCTGCAATCGATCAGGTCAGCCTGCACAGCCAGCCTGATCGACGGTGTTATTTAGTGCCTTCGCTACCCGAGCCAGTGTTTTTCAGCGAAGTGATCACCTTGGTGGTGATTTCGACGCATTTTTTCTCGTCCTTCTGGGCTTGAGCGGCCTTGGCGTTCTTCTCGGTGGTTTCGAGCATGGTCTTGTTTTCAGGGCTCAGGTTGGTGCCGGAAGAGGCCTGGGCATTTTCGATGGTCTTGATGTTCGCAGCACACAAATCATCGGCGGCGAAAACCGGCGAAGCCAACAGGGCAGCGCTGAAGAACAATCCAGTGAGGGCGGTACGCTTCATGTGTCTCTCCTTATAACCTGTGGACTCGGTGTGGCCGGTCTTTGACGCCGTCGCCCGAGGGTTTTGAAAGCCCGTTTTACAGTTGGGCCTAAAGGATTGACTGTGTCGTAACGCAGGCGTTCTATTTTATTTTTGGGCTGGAGCGAAAAAGCCACATAGGGCTGCTCGGGCACCAAAGTGGGGCGATCTTCGAGGAGATTGTGAATTGTTAGCGGAGGAGGGGGCAATGCTGAGGTGAAGAGGCGTCCAATGCACGGGCATGGCATTGGACGCGTCGCAGGACTTATTCGTCCTTGCCCTTGGAGCGAACGGCGCGTTGCAGCTCGCGGTCCGAGTCGCGTTCGCGCTCGGTGTGGCGCTTGTCGTATTCCTTCTTACCCTTACCCAAAGCAATTTCGCACTTGATCAGGTGCTGCTTCCAATAAATGGAAAGGGCCACGCAGGCATAGCCTTTCTGCTGAACCGCGGTGGTGAGCTTTTCGAGCTCGCGCTGGTTCAGCAGGAGTTTGCGGGTGCGTGTCGGGTCAGCGATGACGTGCGTGCTGGCAGTCTTGAGCGGCGTGATGTGGCAACCCATCAGCCAGGCCTCACCGTCCTTGAGCAGCACGTAACTGTCGACCAGCTGTACCTTTGTGGCACGCAGGCTTTTTACTTCCCAGCCAGCCAGGACCAGACCGGCCTCGAACTTGTGTTCGATGAAGTAATCGTGACGCGCCTTCTTGTTCTGCGCGATGGTCCCTGTGGGGTTTTTCTTGAGCTTAGCCATAGGGGGCGCATTATAGGGAGTTGCATCAATGTCGGCTACGGGAAAGCGCGTGCTTGAGCACAAAGGTTGAATCCCGGACAATGCGCGATCTTTTTTGGCTGGGCGTTTCAATAATGTCGACGGACAAGGTTTCGGTCCACGGTAGCTGGGCAAGCCGCTGGGTGTTCATCCTGGCTGCCACTGGTTCCGCCGTGGGGCTGGGCAGTATCTGGAAATTCCCGTACATGGTCGGTGCCTATGGCGGCGGCGCATTTGTGCTGGTGTTTCTGGCGTGCATCGCGTTGATCGGCATTCCGGTCATGATTGCGGAGACGCTTATCGGTCGTCGCTCGCGCCTCAGCCCTGCCAATGCGCTCAAGACCCTGGCGGTGGAATCGGGACATTCGGCGCGCTGGTCCTGGGGGGCCTTCGCCGGGATGATCACGGCGTTGCTGATTCTCTCCTTTTATAGTGTGGTGGGCGGCTGGTCGCTGGATTACATCATCGACATGGGGCGCGGCGATTTTCAGGGTGTGTCGCCGGATCAGGTCGGTGCGTATTTTGGCGCTGTAATTGCCGACCCGTGGCGCCTGATTCTGTGGCACACCGTGTTCATGCTGCTATCGGCCGTGGTGATCGGCAAAGGCGTCGAGGCGGGCCTGGAGAAAAGCCTGCGCATCATGATGCCCATGCTGTTCCTGCTGATGCTGGCGTTGTTGGGCTATAGCCTGACAACCGGGCACTTCATGGAAGGTGTGCATTTTATGTTCGACTTCAACCCGGACAAAGTGCTGGATGGCTTGCTGCCGGCGATGGGCCACGCGTTCTTTTCGTTGAGCGTCGGCGTTGGCTCGATCATGGTCTACGGCGCTTACATGACCAAAGACGCCTCGATCAGCACAACCGTCGTCGGCATTGCATTGCTCGACACGTTCGTCTCGCTGCTGGCAGGGCTTGCACTGTTTCCGATTGTGTTTGCCGCCGGCCTCAACCCGAGTGAAGGCCCCGGCCTTATGTTCGTCACCTTGCCTTACGCGTTCGGCAATGTGGCTTTCGGTCAGTTGATGGGCATCGTGTTCTTTGTATTGGTGGCCGTCGCAGCCTGGAGCTCGGCCATTTCATTGCTGGAGCCGATGGTGGCTTATCTGGTCGAACGCACCCGCGTTCGCCGGGGCTGGGTAACGTTCTGGTTGGCGTTTACGTGCTGGTTTGTCGGGCTCGGGACGGTGTTTTCCTTCAATATTTGGCAAAAAGCGAAGTTCTTCGTGAACGATGGGGGCGTATTCCACCTCTACCAGTGGGGGGCATCAACTGGCCTCGACTTCTTCGGAGTCATTGATTTCTTCACTTCGCGGATCATGCTGCCGCTGGGTGGTTTGTGTTTCGTGGTATTCGCTGGCTGGGTGATGAACCGTGAGGCGGTGCGCGACGAATTGTCGATTCGCAGCCCATTGCTCTTCAGCCTGACCTTCTTTTTGATGCGCTACGTGGCGCCGCTCGGCATTCTTGTGGTGTTTGCCGCTCAGCTCTGGAAATGACGCTCACATGACTACGCACATACAACGTTCTGCCTTATTGCCTTATCCGGCCAGGTTTCTTTACGACCTGGTCAACGACGTGGCCCGTTATCCCGAATTTCTGCCGTGGTGTTCGTCTGCCACCGTGCTGGAGGCCAGTGAAGCGCAAATGCGCGCCAGTCTGGAGATTGCCAAGAGCGGTCTGAGTCAGAAATTCATGACGCGCAACACGCTGATTCCCGGCGAGTCGATCGTGATGGATCTGGTCGAAGGGCCATTCGAGCAGTTTCACGGCGTTTGGACTTTCAAGCCGTTGGGTGAGAAAGCCTGCAAGATCAGCCTTGATCTTTCGTTTGATTACGCCGGGACAATCGTTCGCGCAACCTTGGGGCCACTGTTCAATCAGGCGGCCAATACGCTGGTGGATGCGTTCTGCCAGCGGGCGAAAGAGCTACATGGCTGAGGCATCGATTCAGGTCGAGGTGGTGTATGCCTCGGTACAGCGTCAGGTGTTGATGACGGTTGAGGTCCCCGCCGGCTCGACCGTGAGTCAGGCGCTGGCGATGTGTGGCATGGATCGGGAGTTTCCCGAGCTGGATCTGACTCAATGCCCGGTGGGTATTTTCGGTAAAGTGGTCACTAATCCCGCCGAGCGTCTGCTGGCAGCAGGGGAGCGGATCGAGATTTATCGCCCGCTATTGGCCGACCCGATGGAAATCAGACGTCTGCGCGCAGCCAAGGCGCGTGAAAAAAGAGGGCTGTCTGGCTGAACATTTGCTGAAAGAGACCCGCAAAAAAGCCCGGCACGCCGGGCTTTTTGATGAGCGTCTGAAGACTAACGGTTGTTAGTGTCCAGCGGCTCCTGGGTCGGGACCGGAACGGTCTCAACGCTGTCCACGTCCTTCTGGATAGTGTCCAGCAGCGAGCCTGGTTTGGCTGGCTCTTCTGGTTTCTGCTCAGGTTGCTTCTCTGCAGGCGTCGCGGTATCGCTGCCTTTGCCGAGAATGGCCTCATCGCGACTGACGCCGGGCATGAAGTCACCTGACAGGCTGACCAGTTGGTCGCTGTCGTTGAATACCAGACTGACACGCTCCTGCTGGCGTTCACCGCCACCTGGCTGCAGGCTGTACAGGTAATCCCACCGGTTGGAGTGGAAAGTGTCGGTCAACAGGGGGTTGCCCATGATAAACCGTACTTGCCGCCGGGTCATTCCGGGGCGCAACTGGTCTATCATGTCCTGCGTGACGACATTACCCTGCTGGATGTCGATTTTGTAAACCCCGGGGAATGAACAACCGGCGAGTGCGAGCAGTCCCACGAAGGTGAAACTGGTTAGCAAGAGCTTGGTGTTTTGCATCGGTGGGCGACTTCCACTATCTTGGCTGGGACAACGTAAACCCCGATCATACCTGCATTAAGAGAAGCTGCGAAGCAGCGTCTGCGAGAAAGCTGACCATGGTTGAAAATAGCGAACTACGTAAAGCAGGACTCAAGGTAACATTGCCGAGGGTTAAAATACTCCAAATGCTCGATTCTGCCGAGCAGCGCCACATGAGCGCCGAGGATGTCTACAAGGCTCTCATGGAGGCTAGCGAGGACGTCGGCCTGGCCACGGTTTACCGTGTCCTGACCCAGTTTGAAGCCGCGGGATTGGTGGTTCGCCACAATTTCGACGGCGGTCACGCTGTGTTCGAGCTGGCTGACGGCGGCCACCACGACCATATGGTCAATGTGGAGTCAGGTGAGGTGATCGAGTTCTTCGACGAAGAAATCGAGAAGCTTCAGAAGGCCATTGTCGAAAGACACGGCTTTGACCTGGTGGATCACAATCTGGTGCTCTACGTCCGCAACAAGAAGGCATAGCACTAGCAACGAAGGCGACCCAGGGTCGCCTTTGTGCTTTTTATCGTTCAGCTTTTGGCCGTGACGACCATCTTCTTGGCGTGCGCCAGGGATTCCTTGGTCAGGTCGATGCCGCCCAGCATTCGGGCCACTTCTTCTATGCGCTCAGTTTTGCTGAGTTTGGAAACCGCTGTGCGCGTTGCGTCGTTGTCCCTGACCTTGTGCACGAAGAGGTGCTGATGGCCCTGCGCTGCAACCTGCGGAAGGTGCGTGACGGTCATCACTTGCCCGCGTTCACCCAGGCGGCGCAAGAGCTGGCCCACGATTTCAGCGGTGGGGCCACCAATGCCGACGTCGACTTCGTCGAACACCAGCGTCGGGACGCGCGAGGTTTGCGCAGTAATGACCTGGATGGCGAGGCTGATTCTCGAAAGCTCACCGCCTGACGCGACTTTCGCCAGTGCCTTCAGCGGCTGGCCCGGGTTGGCGCTGACCAGCAGTTCTACCTGCTCCAGGCCATGCGGAAGCGGTTCTGCATTGGCATTGGGTTTAAGCTCGATCTGGAAGCGACCGCCGGGCATGCCCAGGCGATGAATTTCCTGTTCGACGGCGCTGGCCAGTTTTGTCGACGACGTGTGGCGCAGATCGCTCAGCTCACGGGCTTTTTCCTGGTAGTGGCGAGCGAAGGCCTGGACTTCGTGCTCCAAGCGCTCGATGGATTCGTCATTGGCGTTCAGCGTTTCTATTTCATCCAGCAGTTTCTGTTGCAGTGTAGCGACTTCGCCCGGCTGGATGCGATGTTTGCGTGCCAGTGTATAGATAGCATCGAGTCGCTCTTCAAGCTGTTGCAGTCGAGCCGGATCGGCATCGAAATGATCCAGAAAGCGGTTCAGTTCGCCCACCGCTTCTTCAACCTGAATCTGGGCGCTGGACAGCAAGCCTGTCGCCTCGCTCAATGCCGAGGGCGAATGGTCGACACTGCCGAGCCTGTGAAGGCTGGCGGTCAGGGCATTCAGCACATTGCCGGAGTCGCTTTCACTGCACTGCTCGACTACTTGCCGACAGATGCTCAGCAGGCTTTCGGCGTTGGTCAGGTCCTTGTGTTCCTGCTCGAGCTGTTCAAGCTCGTTCTCGCCGAGGCTCAGGCTTTCCAGCTCTTCCAGTTGATAGCTCAATAGCTGATGCCGGGCGCGTTGTTCGTCGCCGGAATTGGAAAGGCGCTCCAGCTCTTGGCGTGTCTGGCGCCAGCGCTGGGCGGCAAGATGGACCTGACGTGCGAGGTCGGTTGCGCCAGCGTATTCGTCCAGCAGGCGACGATGGGTGTCGGTCTTGAGCAGCGACTGATGCTCATGCTGACTGTGGATGTCGATCAGCAGTTCGCCCAGCGCTTTCAGGTCGCCCTGAGGGCAGGGCGAACCATTGATATAAGAGCGTGAGCGACCTTCGGCGGTAATCACGCGACGCAGGATGCAAGGGCCGTCGTTGTCCAGGTCGCGCTCTTTCAGCCAGGCCTCGGCCTCGGGAATGTCGCCCAGATCGAACGTGGCGAGTATGTCGGCCTTGTCGGCACCTGGCCTGACCACGCCGCTGTCGGCCCGATCGCCCAGAGTCAGCCCGAGAGCATCGAGCATGATCGATTTGCCAGCGCCGGTTTCGCCGGTGATGACGCTCATGCCCCGATCCAGTTCAAGATCAAGGTGTTCGACGATGGCGTAGTTGTGTACGGAAAGGTGCACCAGCATTGAGCGGCTCCCGGGCTGTTTGTCTGGTTATTTATACAGTGTTTTTCTTGTTGCTGACAATGCCCCTGCTTAGCTCGATTTAATCGGTTTCCGGAGGTTCTTAGTCCCTGTTGCTCGCCAAGGCGATTTTCCCGAGGGGCTGGAAGGCGGATTTTTTGTCAGGGAATACGTATCTGGATGACTTGGAACCCTTGAAGCCGAAAAATCCGGTCCCATATAGGGGACAGAAGCGCGAATCGGGATCGCGGAAGTTTTTAGAGGAGAATACTTATGGCTGACGAACAGAATCTGGATGCGCAGGCTCAGGATCAGGCTGCCGAGGCAGGCGCGGGTGAAGAGTTGACAACCCGCGTGCAGGTGCTCGAAGAGCAACTGGCTGCTGCGCAGGACCAATCCCTTCGGGTGGCTGCGGATCTGCAGAATGTCCGCCGCCGTGCCGAACAGGATGTTGAAAAGGCGCACAAGTTTGCGCTGGAAAAATTTGCCGGTGATCTCTTGCCGATCATCGACAGTCTGGAGCGAGGCCTTGATCTGTCCAGTCCGGACGATGAAAGCATTCGTCCAATGCGTGAAGGCATCGAGCTGACCTTGAAGATGTTCCAGGACACTCTCAAGCGTTATCAGCTGGAAGCCATCGATCCGCACGGTCAACCGTTCAGTGCTGACCAGCACCAGGCGATGGCCATGCAGGAAAGTACTGATGTAGAGCCCAATACGGTGCTCAAAGTGTTCCAGAAGGGTTATCAGCTTAACGGTCGTCTGTTGCGCCCGGCCATGGTTGTGGTCAGCAAGGCACCGTCGCCTGCAACGCCGTCAATCAACGAGCAGGCTTGAAATAAGCAGTAAGGCCCCCATTTAAAGGTCAAGCGTTTAAGAGCTACCGCAAGTTGTAAACGCAATTGCGGCAACCACATTCAAATTTTGCAAGTTTCGGGAGAGTCAAGATGGGCAGAATTATCGGTATCGACTTGGGGACTACCAACTCCTGCGTCTCCATTCTGGAAAACGGTAACGTCAAGGTTATCGAGAACGCCGAAGGTACTCGTACTACACCTTCGATCATCGCTTATGCAAATGATGGCGAGATTCTGGTCGGTCAGTCCGCCAAGCGTCAGGCGGTCACCAACCCGCACAATACTCTGTACGCGGTGAAGCGCCTTATCGGTCGTAAGTTCGAAGAGGATGTCGTTCAGAAAGATATCCAGATGGTCCCTTACAAGATCGTCAAGGCTGACAACGGTGATGCCTGGGTTGAAGTGAATGGCCAGAAAATGGCGCCTCCTCAGATTTCCGCTGAAATCCTGAAGAAAATGAAAAAGACTGCCGAAGACTACCTCGGCGAAACGGTTACCGAAGCGGTCATTACCGTTCCGGCCTACTTCAATGACAGTCAGCGTCAGGCAACCAAGGACGCTGGCCGTATTGCTGGTCTGGACGTCAAGCGCATCATCAACGAACCAACCGCAGCCGCGCTGGCTTACGGTATGGACAAGGCCAAAGGCGATCACACTGTCATCGTTTATGACCTGGGTGGCGGCACTTTCGACGTCTCGGTTATCGAGATCGCTGAAGTTGATGGCGAGCACCAGTTTGAAGTGTTGGCAACCAACGGTGACACGTTCCTGGGCGGTGAAGACTTCGATATTCGCCTGATCGACTTCCTGGTCGACGAGTTCAAGAAAGAAAGCGGCATGAACCTTAAAGGTGACCCGCTGGCCATGCAGCGCCTGAAAGAGGCTGCTGAAAAAGCCAAGATCGAGCTTTCGTCCAGCCAGTCGACCGATGTCAACCTGCCTTACATCACTGCAGATGCAACCGGTCCAAAGCATTTGAACGTGAAAATCTCGCGTTCCAAGTTGGAATCACTGGTTGAAGACCTGGTTCAGCGCACTATCGCACCGTGCGAAATGGCGCTTAAAGATGCCGGTATCGAAAGAAGCCAGATTAACGACGTGATTCTGGTCGGTGGTCAGACTCGTATGCCGCTGGTCCAGAAGCTTGTTACCGAGTTCTTCGGTAAGGAAGCACGTAAAGACGTCAACCCGGACGAAGCTGTTGCAATGGGTGCTGCCATCCAGGGCGCTGTACTGGCCGGTGATGTCAAAGACGTTCTGCTGCTGGATGTAAGCCCGCTGACCCTGGGTATCGAAACCATGGGCGGCGTGATGACTGCGCTGATCGAGAAGAACACCACGATTCCTACCAAGAAATCTCAGGTGTTCTCGACTGCTGACGACAACCAGAACGCCGTGACCATTCACGTGCTGCAAGGTGAGCGTAAGCAGGCGACTCAGAACAAATCGTTGGGCAAGTTCGATCTGGCCGAGATTCCGCCAGCTCCACGCGGCGTGCCACAGATCGAAGTAACCTTCGACATCGACGCAAACGGCATCTTGCACGTTGGCGCGAAAGACAAGGCGACCGGCAAGCAGCAGTCCATCGTGATCAAGGCCAACTCCGGTCTGTCCGAGGAAGAAATTCAGAAGATGGTTCGCGACGCCGAAGCCAACTCTGAAGAAGACCGCAAGTTCGAAGAGCTGGCATCTGCCCGTAACCAGGGCGATGCACTGGTCCATTCGACTCGCAAGATGATCACTGACGCAGGTGACAAGGTCACTGCCGAAGAGAAGACTGCCGTCGAAGCTGCGCTGGTTGCTCTGGAAGCTGCCATCAAGGGCGACGACAAGGCTGTCATTGAAGCCAAGGTCGAAGAGTTGTCGAAGGTTTCCGCGCCAATCGCTCAGAAGATGTATGCCGAGCAGGCCGAAAACCCTGAAGCAGCAGCCAAGCCTGCTGAAGAAGCGACCAAGGCTGACGATGTCGTCGACGCCGAGTTTGAAGAAGTGAAAGACCACAAGTAAGCGCAGGCTCACTTGAAAGCCGGTTGACCTCTTTCGGGCGGTGGCTGGTAGGATGTCGCCGCGCGGGAGCTTGCTCCCGCGTTGGCGTGTCTGGAACACCCAAAATTTCGACGTGTGGAGTCGCTCCGCATGTCATGTGGCAAGGTCGCTACGCTCCTGCGTAGCGACTCATTCTGCCGCTTTACCGGTCAGTCATATCTGGCTTTTGAATGAAGACCAGGATCGTTGAATCGACGTGAGTTGGGTCCGGGGCCTGAGTTGGGCTCAACGAGTTTGGCAGGTCTCAGGAGAGTCTTGCCGAACGTCCTCAAGAGTACGGAAGAACTATGGCAAAGCGTGATTATTACGAAGTGTTGGGAGTGGAGCGAGGCTCCAGCGAGGCAGACCTGAAAAAGGCTTACCGTCGTCTGGCAATGAAGCACCACCCTGACCGTAACCCTGATGACAAAGCGTCGGAAGAACTGTTCAAAGAGGCCAACGAGGCTTACGAAGTTCTTTCGGATGCCAGCAAGCGCGCTGCCTACGATCAATATGGTCATGCCGGTGTTGACCCAGGCATGGGTGGCGGCGGTTTCGGTGGCGGCGCCGGTGGCGCCAATTTCTCCGATATCTTCGGCGACGTGTTCAGCGATTTCTTCGGTGGCGGTCGCGCTGGCGGCGGCGGTGGTCGCGGCGGTGCGCAGCGTGGCAGCGATCTGCGTTACACGCTGGAGCTGAATCTGGAAGAAGCAGTTCGCGGCACGACCGTGAATATTCGTGTTCCGACACTGGTCAATTGCAAACCTTGCGACGGCAGCGGCGCCAAGAAAGGCTCGGCCCCCGTGACGTGCCCTACCTGTGGCGGTATTGGTCAGGTGCGTATGCAGCAGGGTTTCTTCTCTGTGCAGCAAACCTGCCCGCGCTGTCATGGTCAGGGCAAGATCATTTCCGACCCGTGCGATTCGTGTCATGGCGAAGGTCGTGTTGAAGAGTACAAGACGCTTTCCGTCAAAGTGCCGCCTGGCGTCGATACCGGTGACCGTATCCGCCTGTCTGGTGAGGGCGAGGCGGGCGTGCAGGGCGGGCCGACTGGCGACCTGTATGTCGTGATCAATGTGCGCGAACACGCGATCTTCCAGCGTGACGGCAAGCATCTTTTCTGTGAAGTGCCTATCAGCTTCACCGATGCAGCGCTGGGCGGCGAGCTTGAAGTGCCGACGCTCGACGGTCGCGTCAAACTGAAGATTCCGGAAGGTACTCAGACCGGCAAGCAGTTCCGCTTGCGCGGCAAGGGTGTCGCTCCGGTGCGTGGCGGCGGTGCGGGCGATTTGATGTGCCGCGTGGCAGTCGAGACGCCGGTCAACCTGAGCAAGCGTCAGCGTGAATTGCTTGAAGAGTTCCGCACATCGCTCGAAAACGACGAATCCCACTCTCCCAAGGCCAGTGGCTGGTTTGAGGGTGTGAAGCGTTTCTTCGGCGATCTGTAAGGCTGACAAACAGGAGCAGAGCATGCGACGTATTGCTGTAGTAGGTGCCGCAGGGCGCATGGGCAAGACTTTGATCGAAGCGGTTCAGCAGGCGCCTGGCGCCGGGCTGACTGCTGCTGTCGATCGTCCCGACAGCACGCTGGTGGGGGCTGATGCCGGCGAGTTGGCGGCGCTGGGTCGTATCGGTGTGCCGCTGTCAGGTGATCTGGCAAAAGTGGCGGACGAGTTCGACGTGCTGATCGATTTTACTCATCCGTCGGTGACGCTGAAGAACCTGGCGTTCTGCCGCAAGGCAGGTAAGGCCATGATTATTGGCACGACCGGTTTCAGTGCCGAAGAAAAGCAGCGTCTGGCAGAGGCGGGCAAAGACATTCCGATCGTGTTTGCCGCCAATTTCAGCATCGGTGTGAATCTTTGCCTGAAACTGCTCGACACTGCGGCGCGGGTTCTGGGTGATGAGGTCGATATCGAAATCACCGAGGCGCACCATCGGCACAAGGTCGATGCGCCTTCCGGAACCGCCCTGCGTATGGGTGAGGTGGTTGCCAATGCACTGGGCCGGGATCTGGAAAAAGTCGCTGTCTATGGGCGTGAAGGCCAGACCGGCGCGCGTGATCGCCAGACCATCGGCTTTGCGACCATTCGTGCGGGTGACGTGGTCGGTGATCATACCGTGCTGTTCGCAGCTGAAGGTGAGCGGGTCGAGATTACTCACAAGGCATCCAGCCGCATGACCTTCGCCAAAGGCGCGGTTCGTGCGGCCATGTGGCTTGAAGGCAAGGCTCCAGGGCTCTATGACATGCAGGATGTATTGGGTCTGCATTGATTTTTACAGGGCCGGCCAAGACCCTGTCGCATTTTCCCGCTTTTCAGGCTCATTGGTGGTAGACCAAAATGGGCCTTTTCTGTAAGCTACAGCTTTAGTGTGTCCACTAAAAGCGCGCAGATGATTCCATAAGAAAGCGGGGTGACGTTACTACGTCATTCCGCTTTTTTGCAGCCTGCGATCGCCCTTTCAGGTTTTATTTACGGGAGGTCTTCTTGACTAAGCCAGCCATACTCGCCCTTGCTGATGGCAGCATTTTTCGCGGCGAAGCCATTGGAGCCGACGGTCAGACCGTTGGTGAGGTGGTGTTCAACACCGCAATGACAGGCTATCAGGAAATTCTTACCGATCCTTCCTACGCCCAGCAGATCGTTACCCTGACTTACCCTCATATCGGCAACACCGGTACTACACCTGAAGACGCAGAGTCTGATCGTGTGTGGTCAGCCGGCCTGGTCATTCGTGACCTGCCGCTTGTAGCCAGCAACTGGCGTAACAAGATGTCTCTCGGTGATTACCTGAAAGCCAACAACGTCGTTGCCATCGCTGGCATCGACACGCGTCGCCTGACCCGCATCCTGCGTGAGAAAGGCGCCCAGAACGGCTGCATCATGGCAGGCGATAACATTTCGGAAGAGGCAGCCATTGCTGCCGCTCGCGGCTTCCCTGGCCTCAAGGGCATGGATCTGGCGAAGGAAGTCAGCACCAAGGACACTTATGAGTGGCGCCACAGTGTCTGGAATCTGAAGACCGACAGCCACCCTGAGATCGCTGCTTCCGAGCTGCCTTACCACGTTGTCGCCTACGACTATGGCATCAAGGTCAACATCCTGCGCATGCTCGTAGAGCGCGGTTGCCGTGTGACAGTGGTCCCGGCGCAAACGCCTGCCAGCGAAGTGCTTGCCTACAAGCCGGACGGCGTTTTCCTGTCCAACGGCCCGGGTGATCCCGAGCCTTGCGACTACGCTATAAAGGCCATCAGAGAAGTGCTGCAAACCGAATTGCCGGTATTCGGCATCTGCCTCGGTCACCAGTTGCTGGCGCTGGCTGCTGGCGCCAAGACCGTGAAAATGGGTCACGGCCACCACGGTGCAAACCACCCGGTTCAGGATCTGGACACCGGCGTTGTGATGATCACCAGCCAGAACCACGGTTTTGCGGTTGATGAAGCGACGCTGCCGGGCAACGTTCGCGCTATCCACAAGTCGCTGTTCGACGGCACCCTGCAGGGTATCGAGCTGACCGACAAGAGCGCGTTCAGCTTCCAGGGTCACCCCGAAGCGAGCCCTGGCCCGAACGATGTAGCGCCGCTGTTTGATCGCTTTATCGAAGCCATGGCCAAGCGCCGCTGACCGGTTGCCTTGAGACTGTAATACGCAGGTGCCCAGGGCGGCCCCGGACCCAATGTCCGGTTGCTGCCGCCCCGGCCACCTCAGATAAATGTTCAAGACGGCTTGCCGACTGAACCTGCGGATTTGAGTGACCAACCATGCCAAAACGTACAGACATAAAAAGCATCCTGATTCTTGGTGCCGGCCCCATCGTGATCGGCCAGGCCTGTGAGTTCGACTACTCTGGCGCCCAGGCCTGCAAGGCACTGCGCGAAGAGGGCTACCGCGTCATCCTGGTGAACTCCAACCCCGCCACCATCATGACTGACCCGGCGATGGCCGACGCGACCTATATCGAACCGATCAAGTGGCAGACCGTTGCCAAGATCATCGAAAAAGAGCGCCCGGACGCACTGCTGCCGACCATGGGTGGCCAGACCGCGCTGAACTGCGCGCTGGACCTGGAGCGCGAAGGCGTCCTGGAGAAGTTCGGCGTCGAGATGATCGGCGCCAATGCCGACACCATCGACAAGGCTGAAGACCGCTCGCGTTTCGACAAGGCCATGAAGTCCATCGGCCTGGCGTGCCCACGTTCCGGCATCGCGCACAGCATGGAAGAAGCCAACGCGGTTCTTGAAAAACTCGGCTTCCCTTGCATCATCCGTCCTTCATTCACGATGGGTGGCACGGGCGGCGGTATCGCTTACAACCGCGAAGAGTTCGAAGAAATCTGCGCCCGCGGTCTGGACCTGTCGCCGACCAAGGAACTGCTGATCGATGAATCTCTGATCGGCTGGAAAGAGTACGAAATGGAAGTTGTCCGCGACAAAAAGGACAACTGCATCATCGTCTGCTCCATTGAAAACTTCGATCCGATGGGCGTGCACACCGGCGACTCGATCACCGTTGCGCCCGCACAGACCCTGACCGACAAGGAATACCAGATCCTGCGTAACGCCTCGCTGGCGGTACTGCGTGAGATCGGCGTTGAAACCGGCGGTTCCAACGTACAGTTCGGCATCTGCCCGGACACCGGTCGCATGGTCGTGATCGAAATGAACCCGCGTGTTTCGCGCTCTTCGGCGCTGGCCTCCAAGGCCACCGGTTTTCCGATTGCCCGGGTCGCTGCCAAGCTGGCTGTCGGTTACACCCTCGACGAACTGTCGAACGAAATCACTGGCGGCAAGACACCGGCGTCTTTCGAGCCGTCCATCGATTACGTGGTCACCAAGCTGCCGCGCTTTGCGTTCGAGAAGTTCGCCAACGCAGATGCCCGCCTGACCACTCAGATGAAGTCGGTCGGTGAAGTCATGGCCATCGGCCGCACCTTCCAGGAGTCCTTGCAAAAAGCCCTGCGCGGTCTGGAAGTGGGCGTTTGTGGTCTTGACCCGAAGCTGGACCTGAGCCATCCGGAAAGCATGAGCACGCTCAAGCGTGAGCTGACTGTGCCGGGTGCCGAGCGCATCTGGTATGTCGCCGATGCATTCCGTGCGGGCATGTCGGTCGAAGACATCTTCGCCATGAACATGATTGACCCCTGGTTCCTGGTTCAGATCGAGGATCTGGTCAAGGACGAGGAAAAGGTCAAGACCCTGGGTCTGTCGGCTATCGATCGCGACCTGATGTTCCGCCTCAAGCGCAAGGGCTTCTCCGATGCGCGTCTGGCCAAGCTGCTGGGCGTCACCGAGAAGAATCTGCGTACGCATCGCCACAAACTCGAAGTGTTCCCGGTCTACAAGCGTGTCGATACCTGCGCAGCCGAGTTCGCCACCGATACAGCGTACCTGTACTCCACGTACGAAGAAGAATGCGAAGCCAACCCTTCGACTCGCGACAAGATCATGATCCTTGGTGGTGGCCCGAACCGCATCGGCCAGGGTATCGAGTTCGATTACTGCTGCGTCCATGCCGCTTTGGCGCTGCGTGAAGACGGGTACGAGACCATCATGGTCAACTGCAACCCGGAAACCGTTTCCACTGACTACGACACTTCCGACCGTCTGTACTTCGAGCCAGTCACTCTGGAAGACGTGCTGGAAATCGTGCGCGTCGAGAAGCCGAAAGGCGTCATCGTCCAGTACGGTGGCCAGACGCCATTGAAACTGGCTCGCGCTTTGGAAGCTGCTGGCGTGCCGATTATCGGTACCAGCCCTGATGCCATCGACCGTGCCGAAGACCGCGAGCGGTTCCAGCACATGGTCGAGCGTCTGAACCTGCGTCAGCCGCCAAACGCTACCGTGCGCAGTGAAGATGAAGCTATTCGGGCTGCGGCCAAGATCGGTTACCCGCTGGTGGTGCGTCCGTCCTACGTGTTGGGCGGTCGGGCGATGGAAATCGTTTACCAGGAAGACGAGCTCAAGCGTTACCTGCGTGAGGCGGTTCAGGTCTCCAACGACAGCCCTGTGTTGCTCGACCACTTCCTGAACTGTGCAATCGAGATGGACGTCGATGCGGTCTGCGACGGCACCGATGTGGTGATCGGCGCGATCATGCAGCACATCGAACAGGCGGGCGTTCACTCCGGTGACTCCGCATGCTCGCTGCCGCCATACTCGCTGCCTGCTCATATCCAGGACGAGATGCGCGAGCAGGTCAAGAAGATGGCTCTGGAATTAGGCGTCGTCGGACTGATGAACGTACAGCTGGCCCTTCAAGGCGAAGATATCTACGTCATTGAAGTGAACCCGCGTGCATCGCGCACCGTGCCGTTCGTGTCCAAGTGCATCGGTGTTTCCCTGGCCATGATCGCCGCTCGCGTGATGGCAGGTAAAACCCTGAAAGAGCTGAACTTCACCAAGGAAATCATTCCGAATTTCTACAGTGTGAAAGAGGCCGTGTTCCCGTTTGCCAAGTTCCCTGGCGTTGACCCGATCCTCGGCCCGGAAATGAAGTCGACCGGCGAAGTGATGGGCGTAGGCGATACCTTCGGTGAAGCGTTCGCCAAAGCCCAGATGGGCGCCAGCGAAGTGTTGCCAACGGGTGGCACTGCGTTCATCAGCGTGCGGGACGATGACAAGCCTCTGGTTGAAGCGGTCGCTCGTGACCTCATCAATCTGGGCTTCGAGATCGTCGCAACGGCGGGGACTGCCAAGCTGATCGAGGCGGCAGGCCTGAAAGTGCGTCGCGTCAACAAGGTCACCGAAGGCCGTCCACACGTGGTCGACATGATCAAGAATGACGAAGTCACGCTGATCATCAACACCACCGAGGGGCGTCAGTCGATCGCAGATTCCTACTCCATCCGTCGCAACGCCTTGCAGCATAAAATCTACTGCACCACTACCATTGCAGCGGGCGAAGCGATCTGTGAAGCGCTCAAGTTCGGTCCCGAGAAGACCGTGCGTCGCTTGCAGGATCTCCATGCAGGATTGAAGGCATGATCAAATACCCAATGACTGTTCAGGGCGCTCGCGCCCTGGAAGAAGAACTGACTCACCTGACCAAGGTGATTCGTCCAAAGTTGAGCCAGGACATCGGTACTGCGCGTGAGCTGGGCGACCTTAAGGAAAACGCCGAATACCATGCTGCTCGTGAGCAGCAGGGTATGGTCGAGGCACGTATTCGTGATATCGAAGGCCGCATGCAGAACGCTGTGGTGATCGATGTCACGACTATCCCGCATACCGGCAAGGTTATTTTCGGCACGACAGTCGAAATCGCCAACGTCGAAACGGATGAAAGCGTGGTCTACCAGATCGTGGGTGAGGACGAGGCGGATATCAAGAAGGGCAAGATTTCAGTGGGTTCGCCCATCGCCCGTGCCTTGATTGCCAAGGAAGAGGGTGATGTCGTTGTCGTAAAAACGCCGAGTGGCGTCATCGAGTACGAAATCATCGAAGTGCGTCATATCTGATGCCTGTCGCCCGCTGTGGCGGGCGCAGTCAGTGGTAAAAAAGAGTCAGGGCGCGCTTTTGGCGGCCCTGACTTCTGTTTTTATCCGTGTTCGCGGTGGACGTTGGACAGCAGCTTGTTTACCTTTGGGTTCTTGCGGTAGATCAGCGCCATCTTGCCGATGACCTGTACAAGGTCGGCCGAGCCCGCCTTGCACAGTTCTGCTACGGCTCCCAGACGGCTTTCGCGGTCGAGGATATTGAGCTTGATCTTGATCAGCTCGTGATCGCTCAAAGCGCGCTCAAGTTCTGCAAGCACACCTTCAGTCAAACCATTGTCTGCCACGATCAATACCGGTTTCAGATGGTGGCCAATGGATTTGTATTGTTTCTTCTGCTCTGGAGTGAGCGGCATAATCTGACCTCTGCGTCTGATCTTTTAAAAGCGGCGGCCAGTTTACCCGAGCGAGTCCGGGACCGCCCAGTTAATCACGACTCGTTTATTTTTGAGGTGCCCTGTGGCCCGTTCCAAGACAAGCCATAACTGGCTCAAAGAACACTTCGACGACAAGTACGTCAAAATGGCTCAAAAGGACGGCTACCGTTCGCGTGCCAGCTACAAGCTTTTAGAGATTCAGGAAAAGGACAAGATCATTCGTCCTGGCATGACCGTTATCGACCTCGGTGCCGCGCCTGGAGGCTGGTCGCAGGTGACCAGTCGTCTGATCGGCGGTCAAGGTCGTCTGATTGCTTCCGACATACTCGAGATGGACAGCATCCCGGATGTGACCTTCATTCAGGGGGATTTTACCGAGGATGCCATTCTGGAACAGATTCTGGAGGCTGTCGGTAATACACAGGTAGACCTTGTGATTTCCGATATGGCCCCCAATATGAGTGGATTGAGCGCTGTCGACATGCCGCGTGCAATGTTTCTCTGTGAATTGGCGCTCGATCTTGCCGGTCGGGTACTGCGTCCCGGTGGCGATTTTCTGATCAAGGTCTTCCAGGGTGAAGGCTTCGATGTCTACCACAAGGATATTCGCAAGCTGTTCGACAAGGTGCAGATGCGCAAGCCTTCGTCGTCCCGCGACAGGTCACGCGAACAATATCTGCTGGCTCGTGGCTTTCGTGGAATCGATGGTGCAGCCAGCATCGAGCGTTTTTGACGAAGCGCGATAGCTTTTTTCAAATGGCGTAATCGATGCAGCATGACTGAACATCGTGTTGTCAAAGTTTCACAAAGGGTTACAGACGGTGTCTGCCGTATCTGTAGGTTCTGTAGTAAGTTAGGCCGGTGAATATCATGCGAGGCACGCTTGCTGCGTGGAGCTTGCTTCAGAGGGTAGCTAATTGAACGATATGGCAAAGAATTTGATCCTGTGGTTGATCATCGCGGCTGTCCTGGTGACGGTGATGAACAACTTCTCCAGCCCGAACGAGCCGCAGAACCTCAACTATTCCGAGTTCATCCAGCAGGTCAAGGATGGCAAGGTCGAGAAGGTTTCTGTAGACGGCTACGTCATCACGGGCAAACGCAGTGACGGTGATACCTTCAAGACCATCCGCCCGAACATCCCGGACAACGGTCTGATTGGCGATCTGGTCAGTAATAATGTCGTGATCGAAGGCAAGCAGCCCGAGCAGCAAAGCATCTGGACCCAGTTGCTGGTAGCCAGCTTCCCGATACTGGTCATCATCGCGGTGTTCATGTTCTTCATGCGCCAGATGCAGGGCGGGGCGGGTGGCAAAGGCGGCCCGATGAGCTTTGGCAAGAGCAAGGCGCGTCTGCTGTCCGAAGATCAGGTCAAGACGACCCTGGCTGACGTTGCAGGTTGTGACGAAGCCAAGGAAGAAGTTGGCGAGCTGGTCGAGTTTCTTCGCGATCCGGGCAAGTTCCAGCGTCTCGGCGGCCGAATCCCTCGCGGTGTGCTGATGGTCGGTCCTCCGGGTACCGGCAAGACGCTGATCGCCAAGGCTATTGCCGGTGAAGCGAAAGTGCCTTTCTTCACCATTTCCGGTTCCGACTTCGTCGAAATGTTCGTGGGTGTCGGTGCAAGCCGCGTTCGCGACATGTTCGAGCAAGCCAAGAAGCACGCTCCGTGCATCATCTTCATCGACGAAATCGATGCGGTCGGCCGTCATCGTGGCGCTGGCATGGGTGGCGGTCACGACGAGCGCGAACAGACTCTCAACCAATTGCTGGTGGAGATGGACGGCTTCGAGATGAACGACGGCATCATCGTTATCGCAGCGACCAACCGTCCTGACGTGCTGGACCCTGCGTTGCTGCGTCCAGGCCGTTTCGACCGTCAGGTTGTGGTCGGGCTGCCGGATATTCGCGGTCGTGAACAGATTCTCAAGGTTCACATGCGCAAAGTGCCTATGGGTGAAGACGTCAATCCAGGCGTTATCGCTCGCGGTACTCCGGGTTTCTCAGGTGCCGATCTGGCCAACCTGGTCAACGAAGCGTCGTTGTTCGCTGCGCGCTCCGGCAAGCGTGTCGTCGAGATGAAAGAGTTCGAACTGGCCAAAGACAAAATCATGATGGGCGCCGAGCGCAAATCGATGGTCATGTCCGACAAAGAGAAGCGCAACACGGCTTACCACGAGGCGGGTCACGCCATCGTAGGACGTCTGGTGCCTGAGCATGATCCGGTCTACAAGGTTTCGATCATCCCGCGCGGTCGAGCGCTGGGTGTGACCATGTTTCTGCCTGAAGAAGATCGTTACAGCCTGTCCAAGCGCGCGCTGATCAGCCAGATCTGCTCGCTGTACGGCGGCCGTATCGCAGAGGAAATGACACTGGGCTTTGACGGCGTCACGACGGGCGCCTCTAACGACATCATGCGTGCCAGCCAGATTGCCCGGAATATGGTCACCAAGTGGGGCCTTTCCGAAAAGCTCGGCCCGCTGATGTATTCCGAAGATGAAGATGCAGGTTATCTGGGGCGTGGCGGCAGTCAGAACTCCAGCGTTTCCGGTGATACCGCCAAGCTGATCGATTCGGAAGTACGAAGCATCATCGACCACTGCTACGGTACTGCGAAGCAGTTGCTTACCGACAATCGCGACAAGCTCGAAGCGATGGCCGATGCGTTGATGAAGTATGAAACCATCGATGCCGATCAGATCGACGACATCATGACTGGTCGTACACCGCGCGAGCCGCGTGACTGGGGCGGTGGCTCGGGTACCAATGGTACGCCGATCACACCGGACCCACGCCCTGAGACTCCGATCGGCGGTCCGGCTGCCGAGCATTAAGGTCTGACATGACATCTGCGCTGTACCCGACCCGGTTGCCTTGCGGCAACCGGGTTCTTGATTTGGCTCATACGCACGTGATGGGCATTCTCAACGCAACTCCAGACTCCTTCTCCGATGGCGGCCGTTATGGCACGCTGGATGCTGCGCTGCGGCATGCGCAAGCAATGGTCCTGGCAGGTGCCACTCTGATCGACGTCGGGGGAGAGTCCACGCGCCCTGGTGCACGACCGGTATCTCCCGCCGAGGAGGTAGAGCGCGTGGCGCCTGTTGTCGAGATCATCGCGCGTGAGCTTGACGTGATTATCTCGGTCGATACATCCACGCCTCAGGTCATGCTGGAGGCGGCGCGTCTGGGCGCAGGCCTTATCAACGACGTACGCTCCCTGCAGCGTCCAGGCGCGCTTGAGGCTGCTGCAAGCACGGGTTTGCCGGTCTGCCTGATGCATATGCTGGGCGAGCCCGGCACCATGCAGGACGATCCGCATTATCAGGACCTGGTGGGTGAGGTCAGTGCGTTCCTGCTCGAGCGCATGAATCATTGCGTTGCTGCAGGTATTCATCGGCATCAGATCATTCTTGATCCGGGTTTTGGTTTTGCCAAGACGCTTGAACACAACCTCAGCCTGTTCAGGCAGATGGAGGCGCTGCACGTTCTGGGTCAGCCTTTGTTGGTCGGTGTATCGCGCAAGAGTATGATTGGCGCCGTATTGGGGCGTCCGGTAGACCAGCGTCTGTCGGGAGGGCTGGCCCTCGCTGCTTTGGCTGTGACCAAAGGAGCAAAAATTCTACGTGTGCACGATGTCGCCGAAACGGCTGACGTGGTGCGCATGATCGCAGCTGTCGAAGCAGCTGAATAACAACAGTGGGGCATCCATGAGTACCAGAAAATATTTCGGAACCGACGGCATTCGTGGTCGGGTAGGGCAGTTCCCGATCACACCCGAGTTCATGCTCAAGCTGGGCTGGGCTGCAGGCATGGCTTTCCGCAAAATGGGCACCTGCCGGATTCTGGTTGGCAAAGACACGCGTATTTCCGGTTACATGTTCGAGTCCGCGCTTGAGGCCGGACTTTCTGCGGCAGGTGCCGACGTGCTGCTGCTGGGGCCGATGCCGACACCTGCCATCGCCTACCTGACACGCACTTTTCACGCCGAAGCGGGCATTGTCATCAGCGCATCGCACAACCCGCATTACGACAACGGCATCAAGTTTTTCTCCGGGCAGGGCACCAAACTGCCGGATGAAATCGAAATGATGATCGAAGAGTTGCTTGATGCGCCGATGACCGTGGCCGAGTCCGAAAACCTCGGCAAGGTCTCGCGGATCAACGACGCCGCAGGGCGGTACATCGAGTTCTGCAAGAGCAGCGTGCCGACCAGCACCGATTTCGCCGGTCTCAAGATTGTGATCGATTGCGCGCATGGCGCTACCTACAAGGTTGCCCCGAACGTTTTTCGTGAGCTGGGTGCTCAGGTCGTGGTGCTTTCTGCGCAGCCTGACGGGCTCAATATCAACAAGGATTGCGGTTCTACCCACATGGAGGCGCTGCAGGCTGCAGTGGTTGCGGAGCATGCCGACATGGGCATCGGCTTCGATGGTGACGGCGATCGCGTGCTGATGGTCGATCATACCGGGACCATCGTCGATGGCGATGAACTGCTCTACATCATTGCTCGTGACCTGCATGAACGTGGCCGCTTGCAGGGTGGTGTCGTCGGTACGCTGATGAGCAACCTGGGGCTTGAGCTGGCCCTTGCCGAGCAGAATATTCCGTTCGTGCGCGCGAACGTCGGTGACCGTTACGTCATCGCCGAGCTTCTCGAGCGCAACTGGCAGATCGGCGGAGAAAACTCCGGCCACATCGTCTGTTTCCAGCATGCCACGACCGGCGATGCGATTATCGCCTCGTTACAAGTGATACTGGCGCTGCGTCGCAGTGGCATCAGCCTGGCCGAGGCGCGACTCAAGTTGCGTAAATGCCCGCAGATCCTGATCAACGTGCGGTTCGAGGGCTCAAGTGTCGACCCGGTTACTCATCCGTCTGTGCAGGAGGCCTGTGCGCGCGTTACAGAGCAGATGGCGGGGCGTGGCAGGGTCTTGTTGCGCAAGTCGGGCACCGAGCCGCTTGTGCGTGTAATGGTCGAAGGTGAGGACGAGGCGCAGGTCAGGGCGTACGCCGAAGAGCTTGCAAAACTGGTTGCTGAAGTTTGCGCCTGATTTCGGCTTGCCAGTGTCGGAAGTGTTGGGTAACATCTGCGCCCACTTTGACCCACGAGGTGTAGCATGCGTCGCCCAATGGTAGCTGGTAACTGGAAAATGCACGGTACCCGCGCCAGCGTCGCTGAGCTGATCGAGGGGCTGGGCACGCAGGTGTTGCCAGGCAACGTTGATATTGCCGTAATGCCTGCGAGTCTGTTCATTCATCAAGTGGTCGAGGGGCTGCAGAAGACCTCCATCATCGTTGGTGCGCAAGATGCAGCCATCAAGGCCGAGCAGGGCGCATTGACGGGTGAAGTTGCTTCGAGCCAGCTGGCTGATTCCGGTTGCAGACTGGTACTCGTCGGGCACTCCGAGCGTCGTCAGTTGATTGGCGAACAGGATGATGTGCTCAACAAGAAGTTTGCAGCCATTCAGGCAAGCGGTCTGACCCCTGTGCTTTGCATAGGTGAGACGCTGGAAGAGCGCGAGGCAGGTCGGACGCTTGAAGTTGTCGGGCGTCAGCTTGACAGCGTAATTGCCGAGTTTGGCATCAAGGCGCTGATCAATTCAGTCATCGCCTACGAGCCGGTCTGGGCCATTGGCACCGGATTGACCGCTTCGCCTCAACAGGCGCAGGACGTGCACGCTTCAATTCGTGCGCAACTGGCAAAAGAGAATGCCGAAGTCGCACAAGGTGTGCGGCTTCTCTATGGCGGCAGCGTGAAGGCGGCCAATGCGGTCGAGCTTTTCAGTATGCCGGATATCGATGGGGGGCTCATTGGTGGCGCCTCCCTGAATGCAGATGAGTTCGGTGCGATCTGTCGCGCCGCGGGAAACTGAAAAAATGCTGGAAACAGTCGTAATTGTTTTTCACCTGTTGGGCGCTCTGGGCGTTGTTGCTCTCGTATTGCTGCAGCAGGGTAAAGGTGCGGACGCCGGTGCGTCTTTCGGAGCCGGTGCATCAAATACCGTCTTCGGTGGGCAAGGAACTGCTACCTTTCTCAGTAAGTTTACTGCTATACTTGCGGCATGTTTTTTCATAACCAGCTTGGGGTTAGGTTACTTTGCTAAAGAGAAAGCTCATCAGCTGACTCAAGCAGGTTTGCCAGACCCGGCAGTACTGGAAGTGAAGCAAAAGCCGGCGGCAGATGATGTTCCGGTGCTCGAAGCGCAAAAGCCAGCAGTTGTTCCTGCTGACGTACCTCCAGCTTCCGAGCAAAAGTAAAAAAGAATTCGGCGATGTTTTTGCGAGATCGCCAAAGAGTTGTAATGCCGAGGTGGTGGAATTGGTAGACACGCAACCTTGAGGTGGTTGTGCCCAATGGGTGTAGGGGTTCGAGTCCCCTTCTCGGTACCAATTAACAAGGAAGCCCGCATTAGCGGGCTTTCTTGTAGGTGGATGTTGGATTGACCCAGCAATGGATCGGTCGTATACTTCCGCCCCAGCTTTGTCGCGGGGTGGAGCAGTTTGGTAGCTCGTCGGGCTCATAACCCGAAGGTCGTTGGTTCAAATCCAGCCCCCGCAACCAGTTTTAGCGGAGCCCCTTTTAAGGGGCTTTTTGTTAGCTGGACAGTACATGACGTCGATGTTCAGCGGCGTTTTCAGGGATGGGCTTTTGCCCATTTTTTTATTTTTAAAGCATGCACGAGGGGGTTCAGGTGTCGAGCAAGCTGGAACAGTTGCAGGACTTGTTGGCCCCGGTGGTCGTGGCCCTTGGCTATCAATGCTGGGGGATCGATTTCAGTTCCCAGGGCAAGCATTCGGTGCTGCGCATTTATATCGACAAGGAAGGTGGTGTTCTGGTGGACGACTGCGCAATCGTCAGTCGCCAGATCAGCGGTGTGTTGGACGTAGAAGATCCAATCAGCACCGAATACACCCTCGAAGTGTCTTCTCCTGGCATGGAGCGCCCGCTGTTCACTATTGAGCAGTTTGCTTCGTACGCCGGGGAACAAGTGAAAATAAAGCTGCGCTCGCCTTTCGAAGGTCGGCGCAACTTTCAAGGCCTTCTCCGCGGGGTGGAGGAGCAGGATGTCGTGGTGCAGGTTGAAGACCATGAATTCCTGTTGCCGATCGACTTGATCGACAAGGCCAACATTATTCCCACGTTTGACTGAGACGTGCCGGTTATTGCGGATCCCGCGGATCCAATGGCTTGCGAAAGGCGAGGCGTACGATGAGCAAAGAAGTACTGCTGGTTGTTGAGTCGGTGTCCAATGAAAAGGGCGTTCCGGCAAGTGTGATTTTTGAAGCGCTGGAGCTGGCTCTGGCCACCGCTACCAAAAAACGTTTTGAAGATGAAGTTGAGCTCCGTGTAGAGATCAACCGCCAAACGGGTAACTACGAGACTTTCCGTCGCTGGACAGTTGTCGAGGACGAAGACCTGGACGATCCGGCTTACGAGCTGGCCGTTGATCAGGCCCAGGCTAAAAGGCCGGGTGCCGTTGCTGGCGAGCTGATCGAAGAAAAGATTGATTCCATCGAATTCGGTCGTATCGCGGCGCAGACTGCCAAGCAAGTCATTGTGCAGAAAGTTCGTGAGGCCGAGCGTGCGCAGGTAGTAGATGCCTACCGCGAGCGTCTGGGTGAAATCATTTCTGGTACTGTTAAGAAGGTCACGCGTGACAATGTCATCGTTGATCTTGGTAACAATGCCGAAGCATTGCTGGCGCGTGAAGACATCATCTCCCGGGAGACTTTCCGGGTCGGTGTTCGCGTCCGTGCTCTGCTCAAGGAAATTCGCACTGAAAACCGTGGCCCTCAGCTGATCCTGTCGCGTACTGCGCCAGAGATGCTGATCGAGCTTTTCCGCATTGAAGTACCGGAAATTGCCGAAGGTCTCATCGAGGTGATGGCTGCCTCCCGTGACCCGGGTTCGCGTGCAAAAATCGCTGTTCGCTCCAAGGATAAACGAATCGATCCGCAAGGCGCCTGTATCGGCATGCGCGGTTCGCGAGTTCAGGCTGTCTCCGGCGAGCTGGGTGGCGAACGTGTGGATATCGTGCTTTGGGACGATAACCCTGCGCAGTTCGTGATCAATGCAATGTCCCCTGCAGAAGTAGCAGCAATCATCGTAGATGAAGATGCGCATGCAATGGACATCGCAGTGGGGGCGGACAACCTGGCCCAGGCTATTGGTCGTGGCGGTCAGAACGTGCGTCTGGCCAGTCAGTTGACCGGCTGGACCCTGAACGTAATGACCGAATCGGACATCCAGGCCAAGCAGCAAGCTGAAACCGGTGACATCCTGCGCAATTTCATCGAAGAGCTCGAAGTCGATGAAGAACTGGCACAGGTTCTGGTTGATGAAGGCTTTACCAGCCTGGAAGAGATTGCCTACGTACCGTTGGAAGAAATGCTCAACATCGACGGCTTTGACGAAGACATCGTCAACGAGCTTCGCGCTCGTGCCAAGGATCGTTTGTTGACTAAAGCCATCGCTACAGAGGAAAAGCTGGCAGACGCCCATCCGGCCGAAGACCTGCTCTCGCTTGAGGGTATGGACAAGGATTTGGCGATGGAACTGGCGGTGCGCGGCGTAATTACCCGCGAAGACCTGGCCGAGCAGTCTATAGACGATCTGCTCGACATCGACGGCATTGACGATGATCGTGCCGGCAAGTTGATCATGGCCGCCCGAGCCCATTGGTTCGAGTAAGTAGGCGCGGCCTGAGGAGAGAAGTGCATGACGCAAGTCACGGTGAAAGAACTGGCCAAAGTGGTCGACACACCGGTAGAGCGCCTGTTACAGCAGATGCGTGAGGCAGGTCTGCCACACACCGCCGCCGAGCAAGTTGTGACCGATAACGAAAAACAGGCTTTATTGACGCACTTGAAAAGTGGTCACAAGGCCAAGGTGGAAGAGCCTCGCAAGATTACCTTGCAGCGCAAGACCACCAGCACCCTGCGCGTTGCTGGCAGCAAGAGCATCAGCGTTGAAGTGCGCAAGAAAAAAGTATTCGTGCAGCGTAGCCCGGAAGAGATCGAAGCCGAGCGCAAGCGCGAGATAGACGAACGCCGTGCGGTAGAAAATGCCGCTCGTCAAAAGGCTGAAGAAGAAGCCAAGCGCCGCGCTGAAGAAGATGCGCGTAGCCAGCCTGCTGGTGCCCAGACTACCGAACAGGCTGCTTCGGCACCTGCTCAGCCTGTCGCTGCTGCCGAGCCGGTGCGTGAAGCACCGGTGGCCGCTGCTCCGGCACCTGCCAATGCCGCACCTTCAGCCGACGCTCGCAAGCGTGACGAACAGCGTCGCCCTGACAAGCCTCGTGCTGATGACCGCAATGCCCGTGGCGGCGACGGCGAGCGTAAAAACGCGCCGCATCGCGCTTCGGTAAAAGAGAAGGCTCCCGCCCCTCGCGTTGCTCCTCGTACCACCGACGAAGAAAGCGACAGCTTCCGTCGTGGTGGTCGCGGCAAAGGCAAGCTGAAGAAGCGTAACGCGCACGGTTTCCAGAGCCCTACCGGCCCTGTTATTCGTGACGTTGCCATTGGCGAGACCATCACTGTCGGCGAGTTGTCGGCACAGATGTCGGTCAAGGCTGCTGAAGTCATCAAGTTCATGTTCAAGATGGGCACCCCGGTGACCATCAACCAGGTACTGGATCAGGAAACTGCCCAGTTGATCGCCGAAGAGCTGGGCCACAAGGTCACGCTGGTCAGCGACAACGCCCTGGAAGATTCCCTGGCTGAATCGCTGAAGTTCGAAGGCGAGTCGTTCTCTCGTGCGCCGGTTGTGACCGTAATGGGCCACGTCGACCACGGCAAGACCTCGCTGCTCGACTACATCCGTCGCGCCAAGGTAGCTGCTGGCGAAGCCGGTGGTATCACTCAGCATATCGGTGCCTACCACGTTGAAACCGAACGCGGCATGGTTACTTTCCTCGACACCCCTGGTCACGCCGCGTTTACCGCCATGCGTGCTCGTGGTGCCAAGGCTACCGACATCGTCATCCTGGTGGTTGCTGCCGATGACGGCGTGATGCCGCAGACCATCGAAGCCGTCCAGCATGCTGTTGCTGCTGGTGTGCCGCTGGTCGTTGCTGTGAACAAGATCGACAAGCCGGGTGCCGACCTCGATCGCATCCGCAGCGAGTTGTCAGTCCATGGCGTGACCTCCGAAGAGTGGGGCGGTGATACGCCTTTCGTTTCGGTCTCCGCGAAAATGGGTACTGGTGTCGACGAACTGCTGGAAGCTGTTCTGCTTCAAGCTGAAGTTCTGGAACTCAAGGCGACTCCTTCGGCTCCTGGCCGTGGTGTTGTTGTCGAGTCCCGTCTTGACAAGGGCCGTGGCCCGGTCGCTACTGTTCTGGTTCAGGACGGTACTCTGCGTCAGGGCGACATGGTTCTGGTCGGTTCGAACTTTGGTCGCATTCGCGCCATGCTTGATGAGAACGGCAAGCCGGTCAAAGAAGCAGGTCCTTCGATTCCGGTCGAAATCCTGGGTCTTGACGGTACTCCGGATGCTGGCGACGAGATGTCGGTACTGGCTGACGAGAAGAAAGCCCGTGAAGTCGCGTTGTTCCGTCAAGGCAAGTTCCGCGAGGTCAAACTGGCTCGCGCTCATGCCGGCAAGCTGGAAAACATCTTCGAGAACATGGGCCAGGCAGAGAAGAAGACGCTTAATATCGTCCTCAAATCTGACGTACGTGGTTCCCTCGAAGCGTTGAACGGCGCCTTGAACGGCTTGGGTAACGACGAAGTGCAAGTGCGCGTGGTCGGTGGCGGTGTCGGTGGTATCACCGAGAGCGACGCCAACCTGGCACTGGCCTCCAACGCTGTACTGTTCGGCTTCAACGTGCGTGCCGATGCTGGCGCCCGCAAGATCGTCGAGCAGGAAGGTCTGGATATGCGTTACTACAACGTGATCTACGACATCATCGAAGACGTCAAGAAAGCCCTTACCGGTATGCTTGGCAGCGACGTTCGGGAGAACATCCTGGGCATCGCCGAAGTCCGCGATGTGTTCCGTTCGCCGAAATTCGGCGCGATCGCAGGCTGTATGGTTCTCGAAGGCACTGTCTACCGTAACCGTCCGATCCGTGTACTGCGTGAAGACATCGTTATCTTCGAAGGCGAGCTGGAATCCCTGCGCCGCTTCAAGGACGACGCTGCCGAAGTACGTGCCGGCATGGAATGCGGTATCGGCGTCAAGAGCTACAACGACGTCAAGGTCGGTGACAAGATCGAAGTCTTCGAGAAGGTCCAAGTGGCTCGCAGCCTCTAAATCGCGAGCCTCGGGAGCCACGTTGGAAGCGTCGCATGCAAATGCCCTGTTTCCTGCGTGGGCTCTAAACGCAACGCCCGGTCTGACAATTGTCAGACCGGGCGTTTGCCGCTTTCAGACGGTCAGGGTTTGGTCCCGGATCAGTAACAGGTAACAAACATGGCAAAAGAATACAGCCGTACCCAACGTATCGGTGATCAGATGCAGCGCGAACTGGCGCAGCTGATTCGTCGCGAAATCAAGGACCCACGTGTGGGTCTGGTCACTATCACCGCCGTAGACGTCAGCCGTGATGTCGGTCATGCAAAGATTTTCATGACTGTCATGGGGCAGGACAATGCCGAAGATATCGCGCAGACCATCAAGGTGCTCAACTCTGCAGCAGGTTTCCTGCGCATGCAGCTGGCCCGTGAAATGAAGTTGCGCAGCGTGCCTCAACTGCATTTCCACTATGACGAAAGCGTCGTACGTGGTGCGCACCTCTCGGCCCTGATCGAGCGCGCAGTGGCAGAAGACGGCCAGCATCAGGAAGGCCCTGCTTCGCCAGACGCAAAACCTGAAAGTACCGGGGAATAAGCGGTGGCTCAGGTCAAGCGTATACGTCGCAATGTCAGCGGGATCATCCTGCTCGACAAGCCGCTGGGCTTCACTTCCAACGCCGCTCTGCAAAAGGTCCGCTGGCTGCTCAATGCCGAGAAAGCCGGGCACACGGGCAGTCTTGATCCTCTGGCAACCGGCGTCCTGCCGTTATGCTTTGGCGAGGCTACCAAGTTCTCTCAGTACTTGCTCGATTCGGACAAGTCCTACGAGACCCTGGCGCAACTCGGTAAGACCACTAACACGGCCGACGCCGAGGGTGAGGTTTTGCTGACCCGTCCGGTGACCGTTGGTCGCGACGATATTGAAGCGGTTCTTCCGCATTTTCGCGGGCAAATCAGCCAGATACCTCCCATGTACTCAGCCCTCAAGCGTGACGGGCAGCCACTTTACAAGCTGGCGCGTGCAGGGGAAGTAGTGGAGCGCGAGCCTCGTTCTGTTACTATTGCGCGCCTGGAATTACTTGATTGCGAAGGCGAGACAGCCCGTTTTTCGGTGGACTGCAGTAAAGGCACCTATATCCGTACGCTGGTCGAGGATATTGGTGAGAAGCTTGGTTGTGGTGCTTACGTCGCAGAGCTGCGCCGTACCCAGGCCGGGCCTTTCTCGCTGGCACAAACAGTTACCCTGGAAGAGCTGGAGCAAGTGCATGCCGACGGCGGCAATGAAGCGGTAGACCGCTTTTTGATGCCTTCGGACAGTGGCTTGCTGGACTGGCCGCTGCTGAAGTTTTCCGAGCACAGTTCGTTTTACTGGCTGCATGGTCAGCCAGTACGCGCCCCGGACGCGCCGCAATTCGGCATGGTACGGGTGCAGGATCACGAAGGTCGCTTCATCGGTATCGGTGAAGTCAGCGAAGACGGGCGCATTGCGCCGCGTCGATTGATTCGGTCAGAGTGACCGAAACCAGTCCATTGGCAGGCTAGCCTGCGAGTGGGGTGGAACGAGGATGGCTGTCAACAGGCACGGTCATATCTCATTTTTTAATACGGGGTTTTGTCCCCGGCCTGTTGGAAACGTTTCTCCGGAAGCGCTTCCCTGAAATAAGGATTGCCCACATGGCACTCAGCGTTGAAGAAAAAGCTCAGATCGTAACCGACTACCAGCAAGCTGTTGGTGATACAGGTTCGCCAGAAGTGCAGGTTGCACTGCTGACCGCCAACATCAACAAACTGCAAGGCCACTTCAAGGCCAACGGTAAGGACCACCACTCGCGTCGTGGCCTGATCCGTATGGTAAACCAGCGTCGCAAGCTGCTGGATTACCTGAAAGGTAAGGACGTTAGCCGTTACAGCGCCCTGATCGGTCGTCTGGGTCTGCGTCGCTAATAACGACGTTGCTAGAGGTTGGTTGTCTGTCATGATCCATCGGGCTTGCCCGGGGGTGATGGCAGGCTCCCAGCCTCAAGTTTTATCTGGGCTGTGGAAGGGGCCGATTCCCCACGCTGCCCAAGAATTCGCAAGAAACCAGTTCCCCAAGAGCCACAAAGAAAGGTAGGAAACCGTGAACCCGGTAATCAAAAAGTTTCAGTTCGGTCAATCGACCGTAACCCTCGAGACAGGCCGTATCGCCCGTCAAGCCTCTGGCGCAGTATTGGTCACCGTTGACGACGACGTCAGCGTACTTGTGACTGTGGTCGGCGCCAAACATGCTGACGCTGGCAAAGGCTTCTTCCCTCTGTCCGTGCACTACCAGGAAAAAACCTACGCTGCCGGCAAGATTCCCGGCGGTTTCTTCAAGCGTGAAGGCCGTCCTTCCGAGAAAGAAACCCTGACCTCGCGTCTGATCGACCGTCCGATCCGTCCGCTGTTTCCAGAAGGCTTCATGAACGAAGTGCAGGTTGTCTGCACCGTCGTCTCCACCAGCAAGAAAATCGATCCGGACATCGCTGCGATGATCGGTACGTCTGCTGCTCTGGCCATCTCCGGTATTCCGTTCGACGGTCCGGTCGGTGCTGCGCGCGTTGCTTTCCACGAAAGCACCGGCTACCTGTTGAACCCGACCTACGAGCAGTTGCAGGCTTCGAGCCTGGACATGGTTGTGGCCGGTACTTCCGAAGCCGTTCTGATGGTTGAATCGGAAGCCAAAGAGCTGACCGAAGACCAGATGCTGGGCGCTGTGCTGTTCGCCCACGACGAGTTCCAGGTGGTCATCAACGCCATCAAGGAACTGGCTGCCGAAGCCGCCAAGCCTACATGGGACTGGCAGCCTAAGCCTGAAGCGACCGCACTGCTGGGCGCTATCCGTGCCGAGTTTGGCGACGCGATCTCCCAGGCTTACACCATCACCGTCAAGGCCGACCGCTATGCGCGTCTGGGCGAGCTGAAAGATCAGGTCGTTGCCAAGCTGGCTGTTGAAGAAGGCAGCCCGTCTGCCAGCGAAGTCAAAGCGGCTTTCGGTGAAATCGAATACCGCACCGTTCGCGAAAACATCGTCAACGGCAAGCCGCGTATCGACGGCCGTGACACCCGCACCGTACGTCCTCTGAACATCGAAGTCGGCGTTCTGCCCAAGACTCACGGTTCGGCACTGTTCACCCGCGGCGAAACTCAGGCGCTGGTTGTTGCCACTTTGGGTACTGCCCGTGACGCACAGTTGCTCGACACCCTTGAAGGCGAGAAAAAAGACCCCTTCATGCTGCACTACAACTTCCCTCCGTTCTCGGTGGGCGAGTGTGGTCGCATGGGCGGTGCTGGCCGTCGCGAGATCGGTCACGGTCGTCTGGCTCGTCGCAGCGTACAGGCCATGCTGCCGGGCGCTGATGTGTTCCCGTACACCATCCGTGTTGTGTCGGAAATCACCGAGTCCAACGGTTCCAGCTCCATGGCTTCGGTCTGCGGTGCATCCCTGGCACTGATGGACGCTGGTGTTCCGATGAAAGCGCCGGTTGCCGGTATCGCCATGGGCCTGGTCAAGGAAGGCGAGAAGTTCGCCATTCTGACCGACATCCTGGGTGACGAAGATCACTTGGGCGACATGGACTTCAAGGTAGCCGGTACCTCCAAAGGTGTTACCGCGCTGCAGATGGACATCAAGATCAAGGGCATCACCGAAGAAATCATGGAGATCGCTCTGGGCCAGGCCCTGGAAGCTCGCCTGAATATCCTCGGTCAGATGAACCAGATCATCGGTCAGTCGCGTAACGAGCTGTCGGCCAATGCTCCGACCATGATCGCGATGAAAATCGACACCGACAAGATCCGTGACGTGATCGGCAAGGGTGGCGCAACCATCCGTGCAATCTGTGAAGAGACCAAGGCTTCGATCGACATCGAAGACGACGGCTCGATCAAGATCTTCGGCGAATCCAAGGAAGCGGCTGAGGCTGCACGTCAGCGCGTTCTGGGTATCACCGCAGAAGCAGAGATCGGCAAGATCTACCTCGGCAAGGTTGAGCGCATCGTCGACTTCGGCGCATTCGTCAACATTCTGCCTGGCAAGGACGGTCTGGTTCACATCTCCATGTTGAGCGACGCTCGCGTAGAGAAAGTGACCGACATCCTGAAAGAGGGTGAAGAAGTCGAAGTACTGGTACTGGACGTGGATAACCGCGGCCGTATCAAGCTGTCGATCAAAGACGTAGCCGCAGCGAAAGCGTCGGGCGTCTGATTGATTTAAGCCGCTTGTGAAAAAGGACTCTTCGGAGTCCTTTTTTTATGTGCGCAATTAGGGGGTTACAGCGCCGTCGCGCAAAAAGCCATCTTTGAAACATGCATCTTGCAAGGATTAAAGCTGGTTAACGGGCAATCTGCACGATTACGCAAACTAACTAAAAATATAACTATATGATTTATATGGATTTTTCGTCGAGCTCGTATCTGGCACAGCGCTTGCGATATAACCAGTAACCCTGCAGCCACTCACCTGGCGCAGTTTTTGAGAAAAACAGGAGTTATCGTATGAAGAAGTTTGCTATCGCTGCCGCTACCGCAACTGCCCTGACTCTGACCATGGCTAACGCTGCTTTCGCACAGACCTCGGCTCAAGCGCCAATGGTTCTGGCAGCCAACACCACTACTCAAGAAGTCAAAGAAGATACTTCTGACACCTGGATCACCACCAAAGTCAAAGCCGACCTGCTGACTGAAAAAGGCATTCCTGGTTCGGACATCAAGGTTGAGACCAACAAAGGCGTGGTTTCCCTGTCCTCCATGGTAAAAGTTACTGAAGCCCAGAAAAACACCGCCGTCGCCATCACCAAGAAAATCAAAGGTGTTAAAGACGTATCGGCTGCTGGCCTGAAAGCCGAGTAATCGAATACTGCCTCATGAACACCCGCAGTCATTGATTGATGGAAAGTTCATGCGAGGCAACAAGGATGTTGCCATTACAGGCCCCGACTGAAGAGTTGGGGCCTGTTCTATTGTGGGCAGCCGTTTTACAGACAGGTGCTTGTGGCGATCAGCGACCGCGCCTGCTGTCTATCCGGACCAGACGTCCGCCTTCGAAGTGCAAGTACTGATACATCCCGTTGTCTGGACCGTAGATCCACTCTTCGATTTTGACGGTCTCTGCCCGGCGATAGTCGGCGCTGAATGTTTCCTGGGTGCCGGTAACCTCCTGACTGGCTGGCGCGCCGCACTTCTGCTGAACCTCGAACGTCCTGTCCCCGGTACTGATCAGCTGGTTGCCGCAACGCAAGGTCGATGCGAGGCTCGGCAAGGCGACTGATCCTGCTGCCAGGGTCAGTGACAGGTTGATCAGCATTTTGATTCGCATGTGTGGCAACGGATTTACTCACTGTCCAGGTGGAGCGGGCTGATGACTTTACCATCCGGTTGGGCCTGACCGAGTCGCGCGTCCACAAAGTAGACCCGCGCGTCTTCCAGCTTGCCCTTGTCAACCAGGTAGTCCTTGATGCTGCTGGCCCGGTTCTGGCCCAGCTCACGCAGTAATACTTCGTTACTGCTCCAGAACTTGAGTACGGCTGCACGCATCTGGCCGGCACGCTGGTCCTTGCTCAGGCTGGCCCATTCGGCAGGCGGCTGCTGTTTCAGGCGAGTCCGGTAGATGCCTTCCAGCATCGGTGCTTTCTCAACGTCTGGAACCTCTATAAGGCCAGCTTTGGCCGGAACCTTGTCGCCGCGGCGCTGAAGAATCTTGTAATACGTGTATTGATATTCGCGTTCGAGCCTCTGCTGAGCAATCAACGGACCGTCGCTGCTGGCGGCGCTGGTGCCTTCGATCTCAAGCTTGAGGTCCGGACGTTCCTTGAGGGCGCCAGAGAGCTTGTCCAGGGCCTTTTGCGCTTCTGCCGACAAGTCACTCGAACCTGGCGCGAAGCTGACGCTACCGAGGTCCTCGGAGCTTCCGCCAGCAACCAGTCCGCCGAGCATCTTGAACGGGGCTTGCGCGGCGCGCAGCACGAGGTTGCGCAGGGTTTGCCAGACAATCGGCATCACGCTGAACTGAGGATTGTTGAGGTCCCCTTCGATCGGCAACTCAAGCGAAATTCGACCCTTGGTGTCCTTGAGCAAGGCGACGGCCAGGCGAATAGGCAGATCAAGTGCATCCGGGCTGTCGACCCGTTCGCCCAATTGCAACTGCTCGATCAATACCTTGTTCTGGGCCTTGAGCTGGCCTTTGGTGATCAGGTAGTGCAGGTCGAGGTTCAACCGACCCTTGCGAATCCTGAACCCTGCGAACTTGCCGGAATAGGGCGTCAGGTTGGTCAGTTCGACACGCTTGAAGCTGGTGGTGATATCCAGGCTGGCCATCGGGTCAAACGGGTTGACGCTGCCTTTGATGGTCACTGGTGCATAACGGTCGACCTTGCCTTCGATGTTTACCGGGGCAGGCGTGGCCTTGCGGTTGTCTATGGTGCCTATGCGACCGTTGAGTTGTTGCACGGCGGTCGCGAAGTTAGGTGTCAGGGTCATGTCGGCAAAGTTGGCCGAGCCATCCTTGATGTTCACTTCACCGACATAGATCGCCAGCGGGTTTTCCTTGTTCTTCCTGGGCGGCGACTTGGCTGTTTTCGGTTGCGCTGCAGTCTTGTCGTCCGGTTGCGGGATCAGCAGGTCATCGATATTGGTGGTGCGGTCCTCGTTGATCATGAAGCGCGCGTAAGGCTGGCTCATGTTCACCCTGGCGATCGAAAGCCCGGTGCCGTGCTGGTAATCCAGCCCTTCAAGCTCCAGCTGTTGCCATTTGAGAAAGTCCCGCTGTTTGAGGGTATCGAGCGTATGGAGCTGGTTGACTTGCGCCTTGCCGGTCACGCTGAATGCAAGCGGTTCGGTACTTTTCAGATTGACTGCAAGGTCACTGCCCAGCATACCGCTGCGCAATTCCAGAAGAATGAACGGGCTGATATAGGCCTGAGCCACTCGCAAGTCTATGTCTCGGGTCGTCACGTTCAGACGCGCACTCACCGGGTTGAGATTTACGTCGCCGCTTGCGCTGAGAGTGCCTTGTTTACCCAGCCCGGTGTCGAGCTTGAGGGTAAAGGGTGATTTATTCAGGCTGTCGAAGTTCTGGATATCCACATTAAGCGGGCCGACATCCAGCGCAACAGGTTCCTTGGGCACGCGATCCGCAAGGTGGACCGTGTAGTTGCGCAGCTGTACGTCACGCAACAGCACCTGCCATGGCTTGCTCGGCGTCGACGCTTGAGCGCTGCTGGCTGACGCTGGCTGAGCTGCCTTTTCGTCCACTGCCGGCTTTTGCGGCGGGGCCGGCTTGCCCGGCTGGCTGGCGAACAATTTTTGCCAGTCCAGCTGCCCGTCCGCCTCGCGCGCGGCCCAGGTTTCCAGCTTTTGGCTACGGATCTTGCCTACGTTGACCAGTTGCTTTGCCAGGTCGACCGATGTTTCGCTGACGTCCAGGCGTTGCAGGCGCACCAGAGGTCGCCCGTCAGGCGTGTTCAACGCAAAGGGCGCGACGCTGGCTGACAGGTTGGTCAACTGGAAGCGGGTTTCCTTGGTCAGATCGAGCTTGTAGGCGGTGCTGAAATTGAGCACGCCATCCTCAAGTGCCAGAGGCAAGGCATCACGCACATAGGGCCACCACAGTTTCATCTTTCCATCGGTGACTTTAAGCGTGCCCTCGGACGTGATCGGTATCAGGCTGATACGGCCTACCCAGTCAATCTGTCCGCCATCCGGCCCTGCCGCGACCAGTGTCATATCGGCATTGTCTTCGGGCAGCGTGCTGAGGTTCTTGAGTTCGAAATTGAGTGCGTCGTAGAGAAACTCGATGGGCTGGCCGGGGCGCAGATCCTGAAAGTGAACGTAGCCATCGGCCAGTTTTATTTCGTCGATGCGCAGCGGGAACGGCTTGGCGGGTGGCTCATCCTGCTTAGGTTCGCTGGCTGGCAGTTTGAACAGCTGAGCCAGGTTGAGCTTGCCTTGCTTGTCGAACAACAGCTCGGTCTTTGGTTTGATCAGCTCGACACGTTGCAGATGCAGGGCCCGTGTCCACAGGCTGTCGATTTGCAGATTGGCGTAGAGCTTTTCAAACGCAACCTGCTCCTTGCCCGGCGTACCGATGTTCATGCCCCACAGGGTCAATTCGAGCGTGTAGGGATTGAATTCAAGCCGCTCCAGCCTGGCCGGTACGGTCGAGTAATTGGCCAGTTGCTGATTCGCAACACGCAGAGCAACGCCGGGAAGGATGAAAAACCCCAGCAAGCTGTAGAGCGCAAGCACAGCCAGCACGGAGCCAAGTGTGTATTTCAATCCTCTGGACATGGGCAGCGGCGTCTCTCTCTTTTGGAAGCCCTTGGAGTATGGCATGCCTGTTCGGTTCCCAAGGCACTGCCGTCACGGCTTGTAGGAGTTTTCCGGTATTAAATACGGATCAAAGTTGCAGAATCAGCGTTTTCAACGGGGGCTGATTATCCAGAGAAGGGAAGTCCTCGGCGGGGCGCATTTCCTGACAGTCGCGCACCGGGCGCCCAGCCTTGGTTGCGCAGCGTAATACCTGCTCACGCCAGTCTTGCATGCTGACCTTTGCCAGATTGTTGCAGCAGATCAGCACGCCGTCGTCTGCTGTGGTCAGCAGGGCAGGTTTTAGCAGGCTTTGATAATCGCGCAGCAGGTCAACGGTGCCGAAAGCACTCTTGGCCCAGGCAGGCGGGTCGAGCAGGACCAGATCATATTGGCGCTGTTGCAGCTTTACGTAGCTGGGCAACTGCTGGCTGCGCCGCGCTGCGATGGGCAGCCCGGCCAACTGGCGAATCGCCGGGAAATAATCCGACTGAATGAACTGCATCGTTGGCAGATGGGGGTTCAGCGCACCATTCTCGCGGCCCACCGCGAGGTTGCCTTCGGCGAAATCCAGGTTGCACACCTCGCTGGCGCCACCGGCCGCAGCACTCAGACCTACGCCGCAGGTGTAAGCGAACAGGTTCAGGACACGCTTGCCCGCACTGTGCTGCTTCACCCAGCCACGTGTATTGCGCAGGTCGAGAAACAGCAGCGGGTCCTGGCCGGCATGTCGTCCACGGACCCGGTAATTGAGCCCCCATTCGTGCCCGACATGGTCGGCCAGCGCCGCATCTTCAGCCTTGTAGACCGTGTCTTGACGGTCCACACGCGAGTTGCCTTGCGAGCGATCGTTATAGACCAGCAGGGTTTCCAGCCCCAGGTAAGCATTGACCTGCGCATGCAAGGCGAGCAATGCCTCGCGATCCAGGCGGGTGTGGAAACTCTGCACCAGCAACTGCGGGCCGTAACGGTCGATGGTCAGCCCGCTGGCGCCTTCCTGGCTGCCGTGAAACAGTCGATAGCAATCCGTACCCTGCCTGTGCAGTTCGCCAAGCAATGGTTGGCGATTGTCGAGGGCGACGCCGAGCGCCTGATTCAAGGAAGACATGCTGAGCGCCTCGGGCTGGAATTAGGCGCGGGAGTTTACCAGTTACCGGTCGCCAGAGGTTTTTGCCGTCTGTTCTAGAGTCTGGAAGCCTGGGAGGGGCTGTCACACAGTGCCAACATTGTCCTGCTAAGTTGCTTTTTTGCCTGTCAGTGAGGGGATAACCGTGAGCCAGTTCGATCTCAAGCGTCGCCGTGTCATTCAGGCAGTCGGGGCCGTCGGGGCGGGTTTGATGCTGCCGGGCGTTGCGCCGGCAGTTATCGCATCCGTCCAGGACCGGCCAAAGATGGCTGACGGTGTTCAGTCCGGTGACGTATTCGGCGACAAGGCAATCGTCTGGAGCCGCAGCGATCGGCCTTCGCGCATGGTCGTTGAGTGGGACACGCGCAGTATGTTTACCCAGCCTCGTCGGGTGGTGTCGGCGCTCGCTGATCAGCGCACCGATTTCACCGCGCGCGTCGAATTGAGCGGACTGCCGGTCGATCAGGCGATTTTCTACCGCGTTTCGTTTGAAGATGCACAGAGCGGTGTGGTCAGCGAACCATGGTTCGGCCATCTGCGCAGCATGCCGCAACAGCGTCGTGACATTCGTTTCGTCTGGAGTGGTGACACGGTCGGGCAGGGCTTTGGCATCAATCCCGACATTGGCGGCATGCGTATCTACGAAGCGATGCGTTTGCGCTTGCCCGATTTTTTTATCCACAGCGGCGACACCATCTACGCCGACAGTCCGGTGCCGGAGCAGCTCACTACCGAAGGGGGCCGCATCTGGCGCAACATTACCACCGAGGCAAAAAGCAAGGTGGCGGAGACCCTTGACGAATACCGGGGCAATTACCGCTACAACCTGATGGATGAAAACATGCGCCGCTTCAATGCCGAAGTGCCGCAGATCTGGCAGTGGGACGACCACGAAGTCACCAACAACTGGTCGCCCAGCAAACAGCTGGATGATCGTTACAAGGTCAAGGATATTCAGTTGCTGTCCTCGCGTGCCCGTCAGGCGTATCTGGAATACGCGCCTTTGCGCCTGCAAGAGGCGGACAAGGGCGGGCGCATCTACCGCAAAATCCCCTATGGCCCGATGCTCGATGTGTTCGTCCTCGACATGCGCAGCTACCGCGACGGCAATGACGCCAACCTGGCCGACAAGCCTGGCCCGACCACCGCTTTTCTTGGTCGTGAGCAACTCGACTGGCTCAAGCGCGAACTCAGCGCGTCGCGTGCGCAATGGAAAGTCATTGCCGCTGACATGCCTATCGGTCTGGGCGTGCCGGATGGCGAGGTGAGCCCCGGTGTCCCGCGTTGGGAGGCCATTGCCAACGGCAATGATGGCCCGGCGCTCGGCCGGGAGCTGGAGGTTGCCGAGCTGTTGGCGTACCTGCGCGCGCAGAAGGTTCGCGATTGTGTCTGGCTGACCGCCGATGTCCACTACTGCGCGGCGCATCATTATCAGCCGGATCGAGCCGTGTTTCAGGACTTTGACCCGTTCTGGGAATTCGTGGCCGGGCCACTGAATGCGGGCAGCTACGGCCCCAACGTGCTGGACAATACGTTTGGCCCTGAGCTGGTGTTCCAGAAGGCGCCGCCTGCACAGAACACTTCACCTTTCGCGGGTTACCAGTTCTTTGGTGAAGTGAATATCGATGGGCAAACCGGCGAGATGTCCGTCGCGCTGCGTGATCTTGATGGTGTGTCGGTGTTTGAGCGCAAATTGCAGCCGACGGTGGAAGTCGGCCGAATCGTCTGACAGACAGCTGTAGCGGGGCGGGCAGGTTTTTCGGAAATTCCTTGCAACATGCTTGTCGCCGGTGGCCTATCATGAGCTACCTAACGACGAGACCGGATGCGTTGCATGCTGGCTATCTTTCTCGAAACCCTGAACATCACCGCCCCGGTGTTTGCCATGCTGTTCCTGGGTGTGTTCCTCAGGCGCATCGGCGCGATCAACGACGGTTTCATCGTCGCCGCTTCCGGGCTGGTGTTCAACGTCACCATGCCTGCATTGCTGTTTCTGGGCATCATCCACGCTGATTTGCGCACCGCGTTGCAACCCCGGCTGCTGATTTTTTTCAGCATCGCGACGCTGCTCAGTTTCGCGTTCGCCTGGGGCTGGGCGATCTGGCGCTGCCCGTACGCCGAGCGGGGGATCTACGTCCAGGGCGCGTTCCGCGGCAATAATGGTGTGATTGGTCTGGCGCTGGCAGCCAGTATGTATGGCCCGCCCGGGATTTCTCTGGGGGCGATTCTCGCGGCGCTCGTTATCGTGTTTTACAATACGCTGTCGACGGTAGTGCTGGCTGTATACAGCCCGGTGATCAAGTCTGACCCCTGGAGCATCTTCAAAAGTGTGCTGGCCAACCCGCTGATCATCAGCGTGCTCATTGCCTCCCCCTTCGCCTACTTCAGCATCGGTCTGCCTACCTGGCTGGAGACTTCCGGCAGCTATCTGGCACAGATGACGTTACCTCTGGCGCTGATCTGCATCGGTGGCACCCTGTCGCTGGCGTCGTTGCGCAAAAGCGGCAAGCTGGCCATCAGCGCGAGTGTCATGAAGATGGTCACATTGCCGGTGCTTTGCACGCTGGCAGCCTGGCTGGCAGGTTTTCGCGGGACTGAGCTGGGAATTCTGTTTCTCTACTTCGGCAGCCCGACCGCCGCAGCCAGCTACATCATGGCGCGCACTGCCAACGGCAACTATGAACTGGCTGCGGCGATCATCGTGATCACCACGCTGGCTGCCGCGGTGACCACCAATGTCGGAATTTTCATCCTGCAGTGGGGTGGCTGGATCACGCCGACGTGACGTAGCTGTCGATCACTTCCTGCGCTGCACGAAACGCGTCGATGGCTGCCGGCACGCCCGCGTATACCGCGCAATGCAGCAATGCTTCGCGAATCTCCTCGACCGTGCAGCCGTTGTTCAACGCACCTCGTACATGGCCCTTCAGCTCTTGCGGGCATTTGAGGGCAGTCAGGGTGGCCAGGGTAATCAGGCTGCGGGTCTTCAACGGCAGACCTTCACGGTTCCAGACGCTGCCCCAAGCGTGTTCATTGACGAAGTCCTGCAAAGGCTGGCTGAAATCGGTGGCATTACCCAAGGCCCGGTCGACGTAGACATCGCCCATTACCTGGCGGCGGATCTGCTCGCCGTCGTTGATTTTTTTGTCTGTCATGGCGTTTCTCCTGGGGTCGATGCGGGTTGAAATCAGTGCTGGCGGCGCCACGCGCTGACTGTGCGCCAGGCAACGATAAGGCCCAGCACAGGCAAAACAAAGGCAAGCATCCCGCCTTCAAGCCGGCTGGCCAGCGCCATGCCGGTACTTATCGCCAGAATATGCAGACCGTAGGTCAGGTACAGCGCCAACAGTAGCAGGCCTTCGATACGGTCGATGCGGTAGCCGGAATAGAACAGCGGCACGCACAGCAGCGAAACACCCAGCATGACAGGCAGGTCGAACACCAACGCGTTCGGCGAAATGGTCAGTGGCACGGGGGCGACCAGCGCAGTCAGCCCCAACACTCCCAGAAGATTGAACAGGTTGCTGCCGATCACATTGCCCACTGCAATATCGCGTTCGCCGCGCAGCGCCGCTATCAGCGAAGTCATCAGCGCAGGCAGCGAAGTGCCAATGGCAATCACTGTCAGGCCGACAATACGCTCGGAAAGCCCCAGATGAATAGCCATCACCACCGAGGCACCGACCAGCAAGTGGCCGCCGGCAGTCAGCATCAGCAAACCGGTGGCAAGCATGGCCATGCGCGTGAAGGTACGAGGTTTTTCCGCTGTGGCGGCGTTGCCATGGCGAGGGCCATGCCCGCCTTGACGGATGATGATTATCAGGCAGGCCAGCAGCCCGCTCAGAAGCAGCAGGCCGTCGAACCTGCTGAATTCGCCACTCCACGAAAGGCCGATGGCCAGCAGGCAGGCGCCGATCATCAGCGGGATGTCTACACGCACCACCTGGCGGGCCACGCGCAGCGGGATGATCAGCGAGCAAAGGCCGAGTATGACCAGCACATTGAAAATATTGCCACCGATGACACTGCCTACCGCGATGTCTGTGTTATCCGAGAAGGCGGCTTGCAGGCTGACAGCCATCTGCGGCGCACTGGTGCCCATTGCCACGACGGTCAGGCCAATGATCAAGGGCCTGACCTTGAAAATTGCAGCCAGGTGCACGGCTGAGCGCACCGACAGCTCTGCGCCGATCAGCAGCAACAGCAAACCGCTGAGCATCTGAATCAGCGCGGGAGCGGGCAGGGCCGATAGCTGGAGAATAGGAGTGTCCTTGACTGAGGGTTTAATCGAGGGCCTGAACGCGAACGGGCGCGGTGCCGCTGCGCAGCATACCCAGTTGTTCGGCGGCTTCGCGAGAGACATCGATCAGTCGCCCGCGCGTGTGGGGGCCGCGGTCATTGACGCGCACAATCACTGATTTGTCGTTGTTCAGGTTGGTGACCTTCACTCGTGTCCCGAACGGCAGCTGCCTATGGGCGGCGGTCAGGGCATTTTGATTGAAGGGCTCGCCGCTGGCAGTGCGATTGCCGTGATGGCGGGCTCCGTAATAAGCGGCCGTGCCCGTCTCGTCATAACCGTGAGGGTCAATGATGTGATTGGCGCAACCAGCCAGCAAGGTCAGCAGGCTGCCGGCAAGAAGAAGTCGGCGCATGGGGGTGAGATCCTGAGTGCCAGTGGGATTGAGGTGAATCTCGTGCCAATGCTCTGCGTTGATATGCATTTCGTGATGCTCCGCGTCACAACTCGATGTCGCACCGCGTACTCGACACTCGACGCAGAGCGTCCGGAAAGGCGTCCCCAGGCAGGGCATGGGGACGCTAGACGCTAGAGTGACGAGGCGATCAACCCTCCAGCTTGGCCTTCAGCAGTTCGTTGACCTGCTGTGGGTTGGCCTTGCCTTTGGAGGCTTTCATGGCCTGGCCGACGAAGAAGCCGAACATTTTGCCGCGTTTGGCCTCGTCAGCCGCGCGGTACTGTTCGACCTGTTCCGCATTGGCGGCCAGTACGTCATCGAGCATCGATTCGATGGCGCCGCTGTCGGTCACCTGTTTCAGGCCGCGCTTTTCGATGACTTCATCGGCGCTACCTTCACCATTGGCCATCGCTTCAAAGACCATTTTGGCGATCTTGCCCGAAATGGTGTTGTCGGTGATGCGTTTGAGCATGCCGCCCAGTTGCTCGGCGCTGACTGGCGACTGGTCGATTTCGACCCCCTGTTTGTTCAACAGGCTGCCCAGTTCGACCATGACCCAGTTGGCCGCCAGTTTGGCGTCGCCGCTGATGCTGACCACTTTTTCGAAATAGTCGGCCTGCTCGCGGCTCGAAGCCAGCACGCTGGCGTCATAGGTCGACAAGCCGAACTGGCTCTGGAAACGCTCGCGTTTCTGGGGTGGCAGTTCCGGCAGCGTGGCGCGGGTTTCTTCGATGAACGAGTCTTCGATGATCACCGGCAACAGGTCCGGGTCGGGGAAGTAACGGTAGTCGTTGGCTTCCTCCTTGCTGCGCATGGCGCGGGTTTCGTTGGTATTCGGGTCGTACAGGCGCGTCTGCTGGATAACCTTGCCGCCGTCCTCGATCAGGTCGATCTGGCGCTGGATCTCGCTGTTGATGGCCTTCTCGATGAAGCGGAACGAGTTGACGTTCTTGATCTCGCAGCGCGTGCCGAACTCGACCTGGCCCTTCGGGCGAATCGACACGTTGCAGTCGCAACGCAGCGAGCCTTCGGCCATGTTGCCGTCGCAGATGCCCAGGTAGCGGACAATCGCGTGGATCGCCTTGACGTAGGCCACGGCTTCCTTGGCGCTGCGCATGTCCGGCTCGGAAACGATCTCCAGCAATGGCGTGCCAGCACGGTTCAGGTCGATGCCGGTCATGCCCTGGAAGTCTTCGTGCAGGCTCTTGCCTGCGTCTTCTTCCAGGTGCGCGCGGGTAATGCCGACGCGCTTGACCGTGCCGTCTTCCAGCGTGATGTCCAGGTGGCCCTTGCCGACGATCGGCAATTCCATCTGGCTGATCTGATAGCCCTTGGGCAGGTCAGGGTAGAAGTAGTTCTTGCGGGCAAACACGTTGTGCTGGCCGATTTCCGCATCAACTGCCAGGCCGAACTTGACGGCCATGCGCACGGCTTCCTTGTTCAGGACCGGCAACACGCCCGGCATGCCGAGGTCTACGAGGCTGGCCTGAGTATTGGGTTCGGAGCCGAATGTGGTGGCGCTACCGGAAAAAATCTTTGATTGGGTCGAGAGCTGAGTGTGAATCTCCAGCCCGATGACGACTTCCCATTGCATGTGTTTCTCCTCAGAAGCCTTCAGGTGCGCGAGTGTGCCAATCAGTGACTTGCTGATACTGATGCGCCACATTCAAGAGGCGGCCTTCCTGGAAATACGGAGCGAGCAGCTGCACGCCGACCGGCAGACCATCGACAAAACCCGCTGGCATGGACAAGCCGGGCAGGCCCGCCAGGTTGGCGGTGATGGTGTAGAAGTCTTCCAGGTATTCGGCAATCGGGTCATGAGTCTTGGCGCCGATTTTCCAGGCCGGGTTAGGCGTGGTCGGGCCGAGAATCACGTCCACTTCGGCAAATGCGCTCATGAAATCGTTCTTGATCAGGCGACGGATTTTCTGCGCCTGCAAGTAGTAGGCGTCGTAGTAACCCGCCGACAGCGCGTAGGCGCCGACCATGATGCGACGCTGGACTTCCGGGCCGAAGCCTTCGGCGCGCGAACGCTTGTACAGGTCGGTCAGGTCTTTCGGGTCTTCGCAGCGGTAGCCGAAGCGCACGCCGTCGAAACGCGACAGGTTGGACGATGCTTCTGCCGGGGCAATGACGTAGTAGGCCGGGATGGCATGCTGCAGGTTCGGCAGGCTGACTTCCTTGACGATAGCACCGAGCTTTTCCAGCTCTTTGACGCTTTCATGCACCAGCTGCGCGATGCGCGGGTCGAGGCCTGCACTGAAATACTCTTTCGGCACGCCGATACGCAGGCCCTTGAGCGAGGTATTCAGGCTGGCGGAGTAATCCGGGACCGGCTCGTCGATGCTGGTGGAATCCTGCGGGTCAAAGCCGGCCATGCCTTGCAGCAGCAGTGCGCAGTCTTCTGCGGTGCGAGCCATCGGCCCGGCCTGATCGAGACTGGAGGCGTAGGCGATCATGCCCCAGCGCGACACACGACCGTAGGTCGGCTTGAGGCCGGTGAGGTTGGTCAGTGCTGCGGGCTGGCGGATCGAGCCGCCGGTATCGGTACCGGTTGCGGCAGGCAGCAGGCGTGCAGCGACAGCGGCTGCCGAACCACCCGAAGAACCGCCTGGTACGCATTCCAGGTTCCACGGGTTTTTCACGGCGCCATAGTGACTCGACTCGTTGGCTGAACCCATGGCGAATTCGTCCATGTTGGTCTTGCCCAGTGTCACTGTGCCAGCCGAGGCCAGTCGTGAAACCACGGTGGCGTCGTACGGTGCCTTGAAATTATCGAGCATCAGAGACCCGCAACTGGTGCGGATGCCCTGGGTGCAAAACAGGTCCTTGTGCGCCAGCGGGGCGCCGAGCAAGGCGCCATTCTCACCAGCTGCACGCCGAGCGTCCGCCGCTTGGGCCTGAGTGATGGCCAAGTCTTCGGTGAGGGTGATGAAACTGTTGAGCTGCGGGTCGAGCTGTGCGATGCGCGACAGCAGAACCCGGGTCAGCTCTTCAGAAGAAAACTTTTTTTCGGCGAGTCCGCGAGCGATCTCGGCCAGAGTCATTTGATGCATGCAGGCGCTTTCCCTTACTCGATGACTTTCGGAACCAGATACAGACCGTCCTGGACCGCAGGTGCGATGGCTTGGTAAGTGTCGCGGCGATTTCGCTCGGTGACAGCGTCTTCGCGCAGGCGCTGGGTTGCTTCCAGCGGATGGGCCAGCGGTTCGATGCCGGTGGTGTCGACCGCCTGCATCTGATCGACCAGACCGAGAATGCTGTTCAATGCTTCGGTAGTACGCGGGATATCGGCGTCATTGAGCCCCAGTCGGGCCAGATGAGCGATTTTTTCCACGTCGGAGCGTTCAAGCGCCATGAGGTATCTCCAGTGGAAGGCTGACGGATTTGCTTTGTTGCCAATTGCGGAACACTATCGCGTTATGACTGTCTCAAGCCGCTAACGTCGAGGGTAGGGTTCGGAAAAGCGTCAATTTAGCATATTGGCTCCTTGCCCAAAATCCCTGTCGTTGTTAGAGTTTGCCGCACTTTTTTTACCACGCGTTCCCTAGGGTCCCTTTCCCATGTTCAAGAAACTGCGTGGCATGTTTTCCAGTGATCTATCCATCGACCTGGGCACTGCCAACACCCTTATCTACGTGCGTGAGCGCGGTATCGTTCTGAATGAGCCCTCTGTCGTCGCCATTCGTACTCATGGCAACCAGAAGAGTGTCGTCGCTGTCGGTACCGAGGCCAAGCGCATGCTGGGCCGTACTCCAGGCAACATTGCAGCCATTCGCCCCATGAAAGACGGCGTTATCGCCGATTTCAGCGTCTGCGAAAAAATGTTGCAGTACTTTATCAACAAGGTTCACGAAAACAGCTTTCTGCAGCCTAGCCCTCGTGTGCTGATCTGCGTGCCGTGCAAATCCACTCAGGTTGAGCGTCGCGCCATTCGCGAATCGGCCCTGGGCGCAGGCGCACGGGAAGTATTCCTGATCGAAGAGCCAATGGCAGCAGCCATCGGCGCGGGTCTGCCAGTAGAGGAAGCTCGCGGTTCGATGGTTGTCGACATCGGCGGCGGCACCACGGAAATCGCGCTGATCTCCCTGAACGGTGTGGTGTATGCCGAATCCGTACGTGTGGGCGGCGACCGTTTCGACGAAGCGATCATTACCTACGTGCGTCGCAACTACGGCAGCCTGATCGGCGAGTCCACCGCCGAACGCATCAAGCAGGAAATCGGCACGGCCTACCCGGGCGGTGAAGTGCGTGAAGTCGACGTCCGTGGCCGTAACCTGGCTGAAGGCGTGCCTCGTGCGTTCACCCTGAACTCCAACGAAGTGCTTGAAGCACTTCAGGAGTCGCTGGCGACCATCGTTCAGGCGGTCAAAAGCGCCCTGGAACAATCGCCTCCAGAACTCGCTTCGGACATCGCCGAACGTGGTCTGGTGTTGACCGGTGGTGGTGCGCTGTTGCGTGATCTGGACAAACTGCTGGCTCAGGAAACAGGTCTGCCGGTGATCGTTGCCGAAGACCCGCTGACCTGCGTGGCGCGTGGCGGTGGCCGTGCGCTGGAAATGATGGATAAGCACACCATGGATCTGCTCTCCAGCGAATAATTCGCCGGGGTGCCTTTCATGGAGCCTTTTGTATGCAGGTGGCGTATGTGCTACCTGTGTGCATCAGGCTGACGCCGAAACAGGTGCCTATCTCTCTCATTTGTCCGGGCCGGTTACATACCGCATGAATAATTGCCATTTGAAGTTCGATCCGACGATCGCATGCCTGGAAGGAGCGGCCTATTAAACCGCTTTTTACAAAAGGCCCGTCGCTGGGCGTTCGTCTGCTGGTGCTGGCCGTTCTGTCGGTTGCGTTGATGGTTGTCGACGCCCGCTTTACGATCCTCAAGCCCGTGCGCAGCCAGATGTCGATGGTGCTCATGCAGTCCTACTGGATCGTCGATCTGCCACAACGTTTGTATCAAGGCGTTGCCAGTCAGTTCGGTAGCCGCACCGAGCTAATCGCAGAAAACGAAAAACTCAAGACTGAAGCCCTGCTCCTGCAAGGTCGCCTGCAAAAGCTGGCGGCATTGACCGAGCAGAACGTTCGTCTGCGCGAGTTGCTGAATTCCTCGGCACTGGTCAATGAGAAGGTCGAGGTCGCCGAGCTGATCGGCATGGACCCGAACCCTTTTACCCATCGCATCATCATCAACAAGGGCGAGCGCGATGGCGTGGTGCTCGGCCAGCCGGTGCTCGACGCGCGCGGCCTGATGGGCCAGGTTGTCGAGCTCATGCCCTACACCTCACGCGTCTTGTTGCTGACTGACACGACCCATAGCATCCCGGTGCAGGTCAATCGCAACGGTCTGCGCGCCATCGCCAGTGGCACCGGCAACCCGGAGCGTCTTGAGCTTCGGCATGTGGCAGATACGGCTGACATCAAAGAGGGCGACCTGCTGGTCAGCTCCGGGCTCGGCCAGCGTTTTCCGGCAGGCTACCCGGTGGCGACGGTCAAGGAAGTCATTCACGATTCCGGCCAGCCGTTTGCGATCGTTCGCGCTGTGCCCACGGCAGCCCTGAATCGCAGCCGCTACCTGCTGCTGGTGTTCTCCGACGGTCGCTCGCCGGAAGAGCGGGCAGCTGATGCTGCGCAGGCTCAGGAATCGCTCGACAAGGGTATCGAGCCTACAGTGATGGCGACATTGCCTCCGCCGGCGCCCGCATTCCCGATGTGGCCGCAGGCGAGCATCCCGGTATTCCCCGGCAGCACCGCTGCTCATAAATCTGCCGCTCAGCGGACGACGCCAGCGCCTGCCGCTGTGCCTGTCACGCCAGCGAAGCCCGCCTCCCGGCCGGCCTCGTCCCGACCGGCTGCAACGACGCCTTCCGGCGCCCGGGAGCCTATCGATGGTTAGTCATGTTTCCGGGCGCAATGGCTGGGTGGTCTGGCTGACGTTCGCGATCGGCCTGCTGCTGAGCGTTTCGCCGCTGCCACAGTTCATGGAAATCTTCCGGCCCTTGTGGCTGGCCTTGCTGCTGACCTTCTGGGTTCTGACGCTGCCGCACAAATATGGTATGGCCACTGCGTGGATACTCGGGCTGATGGAAGATGTGCTGTATGGCACATTGCTCGGCCAGAATGCGCTGATCCTCAGCCTGATCACGTTCCTGGTGATGTCCTTGCAGCAGCGCCTGCGCATGTTTCCCATGTGGCAGCAGTGTCTGGTGCTGTTGGTAGTGTTTGGTCTGGCGCAGCTTGCGCAGCTTTGGCTGAGCGCGTTGACGGGTAATCGTCAGCCCACTCTGGCGCTGGTTCTGCCGGCGCTGGTCAGTGCGCTGTTGTGGCCCTGGATAAGTTACGGCCTGCGTGGATTGCGCAAACGTTTGAAAATCAATTAAACGCAAGGTGAGCGAGACGCCCTGTTGCGTCGTTCGTGCTCACCCGCACAGACACGGAGATGTCCTTATGCCCTTGCTTTATCTGGCTTCTGGCTCGCCGCGCCGCCGCGAACTTCTGACTCAGATCGGTGTGCCCTTTACCGTGCTGGGCGCTCAGATTGACGAAACCCCTCTTGACCACGAAACCCCTGCGGCCTATGTCGAGCGTCTGGCGCTCGGAAAGGCCCAGGCCGGGCTAGCGTTGTTGCCAGCCGATCAGCAGGCGTGTGTGATGGGTGCTGACACCGCAGTGGTGCTGGATGGACGCATTCTCGGCAAACCGGTCGATGAAGCGGACGCCCTGGCCATGCTGAATGCCTTGTCAGGGCGTGAACACAGCGTGCTGACGGCCGTCGCGCTCTGTGACCGGCAACGCAGTGAAACCCGTGTCGTGAGCAGTCTTGTGCGCTTTCGCCCGATTCAGGCCCCTGAGGCACACGCCTACTGGGCCAGCGGCGAACCTGCCGACAAGGCCGGGGGCTATGCCATTCAAGGGCTGGCGGCGATTTTCGTCGAGGCCTTGCAAGGCAGCTATTCTGGGGTTGTGGGTCTGCCTCTGTGCGAAACCGCAGAACTGCTCGGCCGTTTCGGCATACCCTGCTGGCAATGCCTGGAAGGTGACAAGTCATGAGTGAAGAGATTCTGATCAACATCACCCCCATGGAATCACGGGTAGCAGTGGTGGAAAACGGCGTGCTGCAAGAGGTGCATGTCGAGCGCACCCAGCGGCGGGGTATCGTCGGCAACATCTACAAGGGCAAGGTCGTACGGGTGTTGCCTGGTATGCAGGCAGCGTTTATCGACATCGGCCTGGACCGCGCGGCGTTCATTCATGCATCGGAAATCTCCATGCGCGAAGGGCCTGCGGTCGAAAGCATCGCATCGCTGGTGCACGACGGGCAGAGCCTTGTGGTGCAGGTCACCAAGGATCCGATCGGCAGCAAGGGCGCACGGCTGACGACGCAGCTATCCATCCCCTCACGTTACCTGGTGTACATGCCGCGCACTGCCCACGTCGGTATTTCCCTGAAAATCGAGGACGAGGCGGAGCGCGAGCGGCTCAAGAAAGTGGTCAGTGATTGCGTGGCCCTTGAGGGTATCAAGGAGGCCGGAGGCTTTATCCTGCGCACCGCAGCGGAAGGCGCGGGTGCTGATGAAATCCTGATGGACATTCGTTACCTGCGCAGGCTCTGGGATCAGATTGCCGAGCAGATAAAGACTGTCAGCCCGCCCACGGTGATTTACGAAGACTTGGGGCTAGCGCTGCGGACCTTGCGTGATCTGGTCAGCCCGCGCATCGAGAAAATCCGTATCGACTCTCGAGAAACCTTTCAGAAGACCACGCAGTTCGTGGCTGAACTGATGCCTGAAATTGCTGATCGACTCGAGCATTATCCGGGCGAGCGGCCGATATTCGACCTGTATGGCGTCGAAGACGAAATCCAGAAAGCTCTCGAGCGCAAGGTGCCGCTCAAGTCGGGCGGATATCTGGTGATCGACCCTGCCGAGGCGATGAGCACCATCGACGTCAATACCGGGGCGTTTGTGGGGCATCGCAACCTGGAAGAAACCATCTTCAAGACCAACCTCGAAGCGGCGATCGCGATTGCCCGGCAACTGCGTCTGCGCAACCTGGGCGGTATCATCATTATCGACTTCATCGACATGGAGGACGGTGAACACCAGCGTCAGGTATTGCGCACGCTCGAGAAGCAGCTGGAGCGCGACCACGCCAAGACCAACATCATCGGTATCACCGAGCTCGGTCTGGTGCAGATGACGCGCAAGCGCACCCGTGAGAGCCTTGAGCAGGTGCTGTGCGAGCCCTGCCATTGCTGTGCCGGACGCGGCAAGCTGAAAACCCCCGAGACCATCTGTTACGAAATCTTCCGCGAGATTCTGCGCGAAGCCCGTGCTTATCAGGCCGTGGGTTATCGGGTTCTGGCCAATCAGCGTGTGGTGGACCGATTGCTGGACGAAGAATCGGGCAATGTGGCTGAACTTGAGAGCTTTATTGGCCGCACCATCCGTTTTCAGGTAGAAACCATGTACTCGCAGGAACAATACGACGTAGTGCTGCTCTGAGGATGCTGGCCGTTTGAAAGTTATTTTGAGAAGTTATAACGAGCGCCCGAAGGGTTTTTGGCAGGTATGCCGTTTTATCGAGAATGATGTGTGGCGAACGAGCAAAACCTGTACCTGACCGCACCTGCACCGTTGAGCCGGAATCGATTCGCCGATTCCGGTTTTTGCATCCCGCAGTGGAGGGCATCCTGAAATGGGGCGCCTTTCTCGCATCATTGCGACTCTGACGCGCTGGGGGCTCGGCCTGTGTGCGCTGCTGCTGGTGCTCGCGGCGCTTTACGTCAGCCTCGGACGTCAGCTCACACCCCTGGTTGCCGAATACCGTGTCGATGTAGAAACCAAAGCCACCAGCGCGCTGGGTATGCCATTGAGCATCGGGCGGCTGGAAGGCAGCTGGAGCCGCTTTGCTCCAGTGCTGCTGGCCCACGATGTGATGGTCGGCGAAGGGGCGACAGCCTTGCGTCTGGATCGCGTGCGGGTCGTTCCCGATCTATGGGGCAGCCTGCTGGCCCGAGAAGTGCGGATCGCTCACCTTGAGGTAGACGGTCTGCAGTTCATCCTCAGGCAGGATCAGGACGGCAATTGGGCAGTGCAGGGCTTGCCGGTGCGTGACGACAGCCCGTTCGACCCCGAGCAGGTGCTGAACCAGGTGCAGGCGGTCGAACATCTGTCGCTGCTTGGTAGTCAGGTGACGGTGCAGCCGTATGATGCTGCGCCGATGACCTTGACCTATGTCGATCTGGGCCTGGCCACCGGCCCCTATCACCAGCGTCTTGATGCCCGCCTGACTCTGCCGGACGGTCAGCCGTTTGCGCTGAACGTGCGCTCGCGCATTCAGGCCAGTCAGTGGAAAGAAGGCGAGGCCGATATATACGCCAGCCTGCCGCAAAGCGACTGGGCCAAATGGTTGCCGAAAAGCCTCACGCGTGAGTGGAGCCTGTCGACGCTGCAGGCTGGCGGCGAGGTGTGGATGAGCTGGGGTAAAGGCACCGTCCAAAGCGCCACCGCGCGCCTCAATGCGCCGCAGATCAAAGGCGCCTACGCCAGCCGCAAGCCATCGACGGTCTATAATCTGGCACTTAACGCCTGGTTCGCGCGTACAGACGCAGGCTTTGACGTTAATCTTGATTCACTGGCGATGAGCCTCGGCAGCGATCGTTGGGAAAGCCGCCTGCAGCTGACCCAGGCTGCTGCGACACCTGACAGCGAAGAACTCTGGCACGTACAGGCTGACCGCCTCGACCTTACGCCGCTCACACCGTTGATCGACTCCTTTGCGCCATTGCCGGAAAAAGCCATGGCCGTGGTTGATGGCCTCAAAGTCACAGGCGGGCTGCGCAACGTGTTGCTCGACTATCGTCCGCAAGCCACGGGCGACCAGCGCCTCGGGTTTGCGGCCAATCTGGACAACATCGGTTTCAACGCTTATCGCGGCGCGCCGGCTGCCGGCAATGTCAGCGGTGCAATCAGCGGCGATCTGGGACAAGGTGAGCTGCGGCTCGATACCGATGATTTCATGCTGCATCTGGACCCTATTTTCGCCAAACCGTGGTTTTACCGGAAGGCCAATGCTCGCCTGACCTGGAAGCTGGACGATCAGGCGTTCACCCTGATCGCCCCCTACATCAAGGTGCTGGGTGATGAGGGCAAGATAGCTGCGGACTTCCTGATCAAGATCCACCTCAGTCACGATCAGGAAGACTACATGGACTTGCGCGTCGGCATGGTCGATGGCGACGGTCGCTATACCAGCAAATACCTGCCGACCGCGCTCAGCCCGGAACTCGATCACTGGCTGCGCACTGCGGTGGTGAGTGGTGCGGTCAAGCAAGGTTTTTTCCAGTACCAGGGCTCGCTTAACAAGAGCTCTCCTGACACAGCCCGTGTGATCAGCCTGTTTTTTGATGTCAGCAATGCAACGCTGGCGTTCCAGCCGGGCTGGCCTTCGCTGACCGGTGTGGATGGCAAGGTGTATGTTGAAAACAGCGGTGTACGTGTCAAGGCGAGCAAGGGGCAATTGCTGAACACCAAAGTCAGCAATGTGCTGGTGAATATCCCGCATGTCCCGTCAGGTCAGGACAGCCACTTGTTGGTCGATGGCAATTTTTCCGGAGGCCTGGGCGATGGCCTGAAAATCCTTCAGCAAGCACCGATCGGCACCGGCAGCACGTTTGCCGGATGGCAGGGCGAAGGCCCGCTGGATGGCAAGCTGAAGCTGGATATTCCGCTGGCCAAGGGCGTCGAGCCCAAAGTCCTGGTGGATTTCAGCACGGACAATGCACGCTTGAAGCTGGCCGATCCGGTGCTGGAGCTGACCCGACTCAAGGGCGACTTCCGGTTCGACAGCAACAGCGGCCTGAGTGGCAAGGGCATCAAGGCACAGGCATTTGATCGTCCGGTGACAGCGGAAATCGCTGCCGAGGGCAAGCCAGGCGCCAATGTGACGCGCATTATGGCTAACGGTCAGGTCACCGTGAAGAAACTGACTGACTGGCTGAACGTTACGCAACCGTTACCGGTGTCTGGCGATCTGCCCTATCAGTTGCAGTTGACACTGGACAGCAAGGACAGCCCGATGCTGATCAGTTCCACCCTCAAAGGGGTGGCGATCGATCTGCCGGCGCCGTTCGGCAAGACGGCAGATGAAGAGCGCCCGAGCGAATTCCGCATGACCCTTCAGGGAGCCGAGCGTCGGTTGGGCGCCGCCTATGACAATCTGGCCAACTTTGCTTTCGCAGCACCAGGCGGCAAATTCGCCGACGGGCGTGGCGAGCTTTATCTGGGCCGGGGCGGCGCAATCGTGCCTGATGCCAAAGGGGTGAGAGTTCGTGGTGAACTGTCCGAGCTGGACGTTGCCCCCTGGCAGGAATTGGCAGCACGTTATTCCGGCGGTGATGCGGGTGGTAGCGCCAAACAGCTGCTCAACAGCGTAGACCTGCAGATCGGCAAGCTGACGGCGATGGGCACCACGCTGAATGACGTACGTGTTCAATTGCAGCGCAACGCCGCAGCATGGGCCTTGTCGCTGGACAGTGCGCTGGTCAAAGGTACGGCGCTGCTGCCGGACGCCAAGTCTGCGCCCATCGGCATCGACATGCTGTATGTGCGCCTGCCAGCCTCTGACCCGAATGCCACCGTAATCGAGAACGCGCCTGATCCGCTGGCGGACATAGACCCGCGCAATATTCCGGCGCTGGACGTCAAGATCGCCCAGCTGTTTCAAGGCGATCAACTGCTGGGCGCCTGGGCGCTGAAGATTCGTCCAACGCCCGCTGGCATGCGTATGTCGGACCTGAGTCTGGGGCTCAAAGGCATCCTGCTTGAGGGCGACGGTGCCTGGGAGGGCGCTCCGGGTGCCAGCAGCAGTTGGTTCAAGGGCCATCTGGCCGGCAAGAACCTGGCAGATGTGCTGAAGGCCTGGAATTTTGCGCCGACCGTTACCAGTGAACGTTTCGAACTGAATGTTGACGGACGCTGGCCCGGTTCGCCTGCCTGGGTAGGCCTCAAGCGTTATTCCGGCAGCCTGGATGCCACGTTGAACAGAGGCCAGTTTGTCGAGGTCGAAGGTGGTGCCCAGGCGTTGCGCGTGTTCGGTCTGTTGAACTTCAATTCCATTGGTCGTCGCTTGCGTCTGGACTTCTCTGACCTGCTCGGTAAGGGTTTGAGCTATGACCGGGTCAAGGGCTTGTTGGTGGCCAGCGATGGGGTTTACGTGACACGCAATCCGATCACCCTGACCGGACCGTCCAGCAACCTGGAACTCAACGGTACGCTGGACATGGTTCGCGACCGGGTGGATGCCAAGCTGTTGGTGACCTTGCCAGTGACCAACAACTTGCCGATTGCCGCCCTTATCGTCGGCGCGCCGGCCATTGGCGGAGCGCTGTTTCTGGTCGACAAGCTGCTGGGCGACCGGGTTGCCCGCTTCGCCAGCGTTCAGTACAAGGTTGAAGGGCCGTGGAAAGAACCGAGGATCACCTTCGACAAGCCATTTGAGAAACCCCAGTAGCGCCTCATGGAGTACAGTGGTGGCCATGTCATCAAGGAGCGGGGCGCAATGTCTTTTGCCGTGATTCAGATGGTCAGCCAGAGCGACGTCGAAGCCAACCTGGCCAAGGCACGTGGCTTGCTGGAGCAGGCCGCCGAGGGCGGTGCCCGGCTTGCTGTGCTGCCTGAAAACTTCGCTGCCATCGGGCGTCGCGACGTAGCAGATATCGGTCGCGCAGAAGCTGATGGGCAAGGGCCGATCCTGCCATGGTTGAAACTTGCCGCTCGCGACCTCAAGTTATGGATTGTTGCCGGAACATTGCCGCTGCCGCCTGATGGTCAACCTGATGGCAAGGTGACGGCGTGCTCATTGCTGATCGATGAGCACGGCGAGCAAGTAGCCCGTTATGACAAACTGCACCTGTTCGACGTAGACGTTGCCGACCATCGAGGCCGTTACCGTGAATCGGACGACTACGCGCATGGCAACAATGTGGTGGTAGCCGACACACCTGTCGGTCGTCTGGGGATGACGGTCTGTTACGACCTGCGTTTTCCCGAGCTGTATACCGCGCTGCGTGAAGCGGGCGCTGAACTGATTACTGCGCCGTCGGCATTTACGGCGGTTACGGGGGCTGCGCATTGGGACATCTTGATCCGGGCGCGGGCCATCGAAACCCAGTGCTACGTGCTGGCGGCGGCACAAGGCGGGGTCCATCCGGGGCCTCGCGAGACTTACGGGCACGCGGCCATCGTTGATCCATGGGGCCGCGTACTGGCTCAGCAAGCGCAGGGTGAAGCCGTGCTGCTGGCCACACGCGACAGTGAAGAACAAGCGTCCATACGGGCGCGGATGCCGGTGTCCAGTCACCGGCGCTTTTTTTCGCAGGACGCCATGCGGCCTGCTTCGGAGTAAATATGAGTGATCTGTCCTCAGTCAGCGAACACCTTCTGGCACCTGGCGGCCTGACCCTCGACAGCCTGCAATCGGTGCTCGGCGAGCTTGCCGGTCCTGGTATCGACGCGGCTGATCTGTATTTTCAGGGCATGATTTCCGAGTCTTGGTCACTCGAAGACGGCATCGTCAAGGAAGGCAGTTTCAATCTGGATCAAGGTGTGGGCGTGCGTGCCCAGTCGGGCGAGAAGACCGGTTTTGCGTACAGCAACGCTATCACCCATGACGCTCTGCTCACGGCTGCCCGCACTGCGCGCTCGATCTCCCGCGCTGGTCAGAATGGCCGGGTACAGGCGTTCACGTCGCAGGACGTCGCCCAGTTGTACGCCCCGGATAACCCGCTGGAAGTGCTGAGCCGAGCCGAGAAGGTCGAGTTGCTCAAGCGTATCGACGTCGCGACGCGCGCGCTGGACTCGCGTATCCAGCAGGTGTCGGTGAGCATGGCCGGGGTCTGGGAACGCATTCTGGTCGCGGCCGCTGATGGCAGCCTGGCTGCCGATGTGCGTCCGCTGGTGCGCTTCAACGTCAGCGTTATCGTCGAGCAGAACGGCCGTCGCGAGCGTGGCGGGCATGGCGGAGGCGGGCGTACCGACTACCGTTATTTCCTCGCTGACGATCGTGCGATGGGTTATGCGCGCGAAGCGTTACGTCAGGCGCTGGTCAATCTCGAAGCTATCCCGGCGCCGGCAGGCACCTTGCCTGTAGTGCTCGGTTCCGGCTGGTCCGGTGTTTTGCTGCATGAGGCGGTGGGTCACGGTCTGGAAGGCGATTTCAACCGCAAAGGCAGTTCGGCCTATAGCGGACGCATGGGCGAGATGGTCGCGTCGAAACTCTGCACCATCGTTGACGACGGTACATTGGTCGGGCGTCGAGGTTCGCTGAGCGTCGATGACGAAGGCACGCCAACCGAATGCACCACGCTGATCGAGAACGGTGTGCTCAAGGGCTACATGCAGGACAAGCTCAATGCCCGGTTGATGGGCGTGGCGAGCACCGGCAACGGTCGTCGCGAGTCTTATGCGCATCTGCCAATGCCGCGCATGACCAACACCTACATGCTGGGCGGGCAGAGCGATCCGCAGGAAATCATCGCGTCGGTGAAGCGAGGCATCTATTGCGCCAGCCTCGGCGGCGGTCAGGTTGATATCACCAGCGGCAAGTTCGTGTTTTCGACCAGTGAGGCTTACCTGATCGAAGACGGCAAGATCACTGCGCCGGTCAAAGGTGCGACCCTGATCGGTAATGGGCCAGAAGCGATGAGCCGGGTTTCGATGGTCGGCAACGATCTGTCGCTGGACAGCGGCGTTGGTACATGCGGTAAGGATGGTCAGTCATTGCCGGTTGGTGTGGGGCAGCCTACGCTGAAAATTGACGCGATCACGGTTGGCGGTACGGGTAACTGATTGTGAGTCGGGGCCGGTTGTTGCCAGCCCCGAGGTCGACATCAACGCAGTCCGCGTTGAAGTTCGTCCAGCTCACGGATGTATTTGAAGATTTTGCGGCTGGTGGCCGGCGGTTTGTTGCGTGCAACTTCGTGTTGCGCCTGACGGATCAGCGAACGCAGTTGCTGACGGTCGGCGTCGGGGTATTCGACAACGAATTTCTCGAGGTCGGCGTCATCACCTGCGATCAGGCGATCTCGCCAGCGCTCCAGATTATGAAAACGTTCGTTGTACTGGCGAGTGGATGCGTCGAGTTGATCCAGAAGCACCAGAATGGCTTCCTGGTCCTGATCGCGCATCAGCTTGCCAATGAACAGAATATGCCGTTTTCGGGCGATATTGGCCGTGTGTTTGGGCGCTTCAGCCAGAGCCTTGCGCAAGGCGTCGGTCAGAGGCAGCTTGGCCAGTACATCGGCTTTGAGTGTTGTCAGTCGCTCGCCGAGATCAACCAGAGCATGCAGCTCTCGTTTGACCTGGGTTTTGCTTTTCTCCCCGTCGAGGGAGTCGTCGTAAGAATCAACCATGGGGGCAGTCCGCAAATAAACGCCGCCATGATAACCAGTCGAGGGCCGCTTGTCCGGCCCGGTCGGTATTCGGCCTGTGCTGAAAGAAGAATTTGATGGAGAAAGTCATGAGTGCAACCCAAAGCGTCGGCCCACAGGCCTTGCCCGAGCTGCAGGAACAGGTCGAGCAGATCATCGCTGAAGCCAGGCGTCAGGGCGCCAGTGCCTGCGAAGTCGCTGTGTCGGTGGATCAGGGGCTGTCGACATCGGTCCGTCAGCGTGAAGTCGAGACAGTCGAATTCAATCGCGATCAGGGCTTCGGTATCACCTTGTACGTAGGGCAGCGCAAAGGCTCTGCCAGTACGTCGGCAACAGGCGCCGATGCCATCCGCGAAACGGTCGCTGCCGCACTGGCGATCGCCGAGCATACGTCCGAGGACGAAAGCTCCGGTCTGGCCGATGCGGCGTTGATGGCCAAGGAAGTCATGGATTTCGATTTGTATCATGCCTGGGACATCACCCCCGAACAGGCCATCGAACAGGCGCTGACCTGTGAAGCGGCTGCGTTCGACGCCGACAGCCGCATCAAGAATGCGGACGGCACCACGCTCAACACGCATCAGGGCTGTCGTGTATACGGCAACAGCAATGGCTTTGTCGGCGGCTATGCGTCGACCCGGCACAGCCTCAGTTGCGTGATGATCGCCGAGGGCGACGGCCAGATGCAGCGCGACTACTGGTATGACGTCAATCGCAAGGGCCAGTTATTGGCCGACGCGCAGAGCATCGGTCGCAAGGCTGCATTGCGTGCGGCGAGCCGTCTGGGCGCGCGTCCTGTGCCAACCTGCGAAGTGCCAGTGCTGTTCGCTGCCGAGCTGGCGGGTGGCCTGTTCGGCAGTTTTCTCGGCGCGATTTCCGGCGGCAACCTGTACCGTAAATCATCGTTCCTCGAAGGTTCGCTGGGCCAACGGCTTTTCCCTGAGTGGATGACCATCGACGAGCGTCCGCACCTGATGCACGCCATGGGCAGCTCTGCGTTCGACAGCGACGGTCTGGCGACCTATGCCAAGCCGTTTGTCGAGAACGGCGACCTGGTTTCCTACATATTGAGCACCTATTCCGGCCGCAAGCTGGGCATGCCGAGTACCGCCAATGCGGGGGGCGTCCACAACCTGTTCGTCACTCACGGCACAGAAGATCAGGACGCGCTGATCCGACGCATGGGGCGTGGCCTGCTGGTCACCGAGCTGATGGGCAGTGGCCTGAACATGGTGACTGGTGACTATTCTCGCGGGGCTGCAGGTTTCTGGGTCGAAAACGGCGAGATCCAGTTCCCGGTTCAGGAAGTGACCATTGCTGGCAATATGCGTGACATGTTCAAGCAGATCGTCGCCGTCGGCAGCGACCTTGAATTACGCAGCAACATCCGTACAGGCTCGGTACTGATCGAACGGATGATGGTGGCGGGAAGCTGAACCCCCGTCACCACTTGAGCGACTCCTCATGCCAATGCGCTGCATTGGCATGCAGTTTTTGAACGATCCCCGCCGCACTCCCTTCGCATCACCCTTCCATGATCAGAACTCATGAGTGACTGATCGCTCTTGTGTTACCCCTTTCAAGAATCAATCTCATCGGCAGGCTTGTGTTGAGTCAGAATCTCATTTAATAATGAGTATCATTTGAAGGTGTATTTTGGCTGCCTGTGTCATTTGATCCGCTCAGCCAGCGCCTCTGGAGGTATGTCATGCAGCATTGGGAACGCACCATTGAACAGGCCAATCGCTGTTTCAGTCTTGGTGAGTGGGTCGAGGCGCGTGAGTTGTACCTTCAGGCGCTGGCCCTGGCGCAAGTGCTGTTCGAACGCTGGAAGGATGTCGACGAAGCCGTTGCCGCCTGCGTGATCTCCCATCACAACCTAGCGGACCTGCACCTCAGTCTCGGTCAGCCGGAGGAGAGCGCGGAGTACCTCTGTGCGATCCATCAGCATTTATTGCAGACCATGCAGAACCCGCGCCTGCCACCGTCCCTGCGCCAGGCTGCACTGCGCCACAGCAGCAAAACCTATGCAGAGCTGCTGAGCTTCATCAGTGAACATGGCGAATATCCGCGTACCCATCGACTGCTGAACTGCAACGGCGAGCGCCTCAGGTCGTCGCTACAGCACGATTCCACGGCCTCCTCAGGCCTTTTCCACGGAGCACATTGATATGTCCTACACCTTGCCAGCACTGCCTTACGCCTACGATGCACTTGAGCCGCATATCGATGCGCAGACCATGGAAATTCACTACACCAAGCATCACCAGACCTACATCACCAACCTCAACGCAGCGGTCGAAGGAACCGAGTTTGCCGACTGGTCCGTCGAAAAGCTGGTGGCCAGCGTCAGCCAACTGCCTGAGAACCTGCGCCCTGCGGTTATCAATCAGGGCGGCGGCCATGCCAACCATTCGCTGTTCTGGGAAGTGATGGTGCCCGGCGGCGGTGGCTTGCCCCAAGGCGCTATCGCGGCTGCAATCGATGAGCAGCTGGGCGGCTTCGAGCGTTTCAAGGAAGCTTTCACCAAAGCGGCATTGACGCGTTTTGGCAGCGGCTGGGCCTGGCTGAGTGTCACCCCGGACAAAAAGCTGGTCGTTGAAAGCAGCGGCAACCAGGACAGCCCGTTGATGAACGGCAATACGCCGATTCTAGGCCTGGACGTATGGGAGCATGCCTACTACCTGCGGTATCAGAACCGTCGGCCCGAATACATCAACGCGTTTTACAACGTGATCAACTGGAACGAAGTTGCCCGACGCTATGAAGCCGCACTGGCCTGACTGTCAAATCAGGCGAGTCTGCACGTGCGCTCTGAAGTGCTTACTATCAGCCGTGTGAGGCGGTTGCGTCTTGTTGTCGGGGCGCTTCTGTTTATGGCGGGAATGGCGCTGTTGGCAGGGCAGGGCCTGAGCTGGTTGCAGGTGCAGTGTTGCGGGTGATGCATCGAGCATCCGCGTGACGTACCTGGTACGAGGGCTTATTCGCCCTCGTCGAACTTGTTATCAATCAGCTCTACCAGCCCGTCCAGCGCTTCCTGTTCGAACTCGCCTTCGGTGTGCAGATGGATCTCGGTGCCTTTGCCAGCTGCGAGCATCATCACCGCCATGATGCTTTTCCCGTCGACCATGCTTTCCGGCGCGCGGCCGACTCTTATCTTGCAGGGAAACTTGCCTGCGACACCTACGAATTTGGCGGCGGCACGGGCGTGCAGACCCAGTTTGTTGATAATTGTGATTTGACGGGCGGGCATCGCAGAGAAAATCCTTTCAGCTAAGGTCGCGGTGGCGAACCTGAACATTCTTGAGTGATTGTTGCAAGACCTGACCAAGCCTTTCTGTCAGGTAGACGGAGCGGTGATGCCCGCCGGTGCAGCCGATGGCAATAGTAACGTATGAACGATTACTGGCAGCGAACCGCGGCAACCATTTATTGAGGTAGGAGAAGATATCCTGAAACATTTCTTCTACATCGGGCTGCACTGACAAGTAGTCGATGACCGGCTGCTCAAGGCCTGAATGGTCGCGTAGCTCGGGCTTCCAGTAGGGGTTGGGCAGGCAGCGCACGTCGAAAACCAGATCTGCGTCAACAGGCATGCCACGCTTGAACCCGAAAGACTCGATCAGGAAGGCGGTGCCTGGCTCAGGCTTGTTCAGCAAGCGCAGTTTGAGCGCATCGCGCAGCTGGTAGAGGTTCAGGTGAGTGGTGTTGATCTTCAGGTCGGCCAGGTCGATGATCGGGCCGAGCAGGGTGGTCTCGTCGCGTATCGCTTCGGCCAGTGAACGATCTGCCGTACTCAGCGGATGGCGACGACGGGTTTCCGAAAAGCGCTTGAGCAGCGTTGCTTCGTCCGCATCGAGGTACAGCACGTCACACTGGATATTGCGCGCGCGCACTTCATCGAGCATTTGCGGAAAGCGGGTCAGGTGGCTTGGCAGGTTGCGTGCATCAATTGAAACCGCCAGCAACGGCTCGGCCAGCTCGGTATTGATCAGCGCGCGCTCTGCCAGCTCTGGCAGCAGGCCGGCCGGAAGGTTGTCGACGCAGTAGAAGCCACTGTCTTCAAGAACATCCAGCGCGGTACTTTTGCCCGAGCCCGAGCGGCCACTGACGATGATCATGCGCATGGTCAGGTCTTTCCGTTCTGTACGTCCAGCACCACTTGATAAAGCGCTTCGTTACTGGTGGCACTGCGCAAGCGCTTACGCACATCTTTATCGTCGAGCATGCTGGCGATCTGGCGCAGCAACTCCAGGTGCTCATCGGTAGCGGCTTGTGGCACCAGCAATACAAACAGCAGGTCTACCGGCGCACCATCGATGGCGTCAAAATCAATCGGGTTGGCGAGGTGAATCACGGCACTTACAGGCTGCTCGCAGGCGGCAAGGCGGCAATGAGGGATGGCTATGCCATTGCCGAAACCGGTCGATCCCAACTTTTCGCGAGCCACGAGACTGGTAAATACGGTGTCCGTATCTATCGTCGGGACTTCGCGACCGATCAGGTTGGCGATTTCCTGGAGTACAGACTTTTTACTGCCGCCCGGCGCGTTCACAAGTGAACGGCCGGCGGTCAGGATATTTTCAATTCGGATCATTTAAATGGGCGTTAGCGAGCGGCCGCACCTTTGAGGATGCTTTGCTGCTTTTCCTTATGCTTGAGCAATTGTCTGTCGAGCTTGTCAGTGAGCAGGTCGATAGCTGCATACATATCGTCATGTTGAGCATTGGCAACGACCTCTCCACCGTGGATATGCAGCGTGGCTTCGATCTTTTGCTTTAGCTTCTCGACCGCCATCGTGACCTGCACGTTCGTAATCTTGTCAAAATGCCCCTCGAGCTTCCTGAGCTTGAGCTCAATGTATTCGCGAAGGGGTTTGGTCACTTCCAGTTGGTGTCCACTGATGTTGACTTGCATACAGTTTCTCCTTTGCCAGTGCATAAAGCGACAGGCGTGATGCCTGTCACCGGGACGCTGTGGCTCGGCCTGCATCACATCAATCGCTTACGCTCACTGGAAGGCGCTATCCCGAGTGACTCGCGGTATTTGGCGACTGTGCGACGGGCTACTTGAATGCCTTGTGCCTCCAGTAAACCAGCGATCTTGCTATCACTCAACGGCTTTTTCTGATTTTCCGCAGCTACCAGTTTTTTGATGATCGCGCGGATCGCCGTAGACGAGCATTCGCCGCCTTCGGAGGTGCTCACATGGCTCGAGAAGAAGTATTTCAGCTCGTAAATACCGCGTGGGGTGTGCATGAACTTTTGCGTCGTCACCCGCGAGATGGTCGACTCGTGCATGCCCACTGCCTCGGCAATGTCATGCAGGACCAGCGGTTTCATGGCCTCGTCGCCGTACTCGAGAAAGCCTCGCTGATGCTCGACGATCTGGGTGGCCACTTTCATCAGGGTTTCGTTGCGGCTTTGCAGGCTCTTGATGAACCAGCGGGCTTCCTGCAACTGGTTGCGCATGAAGGTGTTGTCGGCGCTGGTATCGGCGCGACGCACGAAGCCGGCGTATTGCGGGTTGACGCGCAGGCGCGGTACGGATTCCTGATTGAGTTCGACCAGCCAGCGCTCGTTGTCTTTTCGCACGATTACATCGGGAATGACGTATTCGGCTTCCGTAGACTCGATTTGCGAACCAGGGCGTGGATTGAGGCTCTGGATCAATTCGATGACCTGACGCAGTTCATCTTCCTTGAGCTTCATGCGGCGCATCAACTGCCCGTAGTCGCGGCTCCCGAGCAGGTCGATGTAGTCGGTAACCAGACGTTGCGCTTCGGTCAGCCACGGGGTTTTGGCCGGAAGCTGGCGCAGCTGCAGCAGCAGGCATTCGCTCAGGTTGCGCGCCCCTATGCCTGCCGGCTCGAACTGCTGGATGCGATGCAGAACGGCTTCTATTTCGTCGAGTTCGATATCCAGCTCAGGATCGAAGGACTCGAGGATTTCTTCGAGTGTCTCGTCCAGATAACCCTGGTTGTTAATGCAGTCGATCAGCGTAACGGCTACCAGGCGGTCCTTGTCGGACATCGGCGCAACGTTCAGTTGCCATAGCAGGTGGCTTTGCAGGCTTTCGCCTACCGAGGTCCGGGTGGTGAAGTCCCACTCGTCATCGTCATTGCTTGGCAAGCTGCTGGCACTGGTCTGGTAAACGTCTTCCCATGCCGTATCGACCGGCAATTCGTTCGGGATGCGCTCGCTCCACTCGCCGTCCTCCAGGTTGTCCACGGTAGGCGCGGATTCCTGATAGGTGGGTTCTTGAACGTCTGGGTTGGGCTTTTGTTCGATGTTGTCGGCAAGCGGGTCGGAGTTGTCGAAGTCGTCGCCTTCTTCCTGCCGCTCAAGCATAGGGTTTGACTCCAGCGCCTCTTGAATCTCCTGCTGGAGGTCCAGAGTGGAAAGCTGAAGTAAGCGGATTGCCTGTTGCAGCTGCGGTGTCATCGTCAGCTGCTGGCCCATTCTCAAGACTAGCGATGGTTTCATGGCAGGGGCTAAACACCTTATTCGCCGGCGCACACGCGCCATCTACTACAGGCGCCGGAGCGCCATCATTAAGCAAATTATATGCCTGAAACCTGTACCTTTGCCTAGAGCGTTATGACAAATAAAATAATGTCAATACGCTGCCCGGGCTTCCACTGCCGCGATGTGCGGCGGCAGTCGATCAGAGGCGGAATTCGTGACCGAGGTAGACTTCCTTCACCAGCTGATTCGCGAGAATGGTCTCTGAATCACCTTCTGCAATCAGCTGTCCGTCATTGACGATGTAGGCAGTTTCGCAGATGTCCAGGGTTTCCCGAACGTTGTGGTCAGTGATCAGTACGCCGATACCCTTGGCCTTGAGGTGGTGAATGATCTGCTTGATGTCGCCCACCGAGATCGGGTCGACGCCTGCAAACGGTTCATCCAGCAGGATGAATTTCGGAGCAGTGGCCAGAGCGCGGGCGATTTCGACGCGGCGACGCTCGCCACCCGAAAGGCTCATGCCCAGATTGTCGCGGATGTGGGTAATGTGGAACTCTTGCAAGAGGCTTTCCAGCTCCTTGCGGCGGGCTCCGGCATCGAGTTCCTTGCGGGTCTCGAGGATCGCCATGATGTTGTCGGACACGGACAGCTTGCGGAAGATCGATGCTTCCTGGGGTAAGTAGCCGATACCTGCGCGGGCGCGACCGTGCATGGGTTGATGGCTGACATCCAGATCATCAATCAGTACTCGACCCTGATCAGCCCGCACCAGGCCGACGATCATATAGAAGCAGGTGGTCTTGCCGGCGCCGTTGGGGCCTAGCAGACCGACGATCTGGCCGCTGTCGATGGAGATGCTCACATCGCGCACGACCTGTCGGCCCTTATAGCTTTTAGCCAGATGCTGGGCTTTGAGCGTCGCCATTACTGGGCCTTCTGAGGTTGATCGGTTTTCTTTTTGGGCTGGATGACCATGTCGATACGCGGACGTGGTGTGGTCAGCTTGGTGCCACCATTGGCGCGGCCAGCAGTGACAACCTGCCTGACCGTGTCATAGACGATCTTCTCGCCTTCGGAGGTATTGCCGTCATTGATAACCTTGGCCTTGTCGATCAGGACAATGCGGTCCTGCCCGGCGTAATACTGAATAGTGACGGCATACGCCTGCACGATCGGCTTGTCCGGCGCAGGCTTCTGCTCGTAATAGGCCAGGTTGCCGACCGAGGTGAAAACGTCGACTTCCCCTTGGGCATTACGTGTGATCGTTACCGTGTTGCCGGTCACTTTCATCGAGCCCTGGGTGATGATGACATTGCCCTTGTAGGTCGCAACGCCTTTCTTGTCATCGAGCTGGGCATCGTCCGACTGGATGTGGATCGGCTGATCGCGGTCAGTTGGCAGGGACCAGGCGCTCGCGCTTCCCAGTGCTGCGCCCAGGCCGAGCAATAAAGGAAGAGTTTTAACGAGACTCATACTGTCCTCTTACGTTGGAGAGCAGGTCCATCCTGCTGTCTTTCAAATACGCTTTCATTCCCTTGGCCGTAGTGACACCGCCCGCGCCGTCGATTCTAACGTCTTGGTCGGTCTCCGCATATTGCTTCTGAGGGAATACGGTCATGCGACTACTGGTGATAATGGTCGTACGTTGTTTCTCATCGGTGCGCTCCACACGAACGGCGTCCATCAGTTCGACCTGATCGCCGGCCGATGAAACTTCGCCTCTTTTGCTCTGCACGTGCCAAGGGAACTCGCCACCACGGTACATATGCAGATTCGGCATTGTCAGCAGGCTCACGTCCGTGGCCTTTACATGCTCTACCTTGTCGGAGGTCATGTCGTACTGAAGTGTGCCGTCGGGCAAGTACTGCACGCTGCGTGTATTGATTGCATAGTAGTCGATGGCGGTGTCGTCAGCCGACCCTGCAGGTTGATCCATGAAGCTTTCCGGGCTGACGTTCCAATAGCCGACAGCTGCCAGCAGTACTGCCAGTACCCCGAAAAGCAGGAACTTCCGAATTTTTTTAGTGAACATAATGGCTTCTATAAATAGGCGGAGTGAGCCGCTTCAAGGTTGCCTTGCGCACTCAGAATCAGTTCGCAGAATTCGCGTGCAGCGCCTTCGCCGCCTCGCGCTTTGGTTATCCCGTGTGCATGCTCGCGTACAAAACCTGCCGCGTTGGCGACGGCCATGCCCAGACCGACGCGTCGAATGACTGGCAAGTCTGGCAGATCATCGCCCAGATAGGCGACTTGTTCGTAATCAAGTTTCAACTCGGCCAGCAATTGATCCAGTACCACCAGCTTGTCTTCACGCCCTTGAAACAGGTGCGCGATGCCCAGGCTCTTCGCCCGGCGCTCGACGATCGACGTTTTACGGCCGCTGATAATGGCAGTAGTAACGCCCGAGGCTATCAGCATTTTTATGCCCTGGCCGTCCAGTGTGCTGAAAGTCTTTATTTCGCTGCCATCTTCCAGGAAGTAAAGACGACCGTCAGTCAGTACGCCGTCGACGTCGAAAACGGCCAGCTTGATAGCCTTGCCGCGTTGCATGAGATCCTGTGTCATCGTTTCGGTATCCATTACATGACGCCTGCGCGCAAGAGATCCTGCAGGTTGAATGCGCCCACAGGCCGGTCGTTCCGGTCTACGACAACCAGAGCGCCGATCTTGTGGTCTTCCATGATTTTAAGTGCTTCGGCGGCAAGCATCTCTGCGTGCACGGTCTTGCCGTGAACCGTCATGACGTCATCGATGGTGGTCTGGCGGATATCGACAGGGCGGTCCAGCGTTCTGCGCAGGTCGCCGTCCGTGAATATGCCAGCGAGGGTGCCGTCGGCTTCCAGAATGGCAGTCATGCCCAGGCCCTTGCGGGTCATTTCCAGCAGCGCGTCCCTGAGCAGGGTGCCGCGCTGGACGCTGGGCAGCGCGTCACCGGAGTGCATGACGTTCTCGACCTTGAGCAGCAGGCGTCGGCCAAGTGCGCCACCCGGATGAGAGAACGCGAAGTCTTCGGCAGTAAAGCCTCGTGCGTCGAGCAGCGCCACAGCCAGGGCGTCGCCCATGACCAGTGCGGCGGTGGTAGAAGAAGTCGGCGCAAGGTTCAGCGGGCAGGCCTCATGCGCCACGTGGGCATTCAGGTTGATGTCTGCGGCCTTGGCCAGAATCGAGTCGGGGTCGCCGGTCAGGCTGATCATCTTGATGCCCAACCGTTTGATAAGAGGCAGCAGGGTTACGATCTCGTTGGTGCTGCCGGAGTTGGACAGCGCCAGAATGATGTCATCGCGGGTGATCATGCCCATGTCGCCGTGACTGGCTTCGGCCGGATGCACGAAAAAAGACGTGGTGCCGGTGCTTGCCAGTGTGGCTGCGATCTTGTTGCCAACGTGTCCGGACTTGCCCATGCCGACCACCACAACCCGCCCTTTGCTGGCCAGGATCATTTCGCACGCTCGCACGAAATCCCCGTCCAGGCGCTCAAGCAAGCCTTGCATGGCTTCTATCTCGAGACGAATGGTGCGTTGCGCCGAGTGGATCAGATCACTGGATTGGTTCATGTCTGGAAAGGGTCAGCCTGCTGAAAGGCGGCGATTATAGCGGTAATGAACGATTCCCTCACGTCTGATCGTCGTTGTGTTGTTTTTAAACGAATTTCCTACGCGACTGCGGGTCTGTATTCAAGCCTGTGGCCATAACATTGTGGTACAGAATATTTTAGCGAATACCTGAACCGGTCGGTTCTCTTCTTGGGGGCGGTTGGCTGCGGTGATATAGTTCGCGGCTTGTTCGGACTGCCTGGGCAGCTTGTCTGCCGCCACTGTTCAGTGGCCGAGGGCGGATGCTGTATCGCAAGGAGTTTAGATGAGTTCTGATGACGCCTATGCGGTCGAGTTGAAAGGTGTGTCTTTCAAACGCGGTACGCGCACCATTTTTAATGACGTCGATATTCGTATTCCACGCGGCAAGGTCACGGGAATAATGGGGCCGTCTGGCTGTGGCAAGACTACCTTGCTGCGCCTGATGGGCGCTCAGTTGCGCCCGAGCGCCGGCCAGGTTTGGGTGAACGGCCAGAACCTGCCCGATCTTTCGCGCAGTGACCTGTTCGACGCGCGCAAGCAGATGGGCGTGCTGTTCCAGAGCGGCGCGCTGTTTACCGATCTCGACGTTTTTGAAAACGTCGCCTTTCCATTGCGTGTGCACACCGAACTGCCGGAAGAGATGATCCGCGACATCGTTCTGCTCAAGCTTCAGGCCGTAGGCCTGCGCGGCGCGGTAGAGCTGATGCCCGATGAGCTGTCGGGTGGCATGAAGCGTCGTGTGGCGCTGGCTCGTGCGATTGCCCTTGACCCGCAGATCCTGATGTACGACGAGCCTTTCGTCGGGCAGGACCCGATTGCAATGGGGGTGCTGGTGCGCCTGATCCGCCTGCTCAATGATGCTTTGGGGATCACCAGTATCGTGGTGTCTCACGACCTCAGCGAGACGGCGAGCATCGCCGACTATCTCTATGTTGTGGGCGATGGACAAGTGCTGGGGCAGGGTACGCCACAGGAACTGATGTCCTCGGACAATCCGCGTATTCGTCAATTCATGACCGGCGAGCCCGATGGCCCTGTGCCGTTCCATTATCCGGCGCCGGATTTTCGCGAAGATCTTTTGGGGAAGCGCTGATGCGCAATAAGTCACTGATGGACCGGGTTCGTCTGCTTGGACGTTCGGCCATCGATATCGTTGCTGTTCTGGGCCGCTCCGGCCTTTTTCTGGTGCATGCCCTGCTGGGGCGTGGTGGTGCTGGCAGCAGTTTTCAGCTGTTGATCAAGCAGCTGTATTCCGTCGGTGTGATGTCTCTGGTCATCATCGTGGTCTCCGGCGTATTCATCGGGATGGTGCTGGCGCTGCAGGGCTTCAGCATTCTTGCCAAATACGGTTCCGAGCAGGCCGTCGGTCAGATGGTAGCCCTGACGTTGCTGCGTGAACTGGGACCGGTGGTCACAGCCTTGCTCTTTGCCGGTCGCGCAGGGTCTGCACTGACCGCCGAGATCGGCAACATGAAGTCCACCGAGCAATTGTCGAGCCTTGAGATGATCGGCGTCGATCCGCTCAAATACATCGTTGCGCCGCGCTTGTGGGCCGGTTTTATCTCGTTGCCGATTCTGGCGATGATTTTCAGCGTGGTGGGTATCTGGGGCGCTTCCTGGGTAGCGATAGATTGGCTGGGAGTCTATGACGGTTCTTTCTGGTCGAACATGCAGAACAGCGTTTCTTTCACGAACGATGTGCTCAATGGGGTGATCAAAAGCGTCGTATTTGCCTTCGTGGTGACATGGATTGCCGTTTTCCAAGGGTATGACTGCGACCCTACTTCCGAGGGGATCAGCCGCGCGACAACCAGGACGGTTGTATATGCCTCCTTGGCCGTGCTGGGACTGGACTTTATTTTGACCGCCTTGATGTTTGGAGATTTCTGATGCAAAACCGTGCCATCGAAACCGGTGTCGGCCTTTTCCTGCTGGCCGGGATACTGGCTCTGCTGCTGCTGGCCCTGCGAGTCAGTGGTCTGAGCACAAGCGCGAGCACCGACACCTATAAACTTTATGCTTACTTCGACAATCTGGCCGGTTTGACTGTCAGAGCCAAGGTCAGCATGGCTGGCGTGACTGTCGGCAAGGTGACCGCGATCGATCTGGATCGCGACACCTTTACAGGTCGCGTCACTCTGGAAATACAGAAAAAGGTCGACAACCTGCCTTCGGACTCGACCGCGTCGATTCTGACCGCCGGGCTGCTGGGTGAAAAGTACATAGGCATCAGTGTTGGCGGCGATGACAAGCTTCTCAAGGATGGCGGGACCATCCATGACACGCAATCGTCTCTGGTACTTGAAGACCTGATCGGAAAATTCCTGCTCAATACAGTAAGTAAAGACGCCAAGTGAGGAGCTTCAAATGATCTCTATTCTGCGCCGTGGTCTGCTGGTGTTGCTGGCCGCTTTGCCTATGCTGGCCAACGCTGCGGCGACCCCCTCGGCCCATGATCTGGTGGAACGCACCACCAAGGAACTGCTGAGTGATCTCGCGACCAATCGTGAAGAGTACAAGTCCAACCCGAGCGCGTTCTACGATGCGCTGAACCGCATTGTGGGCCCGGTGGTGGATGCGGATGGCATTTCCAAAAGCATCATGACCGTCAAGTACTCGCGCAAGGCATCGCCTGAGCAAGTAAAGCGCTTCGAAGAGAACTTCAAGCGCAGCCTGATGCAGTTCTACGGAAACGCACTGCTTGAATTCAACAATCAGGGCATCACCGTTGCGCCAGCCAAGGATGAAGGCGACGACCGTACCAGCGTGGACATGCAGGTGAAGGGCTCCAACGGTGCCGTTTACCCGGTTTCCTACACGCTGGTGAAGCTGAACGGCGAGTGGAAAGTCCGTAACGTTGTGATCAACGGTATCAACATCGGCAAGCTGTTCCGTGATCAGTTCGCCGACGCCATGCAGCGTAATGGCAATAATCTGGACACCACGATCAACAACTGGGCGGGCGAGGTTGCCAAGACCAAGTCCACCGTTGACGCATCGCAGAAGCCGGCACAATGAGCGAGGCCGCTGTTCGTCTGGCCGGCCCGGGCGAGTTGAAGCTGATCGGGGTGCTGGATTATCGTACCGGACCGCAATTGCGCAAGCAGGGTGCGGCACTGATCAAATCCGGTGACCTGCCCGAGCTGACGCTTGATTGTTCCGGTGTCGAGAAGTCCAGCAGTGTAGGATTGGCATTGCTGCTTGCTTTCATGCGCGATGCACGAGATGCAGGCAAGTCGATTACAGTCCGCTCGCTGCCTGAAGACATGCGCCAGATAGCCCGTGTTTCAGGTCTTACCGAGCTACTGGATACCCACTGACAGGCATCATCGAGAAAGCCCTTTATCCGGGACCCGTTCGTCGGGCTTCGCATAACATGGGCTTTTTTGTATGATGGCCGACCCGCGCGCGTACAGCGCCGATCGAGGTTAAGCATGCAGGCTGTAGAAGTTAAAAGCTTCCTTGAAGGAAAGCTGCCGGAAATCAAGGTGGAAGTCGAAGGCGAAGGCTGTAACTTCCAGCTGAATATCATCAGTGACGAGTTGGCCGGCCTGAGCCCGGTCAAGCGTCAGCAGCAGATTTACACCCATCTGAACCCCTGGATTGCCGATGGCAGCATCCACGCGGTGACCATGAAATTTTTCAGCCGCGCTGCGTGGGCCGAGCGTACCTGAGCCAATTGGTGTCGAGACTCTAATGGATAAATTGATTATTACCGGCGGCGTTCGTCTTGATGGCGAAATTCGCATTTCCGGGGCAAAGAACTCTGCCCTGCCGATCCTTGCCGCCACGTTGCTGGCTGATGGGCCAGTCACCGTTCAAAACTTGCCCCACCTGCACGACATCACCACTATGATCGAGCTGTTCGGTCGCATGGGTATCGAGCCGGTGATCGACGAGAAACTCAGCGTCGAGATCGATGCTCGTACCATCAAGACCCTGGTGGCTCCGTACGAACTGGTGAAAACCATGCGTGCGTCGATTCTGGTGCTTGGGCCTATGGTCGCCCGCTTTGGCGAGGCCGAAGTGGCCCTGCCAGGCGGCTGTGCCATTGGCTCGCGACCGGTCGACCTGCACATCCGTGGCCTCGAGGCCATGGGCGCGATCATTGATGTCGAAGGTGGTTACATCAAGGCCAAGGCCCCAGAGGGCGGTCTGCGCGGTGCGCACTTCTTCTTCGACACCGTGAGTGTGACCGGTACCGAAAACATCATGATGGCTGCCAGCCTCGCCAACGGCCGTAGCGTACTTCAGAACGCCGCTCGCGAGCCTGAGGTTGTCGATCTGGCGAACTTCCTGATCGCCATGGGTGCAAAAATTCACGGCGCAGGCACCGACACCATCACTATCGATGGCGTCAAGCGTCTGGGGTCAGCCACCTACAAGGTCATGCCTGACCGTATCGAGACCGGCACCTACCTGGTGGCCGCTGCCGTTACCGGTGGTCGCGTCAAGGTCAAGGACACCGATCCGACCATCCTCGAAGCAGTGCTGCTCAAGCTTCAGGAAGCCGGTGCCGAAGTCACGACCGGTGAAGACTGGATCGAGCTGAACATGCACGGCAAGCGTCCGAAGGCCGTCAACGTGCGCACTGCGCCTTATCCGGCGTTCCCTACCGACATGCAGGCGCAGTTCATCTCGCTCAATGCCATTGCCGAAGGCACAGGCGCGGTTATCGAGACCATTTTCGAAAACCGCTTCATGCACGTGTATGAAATGCACCGTATGGGCGCCCAGATCCAGGTCGAAGGCAACACTGCAATCGTGACCGGTACCGAAGTGCTCAAGGGCGCGCCAGTCATGGCGACCGACTTGCGTGCATCGGCCAGTCTGGTGATTTCTGCGCTGGTCGCTCAGGGCGACACGTTGATCGATCGCATTTACCACATAGACCGTGGTTACGAGTGCATCGAAGAGAAGCTGCAAATGCTGGGCGCCAAGATCCGCCGCGTTCCGGGCTAGCAACCTGCGGCCCTGATGCCAAAGGCATGGGGCCGCCTGTTCTGTCGCGGGTGTGATTTCTGATTCGTTTCACCTCGGACCTCGGGCCGAGGGTTGTCACACGCCGTTTGCGTCGTGACAAAGGTTTCCTGATAAGGACTGACGTTTCCCATGTTGACCATCGCACTGTCCAAGGGCCGCATTCTTGACGACACCCTGCCGCTTCTCGCCGAAGCTGGCATCGTGCCGACCGAGAATCCGGACAAGAGCCGCAAGCTCATCATCCCCACGACTCAGGCTGACGTGCGTCTGCTGATCGTGCGTGCCACCGATGTGCCGACGTATGTCGAGCATGGTGCCGCCGACCTGGGCGTCGCGGGCAAGGATGTGTTGATGGAATACACCGGCCAGGGCCTGTATGAGCCGCTGGACCTGCAGATCGCCAAGTGCAGGCTCATGACTGCCGGTGCCATCGGCGCGGTGGAGCCCAAGGGGCGCCTGCGCGTGGCCACCAAGTTCGTCAATGTCGCCAAGCGTTACTACGCCGAGCAAGGGCGTCAGGTCGATATCATCAAGCTTTACGGCTCCATGGAGCTGGCACCGTTGATCGGTCTCGCAGACAAGATAATCGACGTGGTCGACACCGGCAATACCTTGCGGGCCAACGGTCTAGAGCCGCAGGAGCTGATCGCTCACATCAGCTCGCGGCTGGTCGTGAACAAGGCTTCCATGAAAATGCAGCACGCCCGCATCCAGGCCCTTATCGACACCTTGCGCAAGGCTGTCGAGTCTCGACACCGCAGCTGATCCCTCCACGCAACTTCGAGTTGCGTCCAGCTATCCGTGTCATAGCCAAATTTCTCAGGTGCCTGCGCGGATAGCTTGGTAGCTTTAGGCTCCTGAGCATCCGCCAATTATTGAGGCCCTGTTATGACCACTCCCACTGCAATTCGCCGACTCGATGCTGCTGACCCGGATTTCGCACGACATCTGGATCATCTGCTGAGCTGGGAGAGTGTGTCTGACGACTCGGTTAACCAGCGCGTGCTCGATATCATCAAGGCTGTGCGTGAGCGGGGCGATGCTGCGCTGGTCGAATTCACCCAGAAGTTCGACGGGCTGCAGGTTGCGTCGATGGCCGACCTGATTTTGCCGCGCGAACGTCTGGAACTGGCATTGACCCGCATCACACCGGTGCAGCGCGAAGCTCTTGAAAAGGCTGCGGAACGCGTGCGCAGCTACCACGAGAAGCAAAAGCAGGACTCCTGGAGCTACACCGAGGCCGATGGCACGGTACTGGGCCAGAAGGTCACGCCGCTCGATCGTGCAGGTCTTTATGTACCGGGAGGCAAGGCCTCTTACCCCTCGTCAGTGCTGATGAATGCCATCCCGGCGAAAGTTGCCGGTGTGACCGAAGTAGTGATGGTCGTGCCGACACCGCGTGGTGAAATCAACGAGTTGGTGCTGGCGGCAGCGTGCATCGCCGGTGTGGATCGCGTATTCACTATTGGTGGTGCGCAGGCCGTTGCGGCGTTGGCCTACGGTACTGAAAGCGTGCCGAAAGTCGACAAGGTCGTCGGCCCTGGCAATATCTATGTCGCCACGGCCAAGCGTCATGTATTCGGTCAGGTCGGTATCGACATGATCGCGGGTCCGTCCGAGATTCTAGTGGTGTGCGACGGTCAGACCGACCCTGACTGGATCGCCATGGACCTGTTTTCCCAAGCCGAGCACGACGAAGACGCCCAGGCCATTCTGGTCAGCCCGGATGCCGAGTTCCTCGACAAGGTAGCCGTCAGCATCACCCGGCTGTTGCCGACGATGGACCGGGCGGCGATTGTCGAAACCTCGATCAATGGCCGTGGCGCGCTGATCAAGGTGGCGGACATGGCGCAAGCCATCGAAGTGGCAAACCGTATCGCGCCTGAACACCTGGAGTTGTCCGTCGCCGACCCTGAAGCCTGGCTGCCGCATATTCGCCACGCGGGTGCGATCTTCATGGGGCGACACACCTCCGAGGCGCTGGGTGACTATTGCGCAGGCCCCAACCACGTGTTGCCGACTTCCGGCACGGCACGCTTCTCATCGCCACTGGGTGTGTATGATTTCCAGAAGCGCTCGTCGATCATCTATTGCTCGCCGCAGGGCGCCTCCGAGCTGGGCAAGACAGCGTCCGTACTGGCGCGTGGTGAGTCATTGAGCGGCCACGCCCGCAGCGCAGAATACCGAATCACTGACCCTGACTGGAAAGCTGGCAACATCGAGGACGGCAAATAATGAGTAAATTCTGGAGCCCTTTCGTCAGCAGTCTCGTGCCTTACGTGCCGGGCGAGCAACCGAAGCTGAGCAAGCTGGTCAAGCTCAACACCAACGAGAACCCCTACGGTCCGTCGCCCAAGGCTATCGAGGCCATGCGTGCGGTGCTGACCGACGACTTGCGTCTGTATCCCGACCCCAATAGCGACCTGCTCAAGCACGCTGTTGCCGGTTATTACGGCGTTCAGCCCAATCAGGTATTTCTCGGCAACGGCTCCGATGAGGTGCTGGCGCACATCTTTCACGCGTTGTTCCAGCACGACGCGCCGCTGCTGTTTCCGGATATCAGCTACAGCTTCTATCCGGTTTATTGCGGCCTGTATGGCATTGGTTACGAAACGGTGGCGCTGGACGAGCAGTTTCAGATCCGTGCCGAAGACTACGCCCGGCCGAACGCCGGGATCATCTTCCCCAACCCGAATGCACCCACCGGTTGCCTGCTGGGTCTGGACAAGGTCGAGCAGATCATCAAGGCCAGCCCGGACTCTGTGGTCGTCGTTGACGAAGCGTATATAGACTTCGGTGGCGAGACTGCGATCACGCTGGTCGATCGTTATCCCAATTTGCTGGTCACCCAGACCTTGTCCAAATCGCGCTCGCTGGCCGGTCTGCGCGTAGGTCTCGCGGTAGGGCATCCCGACCTGATAGAGGCGTTGGAGCGGGTCAAGAACAGCTTCAACTCGTACCCGCTGGACCGTATGGCCAACGCAGGTGGCGCGGCAGCTTTCGACGACCGCGAGCATTTCGAGTCAACGCGCGACAAGGTCATCGAAAGTCGTGAAGCGCTGGTCGAGCAGTTGCAGGGCAAAGGCTTTGAAGTGTTGCCCTCGGCTGCCAACTTCATCTTTGCCCGCCATCCGCAACACGACGCTGCTGCGCTGGCTGCAAAGCTGCGCGAGCAGGGCGTGATCGTGCGCCACTTCAAGCAGCAACGTATTGCCCAGTTTCTGCGTATCAGCATTGGTACGCCAGAGCAGCATCAGGCTTTGCTGGAGGGCCTGAGCGGGATTTAAGGGGTAGCGCCGATCAGCCCTGAAACGGGGCCTTCAGGCTTCTGCCCGCTGGTTAGCGGGCAGAATCAAAAGCGGGTTTGTGCACAACACCAAGCGCGGAGCATGGGCTTCAGCCGCTAGCGCATTACTCCGGCGCTTCTGCAGGGGTAGGCGCAGGCGGTGGACGCAGGCCGACTTCGGCGCTCAGGCGCATTTCCTTGCCGTTGCGCATCACGTCGATGGCAATCTTGTCCTTGGGCTTGGTGCGCGCCACCTGGTTCATGGAGCGGCGGCCGTCACCGGCGGGTTGGCCGTTGATGCTCAGGATCACGTCACCCAGCTGCAGCCCGGCCTTCTGCGCCGGTCCGTCGCGGAAGATGCCCGCCACTACGATCCCGGGGCGATCTTTCAATCCGAACGACTCGGCCAGCTCCGGCGTCAGTGGTTGAACTTCGATGCCCAGCCAGCCACGAATGACCTGGCCGTGTTCGATGATCGACTTCATGACATCCATCGCAAGCTTGGTCGGAATGGCAAAGCCGATACCCTGAGAACCACCCGATTTGGAAAAGATCGCAGTGTTGATGCCGATCAGGTTGCCGCTGGCGTCTACCAGGGCGCCGCCCGAGTTGCCGGGGTTGATGGCGGCGTCGGTCTGAATGAAGTCTTCGTAAGTGTTGAGGCCCAGTTGATTGCGCCCGGTAGCGCTGATGATGCCCATGGTCACGGTCTGGCCGACGCCGAACGGGTTGCCGATGGCCAGAGCGACATCACCGATGCGAATGCCGTCGGAGCGTGCGATGGTGATCGCTGGCAGGTTTTTCAGGTCAATCTTCAGTACCGCCAGATCGGTTTCCGGATCGCTGCCGATCACCCTGCCGACGGTTTCGCGGCCATCCTTGAGCGCCACCACAATCTGGTCGGCACCGGTGGTCACATGGTTGTTGGTCAGGATATAGCCTTCGGGACTCATCATCACGCCAGAGCCGAGGCTTGACTCCATACGTTTCTGCTTGGGCGTGTTATCGCCGAAGAAGCGCCGGAACTGTGGGTCTTCGAACAGAGGGTTATTGCCTTTGTTCACCATCTTGGTGGTATAGAGGTTGACCACTGCCGGTGCTGCGGCGATTACCGCATCGGCATATGAAGACGGACCTTGCATGACATTGGTGGTCTGTGGCGCCTGCTGAAGATTGACGTCCAGGCTCGGCAGGCCGACCCATTGAGGATAGCGCTGAATAATCAGCAGGGCGATAAGCACGCCGGCCAGCAATGGCCAGCCGAAAAAGCGCAGTGCCTTGAGCATTGAACAAGTCCTGATGGTTGCGGGCGCAGAAAGTTTAGCCACGGGTGCGCCATAATGGCGGGCATTATACGAGTACAACGCAGCTCTGAACTGCATATTTAGGAGTCTTTTATGGCTGTTGCTCTCAGCACTCTGGTCGAAGAAGCCGACCGCTATCTGAACAGCGCCCGGATTCAGGATTACTGCCCCAACGGTCTTCAGGTCGAGGGGCGCCCGCAGGTCATGCGCATCGTCAGTGGCGTGACGGCCAGCCAGGCATTGCTGGACGCCGCGGTCGACGCCCAGGCGGATCTGATCCTGGTCCATCACGGTTATTTCTGGAAGGGCGAAAACCCCTGTGTCGTCGGCATGAAACAGCGTCGCCTGAAGACCTTGCTCAAGCACGACATCAGTCTGCTGGCCTATCACCTGCCGCTGGATGTGCATCCTGAGGTGGGCAATAACGTGCAACTCGCCCGTCAGCTGGACATTACGGTCGAAGGGCCGCTTGATCCGGAAAACGCGCGCGTTGTCGGACTGGTCGGTTCCTTGGCAGAGCCCATGACCCCGCGTGATTTCGCCCGTCGTGTACAGGATGCGCTGGGGCGCGAGCCGTTGCTTGTGGAGGGCAGCCCGATGGTTCGTCGTGTCGGCTGGTGCACCGGAGGCGGGCAGGGCTATATCGATCAGGCGGTGCTGGAGGGCGTGGACCTTTTTCTCAGTGGCGAAGCGTCGGAGCAGACCTTTCACAGTGCTCGGGAAAACGACATCAGTTTTATCGCCGCCGGTCATCACGCTACTGAGCGCTATGGTGTTCAGGCGCTGGGGGATTATCTGGCTCGCCGTTTCGCCCTGGAGCATATCTTCATCGACTGCCCGAACCCGATCTGACTGATCAATCAGCGGGGCATATGCATAGATCGTTTCGATCTAGATGCATCGCTGAATAGCGATATCACGCATGTTAAAGTGCCCGGCTCGAATACGGCCCGCAGGCCGCCCCGGTTTTCCGGCCCATAACGAACGTGAGTAGCCATGGTTGACAAACTGACGCATCTGAAACAGCTGGAGGCGGAAAGCATCCACATCATCCGCGAGGTCGCCGCCGAGTTCGATAACCCGGTGATGCTGTACTCGATCGGCAAGGATTCGGCCGTGATGCTGCACCTGGCGCGCAAGGCATTCTTCCCTGGCAAACTGCCGTTTCCGGTCATGCACGTCGATACACGCTGGAAATTCCAGGAGATGTATCGCTTCCGTGACCAGATGGTCGAAGAGATGGGCCTGGACCTGATCACCCATATCAACCCCGACGGCGTGGCGCAGGGTATCAACCCGTTCACCCACGGCAGTGCCAAGCACACCGACATCATGAAGACCGAGGGCCTCAAGCAGGCGCTGGACAAGCATGGTTTCGACGCCGCATTCGGCGGTGCCCGTCGCGACGAAGAGAAGTCCCGGGCCAAGGAGCGCGTTTATTCGTTCCGTGACAGCAAGCACCGTTGGGACCCTAAAAACCAGCGTCCCGAGCTGTGGAATGTTTATAACGGCAACGTCAACAAGGGCGAGTCGATCCGTGTGTTCCCGCTGTCCAACTGGACCGAGCTGGACATCTGGCAGTACATCTACCTCGAAGGCATCCCGATCGTGCCGCTGTATTTCGCCGCCGAACGCGATGTGATCGAGAAGAACGGCACGCTGATCATGATCGACGACGATCGGATCCTCGAGCATCTGACCGATGAAGAGAAGTCGCGCATCGTCAAGAAAAAGGTCCGCTTCCGTACGCTGGGCTGCTACCCGCTGACCGGTGCAGTCGAGTCCGATGCGACCAGCCTGACCGATATCATCCAGGAAATGCTGCTGACGCGAACTTCCGAACGCCAGGGCCGGGTCATTGACCATGACGGCGCCGGCTCGATGGAAGAAAAGAAACGTCAGGGTTATTTCTAAGGAGGATGTCACATGTCGCATCAATCTGATTTGATCAGCGAGGACATCCTCGCCTATCTGGGCCAGCACGAACGCAAGGAAATGCTGCGCTTTCTAACCTGTGGCAACGTCGATGACGGCAAGAGCACGCTGATCGGGCGTCTGCTGCACGACTCGAAGATGATCTACGAAGATCACCTGGAAGCCATTACCCGTGACTCGAAGAAGTCCGGCACTACCGGCGACGATGTCGATCTGGCGTTGTTGGTGGATGGCCTTCAGGCCGAGCGGGAGCAGGGCATCACTATCGATGTGGCTTATCGCTATTTCTCCACGGCGAAGCGCAAGTTCATCATTGCCGACACGCCCGGCCACGAGCAATACACCCGTAACATGGCCACCGGCGCGTCGACCTGCGACTTAGCGATCATCCTCGTGGATGCGCGCTATGGCGTGCAGACCCAGACGCGTCGTCACAGCTATATCGCGTCGCTGCTGGGCATCAAGCACATCGTCGTGGCCATCAACAAGATGGACCTCAACGGCTTCGATGAAAGCGTGTTCGAGTCGATCAAGGCTGATTACCTGAAGTTCGCTGAAGGCATCGCCTTCAAGCCGACCACGATGGCCTTTGTGCCGATGTCGGCGCTTAAAGGCGACAACGTGGTGAACAAGAGCGAACGGTCGCCTTGGTATACCGGTCAGTCGCTGATGGAAATCCTTGAAACCGTCGAAATCGCCAACGACCGTAATTACACCGACCTGCGCTTCCCGGTGCAGTACGTCAACCGCCCGAACCTCAATTTCCGTGGTTTCGCCGGCACGCTCGCCAGCGGCATCGTGCACAAGGGCGACGAGATCGTGGTGCTGCCTTCAGGCAAAAGCAGCCGCGTGAAGTCCATTGTCACGTTCGAAGGCGAGCTGGAACAGGCGGGGCCGGGTCAAGCCGTGACGCTGACCATGGAAGACGAAATCGATATTTCTCGCGGCGACCTGTTGGTGCATGCCGACAATGTCCCGCAGGTCAGCGATGCGTTCGACGCCATGCTGGTATGGATGGCTGAAGAACCGATGCTGCCGGGCAAGAAATACGACATCAAGCGCGCTACCAGCTATGTGCCGGGCTCGATTGCCAGCATCACCCATCGGGTCGATGTGAACACGCTGGCAGAAGGCCCTGCCAGCTCGTTGCAGTTGAACGAGATCGGTCGTGTCAAAGTCAGCCTGGACGCGCCTATCGCGCTGGATGGTTACAGCAGCAACCGCACCACGGGCTCGTTTATCGTTATCGATCGCCTGACCAATGGCACTGTCGCGGCAGGCATGATCATCGCCAAGCCTGTGTCGGGCGGCGGTTCGCAGCATCATGGCGAGCTGGCTCACGTTTCTACCGAGGAGCGTGCACAGCGTTTCGGTCAGCAGCCAGCCACCGTGCTGTTCAGTGGCTTGTCTGGCGCGGGCAAAAGCACGCTGGCGTACGCGGTCGAGCGCAAGCTGTTCGACATGGGCCGTGCGGTGTTCGTGCTGGACGGCCAGAACCTGCGTCATGACCTGAACAAGGGCTTGCCGCAGGATCGCGCCGGTCGTACCGAAAACTGGAGCCGTGCCGCCCACGTGGCGCGTCAGTTCAATGAAGCGGGGCTGCTGACACTGGCTGCCTTTGTCGCGCCGGATGCCGAGGGGCGCGAGCGTGCCAAGGCGCTGATCGGCAAGGATCGTCTGATCACCGTTTATGTTCAGGCATCCCCGACTGTCTGCCGTGAACGTGACCCGCAAGGCCTGTACGCTGCTGATGGCGACAACATTCCTGGTGAGTCCTTCCCGTATGACGTGCCACTGAATGCCGATCTGGTGGTCGATACGCAGACACTCAGCGTGGAAGAAAGCGTCAGGCAGGTGCTGGACCTGCTGCGTAGCCGCGGCGCGATCTAGTTCTGCCGGTTGACAGGCCGGTAGTCTCTAGCGTCTGTACTGGCGCCTTGGCGAGCAAGCTCACTCCCACACACAATCTTGTGGGAGTGGGCTTGGCGACGAACTGCTGTAGGAGCGGACTTGTCCGCGAACTGCCGGGAACCGGCAGCAACATAGGTGTCTACGGCACATCAGGCACAACCAAGGTGGCTCGTTTCAGGGCCGCTTCGCAGCCCATCGCAGCCGTCGTAACCTCCTGAAGTTCCCACGCCCTGCGAACAGCAGCCGATGCAGTTTTTACTTTCACAAAAAAGCCCGTCGCGGATGTTCTCTGCGGCGGGCTTTTGCGTTGCGGTAACGCTTACTTTTTCAAACCGTAATGCTCGTCGAGCATGCCAGGAGAATTAGGCGACTTGGGCGCGTAATCCTTCGGCGTTTCGGTATCGCGCGGAGGGGTCAGGCGGTCGCGATGATCGCGGTGCGCATGATTGGCCTCTGGGTGCAGGGCTGCGAGCAGGCGCTGGCGTGTCAGCTCGTCAAGCGCCAGGCGGTTGGCGCCCTCGGCAAGGTGTTCCTGAACATCCTGATAGCTCTGCGAAAGCTTTTGCACCAGGTTGGCCGTGCTGTTGAAATGCGTGACTACCTCGTTCTGATAGGTATCGAAACGTTCCTGAATGTTGTCCAGCTGGCGCTGGGTGCTGTTCGGAACGGTGTTGGGCAGCAGGCGTGCCACCAGGAAACCAATGACGACACCTGCCACCAGGGCGAGTGTCGGCAACAACCAGACTAAGAGCGAGTGTTCCACGAGTCCTTCCTCTATAAACGGCTTTGCTTTACGTTAACGGCTCGAACCTGCGCTGTATACCCGCGACGTGTCGTTGATATGCAAGTCGCAGACAATCAGCTAGACGAGTCGACCCATTTCGAGGTCACGGAGTTCTGTTTTGCTCATGCGTGAAACCCCATTATTTATCGATGGCCCAGAAGGCCAGCTCGAAGCGTTGTATCAGGATGTGCCCGACGCTCGAGGCGTTGCGCTGATCTGTCATCCTAACCCGATCCAGGGCGGAACGATGCTCAATAAAGTCGTGTCGACGTTGCAGCGTACCGCACGGGACCAGGGCCTTATCACGTTACGCTTCAATTATCGCGGCGTGGGTGCCAGTGCCGGTACCTCGGTTGCCGGGCCTGGCGAGATCGATGATGCTCAGGCCGCAGCTCAATGGTTAAGAGCGCAACACCCTGATCTGCCAATGACGCTGTTCGGCTTTTCGTTCGGCGGTTATGTTGCCGCAAATCTGGGCGGAAGGCTCGAGGCGCAGGGTGAAAAACTGACGCACCTGTTTCTGATTGCGGCAGCGGCCTCACGGCTCGAGGATCAAAGTGTGCTGCCACAGACCTGCCCGCTGACGATCATTCAGCCAGAGGCTGATGAAGTCATTGACCCTGAAACGGTTTATGCGTGGTCTGCCGCGTTGCAGCGCCCCCATGAGCTGCTGAAAGTGGCAGAATGCGGACACTTTTTTCACGGCAAGCTGACTGATCTGAAAGATCTGCTCTTGCCGCGACTTCCCAACTGATTGCAGCCCGTATTGCATCCTTTAGATAAGCGACTTGCCATGACCACTCGTATCCTGACCGGTATCACGACCACCGGCACTCCCCATCTGGGCAACTACGCGGGCGCGATTCGCCCGGCTATCGTTGCCAGTCGCCAGAGTGATTTCGATTCGTTCTATTTCCTGGCCGATTACCACGCGCTGATCAAGTGCGATGACCCGTTGCGCATTCAGCGTTCGCGTCTGGAAATCGCAGCGACCTGGCTGGCAGCCGGTCTTGATGTTGATCGCGTGACCTTCTATCGCCAGTCGGACATTCCGGAAATTCCGGAACTGACCTGGCTGCTCACCTGTGTGGCGGCCAAGGGCCTGCTCAACCGCGCCCATGCTTACAAGGCCTCGGTAGACAAGAACGTGGAGGGCGGCGAAGACCCGGACGCGGGCATCACCATGGGCCTTTACAGCTATCCGGTGCTGATGGCGGCCGACATTCTGATGTTCAATGCGCATCAGGTTCCGGTGGGTCGCGACCAGATCCAGCATGTGGAAATGGCCCGTGACATCGGTCAGCGCTTCAACCACCTGTTCGGCAATGGCAAAGAGTTCTTCGTCATGCCCGAAGCGCTGATCGAGGAGAGCGTTGCCACGCTGCCGGGGCTGGACGGGCGCAAGATGTCCAAGAGCTACGACAACACCATTCCGTTGTTCAGCAGCGCCAAGGAGATGAAAAACGCTATCTCGCGCATCGTCACTGACTCGCGCGCGCCCGGCGAAGCGAAGGACCCGGACAACTCCCACCTGTTCACCCTGTATGAGGCGTTCTCGACGCCCGAGCAGTGCGCCGGGTTCCGTTCCGACCTGTTGCAGGGCCTGGGGTGGGGTGAGGCGAAGAATCGCCTGTTCACCCTGCTCGATGCGCAGTTGAGCGAAGCGCGTGAGAACTACTTGGGGCTGATCGAACGCCCGGCTGACCTCGAAGACATCCTGCTCGCCGGTGCCCAGAAAGCCCGTCGCGTTGCTACCCCGTTCCTTGAGGAGTTGCGTGAGGCCGTTGGCCTGCGCTCGTTTCGTACCGTCGTGCAGAACGCCGACACCGGCAAGAAAAAAACCGCCAGGGGCGCTCGTTTCGTCAGCTTCCGTGAAGACGACGGCAGCTTCCGTTTTCGCCTGTTGGCGGCTGATGGCGAGCAGTTGCTGTTGTCGCGCAATTTCGCAGACGGCAAGGCTGCCGGCCTTGTCAGCAAGCAACTGCAGCAGGGAGCCGAGCTCGACCTGCGCAGTGAAAACGACCGTTTTACCCTGTGGCTGGATGGCGAATGTGTGGCCGATAGCCCGGTATTCGCCGATGCTGCTGCGCGTGACAACGCCATTCAGACCCTCAAGCTGGCACTCGCTCCTCAACAGGACTGATTGCCAATCCCTGGGGTCGTCGCTACAGTGACGACCCGTTTTTGTTGCCCTGCTAACGAATATGACGCCCCTAGAACGATATCAAGCTGATCTGAAACGCCCGGACTTCTTCCATGATGCCGCGCAGGAAAACGCCGTGCGTCATCTGCAGCGCCTGTACGACGATCTGGTCGCCGCTCACGACAGCAAGCCTGGCCTGTTCGGCAAGCTGTTCGGCAAGAAAGAGCCGACTCTGGTCAAAGGCCTGTATTTCTGGGGTGGCGTGGGTCGCGGCAAGACGTATCTGGTTGATACGTTCTTCGAAGCGCTGCCATTCAAGGAGAAGGTCCGTACCCACTTCCACCGTTTCATGAAGCGCGTACACGAAGAGATGAAGACCCTCAAGGGCGAGAAAAACCCGCTGACGATCATCGCCAGGCGTTTTTCCGACGAGGCGCGAGTCATCTGCTTTGACGAGTTCTTTGTCTCCGACATCACTGACGCCATGATTCTCGGCACGCTGATGGAAGAGCTGTTCAAAAATGGCGTGACGCTGGTGGCAACGTCCAACATCGTTCCCGATGGTCTGTACAAGGACGGCCTGCAACGTGCGCGTTTTCTGCCGGCCATTGCGCTGATCAAGCAGAACACCGATATCGTCAACGTCGACAGCGGTGTCGACTATCGTCTGCGTCACCTCGAGCAGGCCGAGCTGTTCCACTTCCCGCTCAATGAGGCCGCGCAGGAAAGCATGCGCAAGAGCTTCAAGGCGCTGACGCCGGATTGCGCCGAGACCATCGAAAACGATGTGCTGATGATCGAAAATCGCGAGATTCGCGCCCTGCGCACTTGTGACGACGTTGCGTGGTTCGATTTTCGCGAGCTGTGCGACGGCCCTCGTAGCCAGAACGATTACATCGAGCTGGGCAAGATATTCCACGCCGTGCTGCTCAGCGGTGTCGAGCAGATGGACGTTGCCACCGATGACATCGCCCGACGCTTCATCAACATGGTCGACGAGTTCTACGATCGCAACGTCAAGCTGATCATCTCGGCTGAAGTCGAGCTGAAGGACCTGTACACCGGCGGTCGATTGATGTTCGAGTTCCAGCGCACGCTCAGCCGTCTGCTGGAAATGCAGTCCCACGAGTTCCTCTCGCGGGCGCACAGGGCCTGAATCGCCTTAAGAGATCTGGCTAAGGCTTTTCGCTGACAGCGTTAAGCCTGGGGCTCTCGAACTGCTGCCGGTACTGATTGGGTGACAGCCCGGTGTGCTGGCGGAACAGGCGCGCGAAGAAGCTGGCGTCGTCATAGCCCACCTCATAGCTGATGGTCTTGATGCTCTTTCGAGTGCCTGACAACAACCCTTTTGCCGTTTCTATTCTCAGTCTTTGCAGGTAATGCAGCGGCTTGTCACCTGTTGCAGTCTGGAAGCGGCGCATGAAATTGCGAATGCTCATGCCGTGCTCGCGGGCCACGTCTTCAAAGCGGAACTTGTCGGCGAAGTGGTCTTCGAGCCAGTGCTGGATCTGCAGAATCACGACATCCTGATGCAGCTTCTGCCCGCCAAAGCCGATCCGGCCGGGCGAGTAGGTGCGGCGCACTTCATAAAGAATATCCCGGGCTACAGCCTGAGCGACGTTGGCACCGCAGAATCGCTCGATCAGGTAAATATACAGATCGCAGGCTGATGTGGTTCCGCCTGCGCAGTACACGTTGTCTGCGTCAGTCAGGTGTTTATCCTGATTGAGCAGCACGTTGGGGTAGCGCTCGGCGAATGCACTGAAGAAGCGCCAATAGGTCGTGGCTTCCTTGCCATCCAGCAGCCCGGCCTCGGCGAGCCAGTAGACCCCCGTGGCCTCGCCGCATATCACAGCACCATTGGCGTGCTGTTCGCGCAGCCAGGGCAGTACCTGCGGATAGCGCTGGCAAAGCGTGTCGAAGTCGTCCCAGAACGCCGGGATGACGATTATGTCGCTCTGGCAAAGCGCGCCGTCGACCGGCAGCGTTACGTCGCTGAAACTGTTGACGGGCTGGCCGTCCGGGCTGATCAGGCGCGTTTCAAAGGCGGGTATCAGGCCATGGCCCAATTGCTTGCTGTAGCGCAGGCTGGCCAGATGGAAGAAGTCCTTGGCCTGCATGACAGTCGACGCGAACATCTTGTCGGTGGTCAGGATGCTGACGCGGCGCAGAGGGGTGGCGTGTCGGATCGGCATAATCGTTATTCTTATATGGGTAAATGGTCAAGCAGCGGCTGGATCGTCTTATTTTTTGCCAGGCGTGTCCAGTGGCCTCACGGTGCGGCCCTTGCGGACCTGCGATGATGGCCTTGTGCTAATCCGGTGAATATCCGCCAATAACCACCTCGCGGGCAATAAACAGAGTGTGAACAAAAAATCCGGTTGAGGTTATTTTCGCAGTCTGTATAATCCGCCAGCTCTTTGCAGTGGAAGTGATGCGCCGTCTGCCGAAGAATCTTGCCGTATAACGGACGCGCTGACCCGAGCCCCCGATAGCGTCTGTTTCCGGCTGCCTTTGACTTGTCAAAGTACGCACTATTCAGTAAGATCCGCCGTCTAATTTTCAGGGCGGCCCCTGAGGCTATAAAGAATGAAAACTTTTACTGCTAAACCGGAAACAGTTAAGCGCGACTGGTTCGTCGTCGACGCTGCTGGTCAGACCCTGGGTCGTCTGGCCACCGAAATCGCGAGCCGTCTGCGTGGCAAGCACAAACCGGAATACACTCCGCACGTTGACACCGGCGACTACATCGTCGTGATCAATGCCGAGCAGATCCGCGTTACTGGTGCCAAGACCACCGACAAGATCTACTACTCACACTCCGGTTTTCCGGGCGGGATCAAGTCGATCAACTTCGAAAAGCTGATCGCCAAAGCTCCTGAGCGCGTGATCGAGACCGCGGTCAAAGGCATGCTGCCTAAAAACCCGCTGGGTCGCGACATGTATCGTAAGCTGAAAGTCTATGCGGGCGCTGTACACCCTCATACTGCTCAGCAGCCCCAAGAACTGAAGTTTTAACGGAATAGTTCATTATGTCGGCGACTCAAAATTACGGCACTGGCCGTCGCAAGACCGCAACCGCTCGCGTTTTCCTGCGTCCGGGTACTGGTAACATCTCGATCAACAACCGCTCCCTGGACAACTTCTTCGGCCGCGAAACTGCCCGCATGGTAGTTCGTCAGCCGCTGGAATTGACCGAGACCGTTGAAAAGTTCGACATCTACGTCACCGTTATCGGTGGCGGCGTAAGTGGTCAGGCTGGCGCAATCCGCCACGGTATCACTCGCGCTCTGATGCAGTACGACGAGACGCTGCGCGGTGCTCTGCGTAAAGCAGGCTTCGTGACTCGCGATGCTCGTGAAGTTGAACGTAAGAAAGTCGGTCTGCGTAAGGCGCGTAAGCGTCCGCAGTACTCGAAGCGTTAATTCGCTCTTCGTTCAAGAAAGAACGTCCAGCCCTTCGCGGGGCTGGGCGTTTTTTTATGGGTGTGGTTTTTACTGGTCAGGTATTTCCAAGGTGGGCGTTCAACGTGGATATTGCGATGTTTATGCGCCTGTCGACGAAGATTACAGAATTTACTTCGCTAAATGAGCTATCTTGTCGCCCGCGACGAACACCTGTCCTGTTGCGTTCATTATCGGAGGCGCCCATGAGGCGCGTTCGTTCGTCTGTCCGATAAATTTTAACAAGCGAGGAGGATCGCCATGGGCGTGACCAACCGGTTGGCCTGTTACTCCGACCCCGCCGACCACTATTCCCATCGCGTGCGCATCGTGCTCGCGGAGAAAGGTGTCAGCGCCGAAATCATTGAGGTTGTTGCAGGTCGGCACCCGCCGCAGCTCATTGAAGTCAATCCGTACGGCAGCGTACCTACCCTGGTCGATCGTGACCTGGCGTTGTACGAGTCGACGGTGGTGATGGAATACCTGGATGAGCGTTATCCGCATCCACCCTTGTTGCCTGTCTATCCTGTCACTCGTGCCAACAGCCGTCTGCTGATCCATCGCATTCAGCGTGACTGGTGCGGTCTTGTCGATCTGATTCTCGACTCGCGCAGCAAAGAGCCGGCCCGTGTTCAGGCGCGCAAGGAGCTGCGTGAAAGTCTGGCGGGGGTTTCCCCGCTGTTTGCGGAAAAAGCTTTTTTCATGAGCGACGAGCTAAGTCTTGTTGACTGCTGTCTACTCCCCATACTCTGGCGTTTGCCGATTTTGGGTATTGAACTGCCGCGGCCTGCCAAGCCGTTGCTTGATTACATGGAGCGCCAATTTGCGCGTGAGGCTTTTCAGGCGAGTCTGTCTGCTGCCGAACGTGAAATGCGCTAAGGCTTAAGGAGCCGTTAATGAACTCCAGTCGCCCTTATCTTGTTCGCGCTCTCTATGAGTGGATCGTCGATAACGATTGCACCCCGCATGTGCTGGTCAATGCGGAGTATCCCGCCGTGCAGGTCCCGCAGGGGTTTGCCAATGATGGTCAGATTGTCCTGAACGTGTCGCCCAGTGCAGTGCGTCATCTGCACATGGATAACGAAGCTGTCAGCTTTGAAGGCCGCTTCGGCGGCGTGCCGCATACGCTTTTCGTGCCGGTTGCCGCCATTCTGGGTATTTATGCCCGGGAGAATGGGCAGGGCATGGTTTTCGATCTGGAGCCTTCCATGGAAGAGGCTGATGATGTCGAGATCGAAGACGATACGCCGCCAGACAGCGAGCCGCCGCGTCCAAGCGGCAGGCCGAGTCTGAAAGTGGTGAAATAAAAAAAGGCGATCCTCGGATCGCCTTTTTCACGTCTGCCTTTTGAGCGTCAGTCGATGTACTCGAACAGTTTGACGATCTTTTGCACGCCGGAAACGCCCTGTACAAGGTTGGCGGCGCGATTGGCTTCATCCTGGGTCACCAGGCCCAGCAGGAATACGATACCGTTCTCGGTCACCACTTTGATGCGTGAGCCGGGGATCGATGCATCGGCGATCATCTCGGCTTTGATCTTGGTGGTCAGCCAGGCATCGTTGTTACGTGCCAGCAAGGACGATGGCGCCATGACCTGAAGTTCGTTGTTGACCTTCTTGACGCGCTGGACCGAGCTGGCGGCCTGTTCGGCCATGGCCTTGAGGTCGGCTCGCGGTGTCTGGCCGGCGAGCAGCACGATGCCGTTGAAGCTGGTCACGACGATGTGCGAGCCTTCGGCCAGGTCCGGGTTGGCCTTGGAGATGTTGACTGCTGCTTTGGTTTCGATCAGTGAGTCATCGATCTTGCTGCCAAAGGTACGCGTGCCGCGATCGTCTTCGATCGGTTTGTCGCGTGAGGCCGTGATCACCGAACTGCATCCGGTGATGCTGAGGCACAGTGTCAGAACCAGTAGGCTGAGACGATTAGGGGTCATTCTTCACTCCCGAACAGTTGGCTGTCGATCAAATCGCAGAGGCAATGGATCGCCAGCAGATGGACTTCTTGTATACGTGCTGTGACGTTAGCCGGTACGCGTATTTCTACATCCTCGGGCAGCAGCAGCGAGGCCATTCCGCCGCCGTCGCGTCCCGTCAATGCTACGACAATCATTTCACGATCATGTGCGGCCTGGATGGCCTGAATAATATTCGCCGAATTGCCGCTGGTGGAAATCGCCAGCAACACATCGCCCGGCTGACCCAGTGCGCGAATCTGTTTGGAGAAGATTTCGTTGTAGCTGTAATCGTTGGCGATCGAGGTGATCGTCGAGCTGTCGGTGGTCAGTGCGATGGCAGGCAGGCTGGGCCGTTCGCGCTCGAAGCGGTTGAGCAGTTCCGAGGAAAAATGCTGCGCATCGCCCGCCGAGCCGCCGTTGCCGCACGCGAGCATCTTGCCTTCATTGAGCAGGGCATTGACCATCACCTGGCTGGCTTGCTCGATAAAGGGTGCAAGGACTTCCATCGACTGTTGCTTGGTTTCGATGCTGGCCTGAAACAGCCGGCGAATTCGGGATTGCATGTCCATCAATGTGACCTTATTAGAGCGTACGGCGGCGGGGCGGACGCGCCGGGCTCTCCCGGACGCTATCCGGCACACACGGTGTGCAGCCGGCAAAACAAATAGCGAAATCAATGAAGGTAAAAGCCTGGCACATGTCGTCAGCGCGCTCAGGCTGTCGTGCGTCGAGCATGTCAGCTGTCGAACGCGCTTTTGATCCAGTTCAACGGTGCAGCATTGCCAGGGTCGCCCTCAATGGCGATCACATCGAAACGACAGGGATGGCTGGCCCAGCCTGGTGCATGTTGCAGAAAAAGCTGCGCGGCGATGACGAGTTTACCTTGCTTGCGAAAATCGACGCTTTCCGTCGCGCCGCCCCATCCGGAATGGCGGCGGTAGCGAACTTCCACGAATACTACTGTATCGCCATCAAGCATGACCAGATCAAGCTCGCCGCGTGTGCACAACCAGTTTTGTTCGATGAGGCGCAGACCCTGCTGTTGCAGATACTGCAGGGCGTAGGCTTCTGCCTCGCGCCCTGCTTGCTGGCGGGTGCCGCGTTGCATCAAGGGGCTGTGTCCGGCAGGCGCTGGATTTTGCCGTCCACGAACTCTGCCCAAGGCAGTTGGCGTTCGATGCGGCGATCCGGGTTCATGCTCAGGCTGCCGGACAGGCCGTCGATGCGGCTCTCTGGCATTGCCTTGAGCTGGCCAAGGCGCGGAGCCAGACGATAGGCGTCGATGCCCATTGCATAGAGGCGACCGAGGCTGCCCGCTGCTTGTGGCCATTGAGCGGTGACCTGCTGGCGCAGCGGGTCATCGGCATTGAGCAACCAGGGCGTTTCGCAGAAGCGCACACCGTTGAGGTCCATGTACTGCGCGTGATCATTGCTGTTGGTGAACAGGTGCGACGTGGCGTAGACCGGAACGTCACCGGCGTACTGGAAGACCATGGTCGGTTTGATCTGTTGCGCTTGCTGGGGTGTTGCGGCAAGGAACATGAAGTCGATGTCCTGGCGACGGCTTGGCTGAGCGGCAACCTGAGTGCCAGCTGTGCTTTGCAGGCGCTGGGCACGGCCTTCGCTGTTGCGCAGCTGGAACAGGTCGGCAACCTGTTGGGCCAGTTCTACAGGCTGATCAACGTGCTCGGCAGCGATCAGGGTGCCGCCTTTGGCCTGCCAGCTCTTGCGGAACGCATCCAGAACGCGGTCGCCCCATTCACCCTTCGGCACCATCGCAACGGCGCTGCGCTTGCCATCAGCCCAGGCACGACGGGCCACTTCGCGTGCTTCGTCTTCGGCGGCGAGGCCGAACTGATACAGCTGCGCAGGGCCTTCGGTGCTGGTGTCGCTGTAATTCAGGGCGAGGGTGGTAATCGGCAGTTGCTGGCGGCTGTTCAGTTGTTTGACGAGATTCTTTTCCAGCGGGCCGACGACCAGTTGCGCGCCTGCGGCCTGAGCCTGACGGTAGAACTCATCCATGGACGTGACGCGCGAGCTGTCAAAGACCTGGATGGCGGGCGGATTCTCTCCGGCCTGCTGCGCCTGGAAGTGCGCCGCCATGAAGCCTTCACGAAGCGCCTTGGCAACCGCTGCCAGTTGGCCATCCTGCGGCAGCAGCAACGCTATCTTAGTAATTGGCTCGCTGGTCAGAGCGCGCAGTTTCGCAAGTGCGGTGGGCAATTGCAGTGCGGCCGGGTGTTTCGGGTTTTGCGCTTTCCAGTTGTCGATGGCGGTTTGCTGTTGCTCCAGCGTGCCAGCGCCTTTGATCGAGCGTGCAAGGTTCAGCCAGCCGCCCAGGTCGTCGGTTGCTGTGCTTTGCAGCTGGTCGGCTGGAAGGGCGGAGACCAGTGTCCAGATCGCGTCGTTGTTCGCGCTGGCGTCCGCGCCTTGCAGTAGCGGGCCTGCATAGACCCGCTCATGAACGGCCGCCAGCATCTGGTTATCGGCTTCCAGTGCGCGGGCTTTGACCATGTGTGTGCGAACCTGCTGCTCGACCGACAGTTCACCCAGGCGCTGCATGCTTGGGTGATTCAGCGCTGTCAGTGCCGCTTTGGGTTGATTGCGGCCCATCGCCAGTTCGGCGGACAGCGTGCTGGCATACACCTGAAGGCCGGGTTTGAGCTGATCGAGTTGTACCTGTCCGAGGATTTGCGCAGCGCGTCCTGCGTCATTCTGGCGGCTGGCCAGGTCGGCGGCACTCAAGCGCAGCGTTGCGGCCTGCTCGGGTGTTTTGGCGCTGGCGGCCTGATCGAGCAATTGCTCGATGCTGGCGTCAGGGGTACGAGGCAGCTCGCCAAGGCTGGACGAGGGCGAGCTGGCACACGCTGCTAGGAGGGCAGCGAGGCAGAGGGCAGAGAGCAGCCGCAGACAAGCGATCATTGGTATGTTCCTGAGACTCGAGCGAATTAACGGAGAATTGTACCCAAGCGCTGGCCGGGGTGCGACGTCGAAGGTGTTTAAAGCCATGATATTGGTCGCGTTAAGGTCATCTGTCGGCCAAATCGTTCAATTCGAGAGGGATGCCGTACTCCACGGTTGGACGTAATCATGTTTTCATTCCCTTTTTATCGGCATCCCTGGTGCGCGAACCGTTGATATGGGCCGCAGCCTGTACAATGCGTTTTTCCAGGCACCCAGCTTTAACATATGAGGTTTGCGTTTTGACTGTTCCGGTTGTTTCGAATTCCACTCCGGGTTCGCTTTATGTTGTGGCGACTCCTATCGGCAATCTGGACGATATGAGCGTGCGAGCGCTGAAGGTGTTGCGTGAAGTTGCGCTGATCGCGGCAGAAGATACGCGTCACTCTGCGCGTCTGATGCAGCACTTCGGGATATCAACGCCTTTGGCTGCCTGCCACGAGCATAACGAACGGGACGAGGGTAGCCGGTTCATCACTCGCCTGCTGGCGGGCGACGATATCGCGCTGATTTCCGATGCCGGAACGCCCCTGATCTCTGATCCCGGGTATCACCTTGTGCGCCAGGCACGTGCCGCGGGCGTGCCGGTGGTTCCGGTGCCGGGTGCCTGTGCCCTGATTGCAGCGCTTTCGGCGGCTGGTCTGCCTTCTGATCGCTTCATATTCGAAGGCTTTCTTCCAGCCAAGGCCGTGGGTCGCAGGGCAAAGCTCGAGAAGGTGAAGGAAGAGCCGCGTACACTTATTTATTACGAAGCGCCGCACCGGATCCTGGAATGCCTGCAGGATATGGAGCTGGTCTTCGGCGCCGACCGTCATGCACTGCTGGCTCGTGAAATAACCAAAACTTTCGAAACACTCAAGGGTCTGCCTTTGGGTGAGCTGCGCGCGTTCGTCGAGGGCGACAGCAATCAGCAGCGCGGCGAATGCGTTGTTCTGGTGGCTGGCTGGACGCAGCCGGAAGAAGACGATGTGGTAGGGGCGGAGGCCCGCCGGGTTCTGGGTTTATTGCTCGAAGAGATGCCGCTGAAGCGGGCTGCCGCGTTGGCTGCCGAGATCACCGGTGTGCGCAAGAACCTGCTCTATCAGGTGGCGCTGGAGGCTCAAAAGGGCTGACGAGCTGTTCCTGGAAGGGCTGGAGGTACTATTAAAGCTTGTTCTCGAAGGCGTGTGCCGCTAACCTTGTCGGCGGAGAGTCGATTGGACAGTCGCTGCCTCTTGTTGTTCCGCAACAAGGGGGGGAGGAAAGTCCGGGCTCCATAGGGCGGAGTGCCAGGTAACACCTGGGAGGCGCGAGCCTACGGAAAGTGCCACAGAAAATAACCGCCTAAGCACTTCGGTGCCGGTAAGGGTGAAAAGGTGCGGTAAGAGCGCACCGCACGTCTGGCAACAGTTCGTGGCAAGGTAAACCCCACTCGGAGCAAGACCAAATAGGGTTCCTAGGCGTGGCCCGCGCTGGAACCGGGTAGGTTGCTAAAGACGTCCAGTGATGGCCGTCGTAGAGGAATGACTGTCCTCGACAGAACCCGGCTTACAGATCGACTCTCCACCTTTTTCATACCTTCCGCTTTTCAGCAGCAAATCCCCTTCGTAATACCAAAAAAATCTTACAGCTCATAAATCACATTAACTTCGAGCCGCAATGGTTTGAGCTGTGTGGGATTAATCCGTCAGAACCTTCGTGAAATTCCCCTTTCTCGTCCGATACCGCTTCTAAATCTCCGAAATGTAAGGGTTTTCCTTAAGACCGTGCCTTGACGGTGTGGCAGGCGGGTTCCTATAGTGTGCGCAAGTGGCAGAAAGTGGCACGAAGTGGGTTTTTTTAGCGCAAAAAGCTAATATTCGGAGAATGCGCCTGTGTTCCGTGGTGCCAACGCAATCAATCTCGATGCCAAGGGCCGTCTCGCTATGCCGAGTCGGTACCGTGACGAGTTGGATTCGCGTAGCGCGGGGCAAATGATCGTGACCATCGATGCTGTAGACCCATGCCTGTGCCTCTATCCGCTGTCCGAATGGGAGCTGATAGAGGCAAAACTTCGTGATCTGGCGACGTTTCGTGAGGAGAACCGTCGGCTGCAGCGGCTTTTGATTGGTAATGCTGTCGACCTGGAGCTGGACGGCAGCGGGCGTTTTCTGGTGCCTCCGCGCTTGCGCGAGTACGCGCGGCTGGACAAGCGCGTGATGTTGGTAGGCCAACTCAACAAGTTTCAACTGTGGGACGAGGACGCCTGGAACGCTCTTGCTGATGCTGACCTGGCTGCCATTCAAAAACCTGGCGCGATGCCCGACGAATTACGTGACTTGATCCTGTGACTATGAATAGCGGCTTTACTCACATTACCGTGCTGCTCGAAGAAGCCGTGGAGGCTCTCGCGGTGCGCGCTGATGGCTGCTATCTGGACGGCACGTTCGGGCGTGGCGGGCATAGCCGCCTTATTCTGAGCCATCTCGGTCCTGACGGAAGGCTGCTGGGTTTCGACAAGGACCCTCAAGCGATTGCCACCGGGCAAGCGCTAGCGGCCGAAGACGGCCGCTTTGTCATTGTGCAGCGCAGCTTCGCCGAGCTGGGTTCGGAAGCTCTGGAGCGTAACCTGGCAGGCAAGGTCAGCGGTATTCTGCTGGATCTGGGTGTGTCGTCCCCGCAGCTGGATGACCCGGAGCGCGGCTTCAGCTTCATGAATGACGGCCCTCTGGACATGCGTATGGACCCGACTCGTGGCGTCAGTGCTGCCGAGTTCATTGCCAGTGCCCCCGCCGAAGAAATCGCCCGCGTGTTCAAGGAATACGGTGAAGAGCGCTTTGCAAAACGCATGGCCAACGCCGTAGTCCAGCGCCGTGAAATCCAGCCTTTCGAGCGCACGGCCGACTTGGCTGAAGTTCTCAAGGTGGCCAACCCTGCCTGGGAAAAAGGCAAAAATCCTGCAACGCGAGCCTTTCAAGGCTTGCGCATTCACGTCAACAACGAGCTGGGCGATCTGGAAGCTGGCCTCGAAGCGGCAATGGAAGCTCTGGAAGTGGGTGGACGTCTGGTGGTCATCAGCTTTCATTCGCTTGAAGACCGCATCGTCAAATTGTTCATGCGTAAGCTCGCCAAGGGCGAAGCTGACAACATGCCGCGCAACCTGCCTATTCAATACAAGGCATTCGAGCCGAAAATCAAGATTCACGGCAAGGCTCAATTCGCTTCCGATACCGAAACCAAGGCCAACCCACGCTCGCGCAGTGCTGTCATGCGTGTAGCGGAGAAGCTCAGGTGAGCCGGCTGTTCCTGAAACCTCTGCCCGGCGGCAGCTTCATTATGCTGCTGCTGTTTATTGCTGTCCTGATTTCGGCCATCGGCGTTTCCTATAGTGCCCATTGGAACCGCCAACTGCTCAACTCGCTGTATTCGGAGATGAGCGTGCGCGACAAGGCGCAGGCAGAATGGGGGCGTCTGATCCTTGAACAAAGTACCTGGACCGCGCACAGCCGTATCGAGACACTGGCCACCGAGCAACTGAAGATGCGCATTCCAAGCGCCGCTGAAGTACGGATGGTGGCGCCATGATGAAGCTTGAGGGCGCACTCTATCCGTGGCGTTTCCGCGTAGTCGTAGGGCTTCTTGTATCGCTGGTGCTTGCCATTTGCTGGCGCATCGTCGACCTGCAAGTCATCGACCATACCTTCCTCAAGGAGCAGGGCGACGCGCGCAGTCTTCGGCATATCCCTATTCCTGCTCACCGCGGTCTGATTACCGATCGCAACGGCGAGCCGCTTGCCGTGAGTACGCCGGTGACCACCCTGTGGGCCAACCCGCGCGAAATGCAGCAGGACAAGTCCAAGTGGCCAATGCTTGCAGCGGCGACAGGGCAGGACCTTAAAGCCCTGACCGAGCGTCTTGAAGCGCAGTCCACTAAGGAGTTCATATATTTGGTTCGCGGCATGACGCCTGAGCAGGGTCAGGCTGCGCTGGATCTGAAAGTGCCAGGTGTCTATGGCATCGAAGAATTCCGCCGTTTCTACCCGGCAGGCGACGTGACCGCACACATGGTCGGCTTTACCGACCTCGACGACCACGGTCGTGAAGGTGTAGAGCTGGCCTACGACGACTGGCTTGCTGGCGTGCCCGGCAAGCGTCAGGTCATCAAGGACCGGCGTGGACGGCTGATCAAGGACGTTCAGGTGACCAAGAATGCCAAGGCCGGAAAGACCTTGGCGTTGTCCATTGACCTGCGTCTGCAGTATCTGGCAACCCGTGAGCTGCGCAACGCGATCGTAGAGAACGAGGCCAAGGCCGGCAGCATGGTGATCATGGACGTCAAGACCGGTGAAGTCCTGGCGATGGTCAACCAGCCGACCTACAACCCGAACAACCGTCGCACGATGGTGCCCGCCGCCATGCGCAACCGGGCAATAATTGACGTGTTCGAACCGGGTTCGACCATGAAGCCGATTTCCATGACTGCAGCGCTGGACAGCGGTCGCTGGAAGCCGACCGACAAGGTCGAGGTTTATCCGGGCACTTTGCAGATCGGCAAATACACCATTCGTGACGTGACCAAGACCGAAGGCCCGATCCTCGATCTGACCGGCATTCTGATCAACTCCAGTAACGTCGGCATGAGTAAAGTCGCGTTCGATGTGGGCGGCGAAGCGATTTTCCGCGCCATGCAGCGTGTCGGTTTCGGTCAGTACACCGGTCTGGGCTTCCCTGGCGAGCGCGTTGGCAACCTGCCCAACTACCGTGAATGGCGCAAGGCAGAAACCGCCACGCTGTCCTATGGCTACGGCCTGTCGGTCACCGCGTTGCAACTGGTACACGCCTATGGCGCGCTGGCCAACAACGGCCGGATCGTACCGCTGACCATCTTGAAGACAGACAAAGAGCCAGAGTCGACTCAGGCCATTCCAGAGAAAACCGCCAAGACACTGCAGGGCATGCTCCAGCAGGTGATCGAAGACCCGCGCGGCGTGTATCGCGCCCGTGTGCCGTCCTATCACGTTGGTGGCAAGAGCGGTACCGCACGCAAGACGTCCATCGGCACCAAGGGCTACGCGGAAAACTCCTATCGCTCGCTGTTCGCCGGTTTCGGACCGATGAGTAACCCGCGTTACGCCATCGTGGTCGTCATCGATGAACCGAGCAAGGGCGGCTACTACGGCGGTCTGGTTTCTGCGCCAGTGTTCAGCAAGGTCATGTCCGGCACGTTGCGTCTGATGAACGTGACGCCTGACAACCTTGCGCCACCGGAGCAAGTCAATGCAGCACCCGCAGCCAAAGGAGGGCGTGGTTGATGACCTTGAGTCTGAGCAAAATTTTCGCTAATCATACCGACCGCGATCCACTGATTCGCGAGTTGACCCTGGACAGCCGTAACGTGCGTCCGGGCGATCTGTTTCTGGCTGTGCCGGGCATCAAGGCTGATGGTCGCGCGCACATTGCCGATGCGCTCAAGCGCGGCGCGGCGGCAGTGGCGTATGAGGTAGAAGGCTCCAACGTTCTGCCGCTCACTGACGTGCCGCTGATTCCGGTCAAGGGGCTTGCTGCGCAGCTTTCTGACATCGCAGGTCGTTTTTACGGCGATCCAAGCCGCAGGCTGAACCTGGTTGGCGTCACCGGCACCAATGGCAAGACCAGTGTCACTCAGCTGGTTGCCCAGGCGCTTGACGCACTGGGTCAGCGCTGCGGCATCGTCGGCACGCTGGGCACCGGTTTCTATGGTTCGCTGCAAAGCGGTCGCCACACCACGCCTGACCCTATTGCGGTTCAGGCGACGCTGACTGACCTGAAAAAGGCCGGCGCGCGAGCTGTGGCGATGGAAGTGTCGTCCCACGGTCTGGATCAGGGACGGGCGACCGCGCTGGCGTTCGACGTGGCAGTGCTGACCAACCTGTCTCGTGATCATCTGGATTATCACGGCACTATGGAAGCCTATGGCGCTGCCAAGGCCAAATTGTTCGCATGGCCAAATCTGAACTGCCGGGTGATCAACCTTGACGACGATTTCGGCCGTCAGATGGCTGGTCTCAAGCAGGAATCGCGTCTGATCACCTACAGCCAGCTGGACAGCTCGGCGTATCTGTATTGTCGCGAAGCCAAATTCGATGACGATGGCGTGCGCGCCACGCTGGTTACGCCGCAAGGCGAGCATTTTCTGCGCAGCAGCCTGTTGGGCCGGTTCAACCTGAGCAATGTGCTGGCTGCGGTCGGCGCTTTGCTGGGGCTGGATTACGCGCTGGACGAAATCCTCAAGGTACTGCCAAAACTCGAAAGCCCGGTCGGACGCATGCAGCGTCTGGGTGGTGCTGACAAGCCGCTGGTGGTCGTTGACTATGCGCACACCCCGGACGCGCTGGAAAAAGTGCTCGAAGCACTGCGCCCTCATGCCAAAGGTCGCTTGCTGTGCCTTTTCGGTTGCGGTGGCGACCGCGATCGCGGCAAGCGTCCGCTGATGGCGGAAGTGGTCGAGCGACTGGCCGACGGTATCTGCGTCACTGACGACAACCCTCGCAACGAATCATCTTCTCAGATATTCGCCGACATCCGTCCGGGCTTTGCGGCCGCCGACAAGGTGAGCTTCATCGAGGGACGCGCTCAGGCCATTGCCGAGTTGATCGCCGGTGCCAGCGCTGATGATGTTGTAGTGCTTGCTGGCAAAGGGCACGAGGACTACCAGGAAATCAGCGGCCAGCGTCAGCCGTTTTCTGATCTTGAAGAAGCTGCCCGAGCGCTTGCCGCGTGGGAGGCTGCCAATGCTTAAGCCCATGACATTCGCTGAGTTGCTCGTGCCGCTTGATGCCCGCAGGGTAGGTGGCGATTGCCGTTTCGACGGCGTGAGCACCGACAGCCGTGGTATTCAGGCGGGGCAACTGTTTGTGGCCTTGACCGGTCCGCGTTTCGACGGTCACGAATACCTTGAACAAGTAGCGGCCAAAGGTGCAGTCGGCGCGTTGGTCGAGCGCGAGGTTGAAGGCGCAACGCTGCCGCAACTGGTTGTGCTCGACACCCGCAAGGCCCTTGCCCAGCTGGGCGCGATGAATCGCAATGCGTTTGTCGACAAGCCTGTTGCTGCAGTCACCGGTTCCAGTGGCAAAACCACGGTCAAGGAGATGCTCGCAAGCATCCTGCGCACGCGCGGGCCTGTGCTGGCGACGCGTGGCAACCTGAACAATGAGCTCGGTGTGCCGCTCACCCTGCTGGAGCTGGCTCCCGAATACACCTCGGCTGTAATTGAGCTGGGCGCCTCGCGCGTCGGTGAAATCGCTTACACAGTCAGCCTCACCAAGCCGCATGTGGCCATGATCACCAACGCCGGGTCTGCCCATGTGGGCGAGTTCGGCGGTCCGGACAAAATCGTCGAGGCCAAGGGCGAGATCCTTGAAGGTCTGGACGCTACCGGCACGGCTGTGCTGAACCTGGAAGACAAGGCGTTTCCGATCTGGCGCAAGCGTGCAGGCAATCGTGCTGTGCTGACCTTCGCACTGGCTGACACGGCCGCCGATCTGTACGCCAGTGACCTCAGCCGGGATGCCAGAGGCTGCCCGGGTTTCACGCTCAACAGCCCATTGGGCAAAGCACAGGTGCAACTCAACCTGTTGGGTGCGCATAACGTCACTAACGCCCTGACCGCTGCGGCTGCTGCGTGTGCCCTGGGCGTGTCGCTGGAAGGCATCGTCACCGGTCTGAACAACGTGCAACCGGTCAAGGGCCGGGCGGTCGCGCAGATCGCCAGTAATGGCGTTCGCGTCATTGATGACACCTACAACGCCAACCCTGCGTCGATCAACGCTGCCGTCGATGTTCTAACCGGTTTCACCGGCCGTACCGTACTGGTGCTGGGCGATATCGGCGAACTGGGCGACTGGGCCGAGCAGGGGCACCGCGAAGTAGGTGCCTACGCCGCTGGCAAAGTGTCGGCCCTGTATGCCGTCGGCCCGCTGATGACTCATGCCGTCAGCGCCTTTGGTGAACATGCCTATCACTTTGCCAGTCAGGCAGAGCTGATCGCAGCGCTGGGCGCCGAGCAGGACCCTAATACCACTTTATTGATCAAGGGCTCGCGTAGCGCTGCGATGGAAAACGTCGTAGCTGCCTTGTGCGGTTCTAGCCTGGAGAAACATTAATGCTGCTGCTGTTGGCCGAGTTTCTACAACAGTTCTACAAAGGCTTTGCGGTCTTTCAGTACCTGTCTCTGCGCGGGATTCTTGGCGTGCTTACCGCACTGACGCTGTCGCTGTGCCTGGGTCCATGGATGATCCGCACTTTGCAGATGCGCCAGATCGGCCAGTCGGTCCGCAATGACGGTCCGCAGTCGCACTTGTCGAAATCCGGCACACCGACCATGGGCGGGGCGCTGATCCTGTCGTCCATCGGCATTAGCACCTTACTGTGGGCTGACCTCAGCAACCGCTATGTGTGGGTTGTGTTGCTGGTGACCTTCCTGTTCGGCGCCATCGGCTGGGTCGATGACTACCGCAAAGTGATCGAAAAGAATTCTCGGGGCTTGCCCAGCCGCTGGAAGTACTTCTGGCAGTCGGTGTTCGGCCTTGGCGCAGCCATCTTTCTTTATACGACTGCGCCTTCAGCAACTGAAACCACGCTGATCGTGCCAATGCTCAAGGATGTTCGCATTCCGCTGGGCATCGGCTTCATCGTGCTGACCTATTTCGTGATCGTGGGCTCCAGTAACGCCGTCAACCTGACTGATGGTCTGGACGGCCTGGCAATCATGCCGACCGTGATGGTCGGCGGCGCTCTGGGCATCTTCTGCTACCTGTCGGGTAACGTGAAGTTCGCTGAGTACCTGCTGATTCCTTATGTTCCGGGGGCGGGTGAACTGATCGTGTTCTCCGGGGCGCTGATTGGTGCGGGGCTCGGGTTCCTGTGGTTCAACACCTATCCGGCACAGGTTTTCATGGGCGACGTCGGTGCGCTGGCGCTCGGCGCGGCGTTGGGCACCATGGCCGTTATCGTGCGTCAGGAAATGGTCCTGTTCATCATGGGCGGCGTGTTCGTGATGGAAACACTTTCAGTGGTCATTCAGGTTGCGTCTTTCAAACTTACCGGCCGCCGGGTGTTTCGCATGGCGCCGATTCACCACCACTTTGAACTCAAAGGCTGGCCCGAGCCACGCGTGATCGTCCGTTTCTGGATCATCACCGTGATTCTGGTGCTCATCGGCCTTGCCACACTGAAACTGAGGTAAAACGAGTGTCCCTGATCGTTTCCGACCGCTTCCGCATTGTTGTGGGGCTTGGCAAAAGTGGCATGTCACTGGTTCGCTTCCTGGCGAACCGGGGCGTGTCCTTTGCTGTGGCCGACACGCGGGAGAATCCTCCTGAGCTGGCGACCTTGCGTCGTGAGTATCCGCAGGTGGAAGTGCGTTGTGGCGAGCTGGACGTCGATTTCCTCTGCCGTGCCGACGAGCTGTATGTCAGCCCCGGTCTGGCGCTGGCCACCCCTGCGCTGCAGCAGGCCCATGCACGCGGCGTGCAGCTGTCTGGCGATATCGAGCTGTTCGCGCGTTACGCGAAGGCACCGATTATCGCCATCACGGGTTCGAATGCGAAAAGCACAGTCACCACGTTAGTCGGCGACATGGCCAAGGCCGCAGGTAAGCGCGTCGCGGTGGGCGGCAACCTTGGCACTCCGGCGCTCGACCTGCTCAGTGATGACATCGATTTGTATGTGATGGAGCTGTCCAGCTTTCAGCTCGAAACCACCGACCAGCTCAATGCTGAAGTGGCGACCGTGCTGAATATTAGCGAAGACCACATGGACCGTTATACCGGTCTGCCTGCTTACCATCAGGCTAAGCACCGGATATTCCGCGGTGCCCGGCAAGTGGTGGTCAATCGTCAGGACGCGCTGTCCCGCCCGCTGATCGGCGAAGGTCTGCCTTGCTGGACGTTTGGCCTCAACAAGCCTGATTTTCACGGTTTCGGTCTGCGCGAAGAGAACGGCGAAAAGTACTTGGCGTTCCAGTTCGAAAACCTGATGCCGGTGCGTGATCTGAAAGTGCGCGGTGCGCACAATCAGGCCAATGCACTCGCTGCGCTGGCGCTGGGGCACGCTGTGGGCCTGCCATTCGAGGCCATGCTTGCCAGCCTGCGCGAGTTCACCGGGCTGGAGCATCGCTGCCAATGGCTGCGCGAGCATGACGGTGTGGATTACTACAACGATTCCAAGGCCACCAACGTTGGCGCTGCACTGGCTGCCATCAAGGGGTTGGGTTCGGACATCGATGGCAAGCTGGTCCTGATCGCTGGTGGCGATGGCAAGGGTGCTGACTTCAGCGGTTTGCGCGCACCAGTGACAGAACATTGCCGCGCGGTCGTCTTGCTGGGTCGCGACGCCGAACTGATTGCCCAGGTGTTGGGGGATGCAGTTCCGCTGATCCGCGTCGACACGTTGCAGGCCGCTGTAGAGCGCAGCGCATCGCTGGCTCAAGGCGGCGACGCTGTATTGCTTTCCCCCGCATGCGCCAGCCTGGACATGTTCAAGAATTATGAAGAGCGCGGACGTGTGTTCGCGCAGGCAGTGGAGTGCTTGTCATGATCTTCGGTGTGATCAAGCCTTATCCATCGCCGCTGATCAGCGGGCGCGGCATCGACCTCGACTTCCCGATGCTGGTCGGCTGTCTGGCTCTGCTGGGCCTTGGCCTGGTGATGATTACTTCTGCCTCGTCGGAAGTGGCTGCCGTGCAGTCCGGCAATACGCTGTACATGATGACCCGCCACCTGGTGTACCTGCTGATCGGTCTGGGCGCCTGCGGCGTGACCATGATGATTCCGGTCGCCACCTGGCAACGTCTGGGCTGGCTGATGCTGCTCGGTGCGTTCGGCCTTTTGCTGCTGGTGCTGGTGCCGGGAATCGGGCGCGAGGTGAACGGTTCTATGCGCTGGATCGGCTTCGGCGCGTTCAACGTGCAGCCATCCGAAATCGCCAAGGTATTTGTGGTGATCTTCCTCGCTGGCTACCTGATTCGTCAGCAGCAGGAAGTGCGTGAAAGCTGGATGGGCTTCTTCAAACCGTTCATCGTGCTTTTGCCGATGGCTGGCCTGTTGTTGATGGAGCCAGACTTCGGTGCAACTGTCGTAATGATGGGCGCGGCAGCCGCGATGCTGTTTCTCGGTGGCGTCGGCCTGTTCCGCTTCTCGCTGATGGTGGTGCTGGCAGTGGCGTCGGTGGTGGTGCTGGTTCAGGCACAGCCATACCGCATGGCGCGCCTGACCAACTTTACTGACCCGTGGGCTGACCAGTTCGGCTCCGGCTACCAATTGACCCAGGCGCTGATCGCCTTTGGGCGCGGTGAGTGGATCGGCGTCGGTCTGGGCAACAGCGTACAGAAGCAGTTCTACCTGCCAGAAGCGCACACCGACTTCGTGTTCTCGGTACTCGCCGAAGAGCTGGGCGTTGTCGGCTCGCTGCTGACTGTCGCGCTGTTCCTGTTTGTCAGTATTCGGGGCATGTACATCGGCATGTGGGCAGAAAGAGCCAAGCAGTTTTTCGGCGCTTATGTGGCTTACGGCCTGTCGTTCCTGTGGATCGGTCAGTTCCTGATCAACATCGGCGTGAACGTCGGTCTGCTGCCGACAAAGGGTCTGACGCTGCCTTTCCTCAGTTATGGCGGCAGCTCGCTGGTTATCTGCTGTGCAAGCCTGGGCCTGCTGCTGCGCATCGAATGGGAATCGCGCAACAACATGGGCAGCGAAGAAGCCGAGTTCCAGGAAAGCGATTTCGCCGAGGACACGCCCAATGGACGCTAACGTGCTGATCATGGCGGGTGGTACCGGCGGGCATGTGTTCCCGGCGCTTGCCTGCGCACGCGAGTTCCAGGCACGTGGCTACAACGTCCACTGGCTGGGCACGCCACGCGGCATCGAAAACGAGCTGGTGCCCCAGGCCGGTCTGAAGCTGCACCTGATCAACGTCACCGGTCTGCGTGGCAAGGGTCGCTTGTCGTTGCTCAAGGCCCCTTTGATGTTGCTCAAGGCCCTGATGCAGGCCCGCAAGGTCGTGCGCCAGTTAAAGCCGGTCTGCGTGGTCGGTTTTGGTGGCTACGTCACAGGCCCAGGCGGACTGGCGGCGAAGCTGGCGGGCGTACCGTTGATCATTCATGAGCAGAACGCCGTTGCAGGAACTGCCAATCGCAGCCTGGCGTCGTTTGCCAGCCGCGTGTGCGAAGCATTCCCGAACACGTTCGCTGCATCTGCCAAGCGTCGCACCACGGGCAACCCGGTGCGGGTCGAGCTGTTTCTGGAAACTCCGCGTCAGGCGCTGGCCGGACGCAAGGCTCGTCTGTTGGTTCTGGGCGGCAGCCTGGGCGCGGAACCCTTGAACAAACTGCTGCCCGAGGCGCTGGCCCGGCTGCCTCAGGACATCCAGCCCGACGTGTTTCATCAGTCGGGCAAGAATCATGACGCCGTTACTGCAGAGCGCTATCGCACCGCAGGCGTCGAGGCGCAAGTCGCGCCATTTATCCAGAACATGGCCCAAGCCTATGGCTGGGCCGACCTGGTGGTCTGCCGCGCAGGCGCATTGACCATCAGTGAACTGGCCGCCGCCGGTCTGCCGTCGTTGCTGATACCACTGCCCCACGCGATTGATGACCATCAGTCTCGTAACGCTGACTATCTGGCCCGAGAAGGCGCAGCCTTCGTCATGCCACAAGCGACAACTGGCGCCGCCGAGATGGCCGCACGCCTGAAAGAGGTTTTGATGCAACCCGAACAATTGAACAGCATGGCCCGCACTGCACGTCGCCTGGCCAGGCCCGATGCCACTAACGCTGTTGTGGATATCTGTGTGGAGGTGGCTCATGGTTGAGAATCAACGCGCCATGCCACAACCTGAAATGCGCCGTATCCGTCGCATCCACTTCGTCGGTATCGGCGGCGTAGGCATGTGCGGCATTGCCGAAGTGCTGCTGAACCTGGGTTACGAAGTTTCTGGCTCTGACCTCAAGAGCTCCCCGGTTACCGATCGTCTCGAATCGTTCGGTGCGCAGATTTTTGTCGGTCACCGTGCCGAAAACACCGTGGGTGCCGACGTACTCGTGGTGTCCAGCGCCGTGAACACCTCCAACCCGGAAGTGGCTACGGCTCTGGAACGCCGTATTCCCGTCGTGCCACGCGCCGAGATGCTCGCCGAGCTGATGCGCTATCGCCACGGCATCGCGGTTGCTGGCACACATGGTAAAACCACCACCACCAGCCTGATCGCTTCTGTGTTCGCTGCCGGTGGCCTGGACCCGACGTTCGTGATTGGCGGCCGGCTGAATGCTGCCGGCACTAACGCGCAATTGGGCACCAGCCGTTATCTGATCGCCGAAGCCGATGAAAGCGATGCAAGCTTCCTGCACCTGCAGCCACTGGTTGCAGTGGTCACCAACATCGACGCCGATCACATGGCGACCTATGAAGGCGACTTCAACAAGCTGAAGAAGACCTTTGTCGAGTTCCTGCACAACCTGCCGTTCTACGGTCTGGCAGTGATGTGCATCGACGATCCTGTGGTGCGTGAAATCCTGCCGATGGTCAAGCGCCCGACGCTGACCTATGGCTTCAGCGAGTCTGCCGACATACGTGCGATCAACGTGCGTCAGGACGGCATGCTGACTTTCTTTACCGTGTTGCGCCGCGACCGCGAGCCACTTGACGTGTCGGTGAACATGCCCGGCAACCATAACGTGCTCAACTCGCTGGCGACGATCGCCATTGCGACCGACGAAGGCGTCAGTGACGAGGCCATCGTTCAAGGTCTGTCGGGCTTTCAGGGCGTCGGTCGGCGCTTTCAGGTATATGGCGAATTGCCTGTCGACGGTGGCAACGTGATGCTGGTCGACGACTATGGTCACCACCCGCGGGAAGTGGCTGCCGTGATCAATGCAGTACGCGGTGGCTGGCCGGATCGTCGCCTGGTGATGGTCTACCAGCCACACCGTTTCAGTCGCACACGCGACCTGTACGACGACTTCGTGCAGGTGCTGGCCGATGCCAACGTACTGTTGCTGATGGAAGTCTACCCGGCCGGCGAAGAACCGATTCCGGGTGCGGACAGCCGCAACCTGTGCCACAGCATTCGTCAGCGCGGCCAGCTGGACCCGATCTACATCGAGCGTGGCGTCGAGCTGGCACCACTGGTCAAGCCATTGCTGCGCGCTGGCGACATTCTGCTGTGCCAGGGCGCCGGGGACATCGGTGGCCTTGCGCCACAGCTGCTCAAAAGCCCGCTGTTCGTCGGCGCCAAAGTGGCTTCAACCGAAGGTAAGCTGAAATGACAGCCGCCGCCCTGTCTTCCCTGCGCTCGACACTGGAGCCGAAAAGCTTCGGCCGTGTCGCCGTGCTCTTCGGTGGCAAGAGTGCCGAACGGGAAGTCTCTCTGAATTCGGGCAATGCAGTGCTTAAGGCGCTGCTCGATGCGGACGTCGATGCGTTCGGTATCGATGTGGGGGATGATTTCCTGCACCGTCTGGTCAGTGAAAAGATCGACCGTGCCTTCATCGTTCTGCACGGACGCGGTGGCGAAGACGGCACCATGCAAGGGCTGCTCGAGTGTCTTGAAATCCCTTACACAGGCAGTGGCGTACTGGCTTCTGCGCTGGCGATGGACAAGCTGCGGACCAAGCAGGTCTGGCAGAGTCTGGGCCTCCCGACGCCACTGCATGCGGTGCTGGAAAACGAGAACGATTGTATTTGCGCCGCGACGGAACTGGGCTTCCCTTTGATCGTCAAACCGGCCCATGAAGGTTCAAGTATCGGTATGGCGAAGGTGAACAGCGTCGATGAATTGATCGCCGCCTGGAAAGCCGCCAGTACCTACGATTCGCAAGTTTTAGTCGAGCAGTGGATTCAGGGCCCTGAGTTCACTGTGGCCTCTCTGCGTGGGCAGGTGCTGCCTCCCATCGGCCTTGGTACTCCTCACAGTTTTTACGATTACGACGCCAAGTATCTGGCTTCGGATACGCAATACCGTATCCCGTGCGGGCTTGGCGATGTTCAGGAACAGGCACTCAAAGAACTTGCTGCACGCGCCTGCTATGCCATTGGCATTGCCGGATGGGCGCGCACGGACGTCATGCAGGACGCGCAGGGCAAGTTCTGGTTGCTGGAAGTTAATACCGTGCCCGGCATGACCGATCACAGCCTGGTCCCGATGGCGGCGCGTGCTGCCGGTCTGGATTTTCAACAACTGGTGTTGGCGATTCTGGCCGACAGCGTTCAGGCGAGAGGGTAAGGCATGTACGGCCCGTCGGCACGTCCTCAGTCACCCGCTCCCGGCCGCAACAAGCCGGTGCCGCGTGGCGCCAGCCGGATGGTGGCCAAGGAGCCTCTGTCGGCGCGTCTGCCCAAGGCCAACTTCAGTTTCCTGAAGCGTCTGATGTGGCCGGTGCTGCTGGTGGTTCTGGGCTTCGGCACTTATGAGGCAGCACAGCGCCTGTTGCCGTATGCCGATCGGCCGATCACCCGCATCAATGTGCAGGGCGATTTGAGTTACATCAGCCAGCAGGCCGTGCAGCAGCGGATTGCGCCGTACGTGGCGTCGAGCTTTTTCAAGATCGACCTGACGGCCATGCGCACCGAGCTGGAGCAGATGCCGTGGATTGCGCACGCCGAGGTGCGTCGTGTCTGGCCGGATCAGGTAGTGATTCGTCTTGAAGAGCAACTGCCGGTTGCCCGTTGGGGCGACGAGTCGTTGTTGAACAACCAGGGGCAGGCTTTCACGCCGCGTGAACTGTCCAACTATGAACATCTTCCCCAGTTGTTCGGTCCGCAGCGGGCCCAACAGCAGGTGATGCAGCAGTATCAGGTGTTGAGTCAGATGTTGCGCCCTCTGGGCTTCTCCATCGTGCGCCTTGAACTGCGCGAGCGCGGCAGCTGGTTCCTGACAACAGGCGCCGGTAGTGCTGGCCCGGGTATCGAATTGTTGCTTGGACGCGACCACCTCGTCGAAAAAATGCGCCGTTTCATCGCGATTTACGACAAAACGCTGAAAGAACAAATCACGAATATCGCGCGTGTCGACTTGCGCTACTCCAACGGCCTGGCGGTCGGTTGGCGTGACCCGGCAGCGGCAACGACGGAAAAACCCGCCGTCGCGAAGAATTGATAAGAGGCAAGACCATGGCAAACGTGCAAAGCGGCAAAATGATCGTCGGGCTGGATATCGGTACCTCCAAGGTGGTGGCGCTGGTAGGCGAAGTCGCGGCCGATGGTTCGCTGGAAATCGTGGGTATCGGTACCCATCCTTCACGCGGCCTGAAGAAGGGCGTGGTGGTGAATATCGAGTCGACTGTGCAGTCGATCCAGCGCGCAATCGAAGAGGCGCAATTGATGGCCGGCTGCCGTATTCACTCGGCGTTCGTCGGTGTTGCGGGCAGCCACATTCGCAGCCTGAACTCCCACGGTATCGTGGCGATTCGTGACCGTGAAGTCAGCTCCGCCGACCTTGAGCGTGTGCTTGATGCCGCCCAGGCAGTGGCCATTCCTGCCGACCAGCGCGTGCTGCACACCTTGCCTCAGGACTACGTGATCGATAACCAGGAAGGCGTGCGCGAGCCTCTGGGCATGTCCGGCGTGCGACTGGAAGCCAAGGTACACGTAGTGACCTGCGCCGTGAATGCCGCGCAGAACATCGAAAAGTGCGTGCGCCGTTGTGGCCTGGAAGTCGACGACATCATTCTCGAGCAACTGGCATCGGCCTATTCGGTGCTGACCGACGACGAGAAAGAGCTGGGCGTCTGCCTGGTGGACATCGGTGGCGGTACCACCGACATCGCGATTTTCACCGAAGGCGCCATTCGTCACACCGCGGTCATCCCGATTGCCGGCGATCAGGTCACCAACGACATCGCCATGGCGCTGCGTACCCCGACCCAGTACGCCGAAGAAATCAAGATTCGTTATGCCTGCGCCCTGGCCAAACTGGCCGGTGCAGGGGAAACCATCAAGGTACCGAGCGTGGGCGACCGTCCACCTCGCGAGCTGTCGCGCCAGGCCTTGGCCGAAGTGGTCGAACCTCGTTACGACGAGTTGTTCACCCTGATCCAGGCCGAGTTGCGTCGCAGCGGCTACGAAGACCTGATCCCGGCCGGCATCGTGCTGACCGGTGGTACGGCAAAAATGGAAGGTGCGGTAGAGCTGGCTGAGGAAATCTTCCACATGCCGGTGCGCCTCGGCGTACCGCACAGCGTCAAAGGGCTCGCGGATGTCGTGCGCAACCCGATCTACTCGACTGGCGTAGGCCTGTTGATGTACGGGCTGCAAAAGCAATCGGATGGCATTTCGCTGTCCGGGATTGTCGGCAACAGCAGTTACAGCGACGAGACCAAGGCTCCGGTGCTTGAGCGGATCAAGCGTTGGGTGCAGGGAAATTTCTGAGTTTCAAGGTTTTCAAAGATTCAGGGCGACAAAAGCAACATCGGCAGGCAGTAGGCAAAACTAACTAGAAAGCGGAAGGAGAGAGAAAATGTTCGAACTCGTAGACAACGTCCCGCAAAGCCCGGTCATTAAAGTAATCGGTGTAGGCGGTGGTGGCGGAAACGCTGTCAATCACATGGTCAAGAGCAACATCGAAGGCGTGGAATTCATCTGCGCCAACACTGATGCTCAGGCGCTGAAAAACATTGGCGCACGGACCATCCTGCAACTCGGTACAGGCGTGACCAAAGGTCTTGGCGCTGGCGCCAACCCTGAAGTCGGTCGTCAGGCCGCCATGGAAGACCGTGAGCGCATTGCAGAAGTCCTGCAGGGCACCAACATGGTTTTCATCACCACTGGCATGGGCGGCGGTACCGGTACCGGTGCAGCACCGATCATTGCCGAAGTGGCCAAGGAAATGGGCATTCTGACGGTCGCAGTCGTGACCCGTCCGTTCCCGTTCGAAGGTCGCAAGCGTATGCAGATCGCCGATGAAGGCATCCGCATGCTGTCCGAAAGCGTCGACTCGTTGATCACCATTCCCAACGAGAAGCTGCTGACCATCCTCGGTAAGGACGCCAGCCTGCTGTCGGCTTTCGCCAAGGCTGACGATGTACTGGCCGGTGCCGTTCGCGGTATCTCCGACATCATCAAGCGTCCGGGCATGATCAACGTCGACTTCGCCGACGTTCGCACCGTGATGAGCGAAATGGGTATGGCGATGATGGGCACTGGCTGCGCCAGCGGTCCTAACCGTGCACGTGAAGCGACTGAGGCAGCCATCCGCAACCCGCTGCTCGAAGACGTCAACCTGCAGGGCGCTCGCGGCATCCTGGTCAACATCACTGCCGGTCCTGACCTGTCTCTGGGTGAGTACTCCGACGTGGGCAGCATCATCGAAGCGTTCGCTTCCGAGCACGCGATGGTCAAGGTCGGTACCGTTATCGATCCGGACATGCGTGACGAGTTGCACGTGACTGTGGTTGCTACCGGCCTGGGCGCGAAAATCGAGAAGCCAGTCAAGGTGATCGACAACACGATGCAGACCACCCAGCAGGCGCCTGCCCAGCAAGCTGCCCGTCAGGAAGCTCCATCGGTCAATTATCGTGATCTGGACCGTCCTACCGTGATGCGCAATCAGGCACACGCAGGCGCAACCGCAGCCGCGAAGATGAATCCTAACGACGATCTCGATTACCTGGACATCCCGGCTTTCCTGCGTCGTCAGGCCGATTGATGAAATGTATCAGGGGTATTAGGGTGATTGGTGTTCAGCAAAGGCATGGTCTGCTATCATCGCCAGCCTTTGTTGATACCAGTTCGCAACTTGCGCTGAAGCGGCCCATGCCATGATTAAACAACGCACCCTGAAAAATATTATCCGTGCCACAGGTGTAGGCCTGCACTCCGGGGAGAAGGTTTACCTGACCCTCAAGCCCGCACCTGTGAATACCGGCATTGTGTTTTGCCGAGCTGACCTTGATCCGGTCGTGCAGATACCTGCACGTGCGGAAAATGTCGGTGACACCACGTTGTCGACCACACTGGTCAATGGTGATGTCAAAGTTGACACGGTGGAACACTTGCTCTCGGCCATGGCTGGCCTTGGCATCGATAACGCCTACGTCGAGCTCTCTGCCTCCGAAGTCCCGATCATGGACGGCAGCGCAGGCCCCTTCGTATTCCTGATTCAATCGGCAGGCCTGGAAGAACAGGACGCGCCGAAGAAATTCATCCGGATCCTGCGTGAAGTCTCAGTGGAGGAGGGCGGTAAACGCGCTACTTTCGTGCCTTTCGAAGGGTTCAAGGTCAGTTTCGAGATCGATTTCGATCACCCCGTCTTCCGCGACCGCACTCAAAGTGCAAGCGTGGACTTTTCCAGCACTTCCTTCGTGAAGGAAGTCAGCCGTGCCAGGACCTTCGGGTTCATGAGTGATATCGAGTACCTGCGCAAGCACAATCTCGCACTCGGCGGCAGCGTGGAAAACGCCATTGTGGTCGACAAGGACGGCGTATTGAACGAAGACGGCCTGCGGTACGAGGACGAATTCGTCAAACACAAAATCCTGGACGCCATCGGTGACCTCTACCTGCTCGGCAATAGCCTGATCGGGGAGTTCCGGGGCTTCAAGTCGGGGCATGCACTGAACAATCGTCTTTTGCGCACGTTGATCGAGCAGAAAGACGCCTGGGAAGTGGTGACCTTCGAGGATGCCAGTACTGTACCTATTTCTTACATGCGCCCTGTAGCGGCCGTGTAAGGAAGCTTTACTCTCTTTCCTTTTGTATTTTAAAGGCTGCCTTCGGGTGGCCTTTTTTTATGGGTTTTTTTCCGAAAACGTCAGGCTGACAACCGGTTCTTTCAGTGCGCTCAGGGCTTTTTCTTGTCTCGGGCGTGGCTGGCCAGCCGCTCGAGTGCTGCCCGCAGCTTGGGGTCGGTGATGTTGTCGGCAGTGGCCTGAATGTTTTCAGCCGCGACCATCGACAGGTCGATGGTGTGCGTGGCAGCGCCGCGTGGCGCTTCTGGCGGTTGAACCTTGAAGACAATGCGAGTCAGGTTGATGAACTCGTCAAAGGCAATCAGTTGCCGATGCAGGCGTTTCTGCTGATAGCGCAAGCGCGTCGCCCAATGACCGTCCGTCACGATCAGCAACAAGGAACCTTCCCGCCATGAGGCCACGTGACAATGCTCCCGCGCCGCAGGCTGAAGCTGACTTTCGAGCAAGCGCTGCAGATGGCTGAGGCGTTCTGCGTGACGAAAGATGGCCTTGAGCGGCTTGGCTTCACGCAGCAAAACGGCAGGTGGGCGGGCATTCAGAGGACGAAAGGCCATGAGGGATTGCCTGAGTAACAAGATGAACATGTTAACAGAAAGCATTCTGGCGGCTGCTTTTGAAGGCATTTCCGTGCTTTCATATGCAAATCAATGAGTAACTTCCCCGAATTGCGGGTTGAAGTGCTTGAAAATGGCCCCATTGTAAAACTGCCCCGTCACAGCGCTGTGCCAGCATCGTGGAATAACGCCACTTTCCTCACCATCGTTTCCGGGTAGAATGCTCGTTCGCATGCGGCCATCTGGGCTGCACGGGCGACTCACGGGGCCGCCCTCCATTCCTATGTGTGGAAGATCCTGTCGATATGTTTGCGCCTTTGTTGAAAAAACTTTTTGGAAGCAAGAACGAGCGTGAAGTCAAACGCATGCTCAAGACGGTACAGATCGTCAATGCCTTCGAAGAGCAAATGGTGGCCCTTTCGGACGAGCAACTGCGCGCCAAGACCGAAGAGTTCAAGGCCCGCATAGCCAAAGGCGAGACGCTCGATCAATTGCTGCCGGAAGCGTTCGCCGTTGCTCGTGAAGCGGGCAAGCGTGTGATGGGCATGCGCCACTTCGACGTTCAGTTGATCGGCGGCATGACCTTGCACGAAGGCCAGATCGCGGAAATGCGTACCGGTGAAGGTAAAACCCTCGTCGGCACCCTGGCCGTGTACCTCAACGCCTTGTCCGGCAAGGGCGTCCACGTGGTAACCGTGAACGACTACCTGGCTCGTCGCGATGCCAACTGGATGCGTCCGCTGTACGAATTCCTCGGTCTGACCGTAGGTATCGTCACGCCATTCCAGCCACCGGAAGAGAAGCGCGCCGCCTACGCTGCCGACATCACCTATGGCACCAACAACGAATACGGCTTCGATTACCTGCGCGACAACATGGCGTTCAGCATGGACGACAAGTTCCAGCGCGAACTCAACTTTGCCGTAATCGACGAAGTCGACTCGATTCTGATCGACGAAGCGCGTACGCCGCTGATCATTTCCGGTCAGGCCGAAGACAGCTCCAAGCTGTACACCGAAATCAACCGCCTGATCCCCAAGCTCGAGCAGCACATCGAGGAAGTGGAAGGCGAGGTCACCAAACCGGGCCACTTCACCGTTGACGAGAAGACCCGTCAGGTCGAACTGAACGAAGCCGGTCACCAGTTCATCGAAGAGATGCTCACCGAAGTCGGCCTGCTGGCTGAAGGCGAGAGCCTGTATTCGGCGCATAACCTTGGCCTGCTGACTCACGTCTATGCCGGCCTGCGTGCGCACAAGCTGTTCAACCGCAACGTCGAGTACATCGTCTCGGACGGTCAGGTTTTGCTGGTTGACGAACACACTGGTCGCACCATGCCGGGCCGTCGTTTGTCCGAAGGCCTGCACCAGGCCATCGAAGCCAAGGAAGGCCTGAATATTCAGGCCGAGAGCCAGACCCTGGCGTCGACCACTTTCCAGAACTACTTCCGTCTGTACAACAAGCTGTCCGGCATGACCGGTACAGCCGACACCGAAGCGTTCGAATTCCACCAGATCTACAACCTGGCTGTGATGGTCATTCCGCCGAACAAGCCTTTGGCGCGCAAGGACTTCAACGACCTCGTTTACCTGACTGCGGAAGAGAAGTACGCAGCCATCGTGACCGACATCAAGGCTTGCCTGGCGGAAAACCGTCCAGTTCTGGTGGGTACAGCGACCATCGAAACTTCCGAGCACATGTCCAGTCTGCTCAACCAGGAAGGTATCGAACACAAGGTTCTGAACGCCAAGTTCCACGAAAAAGAAGCTGAGATCATTGCCCAGGCCGGTCGTCCGGGTGCGCTAACCATCGCCACCAACATGGCTGGTCGTGGTACTGACATCCTGTTGGGCGGCAACTGGGAAGTTGAAGTTGCCAACCTGGAAGACCCGACCCCTGAGCAGATCGCGCAGATCAAAGCTGACTGGCAGAAGCGCCACCAGCAGGTCATCGAAGCTGGCGGCCTGCACGTTATCGCTTCCGAGCGTCACGAATCGCGCCGTATCGACAACCAGCTGCGCGGTCGCGCCGGTCGTCAGGGTGACACCGGTTCCAGCCGTTTCTACCTGTCGCTTGAAGACAGCCTGATGCGCATCTTTGCGTCTGACCGGGTGAAGAACTTCATGAAGGCGCTGGGCATGCAGTCCGGCGAGGCCATTGAACATCGCATGGTGACCAACGCTATCGAAAAAGCGCAGCGCAAGGTGGAAGGTCGCAACTTCGACATCCGCAAGCAACTGCTCGAATTCGATGACGTGGCCAACGAGCAGCGCAAAGTGATCTATCACATGCGCAACACGTTGCTGGCCGCTGAAAACATCGGTGAGACCATTGCCGACTTCCGCGAGGAAGTCCTCAACAACCTCATCAGTCAGCACATTCCGCCCCAGTCCCTGCCAGAGCAGTGGAACGTCGCTGGCCTGGAAGCTTCCCTGAACACCGACTTCGCCGTGCAACTGCCGATTCAGCAGTGGCTGGACGAAGACGACAACCTGCACGAAGACAGCCTGCGCGAGAAGATCATGGCGCAGTTGCTGGTGGCTTATAACGAGAAGGAAGATCAGGCCAGCGCCGAAGCCCTGCGCTCTTTCGAGAAGCAGATCCTCCTGCGTGTGCTGGACGACCTGTGGAAAGATCACCTGTCGACCATGGACCACTTGCGTCACGGTATTCACCTGCGTGGCTACGCTCAGAAGAATCCGAAGCAGGAATACAAGCGCGAGTCCTTCACCCTGTTCCAGGAATTGCTGGACTCGATCAAGCGCGACACTATCCGTGTGCTTTCGCACGTTCAGGTCCGTCGCGAAGATCCAGAGGAAGAAGAGGCACGCCAGCGTCGCGAAGCCGAAGAGCTGGCCAGTCGCATGCAGTTCGAGCACGCGCCTGCGCCGGGTATCGATCAGCCGCTCCTGGACGAAGAAGGCGGCGAAGCGCCAGTAGCTGTTGTTTCCGAGCCTGTGCGCAACGATCAGAAACTGGGTCGTAACGAGCTGTGCTGGTGTGGCTCTGGCAAGAAATTCAAGCACTGTCACGGCCAGATCAACTAAGCCTTTGACTGTGTAATACCTGCGCCGCGACCGGCTTGCCCGTCGCGGCGTTTTTTCATTGATAGCCGTACCACTGTGGACGGCGCCACACTCCATGAGGAGCACCCCGATGGCTGTTGGTCTTGGTCCTTTGCCTGCGTTGCACCCGGTTCCCGGTTTTGAACTCGGCATTTCTTCTGCCGGCATCAAGCGTCCGGGGCGCAAGGACGTCGTGGTCATGCGCTGTGCCGAAGGCTCCAGCGTTGCCGGTGTCTTCACCCTGAATGCGTTCTGCGCCGCGCCGGTCATTCTGGCCAGACAGCGCGTGCAGGGCAGCGTGCGCTACCTGTTGACCAATACCGGTAACGCCAACGCTGGCACCGGTGAGCCTGGTCTGGTGGCCGCACGCCGTACCTGTGAGGCGCTGGCGCAGTTGACCGGCGTTGATGCGTCGGCGGTGCTGCCATACTCGACGGGTGTGATCGGCGAGCCTCTGCCTGTGGAAAAGATTGAAGGCGCGCTGCAAGCCGCGCTCGATGATCTGTCGGTGGATAACTGGGCCGCCGCCGCCACAGGCATCATGACCACCGACACGCTGCCCAAGGGTGCAAGCCGTCAGTTCACTCACGATGGCGTGACCATCACCGTGACCGGCATCAGCAAGGGCGCAGGCATGATTCGTCCGAACATGGCAACCATGCTCGGCTACATTGCCACCGATGCCAAAGTGTCGCAAAGCGTGTTGCAGGACCTGATTCGTGACGGCGCCAACAAGTCGTTTAACCGCATCACCATCGACGGTGATACGTCGACCAATGACTGCTGCATGCTGATCGCTACCGGTCAGGCCGACCTGCCCGAGATCACTGAAACCAAGGGGCCGTTGTTCGAAGCGTTGAAAAAAGCCGTGTTCGATGTGTGCATGGACGTGGCTCAGGCCATCGTGCGCGACGGCGAAGGCGCGACCAAATTCGTCACTGTCGAAGTCAATGGCGGTGGCAATCATCAGGAATGCCTGGACGTCGGTTACGCGGTCGCTCATTCGCCACTGATCAAGACTGCGCTGTTCGCATCGGACCCCAACTGGGGTCGTATCCTGGCGGCGGTCGGTCGTGCAGGTGTGCCTGACCTCGACGTGAGCAAGATCGACGTGTTCCTAAGTGGCGTATGCATCGCCAGCCAGGGCTGTCGCGCCACCACCTACACTGAAGAACAGGGCTCTGCGGTCATGGCCGAAGAGGAGATTACTATCCGTATCGAGCTGGGCCGTGGCGATTGCAGCGAAACCATCTGGACCACTGACCTTTCGCACGAATATGTGAAGATCAACGCTGAATATCGCACCTGATCCACTGTCCGGCGCGCAGTCATCTTGCCGTTGCGCCGGGCTTCCTTCGCTGAACTCAAAGGAGCTTGACCATTAGCCTGCATCTGATTATCGGCGACAAACGCTATTCTTCCTGGTCGCTGCGCCCTTGGCTTGTGCTGGAGATGACCGGTGCGCCGTTCACCGATCAGGTCATTCGCCTGAACCAGCCTGACACCCGCGACAACATTCTCAAGTATTCGCCAACCGGCAAAGTGCCCGCGTTGCAGTGCGAGCACGGCATCATCATTGATTCGCTGGCCATCTGTGAATACCTGGTGGAGCGCTTCCCAGACGCCGACCTGTGGCCACGCGACATCGCCGCTCGCGCCCAGGCTCGCTCGGCCTGTGCGCAGATGCACAGCGGTTTTGCCAGCCTGCGCTCGAATATGCCTATGGACCTGCGTCAGGACCAGGCGCTGGAGGTGATTCCGGTCGACACTCAGCACGACATTGATCGCATGATCGGGCTGTGGGCCGAGTGCCGGGCCGCTTCAGCCGAAAGCGGACCGTTTCTGTTCGGTAAACCGAGCATCGCCGACGCGTTCTTTGCGCCCGTGGCGATTCGCTTGCGCAGCTATCACGTCGAGTTGCCGGCTGATGCGCTGGCCTATATCGAAACCATCTACCAATGGCCTGCCTTCAAACGCTGGCAGCAGGCCGGTCTGGAGGAGTCCTGATCGTGAAACGAGTTCATGTGGCCGCCGCCGTCATTCGTGGCGCTGACGGCAAAGTTTTGATCGCCCGACGCGCCGACAGTCAGCATCAAGGCAGCCTCTGGGAGTTCCCAGGCGGCAAGGTCGAGGCGGGCGAGACCGTCGAGGCGGCGCTTGCACGTGAACTGCAGGAAGAGCTGGGCATTGCCGTGACGTCAGCGCGTCCGCTGATCAAGGTCAGCCACGATTACCCTGACAAGCAGGTGTTGCTGGATGTCTGGGAAGTGTCGGCATTCACTGGCGAGCCGCAGGGTGTCGAAGGGCAGCCGCTGGTCTGGGCGACCTCGCGTGAGCTGCCGGACTACGAGTTTCCGGCAGCCAACCAGCCCATCGTGGCGGCAGCCTGTTTGCCCGGCGAGTATCTGATCACGCCTGAAGGTCTGGACAACATCGAACTGCTGCGCGGCATGCAAAAGGCTATAGCGGGCGGTATCAAGCTGGTCCAGTTGCGAGCGCCAGGTGGTTATGACCCGAAATATCGCGATCTGGCGGTTGATGCGGCAGGCTTATGTGCGGGCAAGGCGCAACTCATGCTCAAAGGCCCTCTGGAGTGGCTGGGCGACTTTCCTTCCGCTGGCTGGCACCTCACGTCGGAGCAGCTGCGTAAATATGCCAGCCGTGGCCGTCCGTTCCCCGAGAACCGCTGGCTGGCGGCGTCCTGTCATGACGCCGAAGAGTTGGCCTTGGCCGAACAGATGGGCGTGGACTTCGTCACCTTGTCACCGGTTCAGCCAACCCTGACCCATCCAGATGCACAGCCACTGGGCTGGGATCAGGCGACCCGCTTGATCGCAGGCTTCAACAAGCCGGTCTTTCTGCTGGGCGGTGTCGGCCCTGCGGAGCTGAAGCAGGCTTGGGAAAGCGGCGCACAGGGCGTGGCAGGAATCCGCGCGTTCTGGCCTGACGAGATCCTCTGATTCTCAGAAGAGGACGCAGAGCGCCCAGAACGGCGTGCCCACGCGGAGCGTGGGCACGATAGGTGTTCCGGTCCAGACACCTATCGTTCCTCACGCTCCAGCGCGGGAGTGCCGTGGGTGACGCTCCGCGCCGCAAATATGCGCCGCAACGCACACCCAACAGCAGACGCAGAGCATCATGAAAGGCCTTGCCACGTGGAGCATCGAACGATAAGCCTCGTGGCGCCACTCAGACCGGCTTGGGTGCAGGCTGCCACAGTATCTCTGCGATACCTTGTCTTCTGGCGATCAGGCGCGCTGCCACGAATAGCAGGTCCGACAGCCTGTTGATGTACGCCAGCCCGGCGCCCTCAAGTGGTTCTACCGCATTCAGATGCTGGCAACGGCGCTCGGCACTGCGCGCCAGGCTGCGGCAGATGTGCGCTTGGGCGATCAGCGTTGAGCCACCGGGCAGAATAAAGTTTTCCAGCGGGCCCAATTCTTCATTCCACACATCAATCGCCGCTTCCAGCCGGTCAACTTCTGCGCTGTTCAGGGCCTTGTAAGTCGGCATCGCCAACTCGCCGCCCAGATCGAACAGGCGGTGCTGGCAGGGCGCAAGCACTTCAATCACTTCATTGAGCGCCGGAACACGCTGAGCTTCATCGATCAGCCCCGCCAGCAACAGGCCGAGCTGGCTGTTGAGCGTATCGACTTCACCGATGGCCTCGACGCGCGGGTGGTCCTTGGACACCCGGCGACCGTCGCCAAGCCCGGTTTCACCGGTGTCGCCGGTACGTGTGTAGATTTTCGACAAACGAAAGCCCATTGATGTGGCTCCTGATCAAGACTTCGAAATAACCTGCTGCTGAACGTTTGTCTGATTGGCTATCAGCGGCAAACGCAGCGTAAAGCAGGTGCCCATGCCGAGGGAGGACTGCACCTCCATCTGACCCTTGTGATTGTTGGTGATGATGAAGTACGACACCGACAGACCCAGTCCGGTGCCCTGGCCAATTTCCTTGGTGGTGAAAAACGGCTCGAATGTGCGTTTGCGAACGTTTTCCGACATGCCGATGCCGTTGTCTTCAACCTGAATTTCGGCCCAGGGCGGGTTGAGGCGGGTGCGCAGGATAATACGCCCCGGCTCTTCGCTTTCCGGTCGCTGGTGAATGGCCTGGGCAGCGTTTTTCAGCAGGTTCAGCAGTACCTGTTCCAGCTCGTTGGCGATACACGGCACCGGCCCCAGGTTCTTGTCGAACTGGCGGATGATGTGCTGGCCCTTGAAGTCGAAACCGATGGTCAGGTCGAAGTCGTTGCTGGCAATTTCCACCGCCTGGTCGATCAGCCCCGGCAGGTCGCAGGGCGACAGCTGACGGCTGCTCAGACGACTGAAATTGAGCATGTGACTGACGATCTTCGCCGCCCTGGCACCGGCTTGCTGGATGCCATCGAGCAGCTTCGGCACTTCACGGCTTTCGAGATAATGATTGACTACTGTCAGGTCAATGCCGTCCGCTTCGGCCTGCTCGATGTTCTTCGGCAATTCCGGGGACAGGCGCCGGCGGATGTTCTGTACGTTATGCAGGATGGCGCCCAGCGGGTTGTTGATCTCATGTGCCATGCCCGCCGCCAGACCGCCGACGGACAGCATCTTTTCCGACTGCACCATCATTTCTTCCAGCGAAATACGCTGGGTGATGTCATCGATGCGGATCACCACCCCACGCCCGGCATCACCGGTCAGCGGGTAGAACGTCAACGCGTAGTGGCGCGCCTCTTCATTCTTGATCCAGGTGACCCGCTCGATCTTGGTCACGCTGTGCCGCTCGACGGTGTGCTTGATCTGCGGCAGAAAAGCGCGCATCGGCTCGAAGGCCAAGAAGATCGGCTGGTTTAGCGCCTCGTCCAGCGTAGTGCCGGACAGCGCCGTGGCTTCCTGATTCCACTGGGTCACGTAAAGCTGCTCATCCAGCGCGATCATGGCCGAGGGCATCGAGTCGATGATGCTGTTGAGGTAGTTCTGGAAGCCGGTGAGCTTTTTCTCGATCTTGCTGCGCACCTGAACTTCCAGCTCCAGCTTGCGATTGGTGTGACGGGTTTCCTCGGCCAGCCCTTGGGCCTGATCGTAGGCTTCCTGAGAGTCGTCACGGGCGCGCTTGAGTTGCTGCTCACGCGCCTCGATACGCGACAACATGGTATTGAACGCTTCAGCCAGACTGCCGATTTCATCCTCGTTGCCGGGCGCTGCGCGCAAAGCGTAGTTTTCTTCACGGGTGACGCGCCGCGACAGCTCTTCCAGTTGGTCGATAGGCTCGGTGATCAGGCGCCGTATCTGCCGTGCCACCACCAGCCAGAGCAACACGCTGAACACCAGAATGGCCAGGCTGGCAGTCAGCGTACCGGTGTAGAACGCAGGTGGCAGCTCGCTGCTGGCGACCAGCAACAGATGCCCCGGCGGCTCGTCGCCCTTGGGCACAGTGATGACCTGCGTGCTACGAAACTCGGTCAGGCGCCAGCTTTCCAGGTCGTTGAAGTGCTTCGGCAGCTCAAGGCTTTCACCCTGATGCATCTGTTCGAGCCGCTCGCCGTCATTGTCGTACAGCGCTGCAGCGCGTAAAGGCCCGTAGCTTCTCAGCTCCTTGAGCAGCGCGCGCGCCTCGTTGGGCGAGTACAGGGCCCGCTCGTTGAGGTTGGCGCTGCTGATCAGTCGGCCAATGGTCTGCAAGGCCTGCGGAGCCATCGCTTCCTGAGAGATGTAATAGGCGGCGCTGATGAAGGTCAGGTTGGCAACCAGCAGCACAGTGGTCATCAGGATCAGCAGAGCTGCCAGCAGTTTCTGACCTACTGGCAGGTTTTCCAGGCGTTGGCGCAAAGGCATGGGGCAGGTCGCATTGACGGGTGGTGCGAGCAGGGTAGCGCGGGCTAGTCGGTACGCAAACCCTTGCTTGCCAGATGGGTTGTCAGACGCGTCTGCAATTGCTGCAGGTGAGGTGCCGGGCAGTGATGGCGAGCGGCCGCCGCACAGGCGTATCCCGACAGATAGCTGATTTCGGTTCGTCGCCCATGAGCGACATCCTGATACATGGACGAGTAGTTGGCGGCTGTCGCGTGGATGACGCGCAGCACCTCATCGTGCAGCCCTTGCGCCGCGGCTGGCTGGCCGCAGCATTCCAGCAGTTTGGCCAGCTCGGCGCAGAGTGTCATGACCTCGCAACCGTGCTCCAGCAGGCCGCCATTACGGCATGCGTGCAAAACTGTCAGCGGGTTGACGGCGCAATTGAGCGCCAGCTTGCGCCACAGGCGGGTGAGAATGTCTGGCGTCCATTCGTGAGCAATGCCGCTGGCGCGTATGTCTTGGAGAAGTGCCGGCGCAGCCGGGTTCGACACATCGCCCAGCCAGGTAAAACCGTGCCCGGCGAACCTGACGCGCCAGTCCGATTCCATGAATGCGCCTTCGGTGCTCGAGGCAAAAATGCAGCGCGCATGGGGAACCCGCGCAGCAACCGCGTCCTGACTGCCCAGCCCGTTTTGCAGCAGGATCACTTCGGCATAAGGCGTCAGGCGTGAAGCCAGCTGTGCGACGGCTTGTTCAGCGTCATAGGCCTTGCAGGCGACCAGCAGACGCTCGACAGGCTCGCGGTGCGTGGCAGTCTGCGCCTCGACCGGGTAAGCCTGGGCCACGTCGCCTTCGATCAGCGTCACGCAGCTGCCAGCAGCCTGATAGACGTCCAGTCTCGCCTCATCACGCAGTATCAGGCGCACCGACAGGCCTGCCCGCGTCAGTCGCGCTGCCCACAGGCTGCCCAGACTGCCTGCGCCAAGGATATGCCAGGTCACGGCCATCAGGACGGCACAATCAGGGGCTGAGACGGTCTGCTGAACATGAAAACAGGGATGTGCATGCAAGGCTCACAGTGAACGCAGGGAAAGTCTCGTTATAATGAGCGTTCTTTCATACCGTCAAGTCATGCGTGCGTGATTGTTGTGCGCACGCCGTTTACCTGGAGAACATACATGCCCTCGTTCGACGTAGTGTCCGAACTGGATAAACACGAAGTCACGAATGCCGTCGACAACGCCATCAAAGAGCTGGACCGTCGCTATGACCTCAAAGGCAAAGGCACGTTCGAGTTCAAGGAACTGACCGTCACGCTGACCGCCGAAGCCGATTTCCAGCTGGAAGCGATGATCGAAATCCTCAAGCTGGCGCTGGTCAAGCGCAAGGTCGACGCGAAGTGCCTTGAAGTCAAAGACGCCTATGCGTCCGGCAAACTGATGAAACAGGAAGCCACGTTGCGCGAAGGCATCGACAAAGAACTGGCGAAAAAAATCGTCGCCCATATCAAGGAAGCCAAGCTCAAGGTGCAGGCCGCCATTCAAGGCGAACAAGTCCGTGTGACCGGCAAAAAACGCGACGACCTGCAAGAAGCCATTGCCGTCTTGCGTGCCTACGATTCGGGCATGCCTTTGCAATTCAACAACTTCCGTGACTGAACATAAGTAATGGGCTGCGGGGAACCCTTGCGTTTCCCGGTCGGTCCGAATCGCCGTGGGCGCGATTTGATGTTGGTTCGTAACGGATAATGGGGGTAACGATGGATTTGAATGCTGAAGTCGGTCATCTGTGGCAAGCGTCGCAGGCGTGGATTCCGATGATCATGGAATACGGCAGCCGTTTGCTGCTGGCTCTGGTAACACTGTGTCTGGGCTGGTGGCTGATCAACCGGTTGACCGGCAAGCTTGGTGCCTTGTTGGCATTGCGCCACGCTGATCTGGCCCTGCAGGGCTTCGTCAGCAACCTGGCGAACATCATCCTGAAAATTTTGCTGGTGGTCAGTGTCGCGTCAATGATCGGCGTCGAAACCACCTCGTTCGTGGCCGCTATCGGTGCCGCTGGCCTGGCCATCGGTCTGGCGTTGCAGGGCAGCCTGGCGAACTTTGCAGGCGGCGTGCTGATTCTACTGTTCCGTCCATTTCGCATCGGCGACTGGATCGAAGCTCAGGGCGTATCGGGAACCGTCGACAACATCCAGATCTTCCACACCGTCCTGCGTACCGGCGACAACCGTACCGTGATCATTCCCAACGGCAACCTGTCGAACGGCATCATCACCAACACCAATCGTCAGCCGACCCGCAAGATCACCTTCGATATCGGCGTCAGCCACGATGCGGATTTGAGGAAAGCACTGCAGGTCCTGCTGGACATGGCCGACGACCCCCGCGTACTCAAGGATCCGGCCCCGCAGGCTGTGGTCGCTGCACTGGGCGAGAACGCGATCACGCTATCGCTGCGCGTATGGACCACCACGGGCGACATGGGCGACGTGACGTCGATGTTTAACATCGAAGCACGTGACCGCCTGAAGGACGCAGGCATCGAAATCCCGTTGCCGCAACGGATTGTGCGGGTGGTTCAGGAGTAATTGTCGACAGCTTTTCTGGCAAATCCAAAGCCCTGGCTCGTGAGAGTCGGGGCTTTTCTTTAGGTGGCCGGGTCAGGAAAAGGCTATTTCCAAGGCGACAATTAAAAGTGTCGTCATACCTCCGGCTAGCGCATGGATATGAAAGCTGAGTCGCCATTTTTTTGAAAATCGCCATGGTTTTGCACAGCATGCGTAGATGAAGAAAATAAGGGTCGCGACGACCTCTGCATTCATTAGTAAACCGAGTGTAGCGGCAACTACCAGTATCCCTTCACCCAACCCTGTGGCCAGGCGCACCGCACCGAACAGCAATGCGATAGAAATAATAGGCAGCCATACAACTAAACCCATAATGCTAAGCAGAGCGTGACGCCCAGCGCTTCCTTTGCAGACTGTATTCATTTTTGCTCCATGAATATTTTCGACATCGACGCTCGGGTGTTTCGTCAGCTGTTGGTTACGAACATACCTTTCGGCATACCGGCACGAGCTGTGCGCTATTTACTGTAAATGTAACCGTCGTCTTCCTCATCGTCCTCGTCGATATCCTTGAGTTTTTCTTGATGAGGTACAGGGTAAAGACCCAATACAGCCGCGACTCCCGCAGATATGCCCATTAGGAAGGGAGTAGGCTCTGGATACTGCGAAAGTTTCCGATCGGGGTCCTCTGTGGGATTAATGCCGCTGCCTGCGGGAAGCTTCATTATCTTGATGCCATCAGCGGTGAGAATACAGCGAGGCGGGACTATCCTGCCTTCAAATATTTCCACTATTTCGGCGGTGGGTAACGGCGTGAGTGCTTCGCTGACCTGGGTGCCGGATTCGCTATTCGTGAGCAAGAATTTCTCGTCGCTTTTCTCGATACGAATCTTCGGCTGACTCTTAGGCTTTGTAGCGTAGTCACCAATCAGCTCGTCACACGGGGATACTGACTCTTGCGTACAGCCCGCTAACAGAACAATCCCGGCGACTAAATGCATACCTACAACGGCCTTACAAAAACGCGTGTACATATTTCTTCCTTGTTCCGATTGAGAGTGCGGTGATATCTAAGGTGAGCCGAAGGTGAACGGGACTGCGCCACGGTTCTGGCTGTTCTTGGCCTTGCGGGCTTCATCGGGCGGGCGGACCATTTGTACGGTCAGGCTGCCATCTGTACCCGCGTAGACCACAGCACTGACGCCGCCGTCCTTGTAGCTGGCGATGGTTGCCAGGTTGATCTCTACCAGCGCACCGCTGACCCCGGTATTACCCAGACGGCGACCGATGTCGTAACCCTCTTCGACATTGCCCAGTTCGAGACCGTGGCCGTCCTTGTTCAGGTCGTGCAGGGCGTTGTTCAGGGCGATTTCGGTTTCCGGGTTGTTGGTGCTGTCGTAGAACACCCGCACAGGTTTTTGCCCTTCTGGCAGAGTGTCCAGCGCCTGTGTCCAGGCGGCTTGCAGCGCTTTGGTTTGCAAGGCAGGCTTCAGGCGTTTGCCGTTTTCATCCTGCATGGAGGCCTTGATCGGACGATGCAGATAGCCAAGCACCGGCGCAGCATCGAACTCCTTGACCTGATGCTGATTCCAACGAATCGGCAGCCAAGGGGAGGGCTCGAAGTTGCCAGGGCCACGGTTGCTGATGGTTTTCCAGAGCGTGGGAAGTTGGGACTGCCAGTAGGCGGTGGACATGGTGCCGGGGGCATATGGGGTTTCAACGCCCTTGGCTTTCTCGGTAGTTCTGTACCAGTCCATAAATGCCTTGTCCCGATCCCAGTAGAAAGCCCAAAGTTTTCCTAGGTCGGTATCTTTGTTCTGGTTGTCCTCTGGCTCGGTTGTCGCATAGGGGCGAATATAAATATCTACCCTGTCGGATCGGGTGACCAGTAGTCCTGTCATGCTCTCGAATACAGTGGGGACTACCTGAGCATTTTTGGGTAGTCCGGGAGTACCACTTTTACGATAAATATCTCGTGTGATATCTCCGTCTTGACTAGCTATCAACGCCTGCGGAACCTTAGGGTTATCTTCGAAAAACAGAAACATTCTTTCGATCATGGCTTGTGCGTGGGTCGTACTTTCATCGTCTTGCCAGAGGAGTTGAGTTACTCCTAGGGTCGCTTTATTACGACCGGAGTTGATAAGGTTTGCGGCTCGATAAGGTTTTTTGTATGGGTTGGGTGGTCCTAGAGCGAATACTGGAACTGGCCAATACGCTACCGATTCACCTGCTGAGTGCTGAAAAGCAACACGTATTTTAATTCCGCTTGAGCTCTCTCGAGACGAAAGTGAAGCTTTATAATCATTTGGATTTTGCGAATATATTGATGAGAAATTGTTGTTTTTCTTTTTGATGAACTCCCAAATGGTTGATTGGTAGTCTTGATGTATTCCAATCCCGATCCCGCGTATCTCTAATGAATAAGTCCGTTTTTGTATAGACTGTTTTTCTTCACTTTGACGAATGGCTTGGGTCTTATAGTTAGCTAGCTCGTTTCTTTCGCCGGCAATGGCCTTTCCCCACCAGTGACCACTAAAAGTCAAAAGTACAGTGCCCAAAACTCCTACGATACCCCAGCGCGTCACCGAGCTTATCTCACGCAACTCCATATCGTTTTCCTGTGCTTCCGTTGCATGACCTGATCACAAATTTCTAGACCACTTGCACATTCATGGCATGGCTGGCCACACCCTGACAGCCGCACGCCAGTCGATGGCCGTGCAGCACCACCGGGATGCCGTTCAGCTTTCGGGTGGGGTGGTGTCGCCCAGACAGACGGGATAGCTCACTCTGCAGGTGCCCCGCCGGTTGGCGAGCCGAAGGTGAACGGGTCTGCGCCACGGTTCTGGCTGTTTTTCGCCTTGCGTGCTTCATCGGGCGGGCGGACCATTTGTACGGTCAGGCTACCATCGGTGCCTGCGTAGACCACCGCACTGACGCCGCCTTCCTTGTAGCTGGCGATGGTCGCCAGGTTGATCTCTACCAGCGCACCGCTTACCCCGGTATTACCCAGACGGCGACCGATGTCGTAACCCTCTTCGACATTGCCCAGTTCAAGACCGTGGCCGTCTTTATTCAGGTCGTGCAGGGCGTTGTTCAGGGCGATTTCGGCTTCCGGGTTGTTGGTGCTGTCGTAGAACACCCGCACAGGTTTCTGACCTTCGGGCAGCGTGTCCAGCGCCTGAATCCAGGCGGCTTGCAAGGCTTTGGCTTGCAAGGCCGGCTTCAGACGCTTGCCGTTTTCATCCTGCATGGAGGCCTTGATCGGACGATGCAGATAGCCAAGCACCGGCGCAGCATCGAACTCCTTGACCTGATGCTGATTCCAGCGGATCGGCAGCCAAGGGGAGGGCTCGAAGTTGCCAGGGCCACGGTTGCTGATGGTTTTCCAGAGCGTGGGGAGTTGGGATTGCCAGTAGGCGGTGGACATGGTGCCGGGAGCTAGTGGAATTACAACGCCCTTAGGGATGCTCCGATCAACTTGCTGCGCGTCAGCGGCAAGTCGAAAACTCACTCGGCAAACAGCGTTATTTTCTGAAAATCGAATGATGCAGCGTGCGTTGAGGGCATTTTTTCGCCCGGTTTTCCGTGTTAAACGCGCAACTCACCCATACCCATCAGCTGTTTTCGAGCCATCCACAGATTCGACAGGGCGAACAGCGTGGTCAGCTGAGCTGTGTTTTTCATCAGCCCACGAAAGCGCACTTTCACGTAGCCAAACTGACGCTTGATTACACGAAATGGATGCTCAACCTTGACGCGTGTCTGAGCTTTGCAGTACTCGATCTTGCGCTTGGCCTTGTAGAGAACGCTGCGTTTATTGAACCTGGAATACGTGCTGCGCCGCGCCGCGATTTGCCAGATGACCTCACGATTTTCATGCTCTTTACGCTTCTCGACACCTATGTATCCAGCGTCTGCATACACCGCGTTTTCTTCGCCGCGCAACAGCTCGGCGACCTGCGTGACATCGGCCACATTGGCCACATTGGCCGCAGTGCCATGAACATGATGAACCAGTCCCGACTCGGCGTCGGCGCCGATATGCGCCTTCATGCCAAAGAAATATTGGTTACCTTTCTTGGTCTGATGCATCTCGGGATCACGTTTTCCTTCCTCGTTCTTGGT
>NZ_LJRO01000313.1:132030-173270 GCF_001401155.1 Pseudomonas tremae
GATGCTTTTCCAGCAGGTGCTGGAAGTTCATGATCGTGGTGTCTTCAGGTATCGGGGCGCTTAAAGTCAGGCGTGCAAACTGGCGCATGGGCGTGGTTTCGTAGAGCGCTTCTTCCATGGCCGGGTCGCTCAGGGAGAACCAGTTTTGCAGCAGATGAATGCGCAGCATGGTTTCCAGAGGATAAGGTTTTCTGCCACCGCCAGCCTTGGGGTAGAACGGCTCGATAAGGTCCAGCAGACCTGTCCAGGGCACGACCTGATCCATCTCGGCGAGGAAGCGTTCGCGGCGTGTCTGCTTGCGCTTGCCAGCATATTCGAAATCGGAAAAGCTCATCTGGCTAATGGGCAGCTCGGATCAGGTGGTCAGGCGTATTTCATCAGATTTGGGGACTTGTTCGGAGATTACCTTGGTCAAGGAGGAGGAATCACAGCCTTTCCACGTGACCAACGAGCCATCCATACGAGCAACACCATCATCCCTACCGGGCAAGCCATGACCGCCAACAATCCAATGTGAATGTCTGAATAATTTATGATGACACCCACCAACCAAGGGACAATACTACACCCCGCGTTGCCGATCGCTGTCAATACAGAGAACATTGTCGCCCCTCCCTGGGGGTAGGCATCAGCAGAAACAGCTAGCATCGTTGGCCAAAGGCAACTTCCCGAAAATCCTGCGGCAATAGCAGCAGCTATTGCAATTACAGAGCTAGGCGGAAAACTGATTAGTATGAAAAGAACAGCAGTAACCGCGCAACACCCCAGCATCAGAGGAACTGGTGGGACGTGCTCTTGCAAGACCGCAGCGACCATTCGGCCGAGTGCCATACCGACGGAAAATCCAGCCAGCGTAAAGCCACCAGCTTCTTTCGAGTACCCTAATCCTTGTTCGACGTAGGTAGGCAGCCATTGTGAAAGCCCTGTTTCGGTTGCCCCACCTAAAAAGATGGCGATCAGACAAACGATAAAAAAGGGTTGCCGGATAAGCCCCGGCATCGAGTCCCGTTGCGTGTCTTCATCTATTAAGGGCGGCAAGGTCAAACGCAGAAACAGCAAAAAAGTAAATAAAGGCGCAGCCATCATTACGAGTGAAACAATGCGCCACGAAATACCCCACCTCAGCGCGACACTGGCGATCAGCACTGCCCCCACAGCACCTACGCAGAAAAAAGCATGCAACCAGTTCATGGCTGCGCTACGCCGATCTGGCTGCAGGGCCGCCACGATGGGGCTCAGGATCATGTCCAGTACACCGGCGCCAAAACCCATAACCGCAACGGCGAACAACAGAAAGTAGTAGGAAGGAGAGCAGGCGACTACTCCCAAACCGGCCATGGTGATCAGCAGACCGATGAGAATGAAAGCTATGGCGCTGCCACGGTCCGCCAAAGGCCCCGTAACCAGAATTGCAACGATGAAACTGAGAAACATGACAGCGGGAATTCTGCCAAGTTGCTCAGCTGTAAGCCCTGATGCTCCACCGAACGTATCACTGAATGAAGTCAGGTATACCGGTAGGAAGTTAAGCGCCATGGCCAGACATGCCATGGCGGCGTAGCACGCATAAAGTGCGCGACTGTTTTGGCTGAATAGATTTTTCATTACTCACACGACTCTTTGAATTAGAAACGGGAGGAGGTATGCGCATCCCACAGACATTCTGTCCACTCTATTTCCGAAAAGTGTGCGGCAAATGACGAGTCACCGGGGCTACTCGCAAAGAACCCGAATTGAACCGTGGTATGTGCTTGAAACATATGAAACATCCGCATCATATTAAAGATTTTTCCGTCAGCGGAATGCTCGAGCAGAAAATCGTTGCCCCTGCGACTAAGTCGGTAGTACATAGTCTGCGTAACACGATCAAGATTGGTCATTGCCCAATCCGAAAACCCGTTATTCGTGACCACCGAAAAAAGCTGCTGATAGCCATTACTCTGATATTCGATCCCGCTTTTCATCCAGTTATTATCATCTATATAGATCAACATTCCACACTGATCAAAAAACATATTGGATTCAAACGCGACCTTAGATTTCAGCGTCCAGAAACGTTCCTCGCTGCGCATCACAATACCCGGAGCATTACTGTATTCAAGACCATAATAGGTACCCCGCCAAAAGTCAGTATCAGGTGACGTATGGATGACGAGTTCATTTTCGGTAATCGAGAAATTCTCAGGAGTGTTAATCCAGTTCAGCTCGGAAAAGTTGAGTTTTTTCATACTATTTTTCTGCAAACCATTGCTTGATGTCATAATGATTATTGGCGATCAGATCAGCAGCGCTCAGATCCTGCTGCAATGAGCTGGGATGACGCAAACCTATACAAAACATATGGGCGGCCTTCGCAGCGGTAACACCGTGATGGGAGTCTTCAATAACCAGACATGCACGAGGTGACACTCCAAGTCCCTTGGCCGCCGTAAGAAAAATCTCCGGATTCGGTTTACTCTCTTTAACATCAGTACCACAAATAACCTCTTTGAAAAATCGACGCAATTTCGTTTTCTTCAATATAAGCTCGACCAAATTACGTGGAGACGAAGAGGCTACGGCACAGGGCACTCCGGTATGCTCAAGTAAATTGAGAAGCGCCTCCACGCCAGGCATGGATTGAAACGATTCAAAACTGATTGAGCGCATTAATTGCTGTTGATGCTGTGCCATCAGGTGGTCGATGGATTCAGTGAGCGCGTACTCATTTTTAATCGTGCTCCACATGTAGTGCTGTGTAGTTCCCAAAAAACGTGACAGATCTTTTTCATTAAGGGTCACGCCGTAGCGCAAACAGGAACTCTTTTCCTGCTCCATATAAAGGGGCTCACTGTCAACCAGAACTCCATCCATATCAAAAATAACAGCCCCTATCGCCTGCATCAGTATGGGCTCCGATTGTTCGATTCGCGCTTGAAGTGCATGAGATTGTAATGGGGGCGTGCTTCTAAAGCATACAGCGTAAACGAATTGGCCATGTTGATATCCCGATACCCCACCCCGTCAACAAGCGTTGCAGTTGCCGCACCACCTATGATGATAGGCACCTGCATGAGTATAATTTCATCTACCAGATCGAGATTGAATACCTGCCAGTTCAGGTGGCCACCGCCCTCAACCATGATGTGGTTTATTCCGCGCGCCTCCAGCATAGGGAAAAGTCGTGTAAAGTCGACATGCTTTGCACCGACAAAGAGCACCTCCTTTCCACAAGCACGGATATGTTTGACCATTTCATGATCACGAGCCTGTTCGGTAGTTGCGATAATAGTTTTCTCTGGTGATTTGAAAATACTGGCGGAAGTAGGCAGATCTAAGGAGGTGGTGGGAATGATACGTATTGGGTTACGACCCGACTCATAGCGATTGGTCAATTGTGGATCATCAGTAACAATTGTATTGCGCCCTACCATGATTGCGTCGACTTCGCCGCGGAATTTATGGATAAAACGCATATCATCATCATCAAAGTTCTGAAACAACGGCTTGCTGGATGCGCCTTCGCCCATCGTCAACTTGCCATCAATTGATATCTGACTGAATACAGTAACTTTCATATTGATTCCTTTATTCCTTTATTCCTTTATTACTTTATTACTTTATTCCGCTCGTATCATACAGAGGAAATTGCGTATTAAAGATAAGCGAGATTTGGTGTGAATACGCTTTTTATATTGGGAGCGGAAGCATCGTTCAGAAGTGCATCGAAAACCTCCGAGTGATTTTCTAGTACGTAGCGATGCGTTACCAGCCGCCCTAGCTCAGGAAGTTTTTGCACAAGACGAATTGCTCTAGGAAAGTGCTGATTGTATTCTCCAGCAGAAATAATACTGATAGCGTTAACCAGGAAGTACTTTACAGGCAGCATGTAATGATAGTCACTATCAAATCCAAAAAGTACAATTCTCCCACCGCGACCGATGTAGCGTGAAGCTGTATCGATCTGATTACCGACAGTATCGATAACAACATCAAACTTTTCTTGGTGCTGCATCTGCAACTCAAGATCATCGGCATGTATAACATCAAGACTTTGTGAGCGGCCGAACTGTATGCGATGTGTGTTTCGATCAGTGGCGAGCGTGTCAACTCCCATTGAGCGCAGAACGATCTGCGCAATCAGACTCATAGGGCCAGACCCTAGGATCAACACACGCTCTCCCGCTCGAATGAACGCCTGGTCTATATTATTCAGAATGCAGGCAACAGGCTCAACCAACACACCAGCTGCCCAGCTCGTATCGTCTGGCAATTGATACACAAAACGCTCACGAGTAACGAAGCGCTCGGCAAAAGTTCCATGTTTGTTGACACCTGCGATATCCAACCCAGCGTTCACCCCCCCATTGCATAGGTGCGTTTTAGCAAGACGGCAAGGTTCGCAAACGCCACAGTATTCGTTGGGATCAACAACCACCCGCATCCCTTTTTGTAGGTGTACTACACCCTTACCTACATCGATAATAATGCCAACTGCTTCGTGCCCGCGTATAATGCCCACCTCTCCACCTTCACGGCCCGACAATACCGCCAGATCAGTTCCGCATATACCTGATAGCACGATATCGATTTCTACGCCGTCAGGAGCAAGCATGACAGGATCCTTGCAATCCACAAGTTCAAGCCTCTGGTTATCCATTAAGCCCAGTGCTTTCATAAGTTGATAATCACTCCATTTCTACCAGGAAAACATTAGCCATAAAGCGCTTGTGCTGCCAAACCTGCAGCAACGCTTAGCCTTAAGCAATGTTGGTGTCTGCCCAACTATCTCTGTCCCAAACCGACAAAATTCGCGCACGTGAGTGGATGTTTTTCCAGTTTTGGTTCCAAATTTTTCGCGCATCGCCTCCCTGCTGCCCAGTTCCCCATACAAACGGGTTGATTTTTCAGCCCCTCTCCTCACAGGCGCAATGAAGCAGGCTGAGGCAATCAAAGCCCCAAAGAGCCGAAATGGTCTGAAGCAAATGGCAAGGCGAAGGGTTTGAATGGAACGGGGAATAAGGGTAAGTGCCTTACCCGAAAAGGCCGGCGGGCCCGCCGGAAATGGATGCCGAAAGGGCTAGAAAGGCAGCTTTGCACGAATTGAATTTTACAAAAAACCATCCTAAACAAGCACTTGGACACTACATTTTCTTCGGCAAGCATGGCAACATCGGTTCGCTGACACTGTTTGGATCCCAACCATTCAGGTGGCGGCTGATGTACTTAACCTTTCCAGGATGGATATGGGTTTCGACTTGTCACGCTGAGCCCTATAGAGCAAAAGGCCCACCATGACTTCATCATGGGTGCCTCAATGCTTAGTTTCTTTCAGCGAAGAAAAACATCGCCAACCACGCTCTCCAATGCTGCTGCAGGGTTTATAAAACCCGAGTCTTCCGACGCGTTACTGTCTACTCCCCGACGGCGTCAGCTCATTGAAAACATTTGGCAGAGAACGTCCCTGCCCCGCGCGCAGTTCGATACGCTATACGTGCAGGCATTCAAGAGCTACGCAGCCTTGGTGCAGCATCTCCCTGCCTCGGAGAATCATCACCATGCCTATCATGGTGGCATGCTGGATCACGGTCTTGAAATCGTCGCCTACGCACTGAAGATTCGGCAAATGTATCTGCTGCCAATCGGAGCTCCGCCCGAGTCACAGGCTGCCCAGTCCGAAGCGTGGTCTGCAGCATCGGCTTATGGTGCGCTCGTCCATGACCTGGGCAAGATTGCGGTAGACGTCAAGGTTGAACTGGCAGACGGCACGACCTGGCATCCATGGCATGGGCCACTGGATCAGCCATACCGATTAAAGTACGTGAAAGGTCGGGACTACCGGTTGCATGGAGCTGCTTCGTCGCTGATCTACGCGAATGTCATTCCGGCGAAGGCCCTGGACTGGCTCAGCGGGTTTCCCGAGCTCTGGACCCAACTGGTGTTCGCGTTCGCAGGGCAATATGAGCATGCCGACATCCTGGGAGAAATTGTCTCACAGGCGGATCAGGCATCGGTGGCGCAAGAACTCGGCGGCAATCCGGGTCGGGCAATGTCAGCGCCTAAACAATCCATTCAGCGACAGCTGGCCGAAGGCTTGAGGATGCTCATCTCTGAGAAATTCAAGCTGAACCAGCCCGATGGTCCTTCAGACGGCTGGCTGACGCAGGACGGCTTGTGGCTTGTCAGCAAGCCTGCGGTAGACCAGCTCAGGGCTCATCTGCTGTCACAGGGCATTGAGCACATTCCGACGTCCAATGCCCCCATGTTCAATCTGCTCCAGGATCAGGCAATCATTCAGCCTAATGGAGAGGGAAAAGCCATTTGGAAGGCCAGCATCGACAATGGTCGAGGCTGGAAGAACACGCTCACGGTACTGAAAATCGCGCCGGCATTGATCTGGCCGAACGCTACCGAAAGACCAGAGGCGTATACCGGCACCCTTACGGTGGAAGCCGCAGGACCGGTGGAAGAAGTCGAGCAAGCGCTTGTGGGAGCCGCCGAACCACTAACGGTAGATAACAACAAGAAGATACCTGCCGCGGTCAATCAGACGGCGCAGCAATCCTCGCAGAAACAAGCACCGGCACCAGTAAAAGATTTTGATGCGCTGGATGAGCTGCTCGATCTATTTCCCGATCCAGTACCAACTGCACCAGTGCAAAGTAGCCCGGAGAGCACTGACGACGACCAGATCCCCTTTTCTCTTCCAACCAAACCACCTGCACGGCTTAGTCAGCCCAAGCAGGCTGAGGCTGACATCCCCGTTTTTGAGACAACTCCAGCAACAGACACTGCCAAGAACTCGACTGACTCGGCCCCGAATCATGGCACCAACTTCCTCACCTGGCTGAAGGGCGGTGTGATCTCTCACCGGATCATCATCAATGACGCCAAAGCGCGTGTACATACCGTGGACAGCACGGCGTTTCTGGTCAGTCCGGATATCTTCAAACGTTACGCGCTTGAGCATCCGGCGATTGAGCACGAGGCGAAAGAGCGCGATCTCGAAGCCTGGCAATTGGTCCAGCGATCTTTTGAGAAGCTGAAAAAACATCGGAAGACGCCCGCAGGCCTGAACATCTGGACATGCCTGGTCAAAGGACCGCGCAAAAGCAAGCAACTGCGGGGCTATCTGCTCCTAGAGCCCACCGACGTCTTCAGTGAAGTGCCCTACGATAACCCTGTGGTCAGCTTGGCGGACTTGGCAGATAAGGAAGCATCTGAATGAACACGATGACACTGCCTGAACTGACCCAGGAATACATCCTCACTCATGACCTGAGACCCGACACCGTCAAGATCTACTGGGCTGCCACAAAGTCCTATGTCAGATTCTTCGGTAACCGTCTGGCAAGCGAGACGACGCACCGGGACATGCTCGACTGGCGCAGATCCGAACTGGAGAGAGTTTCCAAGCGGAGCTGGAATACGTACTCCAGTCACCTGCGAACGGTATACCGGTATGCAATGGAACACGGTCTCGTCGAACTCAAGGTGAATCCTCTGAAAGAAACGCGCGTGATTCCAACAAAACGTCCGAAGAAAACCATCAACACAGACGCCATTGTGCGCGCAAGAAACTGGCTAAACATTTTGGTCCAGGAGGAGCGTGCAACCGGGAACAGAACAGAGATCACCCCCGCATGGTTCTGGCTCGCAGTATTTGAAATGTTCTACTACACGGGCATCAGGCTCAATGCACTGATCTGCTTGAGGTATGCCGATATAGATTTGGGACAACGCCTGATCAGAGTCAGGGGAGAGACAGAAAAAACCCATAGAGAATTCATGATCCCCATTCCAGACGGACTGATGCCTCATCTGAAATTGCTCATGGAAATCGCGCACAAAGTTGGCTTCGCACCCACGGATCAGATTTTCAATGTTAACAGGTTTTCCGGCCATTACAGTCGGTCACAGATGAACTCTGACCAGGTGGAAGCCATGTACAAAAGCTCACCGCTATGACGGGCGTTCGAATGACCCCTCATCGCTTCAGACATACCATCGCCAGTGAAATGATGCGACAACCGGAGCGCAATATTCACATTACAAAAAACCTGCTCAACCACTCCAATATCGCGACCACTATGGAATATATCGAGCCAGATTACGATGTGATGCGTGAGGTCATGAATGAGCGCGGCAAGAGACCGGCAAAAATTAATTATCTGCCCAAGTCAGATGCCGCCAACCGAGAGAGTGCGCGTACAGGTAAAAAAGCTCCCGCAAAACATCTGACCCAACGCTCAGTCATCAGCAGCCCTGCCGTCAAATCAGGTAGCCTCTCCCAACCTACACCCCCTGCTGCCCCAGCAGCCAATGCCCACTCACCATTGAAAGCTGATGAGATACACCGCGCGGGTATGCAGGTAAAAAACACCGAGTCCAATCTTTCAGAAAAATATGGAACTGACCCAGAGGAGCGAGCAAATCCTTTTGACGACTCCACTGAGACGCCCATGAGGCAGGCTCTGCCTCATGATCTGTTCAGCCCGGAAGACCTCGCACGACAGCTTGAAGCGTTTTCGCAGTGGGTAAGAGAAGCCGCTAGCGGCAGAATAGTCGTATGTCCTACAACCACTGACAGCCGATTACCGGCAGGCCCAAACGAGCAAATGGGCAACCCACTGTTGTCAGGCTTTGACGCAAGCGTCTGGAACAACCGCACCGGCTAAAGTAGGGTGCTAAGACAATTGCTAACTGCCATCAGTAATGGTCATACCCGCCTATTGTCTGTGCCAAGAGCCGGCGTCAGGAAGACGGTACGAGGGCAGATAAGCGATGAACGCTGATTCGCACCCGAAAAAAAACGCCCTGTTCACAAGCTTTCGCCTGGAACAGAGCGCTGCAATTTGACATCACCGCGTGTCGGAGTTATGTTTCCCGACAGACGGCTGCTTGCCTGGATAAATCGTTTCACATGCAATGCTCGCCCTCAATAAGCAGACGACACACCGTAATTGAAGATTTGAAGCACACAACAGTGTTTGGTCGGGGTAAGGGGATTCGAACTCCTGACATCCTGCTCCCAAAGCAGGCGCGCTACCGGACTGCGCTATACCCCGGTAAATCAAGGCACCTCAACCAGCTGCCTGCGACCTGATACGAGTGGCATCAGATCTTTAAGATTCGGCTCCAAGGTAAACCTTGGAACCAAAAATGGTGGGTCGTGTGGGATTCGAACCTACGACCAATTGGTTAAAAGCCAACTGCTCTACCAACTGAGCTAACGACCCAAATATGGTCGGGGTAAGGGGATTCGAACTCCTGACATCCTGCTCCCAAAGCAGGCGCGCTACCGGACTGCGCTATACCCCGACTGAAACTGTATTGAACCTTGCGAAATCTGGCTCCACGACCTGGACTCGAACCAGGGACCCAGTGATTAACAGTCACTTGCTCTACCAACTGAGCTATCGCGGAACTATCGATTTCAGATTCAACTTTACCACCTGTAGCCTTGAAACCAGCATGCTGTTAACTCGTTGATTTCAATCTCATCGACCTTTGCGCTTCGTTTGTATCGTTGCGTTCACGTCTCTGAGGCGCGCTATTCTACAATTTTAAAAACACCTGTCAACCCTATAAATTGCTTTTTAAGACAATGATTTGCGATTTTTTTCCAGATCGTCTTGCCGACCCGATTTTACGGTTGGCTGCCCCGACCTGAAAAGGGCCCTCATGCCGAGAGCCCTTCTCTAGAGACGCCGACGGGCGAATCAGCTGAACACAATCTCGTCGTCGACCACCTTGCCGGTGATGCTGGTACCGGCCTCGAAGCCGCCCGACAGGATCAGCTGCGCCAGCGGGTTTTCGATCCAGCGCTGGATGGCGCGCTTCAGCGGGCGTGCGCCATAGACCGGGTCGTAGCCGACGGCAATCAGCTTGTCGAGCGCCTCGGGGCTCAGCACCATTGTCAGTTCGCGCTCGGCCAGGCGCTTGCGCAGGCGGCCAAGCTGGATATCGGTAATACCGGCAATCTGATCACGCGCCAGAGGCTCGAAGATCACCACTTCGTCGATCCGGTTGACGAACTCCGGACGGAAGTGGGTGCTGACGGCATCCATCACCGCCGCGCGTTGCGCCTCGCGGTCGCCCACCAGCTCCTGGATCTGCGCCGAGCCCAGGTTGGAGGTCATGACGATCACGGTATTGCGGAAATCCACTGTGCGCCCGTGGCTGTCGGTCAGGCGCCCGTCCTCCAACACTTGCAGCAGGATATTGAACACATCCGGGTGCGCCTTCTCGACCTCATCGAGCAGAATCACCGAATACGGTTTGCGGCGCACGGCTTCGGTCAGGTAACCGCCCTCTTCATAGCCGACATAGCCTGGCGGTGCACCGATCAGGCGAGCCACGGAATGTTTCTCCATGAACTCGGACATGTCGATGCGCACCATGGCCTCTTCGGTGTCGAACAGGAATTCGGCCAGCGCCTTGCACAGTTCGGTCTTACCCACACCGGTCGGGCCGAGGAACATGAACGAACCGCTTGGGCGATTAGGGTCAGACAACCCGGCACGCGAACGGCGCACAGCGTTGGCAACGGCGACCACAGCTTCGTCCTGGCCTATAACCCGGTTGTGCAGCAGGGTTTCCATGCGCAACAGTTTGTCGCGCTCGCCTTCAAGCATCTTGGACACGGGAATGCCAGTCCACTTGGAGACGACTTCAGCAATCTCTTCCTCGGTCACCTTGCTGCGCAACAACTGGTTTTCGGGCTTGCCGTGCTGATCAACCATTTGCAGGCTGCGTTCCAGGTCCGGAATGATGCCGTACTGCAGCTCGGCCATACGATTCAGGTCACCACGACGACGCGCGGCTTCCAGTTCCTGACGCGACTGCTCGATTTTCTGCTGGATCTGCGCAGAGCCGGTAACTTCGGCTTTCTCGGACGTCCAGATCTCTTCGAGGTCGGCGTATTCCAGTTCAAGCCGCTCGATTTCGCCCTGAAGTTTTTCCAGACGCTTGATTGCCGCCTCGTCCTTTTCCTTCTTGAGCGCCTGAGCTTCAACCTTGAGCTGAATCAGACGACGCTCCAGACGGTCGAGCACCTCAGGCTTGGAGTCGATCTCCATGCGAATGCGGCTGGCTGCTTCATCGATCAGGTCGATGGCTTTGTCCGGCAACTGGCGATCAGTGATATAGCGATGGCTCAGTTTGGCCGCCGCAATGATCGCGCCGTCGGTAATCGCAACCTTGTGGTGTACTTCATAGCGCTCTTTCAGGCCACGCAGGATAGCAATGGTGTCCTCTTCACTCGGCTCGTCCACCAGCACTTTCTGGAAACGGCGTTCGAGGGCGGCGTCCTTCTCTATATATTGACGGTACTCGTTGAGCGTAGTGGCGCCGACACAGTGCAGCTCACCGCGCGCCAGCGCAGGCTTGAGCATGTTGCCAGCGTCCATCGAGCCTTCGCCTTTACCGGCGCCGACCATGGTGTGCAGCTCATCGATGAAGAGGATGATCTGGCCTTCCTGCTTGGACAACTCGTTGAGCAGCGACTTCAGGCGCTCTTCGAACTCGCCACGGTACTTGGCACCGGCGATCAGCGAGCCCATGTCCAGCGACAGCAGACGCTTGCCACGCAGGCCATCCGGCACTTCGCCGTTGATGATGCGTTGCGCCAGACCTTCGGCGATGGCGGTCTTACCCACGCCAGGCTCGCCGATCAGTACCGGGTTGTTCTTGGTGCGGCGTTGCAGGACCTGAATGGTGCGACGAATTTCGTCATCACGACCGATCACCGGGTCGAGCTTGCCTTCTTCGGCGCGCTTGGTCAGGTCGACGGTGTATTTGTCCAGCGCCTGACGTGACTCTTCGACGTTCGGGTCATTCACCGCGCCCTCGCCGCGCAGGTTGTTGATGGCATTTTCCAGCGCTTTCTTGCTCACGCCCTGCCCCAGCAACAATTTGCCGAGTTTGCTGTTCTCGTCCATTGCCGCGAGCAGCACCAGCTCGCTGGAAATGAACTGATCGCCTTTCTGCTGCGCCAGACGGTCAGCCTGGTTGAGCAGCCGCGCGAGGTCCTGCGACATGTTGACGTCGCCGGTCGGGTTCTGGATTTTTGGTAGTCGGTCCAGTTCTGCGCTGAGTTCCTTGCGCAGGCTGTTGATATCAAAGCCGACTTGCAGCAGCAGAGGCTTGATGGAACCGCCCTGCTGTTCCAACAGTGCCTGCATCAGATGCGCAGGCTCGATGGCTGGATGGTCGAGGCCGACGGCCAGAGACTGGGAATCCGATAACGCTAACTGTAATTTACTGGTCAATCTGTCGATACGCATTAGTCACCTTCCTTTTAATGCAGGCCGGAGCAATGAACACACCTATGAAGAAAACCTGCTTGATAGCCCGTTAGATGCGGCCGATTCTGCGTGTTTCAAGCTGGTGCGGGTTGATGCAGATCAGACGAATGATCAGGCAAGCCTAGCTGGTCCGCGTAAAACAGCCTGTAATCAGGCGTTATCGATCCAGATTAGCGAAGCGAAGCGGCCTGTGCGGGCAGCGCGGCGGTAGGAAAAGAAACGTGGATCGGTGAACGTATCCAGCCCGCCGCCATAAACAGCGGAGATGCCGTGGGCCGCCAATCGCAGCCGGGCGAGCGTATAGATGTCGGCCATGAAACGATCCAGATTAGGACTGGCGACAAATGCATCGGCGGTCTGCGGGTGACTGCCGATAAAGGCTTCACGCACTTCAGGGCCTACTTCGAACGAAGGCTGACCGATGGCGGGACCCAGCCAGACCAGAATGTCTTGCGGATCGCTTTGCAGGCTATCCGCCGTCGCTTCCAGCACACCCGCTGCCAGACCGCGCCAGCCCGCATGCGCCGCCGCGACACGCGTACCGTCGCGGCGACAGAACAGGGCTGGCAAGCAATCGGCAGTCATTATGGTGCAGGCCAAACCGGGGCTGCTGGTCCAGCTGGCATCGGCTTCGTCAACACGGGAGGGATCGGCATGGACGACATTCACGCCATGCACCTGACGCAACCAGGCGGGTCGAACATTCAGATGAGTGGTCAGGCGCAGGCGATTATCCGCCACGGCCGCTGGGTTGTCATCGACATGATCGCCCAGGTTGAAGCTGTCGAACGGAGCCAGGCTGGCCCCGCCCGAGCGGGTGGTGACGCACGACTTGATCTGCGCTGGCACAGGCCAGTCAGGTATCAGCCAGTCATTCACCCGATGAAGGCCTCGCGATCCTGCTTGAGCAGCGACAGCAACCAGACGAAATCATCCGGCAACGGCGATTCCCAGCTCATGCGCTTGCCGGTTATTGGATGGTCCAGCTCCAGAAAACGCGCATGCAACGCCTGACGCGGGAAGGTCTTGAGTGAATCGACCATCGTCAGGCTGGCCGCCGGGGGAATACGGAAACGGCCGCCGTAGGCTGGGTCTCCGACCAACGGGTAGTTGATGTGCGCCATGTGGACGCGGATCTGGTGCGTGCGGCCGGTTTCAAGCTTGACCCGCACGTGCGTGTGCGAACGGAAACGCTCCAGCACGCGGTAATGACTGACCGCCTGCTTGCCACCTTCCATCACTGCCATACGCTGGCGCTGCTGGCCATGACGACCGATTGGTGCATCGATCTTGCCACCCGCGGTGACCACGCCGATCACGATGCACTCGTAGATACGGCTGACACTGCGGCTCTGCAATTGAGTGACCAGTTGTGTCTGCGCCTGAATGGTCTTGGCGACCACCATCAAGCCGGTGGTGTCCTTGTCCAGTCGATGCACGATACCGGCGCGCGGGACATTGATGATGTCCGGCACGTGGTGCAGCAAGGCGTTGAGCAGCGTGCCGTCGGCGTGACCGGCAGCCGGATGCACCACAAGGCCCGCAGGCTTGTTGATGACGAGGATCTGGTCGTCTTCATAGATAATGTCGAGCTCGATGTCCTGAGCGACCCATTCACCCTGGGCCTCCTGCTCGGCAATCAGCTCGAGAACAGCGCCACCATGCACGATGTCACGAGGGCGCAGAACGCCTCCGTCCACAGTCAGGCGGCCGTCCTTGATCCAGGCGGAAAGGCGCGAGCGCGAGTGCTCAGCGAATAATTGTGCGGCGACTTGATCGAGGCGTTGACCGCCCAATTCGGACGGCACCTCTGCGCGAAGTTCTATATTTTCGGACATGACCAGACTAGGTGGCGGCTAGCCTTTGGTTTCGGCAGCGCGCTTGTGGTTAAATACGGCGTCTTTTGTCCCGCCGGTATCGCGGGGCGCTCATCATAACAGGACGGCCCCGCCCAAGACAGCAGGCCGTTATAGGGACGCAAGCCGCCATGCAAGTGAAACACCTGCTGCTGATCGCCATCCTCGCATTGACTGCGGCCTGTTCGTCGAAGGAAGTCATCGACGAAAACCTCAGCGAAGTCGAGCTGTACCAGCAGGCGCAGGCCGACCTGGGAAACAATAGCTATAACAGTGCCACGGAGAAGCTCAAGGCGCTGGAATCCCGCTATCCGTTCGGTCGCTACGCTGATCAGGCCCAGCTCGAGCTCATTTACTCGAACTACAAAAACGGTGAACCCGAAGCAGCCAAATCCGCTGCCGAGCGTTTTATCCGCCTGCATCCGCAGCACCCGAACGTTGACTACGCGTACTACATGAAGGGCCTGACCTCCTTCGACCAGGACGTGGGCCTGTTGGCGCGCTTCCTGCCGCTGGACCAGACCAAGCGTGACCCGGGTGCTGCACGCGACTCGTTCAACGAGTTCGCCCAGCTCACCAGCCGCTTTCCGAACAGTCGCTACGCGCCCGATGCCAAGCAACGCATGATCTACCTGCGCAACCTGCTGGCGTCCTACGAAATTCACGTAGCCGACTATTACCTGACTCGTCAGGCCTATGTCGCTGCCGCCAACCGCGGTCGCTATGTGGTGGAAAACTTCCAGGAAACGCCTTCGGTCGGCGACGGCCTGGCAGTGATGGTCGAGTCCTATCAGCGTCTGCATCTGGACGACCTGGCCGCCACCAGCCTTGAAGTCCTGAAGACCAACTACCCGAACCACCCGCAACTGGCTGACGGCAAGTTCACTCCGCGTGAGGCCGAGGCCGATAACCGCTCGTGGCTGTCGAAAGCGACGCTGGGCCTGATTGACGGTAGCGCGCCGCTGCCACCGGGCCAGACTCGTGCCGACCAGGACATGAAAAAGCAGTACCAGGATGCCAAGGACTCGATCCCGAAAGAGTTGCTGCCTGAAAATCAGGCAGAACTGGACGAGCAGGCTGAAAAGGAAGCCGAAGAAAACGGCACCAAGAGCCGCTCCTGGCTCAGCTACATGACCCTGGGTCTGTTCGACTGATCCTTGTCGGACATGACGCACCTGAAAAGAGGCTTTCGAGCCTCTTTTTTTATGCATCACATTTATCCACGACAGCCACTGTGCGCCCGCCTGCAGCTTGGCTACACTGCGCCATCGTCAATCACTAAGCGGGTAATCATGATTCGCCTATTAATGTGGGTCGCGTTGATCGCCGCGGTGATCTGGTTCGTCAAGCGCCTGATCAATCCCCCCAAACCAAAGACCCGCCCGGCGTCACCTGAAATCGACGCAGCGCCGATGGTCCGCTGCGCCCACTGCGGCGTTCACTCCCCACGAGACCGCGCGTTGAGTCAGGGGCAGCAATGGTATTGCAGCGAGGCACACCGGCTGCAAGGCCCTGCGGCACGTGACCGCTGATACGCCTTACCTTGCCAGCCCACAGGCGCAACGGATTCTGCGGCTGTATCACCTTTATCGACTGACCATCGGCGTCGTCCTGGTGTTGCTCATTTCCACAAGCATGGAGACCGAGCTTCTACAGTTGGCCAACCCGAACCTGTTCCGGGCAGGTTGCTGGCTGTATCTGGTGTTCAACATTCTGGTCGTGGTGCTACTGGAACGCCCTACGCGCCAGGCTCAGCTGTTCAGCCTGGCCATGACCGACGCAATCATGCTCTCAGGCCTGTTCTATGCGGCGGGCGGCCCTTCCAGTGGTATCGGCAATCTGCTGATTGCTTCGGTGGCCATCAGCAACGTGCTGTTGCGCGGTCGCATCGGTCTGCTGATCGCTGCCATATCGGCCATCGGCATCATTTACCTGACGTTCTATATCAGCTTCGGCACACCCTCGGTTTCCAATGATTACGTGCAAGCGGGGTCCTTGGGCGCTTTGTGCTTTGCTGCTGCGTTGCTGGTGCAGGCGCTGACGGCACGCATGCAGGTCAGCGAGGGGCTGGCCGAACAACGGGCCGCAGATGTCGACAGCCTTGAAGAACTCAACGCGCTCATCCTGCAACGCATGCGCACCGGCATTCTGGTGCTGGACGCCCGCCGCCAGGTGCTGCTGGCCAATCAGGGCGCGCTGACCCTGCTGGGCCACGAGCGGCTGGTCGGTCAGGTCATCGACGCTTATTCGCCGCAGCTGGTGGATCGCCTTCGGCAGTGGCTGATCAATCCGATCATGGTGCCACGCAGTATCAGCGTCTCGGCGATCGGCCCGGAGCTGCAGCCGAGTTTTGCCGCACTCAATCGTGGCGATCAGCGCCAGACGCTGATCTTTCTCGAAGACCTGTCGCAGATTGCTCACCAGGCACAGCAGCTCAAACTGGCAGCGCTGGGCCGTCTGACTGCCGGGATTGCCCATGAAATCCGCAACCCCTTGGGGGCTGTCAGCCATGCGGCGCAGTTGCTCAACGAATCGGAAGAGCTCAGCACGCCGGATCGCCGCCTGGCGCAGATCATTCACGACCAGTCGCAGCGCATTGACCGGGTGATTGAAAACGTACTGCAACTGTCCCGACGACGCGAGGCGAAACCGGACCTGCTGGACCTCAGCGTCTGGCTTGAAAGATTTGTCAGCGACCTTCGCGCCTCTGTCCCGCCCGATCAGACTATCCACGTGGAAACAGGTCCCGGCGTGCTGACCACCCGCATGGACGCGGAGCAATTGACTCAGGTCATGACTAACCTGGTGCAGAACGGCCTACGCTACAGCCGCCAAAATCATGCGTACGCGCAGGTCTGGCTGAGGCTGCACCATGATCCGAAAAGCGCCCTGCCCGTTCTGGAAGTGCTGGATGATGGTCCGGGCGTCAGTGAGCAGCACCTGAGCAAGATTTTCGAACCGTTTTTCACGACTGAAAGCAAAGGCACCGGCCTGGGTCTATACCTTTCCCGAGAGTTATGCGAAAGCAATCGGGCGCATTTGGAATACGTCTCCCGACAAAGCGGTGGCAGTTGTTTGCGCATCACCTTCGCCCACCCGTTCAAAACGAGTTGAGCATGAGCCAACGGCAAAAGATTCTGATCGTCGACGATGAGCCGGATATTCGTGAACTCCTGGAGATCACCCTGGGGCGCATGAAGCTCGATACCCGCAGCGCTCGCAATGTTGCCGAAGCGCACGAATGGCTGGCGCGTGAGCCGTTCGACATGTGCCTGACCGACATGCGCCTGCCTGACGGCAATGGCCTTGAACTGGTGCAGCATATACAGCAAGGCTACCCGCAGGTGCCCGTGGCAATGATCACGGCTCACGGCAACCTCGACACGGCCATCCATGCGCTCAAGGCCGGAGCTTTTGATTTTGTCACCAAACCTGTCGACCTCAACCGACTGCGTGAGCTGGTCAACAGCGCCCTGAGCCTGCCTTCCAGCCCGCCACCGGTGCGCAGTGTCGACAGCCGCCTGTTGGGCGAGTCGCCACCGATGCGCAGTCTGCGCACGCAAATCGGCAAGCTGGCACGCAGTCAGGCACCGATCTACATCAGTGGCGAATCGGGCAGCGGCAAGGAACTGGTCGCGCGACTGATCCATGAACAGGGTCCGCGCAACGAAAAACCCTTCGTCCCGGTAAACTGCGGTGCCATTCCTTCAGAACTGATGGAAAGCGAATTTTTCGGTCATCGCAAAGGCAGCTTCAGCGGCGCCCACGAAGACAAACCTGGCCTGTTTCAGGCGGCCCATAACGGTACGTTGTTTCTTGATGAGGTCGCCGACCTGCCGTTGGCTATGCAGGTAAAGTTGCTGCGAGCGATTCAGGAAAAATCCATCCGCAGCGTCGGCGGTCAGCAGGAGCAAGTAGTGGATGTGCGCATCCTGTGCGCCACTCATAAAGACCTGGCTGTAGAGGTCGCCGCAGGCAGGTTTCGTCAGGATCTGTATTACCGATTGAATGTGATCGAGCTGCGCGTGCCCTCATTGCGCGAGCGACGTGAGGACATCGACCAGTTGGCAGCCAGTGTTTTGCGACGACTGGCTGGCAACGGCGCTCAGCCAGTTGCGCGCCTGCACGCGCAGGCGCTGGAAACGCTGAAAAGCTATCGATTCCCCGGTAACGTGCGCGAACTGGAGAACATGCTGGAGCGCGCATACACCTTGTGTGAAAACGATGAAATCCATGCCAGCGACCTGCGCCTGGCCGAATGCGCCAGCTCCCAGGAACAAAATGGCCCGAGCCTGGCCGACATCGACAACCTTGAAGACTACCTGGAAAGCATCGAGCGGAAACTCATTCTGCAAGCCCTGGAAGAAACCCGCTGGAACCGCACTGCAGCGGCGGACAGGCTCAGTCTGTCTTTCAGGTCGCTGCGTTACCGACTGAAGAAGCTGGGGCTGGATTGAGGTAAGGGAGAACGCATATCGTGCCCATCGCTCCAGCGTGGGCACGTCGCTCTGAGCGCTCTGCGTCCAATTTTTGTCCTGACGTGGCAGCGCAAAGCGTGACCACCGCACGATACAGTCACTTATTGTTCACTTACACCAATGCCAGTAAGCTCCGCCACATGAACAAAATCATCGGCAATACAGCAGCAGGCCGTGGTCCGGTGGATCATGAGATTCGTGATCAGATCGTGATCGCGGCCACCGAGCATTTCAGCCAATACGGTTACGGCAAGACCACCGTCTCTGATCTTGCCAGGGCCATTGGTTTTTCCAAGGCATATATCTACAAGTTCTTCGAGTCCAAACAGGCCATCGGTGAAATGATCTGTGCCAACTGCTTGGGCGTAATCGAGGCAGAGGTCAGGGCAGCGGTGAACGAAGCCGTCAGCCCACCCGAAAAGCTCCGGCGCATGTTCAAATCGGTCGTCGACGCCAGCCTGCGTCTGTTTTCACAGGATCGCAAGCTGTACGAGATCGCCACATCGGCAGCGACCGAGCGTTGGCAGGCGACGTTGATTTACGAGGAGCACCTCAAGGCTATTCTTCAGAACATTCTTCAGGAAGGACGGCAAAGCGGCGACTTCGAACGCAAGACACCGCTCGATGAAACCGTCATGGCGATCTATCTCGTGATGCGCCCCTATATCAACCCGCTGCTTCTGCAGCATGGCTTCGATCACACCGAAGAAGGCCCCGGCCAGTTATCGAGCCTGGTGCTGCGCAGCCTGTCGCCATGAAAAAACAACGATTGTGACCATTGACTAATTTAGTCACTAGAATCAAAGTACAGGCATTAATCCCTGCACGTTGAGATTTCCATGCTCCGGCACCGCTTTGCTTTGCTTGTTCTCGCCAGTGTCCTGCCAGTTGCCCTGACCGCTTGCAGCGAAAAACCGCAACCAGACCCGCGCAGCGAGTCGCCGTTGGTGCGGGTCACGGTACTCAAGAAGGCTGGCGCAACGCCCCGCTCTTTCACAGGAACCGTTGCAGCGCGAGTGCAGAGTGATCTTGGTTTTCGCGTCTCGGGCAAGGTGTTGGAGCGGTTTGTCGATACCGGGCAGACGGTGAAAACCGGTCAACCGCTGATGCGGATAGACCCTGCCGACCTGAAGCTGGCTGCACTCGCACAACGCGAAGCAGTGACAGCAGCGCGAGCACAGGCCAGGCAGACGGCGGACGAAGAGAAGCGTTACAGCAGCTTGCGCAGCAGTGGTGCCATATCGGCCTCGAACTACGACCAGATCAAAGTGGCGGCGGACTCGGCCAAAGCCCGATTGAGTGCTGCCGAGGCACAGGCAGAGGTCGCCTTCAACGCGACTCGCTACACCGACCTCCTGGCGGATGCCGACGGTATCGTCATGGAAACCCTTGCCGAGCCCGGTCAGGTCGTCAGCGCCGGGCAGGTTGTGGCGCGCATAGCGCATGTTGGCCCTCGTGAGGCGGTTATCCAGCTTCCGGAAAACCTCCGGCCAGCGCTTGATTCCAGCGCCCAGGCCACTCTGTTCGGCAGACCGGGCCTCAATGCCGCGACACGGCTGCGTCAGCTCTCGGATGTTGCAGACCGCCAGACCCGCACCTTTGAAGCGCGGTATGTGCTTGAAGGCGAAATGGCTAATGCGCCACTTGGCACCACCATTACCGTGCAGATTCCCCCTGCAGACCTCTCCGCACAGGAATGGATGCAAGTGCCTGTCGGGGCCCTTCACGACGCAGGCAAGGGACCGGGTGTCTGGGTGATTCAAGGCGAGCCGGCACAGGCGCACTGGGCGCCGGTATTGATTCGGCAGATGGACGACGAACAGGCACAAATCAGCACGCAGCTCGCACCCGGTACGCGAATAGTCGCGCTTGGCGCGCATCTTCTGCATGAAGCACAGGCTGTGCGGGTGATCGCCCAACCGACTATTGCCGAAACCCAAGGGGCGCGACCATGAGCAATCGTCGTTTCAATCTGTCCGCGCTGGCTGTACGCGAACGCTCGATCACTTTGTTCCTGATCTGCCTCATCTCACTGGCGGGGATCATTGCCCTCTTCAAACTGGGACGCGCGGAAGACCCGGCGTTCACGGTCAAGGTGATGACCGTGGTATCCGTCTGGCCCGGAGCGACCGCCCAGGAGATGCAGGATCAGGTGGCAGAAAAAATAGAAAAGCGCCTTCAGGAATTGCGTTGGTATGACCGCTCGGAAACCTACACACGCCCCGGCCTGGCGTTCACCACCCTGACGCTGCTCGACAGTACGCCGCCATCGCAAGTACCGGACGAGTTTTATCAGGCGCGCAAGAAAATAAGCGATGAATCCATGGCTCTTCCGTCCGGGGTCATCGGGCCAATGGTCAATGACGAGTACTCGGACGTTACCTTCGCTGTTCGCGCTCAAGGCCAAGGGCGAACCGCAGCGCGTGCTCGTGCGTGAAGCCGAAACCATGCGCCAGCGCCTGCTGCATGTGCCGGGCGTGAAGAAGGTCAATATCGTCGGCGAGCAGCCCGAGCGAATTTATGTCGAGTTCTCTCACGAACGGCTGGCAACACTGGGTATAAGCCCTCAAGAGGTATTCACTGCGCTGAATAACCAGAATGCGCTGACTGCAGCAGGGTCGGTCGAAACCCGAGGGCCGCAGGTTTTCATTCGGCTTGACGGTGCGTTCGATGAGCTGCAGAAGATCCGCGACACGCCGGTTGTTGCACAGGGCCGCACGCTCAAGCTGTCGGACATTGCCACGGTCAAGCGTGGCTACGAAGATCCGGCAACGTTCATGATTCGCAACGGCGGCGAGCCGGCATTGCTGCTGGGGATTGTCATGCGTGATGGCTGGAACGGTCTCGACCTGGGCCAGGCGCTGGATCACGAGACAAGCGCGATCAACGCCGAGCTGCCGCTGGGCATGAGTCTGAGTAAAGTCACGGACCAGGCCGTCAATATCAGCTCGGCAGTCGATGAGTTCATGATCAAGTTCTTCGTTGCGCTGCTGGTCGTCATGCTGGTGTGCTTCATCAGCATGGGCTGGCGCGTGGGGATAGTGGTAGCTGCCGCAGTACCGCTGACCCTGGCGATGGTCTTTGTGATCATGGCCATGAGCGGCAAGAATTTCGACCGCATCACGCTGGGCTCGCTGATCCTGGCGCTTGGGCTGCTGGTCGACGACGCGATCATTGCCATCGAAATGATGGTAGTGAAGATGGAAGAAGGTTACGACCGCATCGCCGCCTCGGCCTATGCCTGGAGCCACACCGCAGCCCCCATGTTATCCGGCACGCTGGTAACCGCTGTCGGCTTCATGCCCAACGGTTTCGCGCGCTCCACCGCTGGCGAATACACCAGCAATATGTTCTGGATCGTCGGCATCGCGCTGATTGCCTCGTGGGTGGTCGCCGTATTTTTCACGCCATACTTGGGCGTCAAACTATTGCCCGATGTGAAGCCTGTCGAAGGCGGGCATGAAACGCTCTACAACACACCACGCTATAACCGGTTCCGCCGGATTCTGGCACGCGTCATCGCAGGCAAGTGGCTGGTCGCCGGCTCGGTCATCGGGCTCTTTGTGCTGGCCGTGGCGGGCATGGGGCTGGTCAAGAAACAGTTCTTCCCGGTGTCCGACCGCCCTGAAGTGCTGGTCGAAGTGCAAATGCCTTATGGCACTGCAATCGCCCAGACCAGCGCCGCAGTGACAAAAGTGGAAAACTGGCTGGCCGAACAGCCAGAGGCCGCTATCGTGACCGCCTACATCGGCCAGGGAGCTCCGCGTTTTTACATGGCGATGGGCCCGGAATTACCCGACCCGTCATTTGCCAAGATCGTGGTCCGAACCAGTAGCCAGGAGCAGCGCGAGGCACTGAAACAAAAATTGCGCCAGGCGATTTCCGAAGGCCTCGCAATGGAAGCGCAGGTGCGCGTCACCCAATTGGTCTTCGGCCCGTACTCGGCATTCCCTGTGGCCTACCGTGTGACTGGCCATGATGCGGATACCCTGCGCAGCATTGCAGCACAGGTGCAGGCGGTCATGATTGCCAGCCCGATGATGCGCACCGTCAACATGGACTGGGGCACTCGCACCCCGACACTGCATTTCACGTTGCAACAGGATCGCCTGCAGGCCATCGGGCTGAGCTCCAGCCAGGTCGCGCAGCAACTGCAGTTCCTTTTGACAGGCCTGCCTGTTACAGAGGTGCGCGAAGACATTCGCACCGTCCAGGTGGTCGCTCGCTCGGCAGGCGACACGCGGCTTGATCCGGCGAAAATCATGGATTTCACGCTTTCGAGCGCCAACGGGCAACGGATCCCGCTGTCGCAGGTGGGTAGCGTCGATGTGCGTATGGAGGAACCGGTGATGCGGCGTCGCGACCGCATGCCGACCATCACGGTGCGAGGTGATATCGCCGACGGCCTGCAACCACCGGACGTGTCGACGGCAATCACACATCAACTCCAGCCCATCATCGATAAGCTGCCCAGCGGTTACCGCATCGAGCAGGCAGGTTCGATTGAGGAGTCAGGCAAGGCGATGACCGCAATGCTGCCGCTGTTCCCGATCATGCTGGCGGTCACGCTGATCATCATCATTTTGCAGGTGCGCTCGATATCGGCCATGGTCATGGTATTCCTGACCAGCCCGCTTGGGCTGATCGGCGTGGTGCCGACACTGCTTCTTTTTCAGCAGCCATTCGGCATCAACGCGCTGGTCGGGCTTATCGCACTGTCCGGCATCCTGATGCGCAACACGCTGATTCTGATTGGCCAGATTCACCACAACGAACAAGAAGGGCTCGACCCATTTCAGGCGGTGGTCGAAGCGACCGTGCAACGTGCGCGCCCCGTGCTACTGACGGCGCTGGCGGCCATTCTGGCGTTCATACCGCTCACTCACTCAGTGTTCTGGGGCACGCTCGCCTACACGCTGATCGGCGGCACATTCGCCGGTACGGTACTGACGCTGGTGTTCCTGCCAGCCATGTATTCGATCTGGTTCCGAATCAGGCCGGACAGCAGCAAACAGCCAATAGCGGGGCAACCTGCCTGAATACAGTCAGTCAGACAAGCAGCCGGCCTGCCGCTACGTAAGGCGCAGGATCGATGATCGGCTTGCGGCCCAGCAACAGGTCGGTGAGCAACTGGCACGAGGCAGGCGCCAGCACCAGGCCGTTGCGGTAATGGCCGCAGTTGAGCCACAGCCCGTCGAAGCCGGCCAGCGGTCCAATGAAGGGGATGCCTTCGGGCGAGCCCGGACGCAAGCCTGCCCACTGGAAGACCGGTTGGGCATTGGCCAGCTCCGGAAGCAATTCGATGGCCGAGGCCTTGAGACTTTCCAGCGCGGCCTGCGTGGTGGTCTTGTCGAACCCTTCGTGCTCCAGCGTGCTGCCGATCAGGATATGTCCGTCACGACGCGGGATAGCGTAGCGGCCTTTGGCCAAAACGATGCTGGACAAGAAGTCCGATGCACACTTGTAGAGGATCATCTGGCCTTTTACCGGTTCGACCGGCAACTCCAGACCGAGGGTCTTGAGCAGTTTGCCGCTCCAGGCACCCGCTGCGAGAATCACCCGATCACCGGTAACAGTCCCCGCCAATGTGCTAACGCCTGAAACCCTGTTGCCTTCGCGCACAAAACCGCTGACTTCGCATTGCTCGCGAATCTCGACATTGGGCATCGCCAGCAGCGCGGCCTTGAGCGACTTGACCAGCCGCGGGTTGCGCACGTTGGCTACATCGGCCATGTAGATCGCCCGTGAGTAGCCCTCTCCCAGCGCTGGCACCGCATCATTCACCGCCGAGATATCGACACTGCTCAATGGCCGGTTCTCGCGCGCAGCCCAATCGAGTGCAGCCTGTTCGTCATCAAGGTCGAGCCAGTACAGGCCAGTCTTGTGAACTTCGGGGTCGATGCCGGTCTGTGCCAGCAAACGCTCGCCGAGATGCGGATAGAAGTCCTGCGACCAGTGCGCCAGTGCGGTAACAGCCGGGCTGTAGCGCCATGGGTAAAGCGGCGAGACAATCCCGCCACCGGCCCAGGAAGACTCTTGCCCGACAGCCGAACGATCAAGCAATACGACATTGATCTGCTCGGAGGCGAGGTTGAAAGCGGTCAGCAGACCTATGACTCCACCACCGACAATGACTACTTTTTGCTTGGACATCTTGGTCTCGGGACAAGGAAAACGGTTCTAGCGGCCCCAGCAGTCCTTGGGCGTTACGCCAGCTGCGGAACCAGGGTTAGTACGCGCCCCGGTATTGGTAATCACGAAACTGCCGCACTTGTCGCCAGCCATCATCGTGCCTGGGATAGGTGTGGCGGTCAGGGTGAAATCAGTGGCCGTTGGGACCGAGTCAATCTTGTAATACGTGTTACCACCACTCACGGTCGCGCCTATGTAAGTAGACGGACTGATTCTCGAATAGTAACGCTCCAGCGCTTGCACCTGCTCTGAAAGCAGGCTGGCGATAGCCGAACGCTGAGTGCGCTTCACGTATTCGGTGTAACTGGGATACGCAATGGCGGCCAGAATACCGACAATTGCCACGACGATCATGAGTTCGATCAACGTAAAGCCCCTGGATATCGCTGGCATGATTCGTTTCCCTATTGAATTTGTCGCCACATGATGCGCTGGAAGACGTTGCCACTGCCGCCTCTTTCTTTCAGACGATCAGGCGTGTCACCCGTGGAATTGTTGATGATCTTGACTTCATTACCGTCTGCCGTGCCCGAGACGATCGCCGAGACGACAGGGATACCCGTGTACCCTATCCCGGCGGCATACAGGTCTGAACTGTTGATGCTGTTATCGCCGTTGGTGTCGAGCACCTGATAGTTGAGCATGCTGCCGGTGGCAGCATTGAGTTCAAATACGCGCCCGGTGCCTGTGCTTTCACAAGGGTCAGCGGAGTTTACGGATGCGGTCGAGAAAATAATCCGGTCTCGACTGGTCTGCGCAGGATAGATGATTCGCTCACCCAGATACGGCGCCACAGCCGAGAGCGGCATGTACCAGCCTTTTTTGACAGACCAATCCACATCATTGTTGGTTGACGTGAAATAAGTGGCGCCGTTGCTGGTGACACTGCCATTGACTGCTTGCGCCTGCAGGTTTGCCTCTACAGTGCTGCCCGCCCCGGTATCAGCGTCCCATATCGCATAGAAGTCCTGAAGTCCGGTAGTTTGCTTGTCTGCGACCTCAATGAACTTGCCGGTCCCGAAATAGACGATCTTGCCGTTGAGGGGGTGATCCAGCACAAATGGCTGGACTGTAATGGGCTGAGCGGCCCCACGTGGCGCGGTAAACATAGGCGCGCCGCCAAAAGCCACTTTCCAACTGGTGGCGGCTGCCCCAGTCATATCGAACTTCCACAACCGCCCTTTCAAATCGCCGGCGTATGCAGCCTGAACCACATTCTGAGCGTTGACGCGCAGTTTGACCGACGACAGACCGTTATCTGTTTCACTGTTAAGAACAGGGGTCTGGATCTCGGTGATGAATGCCCCGGTATTGGCATTCAGTACATAAAGCGACGCCCTGCCGGTGAAGCTGCCATAACCGTTCCCGACCACCACAATTCCGGTGCCATCCGCCATCCGGGCAACGTCCGGTTTCGCATAGGTATAGCCAAGATTGTTGAATTTATTGTTGGTGTCGGACGTATCGGGCGCTTTGACCTCCCACAACGCGCTGACAGTGTTACTTGTACCCTCGAATAACTTGATGGCGAAGAATGCCTTGCCCCCCGCGCCGGTACCGCCGTAAGCCACGGTGCGCCATGAGGAACCCGCAGAAAGTTGTGTATCGAAAACCGCAACCTGACCATCTACGGTAAATTTGTGTACGCCAGCCCCATAGGTGGTCGATGCGATGGTCGCCAGTGACGTTAAGGCCGTAGACGGCATATAGGCGTATCGTCTCGAACCATCGCTGGTGCTGATTACATTGAAAAAGCCATCATTGGCGTTGGCCAGAATGCTGGGGGTCATGCTGCTTGCCTTGGTGGCCAGATACGCGGTGTAGGTAGTGTCACCCGTCAGGTCAGCGGCAGTCTTTTGCAACGGGAATGCAGTACCGAGTGAAGAATTGACAATATCGCCCAGCAGCCGAGTGCGTGTTCGAAACTTCGCATTGGCAGTGCCCTTGGCCCAGGCAATAAGCTCTGTACCGGTGACATTGGTTGGCAGCGTTGCATTCAGTGCTGCCTGTTGAGCAGGGCTGAAGTTCGCGTAATCCAGGGTAATCCTCTTCGGCGTGGCAAGAGTGCTCCACGACTCGAACACCGGCGGGGTAGAGCCACTGACAATGGCCGTATCCGTAGTCCATACCGGCGTACTCAAAGTCCCGGTAATCTGATCCAGATTGAAGGCTCTGACGGTGCCATGCCAATCCGTTGGATCATAAAGCGTCTGGTAGAACTGGGTACCTGTCTGAAGCGTCGACGAGTTGGCCGCGCCCCCTGCGCCAGAGCCGACTTTCGCATAGATGTCGCTCAACGCCAGATTCAAGGCTGAAGTCAGCCCCGCGCTGTCATTGGCCTGAAAGTATCTGCCATGTCCATGAGTATCATTGGCGGCATCGCTCAGCATCTGATTAGACGCAGTGAAGCCGATGGTATACGTACTCATGTTCTGTTTAACGAAACCCGCGGCGTCCCAGCTTTTGCCGGTCAGGTCCCCCCCGGAAGTCACGGCATCCCGGCGCAGATCAATGTCGTAGGCAAACTTGGCCAGATCGTCCAGATAGAGGGTATCCCCCTCGTTATCACCAAACCGGTTGGCACCGTCATTGGCTGCGTTCAGGTCCCAATTGGGCAGTGAGCGAGTCCGGTCCAGAGCAGCATCAGGATCATCGGTGGGAAAGGTTCGATCGTAAGTCGGCAAACCATCAGTCACTACTACGCCGTAGTTTTTTTGGCAGCGGTACTGAATCGGACTCACGTAGTTCGAACCACTTTGATAGAACGGTGACATCCCGCGAAAATATCGTGTGATTTCGTAGTAGGTCTCCGCCAGCGGGGTGTTGGCTGTCGGGTTCAGGTTGGTAATAGCCTGTTTCAGAGCGTTGATGTTTGCGGTGGCCTGCGCCTGGGTAACACCAACGGGCTGGTAGGTATTCGCCGTCACAGGGGACAGGTCTGTAACGATCCTGGCTATCTTGCCTCCCGCCCCCAGATCGAAATTGTTTGGATCATTGAACGTCGCAAGCCCGATCCTCAGCGACGTATTGTTGGTTACCAGATTGGTCGCTACGTTCTTTGCGACGTTCATGCGGTAATCGTTGGGGATGACGCCATTGGTGTAATTGCGAACACCAAAGAAACCAGGATTGACCAGATCAATGAGGTACGACAGGTAGTCAGCTGTGTAACGAGTTAGGCCATTCCCTGCGGGATCCGGCAGGTTGAGGCAGTATTGGTTGCCATTACGAAAAACAGGGCGCCCGCCGAAAGGGCACATCAATGACAGGTCGATAATACTGAGGGCGTTGATGTCCCCCAGTGCCAGTGTATCGTCGCCAGAAATAGTACTTATGAAGGGGCACACCACAGTGACCAGACCACTTATGCATTGCGTCGAGAAGTAATCGATATTCGGGCGATCCAGCAACGGGTCGAACCCCGATGCCCAGATGATGTTGTACATGCTGCCCGAGTTGTCCACGAGTAGCATCAGATTGGGCGGCACTGCCGGGGAGCTCAACAAGGGCACTTGTGCTGGCGTGAAGGCATAAACCGGGCTGGCCAGATAGAGCGCCAGCAGCGCACCGTAGATATATTTCAGACCGCCACGAAGCGCCTTAACAATTCGCATAGATACTCTCCAGCACCGTTCGCGACGTGCCTTGAATGGCAATGGCGGTGACCCGATACATCGTGACCGAGCCTGTGCAATTTGCAGGACGTCTTATGGGAGTAGCTGTTGTGCCCAGATTCTGGATGCCGAACAAGGCCACGCTTGTCCCGATCCAGTTCACGCCAGAAGTACCCACCCCCGGATTAACCACGGTAGTCGACTCGACAGGTGGGGCGCAGGTATTTAGGCTGCAAGCAGGAATTGGGACGTCAGCCGCCTTGATCTTCGACTCGCCGAGGCGCAGTTGCGCCTCGGCCGCCTGAAACGAAATATTTCGAACCGCGACGCTGCCCGCCATCTTTTCCTGCAGAGTAGCGTTCTGCATGGATGAAATACCCAGTAGCGTCAGCAGGAGCAGAAACACCAGACTGACCAACAGCACCATCCCGCGTTGCCTGACAGGGAGTGCAACCGGGTAATTGAAACGCCTTTTAGTGTTCATGCTCGGCCCGTTCAAAAGCGATTACGCAGATAAGCGACGACGTTGTACTGCTGATCCTGAACCCGTCGATCAGGGTCCGATAATGTCAAGCGGATGCGCACGCTGCGTATATCGCCAGCGTTGGCTGGCGTAATGGTCTGGGTGTAGGACATCGGGTTACCAACCATACCGAAGAAAACCTCGAACCCGACGACATTCTGCAGCAACGGCTCCGGCCTTCCCGTCGTAGTGGACTGAATGCTCAGGTCTGTCCCGGTGAGGGTGTAAACCAGTTGCCGCACAGGAAACGCGATCTCCCCGACAGCTGGCGCTCGAGGGCCAACATATAGCTGGGTCGATGCTTTGCAATCAGAGATGATCGTCCAGGTCGGCGCGCTGCCAGTGTTTCCGATATCAGCGGTCACCAGCGTCAACCTGCGGTTCGCGTTATCCCAGAGTATCTGGTTGTTAAACGCAGCCGGCGGGCTGATTGCAGGCGCGACGGGTAAAGATCCGTCGAGCCTCAGGCAACCATTCATTCCGGTCATCCTGATTTCCTGAATCAGTTTGCTCAATATAAACCGGGCATCTTCCTGCATCCGGGCGGCCGAGTTCTGGCTCTGATAGGTGGCTCGGGAGGCGCTGAATATCTGGACGATCCCCAGGCTCACCACCAAGCCGATGACCAGCGCCACCATGATTTCGACCAGCCCGAACCCTCTGGAAAGCTTTCTCATTAGTTGACCCCGATCCGGGACTTCAGGCTGAATCTCTGGGTAGTCGGACTGCCGGTCGTGCTGCCTATGGCCTGATTGCTTGCACCTGCCGCTCGCGTATCGCTCCAGCCAATGTTGATGGTGACTTCAGGTGCGTGGGTGACATCGATACTGCCCGTACCGCTCGCGCCTGCAAAAGTAATGATGTTGTCTCTGAAATCGGACAGATCCTGCTCACGCGCATTATTAGGGTTCGCAACCGGGGCCGCTGCCAGACTCGGCAAACTATACGTCGCCAACACATTGGTCGAGCCGTTGGCACTCGCGTTGCCATCAACATTGGCGCGAATGCGGTCCATCATGTCGTAGGCAATGAAGCTGGCCTGGCTGCTCATGGTCGAGCTGTCGGTGTACTTGAGCGCATTGAGCTGAATGGCGGCCGCGCCCAACAGGCCGATGGCCAGGATCAATATCGAAACCAGCACCTCGATCAGTGTCATGCCGGTCTGACGATGTAGGGCGCTATTGGGCATTGCAGGTCCCACCGAGGACGATTCGGCCAGTCAGACAAATATTCATTGTTTTGGTAATGCTGCCCCGGGTGTAGGTCATGGCCAGCGCTGTCGCCGGCGCAGCAAGCCCGCCAAGGTTGTTGAATTCAAGTGCCGCAACGTTATTTTCCGTGACCAGCGTGCCGCCGCTACTCATGGCTGGCACCTTGCGAAGTGCAGTGGGTGGCGTGCCGACGTCAGATTTCAGATACACCTGCAATTCACCAGTCCACGCCGTCCCGCTGGTCGGTGCAATACGCACCGTCACTCCCCTGTTTATCGCCTCGAGCCGCGCATAGTTGAGCGCCCGCTGCAAATCGCTGATTTCGGTGTCGGCCTTGTTGCTCTGGATGGAGCTGGTGAAATTCGGGATAGCAATAGCCGCCAGGATACCCACCAGGGACACAGTGACTAACAATTCGATGAGGCTGAATCCCTTGGCTATATGACGCATTGAGTGTCTCCTAGACGTTATGACTATAAGGCAGCAACGCCGCAGGAAAATCCATAGCGGGACGTACGGTTGTTTTGTGACGACGAACGCCCGCAAGGTTCTGAAACAGCGTTTTCCAGGGAGGAAAAGCACATGAGGCATGCAGGGTTCACACTGATCGAATTACTGATCGTCGTCGCACTGGTCGCCATTCTCGCCAACATCGCAACACCTTCTTTCAAAGAACTGATCGATTCCAGTCGGGGGCTTGCAACCGCGCAGGAACTGGCCAGCGGCATTCGCTCGGCAAGGGTCGCTGCGATAACGCGCAATCAGATCGTGACGATTCACGCCATTGACGATGACTGGAGCAATGGCTGGCGGATCATACTCGACCCGAATGGCAAAGGTCCGGATGAAAACGATACGTTGCTTGTAGAACGTGCCAATGACGGCAAAAGTCGGGTTGCAGGCAGCCGCAAGCGCGCCAGGCAGATGAGTTTCAACGGCTTGGGCGGTTTGCGAGGCAGAACCAACGATACGCTGCATGTATGCGCCAGGGCCCAACCGGTCAGCAACTATCGTGTGATAGTCGCCGCCACCGGCAGGGTCAGACTTGAGGATAACAAGAAGGCTTCAGCCTTGTGTGGCTGAGGGGGCCTAGAGCAGCGACTTGACGCGCAGCTCCTTGGGCATCGAGAACGTGATGTTCTCTTCGCGGCCGGCCAGCTCGTCCGCACCGGTCGCGCCCCAGGCCTGCAGTTGCTGAATCACGCCACGCACCAGCACTTCGGGCGCGGACGCACCGGCAGTAATACCGATACGCTCGACGCCTTCGAACCAGCTCTGCTGCATGTCCTCGGCCCCATCAATGAGGTACGCCGGGGTGGCCATGCGCTCGGCGAGCTCGCGCAGGCGGTTGGAGTTGGAGCTGTTCGGGCTGCCCACTACCAGCACGACGTCGCATTCGTCGGCAAGTTGCTTGACCGCATCCTGACGGTTTTGTGTGGCGTAGCAGATATCGTCCTTGCGTGGCCCGCCAATGGCCGGGAAACGCTGGCGCAGGGCGTCGATGACCCGGCTGGTGTCGTCCATCGACAAGGTGGTCTGGGTCACGAATGCCAGCGATTCAGGGTTACGCACCTGCAGGCTGGCGACGTCTGCCTCGTCTTCGACCAGATAGATCGCGCCACCGTTGGCAGCGTCGTACTGGCCCATGGTGCCTTCGACTTCCGGGTGGCCAGCGTGGCCGATCAGAATGCACTCACGACCATCCCGGCTGTAGCGAGCGACTTCGATGTGAACCTTGGTCACCAATGGGCAGGTGGCATCGAAAACTTTCAGACCCCGGCCAGACGCCTCAGTACGCACGGCCTGGGATACGCCGTGGGCACTGAAGATGACGATCACGTCGTCCGGCACCTGGTCCAATTCCTCGACGAAGATAGCCCCGCGCGAGCGCAGGTCTTCGACGACAAATTTGTTGTGAACGACTTCATGGCGCACGTAGATCGGCGGACCAAACACTTCCAGAGCGCGATTGACGATTTCGATCGCGCGGTCCACACCGGCACAAAAGCCGCGGGGGTTGGCGAGTTTGATTTGCATGCTGTGCCTCATGGTTGGTACGGGGCAGCCCGGCCTGAGCCGGGCTTGACGGCGAAGGTCAGGAAGCCAGAATCGCCTTCACTTCGAAGATTTCCACTTCAAAGCTCAGAGTCTTGCCTGCCAGCGGATGGTTGAAGTCGATGGTGACCTGCTCGTCATCGAATACTTTCACCACGCCAGGCAACTCGGTGTTGGCCGCGTCATTGAAGATCACCAGCAACCCTTCGGACAGTTCCATGCCCGCAAACTGCGAGCGTGGCATGATCTGTACGTTTTGTGGGTTGGGCTGACCAAAGGCGTTTTCTGGTGGAATCTGTACGGTCTTTCTGTCGCCCGCTTTGAAACCGAAAATCGCCATTTCAAAACCGGGCAACAGATTACCGTCGCCAACCTTGAACGTGGCCGGAGCCTTTTCGAAGGTGCTGTCGACGGTGTCGCCGTTTTCCAGGCGCAGGGCAAAATGCAACGTGACCTGCGTGTTCTGACCGATACGCAGCTCGTCAGACGAGCCTTGAGCCGACGTCTGTTCAGCCATTGACGGTTTCTCCGGTTTTCTTGCTCTTGAACATGTCCAGAGCCAGCATGATTGCACCGACAGTGATTGCGCTGTCGGCGACGTTGAACGCAGGGAAGTACCAGCGGTTCTGCCAGTGGACCAGAATGAAGTCAATCACATGACCCAATACAATGCGGTCATAGAGATTACCCAACGCGCCACCCAGCACCAGCGCCAACGCGACAGCCAGCCATGTGTCATCGCGGCCCAGGCGTTTGAGCCAGATCACAAGCACAGCACTGACCGCCACCGCAATCAGGGCGAACAACCAGCGCTGCCAACCGGCGCCATCCGCCAGAAAACTGAAGGCAGCCCCTGTGTTGTAGGCCAGGGTCCAGCTGAAGTAATCCGGAATCACGATGATCTGTTGATACAGGGTCAGCGCGTTCTCGAAGTAATACTTGCTGGCCTGGTCAATGACCAGGACCAGCACGCTCAACCACAGCCAGGCCAGGCGGCCGAACGAGGCATTAGGCATAGTGACGCACCTCGCCTGCACCGCTGATGTTGTCCACACAACGGCCACAGATTTCCGGATGTTCGGGGTTCACACCCACATCCTCGCGGTGATGCCAGCAACGGGCGCACTTGGCATGGCTGGACTTGACCACTTTCAGCTTCAGACCTGCAACCTCGGTGACCACCGCATCAGCCGGAGCCGATGCGAACGAGGCCACACTGGCCGTCGAGGTGATCAGCACGAAACGCAGCTCGTTGCTCAGCTTCGTCAGGTCAGCAACCAGCGAATCTTCTGCGTACAGGGTCACTTCGGCCTGCAGGTTGCCACCGATAGCCTTGGCAGCGCGCAAGTTTTCCATTTCCTTGTTGACCGAGGTTTTCACCGCCATGATCCGCTCCCAGTAGGCGCGGTCCATTTCAAACCCGGCAGGCATTTCGGTCAGGCCTTCGTACCAGGTATTAAGCATCACCGATTCATTGCGCTCGCCCGGCAGGAACTGCCACAGCTCGTCGGCGGTGAACGCCAGGATCGGCGCGATCCAGCGCACCAGCGCCTCGGAGATGTGGAACAGAGCGGTCTGGCAGGAGCGCCGCGCAGTGCTGTCGGCAGCCGTGGTGTATTGACGATCCTTGATGATGTCGAGATAGAAACCACCCAGCTCCTGCACGCAGAAGTTGTGGATCTTCGAGTACACGTTCCAGAACCGGTATTCGCCGTAATGCTCTTGCAGTTCGCGTTGCAGCAGCAGCGTACGGTCCACCGCCCAACGGTCCAGCGCGAGCATTTCCTCGGCGGGCAGGATGTCGGTGGCCGGGTTGAAACCGGTCAGGTTCGAAAGCAGGAAGCGTGCAGTGTTGCGGATACGCCGATAGGCGTCGGCGCTGCGCTGCAGGATCTGGTCGGAAACCGCCATTTCGCCTGAGTAATCAGTGGCCGATACCCATAGGCGCATGATGTCCGCACCCAGCGAATCGTTGACCTTCTGCGGCGCCACCACGTTGTTCAGCGACTTGGACATCTTGCGGCCGTTCTCGTCGACCACAAACCCGTGGGTCAGCAGTTCGCGATACGGTGCGTGGTCGTCCAGCATGCAACCGGTCAGCAGCGACGAGTGGAACCAGCCGCGATGCTGGTCTGAGCCTTCCAGGTACAGGTCGGCGCGCGGACCGCTTTCATGGCCCATCGGGTGTGAACCGCGCAATACGTGCCAGTGCGTGGTGCCAGAGTCGAACCAGACGTCCAGTGTGTCAGAGATCTTGTCGTACTTACCGGCCTCGTCACCCAACAGTTCGCTGGCGTCCAGCTTGAACCAGGCCTCGATGCCCTCTTTCTCGACACGCTGCGCCACTTCTTCCATCAGCTCGACGGTACGCGGGTGCAGGTCGCCGCTTTCTTTGTGCAGAAAGAATGGAATCGGCACACCCCAGTTGCGCTGACGCGAGATGCACCAGTCAGGGCGGTTGGCGATCATCGAGTGCAGGCGCGCCTGGCCCCAGGCCGGCACGAACTGGGTGTCTTCAATGGCTTTGACCGCACGCTTGCGCAGCGTGTCGCCGCTTTCAGGCTGCTTGTCCATGCCGACGAACCACTGCGCGGTGGCGCGGTAGATCAATGGCGACTTGTGGCGCCAGCAGTGCATGTAGCTGTGGCTGATGGTTTCGGTGTCCATCAGGCTGCCGACTTCAACCAGTTTGTCGATGATGTTCTGGTTGGCCTTGAAGATGAACTGGCCACCGAAGAACTCCAGCGACTCGACATACACACCGTTGCTCTGCACCGGGCTGATGATGTCGTCGTTGCTCAGGCCGTACTGCTTGCAGATATTGAAGTCGTCCACGCCATAGGCAGGCGAACAATGAACAATACCGGTGCCCGCGCCCAGCTCTACGTAATCAGCCAGATAGACTGGAGACAAACGGTTGTAGAACGGGTGACGGAAGTTGATCAGTTCCAGCGCCTGACCGGTGGTGGTCGCGATGACCGAGCCTTCCAGTTTGTAGCGGGCCAGACAGCTTTCGACCAGCTCGGACGCCAGCACCAGCAGCTTGTCGCCAACATCGACCAGCGAGTACTCGAACTCCGGGTGGACGTTCAGCGCCTGGTTGGCGGGAATGGTCCACGGCGTGGTAGTCCAGATCACGATGGAAGCAGGCTTGCCCAGCGCGGTCAAGCCGAACGCTGCTGCCAGTCTGGCCTCGTCGGCAATCGGGAACGCGACGTCGATGGTCGAGGATTTCTTGTCCTGATACTCGACTTCGGCTTCAGCCAGGGCCGAGCCACAGTCGAAACACCAGTTGACCGGCTTCAGGCCCTTGAAGACGAAACCGCCCTTGACCATTTCGGCCAGCGCGCGGATTTCCCCGGCTTCGTTGGCGAAGTTCATGGTCAGGTACGGATTGCTCCAGTCGCCCAGCACACCCAGACGGATGAACTCGGACTTCTGGCCTTCGATCTGCTCGGCGGCATAGGCACGGCACAGCTCGCGCGTGCGATCGGCAGAGAGGTTCTTGCCGTGGGTCACTTCGACCTTGTGTTCGATCGGCAGACCGTGACAGTCCCAGCCCGGCACATAAGGGGCATCGAAGCCCGCCAGGGTCTTGGAACGCAGGATCATGTCCTTGAGAATTTTGTTGACCGCATGACCGATGTGAATATTGCCGTTGGCGTACGGAGGGCCGTCGTGCAGGACGAACTTGGGACGATCCTTGCCAATCTCGCGCAGCTTCTGGTACAGGCCAATGCTGTCCCAGCGCTGCAGAGTTTGCGGCTCGCGCTGGGGCAGGCCGGCCTTCATAGGGAAGGCGGTGTCCGGAAGGTTTAGCGTGGATTTGTAGTCGGTCATTTCAGGCTCTTGTTTAGCGGTTGGCCATGCCAATGGGCACGGGCGGCAGCGACGTCCGCATTGATCGCCGTCTTGAGCGCCTCCAGTGAGGCAAAACGCTGCTCATCACGCAGCTTGTGGTGGAAAGCCACCGTCAAACGCCGGCCATACAGGTCGCCGGCAAAATCCAGAAGATGCACTTCAAGGTGAGCACTGCCATCACCTGCCACCGACGGGCGTACGCCGATGTTGGCGACACCCGGCCAGGACTTGCCGTCTATGTCCATGCTGACCAGGTATACCCCGCTCAACGGCACGCGACGACGCTTGAGCTGCACGTTGGCAGTGGGCGTACCCAACTGACGTGCCAGCTTCTGGCCATGCAATACCCGTCCGGTGATCTGGAACGGGCGACCGAGCATGCGCTCGGCAAGTGCGAAGTCCGCCACAGCAAGGGCTTTACGCACCTTGGTGCTGCTGACCCGGACGCCATCGATCTCAACGGTCTGCGCCGCTTCTACGGTAAAACCATACGTCGTGCCGGCCTGCTGCAGGAAGGCGAAGTCACCGACCCGGTCGAAACCGAAACGAAAGTCATCACCCACTTCCAGGTGCTGAACACCAAGACCGTCGATCAGCACGGTTTCAACGAAACTCGCCGCGCTGAGTTTGCACAGGCGCTGATTGAAGGACAGGCACAGAACCCGGTCAACGCCTTCGGCACTCAGCAACTCGAGCTTGTCTCGTAGACGGGCCAGGCGCGCCGGCGCCGTCTCAGGCGCAAAAAACTCACGCGGCTGCGGCTCGAAAATCACCACGCAGCTGGGCACCCCCAATTCGACGGCACGTTCGCGCAGACGCGCCAGGATAGCCTGGTGGCCGCGGTGAACGCCGTCGAAATTGCCAATCGTGGCGACGCAGCCCCGATGCTCGGGGCGCAGGTTGTGAAGGCCTCTAACCAGCTGCATAACGCACTTCTTGCTCATAAAGTGGCCGATTATAACCACACACGGCCGTGGACGACAGGCAACACACCAAGAGCGGGGCAACGTTCTTGATGTGTTACGGAAAAAACCGACAGCCAACCCCTGTCATGCAGCCTACATGACCGCCTTGCGGGCGAAATCCTTCAAGCGAAAGCCCAGCAACAGAAGCATCGCGAAATAGGTGACGACGCCCGCCGCTACCAGCGCCCCCAGACGCAGAAAGCGCTCAAGCATCTGCCCTTCGTCCCATGCAGGCATCCAGTGCATCAAACCCAGCAGGACAGCCGACATCACGGCGACAGCAACCACTAGCTTGAACAGGAACTTCGTCCAGCCGGGCTGGGGCTGAAACAAATCCTGCTTGCGCAATTGCCAGAACAGCAGCCCGGCGTTGATGCACGCCCCCACACTGATAGCCAAGGCCAGACCCGCGTGCTGCAACGGCACGATGAACGCGAGGTTGAGCAACTGAGTGACTATGAGGGTGAAGACCGCAATTTTCACCGGGGTGCGGATATTTTGTTGAGCATAAAAGCCGGGAGCCAGCACTTTGATCAGAATGATGCCCAGCAACCCGACCGAATAAGCGACCAGTGCGCGCTGGGTCATGGCGGAGTCCAGCGCATCGAACTTGCCGTACTGAAACAGCGAAACGGTCAGCGGCTCGGCGAGCAACCCCAGCGCCAGCGTGCAAGGCAGGACCAGCACGAAACACAGACGCAGTCCCCAGTCGAGAATCCGTGAATACTCCTGGCGATCACGCTGTGCGTAGGTTTTAGACAGGATCGGCAGCAGGATCGTACCCAGCGCAACGCCCAGCACACCGGAAGGCAATTCCATCAGACGGTCGGCGTAGTACATCCACGATACGGAACCTGCGACGAGGAACGAGGCAAATATCGTGTTGATGATCAGTGAGATCTGACTGACCGATACGCCAAGAATCGCAGGCAGCATCTGTTTCATCACTCGCCAGACGCCAGTGTCGCGCAGGTTCAGTCGTGGCAGTACCAACATGCCGATCTTTTTCAGGTGCGGCAATTGGTAAAGCAGTTGCAGCAGACCACCGACCAGTACCGCCCAACCCAGCGCCATCACCGGCGGGTCGAAGTACGGCGTCAGGAACAGCGCAAAGAAAATCATGCTGACGTTGAGCAGTGTCGGTACGAACGCAGGCACCGAGAAGCGGTTCCAGGTATTGAGGATCGCGCCGGCCATCGATGACAGGGAGATCAGCAATATATAAGGAAAGGTCACGCGCAGCAGATCGGAGGTCAGCGCGAATTTTTCCGGCGTATCGACAAAGCCTGGTGCCGTGGCCCAGATGACCCAGGGCGCAAAGATCACCCCCAGCAGCGTCACCAATGCCAGCGCCAGCGTCAGCAATCCGGTCACATAGGCGACGAACGTACGCGTCGCCTCCTCACCCTGCTGGCTTTTATATTCAGCCAGGATCGGCACGAACGCTTGGGAAAAGGCGCCCTCTGCGAAAATCCGGCGCAGCAGGTTGGGCAGTTTGAAGGCAATGAAAAACGCATCCGTCGCCATACCCGCCCCGAAAGTGCGCGCGATAATGGTGTCGCGGACAAAGCCAAGAACCCGGGAAACCATGGTGATAGAGCTGACGGCGGCAAGTGACTTGAGTAGGTTCATTGAAAGAATTGTGCGCCTTGGCAAAGGATGGGCGATTAAGCCAGCCGTTTATGCGATACTTCGCGCCGCAAAAACGCCCGAAGCAAGGCCGCGAGTTTACAGGTCACAGGCCGGAAATAAATCCTCTGGTCAAATGTAGCAACCACTCAGCGGATCACCTTAACTGCCCTTGACAAGACTTCAACTCATCGGCATGATTCGCGGCCTATTTTGTTTGCTATTTCACAAAGTCTTTCGAGGAGCTCGACGGTGGCCAACACACCTTCCGCCAAAAAACGTGCAAAACAGGCTGAGAAGCGTCGCAGCCACAACGCCAGCATGCGTTCCATGGTTCGTACCTACATCAAGAATGTAGTTAAAGCCATCGACGCAAAAGACGCTGAAAAAGCGCAAGCTGCTTATGTTCTGGCAGTGCCGGTTATCGACCGTATGGCCGATAAAGGCATCATCCACAAGAACAAAGCTGCTCGCCATAAAGGTCGCTTGAACGGTCACATCAAGGCTCTGAGCCTTGCTGCTGCAGCCTAAGCGATCCGCTTGTTAAAAAACCGACCTCAGGGTCGGTTTTTTATTGCCTGTAGGAAAGCTGCACAGGCAGTGAGCCTACAGAATCCCCCCCCCGAGAGGCATGCTGCTGCCGCAGCCTCAGCACCCAGGCTATTTCTGCCGGGGGGATAAAACACTGGCGACTTTTTTCCCCAACCTGATAAACGGCGTTTCAATCCAGTTGAACATCACGAACGCCACACCGATGCTGACAGTGATCGACAGGACGAATAGACCTGCTTTATCAATGGTCGATGCGTTATCAGGGATGAATCGACCCAGGAAAATTATCAGCGCGTAATGAACGAGATAAAGCGAGTAGGAAATATTACCGAGAAAAATCAATACACCGCTACCGGCTGCCTCAGAGTGGTAACTGAGCATGACTGTCGACACCACGATTACCAATGCCAGCCAAAAGCCGCCACTCATGCCGAAAACCCGCGACCCGATAATGCAGGCACTTATCACTGCAAGTGACAGGGTCATTTGTATAAGCCTTCGGCCGGACCGCGTCAGAACGGGCAGCTTGTTCGCGAGCATTAACTCGGCCAACATCATGCCAGCAATGAACTCGACAGTGATGGTATTGGAAATCAATTTAATCCAGGCTTGCCAAACATGCACCGTAGGACTATCAAGCGCAGACTGTGCAGAGAAATCAAAACGGCCATTATAATACAACTGAAAAACTATCGAAGACGCCATGAAAAAAAGTGCACAAACCGCGCTGCGGTAGCGATAGCTGATACTCATTGAAAGGGTAAATATGAGGTAGAACATAACCTCATAGGTAAGAGTCCAGGGCGGCCCCAGCGGGCTAAAGCCGAACGACGGCCCCTCGGCGCTATAGTCCTGAAGACAGAAATAGAGACTGCACACCCTCTGAGAAAAGTCGGCCTCAGGATACACAAACAGACAGGAAACCAGCCACACAACAAACAGGGCCGGCCACAGACGAAAGAGGCGTCTGATAAAAAACGATATCGGCCGCTCAGGAGACTGATAAGTGATCAGCGTCATAATGAAGCCACTGATAATAAAAAAAACATCCACTCCCAACGCACCCGGTATGTGACCCGCCCAGCCCTCTCCTAATAAAAACGAGTTATGCGCAACGACAACCAACAATGCAGCGAACCCTCGCAAATACTGTAACGAGACTATCTTCATTAACTGGTGATCCTCGCAACACGCCAGACACGCCAGACACGCCAAGAACATACCCACTGACGAGCACGATTATTAATTAACAATCTGCTCGCCTGACACCACACAATCGAAAGCAATGCCGATTTAATTCAAGGATGGCACTAGCACCCAACCTTTAATATCTTGAGTTACTTCAACAGAACCCCGGCAGACCGCCCCTTTTCCGACATTCGCCGTTCGAACGCGAAAAACACCTCAGCCGACTATTACGCGAGAGCTACATCAAGCCACTTCACTCATCCATCCGTCTACTGTCAGAAATAACAGGTACGCAGAGGCCGCAGCCTGATACTCCGTCAAACGACACGGGCTCATTGACCTGCAAAGCTTCAGATGTGGGTGCGCGAGGAAGGGATCACGAAATACCTGCCAATGCGGAGCATTGGCAGGCGAGCAAGGCCTGAATCAAGGTGCGGGCGCGGCTGTCCATGGCAGGATCGGGATCGCGGTGACAGCGTTTTGCGGACTGCCTTCGATGACGCGGTCGCTGTAGACCAGATAAACCAGCGCGTTACGCTTCTTGTCGAAGAAACGCACCACCTGCATGGTCTTGAAGACCAGCGAGGTACGCTCCTTGAATACCTCGTCGCCGTCCTTGAGGGTTTCCTTGAAGCGGATAGGCCCCACCTGACGGCAGGCAATGGATGCTTCGGCGCGATCTTCGGCCAGACCCAACCCACCCCTTACCCCGCCCGTCTTGGCGCGCGACAGGTAGCAGGTCACTCCGTCGACCTTGGGATCATCGAACGCTTCGACAACGATCCGGTCGTTAGGCCCCACCATTTTGAACACCGTCGATACCTGACCG
>NZ_LJRO01000230.1 GCF_001401155.1 Pseudomonas tremae
TTGCCACGCCACTTTGGTCGCCTGATCGTTGCGGGTGCTCAGCAAAGCAGCCTTGACCGGCTTGCTGAAGTCGGTATCCAGCCTGGCCAGCAACGGCAACGGCAGGGTCGAGACCAGGTAATCGGCGCGTACTACCTGTTCACGGCCACTGTGTCTGTCGTGATAGGTGACCCCACACTGTCTTCCAGTTGACGAATCTGGCGCACCTGCGCGCCCAGTTGCACCTGCTCGGTGAGGCGCTGGTAAAACGCGTCGGTGATGCGGTCCATGCCGCCTACCGGCTGAAACATGGTGGCCGAAAACTCCGGGAATTCAGTGTGCAGCAAGGCGCCCCACAGCTCGGGGTGCAGCAGCCGGT
>NZ_LJRO01000017.1 GCF_001401155.1 Pseudomonas tremae
ACATTTACGTTCCGGGTGGATGGAGTACTGAAAGACGAGTTTTCTACAGCCGCCAAGGCCCGCGACCGCAGCAGCGCGCAGCTCCTGCGGGACTTCATGCGCGAGTTCGTACAGACGCAGCGCGAAGCGTCCGAACATGAGGCTTGGTTCCGCGAGCAAGTTCAGATCGGCTTGAATTCAGCTAATGCTGGTCACCTAACTTCGGCGACCGAGGTTGAAACCAAGTTTGCGCTTAAGCGGGCAGCTACACGTCGCCGGCTTGAGGCATCCAATTGATGAAACTGTTTTGGACACCCGAGGC
>NZ_LJRO01000477.1 GCF_001401155.1 Pseudomonas tremae
CCAGTCGGGGATCTGTTTGAGCAGTTCCGGCAGCTCGGCTTCGCTGACTTGTGGGGCGTCTGCTCGGCAGGCTTCGCAATGGGCTTGATTCAAGGTACTCATAAACAGGGTTTCCTTTTCAGATACCTGGCCGCGTTTCAGGCCGCGTGGCTTTTGGTTTTAGGTGGGAATTTCGGGGCGTGCAAGCCCAACTGCATGCCCTGTTCTACCAGCGCCATGATGTCTTCCTGCGCCAGGTCGAACAGGCGCTTGAGGCTTGGCAGAACAAAATACAGCGGTTGCAGAATGTCGATGCGGTACGGCGTGCGCAACGCTTCAAGCGGGTCGAATAGCTGGGGTTCGGGAGCCGGCGACAGGCTGTACACCGCTTCCTTGGGCGAA
>NZ_LJRO01000410.1 GCF_001401155.1 Pseudomonas tremae
AACGGGTTCAGCGATGTGCGCCTTGCGCTTCACAGCCAGGAATTGAATGACTATCGGCCAACTGCGGTCAGAACGGTCCGCTCAAACAAGGCCTATCTATTGGCCGGCATGAGTCGTTGGGCGCTGTATCGTCACCGCTGGGCCTCTCGCCGAAACTTGCTGGAGCTGACGGACGATCAGCTGCGCGACATCGGGCTGGATTTCCAGCAGGCGCGGGTCGAAGCGATGAAACCGTTCTGGAGGCCCTGAGCCTTTCAGCGCAGCTCTTTGAGCCGG
>NZ_LJRO01000434.1 GCF_001401155.1 Pseudomonas tremae
GTATAGCCGCTGAAAATCAATTGATCCGTTAATCCGCCTTCGCGAGCAAGCCCGCTCCCACAGGGTCGTTATTTTCAAAGCCAAATTGCGTCCCATAAGGGATAATCACGCACGCTTTTGACCAAGCCGGCTCGAACAGGATTGGCAACAATATAACGGGCGAAATTTAAAAGGCTTTCTTCAGTGCGGATGCCTACGTCGTGGTATCCGCTTTGCCAAAAAGGTCCACTGCAGCCGCTGGCTCTGTTTATGGTGATCGCGCTTTTCGATTTGACGCGCTGTACAACTCTGGATAACGAGTGGCTATTCAACTGCAGCAGCCAGTGAATATGGTCCGGCATGACGACCCACGCTAATGAATCGGCCAGTTGCTGCTCCTGGACTTGCCGAAGCTCATCGACGAAGAGACGCCCCATGCGCCAGTCAGAAAAAGCAGGTTTTCTCTGGAGTGTTTTCGCGGTGACCCGATAAATCTGGCCTGTACCGGAG
>NZ_LJRO01000083.1 GCF_001401155.1 Pseudomonas tremae
GCCATTGCCAGAGCGCTGGCCCTGCAACCGGATCTGCTGCTGCTCGATGAGCCGGTTTCGGCCCTGGACGTGTCGGTGCAGGCGCAGATTCTCGACTTGCTGGTCGAACTGCAATCCGAATCCGGCATCGCCTACGTGCTGGTTTCCCACGACTTGGCAGTGGTCGCCAGCGTTGCCCACCAGGTACTGGTGCTCAAGCATGGCAAGACCGCCAAGCAGGGTCTGGCCGAGGATGTTTTTGCCAGGCCTGAAGCGGCTTACACCCAGGAGTTGATTGCTGCGATACCTAGCCGGCGTCTGGAGTTACAAACAGGGACGCACTGACAGATATCTGGTCTTGCATCAATTGGTCGCACGACGTTTGAAACC
>NZ_LJRO01000321.1 GCF_001401155.1 Pseudomonas tremae
GAAATTCCTATACATCAAGAGCACGGCGATTCCGGCATCTTTTTCCACGTCAGCACTCTTCATGGGAAGCCTCTCACTCGCCGCCAATCATCGGCGCATAGTCGATGCCGTAGTTTTTCAGCAGCGCTTCCTGGATCACCTTGCGTTTCGGGATGTTGCGCTCAAAGGCTTCCTTGGCCACGTGGTAATGCACATCGGCATCGAGCATGACGCGCACCTCTGCCGAGCGCCACTTGGCCTTTCCGTCTTCGGTTTCGAACTCATTCAACATGCCATTTCCTCATCCCGGTTAATTTTGTTAGCGGGCTGTTCCTCGCTGGTATCCATTAGGTCACAGGGGGGGAAATGCTGTCATGTAGCCAATTTTGGCTACTTGACATTTTCCTTAAAATCAGGCTGTTGACTCTAAGCATACAAATATCACGAAGCTCAAAAAGGTTATGAATTTCGAATTTGTCTTTAGCTCTAGACAGATAAACTCGAACCGTATGCGGGGATATACCCACTTCAATGGCAATCGTTCTCAACGAAAAGCCATGTGAATACATGATTACCGCTTTGCCCTCCTGCGGTGAAAGTTCAGGGAGCAGATCAGTTGTCCACTCTTCTTGCCCTTCCAGAAAAATCGCCATTTCAAAATCCCTCATGCACGACAGTACACACCCTATAAGAGCCTCCGGCATCCGTCTCTTATGTTGAGTGCTTTTGTCGAATGGATTAGTCGCCTTAGAGGCCGAAGAGCCGGAAGGCTATACGTTTTTCAGACAACCACTCAGCCACCGCCTTGCCCGAATGTGCAAGCACCACCAGCACCAGGCACGTTACAAATGTGTAGACGGTCGGTGCACCCGCCTTCGCGGTATGCACGTAGGTAAGGCCATCATGCCAATACAAAATGGCAGAGGTGACGACGCCGAAAAATGTGATCAACCCTTTGAAGCTGTGCAGCACACCCAATGGCACGGCGAGCGCCATAAAAATAACAAAGGCAGCGGCATATCGGACCGCTTTGAACAATGCCTTTACCACCGACCAACACAACGTCCCGAACGACCGGTTTTTTCGAGGGTTGCCTTTGCCCCGTCGAACTAGCGTGCAGGCCTTCCGCTGTTTGGCATCAGGAAAACTCACCACGTTATCGGGGACGGGGTCGTCTTCTTGGCCCGGGAATTTCACGACATTACTCATGACGCACCGCCTTGGTTTTCACCACATGCACTAGATCTGTTTTCTCATCAATCCAGCAGGTCCAGCATGTAACTACGCTAAGGTCAGACAACGCTTTCTTTAAAGTCTGCCGAAATTTGAAAAGCTCACCTGCTTCACTCCCACACATACCTTTAAGCGTCTCGACCTTGTACTGAAATGGCTTTTCATGAGTACTATAAAAGCCATGTAACCACAAAGCCAACGCTTTGCCTTTAAGAGATTGCCGCTCTTCGGTATCTAGGCCAGTCCATAGTCCATCCGCGAAAAAAACAGAAAATTTAGGATTGACCATAATCACATATTCCCGCGTATTTTCATCACGGTACATTTCATTTAACAACGTACCAAGATAAAAACGCTGACCATCCCCTAATTCGATTCCATAGAATGAAAGACGAGCTAATACATCGTTCAACCACAGGTAGTTAGCCTTGCCAACGTCGCGATTAATAGCTCGCAGAAAACTACCCGCTGTGAAACGTACTTTCGTACCCAACGTCTGATCTTGGTGGCGGTGTAGGCACTCCAAAAAAACATCCAAATCTGACTGATCGAGTTGTTCACCCGTCACGGACAAGGAAAGACCTTGAATCGTAACCTTGTGGACCTTTTTCTCGTACTTGCGTTTCCCTTTTTCGACCACACCGAATAGAGAGCTGCGCAAAATGGCATTAGCCATAGCCCGACGATCATCACCAGGTGATGGCAGAACAAGAGACAAACGAAAAGCTATCTCATCCTCAGCGACTTGAACGCCGTAAACAAGATTGCGCTCGTCGCAAGCCGGTTGCACCGAATCTTGCTGCTCTGCTACCTCACTTCTTTTTTTAGCTTTCTCGGCCATGGCCTTTAACCGACCTTCAAGGGGCTTAGTCATGAGCCCCCCCTTTCAAAGGACACGCCTCAACCTGTACACTCTGCAATGCCATCATTGCTTTGTCCTCATACTGCTTTGTTGGTATTCCTGCCCTTCTACTTTCCACGGTGTAGGGCAGGAATTTATTTTTCTGCGGCGTTTTTAAGCTCAGCTTTCTTAATAACCCCCCTAATAGCGCCAACAGAGACAACCGTCTTTTTATGCGTAGCGATCCATAGCGCTATAGCGTCATATGACAGTCCTTCATGCCTCAATCTCAAAATATCGACTTCAAAATCGACTACCCTCATGGTGTTTTCCCCCTCATTTTAGCAACCATCTGCATCTGCATCTGCATCTGCATCTGCATCTGCATCTGCATCTTTTTTTTATCCTCGGTGGGACTTCCTGTCAAGCCTTTATCCATAGCAATCACCTCAGCACGGGATAGCACCGATGATCGTACGGTATAGCGGGTAGCTCAGTACGGTATAGCGGGTAGCTCAGTACGGTATAGCGGGTAGCTCAGTACGGTATACATATGGCTGAAAGCCTCTATAAATAAGGCTTTCAGCTTTAGTGGCACTTTGACCTAGAAGCTTTTTAGAAAAAAGATATAGAAAAAAGACGCGCGTGCGACCCCCTCGCCTCTGTGGATAACTTTTTTGGCCCTCGAAGCAAAATCACAAGCAACGGCCAGAGCATTCGTGCTGCGCACTCACCCGCCTCAACCCCGCAAGCGGGGACCCCTTTCGGCGGAGAAAATCCAAAGCGGATGCTTTCGCACTCAGGGCAGAGCCAAAGCAAGAGCGCTATAAGCTCGTGAGCGCGCCGAGAAGGCGAAAAATCAAAAAAACCTGACTCAGGGGTGGCCTGACCATTGATCGCGCCTTAGGCGTGATCGTGGAGGCTTGCTTGTTTTCGAGATCGCACTGAGAATAGTACGTCATACGCATAACGCATAACGCATAACGCATAACGCATAACGCATAACGCATAAAGAGGTTGTAGCCATGCACAAGCGAATGACAATTACGCTGGATGAGGATGTTTACGATGGGCTGTACAGAACGGTCGGTAAACGCAAGATGAGCCAATTCATTGAGGACTTACTGAGGCCCCACGTTGTTGGTAAGTCACTCGATCTTGGCTATCAAGCTATGGCGGCAGACACGGCACGCGAAACCGCTGCAATCAACTGGTGCAATGCCCTGTCCGAGGATATGCGCGATGCTTCGCGGTGAAGTCTGGTGGGTTGAATTCGATCCTTCTGTTGGCAGTGAGATTAAAAAAACGCGGCCAGCAGTGATCGTGAGCAACGATTCAGCTAACCGCCATTTGGCACGGGTCGTTGTTGTACCGTTAACAAGCAGTACCGAGAGAACGTATCCCGGTGAAGCG
>NZ_LJRO01000024.1:0-2482 GCF_001401155.1 Pseudomonas tremae
AGCTGAGCTGTGTTTTTCATAAGCCCACGAAAGCGCACTTTCACGTAGCCAAACTGACGCTTGATTACACGAAATGGATGCTCGACCTTGGCCCGTGTCTGAGCTTTGCAGTACTCGATCTTGCGCTTGGCCTTGTAGAGAACGCTGCGTTTATTGAGCCTGGAATACGTGCTGCGCCGCGCCGCGATTTGCCAGATGACCTCACGATTTTCATGCTCTTCACGCTTCTCGACACCGGTGTATCCAGCGTCTGCATAAACCGCGTTTTCTTCGCCGTGCAACAGCTCGGCGACCTGCGTGACATCGGCCACATTGGCCGCAGTGCCATGAACATGATGAACCAGTCCCGACTCCGCATCGGCGCCGATATGCGCCTTCATGCCGAAGAAGTATTGGTTACCTTTCTTCGTCTGATGCATCTCGGGATCACGCTTTCCTTCCTCGTTCTTGGTCGAGCTGGGGGCATGAATGATGGTGGCATCGACGATGGTGCCCTGGCGCAGGGACAGGCCTTTCTCTTGCAGATAACCGTTGATGACCGCGAGGATCGCAGGGGCCAGTTGATGCTTTTCCAGCAGGTGCCGGAAGTTCATGATCGTGGTGTCTTCAGGTATCGGGGCGCTCAAGGTCAGGCGTGCAAACTGGCGCATGGGCGTGATTTCGTAGAGCGCTTCTTCCATGGCCGGGTCGCTCAGGGAGAACCAGTTTTGCAGCAGATGAATGCGCAGCATGGTTTCCAGAGGATAAGGTTTTCTGCCACCGCCGGCCTTGGGGTAGAACGGTTCGATCAGGCCCAGTAGACCTGTCCAGGGCACGACCTGATCCATCTCGGCGAGGAAGCGTTCGCGACGTGTCTGCTTGCGCTTGCCGGCATATTCGAAATCGGAAAAGCTCATCTGGCTCATGGGCGGCTCGGATCAGGTGGTCAGGCGTATTTCATCACATCTGGGGACTTGTTCGGAGATTCCTTAGCTCTTTGTTCGCTTTCATACTGTTCCATGAATGCGTCATCACGATTCCAGTAAAAAGCCCAAAGCTTACCTAGATCGGTATTTTTGTTCTGATTATCCTCAGTTTCATTAAGGGCATAAGGGCGTATATAGCGATCCACCCGGTCCGAGCGACTGACCAGTAGCCCGGTCATGCTCTCGAATACCGTAGGTACGACCTGAGCATTTTGCAGTCCGGGAGTACCGGCCACGCGTAATCCGTTTCGCGTGACATCACCATCTTCACTTACGATTAGCGCTTCAGGTACTTTGGGGTTGTTGTCAAAAAAAAGGAATAAACTTTCCAGCATTTCTTGAGCATGAGTAGTGTTTTCAGCTTCTTGCCACAAAACGAGCGTGACACCCAAAGTCGCAGCATTTCGACCACTCATTATGTTCTCTGCAGCCCCAGTGTCTGAAGGCTGTTTGGGAGGCGCAATAGCAAATGTTGGGATAGGCCAATATGCGACAGATTCTCCAGCTGAATGCTGGAACGCCACGCGTGTGTTTATGCTTCTAGTGAGCTCACGCGAACTCAGGCCTGAATCGTATTCCTTGGGGGATGATGGGTATATGGATACAAGGTTGTTATTCTTAGCGACTACTTCTCGCCAGACAGACGATTGATGCCAGTCATTGACAGCTATGCCTACTCCCCTAATTTCCAGAGAATAGTTTCGCTTTTGAGTTGCCTGCTGTTCTGATACTTGTTCTTCCACTTTGGACTTGTAGGCTACCAGCTCGTGTTTTTCATCAGCAACGGCCTTGCCCCACCAGTGTCCACTGTAGCTCAGCAGAACCGCACCTAAAATCCCTGCAACGCCCCAGCGTGCTACCGAATGTATCTCACGAAATTCCATATGATTTTCCTGTGCTTCCGTTGCATGACCTGATCACAAAATTCCTAGACCACTCGCACATTCATGGCGTGGCTGGCCACACCCTGACAGCCGCACGCCAGTCGATGGCTGTGCAGCACCACCAGGATGCCGTTCAGCTTTCGGGTGGGGTGGTGTCGCCCAGACAGACGGGATAGCTCACTCTGCAGGTGCCCCGCCGGTTGGCGAGCCGAAGGTGAACGGGTCTGCCCCACGGTTCTGGCTGTTTTTCGCCTTGCGTGCTTCATCGGGCGGGCGGACCATTTGTACGGTCAGGCTGCCGTCGGTGCCTGCGTAGACCACAGCACTGACGCCGCCGTCCTTGTAGCTGGCGATGGTCGCCAGATTGATCTCGACCAGCGCACCGCTGACCCCGGTATTCCCCAGACGACGACCGATGTCGTAACCCTCTTCGACATTGCCCAGTTCGAGACCGTGGCCGTCCTTGTTCAGGTCGTGCAGGGCGTTGTTCAGGGCGATTTCGGCTTCAGGGTTGTTGGTACTGTCGTAGAACACCCGCACAGGTTTCTGACCGTCGGGCAGAGTTTCCAGCGCCTGAACCCAAGCCGCTTGCAAGGCTTTGGCTTGCAGGGCTGGCTTCAGACGCTTGCCGTT
>NZ_LJRO01000024.1:2498-198083 GCF_001401155.1 Pseudomonas tremae
AGCCAAGGGGAGGGCTCGAAATTGCCAGGGCCACGGTTGCTGATGGTTTTCCAGAGCGTGGGAAGTTGGGATTGCCAGTAGGCGGTAGACATGGTGCCTGGGCCTAATGGATCTTTAATCCCTTTGGTCTTCTGCGCGTCCTGATAGACTTTTCTGAATTTACTCGGTTGCTCCCAGTAGAAAGCCCAAAGCTTGCCTAGATCGGTATCTTTGTTCTGGTTGTCTTCTGCGTCGTTATTCGCATAAGGACGAATGTAGCGTTCCACCCGGTCCGAGCGAGTAATCAGCAGGCCTGTCATGCTTTCAAATACTGTTGGTACTACTTGAGTATTTTTTTGCAAGCCTGGAGTGCCATGTTCGCGATATAGGTTCCGCGTTACGTCCCCGTCTTCGCTTGCGATAAGTGCCTCGGGGACTTTCGGATTATCTTCAAAAAAACCAAACAGCCGCTCAATCATACCTTGTGCGTAGTTGGTATTTTCGTCTTCTTGCCAGAGGAACTGTGTCACGCCTAGCGTCGCTGCATTGCGGCCTGAGTTGATAATACTTGCAGCGCGGTAGGGCTTGTTGTAAGGGTTTGGAGGCCCGAGCGCAAAGACGGGAATTGGCCAGTAAGCTACTGATGGGCTTGCTGCATGCTGAAAGGCCACCCGAGTATTGATATCCGCTGTAGTTTCTCGCGAGCTCAAGGATGGGTTGTAGGCTTTAGAGTCCGACGGAAATATCGATGAGAGATTGTTGTTTTTCTTTACAATTTCTCGCCAGACAGACGATTGATGCCAGTCATTGACAGCTATGCCTACTCCCCTAATTTCCAGAGAATAGTTTCGCTTTTGAGTTGCCTGCTGTTCTGATACTTGTTCTTCCACTTTGGACTTGTAGGCTACCTGTTCGTGTTTTTCATCAGCAACGGCCTTGCCCCACCAGTGTCCGCTGTAACTCAGCAGAACCGCACCTAAAATCCCTGCAATGCCCCGGCGTGCTACCGAATGTATCTCACGAAATTCCATATGATTTTCCTGTGCTTCCGTTGCATGACCTGATCACAAAATTCCTAGACCACTCGCACATTCATGGCGTGGCTGGCGACACCCTGACAGCCGCACGCCAGTCGATGGCCGTGCAGCACCACCGGGATGCCGTTGAGCTTTCGGGTGGGGTGGCCTTCGATAAAAGCGAACTCACCGGAATGAAGCGGGCAGGTGGCCTTGTCGCCCAACACTGCTGGTGGCTTGCCATTGAGGGTGTGAGTGCCCGCCAGTTGGCAGGATATCACTCGGCCACCACTGCTGGTGGCGTCGCCCAGGCAGACCGGATAGCTCACTCCGCAGGTGCCCCGCCGGTTGGCGAGCCGAAGGTGAATGGGTCTGCGCCGCGATTCTGGCTGTTTTTCGCCTTGCGTGTTTCATCGGGCGGGCGAACCATTTGTACGGTCAGGCTGCCGTCGGTGCCTGCGTAGACCACAGCACTGACGCCGCCTTCCTTGTAGCTGGCGATGGTCGCCAGATTAATCTCGACCAGCGCACCGCTGACCCCGGTATTACCCAGACGGCGACCGATGTCGTAACCCTCTTCGACATTGCCGAGCTCAAGACCGTGGCCGTCCTTGTTCAGGTCGTGCAGGGCGTTGTTCAGAGCGATTTCGGCTTCCGGGTTGTTGGTGCTGTCGTAGAACACCCGCACAGGTTTCTGACCGTCGGGCAGGGTGCCCAGTGCTTGAATCCAGGCTGCTTGCAGGGCTTTGGCTTGCAGGGCAGGTTTCAGGCGTTTGCCGTTTTCATCCTGCATGGGCGCCTTGATCGGACGATGCAGATAGCCGAGAACCGGCGCAGCGTCGAACTCCTTGACCTGATGCTGATTCCAACGAATCGGCAGCCAAGGGGAGGGCTCGAAGTTGCCAGGGCCACGGTTGCTGATGGTTTTCCAGAGCGTGGGAAGTTGGGATTGCCAGTAGGCGGTGGACATGGTGCCGGGGGCGTAGGGGGTTTCAACGCCTTTCGCTTTCTCGGCAGTTTCGTACCAGTCCATAAATGCTTTGTCCCGATCCCAGTAGAAAGCCCAAAGCTTGCCTAGATCGGTATCTTTGCTCTGGTTGTCCTCTGGCTCGTTTGTCGCATAGGGACGAATATAGCGATCTACCCTGTCGGAACGGGTGACCAGCAGGCCTGTCATGCTCTCGAATACAGTGGGGACTACCTGAGCATTTTTGGGTAGTCCGGGAGTGCCACGTTTGCGATATATGTTCCGCGTGACGTCCCCGTCCTCGCTTGCGATCAGTGCTTGCGGAACTTTAGGATTAGCCTCAAAAAACTGAAACAGTCGCTCGATCATGCTTTGTGCGTAGTTGGTGCTCTCATCGTTTTGCCAGAGAAGCTGGGTGACACCTAAGGTCGCTGCATTCCGGCCGGAGTTGATTAGATTCGCTGCACGGTAGGGCTTTTCGTAAGGGTTCGGAGGGCCTAAAGCAAAGGCTGGAATTGGCCAATAGGCCACCGACTCTCCTGCGGAATGCTGGAAAGCCACCCGAGTATTAATATCCGCTGTAGTTTCTCGCGAGCTCAAGGATGGGTTGTAGGCTTTAGAGTCCGACGGAAATATTGATGAGAAATTGTTGCTTTTTTTAGCAATTTCTCGCCAGACAGACGATTGATGCCAGTCATTGACTGCAAGGCCTAAGCCTCGTATTTCTAGTGAGTATGTTCGCGCTTGCGCAGCCTGTTGTTCTGCATTTTTGGCAATAATCTCAGATCTATAAGCCGCCAGTTCGTGCTTTTCATTGGCAATAGCTTTGCCCCACCAATGCCCACTGTAACTCAGCAGAACTGCACCTAGAATGCCTGCAATACCCCAGCGGGTAACCGAGTTTATGTCACGAAGTTCCATATTGTTTTCCTGTGCGTTGAGATAGACCAGCAGAACGAAGCCGAGCCATAGCGCGAGCATCACCCCGGTTGTCCAGACATAAGGCTTAAGTTTTGGACGAAGCGTTGATCTTTGTCGTTTGACTGTCACTGGCTACCTCCGCTTTTCAATGAAGCTTGGACCAAGGGAGGAGGTACCAAAGATACTAAGCTCGCAGGTGGAAAGATTCCTTTTTGATAATACTCATGGCAGGCCTTCACGAGTGCCTGAGTTTCAGCGCTAAGATTTTCCCAACCAGGTAATTCAGTGGTGCTAAGAAACTGCCTTACATCCATCTTCCAATCCGCTATCGCCACCAGCACATCACGCATCGCTGGGTCGTCCAGGCATTTCGCCTGACCAATCGCAATATCCATCGCCGTTACCCAGCGTTGGTTTTCCGGACTGCGCAACAAGCCCGAGTGATAGCTATTGTCGGCCAGCACATCTGTGCTTTTATCCATGGATTCACGTATTTCGTCCGGGGTTTCTTCTCGTAGTATGTCGTAACGATCCGTAGGTTTGGGCGCGCCGTCGCCTGTCACTCGTTGTTTACGCATGATGCGGGTTTGTTCACTTGGTGCTTTGCCCAGATTCCATTTGGCTAACTCTCGCTCCAGATCTATCGATCCAGTTTGGCTGCGAACGTAATGCCAGTTGAACTTGGCTCTAGGATTGCCCACGGCAGAGGCTTTGTTCGCATCATCCGGTCTGTCAAGGCCCGATTTGGTTGGAGTGCCCTCTACTTCTTCTCCGCCAAACATAGCGGGGGCGTGTGGTGGATACAGTTGTTCTGCATTGATCAGGATCTTATGCCCTTTTTCTATAGGCCCTTTCGAAATGAACCCTGTGATAAAACCACCACCGGGATAACGAGATTCGCCATTGGCGCGCAACAAGTCATAGCCTGGCGGCTTTCCAACCATGACCGGCATGTCTTCACGGTGCCGTTTGGTCCACATGCGTTGAAAGAAACGCACTGCTTTCAATTCAGCCATTGGGTTACGATCGCTATTCTCACCATGTGTATCCCACACCCCGTAGGTGCCGATGCCTCTGACGTCATCCAGCGCGACGGTAGTGTCGTCCGGGCAGAAATACAGGTACACCTTGCCGCGGTTATCACGCTCAGGAAATACCGTCAGACCACCTACCTTATCCTTGTTCTTGCGCGTCCCTTGTATTGGTGACCACTGCGGGCCGCTTCTTCCGCGATAGGTTGCAGGGTTGCTCAGGTCCGACAGCGGCGGCTGGGTATGGGGTGCCTGAGTCACCTGCGCCACGATGCGGGTCAGTGTGGATAGTGTGTCTTGATCTTTGGGGGTCACTTCCGGGAACAGGCAGTAGGGCGTGTCCACCATGATGATTGTGTCCGCGCAACGATGCCCTCCGTCGACCAGCAACGCTTGCGCCAGCAGTGTGATTAACGTGCCTTGGCTATGCGCCATGATCGTGATGGTTTCGTCGGGAGATACTCTGCGTATCTCCTTGACCATCATGGCGAGCCGGTGAGCGGCCAGCACGTAATAACGCCGATGCGGGTTATCCCCTATAAAATGGGTGTTGGGCAGCGTCTTTCGGGCAATCTTAAGGCGCATGGTGAGTGGCAGGCCCCTGTCATACATTTCCAGCAGGTTATTGGTGGCATTGACAAAATAACCACCGGCCTTACCAAAATGACGATCCAGGCGATTGCCCTGTATGTCCTGATACTGGTCGCGCAGTTTGGTCGGGTCGTTGTTCTTGTCTCTACTGATTTCGCTGGGGTCGGCTCGGTATCCCCAATAGAAAGGAATCAGCAGACTGCGAGTTTTCGGGTCATCTGTATCGCGTTTGTAAAGATTGGTGTCAGGGTCGTCGAGTAGTTGTTTTTCTCGATCTCCCAGCGGTTGCTTGGCTCTGAGTTTGTCTTTCGCTGCGTAGTACTCAGCCCCATACCGCCCCGCCACCAAATCCGGCCGATCAAGCCGCTCATTAACCCCCTGACACAACCCCTTCTCCACCGACTCATAAGAAGCCCCCGGATCATTCACACCATGCAGAAAGATCACCACGCCGGGCAGGTCGGCGGGTACTTCCATTTTGCAGGTGGTGTTGAGGTTGGGGATCAGCCGGGTGTTGCCTTGGGCAACGGCGTATTCATCGGCGCCGTTCATTGCGCACCTCCTTTGGGTGCGCCGCTGCGTAATGCCGATACTTGCGCCTGATGCATCATTTCGCGCTCCACGCGCTCGGTCAGTCCGTCTGCGTTCGTCATTCCTTTCACCAGGCTGCCATCTTCCAGTTTGATTTCATAAGAATGGTCCGCCGCTGCCCGCGGGCTTGCTTCGCTGTGGCCAGGGTAGTGGAAGGTGACCTGCTGGGCGGCGGGGTCGCGGCCGAAAGAGGGGATCGACGCGCTGTCGGTTTTTGGGCCGATCCAGTCGTGTTCGCTGGCGTGCACTGTGACTTTGCCTTGCGAGCCGATCTCGACGCCGCCGCCTATCTTGATGTAACTGCCATCATCGGCGACCAGGCGAATGGTCGGAGCGGTGATAACCACTTCGCCCTCGACGGCCGAGACGTGCAGGTTTTTCTGGGCATTGAGCGCGATGTCGTCTTCCTGGGCCTGCACCAGCACCTTGCCGCGGTTGGCGATGGCGCTGATGCCTGCGTCCTGGGCGAAGGCCGACAGCCCTTTGCCTGCTTGCAGGTGCATGGCTGCGCCGCTGGTCAATTGCAGGTTGTCCTGCGCGGTGGTGTCGTGGTTTTGACCGGCGTAGTGAACCTGCGAGCGCGGTGTGGCGCTGGCGATGCCGGCTGCTGCGGTCATGGCCAGAACCGGGTCGCCCAGGGAGTTGTTGTCTGGCGCGGGCCATTGATCCAGCGACTGACGCAAGGCTTCGATGCCTTTTACATCTACCGCCTGCCCACCGCGAGCGGCAGCGGTTTCGCCGAGGGATTTGAACAGCTCTCCGCACTCGGCCAACAGCTTGAGCAGTTCCTCGCGATCCAGTTGCGAGCCTTTTGCGTCGGTGCGTGCATAGGTGGTCAGCAACATGCCTTGCGCAGCACGTAGCGCAATGGCTGCATCGGTACGCAGCTCTGCACCGTTGCCACGTGGCTGAGCGGTGCCGTCGGTGCGTGGGTCGGTCAGCTTACCCAGGTTGAGCGCCGTGGCCTGATGGGTGGTGCCCATGCGTGCGCGCAGCGAACCGGGTGTGTCATCGAAGAGCAATTCGTTGAAACCACTGCCCTTGTGTTCCTGAGTGCGGATCCCCGACAGCGTGCGATTGCCTGGCAAACCCGATGCCTTGCTGAAGCGCGGCGGCAAGTTATTGTTGTTGTAGAGCACCGAGGTGACCAGAGGCCGGTCTATGTCGCCTGCCAGAAAGGTCACCAGCACTTCCTGACCGATACGCGGCATGAACTGATGACCAAAGCCGCTGCCCGCGCTGGGCATGGCGACCCGCAGCCACGTGGTGCCCTGGGGGAGGCTGTCGCCGCGCTGCCAGTGGAACCTGACCTGAATGCGTGCCAGTTCATCGGTGAACACTTCTTCGCCTTGCGGCCCGACCACGATGGCGCTGAGCGGGCCGGGAACGGTTGGACGGGGGATGGTGATTGGATGACGATAAGGAATCTTCTGGCGAATGCACACGAACTCGTTTGCGTAACCCGCCTTTTCATCGGACAGGTAATTATTACGCCCGTTATGCGTGACTGATAACAGCAGAAAACTGCGATCTTCCGCAGAGCCCTGGTCGTGATCGAAATGCTGGGTCAGTTCAAACGTATGCCCGGGATACATGGCGCGGCAGTTGCTGATGCCGGTGAAGGTCTTGCCCTGTACTTCGATGGCTTCGAGACGCTGACGTACCAGACGTTCACCATCGTCGAACGTGCCGTGACTGTAATGATCGAGGAAGTCATAGACTTCGTATGAGTCGACATTGCCCTGTTCATTAAGGCTCGGCATGCTCACCGGCAACTGGTTGCGCGGTTGCTTGTAATCGAATGTCTGGATGGACAGGCGCCCGGGTTGCAGGCTGCGATGGCTACGCCATTCTGTAATCGAGTCCGCTGTCTCGGTAATGGATGCGCTGTGGTAACGGATGCGTGGCTGTTGGGCCAGTGGTGAAAGGTCCCGCGAGTGATCAAGAATGATCAGGGTGTGCTTTTCTTCGCTGTGCTCGAAATAGAAAAATAATCCTTCATGTTCCAGCAGCCTCAAGACAAAGGTCAGATCGCTTTCGCGGTACTGCGTGATGTAACTGTGCGGTTTGAGTGGCTGGCTGAGCTGGAACTCGAAGTCGGGCAAGGCGCCGTAGGCAGCAAATACCGTGCGGATGACTTCTTCGATGGTTTGTTCCTGGAAGATCCGTGAGTCGATGCGCCGGGAGAGCATCCACAGCCAGGGGCTCAGTGTGGCGCTGTAGCGTGCCAGACCGCCGTCGCTGCCCTGCAGGCTGAACGTGCTGATATAGCCGTTGATGTAGCGCGCCTCGCCCGTTGCCAGCTCTATCGCCAGTTGAGCCGGCTGGCCGATCTGCGACTTGAGCTGCAGGCCTGCATCGCGGCTGATCATCGACAACTCGAAGCTGAACAGTTCGGAAAGGCCTTCGGTGCCGGTAAACTTTTCGAGCAGGAGTTCCTGTTCGTTACGGGCGACGGTTGTCAATTTGATCAGGCGACGATTCTGTGGCGCAAATAGCGCTGTTAGGTCCTTTAACATTGTCGCTCCGGTATTAAAGCTGGCGTCTTTTTCTATTAAGAGCGCTGATACAAAGAGGGGCAGCAGTCTATACGCTTCTGTCTGTGCTCACACCTTCAAATCACACAGGTGCATTGCCGAAACAAGGTACGGGTAGCGAGAAACAAAAAGTAGTGCAGGGTGCCGAACAAGGTTGTCGGCTGTTTCACAGGGACCTGTAGTTTCTTTCTTACAAATAAATAGCAGCGTTATAAGGCCTCAGGCAAAAGCAGTCGAATGTTTAGCAGAAGGCTGGCTGAGTGGCGTAAAAAAGCCCCGACTCGTGCGAGTCGGGGCGGTTTGTTTTCTCAGTGCATTCTCGCCAGCGTAATAATAATAGTGATCGCCGCGAAGGCGGCGCCCAGTACGTTGATGAAGAATGCAGTACGTACTTTTTTCGACAGCCTCCACGGTTTGATGGCGAACGCATAAACCAGCAGGAAGATGACGGCGAAGATTTCCACCTGAGCCAGGATGACGGTCATGCCACCAAATGCGGCTCCGGTCTGGTCCGAGGCACCTTGCGATACATAGAACGTCAGCGCCGCGTAAATAATCGGTAGCCAGATACCCAGGCTTATAAGGATCAGTGGAACGGGGCTTCGTTTGTTTTCGGTGTTCACGTTGGTTCCTTGTAATGAGCATTCCGATTGGACTCGCATCCGAGCCTGTTTTTAACGCAGCAGCACCGAGCGCAGCCACTTTCGTACAGAGCCTAGCCAGCAATCAGGGCTTTTCGATACCCGTAGCCTCGTTCGGCGCCTCGGTTTTCGCCGTGCGTATCTCTCGGTTCCACTGCAGGATGATCATCACCAGCGTCGGAATACCCAGCAGGGCAGTGATCAGGAAGAAGTTGTGGTAGCCGAACTTCTCCACTACCACGCCCGAATAGCCGCCCAGTAGTCGCGGCAACAGCAGCATGATGGAGCTGAGCAGTGCGTACTGGGTGGCGGAGAATTTCAGGTTGGTGAGGCTTGACAGGTACGCGACGAAGGCTGAGGTCGCGAGCCCGGAGCTCAGGTTATCCAGTGAGATGGTCAGAATGAGCATTTTCACGTTGGGCCCCATGTCTGCCAGCAGCAGAAACAGGATGTTGGTCGACGCCGACGCGAACCCACCGATGAACAGAATCGGCATGATGCCGAACCTTACGATCAACAGACCGCCAGCGCCTGCGCCCAGCAGGGTCATGATCAGGCCGAATACCTTGCTGACGCTGGCGATCTGGTCCTTGGTGAAGCCCTGATCGATATAGAACACGTTGGCCATCACACCCATCACGGTGTCGGACATCCGGTAGGTCGCGATCAGCCCCAGCAATAGCAGTGCCTGCCAGCGGTAGCGCATGATGAAATCGTTGATGGGCGTAAGGACCGGTGCCAACCCGCGACGGCCCATCGAGGACAGGCAGGCGAACGTCAGAAGCGTGTAGAGAATGGCGCGCAGGAATGCCCGGTCCTCCAGCAGCAAGTCCATCCAGCTGGTGCCGTCGAACAGCACGCTGGCGAAGTCTGTGTTGTAAAGCTGGGTGAACATGGCCGGCACTGAAACCAGCAGCACGATCAGCACGAACACCGAAGCCAGCTGGTGGGTGAAGCCATAGCGTGCTGCCGACAGTTGCGTGCGCAACGGCACCGGCGGCTCGCGCATGATCAGTGTGGTAATCAGCGCTGGCAGCATCAGCAGGCCAAACAACACATACGTGCCGGTCCATGCCGAATGCTTGTAGGCAAAACCGGTCGAGCCAAAGCCCTCCGCAAATAACAATGCGCCAGCGGTCGCCAGTAGCGCCGCAACCCGGTAGCCGGACATATAGCTGGCGGCGAGGGCAGCCTGCTGGGTGTCATGGGCGATTTCGAGGCGATAGGCGTCGATGGCGATATCCTGCGTCGCGGACGCAAAGGCCACCACAACGGCAATTGCGATCAGCCATGACAGGTGTTTCTGCGGATCGCAGAAGCCCATGCCGATCAGGCCGAGAATCACCAGGCTTTGTGAAAGCACCAGCCAGGAGCGGCGACGCCCCAGCTTGCCGAGCAAAGGCAGTCGCCATTGGTCGAGCAGCGGCGACCATACCCATTTGAATGCGTAGGCAAGACCGATCAGGCTCGCGTAGCCGATGGTCTCGCGCGCGACACCGGCTTCGCGCAACCACACGGATAAGGTCGAAAAGACCAGCATGTAAGGCATGCCCGCAGCGAATCCGAGCAGCAGCAGTACTAATGTCGACGGGCTGGCATATGCGGCGAGCGCGGCGCGCCAGGTTTTACGGGGCATGGGCTGGAATCTGCCTCAGGTTACGAAAACAAAGGGCGCACTCTAACCGCTGTGCTATAGGGGACGCCAGCCATGGCGCTGCATATCAATCCGATTGTTTAGAATGCTGACGCCCTCGGCGCGCAAACGCGCCCGTTGTTCGTCGCCCGAAGCGCTGCCCTCCGGGAGGCTGAGCCGGCCGCCAGCGCCCAATACCCTGTGCCAAGGCAGCGAAGAGTCCGGCGGCAGTTGACTCAATGTACGTCCCACCCAGCGCGCAGCTCTGCCCAGCCCGGCCATTTCGGCCAGTTGACCGTAGGCGACGACTTTGCCCTCCGGCACTTGAGCCAGGGTCATGTAAAGCGCCACACGTCGTGCCTCGGCAGGCGACTGTTCGTCGGGGTAAGAAAGCGTCAAATCCGGGTCTGTCACTTGGTTTTCCTGTATAAAACATTACGGTACTGATAGTCATTCTCTGGAACTTTGATGAAATTGAGCTGTCTGTGAAACCTGTGCCTTGGTCCTCCATGACCGCCTTGTCGTTGTCCTGCAGGATAATGCCCGATTCCCGCCAAACAGAGCCTAGTTACCGCTTATGTTGTCCAGAACCCTGCTGTGCCTCGCAATTACTACTGCTTCCGCCCCATTGCTTGCTGACACCGTCTGGTTGAAGAACGGCGACCGGCTGACCGGCACAATCAAAGTGTTCGATGGCGGCAAGTTGCTGCTGCAGACTGAATACGGCGGCGCCATTGCGCTGGACTGGAAGCAGGTCAAAACCCTGAAGAGCGATCAGCCGCTGCTGGTCAAGCAGGATGAACACACCGGCGAAGTTTCCAACTCGCTGCAGGCTGCCGATGACGGCAAGGTCGTGCTGGCCAATGGCGATGCGCCCAAGACCGTCGATCTGGCAAGCATTCATCAGATCATCAAGCCCAAGCCGGTAATCACCGATCTGGTCTGGAAAGGCAATATCGACGCCGCACTGGACTTCCAGCAGGCCGAAAACGACACCGATGATTACAACGTTGCCTTCAAGACCTCGGCTCGTCACGGCGACTGGCGCCACAACGCCAAGGGCGATTACAACCGTGAGACCACCGACGAGGTTGTCGGCACTGACAACTGGAGCGCCGAATACTCGCTGGACCGCTTCCTGACCGAGAAATTTTTCTGGGATGGCCGCATCAGCTACAAGCGCGACAAGGTCGAAGATTTGTCTCGTCAGCGCGTCGTGGGTACAGGTCCCGGCTATCAGCTGTGGGATGACGAGCTGGGCGCGTTCAAGGTCGGGGCATTGCTCAACCGTACCGACTTCGAATTCTCCAATGGCCAGAAGGAAAACTTCTACTCCGTTGCAGGCACCTGGGATTACAACCGCTACCTGATCGGCAAGAAGGTCGAATTCTTCTCCAACGGGGAATTGGGCAAGCCGTTGAGCGCGGTGGCCGATTACTCCCTGGATTTCGAAGCAGGCCTGCGCTACAAGGTTACCGACTGGGCTTCGCTCAACGTGAAGGCCGAGAAAAACGTCATCAGCGGCTCGGATAATGGCGATGTCGACAAGACGCGTTACACCGCCGGCTTCGGCGTGAGCTGGTAAGTGGTTGGCATGCGACGCGCGTTCTGTGCGTCGCATGCCAGTCTGTAACGACTAGATTCGCATCGCTCCATCCAGTTCAAGAATGCGCCCGCTGAAGTAATCGTTCTCCAGGATGTAAGCCACCGAGTGCGCAATCTCGTCCGGCTTGCCCATGCGTTTCAGCGGGATGGCCGACGTCATTTTTTCCAGGGCTTCCGGCTTCATGCTGCCGGTCATCTCGGTTTCGATGAACCCCGGTGCCACGCCTGCCACTCGAATCCCATAGCGCGACAGCTCCCGCGCCCATGTCACGGTTGCTGCTGCGACCCCGGCCTTGGCGGCTGAGTAGTTGGTCTGTCCGATATTCCCGGCACGGGAAATCGACGAAATATTGATGATCGCGCCCTGGCTCTTCTGCTCGATCATCTTGGCCGCCACTTCGCGCGTGCAAAGAAACACACCGGTCAGATTGACGTCGATGACTGCTTGCCACTGCGCGAGGCTCAGTTTGGTCATCTCGCCATCCTTGACTTTGATCAGCAGGCCGTCACGCAGGATGCCCGCGTTGTTGATCAGGCCATGAAGGGTTCCCAGGTCGTCGGCAACCTTGTTGATCGTGTCGACGACTTGTTGTTCGTCGGCGACGTTGCACAGGTAGGCCCGCGCCTTGACGCCAAGCGTCTCGCAGGCTGCGACGGTCTGGTCCAGCTTTTCCTGATTCAAATCCAGCAGAGCCAGATTCGCGCCTTTGCCAGCGAGGTATTCGGCCATCGCTCTGCCCAGTCCCTGGCCGCCGCCGGTGATAACTATCAGCTTGTCTTTCAATTCCATGTGTGTGCCCAAATCAGTTGATCATTTCCATGGCGTCACCGGCTGTAAGCGGGTGTTCATGCCATAGCCAACCGACTTTATAGGCTGTTTTCGCTCGCTCGTCTTCCCGTTCAGGCTCGACATCAAACACTTTTTTGATGCTGCATCGACAGTCGCTATCAAGGCGTCGGCCCGATTTTGAAACACACCGATACACGTTCGTGAAGCCCAGGTTCAGCTGGCGTGTGTGCATAATTGTGCGTTCGCTGACACACCCGGTGCTTGAATTAACGATCTTCTGACATCACATACGGTCTACTCGGAAGGCATTCTTCCCTTGAGGAACTCATTTGATGCGTGTTTTTTTGCTGCTGTTTTTATTGTTCCCGGTACTTGAGCTGTTTCTGCTGGTTCGTGTCGGGATGTCCATCGGCTTTCTCTGGACCTTCCTGCTGGTCGTCGCAACCTCGATGCTGGGGTTGTTCGTGATGCGCGTGGCCGGGTTCGCGACGGCGTTGCGGGCACGCGAAAGCCTGGCGCGCGGCGAGTTGCCCGCTCAGGAAATGCTCGAAGGCCTGATGGTTGCCGTGGGCGGCGGTCTGTTGCTGTTGCCCGGTTTCATCAGCGACATTCTGGGTGTGATCTGTCTGCTGCCGATCACTCGCCGTCTGCTGATCAGCAAGGTGCGCCGACGTGCCGAGGATCAGGCCATGCGTCAGCGGGCCTTTGCCGACGACTTGCAGACGCCTGCCAATCACGGGCCTGCCAATCATCGTCCCGGTGCTATTCACCAGTCGACTCGCGATCCTGATGTGATCGAGGGCGAGTTCGAGAATCGCGACAAATAAACGCTACGGCCCCGCAGCGCGGCACCTTCGGGTGCCGCACTCGTTTTCAGGTTGCGCTTGTTTCGTAAAAAAAATTCTTGCCCAAGACTTGTAATCACCTTGCCCGCCCTTATGTATGGGTCACCGCAAGGTTTCTGGCCAAAACGCCAGACCGTATTCTGCGGTTCGCGCGTCGAACCGTAACCGGCAAGTCCGGATCCGTAGCGGCTGGTGCATTCGCCGGACGCTCAAAAAAACATAATCAGGAGATCGACAATGAAGCTTCGTCCTCTGCATGACCGCGTCGTAATCCGTCGCAGTGAAGAAGAAACGAAAACTGCCGGCGGTATCGTTCTGCCAGGTTCGGCTGCTGAAAAGCCTAACCGTGGCGAGATCGTTGCTGTAGGTACCGGCCGCGTGCTGGACAACGGTGACGTGCGTGCTCTAGCTGTAAAAGTGGGTGACAAGGTTGTGTTCGGCCCTTATTCCGGCAGCAACACAGTGAAAGTCGACGGCGAAGACCTGCTGGTGATGAGCGAGAACGAGATTCTTGCTGTTGTCGAAGGCTGAGTGCTTCCGCTGATTTCCGTTAATACCAAGTATTCAAGGAATAATGATCATGGCTGCTAAAGAAGTTAAGTTCGGCGATGCTGGCCGTAAAAAAATGCTCGCCGGTGTAAACGTCCTGGCTGACGCAGTAAAAGCGACCCTGGGCCCAAAAGGCCGCAACGTCATCATCGAAAAAAGCTTTGGCGCTCCGCTGATCACCAAAGACGGTGTATCGGTTGCCAAGGAAATCGAGCTGAAAGACCGTTTTGAAAACATGGGCGCGCAGCTGGTCAAAGACGTTGCCTCCCGTGCCAACGATGACGCAGGTGACGGTACCACCACCGCTACCGTGCTGGCTCAGGCTATCGTCAACGAGGGCCTGAAGGCTGTCGCTGCCGGCATGAACCCGATGGACCTCAAGCGCGGCATCGACAAGGCGACCATCGCCATCGTTGCTCAGCTGAAGCTGCTGTCCAAGCCCTGCACCGACACCAAGGCAATTGCCCAGGTCGGTACCATCTCTGCCAACTCCGATCACTCCATCGGCGACATCATTGCCGAAGCCATGGAAAAAGTGACCAAAGACGGTGTTATCACCGTTGAAGAAGGTTCGGGTCTGGACAACGAGCTGTCTGTTGTAGAAGGCATGCAGTTCGACCGTGGCTACCTGTCTCCGTACTTCATCAACAAGCCGGACACCATGGTGGCCGAGCTCGACAGCCCGCTGCTGCTGCTGGTCGACAAGAAGATCTCCAACATTCGCGAAATGCTGCCGGTTCTGGAAGCAGTCGCCAAGGCAGGTCGTCCTCTGCTGATCGTTGCCGAAGACGTTGAAGGCGAAGCGCTAGCAACTCTGGTTGTCAACAACATGCGCGGTATCGTGAAAGTTGCAGCCGTCAAGGCTCCAGGTTTCGGCGATCGTCGCAAGGCAATGCTGCAGGACATCGCTGTTCTGACTGGCGGTACCGTTATCTCCGAAGAGATCGGTCTGAGCCTGGAAACCACTACCCTGGAACACCTGGGTAATGCCAAACGCGTCATTCTGAACAAAGAAAACACCACCATCATCGATGGTGCTGGCGTCAAGACCGACATCGACTCGCGCATCTCCCAGATCCGCCAGCAAATCGGCGACACCAGCTCGGACTACGACAAAGAGAAACTGCAAGAGCGTCTGGCCAAGCTGTCTGGCGGCGTTGCAGTGATCAAGGTCGGTGCCGGTTCCGAAGTTGAAATGAAAGAGAAGAAAGCCCGCGTTGAAGACGCCCTGCATGCTACCCGTGCAGCCGTTGAAGAAGGCGTGGTACCTGGCGGTGGCGTGGCACTGGTTCGCTCCCTGCAGGCTATCGAAGGTCTGAAAGGCGACAACGCCGATCAGGACGTCGGTATCGCTCTGCTGCGTCGTGCAGTCGAAGCTCCTCTGCGCCAGATCGTTGCCAACTCCGGTGACGAGCCAAGCGTTGTTGTCGACAAGGTCAAGCAGGGTTCGGGTAACTTCGGTTACAACGCTGCTTCCGGCGAATACGGCGACATGATCGAAATGGGTATCCTGGACCCGGCCAAAGTGACTCGCTCTGCTCTGCAGGCGGCGTCCTCCATCGCCAGCTTGATGATCACCACCGAAGCGATGATCGCTGACGTGCCTGAAGACAAGCCAGCAGGCGGCGGCATGCCGGACATGGGCGGCATGGGTGGTATGGGCGGCATGATGTAAGCCAGCTTTACCCCTTAAGCTACACCCATAAAAAACCCCGCCTGGTGCGGGGTTTTTTTATGGCCGGCGTTAGGGGAAGAATGGGCTAGCGTGTCGGCTGGGCATCGCTGGCAGCGTGCTTCGGCGCAGGTCGATACAACACGCAGTAATAAACCCCGAGACAGATCAGCCAGCAAAACACTGCAGTCCAGATGTTATGAGAGAAGAAGTGTGCCCCTTGCAGCATGCGACCGATGGAGAAGATCGTTCCCAGGCCGAATGCCAGCGCCAGCCCCACTTTTGCCAGCTTCGGGCGACGATCACGCAGCATGAAGAACAACGCAAACAGTGTGAAACCGGTAGCGGCATGTCCGCCGGGCCAGCAGCGCCCAGGCTTGTCAGTGGCTGGGCGCGGGCTCAGCAGTTCGCTGTAGGTTTCCTGGCCGCCGAATTCTTTGAGGCTCCAGGGGCATTGCACCGAAGTTACTACTTTTACCGGCGTCACAAAGGCAGTCGACAAGGCCATCGACAGCACCAGACAACCCAGCTCTCTGCGCCACGGTATCAAACGCTCGACCTTGAAGGATGCGGCAAAGCCGATCATGGCCAGCACCCCGAATACCATGACCATCTGTTTGGCGCGGTCGTGGAGCACGTCTTCCAGAAAGTAGCTGTGCCTGCCGATGAACTCTCCACTGACCGGATCGAAGGCCATCTTGGCGATATCCATGTCCAGTGAGGTCAGTTCAAGCAGCACGAGTATCAAGGCAACAGCGGCAGGTATGCCGAGGTAGATCCATTTATTGATTGGGCGGGAGTAGGGTGGGGCGACGGTTTTCGACATATCGAATCCAGATCATGAGGGCAAATGCCGCTGTCAGTATGGGCGACGGTTTGTCTGAAAGTGTGTCATGAGCGTTGTTGATTTCGGGTGAAAAAATCGTCATGCCATTTCGGCGCTGGCCCTGACGCCCACTTCGTCTTAAGCTGCGCCAGCCCAAACTGCATATGAGAGTGCTTTATGCGAATTCTTCTGGTTGAAGACAACCGCGATATCCTGGCGAACATGGCCGATTACCTGGGCATGAAAGGCTACACCGTCGATTGCGCCCAGGATGGCCTCTCAGGACTGCATCTGGCAGCCACCGAGCATTACGACCTTATTGTTCTCGACATCATGCTGCCGGGCATTGATGGCTACACGTTGTGCAAGCGCCTGCGTGAAGATGCCCGCCGTGATACGCCGGTCATCATGCTGACTGCGCGAGATCAGCTGGATGACCGGCTGCAGGGCTTCCGTTCAGGCGCCGACGACTATCTGCTCAAGCCTTTCGCCTTGTCCGAACTGGCTGCGCGGATCGAAGCCGTACTGCGCCGCGCACAGGGCGGCGGTCGACGTACATTGCAGGTGGCGGATCTGGTGTACGACCTCGACACCCTTGAGGTAACGCGCGAAGGCCGAATGCTCAAGCTCAACCCGGTCGGGCTCAAGCTGCTTGCCGTGCTGATGCAGAAGAGCCCGCACGTACTGCGCCGGGAAATACTCGAAGAAGCGCTGTGGGGCGATGACTGTCCGGACAGCGACAGTCTGCGCAGCCATGTGCATCAGTTGCGTCAGGTGATCGACAAACCGTTCGCCAAACCGCTGCTGCAAACGGTGCATGGTGTGGGATATCGGTTGGCCGAGGGCCGGGATGGAGTTTAAGCAGAGTCTTGCCCAACGAATCATCATTGCCTTTGCGCTGATGAGCGCACTGGTCGCCGGGTCGTTTGCCATCGGTATCATTTCCACCGTCCATCTGGTTGAAGAGAAGCTCATCTCCGCCGGCCTGGGTGGCGATCTCAATCGTCTGATGCTGATGGACAGCGTCAGTGACTGGAGTCACCGGCCCAAGCCCGACCAGTTGTTCTACTTCAGCAATGGCCCGGGCGATTTTGATCTGCCCAAGGATCTGCGGCACCTGGAGCCGGGCTTTCATGAGGTGTTTCGCGGCCCGCTGTCCTACCACGCGATGATCGAGGTTGTGGATGGCCGGCATTATGCCTTGCTTCAGGATCAGAGCGATTTCGAGGAGCGTGAACGAGTGCTGTTTGCCGTGGTGCTCGTCGGTTTTGTGCTGGCGCTGGCGCTGGCAGTGTTTCTCGGCTGGGTGCTGGCCCGTCGCGTAATGGCGCCAGTAGTGCGTCTGGCCAGGCAGGTTCGCCACCGTGACCAGTTGCTGGGCCTTGCGCCGCCGCTAGCGCCTGATTATGCAGCTGATGAAGTGGGCGAGCTGGCCGTCGCGTTCGATGCGACGTTGGGGCGTCTGAGGCAGGCGCTGATCCGTGAGCGTATGTTCACCAGCGACGTGAGTCATGAGCTGCGCACCCCGTTGATGGTGTTGGCCAGTTCCTGCGAGTTGTTGCTGGAAAACCCGGCGCTTGATCTGCGTGGACGTCGCCAGGTAGAGCGAATCGGTCGCGCCTGTGAAGAAATGCGCGATCTGGTGCAGACGTTCCTCATGCTTGCGCGCACCCAGCGTGAAGATCCGGCCATGACGCCCAAGGCCACGCTGGTGGGTGTGGCCGAGCAGTTGATTTCGCAATGGCGTGAGCCGATAGAAAGCAAAGGTCTGCAGCTGACCTACACGCCGCCGTCGGACGACCAACTGTCCGATATCCGTTACAACGCCACATTTTTGCATGCGGTGATGGGCAATTTGCTGCGCAACGCGTTGCACTACACCGATCATGGTTTCATCGCACTGACCCTGCAGGCCGATAGCTTCACCGTCGAGGACAGCGGCGTCGGCATTCCCGAAGAAAAGCGCGAGGCCATGTTCGAGCCTTTTGTTCGGGGTAATGAGCAGCGCGGCGAAGGTCTGGGCCTGGGGCTGTCGCTGGTCCAGCGTATATGTACCAATCAGGGCTGGAGCGTCGATCTTACGCCGATGGAGCCACATGGTTGCCGTTTCAAGGTAACGCTGAACGTGATCAATGTCTGACTGATACTTTGAATAGAAAGTGGCTGCGTGTGACCGTAAATCGACTGCGTTTCGTCGATTGGTCACACAGCATGCCTAACTCTCTGTAAAATCTCGCAACAACTGACTTCCCCAGGTAACATTTTTTTCACATTGAGATGACCTGACAGTGACGGCTGGTTCTTTAGTTTTGCCGACACACCTGTCAGGAGATGCTCAACGTGAGCGAACGCATAGAACTCGAGTTTTCCCGCAAGTACGACAAATCGCATGCCCGTCAGTACCTTGAAAAACATCAGGACGGGCTATGGCGCAAGCTGTCACATCACCGCGACGAACAGTTGGCCAGAAAGGCTTTGCGTCTGGCCGGTGATCCGGGCCTGGTGCTGGACCTGCCGTGTGGTGCCGGGCGCTTCTGGCCGCTGCTGGCGGAGAAGCCCAATCGTTCGATCATCGGTGCCGATAACTCGGCGGACATGCTGGGCGTCGCCTGTGCTTCTCAACCGGCCGATGTTGTAAAAAGGGTACAACCCTTGCAGACATCTGCGTTTGATATCAAGTTGCCTGATAACGCAGTAGACAGCATCTTCTGTATGCGTCTGTTGCACCATGTCGGGCAGTCAAGCGACCGCATGGCCTTATTGCGGGAGTTTCAACGTGTTACCCGTGACAGTGTGATTATTTCACTGTGGGTGGATGGCAACTTCAAAGCCTGGAAACGCGAGCGACTGGAGAAACAGCGTCGGCAGAAAAATGGGCAGGAAAGTTACCAGAATCGTTTCGTGTTACCGGCAGATACCGCAGAAACCGAATTTGAACAGGCAGGGTTTCGCATTCAGAAGAGAATGGACTTCCTGCCGATGTACGCCATGTGGCGTGTCTATGTCTTACGTAAAAGGTAAAAAGATGGGTTTGCAGTCCTTGAAAAAGCCAGTTGTGAACTCGATGCAGGATGAGTTCAGTCATTTCTGGAGTCAGCGTGGCGAATGGGTTGAAGAGCCTAACGTGCGCAGGGGCGGAGAGAGTGGTGTACAACGGCTTCTCACGGACGACGGGCAGACCCTTTATGCCAAACGTCAGACAGGGCATATCTATCGCAGCCTGCTGCACCCGCTGGGCCGCCCGACGGTTCTGCGTGAGCGTGAAGCCCTCGAAGGTCTGCGCAAGCTGGGTGTAGTCGTACCGGAAGTGGTGTTTTGCGGTGCAACGCGCGACGCAGACAACGCCTGGCGGGCATTGCTGGTGACCGTTGCGCTAGAGGGTTTTGGCGAGATTGAGAAGTGGCTCGCTGCTGGAGGCCGCGAGCGGCACGGTGAGCTGTTTTATGAGCGGATGCTCAAGGAAGTGGCCAATACCCTGGCGCGCATGCACTTGGGCCGTTGGCAGCACAGCTGCCTGTACGTCAAGCACATCTTTGTACGTGTCACAGGGGATGGCCCTGACGCGGAGGTGGAAGTGGCCTTGCTTGATCTGGAAAAAGGACGTCGCCGTCTGACGGCTCATGGCGCTGCCCAGCACGACATGAAGCAGCTGAGACGCCATTCGTCATTCAGCGCTGCAGACTGGCAAAAGTTGGTCTATTTTTACCAGTCAGCATTTGGCAGCTCCATCAAAGGTTTAGAGTCATGAAACTAGAAATGGCACGAGGTTTGTTTCTGTTTGGTGCGTTGGCGGTAGCGACTGTCGCGGTAGCGGCGCTCGAGCAACCGTCTACCCGCATTCTAAGCGCACAGCATGGCGAGGGTTTTTGCCCTCTGCCGCGTGTGGCGAGGAATCTGGCGAACGTACAGCCCGACAAGGACCTGCTGCTGTTCATGTACAGTCTGGCGCAGGGTTCGGTCAGCAGAAACTGAGCGGTGCAGACGGGCTCGCAGCCCGTTAGAGCCGCAGCCAGGTAAAGCCTCAGGCCAAATGAAGATGGTTGTCCCACAGCCCCGCTGGCAGGTCCAGCGGCGTGGCCAGCAGTTGCTGTTTACGGCAATCGTAGAAGCGGCAACGCCCCTGACCAGAGGTCACGACGAAACCATCCTTTACCGCTCCCACGCCTGCGCAGTCCGGTAGCGGCGCGTCCAGCTTCAGTGCGCCACTGTCCATATCCCAGATGAAGAACCGGTTGCCTCGTGGTGCCGTAAGGGCGACCAGCCGCAGTTCGCTGTGCACGGCAACGCTGGCGGTGTAATGAGCCATAGCGCGCAATTGCTCTTCTGCCACCGGAAACGCCTGAAACGGCTGGCCCGGACGCTTGATCGCCAACAGCTCTGCCAATTCGTGACTTTCGCCCATGAACTGTTGGCTCGCCAGGATGGTGCCATCGTCGGCAATGCTCATGTGGCGCACGCTGTTCATTTGCTGAGAAAGCGTTTCCTTGCTCAATAGAGTGCCGTCGCGCTGCATGAGCACCAGGCTGGGCTGCATGGCGTTCAGATTCATCTCGACCCGGCTTTCTGCCTCGGTACGAATCCCGCCATTGGCGACGACCAGTGTTTCGCCGTCGGGCATCCAGGAAACCTGATGAGGCCCGATGCCGTGGGTGGATATTTCAGCTGAATGCACCAGCCGGTCATTGACGAATCGATACACGCCCAGCAACCCGCGACCGGGGTCACGGGTGTCGTTTTCAGTTGCATACAACCATTCGCCGTCTCGATGTATCACCGCGTGACCATAAAAATGCCGGTCCGGCCGGGAGACGATGGTTTGCAGCAGGCTGCCGTCGCGCACGTCGATCAGGTAGCTTTCGGTGCCCGGCCTGCGCGCAATGAAAACAGCGAGCGGCAGGCTTGGATGGTCAATGATGTCGTGACAGCGTTGGCCCACTTCAGTGGCAAACACCTGGGTCCCGTCAAGCCGGAAACCGACTGCGTAGTGCCGGCCTTCGCCGTCGTCGCGTGCGGAAAGCAGCAGCGGGCCTGTGGTTTTCTCCCCGGACAGCGTCCAGCCACCCAGGGTGCAGGCGCTGAGCAGCAGGCTGCCGAGGGCCTTGGCCTGACGTCGCAGCATCATTCGCACCTCTTGATCATGATCAATCGCCATCGTTGGCGTTGAAGCCCAACTGGATGCCCAACGCCTTGGCCAGTTCACCTTCATGCAGGCGATGCACTGCATTCAGGCTGTCATAGAAGGCATTGAGTTGCTGGCGTCCGGCGTCGGTGGCCAGCAGATCGGCCAGCGGCGGCTTGAGTTCCGAGAGCAGTTTGCGGCTATTGGCGTAGGCCGCGTCGATTTTGTCTGCCAGCGGTTTCTGTTCGGCAGGCAGCAAACCGCGCAGCCCTTTATTGTCGACGCCGGTCCAGACTGTTTCGGCGCTGATCAGGCTGGCCTCGAGGCTGCCGAGTGACGATTTGCTGCGCCATGAGTCAGCCTGGAAGGGCTGCGGCTGACCTTTGCTCTGGCGGCCGAGCGGCGTGCCCAGTTTTTTCTTCAGGCTGTCCAGCGCCGTGACCTGCACCCGTAACAACTCGGCAATGGCCTCGTGAGAGTCGGCGTAGCGCTGGTTGGGGAATTTGCTCAGCTGCGCGAGCATGCCGTCGGTGCTGTTCCAGCTATTGAGGATTTGTTCGGCAAGTTGCTTCTGACGCTCACCGATGGCCATCAGCAGCGGGCAATAGCGAGCTTTCTGTTCGGCATTGGCCATGTCGATTTCTGCATCGAACAGAATGTATTCGTAAGCGGAGAGCCCTTGAACCACAACGCTGGCTTTGGACAGCTCTTCGACGGTGACCTGTGGTTGTGCGCTCACCAGTTGTTCGACCTGACGGCCGACCAGGTTCTTTTTATCCGGCCAGAACTGCACTTGCCAGGCGCGATTGCCTTCGGCCAACGGGCCGATCAACAGCGGTTGCAGCTCGGCCCAGGTCTTTTGCGCCTTGAGGAAGTCGGCGCGCGCAGTGGCCAGATCGGTCTTGCCCTGACAGAACGCCAGTGCGCTGGCGGCCAGCTGGCGGTCAGCCTCGACCCAGCGGCTGTAAGTCGGCAGGATCACTTGCTTGGCGATAGCCGCAGACGTGACGGCCTGAGGGTCGGAAGGCGAGCAGGCACCCAACGCAAGCGCCGCGAGGCTGGTCAGCAACAACTTGGGTCGGAACATTGTCCGGCTCCTTATTTTCGAAAAGAAGATGTTGAACGAGAAGGTTCTGCAATGGGAGCAATCATAACGAATTCAGAAACGCCAACAGCGCTGTACGCTGTTCGGCGTCATACGCCAGCACCTTTCGTTGTGACGCTTGGGCTTCGCCGCCATGCCACAGTATCGCCTCAAGTGCATTGCGCGCGCGACCATCATGCAGCAACTGTGTGTGCCCGCTCACTGTTGCGGTCAGACCCAGGCCCCAGAGCGGCGGCGTCCGCCATTCGCTTCCGGTGGCCTGGAACTCGGTGCGGTTGTCCGCCAGCCCTTCGCCCATATCATGTAGCAGCAGATCGCTGTACGGATGAATCACCTGATTGGCCAGTTCCGGCTCGGCTGCGTCGCTTCGGGTCTTGAATGACGGTGTATGGCACTGCTGGCAGCCGGCTTCGTAAAACAGGTTCTTGCCGGCCAGCACCTGAGGGTCATCCACTTTGCGGCGTGCCGGAACGCCGAGGTTTCGGGTATAGAACTCCACCAGGCGCAGAATGTTGTCGCTGACTTCCGGCTCGCCCTCGGGGCCCTTGCCGCTGGGTGCTGCCAGGCAATCGGTCTGCTTCGGCGTGCAATCGTCGAACGGGCGCAGACGAGTGGTAAGACCCATGTCGCCGGAAAAGGCATGCGCGTTCTGCTGGTTCAGAGTGGGCTGTCCCGCTTTCCAGCCAAACTTCCCCATGACGACTTTCTGCTGGGCATCATCCCAGACCCAGTTGGGGCGTCCGGAAATCCCGTCGGCATTTTTATCATCGGGGTCGGCGTTGGCGAGCAGTGCGTCATCGGCAATCGCCTCAAGCAGTCCCAGACCGATCATGGGCGGTGCAATACGCGCAGAGATGTGTGTGTCTGGGTGCATCGGGCCATAGCCCAATTGCGTGATTTGCAGGGTCGGCTGGCGCAGCTCGACCGAGGTGCCGTCGCGAAACATGACCGTGAGCGCGTCGTATTCGACACGTACCTTGCCTTCTGGCGCCACGCCGGGGTTGGACATGTCCTGGAGCTGTCCGCCGTAGGTCGGCTCGGGCAATACACCGTTGCGCCGGATCAGGTCGGCGTAAGCCGGGTCGTCCGGAATCGATAATCTGACCAGCATCGACACCGCGTTGCTGTCGCCATCTTCCGGCGGGTGCCCGCGACCGTCCTTGATATGGCAGTTCTGACAGGCGTTGATGTTGAACAGCGGACCCAGGCCGTCGCGCGCCGTCGTTGTGGACGGGGCGATGACCCACGGGCTGCGGAAAAAGCTGTTACCGACGCTGAAATCCAGCCGTCGCACGGGGGACAGGTTGGCTGAGGGCATGGAGAAAGCGTTTTGATCGCGCTTCCCGACCGTTGCGCTGCCACCGGACAACGCTTCGCCCGGCTCGGCGTGAGTAAAGCGCGGGGCGTCATCGCACGCGCTCAGGGCCAGGGCCGTGAGCAAAGCAAGGGAAAGACGAAACCGCGTACTCATACTCATCCTGCAACGAGGTGCCAATCGGGGCGTGCAAGCTTATCAGTCTGGTGCGGTTTGAATAAGAGGGATTATCGTTTGCTACGTATGAGAGGCTTAGACGCATCACGCATCACGCCGACAGCCCCTGACCGACAAATGCCCGCAGAGAACCCAGACAGATGAAAAACACGCACAGCTCTGATTACGTGACAACCACCGAGGCGCTGGAAGCGTTGTACGGCCCAATCGCAGCGCCGTCGCTGGTCAAGGAGGTCGATCATATTCATCCGGTCTACAGGCCCTTCATCGAGTCTGCCCCCTTCGTTGTGCTTGCGTCCTCCGGCCCTGGCGGGCTTGATGCTTCACCGCGCGGCGATCAGGCCGGCTTCGTCCATATCGAGGACAGCAAGACGCTTTACCTGCCTGACCGGCGCGGCAATAACCGCATCGACACGCTTCGCAACATCGTTGACAACCCCCGCGTAGCCCTCTTGTTTCTCATCCCGGGCGTGGGTGAAACCTTGCGCATCAATGGCACGGCGCAGATATCGATACAGCCCGATTTGCTGGCGCGTTTTGAGATGAAAGGCCAGTTGCCCAGATCAGTTTTGCGTATCACCGTAACCAGTGTGTATTTCCAGTGCAGCCGGGCAGTTATCAGGGCTGGCTTGTGGGACGTCGCCCGGCAGGTGGAGCGCAGTTCGTTGCCCACCGCAGGGCAGATACTGAAAGAGGTATCGGCGTCGCAAATCGATGGCGAAGCCTATGACAAAGCCTTGCCGGGCCGCATCGCCGATACCCTGTATTGACGTAGAACGGTGCGGTTCCTGTACCCAAAAAGAATGCCGGTCAGCGAACTGACCGGCATTCTTTTACAGCAAGCGGGTTCTGTCAGAACTCGTGGTCAGCGTTGTCCGGGCTCAGGTCGGTGATGCCCAGTTTGCCAGCCGCTTGCTCGATGGCGCCGGTCTGTTTGACCAACGCAGCGATAGCGTCACGAACAACCTGATTGCCAGCGGTATTGCCTGCGGCGATCAACTGGTCGAAGTGTTCGCCCTTGTTGGCGTGGTCGACGATAGCCTGCAGCTTGGCCTGTGTGTCGTCCAGGTCAGCGCGCAGCGTGGCGTCGGTGGCCGGGTCTACCTTGGCGACCAGCGACGAAAGGCTTGGGCCGCTGACCTTGCTGCCATCGGTACGGGTGTATTCGCCCAGATAAACGTTGCGAATACCCTTGCCGTTGTAGAAGTGCGAGTTGTGCGTGTTGTCGCTGAAGCAGTCGTGTTCGTCTTCACTGGAGTTGGCTTCCAGTGCGACTTTCATGCGCTCGCCAGCCAGTTCTCCCAGCGAAAGGCTGCCCATGCCGAAGAGCATTTTGCGCAAGCCGCTTTCGCCTGGCTCGGCTTCCAGTGACGCGCGGTAGTTGTCGGCGACGCCCGCTCGCCAGTTGCCCGACATCTCTTCGAGGTCGCTGACCAGCAGGTCGGTGACCGCTTTGAGGTAGGCACGACGACGCTCGTTGTGACCGCCGGTTGCGCCTGCACCTTCAATGTAATCGCTGGCTGGACGGTTGCCTGCACCCGGGCCAGTGCCATTCAGGTCCTGGCCCCAGAGCAGGAATTCGATGGCGTGGTAGCCCGTTGCAACGTTGGCTTCGGAACCGCCCAGCTCGTTCAGGCTGGCCAGTTTCTCGGGCGTGATTTCCTTCACGTCGACCTTGTCTTCGCCCACCTGAATTTCGGTATTGGCGATGATGTTGGCAGTAGCGCCCGGGTTGCCCAGCGCGTGCTGGTAATCCTTGGCTACGTAGTCGATCAGGCCTTCGTCGAGGGGCCAGGCGTTAACCTGTCCTTCCCAGTCGTCGATGATGGTGTTGCCGAAGCGGAATACTTCACTCTGCATGTACGGCACGCGTGCTGCGACCCACGCATCCCGGGCTGCTTTCAGGGTTTCGTTGTTGGGCTTGGCCAGAAACGCGTCGACAGCCGTGCTCAGTTTTTTGGCACCGGCCTCGGCGTCGTCGAATACCGCAGACACCATGTTGGCATAATTCGCGACCACGGCTTTGGCTGCCGCGTCGTCGGTCTGGGCGGCAGGCGCGGGCGCGGCAACGGGTGCAGCAGGAGCGGCAGCCGGAGCAGCGGGTGCTGCCGGAGCCGGAGCGGCAGCCTTGTCCTTGCCTTCGCCACAACCGGCGAGAGAGATAGCGATGGCCAACAGACTAGCGGTTGCCAGAGGCATACGAATCATGACGGAATCCTGAGTCGAAAAAGGTGATGGCGGGGTACGCCCATAAAATCTGCGACATAATGCGAAGGATTTGCATTCGATGTAAAGGCAAAACGCCTTTGTGGCCGTGTTCAGGCCATCAAACGGTTGTAACAGCCAGTGTCAGGAGCCGGCGGCAGTCTGCTTGAAGCCAAGTCACGTTCACTCAGTGCAACGCAGTGCTGCCCTGTCGACCCTGCTTCAGGTAGGCCAGCAATTCCCGAGCGGGCAGCGGCTTGCTGTACAGGTAGCCTTGGCCTTCATGGCAGCCTTCGGTCACCACGTAGGCCTCCTGCTCGACAGTCTCCACGCCTTCGGCAATGACTTGCATGCCCAGGCTTTTACCCAACTGGATGATTGCACGCACAATGGTCGCGTCATCGTCGTCGTCAATGAGGTCCTGAACGAAGCTCTTGTCGATCTTGATCTTGTCCAGTGGCAGGCTTTTCAGGTAACTCAGTGATGAGTAACCGGTGCCGAAATCATCGATGGCAATCAGCGCGCCAGAGCGCCGCAGGCTGAGGAGGTGCTGGGCGGCCGTGGTGATGTCTTCCATCAGGCCGGTTTCAGTGACTTCCAGTTCCAGGCTGCAAGGCGGCAGACGATAGATCTGCAAGAGGTTGTTGACCACGCGTGGCAGCTCGGCATGGTGCAGTTGCACAGTCGACAGGTTGACCGCCATGCGCAGATCGGTAAAGCCTTGATCGAGCCACTCGCGCAACTGGCGACACGCTTGATCGAGCACCCATTCACCAAGAACGATGATAGTGCCGTTTTGTTCGGCCAGAGGAATGAATACGTCTGGCGGCACCAGACCGTGCTCGGGGTGTTGCCAGCGGATCAGCGCCTCCACGCCGACCACGCGGTGATCGACGTAGCTGATCTGCGGCTGATAGACCAGATAAAGCTGATTGCGTGGCAGGGCTTCGCGCAGGTCTTTTTCGAGTTCACGTCGACGGCGCATTTCACTGTCCACGCTGGCAATGTAGAACTGATACCGATTGCGCGAACGGGCCTTGGCCAGGGTCATGGTCTGTTCGGCTTTCTGCAGCAACTTCTCGGTGCTGTCGCCGTCTTCGGGGAAGAGGGTAATGCCGATGGTCGCTCGCAGCTGGATCTGCTGATCACCCACCACAAAAGGTGCTTCCAGCTCGTCCAGAATGTTCTGCGCCAGCTCTGCCGCTTCATAGGGTTGCTCGATGTTGGCCTGAACCAGCGCAAACTGATCGCCCCCCAGTCGCGCCAGTGCGCCGAGGCGTCCGCTGTGAGCGCGCAGCCGGTCTGCCAGGGCCAGCAATAACTGGTCACCCGACTGATAGCTGAACTGTTCGTTGATGCCTTTGAAGTCGTCCAGGCCCACGCAGAGAATCGCGACCCGATGTTGCTGACGCCCGGCGTCCTCCAGAATCCTGTCCAGCCCGGTCTGCAACTGAAGCCGATTGGGCAGGCCGGTCAGGAAGTCGTATTGCGCCATGCGCTGCAGGTTGTTTTCCGCCTCGTGACGCAGGTAGGTATGGCGCTCGATGGAGGCCAGCAACTGATTGGCGGTGTTGACCCATATCCCCAATTCGTTTTTTTCGTGGCCTTTGAGCAGCGGCAATTGATGCTCGCTGGGCCGGTCCGGATTGATGGCGATCAGGTGCTCGATGATTTTCGACAGCGGCTTGGTCAGCAACCAGTGATAGACCAAGTACAGAACCAAGCCCATCGCCAGGGCGCGCAGCACGCCAGCGATGAAGATAACCCCGGCATTGAACAGAAAACCTTCGCCATAGTTGGCGGTGTCCAGGGTGATACGCAGGTCGCCGTAATACTCGCTGTAAGGGCTGCGGCCCACCAGTTGTGTGGTGAAGCTGCGTTCCTGGCCGAGGATCAGGTCGGTCAGCCAGCGGGTTGAAGAGGCTTTCAGGGGACGGTCTTTTTCTGCGAGAAGGGTTTCGTTGGGATGGCCGATAGACGCCATGCGCACCGAGTCATCCTGAAACAGGCCCTCTATGACCTGCATGCCCATCTCGCGATCGAGGCTGTAGACGGCCTGAGTCGAAGGATCGCGGAACATGCCGAGAATGCGTTCGGCATCATTGGCGACAGTCTGTCGAGTCTTGTACGCATCGAAAACGATTTGCGCACAGCTCAACACGACGCCCACCAGAAGTGCTGAAAGCAGCACGACGCGCAGCAGCTTCACCGACAGGCTGTTCTTGAGTTCCAGCTTCAATGGCCGTTCCTTAGTTCGTGTCGGAGGGCGAATAACTTCACGGCCCTCGAAAAACCAGGTGCACCCGCAATGACAACTTAAAGGTGCATCTGGTCGATCTTCGCGTTCCCTGCACCCACCGGCCAAAGCCAACCCAGCGTATCGGGAGGCAGTAAGCGTAACTTGAGCAGAACACTGTAAAGAATTACGTCGTGGTACGAATCAGTCCGGATTTTTCCGACAATACACAAAGTCCGTGCGGCAGGCGAAAAAAACATTCGTCATTTGTGTGACCGACAAGTCTATCTCTGACGCTCAATGCAAGTTCATCGTTCCGGCGGTATTAATCTCCGAATGCGGAACATAAAAAAACCCGGCACCGGGCCGGGTTTTTTGTGACGCTGGAATCAGGCGGCGTATTGCTGGGCCACGAAGTCCCAGTTTACGAGGTTCCAGAACGCTTCTACATACTTTGGACGCAGGTTGCGGTAGTCGATGTAGTAAGCGTGTTCCCAGACATCGCAGGTCAGCAACGGCTTGTCGCCGCTGGTGATCGGGTTGCCTGCACCGATAGTGCTGGCCAGTGCCAGGCTGCCGTCAGCTTTCTTCACCAGCCAGCCCCAGCCGGAGCCGAAGGTGCCGATGGAGGTCTTGCTGAACTCTTCCTTGAACTTCTCGAACGAGCCGAATGCAGTGTTGATTGCATCAGCCAGCGCGCCGGTAGGCTCGCCGCCGGCGTTTGGCGCCAGGCAGTTCCAGTAGAACGTGTGGTTCCAGACCTGAGCGGCGTTGTTGAAGATACCGCCCGAAGAAGTCTTGATGATCTCTTCCAGGGTCTTGCCTTCGAACTCGGTGCCTGGCACCAGGTTGTTCAGGTTCACGACGTAGGTGTTGTGGTGCTTGTCGTGGTGATATTCCAGAGTCTCCGCAGAAATGTGCGGCACCAGAGCGTCTTTGGCGTAGGGCAGTGGTGGCAATTCAAAAGCCATGGTTTATCTCCTTTACAGGTCAATTGCGGTAATCGCACGGCCGATCACGGGCGGCCAGTTACAGCGTGCACCGGGAGTTTTACTCTTTTGCGGCGCAGACCCCGGATCATAGCACCGGGTCTGCGGCTTAACCACGCAACAACTGTGTGGGATAGAGGTTCCAGCTGTTGCCTGAATGGACATGAAAACTTCAGGCCGAACCGATCAACTGCCACGCCACGCTGAACATCATCACTGCAATCATTGCGTCCAGCAGGCGCCATGTAGCGGGGCGTGCCAGCCAGGGCGCGAGCCACGCCGCGCCTGCGGCAAGGGCTGAAAACCATATCAGCGAGGCGCTGGCGGCACCGGCCACGTAGGCGCCGGGCACACTTTGTTGCGCGCCGAGCGAGCCAATCAGCAACACGGTGTCCAGATAAACATGCGGGTTCAGGAGTGTGACGGCCAGAGCGCTCAACAGCACCCACGCAGCGATCTGACGCCCACCGCGGCGCCCTGTTCAAGGCTCTGTCGAGAGCAGGCTCGACGCAGCGCCAGCGCGCCATACCAACTGAGGAAAATCACACCGCCCCAGCGCGCCACGCCCAGCAAGGTCGGGTTAGCTGCCAGCACACTGGCCAGGCCGAATACCCCGGCAGCGACCAGTATCACGTCGCAGACAATGCACAGCAGGGCAACGGGAGCTGCGTGTTCACGACGCAAGCCTTGAGCCAGGACGAATGCGTTTTGCGAACCGATGGCCATGATCAGCCCTGCCGCTATCAGCAGGCCGTTGAGGTAGCTTTGCCACATGGAAAATGTCCCGTCGAGCTGATTAAGGTGGCGATTCTGTTGTGTTGAACGGTATAAGGAAAACCAATAATGCTGATCGCCCATTAGGAAAAGTGATGTTCGATTACAAGTTGTTGGCAGCGCTTGCGGCGGTTATCGAACAGGCTGGCTTCGAGCGTGCTGCTCAGGTGCTTGGCCTGTCCCAGTCGGCGGTTTCACAGCGCATCAAACTGCTCGAAGCGCGCGTTGGTCAGCCGGTGCTGGTGCGCGCGACGCCTCCCGCCCCGACCGACATCGGGCGACGTCTGCTCAATCATGTGCAACAGGTACGTCTGCTGGAGCGTGACTTGCTCAGCCAGGTGCCGTCGCTGGATGAGGATGGCATGCCCGAGCGCTTGCGAATCGCCTTGAATGCAGACAGTCTCGCGACCTGGTGGGCATCGGCAGTGGGCGCGTTCTGCGCGCAACATCGGCTGTTGCTCGATCTGGTCGTCGAAGATCAGGACGTCGGGCTCAAACGTATGCGGGCTGGCGACGTTGCGGCCTGCCTGTGTGGCAGCGAACGCCCTGTGGCCGGAGCGCGCAGCCTGTTGCTGGGTGCAATGCGTTATCGCGCGCTGGCCAGTCCGGCATTTATCGAGCGGCATTTCCCGGACGGTGTCAGCGCTGAAAAACTGTCCAGATCGGCAGCGCTGGTGTACGGACCGGACGATTTGCTGCAGCATCGCTACCTGGCACTGCTGGGGGTGCAGGACGGTTTCGAACACCACCTGTGCCCGTCATCCGAAGGGTTCATCCGTATGATCGAGGCCGGTATGGGGTGGGGGCTGGCGCCCGAGCTGCAGGTGCGCGAGCAATTGCATAATGGCACGTTGGGTGAGCTGCTCCCCGAGCGCTACATCGATGTGCCGTTGTACTGGCATCATTGGCGCAACGGCGGTCAGTTGCTCACGCGTCTCACCGAACACCTTGCGCAACACTCGGCGCGCTGGCTGGTGCCGCTTGGCGAAGAATGATCGTCAGTACGATCATGTGTAATTCATGCAGGCAGGTTGTTGCCTTTCTGCAGACCTGTTAATGGAGCGGTAAATGAAGATTCTGGTCACCGGCGCAAGCGGCTTCATCGGGGGACGCTTCGCGCGTTTCGCCTTGGAGCAGGGCATGAGCGTGCGGATCAATGGCCGTCGTGCCGAAGGTGTCGAGCATCTGGTCAGGCGTGGCGCCGAATTCGTTCAGGGCGACCTCGCCGATCCTTATCTTGTCCGTGCATTGTGCGACGACGTCGAGGCAGTGGTGCATTGCGCAGGTGCCGTCGGTGTATGGGGGCGTCGTCAGGATTTCTTGCAGGGTAACGTGCAACTGACCGAGAACATCGTCGAAGCCTGCCTGAAACAAAGAGTAAGAAGGCTGGTCCATCTGTCATCGCCATCAATCTATTTTGATGGGCGCTCCCGGCGTGACATCAAGGAAGAACAGGTCCCCAAGCGTTTTCACAACCATTACGCGGCGACCAAATACCTGGCGGAACAGAAGGTGTTCGGCGCCGAGGAGTTCGGGCTGGAAGTTATTGCCTTGCGGCCGCGCTTTGTCACCGGTGCAGGCGACAACAGCATTTTCCCGCGCCTGCTGCACATGCAGCGCAAGAAACGATTGTCGATTGTCGGCAACGGCCTGAACGTGGTGGATTTCACCAGCATGCAAAACCTCAACGAAGCCCTGTTGAGCAGCTTGCTGGCGACCGGAGCGGCATTGGGCAAGGCCTACAACATCAGCAATGGCACGCCGGTACCGCTGTGGGACGCGATCAACTACGTGATGCGGCAAATGCACTTGCCTCAGGTTACCCGTTATCGTTCATACGGCCTGGCCTACAGCGCGGCGGCGATTAACGAAGGTGCCTGTATGCTCTGGCCGGGCAGACCTGAACCTACCCTGTCGAGGCTGGGGATGCAGGTCATGAACAAGGATTTTACGCTTGATATCAGCCGCGCCAGGCATTATCTGGACTATCAGCCTCAAGTCAGTCTATGGACGGCGCTGGATGAGTTCTGTGGCTGGTGGCAGGCACAGCACGCAATCTGAATGCGGTAGTGGCACAGTGAGATTGAACAGGCGCTGTTGTTATACTGCCCGACTTTGGTTTAACAGCTTCCTGAAGGGTTATTCATGCGCAACGATCCATACGATGACGTCGATGACGTTCCCAGCCTTAGCGCCAAGGACGACGATGATGACTTCGAGCCTGGCAATGGCGCGCGCGAGCGCACCACGGTCTATTCGCGCACCACGCCTGTGGTCAAGGTAAAGGGGCCGAGTACCGGCCCGTTGTGGGCATTGGTCGGCGCGCTGTTCATTGCTTTTTGCGGTCTGGGCTGGTGGAGTTTTCAGCAGGTTTCTCTGATGGAGCAGCAACTGGTCGCCACCCAGGAGAGCTTTGCACGCATCAGCGAAGAAGCTGCCGGACGCTTGCAGGATATTTCCGGCAAGGTGGTCGCGAACGAAGCGCTGTCCAGTGACGGAGAAGCGCTCAAACAGCGTATCAAGCTGTTGGAAGCGCAGCTGGAAGATCAGGACAAGCAGCGTGAGGGCGTCGAGGGCCAGCAGGGCAGTCTCGACAAGCGTCTGGAACAGATGGCTGCGCAAACCGCTCAGCAGCAGACCGAAAGCGCACAGCTGCAAGAGCAACTGAAAGCCGTCGTGGCTGAACTGGCAACCCTGAAGTCGTCTTTGCCTGACCTGAAAACGGCACAGTCCGAGCAGGGCAAGCTGGACACGCAAATCAAAAGCCTGGCGGCTGATGTGGCGACACTGAAGAAACAGGGCGATCCGTCGGCCGCCATTGCGCGGGTCGAGCAGGACCTGATGGTGCTCAAAAGCGAGCAGGAGAATCGTCCGGCACCGTCAGCAGGAACCAACACCGCTGAGTTCGATGCGTTTCGTGCTCAGGTAACCCGCAACATAAATACCCTTACCAGCCAGATTCAGAACCTGTCTCAGCAGCTCAACTCACGCCGTTGATGCCGTGCATTGCCTGTCGCGATTTGTCGCAGCAGGCAAGTGCAACCGCCACGATTTTTCTCCTCGTTAAATAGTTATGTGCTTGCCGGTTAGAGGAGGGCTTACGCTTGCCTGGCTGTTAACTAAATGGATACTCAGGAATGAATGGAATCATTGATATGGATACCGATACCGCACAACAAACGACCGAACAGGTACACAGTCCGGCTGAGGACATGGGCAAGTGGGCAGACGAACCTGCCATGATGAGCTCACCTCCCGAGGGGGATGCGCCAGCAAGCCCGGACTTCACACCTATCCAGCACGCACCTCAGGTAAGGGTCAAGCCACCTGTGAAACCTCAGGTCAAGGTGGTTAGCCCGCTGAAGCCACCCGTGACACCGCCTGTGAAGCCACCGGCCAAGGTGGTTGAGCCGCTGAAGCCACCCGTGAAGCCGCCTGTGAAACCTCGGGTCAAGGTAGTGGATCCGCAGAAGCCACATGTGAAACCTCCGGTAACACCAAGCGTAAAACCCTCTACCAACCCAAAGGTTGTGCAGACAACGCCGCCGGTCCCTGAAGCGCCTTCGCGTCTGGACAAGCTACTGGCAGTCGTCAATACCGTCACTGGCGTTTTACAACTGGTCCACCCGCTCAATAGCGTTTTCAACCCTAATGGTACGGTCAGTCACCCTGACGGAAGTGTTGCCGCTGCAGATGGCGAGTCCGTGACTCGTCCCGACGGCACCACGCAGCATCTGGATGGCACCACCGTCCATGCAGATGGTTCGATCGAGCACCCCGATGGTGCGGTTCTGCACAAGGACGGCACTTGGGTCATGGCTGATGGCTCGGTCAACTACCCGGACGGGCGCTGGAAGTTGCCGGATGGCACCATCACTGATGCCGAAGGCAATGTGTTAGGAATAGTCGCGACCTAGATTGCGTTTGAAGCGCAATAAATTCAGACGAAAAAACCCTGGCTCTTGCGAGTCAGGGTTTTTGCTGTTGCAGCGTCGGGTTACAGGCGCGGGTAGTCGATGTAGCCGACCGGCCCCTTGGCGTAGAAGGTGTCAGGGTGCGGTTCGTTCAGCGGCGCATCGCTGGCCAGACGCTCTGGCAGGTCCGGGTTGGCAATGTAAGGCACGCCGAACGCTATGGCATCGGCCTTGCCTTCTGCCAGCCACGCATTGGCAGTGTTCTTGGTGAATTTCTCGTTGGCGATATACACACCGCCGAAGGCTTCTTTCAACTGCGGGCCAAGGCTGTCTTCAGCATCATGCTCACGGGCGCAGATGAACGCGATACCGCGCTTGCCGAGCTCTTTGGCCACGTAGCCAAAAGTTTCGGCACGGCTTTCATCGCTCATGTCATGCATGTCGGCGCGAGGCGAGAGATGCACGCCGACGCGACCAGCGCCCCAGACTTCAATGACTGCATCAGTCACTTCCAGCAGCAGACGAGCGCGATTCTCCACCGAGCCGCCGTACTGATCTGTGCGCTGATTGGACCCCGTCAGCAGGAACTGCTCAAGCAGGTAGCCGTTGGCACCGTGGACCTCGACACCATCGAAACCCGCCGCTTTGGCGTTTTCTGCACCGATGCGATAGGCCTCGACGATGTCGCCGATTTCCGCCAGCTCCAGTGCGCGCGGTACCGGCAGCGGAGTGATAGGGCGCATCAGGCTTACATGGCCTTCGGCAGCAATGGCACTTGGCGCAACCGGAGTTTCGCCATTCAGGTACGAAGGGTGGGAAATGCGGCCTACGTGCCACAGCTGCAAGACGATGCGGCCGCCAGCGTTGTGTACGGCTTTGGTGATGTTGCTCCAGCCGCGAACCTGATCGTTGGACCAGATGCCGGGGGTGTCCGGGTAACCCACGCCCATCGGCGTTACCGAGGTGGCTTCAGTCAGGATCAGGCCTGCCGAAGCGCGCTGCACGTAATACTCGGACATCATTGCATTGGGCACGCGGCCTTCGTCGGCGCGGCAGCGTGTCAGGGGCGCCATGATGATGCGGTTGGGCAGTTGCAGATCGCCAATGGTGATCGGGTCAAAGATAGTCGTCATGTATCGAATCCTCGGGATTGATCAGTGGGTAGCGTGGGCCAGATCCGGATTGCCGGTCTGACGAAATGTGATCAGGGTTATAAGCAGCGCGAGCACCGCCAGGACGGCTGCCGCCAGAGGCACGCTGGTCAGGCCCAGGCCGTGGGCGATAACACTGCCGCCGACCCAGGCGCCGAGCGCGTTGCCGACGTTGAAGGCGCCGATGTTCAGGGTGGAAACCAGATTGGGCGCGGCCTTGCCGAAGGTCACCACGTTGATCTGCAGGGCCGGTACGGCGGCAAAGGCCGCAACCGCCCAGAGGAACAGGGTGATTTCAGTCGGTATCAGCGCGATGCTGGTCCAGCTCAGGGCGGTGGAAATCACGGCCATCGAAGCGAACACCCCGATCAGCGTCGACGAAAGACGACGATCAGCCATTTTGCCGCCGATCACATTGCCTGCCGTCAGGCCAAGACCGATCAGCAGCAAGGTCCAGGTCACGCCATTGGGTGACACGCCGGTCACTTCGCCGAGCAGCGGTGCGATGTAAGTGAACAGCGTGAACATGGAGGCTGAAAACAACGCGGTCATGGTCAGCGACAGCCAGATGCCGGCACCTCGCAAGGCGCCCAGTTCGGCACGCATGTCGAGTTTTTCTTCGTTGCGATTGGTCGGCAGAAAGCGGATCAGGCCAATCAGTGCAATGATCCCGATGACGGTCACGGCCCAGAAGGTCGAGCGCCAGCCTGCGTATTGACCCAGCGCGGTGCCCAGTGGGACACCCAGCACGTTGGCGAGGGTAAGGCCGGTGAACATCAAGGCTACCGCCGAGGCACGCCGATTGGCGGGCACCAGTCCTGCGGCGACCACCGAGCCGATACCGAAGAATGCGCCGTGGCAAAGCGCCGTGACCACGCGGGCAAACATCAGCACGTTGTAATCACTGGCCAGCGCACAGAGCAGGTTGCCGATGATGAAAATCCCCATCAGCGTAACCAGCGCTGCCTTGCGCGGCAGTTTTGCTGTGGCCATTGCCATGAACGGCGCGCCGACTGCCACGCCCAGCGCATAGCCGGTCACCAGCCAGCCTGCTCCGGGAATGGACACACCCAGGTCGGCGGCAACGTCGGGCAACAGGCCCATGATGACGAATTCAGTGGTGCCGATGGCGAAGGCGCTCAGGGCCAGAATGAGTAGCGAAAGGGGCACAAGGCATCTCCTGGAAAAAGGTGGAAAAAATCAGGTCGGGTTGTTCAGCTCGTGAACCAGCGCCTCAACGAAGGCCTGGATCACCTCTTCGTTACGACGGAAGAAGTGCCACTGGCCGACCTTTTTGCTGCTGATCAGCCCGGCGCGTTGCAGCGTTGCAAGGTGGGCCGACACCGTTGACTGGGACAAACCTGCACGTTGATCGATCTGCCCGGCGCAGACGCCGTGTTCGATCGAATATTCCTGCGCAGGAAAACTCGCGCGCGGGTCCTTCAGCCAGGTCAGGATTTCTCGGCGGACCGGGTGGGCCAGAGCTTTTATTATGTCGTCGAGGTCGATCTGCATGTCGTTCTCACAGGCGTGTAGCGATATATCGCGATAGGGCGAACCTTATATCTGTATTTCGCGATATACAAATATGATTTTGTGCTTAGAGGTGAATAAATCGGTATATCGGGTTATATCGATATATGGACTGCATGCCTGCAAGCGGCGTACGCTTGCTGCCATGAACTATCTGGCACATCTTCATCTCGGCGGGTATCGTCCCGCCCAATTGCTTGGCAGCCTGTATGGCGATTTCGTCAAAGGTCCGCTGCCGGGGCGCTTTCCGGCGGAGCTTGAAGCCGCCATCCGTCTGCACCGGAGTATCGATGCCTTCACCGACAGCCACCCGCTGATCAAGGCCTCCATTGCCCGGTTTCCGGCACAGCGACGGCGCTACGCGGGCATCATGCTCGATGTTTTTTTTGATCACTGTCTGGCGCGCGACTGGCATCTGTATGCCGATCTACCGCTGGATGTGTTCACCCGAAAGGTCTACGGCACGCTGGCTGCCGAGTCGCAACTGCCCGAGCGCCTGGCGCTGATTGCACCGCGCATGGCAGCGCAGGACTGGTTGGGTTCTTATCGACAGTTCGAGGTGCTGGAGCAGGTGCTGCGGGGCATATCCAGCCGTTTGTCACGACCAGAAGGGCTGGCAGGCGGCATGCACGAACTGCAGGCGCTCTACCAGCCTTTGAGTGATGACTTCGCCGAGTTTTACCCGCAGTTGCAGGATTTCGCTCAGGCCGCTCTGGCCGGGCGAGAGACCGCTTCGCCCGACTGAGCAGGCTCGCCGATCTCGGGTTCACCAAACAATGCCACTTGCACAGCCTGCTGAGCCTTGAAGGCCAAGGCCGCACGCTCCTGATCCGCAGTCTGGATCGGCGTCAGCAAATGTATGTGCACGTCGCTTTGCTCGTTGGCGAACAGTCGGCGCAAATGTGACAGCAAGTCATCATCGCCAATGAACGGAGCAATCGGGTCAGGCTTGCCGTCGCGCGAATAACCAATGGCTACCGGCTGAATCGGCACACCCGCTTCGATGGCGCTGGACAGCAGACGCCCGTGGAAGGTACGCAAGCCCTTGCCGTCAGTGGTGGTGCCTTCCGGGAAGATCAGCAGTGCGTTGCCTTGTTGCAGATGACTGCACATTTGCTTCTGGATCAGACGGCTGTCGCCCGAGCCACGACGGATGAACAGCGTACCTGCCTTCAAGGCCAGCCAGCCGGCCACTGGCCAGGTCCGCACTTCGGCCTTGGACAGGAACGACAGTGGCGCGAGCATCCCCAGCAGTGCAATGTCGGTCCATGACACATGGTTGCTCACCCACAGCATCGGCTGCTTTGGCAGCTCGCCGGTGACGGTCACCCGAAACGGCAGCGCGTTACTCAGGCGGGCCATGAACCAGCGGCTCCAGCGCTGCCTGCGCTCCATCGTACTGCCGAATTTAATGCGTTCCAGAATCGCGAATGCTCCGGCAATCGTCAAGCCGAGCGCCACCACCATCAGCACTCTGGCTACGCGGGCATAGCCGCGCACCCTGCTCATTACACGGCCGCCTTGAAATGGCGCGCGTAGCGAGGGCACAGGTCATCGCGCTTGAGCAGGATGAACACGTCTGCTACCTGGAAATCCTCGTCCCAGCAAGGCTCGCCACAGATCTTGGCACCGAGGCGCATGTAGGCCTTGAGCAGCGGCGGCATTTCGCAGATGACGTTGTTGGGGATGTCGAGAGTCGGCAGCGGGTTCTTCGGCTCGGCGCGCAGATGTTCGTTGCACAGATAGCGTTCGCGCAGGCGCTGCATGATCGCGTGGGCCTGAATTCCGCCGTCCTGCATCGGGATACTCGCGCAACCCATCAGGTAGCTGTAGCCGCCCTCATTGAGTACTTCGGCCAGTTCGCTCCACAGCACGGTAATGGTGCCACCGTTGCGGTACGCCGGGTCGACACAGGTGCGGCCCAGTTCCAGAATCGGACCTTGCAGATGAGCCAGGCCGTGCAGGCTGAATTCTTCTTCACTGTAAAAGCTGCCGAGGGTACTGGCGGCTTTGTGGTCAAGCAGCCGCGTGGTGGCTACAAGACGCCCGGAGTTCAAGTCACGAACCCCGATATGTGAGCAGTGAATATCGTAATCATCGATATCCAGCCCTTGTTCAGCGCCATTGAGGCGGGCGTTGAACTCTTCGCTGAACACACTGAAACGCAACGCCTGTGCTTCCTGCAAGGCGCGCGTTCCAATCAGGCGCTCGGCCTGAAGACGACGTTCAGAAGTGTTGTCACGAATGCGGGCGATCTGGGTCATACGAATCTCCATGAGCCAGCCTTGCAGAGTTGGCTGGTTGACTGATTTGTCCAGGCGCTTTGCCGTAACTGCAGGCTAGGGAGATGGCGTGTCATGCCTGTGACGCTTTGGTGATGGTTGTGTGACGGAGGTCGTGAAGCCTTTTCATGAGCATTTGAGAGGAGCAATACGCGCGTGCAAACGCCGCAGAACGATAGGTCTCCGAAGGCACGCCCATCGTGTCCATGCTCCAGCGAGGGCATGCATTTCTGGACGCTCTTGAAGGTGAAGAACGATCCATCAGCATCAGCTGACTGTCATGAAGCCCTGATACAGTTCGCGGATAACCATTTTGGGAACCTGCCATGCCTCTTGGAACTGTCCGCCTGAGTCTGTTTCTGCTCCTGTGTCTCGGCACCCAGGGCGTCATTGCTGAAACATGGCCTGCAGAGCAGTGGTCTTCCCGAGCCGTATCCCCGGCCCCGGCAATCGAAGCGCTCGACACCTACGCGTTCCCGCCCCGTGACGACGAGGCCCGCAAGGGCATCCGCACCGATGCGCTCCTGGTTATCCGCGACGGGGAAGTGGTGTACGAACACTATGCTGGTGTCACCACTGAACAGACCCCGCACCTGACCTGGTCGATCAGCAAAAGCATCATGGCTACCGTATTGGGCGTGGCGTTTACAGACGGGCGCTTTCAGTTGAATGATCCGGTCGCGAAGTTCTACGCACCGTTCGAGAAACATCCCGACATCACCATCAAGCACATGATGAATTGGGCCTCTGGTCTGGATTGGCAGGAGGACTACGAATACGCTCCGCTCAACTCTTCTGTAGTCGCCATGCTCTATACCCGAGGGCGTGACGATATGGCGCATTTCACAGCCGATCACCCGGCAGCCAGGCCACCGGGCAAGGCGTACCTTTATTCCAGCGGCGACAGCAACGTTCTGGCTGCTGCATTGAAAACCATGGTCGGGCAACCCGCGTACGCGGACTACCCGTGGACAGCGCTTTTCGACCCGCTCGGTATCCACAGCGCCGTTTGGGAAACCGATGGCAGCGGGACATTTGTAGGGTCGTCCTATGCCTACATGACTGCTCGCGATCTGGCGCGTATCGGCCTGCTGATGCAACGCGGTGGCGAATGGCAGGGTCGGCAGTTACTCAATAAGGAATGGCTCGGTTTTGTCCTGACGCCGTTTGCGGGCGAGCAAGTGGACGCCAGCGTTGAAGTCCCGGGCGGTCAGTGGTGGCTCAACCGCACCCTGGATGGAGGCAAAGGCCCGTGGCCGGACGCGCCGCCTGACACGTTCGCGGCCCTTGGACATTGGGGGCAGGCGTTGTATGTAATCCCCAGCCAGAAGCTGGTGATCGTGCGCTATGCCGATGACCGCGACGGCACTTACAACCACGATCAAATGCTCAAGCTTCTGCTTGCGGCATTCGGCAAGGAGACTGGCCAATGAGTAGCCGTCGACTCTTCATTCTGCGTCGCCCGTTCAGCAGCCTGCTGATTCTGATCATTGCCACGCTCGCAGTACTTGCCTGGCAGTACCGCGTGAACCTGCAAGCATTTCCGACCATCATCAGTGCCTACACTGCCAAGGAATATTGCTCGTGCCGGTATGTGATGAACAACCCGGAAGCCTACTGCCGGGCGTACGTCAAACAGTACGTGCCCAGCACCCTGACTGACGACGCCGGCCAAAAGCGGGTGGTGGCCAGTGGTCTCGGACGCACCAGCAGTGCAGCCTGGCAGGGTGAACGACAGGGCTGTCGTCTGCAACCACCCGCGCTGTAGAGATTCCGGCGAACATAGCAGTTTGCCGGAGGTCTGACAGGCGGTAAGGTAGCCCTCAAATGCACCTCCGGAGTCTGCATGTTCAACATAAATCGCCTGCTGCTGGTCACGCTGGCCGCAGTGGCGTTACCTGCCCAGGCGAACTGGTATCTGGATAACGAGTCATCGCGACTGTCTTTCACCTCGACCAAAAATGCTGACATTGCCGAAGTGCATCGCTTTCTGGTGCTGCATGGCAAGGTCGACAACAACGGGCTAGCCGAAGTAGGGATCGAGACGGATTCAGTCAGCACCGGCATTCCGTTGCGCGACGAGCGCCTTCGCGAACAAGTGTTTCAGGTGCGCAAGTTTCCTGCTGCGCAAATCACCGCTCAGCTCGACATGCGGCCCATCAATGACCTGGCGCCTGGCGCGCAACTCGAACTGCGCTTGCCGCTGTCTGTCAGCCTGCGGGGCAAAACCCACACTTACAACGCCGAGTTGCTGGCGACACGGCTTGATGAGCGCCGCTTTCAGGTGGTGACGCTGGAACCTTTGGTGGTTCATGCTCAGGACTTCGATCTGGTGCCGGACTTCACTGCTTTGCGTGACGCTGCGGGATTGTCTGCGATCAGCCTGTCAGTACCTGTAGGCGCTGTACTGATCTTCACGGCGCGCTGATATGGCCAGCACGATATTTCCGTGGCGTGAAGACAACCAGTTTCAATTGCTGATCGACGGCCCTGCGTTCTTTCCGCGCATGATTGCGGCCATCGACCGCGCCGAGCAGCAGGTTGACCTGGAGTTGTACCTGGTCGAAGCCGGTGCCTGCGCCGATGCCATTGTGCGGGCACTGGTAGATGCGGGCAGACGCGGAGTCATCGTGCGCTGCCTGTTCGATGATTTCGGCTCAAAAGCTTTCGATGCGGGCCTGCGTCAGCAACTGATCAATGCCGGTGTCATCCTGCGCTTCTACAACCCGATTCACTGGCGGCGTGGTGTGCGTAACTTCTACCGCGACCATCGCAAGATACTGGTGGTGGATAAAACCCTGGCGGTAGTCGGCGGTACTGGTGTGACCGACGAATTCTGGGAGCCGGACAAAGACGTCAGCCAGTGGCACGAGGTCATGGTGGAGATCACCGGACCGCTGGTGCTCGACTGGCAGGCGCTGTTCGACCGGCAGTTCCACGCCAATGCACGACGCTTTGCCTGGCGCCCGAAGCAGAATTTTGGTCTGACGCACTTGCCGAAAGTCCCGACGTCCGGCACAGGGTTGGGCCGCGTCGCGTATGCCGATTCCCGTCAACACCGCGACATTGTGCAATCGCTGGTCCGCAGCCTGCACAGCGGGCAGAAGCGTATCTGGCTGGCTACGCCGTATTTCTTGCCCTCCTGGAAAGTCCGTCGTGCGTTGCGCAGCGCAGCCGCGCGTGGCATCGATGTACGTCTGTTGCTGACAGGGCCGCGCACCGATCACCCGTCCGTGCGCTACGCCGGTCACCGCTATTACCCGCGCTTGCTGCGTGCCGGTGTGAAGGTCTTCGAATACCAGCCGTGCTTCCTGCACCTGAAAATGGTGCTGATCGATGACTGGGTAAGCCTCGGTTCATGCAACTTCGATCACTGGAACCTGCACTTCAACCTGGAGGCCAACCTCGAAGCCCTGGACCCGGGATTGACCCGGGACGTAGTCGCCAGCTTCGAAAAAGACTTCGCCCTGAGCACTGAAATCACGCTGGAAGACTGGAAAGCCAGACCACTGTGGCGGCGCGTCAAACAGCGTTTGTGGGGCTGGATTGACCGGCTGGTGGTGAACTTGCTGGACCAGCGGAATTGAAGTGTACGCGGGGCTGACGATGGCCCTGCGTTGGCATGGTGGTTATGCGAAGCGGCCCAGCGAGCGGTATACCAAAAGCAGACCGGCCAAACCTGATCGATAACTCGGTGACCATCGATGAAGTTTGGGGGACTGTACAGCCGAATAAAAGAGGCCGGAACATTGACTGAAGTTTTCTTCAGTTGAAATAGATGCATCCTTCTACTGTTTCCTAAAATGCATTGTCTTAAGGTTTTTTAGCATTTTTTCGTTGCCTTTCTATCAGCGTGGGTACATTATTTTTATCAAGGCAGCCCCCAGAATATAGCGCCCCGATTATAAATCTTGCGGTAAAAAAGGACTGAAGGTGGATAGCGAAAGGAAAAATGCTTCAGAGCAGGAAAGTCTCAATCTTAAATTAAACTATAAGTTTTTCTTCTGGTTGCTGTTCTCGGTTGTGGTTTTGAAGTTCACGTTGTTCGATTATCTGGATAGCCCTTCCGGGGCAGACGAACTGCTGATGAAACGCGAGCTGCCGCAGGGCGACTGGCTTTACATCAGCCGCTACCTGGCACCCGCGACAGATCTGAACACCTTGCGTTTTTACATAAGCAAACGTCTGGAAGGCAACGACTCGGACGTGTTGAAGCAGTTGAATGAAACTCATCTTTTCCTGCTGACGGACAGCGACCCTGGTGACGCAAAGATTTCCGACACACCCAACGGTGTGGGCGTAGAGGTAACAGGCGCTGTCTATGCTTATTTCAGTAAGCAATACATTACCGAAGGCGAGACGTTACGAAGCTACCGGATCACATTGACTCAGCATGATGTGTCTCAGCCTTTTTAGGTAGTGCTCAGAACAAGATATAGCAGGATGCTTGCGCTTATCATCATTTGTATTTCAAGTTTGCGCAGCAGCTCCCGCCTGTTAATCGGGGTTGAAAGGTCTCTGGTTAGTGTAGGGTATGTATTGCAGGCTGGTGCTTGGCGGTAAGTAACGGCAACTGTGAGAACGTGTCATAAAATAGGGTCAAGTAGGCCGAGCTGGGGGCGGGGGAGTGCGAGTTATTGATAGCCCGGTAATCGTTGGCAGCAGGGAAGGAAAACTGGCGGCATTGCCAGTTTTCCTTCCTTGTAATGCGAAGCCTTACTGCACTTCCACCGCCAGACTGTCGCTGATCTTCTTCTGCCAGATCTGTGGGCCGGTGATGTGTACGGATTCACCGGTACTGTCGACCGCCACGGTGACCGGCATGTCTTTGACCTCGAACTCGTAGATCGCTTCCATGCCCAGTTCGGCAAAGGCCACGACTCGGGATTTCTTGATCGCCTGGGCGACCAGATACGCAGCGCCGCCGACAGCCATCAGGTAAACGGCCTTGTGGTCACGGATCGCTTCGATAGCGGTAGGGCCGCGTTCGGATTTGCCGATCATGCCCAGCAGGCCGGTCTGGTCGAGGATCTGACGGGTGAACTTGTCCATCCGCGTGGCTGTGGTCGGGCCGGCGGGGCCGACCACTTCTTCGCGCACCGGATCAACCGGGCCGACGTAGTAGATAAAGCGACCCTTCAGGTCAACCGGCAGGGTTTCGCCCCTGTTGAGCATTTCGACCATGCGTTTGTGCGCAGCGTCGCGGCCAGTCAGCATCTTGCCGTTGAGCAGCACGGTTTCGCCCGGTTTCCAGCTTTGCACGTCTTCCGGGGTCAGGGTGTCGAGGTTGACGCGACGGGCCGAAGGGCCGGCCTCCCAAACGATTTCCGGGTAGGCGTCCAGCGATGGCGCTTCCAGCGAGGCAGGGCCGGTGCCGTCGAGCACGAAGTGAGCATGACGGGTGGCGGCGCAGTTGGGGATCATGCACACCGGCAGTGAAGCGGCGTGGGTCGGGTAATCCATGATCTTGACGTCGAGCACGGTGGTCAGACCGCCAAGGCCCTGAGCACCGATGCCCAACTGGTTGACCTTCTCGAACAGCTCCAGGCGCATCTCTTCGATACGGCTTTGCGGGCCGCGTGCCTTCAGTTCATGAATGTCGATGGACTCCATCAACACTTCCTTGGCCATGACCGCCGCTTTTTCAGCAGTGCCGCCGATGCCGATGCCGAGCATGCCGGGTGGGCACCAGCCCGCACCCATGGTCGGTACGGTCTTCAGTACCCAGTCGACGATTGAGTCGGATGGGTTGAGCATCGCCATCTTCGATTTGTTTTCCGAGCCGCCGCCTTTTGCCGCTACGTCCACTTCGACGGTATTACCCGGAACGATGGAGTAGTGAATGACGGCGGGGGTGTTGTCCTTGGTGTTCTTGCGAGCGCCTGCCGGGTCGGCGAGGATCGAAGCGCGCAGCACGTTTTCAGGCAGGTTGTAGGCGCGACGCACACCTTCGTTGATCATGTCGTCCAGGCCCATGGTGGCGCCGTCCCAGCGTACGTCCATGCCGACGCGCACGAAAACGGTGACGATGCCGGTGTCCTGGCAAATCGGGCGATGACCGGTCGCGCACATGCGCGAGTTGATCAGGATCTGGGCGATGGAGTCGCGAGCGGCAGGCGACTCTTCGCGCAGATACGCCTCGTGCATGGCCTGAATGAAGTCCACGGGGTGGTAATAGGAAATGAACTGCAGTGCGTCTGCAACGCTCTGAATCAGGTCGTCTTGCTTGATCACGGTCATGCGGCGCGCTCCTCTGTTATGACGGGAACATTCAATTACGCTATCGGCAGCAGTCTGGAACTGCGGCTTGAACCAGAGCTGCAGGGTTGGCCGTAGCGGGCGCAAAAAGGCGCGGCAGTATAACCCGCCGTGAAGAGCAGGCTGTACAATCGCTGTTATTTTCTGCACGGGTCGCCTGAATGCCTCAATTGCATGTTGGAGAGCGTAGCTGGTCGGTCGCGTCGGCCAGCAATCTGCTTGATGACCTCAACCATGCCGGTGTCTCGGTGCCTTACAGTTGCCGTGCCGGCAGTTGCCATGCGTGTCTGGTGCGTTGTGTCAAAGGCGAGCCTGAGGACGCGCTTCCCGATGCCTTGCCTGCTGAAAAACGTCAACAGGGCTGGCGTCTTGCTTGCCAGTGCCGCGTGGTGGAGGACCTGTCAGTCGAAGTGTTCGACCCGCAAAGGGACGGTTTGCCTGCCAGAGTCTCAGGCTGCGACTGGCTTTGTCCGGCTGTGCTGCGTTTGCGTCTCGAACCCTTGCGCCCATTGCGTTACAGCGCCGGGCAACATCAGGTGCTGTGGACTGAAAGCGGTGTGGCGCGACCTTATTCGCTGGCCAGTATTCCGGGTGAAGATCCGTTTCTGGAGTTTCACATCGACTGCAGTCAGCCTGGCGCATTCCGCGATGCCGCCCGGCAGTTGCAGGCAGGTGATGAGCTGAGGCTGGGTGAGCTACGCGGCGGGGCACTGCGCTATGACCCTGACTGGCAGGACCAGCCCTTGCTGCTGCTGGCCGCCGGCACCGGCCTCGGACCGTTGTGGGGGGTGCTGCGCGAGGCGCTGCGTCAGGAGCATCAAGGCAGCATCCGCCTGATACACCTGGCTCGCGACAGTCAGGAACATTATCTGGCAAGTGAACTGCAGGCCCTGGCTGAGCGTTATCCACAGTTGCTTGTGCAACTGATTACAGCGCAGACGCTCCAGGCAACTCTGGCCGAGTTGCGACTGTTATCGCGGCATGCAATGGCGTTGGTGTGTGGCAGTGCTGAGAACGTGGAGATGTTCGCCAAACGTCTTTATCTGGCGGGACTGCCGCGTAATCAGTTATTGGCGGATGTGTTTTTAGCGCGGGACTGAAAGAGCGTCCGCATGATAATCATGAAAACTCACGCAGCTGACTCAAAGCAAAAGGCCCCGACTCTTGCGAGACGGGGCTGTGGCTTGCGGCGTTATACCGTCAGACCAACGGGTCGCCAACGTGCAGGATCTTCATGCCGTTGGTGCCACCGATGGTGTGGTAGCTGTCGCCCTTGGTCAGGATGACCCAGTCACCTTGCTCGACCAGACCACGCTTGAGCAGCTCATCGACTGCGGCCTGGCTGACCTGACCTGGCGGCAGGGCTGCCGGGTCGAATGGCACGGTGTAGACACCACGGAACATCGCCGCGCGTGCCTGAGTGCCACGGTGCGGAGAGAACGCGTAGATCGGCACCGAGGAGCGGATGCGCGACATGATCAGCGGGGTGTAGCCGCTTTCGGTCAGTGCAATGATCGCCTTCACGCCAGGGAAGTGGTTGGCGGTGTACATGGCGGCCAGCGCAATGCTTTCGTCACAACGTGTGAACGAGTGACCGATGCGGTGGCTGGAGGTCTTGCCGGTCGGGTGCTTTTCAGCGCCGACGCAGATGCGCGCCATGGCTTGCACCGCTTCGATCGGGTAGGAACCTGCAGCACTTTCGGCCGAGAGCATGACGGCGTCGGTGTAGTCGAGCACAGCGTTGGCCACGTCGGACACTTCGGCGCGGGTCGGCATGGGGCTGGAGATCATCGACTCCATCATCTGCGTCGCAACGATCACTGCCTTGTTATGGCGACGAGCGTGCAGAATGATGCGCTTCTGTACGCCCACCAGCTCGGCATCGCCGATTTCAACGCCCAAGTCGCCACGGGCAACCATGACGGCGTCGCTGGCGCGGATGAGAGCATCAAGCACTTCATCATTGGCGACGGCTTCAGCGCGTTCGATCTTGGCGACCAGCCAGGCTGTGCCACCGGATTCGTCACGCAACTGGCGAGCGTATTCCATGTCGGCAGCATCGCGCGGGAACGAAACGGCCAGGTAGTCCAGGTCCATTTCGGCAGCGAGCTTGATGTCCTGCTTGTCTTTTTCGGTAAGTGCCGGAGCCGTCAGGCCACCGCCGCGACGGTTGATACCTTTATGGTCGGACAGCGGACCGCCGATCAGCACCGTACAGTGCAGCTCGTTTGCGGTCTGGGTGTCGACGCGCATGACCACGCGACCGTCGTCGAGCAACAGCTCGTCGCCTACGCCGCAATCCTTGACCAGATCCGGGTAGTCGATACCCACGATTTGCTGGTTGCCACTGGTCAGCGGATGAGCTGTGGAGAAGGTGAACTTGTCACCCACCTTCAGCTCGATTCGCTTGTCGGTGAACTTCGCGATACGGATTTTGGGACCCTGCAGGTCGCCCAGCAGAGCGACGAAGCGCCCGTGCTTTGTGGCGATTTCGCGGATGAGCCTGGCGCGTGCCTTGTGCTCATCGGGAGTGCCGTGAGAGAAGTTCAGGCGAGCAACGTCCAGACCCGCGAGGATCAGTTGTTCGATGACTTCCGGCGAGTTGCTGGCAGGGCCAAGTGTGGCGACGATTTTGGTGCGGCGAACGGTCATGCACAAACTCCTTAATTGAAGCGCAGCGAGAGGCTACTCCTGTCTGGGTCTTTAGTCATTGTTCCTTTGCACTGAGATATTGCAGTCGAGGAGGGCAATCGGCGGACGACTGGCGCTCGATTCAGTTGAAGAAACAGGCTGTCAGGCCGATACAGGGCAGATAACAGGAGACTCCCATGCGTATTGTAACGATTGTTGTATTACTGGTTGCGCTTGGCGGTTGCACTCGCTGGGCAATGAACTCCAACCTGGACCACGCCTACCGTGCCTATCAGGAGGGCGATTGTGACCGGGTGATGCTCGACCTCTCCAAAGTGGAGCGGCAGAGCCGTTCGCGCCGCTATGTGCAGCCAGAAGTGTCGATGCTGCGTGGCCAGTGCCTGGAGCGGCAAAAATTGTATGTCGACGCAGCACAGACTTACCAGTTTCTGATGACCCAATACCCTGGGAGTGAGTATGCGTATCGTGCGCGAGCCAGACTCGACACGTTGGCGCAGGTAGGCCTTTACCCCAAGGCCCAACCCGCCAGACCTGTACCCGTGCCCGCACCTGCGCGAAACGTCTCAGTATCAAAGTAGTTACATTCATTTGGATGGGAGAGGCCGCTGCCGGGTGGATTTTGAAAATTTCTGAGCTAGTCTGATCTAACGGAGCGGATGAGCTGCAGGGACCTACCTCGAGAGGTCCTGTAGGGGTTGTGCAGATGAAGCCCACAGTCGACACGTATTTGTACACGACTGTAACAATGGCCTCACAAGGCAGCTTGCCATGCATAAAGAACGAAAAATCGAAAGACACCAGCTACAGGATTATCTTCAGGTGTTCAACCGCCACACCGGCAGACCTCTAGGGTGCCTAGGAAATGTGTCAGAAGAAGGGTTGATGCTTATCAGCGAGCTGCCTTTGCTGGTAGGGGCCAGGTTCGATCTGTGCCTGAAGCGGCCAGGCAGTGATACCGGGCAGCCGCTTGAAGTGAGTGCTACCTGCCTGTGGTGTCGCGAAGACGAAACCCCGGGCAGCTTCGATTCCGGTTTTGAACTGCCTGAGGTTTCGACGGAGTATCTGGAGTTCATCGAGCTTCTGCAGCGTTATTTCTGCTTTTATCCTTCTTACGAAGCGTCGGCCTGATTCCGCTGCAGAGCAGGTCGTACTGCGGTATTTCTGTCTTTTACAGCGTTCCTGCTTTTTTCCAGCCCAGATAGCGGCTGACCAGCTGTGGGCCAAGTTCTTTTGGTCGCGCATCCATGATTGCTATGCCCTGCGCGCTCAGGCGGTCGTGCAGGGACGCTCGGGCATTGAGGAAATTCATTGTCCCGCAGTAGTCCAGCGCCTGTTCATAGGTCTGTACCGGTGACTGACGCAGGCTGTCGAGCACTTCTTCTCTCAGACTGGCAATCAGTACCCGATGTTGTCCGCTTAGCTGCCTGACCGCCACCAGCAGCTCCTCGTCGTCTTCATCGCGAAGATTGGTCACCAACACCACCAGCGATCGTCTTTTCTGGCGAATCATTACATGGCGCACGGCGGCGCTGTAATCAGCCGGGCGGCGAGTGGTCTGCAGGTCATAGACAGTGTTGAGCAACAGGTTGAGCTGGCTTGGCCCCTTGACGGGCGACAGGTAGCGGTCCTGCTCGCTGGCAAACGTCGAGATACCTACGGAGTCGCCCTGACGCAACGCGACATAGCTCAGTAGCAGGCAGGCATTGAGCGCATGATCGAAATGCGACAGCTCGCCATCTTGACTGCGCATCCGGCGCCCGCAATCGAGCATGAATACTATTTGCTGGTCTCGCTCGTCCTGGTACTCCCTGGCAATCGGCGTTCGCTGACGTGCAGTGGCTTTCCAGTCGATCTGGCGCAAGCTGTCGCCCTCGCGAAACTCACGCAACTGGTTGAATTCCATACCAGGCCCGCGACGTTGCAATTGACGCACGCCCAACTGACTCAGCCAGCTGTCTACAGCAAGCAACTGCCCGCCGTACAGACGAGCAAAGTCCGGGTAGACACGCGTCGTGCTATGTACAACCAAATAGCGCCGTATCGTCCACAGTCGCAAAGGGCTGGGCAGGCTTATCTCGCATTGCTCGAACGTGAAATGGCCCCGGCTTGAAGGGCGCAGACGGTAGCCGACCCTGCCTTTGCTATCAGCAGGCAGGGTGACGGATTGCGGCAGGTTTTCATGCTCCAGGCCTGGCGGCACGTGGTCGAATATCTTCAGTGTGAGCGCCTTGCTGCCGTCGTGGCTCACGTCGAGCGTGGCTTCGTTCCAGCGATCCAGTGCCAGGCTGCCCGGTAGTTCGCGCTGCACGCAGGGCGACGGATGACGCAGCAGCAAGACTGCATCCAGCAAGGCCAGACCCGCCAGTGCCAGCATTGCGCCCCGGTATAGGCTGTCGATCTGCTGCGGATAGTCGATGCCGAGCGCATGAAGGGTGCCCAACAGCAAAGCAACGCACGCCAGCCCGCCGAGCCAGCAAAGCATCGGAACAGAAGGCTTCAATAACTGCTTCACAGGCGCGGTGCCGGTACCTGCTCGAGGATCTGCCTGAGCACCTGATCCACCGACAGCCCTTCGATGTCCAGTTCAGGGGACAGCCTGACCCGGTGCCGGAGTACCGCAAGTGCGCAGCCTTTTATGTCGTCCGGAGTGACAAATTCGCCACCCCGCAACAGCGCTCTGGCGCGCCCGCCACGCACCAGCGCAATTGAGGCGCGTGGCCCGGCACCCTGACTCAGACCCGGCCAGGTGCGTGTGCTACGGCCCAGGCGCACGGCATAGTCCAGCACTTGCTCATCCAGGGGCAACTCGCTGGCAATGCGTTGAAGTACCTGAACCTCACGCGCCTGCATGATGACCCTGAGTGGTCGCACATCCAGCATGTCGGCACGGGTGGAGCGGGTGACCTGACGCACCATCTCCAGCTCTTCCTGCGCTTCGGGATAGTCCATGCGCAGTTTCAGCATGAATCGGTCAAGTTCGGCTTCCGGCAATGGGTAAGTGCCTTCCTGTTCGATGGGGTTCTGGGTTGCCAGCACCATGAACGGTTGCGCAATGGGCAGGGCTCGACCTTCGAGGGTGACTTGCCGCTCCTGCATGGCTTCAAGCAGCGCCGCCTGAGTCTTGGCCGGCGCCCGGTTGATCTCGTCGGCCAGCAACAGGTTGGTGAACAACGGCCCCTTGCGCAGTTTGAACTGCTCGGTCTGCATGTCATACACGGCGTGACCGGTGACATCGCTGGGCATCAGGTCCGGCGTGAACTGGATGCGGGCAAACTCGCAGCCGATACAACTGGCAAGCGCCCGAACCAGTAATGTCTTGCCCAGCCCCGGTACGCCTTCAAGCAGCACATGCCCGCCGCCGATCAGCGCGGTCAGGACGTCTTCGACAACTGCGGTCTGGCCGATCACGGCCTTTTGCAGTTCGGCGCGCAGTGCCTGGGCGAGCTGACTGGCGCGCTGGCGCTGCTGCAGTTGAGTGCTTGCCGGGCTGCCAGGCTCGCTGGCTGGGTCAATCAAGGGCTGGGCGCTGCCGGGCAGTTCGGGTGTTGGATCGCTCATAGGGCATTCCTGAGAGTTTGCAGGTGGGCCACCTGACGGGTGAATTCGCTGTGTGAGAGGCGCTGCGCCGGGCGCGGGCGCAGGGCATCGCTGATGGCGCTGGTGGGCTGTCGGGTGAGGCGCGACAGCACCTGCCATTGTTCGGCGACGACCAGCCGCTCGAAGCCTGGATGCAGTCGACGTGCGCGGCGCAGAATGTCCTGTTGCAGCCCCTTTATAAGGGGTTGCTGGCCCGTGTGTCTGAGCAGGAAGCCGGCGCTGGCGCGCAAGTGCTCGGTCAATTGGCGGCGCGCCAAGGCCACGGGGCGGCGCAGCGGACCCTCGCGCAGGCCGACATGCCAGAGCCCCAGGCTGATCAGCAATGCGAAGGCCAGCAGTGCCTCGGGAAAGTTGCGCAGCAACAGGGCTGGCAAATTGTCGTGTCGAGTCTTCAGTATCATGGTCACGTCGCTGTTCTGGGTCAGATACCAGAGCAGCCATGCATTGTCGTAGCTGCCGATCGAGTGGGTTTCCCAAAGGCCTGAATCGGTGACAATGGTGATCAGCCCTTTTCCACGTTGTATCTGCAGCATATGGGTGGCCTCGGCGCTGTTGGCCCACGCCTGCGCCTGATCTTCCGGGTCTTCGAGGTGAAACGCAGGCTCGAAGCTCATATAGGCCGGTTCGTTTTCATTTTCCAGATAAAGACGAGTCAACTCGGGCCAGGGCATTTTTTTACGGCTGGGGGCAGGCCTGATCAGAGGAATGGGCAGCATGGGCTGCGGGTCATTCAACTGTCGCTCCTGCTCATTGATGTCTCGGGTCAGATACTGATGGACCTTCAGTCTGTCGAGCAGCAGGTCGCCACTGCGACCTTTCTGTTCGTCCCAGAGCCGTTCGGCCACGAACAGCAGGTGTCCGCCTGCTTCGGCCCAGTTCAGCAGACGCTCAGTTTGCACGGGCGTCATGCCTGCACGGTCATTGAGCAAAAGCAGGGTTTGGGTGCCCTGAGTCGGGTCCGGAAGCTGGTCCAGGGTGTCAGCGGTGTTCACCGTGACGGAGCGCTCGCGCAGGAAATGTTCGGCCGCGAGCCAAGGGTTGGCTATCGCTTGCGGGGAGGGCCCTTTATCAACGGTTTCCTCATAGCGCTCCAAATGACTGCCGAGCAGGTAAAGGCCCGCGCCTGTCAGCAGCAACAGGATCATCAGCCAGCTGAGTATTGCGTAACGGCGGCTCATGTTTTAACCGCTGGATTGAACAGACGACGCCAGCCATCGCAGAGTTCCTGCCTGGCGTTAGCAGGTGGAAGGCGATGACCATAGGCAAGGTTTTGCCAATGCGCTGTCAGTTCTCGGCTGAAGTCACTCAGCAGCGGCTGGTTCAGCAAGGCGATATGTTGCAATATCTGACCTTCGGTGTCGGCGTTCTTCAGCGGCAATCGGTAGTCGCTCAACAAACGACTGAGCAATGCGCGGTATAACAAACCCAGTGCTTCGCGGGGCTGGTTGCTCCAGAGTTGCTCGACCTGACCGGCGACATCCTCAGGAAGACTTTCGGCACTCACTTGCAGCCCGAACAGCTGTTCGGGGGCGGGGCGGGTGGTTTTAGTCCGGGTGGTTTCCAGCCTTGCAAAGGTTTTGAGCCAGTCCCGGTAGCGCCAGATCAGCAGGCCTGCCAGGCCGATGACAATGCCCCAGAGTAGTATCTCGGCCAGACGGGCCAATTCGCTGGCAGCCTGCACAAGCCGATTGAGCCAGTCGAGCAACCAGCCTTCACCATGTCTGTCCTTGACCCCTGCCTGCTTTTTTTCCTTTTCTGGAAAGCGCCAGCCACTCTCGGTGCGGATGTTCTTGAACGGAGGCCGATCCAGAATGCCCTGTATCTCGCTCTTGGCGGTTTCGCTGTTCAGTGGCTGGTGTAAAAGGCGCGGCGTGTCGGGGCCCGCTTCATTTTGGGCGGGCTCTGCCACAGCGGTGTCAGGCAGCGGGCAGCTGTAGTTTTGTGGGTCGGCCAACGCCGGGGCGGGTGCTGTCGAAAGGACCAGCCCGACACCGAACAAAAGTGCATAGGCGCTGCCGATCAGGCGCTGGCGCAGGCGCCTGAAAACCAGTTCGATATCCCAGGCCTCAAGGACGGTTCGGCGATTGAGGTACAGGGTGAAGCCGCATGCAACATAGACTGGCTCCCAGATCACCAGCGCTAAGGCATAGAAAAGATTGGTCAGGTGGTCGATCCATATCCACTGGTTTCCTGCGTCGATCAGGTTTTCCCAGTTCCAGTCTATCTCGACTCTTTGTGGAATGAAGGCATAAAGCAGGATCAGCAAGCTTATCCACAGCGCGTATTCAAGATGCGCGCCGACGATGGTGAGTAACCGCGCAGCGCGAAGGTCTTTCTGGCTGAGCAGGCTAACTCGCATGGCGCGCTCCGTGCCTGCCAAGTGTTCCAGTTGCTGGACCGGCAGTTGAAAGCTGCGGCTCAAGCTGAGTCGGCGCCAAAGCAGGCTGGGCAAAAGCTGGTCTTTCAGTGTGGCTGGCCAGGCCTTGAGGGCTTGTCTCAAAGTTGGCGTCGTACCGAACAGCGACTGCGACAAAATGAGCAGCGGCAAACGTTCGAACGCAGGCTTGAGCCACCAGAAAATAAAAATGACTGCTGAAGGGTAATCCCAGAGCAGCACGCTGAGCAGGCAGAAAAAAGGCAATGTAATGATTGCCCAACTGCCCATCAGCAGGCCGCGATGCCGACCCGCGAGCAGGACGCCCAGATCGATGGCTTCCCAAGGGGAGCGCGGACGTATGGCGACGGTAGATTCAGTCAGGCGCATGAGGGGTACGTCCGGCCAGGGTCAGGTATGCAATGACCAGTAGCCACAGCGCGGCACCTGCCAGGTATTTGACGAGGGGGGCGGGCCATGTCATTGATGACCAGTAGGCCTCGACGAATGCCGCTATCAGCAAAAACAGTACCACCCCGCCTGTCAGTTGCACGCTGCTGCTGGCTGCTGCGCGCAGTGCCGTACCGCGTGTGACATTCCCTGGGGCCAGCAAGGCCCATCCCAGTTTGAGACCGGCGGCGCCGGACAGCGCAATGGCGGTCAGTTCGAAGGCACTATGACCCACGACGAACGACCAGAAGGTCTGGCCGTAACCAATATCAGTCAGATGGCCCGCCACGGCGCCGATCATCACGCCGTTGAAAAGCAGGAAAAACAGGCTGCCCAAGCCGAACAGCAGACCGCTGGCGTAGGTCTGGAAGGCGATTCCGATGTTATTCATGATGTAGTAGCCGAACATCATCCAGTCAGCGTCGGATTCTCGCTCGATGGACTGCCCGATCCGGCTGGCTGACGGGTCGTACATGCTTTGCATTTCAAGGAGCTGTTCCGGGCTGACCACGCTGTAGACCAGTTGCGGGAAACCATACACCAGCAGACCCATGACGATCTGGCTTCCGAAGAACAGCAGGCTGGCAACCAGCACGAAACGCCATTCGGCGCGTACCAGACGCGGAAAGCCTCCCACGATGAAACCCAACAAACGGGCACCCGCAGCGCTGCGGTGACGGTAGAGTTGCTGGTGGCCACGCATGGCCAACTGATGCAGGGGGTCGATCAGATGGCTGCTGTAGCCGCGCTCCTGTGCCAGCGCCAGCTGGTGGCAGATGCGCCGATAATCGCCAGGGAATGATGCGTTGGCATTGGCTTTGCCATGTTCCAGCGCATCAAGGTGCTGTGCAAAGCGTTGCCACTCTTCTTCATGACGTATTTCAAACAGGCTCTGTTTCATTTCGACCCCAGCAGGCTGTGGGCGATGCCGTTTACATGGACGACGGCCTTGTGAGCGGGAATGCGCAGTGGCTCGGCCAGGATCGACGCGAGCTCCTGGGTGCGCGCGCTGGACAGTTCGCCTTGCCGCTCTGCCAGGCTCATGACCGCACGCTGTTCATCCAGGTGCAGCGAGAACGGCACGATAACGGGCTCTGCGTCCGGTAGAGTCGGGCGGATCACAGGACGGTCGCTGTAGATGACCAGGCTGCCGGCGGCCAGATCGCCCAGACGTTTGAACAGCGGATGGTTCAGGCAAGCGATCGCGCCAAACCCGTAGCCGATGGGGAGCATGTCGACGAAGCGCAGCAGATTGCGTATCAGGGAGGAAGACCAGTCTATCGGGGTGCCGTCGTCGTGAACCACTCGTAGCCCCAGTAAGCGCTTACCCGGTGTGCGGCCCTGGCCAAGCACTTCAAACAGCACCATGTACCACCAGTTCACCAGAAAAAACACGATGGCGCCCAAGCCGATGCCGAGCTTGTCGAACAGTTGCAGGAGCATATAGAAGACGGCAATGATGGCTGCGCGAACACAAAGGTCGATGCCAAACGCCAGTGCGCGGATAACAAGGCCGGCAGGGCGGAGAATCATGTCTATGCCTTCCGGGGTCTCGATGTCGATACGGGTATCCAGCGGCATGGGCAGCTTTGCATTCCTTGGCAAAACGGGAAGGGATGACATTGTCGGGAGGTTGCCCCTGAAAACCAGAACTGATGCTAGCTACCGCAGCCAAGCTAAGCAACCGACCATTCAATACGCGGGCTGTAAGAAAACATTTCCCGATGCGCCGGAAACCGCGCTATTAGCCAACGGCGCCCTTGACGCCCTACACTTCGCCGGTCTTTTGCTCAGGATCAGCCCGTGACTTCCAGCATTTTCTGGTACGACTACGAAACCACCGGCATCAACCCGCGCAATGATCGCGCGTTGCAGATGGCTGGCATCCGAACCGATGCCGAGCTCAATGAGATCGCGCCTCCGGTCAATCTGTACTGCCAGCCCGGTGATGACATTCTGCCCCATCCGGCGGCCTGTGTGATTACCGGCATCACGCCTGCCACACTGGCCGAAAAAGGTTTGTGCGAAGCAGACTTCATGACCCGAGTGCATGCCGAACTGTCCGCGCCGGGCACTTGTGGTGCCGGCTACAACACGCTGCGTTTCGACGACGAGGTCACACGGTACAGTTTCTATCGCAACTTCTTCGACCCCTACGCACGCGAATGGCAAGGCGGTAACAGCCGTTGGGACTTGATCGATGTGGTACGCGCAGCGTATGCATTGCGCCCCGATGGCATCGTCTGGCCTGAACAGGACGGGCGGGTCACGCTTAAGCTGGAACGGCTGACGGCTGCCAACGGTATTGATCATGGGCAGGCGCATGATGCGTTATCCGACGTTCGAGCAACTATTGCACTTGCGCGTCTGATTCGGGAAAAGCAGCCGAAGCTTTATGATTATCTGTTTGCACTGCGCACTAAACAGAAGGTTCAGGATCAGGTCCGGCTCCTGCAACCACTGGTGCATATTTCGGGGCGCTTTTCTGCCGCGCGCAATTATCTTGGCGTGGTGCTTCCGCTGGCGTGGCATCCCCATAATCGTAATGCGCTGATTGTCTGTGACCTTCACCTGGATCATTCGCCGTTGTTGCAATACGACGCTGAAACGCTAAAGCAGCACTTATATACCCGGCATGACGCGTTGGAGGAAGGCCAATTGCCAGTGCCGCTTAAGTTGTTGCATATAAATCGTTGTCCGGTGGTTGCGCCATTGGGTGTGTTGCGCAGCGAAGATCAGCAACGTCTGCAACTGGATCTGACGGCTTATCAGGCACGTGCGGCGCAGTTGAATGACAGTCGAGAAGTTTGGCAGGACAAATTGCAGGTCCTTTACGGCAAGGACGACTTTGTCGCAAGTGAAGATCCCGAACAACAGTTATATGACGGTTTTATCGGTGATCGTGACCGGCGATTGTGCGAGCAAGTTCGACAGGCCGAGCCTGAACAACTGGCCCGGGACGGATGGCCCTTCGACGATGCTCGTCTGCCTGAGTTGTTATTCAGGTACCGCGCCCGTAACTTTCCTGACACCTTGAGCACTGAAGAGCAGCAGCGCTGGCTGGCGTTCTGTCAGCAGCGGCTGCGCAGTCCGGAGTCGGGCGCGCCCAACACCCTACAGGATTTTACGAAAGCGCTGATTGACGTGTCGCTTAATGCCACGCCTGCGCAGCTTGAGGTATTACGGCAATGGCAAGACTACGTCCAGCAGCTGAGTAAACGTCTGGGTGTATAAATAGCGCGCAATAAAAAACGCCAGCAAGCTGGCGTTTTTTCAATCGCAGTCAATCATGACCGTATGAAGCTTAGCCCAACAGAGTGGCCCAGCTTTCAACGTCGTCACTGCCCCACTTGGCTTTCCACTCTTTCAGCGTTTTGTGGTTGCCACCTTTGGTTTCGATGACTTCGCCATTGTGCGGGTTCTTGTATTGCTTGACCTTGCGAGCGCGTTTGGTGCCAGCCGGTTTAACAGCACCGCCACGTGGCGCTTTGTTTACCTTGGCGTCCGGATCCAGCAGAGCAATGATGTCGCGCAGCGATTTTTGATATTCGCCCATCAGCGTGCGCAGTTTGCCTTCGAATTCCAGCTCGGTTTGCAGTTTGTCGTCTTGCGACAGGTTCTTCAAACGGGCTTGCAGTTCTTTGATGGCTTCTTCTGTGGCGCGGTACTCGTTGATCAGGGACATGAGGAGACCTTATGTTGTGAAGGGTTGCAGGGAGACAGTGCGACAATAATAGTCACTGTAAATGAGCAAGTAAACATTAAATAAAAGTTTTATTTGAATTATTTAGCAATATACACGCGTCCTACAGACGTCTGAACTAGGAGCGCGCCGGGCGTCCCTCAAAATAACCCGGCTATAAAGCCCTGCTTAATACAGGTCTTGTTTAGCAGTGGTCCTCCAGAAAGCCGATACTGGCAAGGTGCAATCTTCTGCCCGAAAGGCGTCATTTCCGGCAGACGAATCGGGTCAACAGAGATACTGCAGTTTTGCTGCGCAGCCGCTAGAATAGCGGCTTTGCGAAGTTCTGGAGTTTCCCCTAATGCGCACTTTTCGTCTGGTGATTGCTTGCCCGGACCGTGTAGGCATCGTTGCCAAAGTCAGTAACTTTCTGGCGTCCCATAACGGCTGGATCACTGAAGCGAGTCATCACTCGGACAGTCTCAGCGGCTGGTTTTTCATGCGCCACGAAATACGTGCCGATACCCTGCCATTTGATCTGGACGGGTTCCGCGAGGCGTTTAAGCCAATCGCCGAAGAGTTCGCCATGGACTGGCGCATCACCGACTCGGCGCAGAAGAAGCGCGTTGTGCTCATGGCCAGTCGCGAGTCCCACTGTCTGGCAGACCTGCTGCACCGCTGGCACAGTGATGAGCTGGACTGCGACATCGCCTGTGTCATTTCAAACCACCAGGACCTGCGCAGCATGGTCGAGTGGCATGACATTCCTTACTACCATGTTCCGGTAGACCCCAAAGACAAGGAACCGGCGTTTGCCGAAGTGTCGCGTCTGGTCGGGCATCACCAGGCCGATGTTGTCGTGCTGGCGCGTTACATGCAGATCCTTCCGCCGCAGTTGTGCCGTGAATATGCTCATCAGGTGATCAATATCCACCACAGCTTCCTGCCTTCGTTCGTTGGTGCCAAGCCGTACCATCAGGCATCTTTGCGCGGCGTCAAACTGATCGGTGCAACCTGTCACTACGTCACCGAAGAACTCGATGCCGGGCCGATCATCGAACAGGATGTGGTACGTGTCAGCCATCGTGACAGCATCGAAAACATGGTGCGTTTCGGTCGTGATGTGGAAAAAATGGTACTGGCCCGTGGTCTGCGCGCCCATCTCGAAGACCGCGTTCTGGTACACGACAACAAGACAGTCGTCTTCGGCTGATCTATTGTTTCGGGAGCGCGCCTGTCGCGCTTCCGGTGCAATGCATCGGCAGGAGTGCAACGCTCAGAGTGACAGCCGATGAAAGAACCTTTCGATAAAGCCACTTCCACTGCACCCGCCACGCTGGGTGAAGGCTGTCTCAGTCGCTATGACCCCGCTGCCCTGACTCCCGAAAACGGTGCCGATTTTGACGGTGCGGCGGCGCTATGGCGTGAGTTGCAGCAATCAGAAGAGGCGGCAGGAAGCGAGGAGGCTGGCGAAGTGGCTGAAGGAAGTGGAGAGGGAGAGGGCAAGTGATCAGGCCCCTCCGGGCGGCGCCAGGCAGGCACCGTCAGAAGGGCTTTGAGATCAGGACAGGGCTTTGGAAGCCAGCCAGAACAACGCCGCAGACAAGGCGACTGTGGCTGGCAGGGTCAGTACCCAGGCGAGCAGGATGGTGCGAACAGTTCCGCCTTGCAGGCCGCTCTTGTTGGCAACCATGGTGCCAGCCACGCCCGACGAGAGAATGTGGGTAGTGGAGACTGGCAGGCTGAACACGTTGGCCAGGCCAATTGCGCAGGCAGTGGTGATCTGGGCAGACATGCCTTGTGCGTAAGTCATGCCTTGCTTGCCGATCTTCTCGCCGATGGTCAGGACCACGCGCTTCCAGCCGACCATGGTGCCGATGCCCAGCGCCAGTGCAACTGCCAGGATCACCCAGAACGGCGCGTATTCAGTGGTTGCAGTCAGGTCCTTGCGCAGTTTTTCCAGATCGGATTTTTCGCGTGCAGCCAGGTCAGGAAGCTTGCCGACCTTGCGCGCGGTGTCGTCCAGGCACAACAGATAACGACGCACTTCAATGCGGCTTTCAGGCGCCAGCGAGTGGTAGTCCGACACACCCCTGAGGCGGTCGAGCAGCGCGTCGATAGTCGGTTCGGTCTGTTTTGGGTTGCAGGCCGAGCTGGATGGCAGGTCGCCTTTTTCAGCCTTGCCCATCGCCAGGTATTCACCCAGGGTGCTGCTGTTGCGTTGATAGAACTGGCTCAGATGCTGTGTGGCATCGCGGGTACGTTCGATCTGATAGGTCGTGCTGGTGAGGTCCAGAACAAACTGGCTTGGCACAATGCCGATGAGCACCAGCATGATCAGGCCGATGCCTTTCTGGCCGTCGTTTGAGCCGTGAACGAAGCTGACCGCCATGGCAGATATCACCAGCACCAGACGATTCCAGAAGGGCGGGTGTTTCTTGTCATCGAGCTTGCGGCGCTGATCAGGCGTCTTGTGCATTTTCGACAATGGGCGCCACCATTTCAGCCCGAGCAACACCAGGCCGGCGACAATGAAGCCAGCCAGCGGCGAGAACACCAGCGAAGCGCCGATATCGATCGCTTTCTGCCAGTTGACGCCATCAGCCAGCGGGATGTCATTGATCAGGGCATTGGCCAGACCCACGCCGAGTATCGAACCGATCAGCGTGTGCGAGCTGGAGGCCGGAATGCCGAAATACCAGGTACCGAGGTTCCAGGTGATGGCCGCTGCCAACAGCGAGAACACCATGGCCAGGCCATGTCCGGTGTTGACGTTGATCAGCAGTTCGACAGGCAGCAGGTGGACAATGGCATAGGCAACGCCGACACCGCCCAGCAACACGCCGAGGAAGTTGAATACACCAGAGAAGAACACCGCCAGATGAGGCGGCATGGCTTTGGTGTAAATGACTGTCGCCACCGCATTGGCGGTGTCATGAAAGCCGTTGATGAACTCGAAGGTGAGGACGAAAGCCAGGGCGAGCAAAAGGCTCACAAGCACCCAGGCATCAAGCCCGCTGAATAAATCGATCATGTAGGTTTTCTGACCGGGTCTGAAGGGGGCGAGATTATGACAGAAAAAATACAGCACGACTTGTCATCGCTGCGCAGTGTCGCTTCAAACAAAAAAAAAGACGCATGAGCGCCGCCTCGTTGAATGTTCAATGAGGCAGTCGGGCGTGTGTTTGCAGATGCTGAAAAGCAGAGGTGAGCGTTCAGGGATCATGAGACCCGCTGTGTCACGGCTCTTCTTTCAGGCCTTCTTCCATTTTTTGCAGTTCTTGCTTGAACGCTTGATCCAGCAGGCTGGCTCGTTTGCGCCATGGCTTGCGTTCCGGTTCCGGTTGCGCAGCGTAGGTGGTGATTTCGCCGCCGTAGACATCCTTGTAACGTTGCTCCTGGCGCTCAAGTTCCGCGCGCAGTTCATCTTTAGTCACTGTATTACCTGTTCAAGTCGAAATGGGTCTGGTGTTCACGCAAGACATCGCAAGTCTGTCAGCTCTCGTCCGATCGCCAGCCTTGATACAGGCAGCGGCCTGCAAAGGCGTAGAACCGGGAGGGGCTGACATCCTGCTATTGCCTGCGGCTACGCGCACCAGAAAAGCAGTTGTCGTAGCGACATACGTTTTGATTCAAAGCGCCGGTGCCGCAGTTGACTGGGATCCCGGTGATCGCTGCGTGTGCAAAGGCTGACAACACTTCAACAGGATAGTCGAGGCCGAAAATGCATGCACTGACGCGTGGGCACGAAGGTGATTAAGGTAATGCCGTCCCGCAGATGAACACTATCTCCAAGAAGTCCGGTGACGTCAACATCAGAGCTTGAATAAGTTTGCATGATTATTTTTTTGTAAGACTGTTCCTAAGTTTTAGTGGGGCCTTTATATGAAATAACTTTTATAAAGCATTCATCAATGGTTTGTGACAGGACGCGTACATGAGATTCACAAGTCTCGCTCTGTAGAGAACAAGGGGGTGAATTGGGTCTTTTGTAAAGGCAGGGGGTAACGGCGGGGGACGATGACACGGTCTGTAATGAAAACGGCCTTGCTGGTTGAGCAAGGCCGCTGCCTATGACTTCTCAGTGGGTACCTGACCAGTAATTTCCAAGAAGTCACTTCATGGCAGAGGTAAAGGTATAAGCATATTTGCGTGGGGTCAATTGCGATTATCGGCCACCTGTTCGATAATCGCACAATCTGATAGGTGCTTAACGGCGCAAAACGATCTGAATCCTTTGTTTTACAAGGCCTGAACACGCGTTAAAGAGGGTGCGACAATGAACGACGAACTGCGTAATTCTTTTGCCTCATTGGCGCCACCCATCGTGGCGTCGCCTGCCAAGCGTATTCAGGCCCTGACCGGTGATCCGGACTTCATGACCTCGCTGGCGCGCGGTCTTGCCGTTATCCATGCCTTTCAGGAGCGCAAGCGACACCTGACCATCGCACAGATCAGCCACCGCACAGAGATCCCCCGTGCGGCAGTGCGGCGCTGTCTGCATACGTTGATCAAGCTGGGGTACGCGACCACCGACGGGCGCACGTATTCGCTGTTGCCCAAGGTCCTGACCCTCGGTCACGCTTATCTGTCATCGACACCGCTGGCGACTTCTTCGCAGCCTTATCTGGACCGCATGAGCGATCAACTGCACGAGGCCTGCAACATGGCCACGCTGGAAGGCGACGACATCCTTTATATAGCCCGATCCGCGACCACTCAGCGTCTGATTTCGGTCGACCTTTCCGTCGGCGGTCGTCTTCCTGCCTATTGCACGTCAATGGGGCGGATACTTTTGGCCGCGCTAGACGATGTGTCATTGCACGAATACCTGGACCACGTCGATCTACAGCCCAAGACCAGCCGCACCATTCGCACGCCGGAAGCGTTGCTCGAATGCCTGCAATTGGTTCGTCAGCAAGGCTGGTGTATTGTCGATCAGGAACTTGAGCAAGGGCTGCGCTCTATTGCCGTCCCGGTCTATGATGCATCGGGCCAGGTGCTGGCGGCCCTGAATGTCAGCACCAGCGCAGGGCGCGTGGCGCGAAGTGAGCTGGAGCAGCGCTTTTTGCCGATCATGCTCGACGCCAGCCGCGACCTGAGCACCCAGCTGTTTACCTGATTGAGCAAGTCGGGGCCGTCACAAGTGAATTTGTTCGGTTACCGAACGGTTAGTCGATTATCGGATTGTTTGCCCCGTTGCTCAGGCATAACCTCATTTTCATTCCGGCGCAGGTTTCCGCGCTGATCATTGAACGTGATGTTGGGTTCGGAGCACCTCATGGCAGATATTCTTTCTCTACGCGATGCGGTGAAGCAACTGGTCAACGATGGCGACACCGTTGCGCTTGAAGGCTTCACCCATTTGATCCCTACAGCCGCTGGTCATGAAATCATTCGTCAGGGCAAAAAAGACCTGACGCTGGTCCGCATGACGCCTGACCTCATCTACGACCAGTTGATCGGCGCAGGGTGTGCGAAACGGCTGATTTTCTCGTGGGGTGGCAACCCTGGCGTCGGTTCTCTGCATCGCCTGCGCGACGCAGTCGAAAAACAGTGGCCACGAGCGATGGAAATCGAAGAGCACAGCCATGCCGACCTCGCCAATGCTTATGTCGCCGGAGCCTCGGGCCTGCCGTTTGCCGTACTGCGCGCCTACGCGGGTTCCGATCTGCCCAAGGTCAACCCGCTGATCAAGACCGTTACCTGCCCGTTCACCGGAGAAGTGCTGGCCGCAGTGCCTTCTGTGCGCCCCGACGTGACAGTGATTCACGCGCAGAAGGCCGACCGCAAGGGCAACGTTCTGCTGTGGGGCATTCTGGGCGCGCAGAAAGAAGCCGCCCTGGCAGCCAAGCGCTGCATCGTGACGGTGGAGGAGATCGTCGATGACCTCAAGGCGCCGATGAATTCCTGCGTGCTTCCGACGTGGGCACTGAGTGCGGTCTGCCTGGTGCCTGGCGGTGCTCATCCGTCATATGCACATGGCTACTACGAGCGTGATAACCCGTTCTATCAAGCCTGGGACCCGATTGCCCGCGATCGGGAAAGCTTTACGGCGTGGATCGACGAATACATCCATGGCACAGCAGATTTCAGCGAATTCCAGAGCAAGCTGGCTCGCGCTTCGGAGGCCAAATAATGACGTACTCCACCAGTGAAATGATGACCGTCGCTGCCGCGCGGCGTTTGCGCAACGGCTCGGTATGCTTTGTCGGCATCGGATTGCCCTCCAAGGCTGCGAACCTGGCACGGCTTACGTCTTCGCCCGATGTGGTGCTGATTTACGAGTCAGGCCCGATTGGTGCCAAACCCACGGTATTGCCCCTGTCTATCGGTGACGGCGAACTGGCGGAAACCGCCGATACAGTTGTTTCCACCAGTGAAATTTTCCGCTATTGGCTGCAGGGCGGCCGGGTTGATGTGGGTTTTCTGGGCGCCGCGCAGGTTGACCGTTTTGGCAACATCAACACCACCGTGGTTGGCGACTACCACCATCCTAAGGTGCGCCTGCCGGGCGCTGGTGGCGCGCCCGAAATTGCGGGGTCTGCAAAGTCGGTGTTGATCATTCTGAAACAGTCGGCACGCTCGTTCGTCGACAAGCTGGACTTCATTACATCGGTCGGCCACGGCGAAGGCGGCGACTCACGCAAGCGTCTCGGCCTGCCGGGTGCAGGTCCAGTGGGCATTATCACCGACCTGTGCATCATGGAGCCGGAGGCCGGCAGCAACGAGTTCATCGTGACAACGCTGCACCCTGGCGTGAGCCGCGAGCAGGTCGTTGCGGCTACGGGCTGGGAAATCCGCTTTGCGGAGAACGTGGTTGTGTCCGAAGAGCCCACTGATGTCGAGCTGACGGCGTTGCGTGATCTTGAGGCCCGTACCGCCGCAGCCCATGGCCAGGTTGCAGGAGAAGCGTGATGCGCGACGTGTTTATCTGTGATGCGATTCGTACACCGATCGGTCGCTTCGGTGGCGGTCTGTCCACGGTGCGGGCTGATGATCTGGCCGCCATACCGATCAAGGCATTGATGGAACGCAACCCCACAGTTAACTGGGAGGAGGTCGATGAAGTGTTCCTCGGCTGCGCCAATCAGGCCGGTGAGGACAACCGCAACGTGGCGCGCATGGCGGCGTTGCTTGCCGGCCTGCCGAAAAGCGTTCCCGGTGTCACTCTCAATCGCCTGTGCGCTTCCGGAATGGACGCCATCGGTACTGCGTTCCGGGCCATCGCTTCGGGCGAGATGGAGCTGGCTATAGCAGGTGGTGTGGAGTCCATGTCCCGCGCGCCGTTCGTGATGGGCAAGGCCGATGCCGCGTTCTCGCGCAACATGAAGCTGGAAGACACCACCATCGGCTGGCGTTTCATCAACCCGGCCATGAAGGCACTGTACGGTGTGGATTCCATGCCGGAGACCGGCGACAACGTCGCAGCCGACTTCAAGATTTCTCGAGCCGATCAGGACGCTTTCGCCCTGCGCAGCCAGCAACGCACTGCCGTTGCCCAGGCTGCGGGCTTTTTCGAGGAAGAGATCGTTCCGGTAAGGGTCGCGCACAAAAAGGGCGAGACCACAGTCGACAAGGACGAGCACCCGCGTGGCGATACCAGCCTGGAAACCCTGAGCAGGCTCAAACCGGTCAACGGCCCTGAGCAGACCGTCACCGCTGGTAATGCTTCTGGCGTCAACGACGGAGCTGCGGCGCTGATTCTGGCGTCCGCCGAGGCGGTCAAGAAGCATGGCCTCACCCCTCGGGCCCGCGTACTTGGCATGGCCAGCGCCGCCGTCGAGCCCCGGGTGATGGGCATTGGCCCGGTGCCTGCAGTGCGTAAGCTGGTCGAGCGGTTGGGGCTGGCGGTCACTGATTTCGATGTCATCGAACTTAATGAAGCCTTTGCCAGCCAAGGCCTTGCCGTGTTGCGCGAGCTGGGTCTGGCGGACGATGCGGCACAGGTCAATCCCAATGGTGGCGCCATTGCGCTCGGGCATCCGTTGGGCATGAGTGGCGCCCGACTGGTGCTGACTGCATTGCACCACCTGGAGAAAACCGGCGGGCGCAGAGGGCTGGCAACCATGTGCGTCGGGGTAGGGCAGGGCTTGGCGCTGGCTATAGAACGTTAAACTCTTCCACCTCAAACTCTTTGTGCAGCAACCCGGTTCATCTTTCTGTCTCCACGAAAAGACAGGTAGATAATCCGGGTTGTTGCGCGTTTACGTGTCCGTTGACGGCCGAAGCAGCCTGAGTGATTGTGCTTGGTCATAGACGGTGTTACAGGTTGTTTCTTACGGACAGTCTTGCTGAGGGGGAAATAATGACGACAACATCAAAAACACCGCATTACACAGGCGAGGAGCGAAGCAAAAGAATCTTTGCGATTGTCGGGGCGTCTTCGGGGAATCTTGTCGAGTGGTTCGACTTTTATATCTATGCCTTCTGCGCCATCTACTTTGCACCTGCTTTCTTTCCATCCGATGATCCGACCGTTCAGTTGCTCAACACCGCAGGTGTGTTTGCAGCGGGCTTTCTGATGCGGCCGATTGGTGGCTGGCTGTTTGGCCGTGTGGCTGACAAACATGGCCGCAAGAACTCGATGCTGATTTCGGTCACCATGATGTGCGCAGGCTCCTTGATCATCGCGTGTCTGCCGACTTACGCCTCGATTGGTGCCTGGGCGCCGGCACTATTGCTGATGGCGCGCCTGCTTCAAGGTTTGTCGGTGGGCGGCGAATATGGCACTACCGCAACCTACATGAGTGAAGTGGCGCTGCGTGGCCAGCGCGGCTTCTATGCGTCGTTTCAGTACGTGACGCTGATCGGCGGCCAGTTGCTGGCGGTGCTGACGGTGGTGATTCTGCAGCAGTTTCTCAGCACTGAAGAATTGCGGGCCTATGGCTGGCGCATCCCGTTCGTGATCGGCGCGGCGGCCGCAGTGATCGCCTTGCTGCTGCGTCGCACGCTCAATGAGACCACTACCGCCGAAAGCCGCCAGGACAAGGAGGCGGGCAGTATCGTCGCGCTCTTCAAGAACCACGCTGCTGCTTTTATCACGGTGCTGGGCTACACCGCCGGTGGCTCGCTGATTTTCTACACGTTCACCACGTACATGCAGAAATATCTGGTGAACACCGGCGGTATGGAAGCCAAGACTGCCAGCTACATCATGACCGGAGCACTGTTTCTTTACATGTGCATGCAGCCCTTCTTCGGCATGCTCGCGGACCGTATCGGTCGTCGCAATTCGATGTTGCTGTTTGGTGCGTTGGGCACGCTGTGTACGGTGCCGATCCTGATGACCCTGAAAACCACCACCAACCCGTTCATTGCCTTCATGCTGATTACCCTGGCGTTGGCGATTGTCAGCTTTTACACCTCTATCAGTGGCCTGGTTAAAGCGGAGATGTTTCCACCGCAGGTGCGTGCGTTGGGTGTGGGCCTGGCGTACGCAGTGGCCAACGCCATGTTCGGCGGCTCGGCGGAGTGGGTGGCATTGAAGCTCAAGAGCGCCGGGATGGAAAACAGCTTCTACTGGTATGTGACGGCGATGATGGCGATAGCGTTTCTGTTCAGCCTGCGGCTGCCGAAAGAGCCGAAGTACCTGCACCAGGATCATTGATCGCACAGTTCTACCGGCATAAAAAACCCACCTGATCAGGTGGGTTTTTTATGCGCTGCAATCAGAACACTGCCATTAGAACAGCTGCACCGAAGGTTTCTCTTTAGAGATGGTTTCGGTCTGGCCGGTCCTCTCGTACCAACCGCCGCCGAGGGCCTTGTACAGGTTGACCTCGCTGGTCAGCTGCGACAGACGATCGGTGATCAGCGTTTGTTGCGCGCTGAACAACGAGCGCTGGGCGTCGAGGAAAGTCAGGTTGCTGTCGATGCCAATGCGGTAGCGGCGTTCGGCCAGACGGTAGTAGTCCTGGTTGGCCGCGACATAGTCACGCTGCGCCTGGAGCTGTTCGTCGTAGGTCTTGCGCGAAGCCAGGCCGTCGGAGACTTCCTGGAAGGCGGTCTGAATCGCCTTCTCGTAGTTGGCGACACTGATTTCCTTCTGGATTTTCGAGTAGTCCAGACTGGCGCGCAGGTTGCCGGCGTTGAAGATCGGGATGTTGATGCTCGGCTGGAACAGCCATGCTCCAGAGCCTCCTTTGAACAGACCGGACAGTTCCGAGCTGCTGGTGCCAGCACTGGCCGTCAGGCTGATGCTCGGGAAGAACGCTGCACGTGCCGCGCCAATGTTGGCGTTGGCGGCCTTGAGCGTGTGCTCGGCTTGCAGAATGTCTGGACGGCGCTGCAACAAATCTGACGGCAGGCCTGCCGGCATTTCGGTCAGCATGTCGGAGTCCAGCAGATGGCTGGCTGGCAGGTTGTCGGGCAGGTTGGTGCCAAGCAGCATCACCAGACTGTTCTGATCCTGAGCGACCAGACGCTGGTACTGGGCCAGTTTGGCGCGCGCACTTTCGACAGCGGTACGCGACTGGCTCAGGTCCAGCGCCGAAGAAACACCGACTTCATTGCTGCGCGAAGTCAGGCGGAAGCTTTCTTCGTAGGTCTTGAGGGTGTCTTGCGTCAGCTTGAGCAGTTCCTTGTCGGCCTGCCAGGTCATGTAGGCATTGGCCACGTTGGCCACCAGGCTGATCTGGGTGCTGCGACGCGCTTCTTCACTGGAAAAGTAGGTTTCCAGTGCTTGTTCGCTGAGGCTGCGCACCCGACCGAACAGGTCCAGCTCGTAGGCACTGACGCCCAGCGTTGCCGAATAGCTGCTGTTGATGCCGGCCTGGCCGGTCTGCGACTGGTCCGCAGGCACGCGCTGACGGCTGCCGCTGCCGGTGGCCGATACAGCCGGGAACAAGTCCGAACGCTGGATGCGGTACTGGGCGCGGTAGGCGTCGATATTCAGCGCCGCAACCCGAAGGTCACGGTTGTTGAGCAACGCGGTCTGGATCAGCTGTTGCAGGGCCGGATCATTGAAGAAGTGGCGCCAGCCTTGCTCCGCGGCGGCCATCTTGGCCCCCTCTGCCGGCGAGTACGCCGGGCCTTGTGGATACTGTGCGGCGACCGGGGCTTCCGGCTGCTTGTAATCGGGGATCAAAGAGCAGCCGCCGAGAATGAACGCGGTAACTGCAAGAGAGATCAATGACTTGCTCATTGGCCAGCCTCGTCGTGTGAAGTATGTTTCTGCTTGCTCTTGAACAGCCCTGAAATCGATACGAAGAACAGGGGCACCCAGAAGATCGCCAGAATAACTGCCGTGATCATACCGCCAATTACGCCTGTACCGATCGAATGCTGACTGCCCGAACCTGCGCCCGAGGAAATCGCCAGCGGTACAACGCCGAGGATGAACGCCATCGACGTCATGATGATCGGGCGCAAGCGCATGCGGCACGCTTCGATCGCTGAATCGGTAAGGCTCTTGCCCTGTTCGTGCAGCTCTTTGGCGAACTCGACGATCAGAATGGCGTTCTTCGCGGCCAGACCTACCGTTACCAGCAGCCCGACCTGGAAGAACACGTCATTGGACAGCCCACGCAGGCTGGTTGCCATCAGCGCACCGATGACACCCAGCGGCACCACGAGGATGACCGCGATCGGGATCGACCAGCTTTCATACAGCGCCGCCAGACACAGGAACACGACCAGCAACGACAGCGCATAAAGGGCAGGGGCCTGGGAACCGGACAAGCGCTCCTCGTAGGACAGACCGGTCCAGGAGATGCCGATACCTTGCGGCAGTTTCTTGGCCAGGGCCTCGACTTCAGCCATTGCATCGCCGCTGCTGTAGCCCGGTGCCGGTGTGCCCAGGATTTCCTCTGCCGCTACGCCGTTGTAGCGCGACAGTTTTGGCGAGCCGTAGGACCATTTGCCGCTGGCAAAGGCCGAGAACGGCACCATTTCCCCCGAGCTGTTGCGCACGTACCATTTTTTCAGGTCTTCAGGCTTCATGCGGGCACCTGCGTCGCCCTGGATGTATACCTTCTTGACGCGGCCACGGTCGATGAAGTCGTTGACGTAGCTGCCGCCCAAGGCGATGGACAACGTGTTGTTGATGTCCGACAGCGTGATGCCCTGAGCGCTGGCGCGTTCGTCGTCAATGATCAACTGATACTGCGGCTCGTCATTCAGCCCGTTCGGACGCACGCCTGCCAGGATCTTGCTCTGTGCGGCCATGCCGAGGAACTGGTTACGTGCCTGCATCAGTTTCTCGTGACCAACGCCGCCCTGGTCTTGCAGGTAAACGTCGAAGCCAGTTGCGTTACCCAGTTCCAAAACAGAAGGCGGCACGATGGCGAACACCATCGCATCGCGCAGGCTGAAGAAGTAGCCCTGAGCACGTTTGGCCAGTTCGAATACGCTGTTTTCCGAAGTGCGTTCTTCCCACGGCTTGAGCATCACGAATGCAATCGCCGAGCTTTGACCGCGACCCGCGAAGTTGAAGCCGTTTACCGAGAACACCGACTTGACTGCGCCACTCTCCTTGGTCAACAGGTATTCACGCATGTTGTCGATGACTTCCTGCGTACGCTCGGTCGAGGAGCCTGCCGGGGTCTGGATCTGGGCGAAAATAACGCCCTGGTCTTCTTCCGGAAGGAATGCCGCGGGAATGCGCATGAACATGAAGACCATGCCGGCGCAGATCAGGACGTAGCCCAGGTAGGCTGGCCACTTGTGCTTGAGCATGTTGCCGACGCCGCGCTCGTAACTGAGAACGCTGCGGTCGAAGGTGCGGTTGAACCAGCCGAAGAAGCCGCGCTTGGGCTGGCCATGCGTCTTCTCGTCGATGGGTTTGAGCATCGTGGCGCACAGCGCCGGGGTGAAAATCAGCGCCACGACGACCGACAGGGCCATGGCCGAGACGATGGTGATCGAGAACTGTTTGTAGATCACGCCAGTAGAGCCGCCGAAGAACGCCATGGGCAGCAGAACCGCCGAAAGTACCAGCGCAATACCTACCAATGCACCCTGGATCTGCGTCATGGATTTGATCGTGGCGTCGCGCGGGGAGAGCTTTTCCTCCTCCATGACCCGCTCGACGTTTTCTACCACCACAATCGCATCGTCCACCAGCAAGCCGATGGCCAGCACCATACCGAACATGGTCAGGGTGTTGATGGTGAAGCCGAAGGCCGCAAGGATGCCGAACGTACCCAGCAACACCACCGGCACTGTCATGGTCGTGATGATCGTGGCGCGGAAGTTCTGCAGGAACAGGTACATCACCAGGAACACCAGCACGATCGCTTCGATCAGGGTGTGAACCACACCGTTGATCGATTCGCTCACCACTGGCGTGGTGTCATACGGGTAGACGACTTTCATGCCCGGCGGGAAAAACGGCTCCAGCGATGAAACGGTCGCGCGGATGGCCTTGGCAGTGTCCAGCGCGTTGGCGCCAGTGGCCAGTTTGATCGCCAGACCGGAAGCCGGTTTGCCGTCGAACTGTGAGTCTGTGCTGTAGTTCTCTGCACCCAGGCCGACCGTGGCGACGTCTTTCAGGCGAACCTGCGAGCCGTCGGTATTGACCTTGAGGAAGATGTTGCCGAACTGTTCGGCTGTCTGCAGACGGGTCTTGCCGATGATCGTGGCGTTCAGTTGCTGACCGCTGATCGCTGGCAGGCCGCCCAACTGACCCGAGGACACCTGGACGTTCTGCGCGGTAATCGCGTTTTTCACGTCCACCGGGGTCAACTGAAAGTTGTTCAGCTTGGCCGGGTCCAGCCAGATACGCATGGCGTACTGCGAACCGAACACCTGGAAGTCGCCCACACCGGAGGTCCGGGAGATCGGGTCCTGCATGTTCGACACGATGTAGTTGGCCAGGTCTTCCTTGCCCATGCTGCCGTCTTCCGACACCAGACCGATCACCATCAGGAAGTTCTTGACCGCCTTGGTGACGCGGATGCCCTGTTGCTGCACTTCTTGCGGCAGCAGCGGGGTGGCCAGGTTGAGCTTGTTCTGCACCTGCACCTGCGCCGTATCAGGGTTGGTACCCTGATTGAAGGTCGCGGTGATGGTCATGCTGCCGTCGGAGTTACTCTCCGAACTCACATAACGCAGGTTGTCGATACCGTTGAGCTGCTGCTCGATGACCTGCACCACGGTGTCCTGCACGGTCTGTGCAGAAGCACCTGGGTAGGTCACCTGAATGCCGATGGCCGGCGGTGCAATGCTCGGGTACTGGTTGATAGGCAGGCTGGAAATCGACAGCGCGCCGACCAGCATGATCACGAGGGCAATAACCCAGGCAAAAATGGGTCGATCAATAAAAAATTTCGACATGGGTTACTCCCCTTTGCTGCCTGCGGCTTTATCAGTGGCCGGGGCAGGCGCCGGGTTTGCTCCTTTAACGTTGGTCGCTTCGGCGACTTTCACTTCTGCACCTGGTTTGACGTATTGCAGGCCTTCGGTGATGACACGATCACCTTCTTTCAGACCGTCTTCGATCAGCCAGTCGCTGCCCACCGTGCGGTTGGCTACCAGCGTGCGCAATTCAACCTTGTTGTCCTGGTTGACCACCATCGCGGTCGGCGTGCCTTTGAGGTCGCGTGTGACACCTTGTTGAGGGGCCAGGATGGCTTTCGAATTGACGCCGGCCTGCAGTTGCGCGTGAACGAACATGCCTGGCAGCAGGCGGTGTTCCGGGTTCGGGAATACGGCACGCAAGGTGACGGAGCCGGTGGTCTGGTCTACCGACACTTCGGAGAACTCCAGCTTGCCTTCCTGGGCATAGGCGCTGTTGTCTTCCAGGGTCAGCTTGACCTTGGCGGCGTTGTCGCCTGACTTCTGCAATTTGCCGCTGTCCAGGTCGTTGCGCAGCTTGAGCATGTCGGAAGATGACTGCACCACGTCCACGTAGATGGGATCGAGCTGCTGAATGGTCGCCATTGCGTCAGTCTGGGCGCTGCTCACCAGAGCACCTTCGGTGACGGCAGAGCGGCCAATCCGGCCGGAAATCGGCGCGAGTACCTTGGTGTAGCGCAGGTTTATCTGAGCGGTCTGCAGGGCGGCCTGAGCTTCCTGGGTCGAGGCCAGAGCGGTGTCGTACTCCTGACGACTGACCGCTTGCTCGCTGACCAGTTGCTTGTAGCGATCAGACATCGACTTGGCGGACTGCAAGGTGGCCTTGGCACTGTTGGCATTGGCCTCATAGACAGCCGGATCGATCTGATACAGCTGCTGACCTGCCTTGACGTCGCCGCCCTCGGTGAACAGGCGCTTGAGAATGATGCCATTCACCTGAGGACGAACCTCGGCTACACGGAATGCAGTGGTCCTGCCCGGAAGTTCGGTGGTCAGGGTGTAAGGCTGAGCTTTGATGGTAACGACGCCGACCTGAGGGGTTTGCGCAGGCGGGGCGGCCTGTTCCTTCTTGCTACAGCCACTGAGCAGTGTTGCCAGGGCGACGGCAGTGACCAGAACGGTAACAGCTGGCTTGAATTGCATGAAGATCCTCGGGGCAGGAGCCTGTTATCTCAACAGTACGTTGAAGTGTAAAAAAATATTTCGGCTAGATAAGTAGCATGCTAAGGAATATACTTACATTCGCGGTTGTTTGTAAACACCCGCGATGCGCATTTGGCCACTCTCCAGTGTGCCGATAGCCGATTCGGGACAAGGCGAGACAAATGCCGCCCGGTTATGTATCCAGGTACTCGTCCAGACAGGTGCCTGAGGTGAATTTCTTGAGGTTTTATTGCCATGGTTCGTCGCACCAAAGAAGAAGCTCAGATAACCCGCAGCCAGATTCTGGAGGCGGCCGAGCAGGCTTTTTATGAGCGAGGCGTTGCTCGCACCACGCTTGCTGATATTGCGACGCTTGCCGGTGTGACGCGTGGGGCTATCTATTGGCACTTCAACAACAAGGCCGATCTGGTTCAGGCAATGCTCGACAGCCTCCAGGAACCGCTCGACGAAATGTCGCAAGCCAGCCAGAGCGAGGAAGAGGAAGACCCGCTGGGTTGCATGAGAGACCTGCTGATTCATCTGTTTCATGAGCTCGCGCTGGACCCGAAAACCCGTCGCATCAATGAAATCCTTTTTCACAAGTGCGAGTTTACGGATGAGATGTGTGATTTTCGTCGTCAACGCCAGGACAACGCCATCCAGTGTCATGACCGTATCACCCTGGGGCTGAACAATGCCGTTCGCCAGGGGCAACTTCCCCAAGGCCTGGACACCGGCCGGGCAGCGGTTGCTCTGTTTTCCTACGTCAACGGGATAATTTATCAGTGGCTATTGGTGCCAGACAGTTTTTCGCTGCCTGCAGAAGCCGAGCAACTGGTGGATGTGTGTCTGGACATGCTTCGCTACAGCCCGACCTTGCGCCGCCAGGCGGTGGCGGTCTGAAAGATATGCGCTCGTGACGAGCCGAGCTTTCGCACAGGGCCTGACTCTGTCAATGCTCTATAGAAATCGGCTTTCACCGACTATGTTAACCGTTTGTCCTGACGGTGCCCGCCGATGACGATCCATTGTCCTGCGAACTTACAAAAATTTGTAGGAAGCAGGTAGGACATTTCCTGATACATGTAGCTGATTTCCCAAAGTAATTTTCGAGTATTGCTCCGTGGGAAAACTCCCTTCACTCTGCGCGTCCTGAAAGCCCAGAAGAGAGGACGGTTGCATGTTTTTGCCGAATCTTGCGCCTGCTTGCCCGACAACCAGTGTCAGCCTCATTGATGCCCATACAGATGATCATGGCTATGGCCAGCGTGCTGTCGGCTATCAACGGGGCGTCATCCAGAGCTGTGAAGCAAACCAGCGCAGTGGGGCACGCCTGGATACTGCCGTTGCAGGGAGGGTCGCTGATGTCAGGCGTCGGAGCTGACGTCGTGAGGTTGCTGGCTAGGCTCGCGCCGCAGTCCGAACGTATGGGGGTGGATTCCCCGCTGGGAATGCCGGTGATCCGCCTGGGGCTGATCACCACGCTGTATTTTCGCAATGGTCATACTGCAGAGATGAAGCGTCGGGTCGATGCCTGCTTTTCGCGCTTTTACGACACATTCAAGACCAGGCTCAAATGGCAATTGTTCAAGCGCATGCGTCGTTTGAGCGGGTCCGGCTTTGCTTCAACCCGCCGTCAGGTTGTAGAGAGCCTTGCGCATGAGCAGTTCACGTGGTCAATTGCCAGTGCTACCCAGGCTGAGGTCGCGATGTACAGCCTGTTTGTGATGAACACGTCGCAAGGGCAGGCGGAAAACGACCGCTCATGCCTGAAGATGGTGCTGCCAGTGTCGTACCTGAGCGAGCCTGACGGGTTGAAACACTACGAAGCCTGGATCAGGTACCTGAGCAGCGAAGTGCAGGCCGAACACGGTTTTGGCGGGCTGGCCTGTGTGCTGCCTTGCGATGGTCATCAATATCTGCCGTGGGAATATCGGCTCGCCCAGGATTACCCGGGGCTGATGGTGGACCCCGGCCCGCACATAGAAAGCCTGCGTTTGCTCGACCGGATCAAGGGTGTCAGTTGGTACACGGTGCTGGGTGAAGGGTTCGTCAGGCAGTTGGGGGGTAGCGACCGATTGCGTGGGGAGATGAGCGCGCACAGCGACATCGTGTTTCACAGCTATCGCAATGGTCTGATTATTCGCGCAGGTGCTGTGCCCGAATTGGGCGGTAGAGGTTTGCCGCCACCGCAGCCTTATGTCACGGTCAATCGAGTCATCAAACCGATTCGCCTGCAGGACACCGGCAATCTTCATCCCTACCTGGCACCCGGTATCGGCTTTACCGAAGAAACCACTGCGCAATGGTATGCCCGGTTCGATGAAAAACCCTTGCCGCCAGTGGATGCCGGGCAGGCATGTCCGCGGTCGGGCTGCTGGTTCAGTAGCGCGCAGTTCGGCTCACGGCGACATTTCACCGAAGGCGAACTGATGCCTGCCTTTGCCCATGTAAAAAGCAAGAAGACCCAGTGGTTTTGGGCCGGCATGTCGTCCTGACGCACAGGGACGATTCAATCCCGGCCCCGCAACAAGGTATTTGGCATGGCGGCGGCTGCGGCCAGGCCGAGTAGCGAAATAGCCGCACTGGTGATCAGCAGATTTCTGAACGTCAACGCCAGCTCGGCGCGCAGGCTCTCAAGTGCTGGCCCGGTAGCAGCATTCAAACTGTCGAGCAGAATATTGCCAGAGCCGCCTTCGCCACCCAGCGCGCCTGCGCCGAGCTGACCGACCCCGGTGTGCTGCAACATGGCCAGCAGCAATGCCGACATCAGCGCCACGCCCACCGCGCCCCCCAGCGAACGGAAAAGATTGGTAGTGCTGGTGGCGACCCCCATGTCCCGAGGCTGGACCGCATTCTGGGTGCCGACCAGCGAAGTCGGGAACTGCATGCCGGTCGCGATACCGGTCAGGACCATGAACACGCTTGTCATCACCAGCGATTGGGGTGGCATGAACGCCATGCCCAGAATGGCGACCGGCATCAGCAGCGCCCCGGTAAGGATCAGAGGTTTGTAGCGTCCGGTGTGCGCGGTACGGCGCCCGGCAAAATATGCCCCCATCGGCATGCCTATGGCCAGCGGAAGCAAGTGCAGGGCAGCGCTGTCGGCACCGCCGCCAGTGACTGTCTGATAACGCAGGGGCATCAGAACAATCAGGGAAATGGCCTGGAAGCTGGTAAAAAAGACAGTACACCAGCACAGCACTGCGCTTTTATTGGCAAACAGATGCATGGGCAGCAAAGGTTCTGCAGCGCGGCGTTCGTACCAGACAAAAATCGCGAGGGTCAACAGGGCTGTGCCTAACAGCAGTTGAACCTGGCTGTCACCCAGACCATGCCCTTGACCGATCTCGGTTATGCCCAGCAGCAGTGCGGTTAGCCCGATGATAATGAACACTGTGCCCAGATAATCGATTATCGGCTTGCGTTGCGGAACCGGCAGGCCGATGAGGGTGCGGTAGGCGACTATCAGGGCGGCAGCGCCGAGCGGAAGATTGATCAGGAAAACCCAACGCCAGGACAGGTACTCGGTCATCAGGCCACCCAATACCGGCCCCGCGACGCTGGCGACGGCATACATGCTGCTGAAATAACCCTGATAACGACCCCGCTCACGGGGTGGAACGATGTCGGCAATGATTGCCTGGCTTACCGAGACCATGCCTCCCGCGCCTATGCCTTGAAGGACGCGCGCCAAGACCAGCTGTTCCATGCTTTGCGCCAGGCCGCAGAACAACGAGGCAAGGGTAAACATGCCCAGCCCGAACAGCATCAATTTGCGTCGGCCGTAAAGGTCGCCCAGCTTGCCATATATAGGGACGGCCACGGTCAACGAAACCATGTAGGCGGATATGACCCACGCCAGTAGGTCGATGTCCCGGAACTGGGCGGAAATGGCCGGCATCGAGACAGCAACAATGGTCTGATCGAGCGCGCTAAGCAGTACTGCCATCATCAACGCGAACAAAATGCTGCGAATGGCCGGAGGCGTTTGAGTAAGACTGGTCAAGGCAAAACCCGATGGCAGTGTTGACCCGCCTCAATGGCGGCGGGAGAGTCTGACCAGTCTAATCCGATAGCTTGCTAATCGATAGCTACCTTTGCTGAATGGCAACGCCGTTGCGCAGGATGAGCGTCATCGCAAGACGCTGAAGGTTGCGTCGGTCGGCACGCAATGACCAAACGTGCAGCTGGCGACCTGAGGCGCCTGGCGCGCCAGTTCGTTGCGATAGGCACCTGCTGCGTAAACAGCCAGCACCGCGAGAGCACCCATTACAGCCATGCATTTTCTTGTTTTTACTTTCATGACGCATTCCTTGTCTCGGCTACAGAGCAGTTCGAAAGGACTGATTAGAGTGTAGGACAAGGTTGAGTATTGCGTCGGTTGTCATCATCAAAGCCAGCGGCATGATGGACGCGCTAGAATTCACATTTTTGATGAACACGCAGGGGGCAGGCACATGGCGCGCAAGGAATACAACGGGTTTGAAGTGATTTCGGCAGTAATGCCTTCCGAGCAGGGTTATCGGGCGGCGATTGCCATCAAGGGGCTGGGCGGTGGCGGTGCGCCGCGTTTCCAGGCCCTGTTACCCGAGCAGACGTTCAAGACCGCAGACGATGCCGACCTGGCCGCTGCTCAGGAACTGCAGCGTCTGACCGGCATCGATGCCGAGGGGGAACCGCTGTGGGCGGATGCCTGATTCAGGCGCCCGGGCGGAACATTTTGAACAGCGCTTCCGGCCCAAGCTGGAAGTAGTCTGCAGGACCGCCGCCGCGCAGTATTGGCTCTGCGGCGGCGGTGTCGTAGACGCCATCCTTCAACAGGGATTTGTCGATGTGTATCGCCACCACTTCGCCCAGAATCAACCAACTGGGCACCAGTTCCTTGTCTGCGCGTTGCAACTGAATGATCTGCGTGACTTTGCACTCGAACGACACCGGCGTTTCCATTACGCGAGGTACTGCCACGATCTGCGACGCCAGCGGTGTCAGGTTAGCCAGCTCGAACTCGCTGACATCGGGCGCCACTGGCGCGCAGCTCTGATTCATGGCCTCGGCCAGGGAGCGGGTCGCCAGGTTCCAGACAAATTCGCCGGTCTGCTCGATGTTGTTGAGACTGTCCTTTCGCCCTACGCTGCAAAAGCCAATGATCGGTGGCACGTAATTGAATGCGTTGAAAAAGCTGTAGGGCGCCAGATTCAGCTTGCCGTTGGCATCCTGAGATGAAATCCAGCCAATCGGGCGTGGACCTACAATCGCATTGAACGGGTCATGAGGCAGGCCGTGACCTTTGGATGGCTCGTAGGAGTGAATGGCGTCTGACATGCTTTATTCCTGATAGCTCGAGATGGGGTGGGAACATAGTGCTGCGCATTGGCGAAGGATGCCAGAGCAGCGTTTGTTTCAGCTTGGGCCAGACATGAAGAAGCCCGGCATGAACCGGGCCTGAAGTGTAGCTTGCTGGATCAACCCAGACGGTTGGCACCTACGCGGTCTGCACCGTCGGCTGCCAAACGATTGGCACCTACATGGTCAGCGCCGTCGGCGGCCTGGCGGTTTGCACCTACGCGATCTGCGCCATCAGCAGCCAGACGATTTGCACCTACGTGGTCGGCGCCGTCAGCCGATACGCGGATCGAGCCGACGTTGGTGTGCTTGGTGCCGCCCTCAGCAACAATGGTTGAAGTCGACAGATCATTGCTCACCGTGGTGACTGGAAGTGCAAATGCACTGGAAGCCAGAACAGAGAAAGCCAGGCCGAAGATCAATTTAGTCGTTTTCATGATGATGTCTCCAATAAGTGTCGGGTGAGTTGTCATCCCGGTATGGAGGCAATGCTACGCGTCAGCGGATTATTAAGAAGTTAATAGGAATGCTAGCGATCATCGCTGAAAATGATAGTGGGCTGTAACGCTCTTGTTTCGGGCCTCGCGAGCAAAAATGCACTCGGCTGATGCATATTCTGAAAAACCTTGTAATAAAGGCTCTTGACAAACTGGAAGTATCATTTATTCAACGAGTTATCGCCAGATATCACGGAATAAGTGCACTGTATTGAAACACTTGGTTGCAACTGCCAGTGTAGCGTCGACGCTCTTTCGCGCGTGTTGTATCGATGGTGTAAATGATAAAGCCGGTAGATATGCGGCGCGAAGCGCTGGAACGAGAGCTGTACCCGACAGCTCTCGTTCCTCACACCTTTGGCCGACAGGCTTTTACGTGTGGCGCGCGTTGTGCTCGATCAGTCTGTCTCGATCCGTGAGTGTTTGCGGGTGTCTTTCATGAACACATATACCAGTAGCGAGCAGGCAATGCAGGCTGTCACGTACCAGTAGTAGCCGGTTTCCATGCCGATGCTCTTGAACCACAGTGCGATGTATTCCGCAGTGCCACCGAATATCGACACTGTCAGGGCATAAGGCAGGCCCACACCCAGTGCGCGGATCTCGGTCGGGAAGAGCTCTGCTTTGACCACGGCGTTGATCGACGTATAGCCACTGACGATGATCAGCGCCGCCATGATCAGGAAGAATGCGCCCCACCAGGTCTGAATGGTGTGCAACGTGGTCAGAATCGGCACTGTGCACAGCGTGCCCAATACGCCAAAAGCGATCAAAATCGGACGTCGCCCTACTTTGTCGGACAGCGCACCGATGACGGGTTGCAGCAGCATGAACAGGAACAGCGTCGCTGCCGATATCGAGGTCGAATCAGTGATGCTCATACCGACAGTGTTGACCAGGTACTTCTGCATGTAGGTGGTGTAGGTATAGAAAGCCAGCGTACCGCCCATGGTCAGGCCGACTACCGTCATCAGCTCCTTGGGATGGCGCATCAATGTGCGCATCAGGCTTTCCTTGGGCTTTTCCTTTTTCTTGCGGGTGAATGACTCGGTCTCTTCCATGCCGCGACGCAGGAACAGCGCGACGATTGCGCACAAGGCACCGATGACGAACGGAATGCGCCAGCCCCAGGCGTACAGCTGTTCAGTAGTGAGTGTCTGCTGCAGCACGATCAACACACCCAGAGCGATAAGCTGACCGGAAATCAGCGTGACGTACTGAAAGCTGGAGAAGAAGCCGCGACGTTCCTTGGTAGCCATCTCGCTGAGATAAGTCGCCGATGTGCCGTATTCGCCGCCGACCGACAGGCCTTGAAGCAGTCTGGCAAACACCAGCATGATCGGCGCGCCGACGCCGATGCTTTCATAGCCCGGGGTCAGGGCGATGATCAGTGAGCCAAAGCACATCAGCAGTACCGAGGCCATCAGCGCGGCCTTGCGGCCTTTGTAGTCGGCGTAAAGGCCCATCAGCCAGCCCCCGATGGGGCGCATCAGAAAGCCAACGGCGAAGATCGCAGCAGTGTTGAGCAACTGGGCGGTGGTGTCGCCTTTGGGAAAGAAGGCTTTGGCGAAGTACAGCGAAAAGGCGGCGTAGACGTACCAGTCGTACCACTCGACCATGTTGCCGACCGAGCCACTGAAAATGGATTTGAGGCGGCTGGAGGTGGTTTTTTGACCGGCAATGCTGGCAGCCGGTCCGTGGGAGGCGGGTGTGGAGGTTTCCATGATGTTCCTTGTCTTTCATTATTTTTAGAAGAGGCATGCGCTGCCCTGACCAGTTCCATAGCAGGACCTGTGCCACACCATGAGGGCTTGTTCCAGAGCGGTTTTGTCGAGCGGATGAGCAAGAATCCGCCTACCCACCGGTAGCGAGTAGGCGGAAAGTTGCCGAAGATCTGTTTCGTTAGCTGTCAGTCGATGGCCGGCTGAAGATTAATCAGCTGCTCAGCTTGGATGCGAACAGCATCGTGCCCATGACTATGCTCAATGTGGTGATAACCACCAGCACGGTATGTCTCAGGTAAAACTGGCGAATTTTCTGTCGGGCAGGCGCGGTCTGATAAAGGTAGCGATAGGGAGACAAGACGATCCACAGCACGGCAAGCAGCAGGTAGACCAGAAGCGTCCTTGGGCCACTGAGGGCATAAAACAGCCCGAGGAACAGAAACGGAATACCGTGGCGCAAAATCAGCACTTGAGTGCCGGGCCAGCTCACGGCCCTGGGCAGTAATTTTGTGCTCAGCCAGGCGTCGGCAGGCTCTGCCAGAACCATCAGCGGACGCCAGATGCAGATAAAGATGAAGAAGCCGACCAAGGTCCAGAATGGCGACAGGAACAGCTCTATCACCCTTGTTCCTGCGTTGTACTCCATGCCGGCAAGTGGTGCCTGAGGCGCGAGCAACTCCAGCAGGAACGCTCCGATATACACCCAGATCAGCGGCCTGAAATCGCTCTGCATACGCATCAGCTTCCAGGCGTTCAGGTCTGCCTCGGGGTAACGCTGCAAAATGTCCGGGAAGCGGACGGTCAGTTGTTCGCAGATGTGCTCACAGGCATTCCACACCGACTCATCGTACTTCCTTGCCATGCGCAGGCGTGCAGCCAGGCGGGGTGGCTTGAACAACAAGTGCGCAGCCTTCGCTTCGGCCGTTTGTGGTTTCGATTCAAGGATGCGGCGCAGGTACTCGTCATATTCGACTTCTTCCCAGCGGTCCCGCAAGGTCTGCCACAGGTCTTCAGGGCCGGGATGGACGTTATGCCCCATGCTCCAGCCAAACACTGCACTGGTCTGTTCAAACAGGTCGACGGTGAGGTTTTTACTGGCAATCAGCAGCACCATGCACCGGCATTGCAAATGCTCTCGGCGCTCCAGTTCACTCAGCCAGGGCTGCTGTTCGAGCGCCCGGAGCTCGTCTAGAAAGCTTGCGTGCTGGCCGCTTTCGATCAGTGCGCTGAACCGATCGAATGCTTCACGCAGTATCGCGTCGGCCAGCGCATATTGGTGATGGCTGCTGATGTGGATGGCTTGCCATACGGTCAGCCAGCGCAGGTGTTCGAAGGCGGCGTTGATCCGCTCTACATGGTGCGCAGAATCGTTCAGGCACTCCAGCAGCAACATTTGCTGAAAGCGTTCACCGTGGCCATGCTCCATTGCGATCTGATGTTGTTCGGGCAGGTTCTGCGCCGTGGTCTGCCTGACGTGGGCCTGCAAGTCGAATGATTGCTGCTCGACCACGCTCTCTGTCTGACGCAGGGCAGGCAAGGGCGCTATCGGCGGTTCACGCAATGCTGCCGGCTCGTCCTGTTCAAATGCGCGCGCCCGTGCACGTTCGAGCGCCTGTTCGTATGCGTCACGCAGGGTCTGGAAGGCGACCGGATCTTCGTCAGGACGGTTGACCTTCAACAGTCGCGCATATTGTCGTTTGACACTGCGCTCGTCAGCATCCTGCTCAAGTTCGAGTACGGCCCAGCAGTCCTTCATCGTGTGCCCTGCTCGAACTTGTCGACTTCCTGCTTGAGTTGCTTGCGGATTTCGTTGATCTGCCGCTCGTCCTGACTCTCCAGAACGTGTTGGAACTGAGTGGTCCAGTGGTCGATAAGGTCTCGATCACTGCCCAGGCACTCCTGATAGAGCCGTTCGAGTCGGGCAATCAGATGAGTATTGGCCTGCTGTTCGCGCGGATGAACCTTGAGCGCTTCCAGAACCAGAAGACGCTCCTGTATTTCTTCCGGCGTCATCACGCCCGGGTTGTTTTCGATGACCAGCTTGTGACGTTCTCCGGTCAGCTGTGTCACCACATCGGCCTCCAGCAAGCCGTTGTTGTCGTAGGTGAATCGCACATCCAGCGACACCTCGCCAGCCTTGGCCTTGGGTATCTGAATGTTCAGTTCGCCCAGTGCGATGTTGTCTTTTACCAAGCGGCTTTCGCCCTGAAATATCCGCACCAGTACCTGTTCCTGATCATCCAGAACGGTACAGACCGTTTTCACCCGGCTGACAGGCACGACGCTATTGCGCTCGATGATTGGCAGGTAATGACCGCTCTCGTAACGATTGCCAATCTGCGAGGTGGTCGCGATACCCAGCGTGTAGGGGCACACATCGGTAAGCACGATTTCTTCGAGTGCTGCATCACGCTGCTTGAGCGCGGCCTGCACTGCAGCCCCTTGAGCAACGATTTCATCGGGGTTGAGTGCAATGGACGGAAAGCGTCCGAACAGGCTGGCTGCAAGCTTGCGGATCAGCGGCATGCGCGTCGTGCCGCCTACCAGCAGGATCTCGTCAAGATCGGCCACGCGTATCCTGGCATCTCGAAGTGCGCGTTCGGCAGGCGCGCGAAGGCGGTTGAGCAGCGGCGCATACAGTTCGCCCATCTGCTCCTGGGTAATGGTCTTGCGCCACTCCCTGTCTGCGTGGCGCAACACGAAGTCGGTACTGCTTTCCTGGCCCAGTGCCTTGCGCACCCGTTCGGCTTCGCGTTTCAGGGCTGGGGCTATCAGCGATGTAGCAGGGAAGTCTGCTTCGTCCCGGTGCAGGGTCTGAAAGTGCTCGACCATCAGCTGATCGAAATCCTCACCGCCGAGAAAGTTGTCGCCTGCGCTGGCCCGCACTTCCATCACGCCGTCGAAGAGTTCCAGAATCGAAATATCGAACGTGCCGCCACCCAGATCGAAGACCAGAAACGAGGTTTCGCCTTCTTTTTGGTGTAACCCGTACGCCAGCGCTGCGGCCGTGGGTTCATTGATGAGTTTTTCGACTTTCAGGCCCGCCAGTTCACCGGCGATACGTGTGGCTTTGCGCTGTGCATCGCTGAAATACGCTGGAACGCTGATGACGGCTTCGGTAACAGGCTCGCCGAACGCACGCTCTACATCGGCTTTAAGGCTTTTGAGGACCAGCGAGGACAGCTCTTCCGGGCGGTAGGTAGCAGATCCCAGGCGAATTTCCTGAGCGCTGCCCATGTAGCGTTTGAACAGAGCGGTGGTTTTGTCCGGGTGGGTCTGCAACCGCTCGCGGGCGGCTTTGCCGACCAGAATATGGCCGTCGTCGTCCAGGCCGACGACGCTGGGGGTGAGTGTTTCTCCCAGTGCGTTGGTCACCAGTTGGCTGCTGCCATCGCGCCAGACCGCAACCAGACTGTTGGTGGTGCCCAGATCAATACCGACGATCATCTCGAAAATGCTCCCTGCTCTAAGAGTATTGCGCTGTTTTGCGTGATTCTGAATCAAGGCAGCCGGTGTTGTCTTGGTTTTATGCGTCGTGAGTGCCTGGATTCATACGAATCCACACCCTCAGTATTCCCCGCTGCGACTCACTGCCTTGTGCAGCAGCGCGGCCAGGTCTTCCCTGGAGTAGGGCTTCTGCAGCAGGTCGAAACGCTGTGTCTCGTCTTGGGCGATGGTCGCAAATTCAGTACTGTAGCCTGTGGTCAGGACAACCGGCATCCACGGATAGCGTGCTTCGATTTCGGCGTAAAGCTCCAGGCCGCTCATGCCTGGCATGGCGATATCCGAGAACACCACGTGAAAGTTCTCGGGGTTGCCGGAAAGTTCATGCAATGCCTCACGAGCACTCGTCACCCAAAGTACCTGAAAGCCCAGTTGCTCCAGCATCGGGCGGGTGTAAGTGCCGATGTCCTGATTGTCTTCGACCATCAGCACGCACAAACCGGGCAACGCCGCGAGGGTACAGTTTTTGTCCTCGGCAATGACTTCATGATTCCGGGCGCTGGGCAGACACAATGTAAAACGGCTTCCGCTGCCCAGTTCGCTCTCGACCAATACTTCGCCGCCCGACTGTTTGGCGAAACCGAAAACCTGCGACAGGCCCAGGCCTGTGCCTTGGCCAACGCTCTTGGTGGTGTAGAAGGGCTCGAAAATCAGGCCGAGTTTATCCTTGGCGATACCGGCGCCGGTGTCTGTCAGCGACACGGTTACATAATTGCCATCGCTAAGCGACGGGGCCAGGTCGGCAGAATCGCAGGCGGCGCATTCGACCTTGATCGTGAGCCGGCCCGAACCTGACATAGCGTCCCTGGCGTTGACCACCATATTGACCAGCGCGGTGTCGAACTGGCTGCCGTCGGCGAAGATAAAGCACGGTCCGGCGGGCAGGTCGATGTCTACCTGAATGCGCGCGCCGGTGAGTGTGTCCATCATCTCGCCAATGCGCTCCACGCTTTTGCAGACATCGAACACTTCCGGTTGCAATGCCTGACGGCGCGCAAACGCCAGCAACTGGCCGGTCAGACGCGCGGCGCGATCCACTGTGCTGGAGATGGCTTCGACGTATTTCGTGCGTCGGGCTTCTTCAAGGTTCTGGGATTTCAGCAAGTCGCTGCAAGAGCGAATAACCGTCAGCAGGTTGTTGAAGTCATGCGCGACACCACCGGTCAGTTGCCCGATGGCTTCGAGTTTCTGCGCTTGATGCAGCGCTTCCTGAGAAAGCTGCAACGCCCGGTTGGCTTCTTCTTCGGCCTGAATGTCGCGGCCGACGGCATGGATGAATTGCTTGTCCGGCACTGCGGTCCAGGAAATGGTCCTGTATGAACCGTCCATATGGCGGTAGCGATTCTTGAAGTGCGGGATGGTCTGGCCGCTTTCCAGCCCGCTCATGGCCGCCAGGGTGCTTTGCACATCATCGGGATGCACCAGTGCCAGAAACTGACTGTCGAGCAATTGTTCTTCCGACCAGCCCAGTGCCTGAGTCCAGGCCGGATTGACTGCCGAGATAATGCCGTCGAATTGCGCCACCAGCATCAGGTCGGTGGACAGGCGCCAGATACGGTCACGATCCTGGGTGCGCTCCACCACTCGCTGTTCAAGGGTTTCGTTGAGCGATAGCAGAGCTTCTTCAGCGTCTCTGAGCTGCGTCATGTCACGGGATACGCAGAGGATTTTCTCTGGTTTGCCATCCTTGCCGAAAATAGGGCTGACCTGCACATGCCACCATTTGGTGGCGCCCTTTATGGTCTGCGCCGAGCCCGTGAAGCTGGCGTTCTGACCCGCTCGCGCTGCTTCCACTGCAGCAATGGCGTCCAGATTGCCCTGGTCCTGCCAGAAATCAGGCCATGGACAGCCGACAATCGCGTTGAAATCACTGACCTCCATCACCCGTTGTCCGCCTTCACTCATGAAGGTCAGACGCGCGTCGAGATCAAGCACCTTGATGCAGTCATTGATGCTCGACAGCACCCGATTGGTGAACGCTTCGCTCTCGGACTGTCTGACTTCGGCAAGCACCTGCGAGGTGGTTTCGTTGACACGACAGAAGATGCCCTCGATCTGGCCGGTATCACCGTAAAGGGGCGAGTACGACAGCGACCACCATGTCTGTTCAGTCCTTCCGTTTCGAACAATAACGCGGCGGATATTGTCCGACCGACAACTGTGTCCGGCAAGCGCCTGCTCGGCCAGCGGGCGCACGGCTTCCCAGGCATCGCCCCAGATCGCAGCGATGGGACGGCCTTGCGCTGCTTGCGCAGTGACGGGCAAGACCTGGCAATAAGCGTCATTGAAGAACAGGGTAAAATCTGGCCCCCAGAGCAGGTACATGCTGTCCGGGCAACTGAGCATCAGGTTCATTGCGGACAGCAGTGCCGCAGGCCACGCTTGCTTCGGTCCCAGCGCAGACGTCGACCAGTCTGTGTCTCGGATAAGCCGGCCCATTTCGCCGCCCCCCAGTGGGAGGTCGAGGGGTATGCTCACGGTAGAAAATGCCCCATCTTTCGTACTGCCCAAGTGAGCTGAATAGCCAATGCCGGCATAATGTCATTATGCCATTTATGTATCCAGCCATCACGCCCTCATTTGGTCGCGACAGTATGCAGACATGGTGCCGCGTGAAATGTTCGGTTACCGCCTGAAGATGCCAGGCGGAATGTTCAACGCTTTCAACCCAGAAACATTTCCCGCACCAACGCATGCCGTTGCATCTTCTCGTTGAGCGTGCGACGCGGCAGTTGCAACTCATTGAGCACCGCCTTGATATCACCTTTGTGACGGGTCAGCGACGCGCGCAGGCATTGCGCTTCGAAGGCTTCCTGGCGCGCAGCCAGAGATTGCCCCGGCGACTGAGTGGCAGACTCCGGCGGGCTCAACTCCAGGCCCAGTGCCTGGCGCTCTGCGGCGTTGGCCAGCTCACGTACATTGCCGGGCCAGTCGTGGCTGAGCAACTGGCTCAGGCGCTCGGCATCCAGGACTGGCGCTTGCCGTCCGAGGCGCTCGGCGGCGGTTCTGGTGAAATGAATGAACAGCTGCGGGATATCTTCACGGCGATCGCGCAGCGGCGGCAGGTGCAGCTCGGCGACGTTCAGGCGATAGGCCAGATCTTCCCGGAACCGTCCGGCACGCGCCTCCTCGAGCAGGTCCGGTTTGGTTGCCGCGATGATCCGCAGATCGACCTGGATACTCTGGTTCGAACCCAGCCGCTCAAGGCGTTTGTCCTGAAGAACGCGCAGCAGTTTGACCTGTTGGGCCATCGGCATGCTTTCTATCTCGTCAAGAAAAACAGTGCCACCGTCGGCATACTCCAGACGGCCGATGCGCTTGCCCTGTGCGCCAGTGAATGCGCCGCTTTCGTGCCCGAACAGCTCGGCTTCGAACAAGTGTTCGGGGATGGCCGCGCAGTTGAGGGCAACGAACGGTTTGTCGGCACGCGGCCCGAAATCGTGCAGACAACGGGCAACCAGTTCTTTGCCGCTGCCGGTTTCGCCACGAATGATCACGTTGACCGGCAGTTGCGACAGCTCCAGCACCTGACGGCGCAACGTCTGCAGGCTTGGCGATACGCCGAGCAGGGTGGCGTCCAGCCGGGCCCGGGTGTCGCTTTGTTCATGCAGGCGACGGTTTTCCAGAACCAGCTGGCGTTTCTCCAGCGCGCGACGCAGGTTGCTGATCAGGGTTTCCGGGCTGAAAGGTTTTTCCAGAAAATCGTAGGCGCCATCACGCATCGCCTCGACAGCCATTGGCACATCGCCATGGCCGGTCAGGAGGACGACTGGCAGGCCTCGATCCAGGCTTTGCAGCCGATTCAGCAGTTCCAGACCGCCCATGCCGGGCATCCGGACGTCAGTCAGCACCACGCCGGGAAAGTGCTCGGGTATCTGTGCCAGGCAATCCTCGGCGCGCGCGAAGACTTGAACCTCGAAGCCCGACAGCGTCAGCCATTGCTCGACGGCCTGCCGAATGGGCGCTTCGTCGTCTACCACGATGACCGAATTCAACATGCAGGGTCAGGTCTCCAGGAAGTCATTGGGCAGGCTGAACCAGAACACCGCACCATTGGCATGGTTTTCCGCGGTCAGCTTTCCGCCCAGTTCGTTAATGATCGCGTATGACACCGCCAGGCCAAGACCCAGACCGTCGCCGACGGGTTTGGTGGTGAAAAACGGATCGAAGATATTGGCGAGGTTTTCAGGCGCGATACCACTGCCGCTGTCGCTCACGTTCAGCCGCCACTGATTGTGGTCGGTGGCGTCGATGCGCACCTCAAGACGCCTGGACGGGCGGTTGCGCATGGCATCCAGCGCGTTGCGCAGCAGATTGATCAAGACCTGCTCGAGGCGGATTGCATCGCCCCGAACCCAGGCCGGGCGATTCAGGTGCAGCACGCAGTCAATGTGCTCCTCACGCAGGCGCGGGTCTAGCAACAGCAAAGCCTGATCGACAACTGTGGCCAGATCCAGCCGCTCGCGCAAGCCGCTGGGGCTTTTGCGCGCAAAGGTTTTCAAATGACCGGTCAGCGCGGCCATACGCGTCAGCTGCTGGTCCACCGGCACCAGCGCCTTGCAGGCTTCATCAATCCGTCCCTGATCCAGAAGCAGCCGCAGGGTCGCCAGCTGCATGCGTTGGGCGGTCAATGGCTGGTTGATTTCGTGAGCCAGCGCTGCCGACATCTGCCCCAGTGCGGCGAGCTTGGCCGATTGCACCAGGCCGTCCTGTGCCGTTTGCAGGTCACGGGTGCGTTCCTGCACCTGACGCTCCAGTTCGTCGCGGCTGCGTTCCCGCAGTCGGGCAAGTCGCCAGCGTTGATAGAGAAACAGGCTCAGAAACACCAATGCCAGCCAGATACCCGCGGCAGCTAGTCCGGCATTGCGGATGTCCTCGCTGGATGCCGGAGGCTTGCGCAGCAGGTGCAAGGTCCAGTTTTCGTCGTGCAGCGGCAGCGACTGCCAGAGGTAATCCGCTGTGCCGTCCGGTCCTTCGACCCGGCTCAGGTGACTGTTTTCGGCAAACCGGTCAATGACCCGACTGCGCAAAGGCAATAGCGGGTTTTTGTCGTATTGGCGGGTGCGCTGCAGGTCTGCGCGGTCTTCAACGGATATGGGCAGCAGTTCGCGATAGCGCCAGCCAGGCTTGTTGGCGATGAACACAATGCCTTTGTCGTCGCTGACCAGCAGCAAGTCATCGCCTTGACCCCACTCCTGCTCAAGGTTCGGAAACTCCAGCTTTACCACCATCGCGCCGAGGAAGGCGCCCGTTTCGTTGGTGACTGCACTGGACAGGAAGTAACCCGGAATACCCGTGGTCACGCCGACCGCGTAAAAGCGCCCGGTGCCTTTGGCGCGGGTCTGCAGGAAGTAAGGGCGAAAGCCGTAGTTGTGGCCGACGTAGCTACTGGGTGTCCGCCAATTGCTCGCGCCGATTGCCAGCCCTTGCCTGTCGAGCAGTTCAAGGGTTGATGAATGAGCAGCAGCGTTGATTTTTTCCAGTTTGAGATTGAGCGCGTGCTGTACGTCATCGGTCACTGGGTCGCTCAACGCCGCACGAATCTCGGGGTCCAGTGCCAGAACCGAGGGCAGGGCGCGATAGCGCTCTATCAGGGTATGCAGGGTGTTGGCGTAAAGTGCCAGTTGCCCACCTGCACGAACGGCATCTTCCGACAAGGCATGACGCTGAGCCTGACGCATTGCCAGCCCCGCCGACAGCGCGGCGCAGGCCAGAATCAGCATTACGTAAAGGGAAAGCCGCCAGAAGCGAGGCTTGAGCGTCATTGTTGTGGCCTGATCGGACTCCACTGGCGCGTTTGCGAACGGGCACTCGCAAACGCGCCATGGACTGGCATTACAACAGGTTGAAGGTGGCTTCTTTCACAGTCTGCGAATCCAGGCCGATCATGACCTTGAATTCGCCGGGTTCCGCGGCGTACTTGAGCTCGGTGTTATAGAACTTCAAATCGTCCTCACTGAGCGTGAAGGTAACGACTTTCTCCTGCCCCGGCTCGATCATCACTTTTTCGAAGTTCTTCAATTCCTTGACCGGGCGGCTGATCGACGCCGCGACATCACGCAGATACAACTGCACAACGGTCGCGCCCGCTACCTTACCGGTGTTTTTCACTGTCACGCTGGCGGTGATCTTGCCCTTGCGCGGCAGGCTGTCAGCCGACAGCTTGATGTCCGAGACGTCGAACTGCGTGTAGCTCAAGCCATAGCCGAACGGGAAGAGCGGGCCATTAGGCTCCTCGAAGTAATGCGAGGTGTAGTTGCCCGGGCTGCCTTCGTGATACGGACGGCCAGTGTTCAGGTGTGCGTAATAGACCGGCAATTGGCCGATCGAGCGCGGGAACGACATGGCCAGCTTGCCCGACGGGTTGTAGTCGCCGAACAGCACGTCAGCTACTGCGTTGCCGCCTTCAGTGCCCGGGAACCAGGTTTCCAGCATGGCATCAGCCTGTTCCTGCTCGTCGACCAGAACCAGCGGACGACCATTCATCAGCACCAGCACGAGCGGTTTGCCAGTGGCCTTCAGCGCCTTGATCAGATCGCGCTGTTTGCCCGGAATGTTCAGGCTGCTGCGGCTGGCCGATTCGTGGGACATGCCACGCGACTCGCCGACCACGGCAACCACTACGTCTGCCTGTTCGGCAACCTTGACGGCTTCGTCGATCATTTCCTGAGCCGGACGCGGATCGATCTCCACTTCCTTCTCGATGAAGTTCAGGTAGGTGAGGACGTGTTCGTTGTCACTGACGTTAGCGCCGCGTGCATAAAGCAGCTTTGCCTTGTCGCCGACGGCGTTGGCCAGCCCCTCGTACACAGTGACCGACTGGTTGGGCCGGCCCGCTGCCGACCAGCTGCCCAGCGTATCCAGATGACTCTGTGCCAGCCCGCCGATGACTGCGATGGTGCCTTGTTTCTTCAGTGGCAGCGTGTCGTTCTGGTTTTTCAGCAACACCAGCGTCTTGCGTGCAACATCGCGCGCTTCGGCCCGGTGCAGGCGGTCATCGGAGTAGGTGTCGGCCGGATCATCGGCAGCAACGCCGATACGCCCGTAGGGCGATGCGAACAGGCCCATGTCGTACTTGGCGCCCAGCACTTCACGCACGGCGCTGTCGATTTCCTTCATGGAAACCTCGCCGTCCTTCACCAGCCCAGGCAACTGCTCGCCATAGGCAACGTCGTTCATGCTCAGATCGACGCCCGCTTTGATCGCGAGCTTGGCGGCTTCGCGATAATCCTTGGCCACGCCGTGTTCGATCAATTCCTTGATCGCGCCGTGGTCGCTGATGGTCACACCCTTGAAGCCCCAGTCCTTGCGCAGCAGATCCTGCATCAACCACTTGTTGGCCGTTGCGGGTATGCCGTTGATGGAGTTGAGCGAGACCATTATGCCGCCTGCGCCAGCGTCGATACCGGCTTTGTAGGGCGGCAGATAGTCCTGGTACATGCGCGTCTTGCTCATGTCCACGGTGTTGTAATCACGTCCGCCTTCGACCGCGCCATACAGGGCGAAGTGCTTGACTGCGGCCATGATGCTGTCATTGGCGGCAACGTTCTTGCCTTGAAAGGACCTGACCATTACGTCGGAAATCCGCGACACCAGGTAGGTGTCTTCACCGAACCCTTCGGAACTGCGGCCCCAGCGTGGATCGCGGGAAATGTCGACCATCGGTGCGAACGTCATGTCGATACTGTCTGCACTGGCTTCAACAGCAGAAACACGGCCCATCGTCGCTATGGCGTCCATGTCCCAGCTGGCGGCCATGCCCAGGCTGATCGGAAAAATAGTGCGGTGCCCGTGAATCACGTCGTAAGCGAAGAACATCGGAATTTTCAGCCGGCTCTTGGCGACGGCAGCTTCCTGCAACGGACGGTTCTCTGAGCGTGTAATGGAGTTGAACGTGCCACCGATTCTTCCGGCAGCAATTTCCTTGAGAATTTGCGGCTGTGGCATTTCCGAACTGATACTGATCAGTCGCAACTGGCCGATCTTTTCGTCCAGAGTCATTTGTTTCATCAGTTTGCCGATGAAGGCATTTTTGGCTTGAAGCGTTGTATTGTCAGCAGGGGCAGCACTCTGGGCAATCACCGGCTGGCTGGCCAAACCGACCAGCAAACCTAATAAACACAGCTTATTCATGAATGTTTTCTCAAGGCCTTTGTCGGCAACGCGCGTTAAATGCCGACAGCCAGTTTTTGGGTTATGGACCTTTGGCGTTATGGTTCGGACTGGGCGCAGGGATAGTTTCTATCCGCTTCACTGTCCGAAGTCTCCCCAAGGTATGTACGAAAATGCCGGATTGTTTGATTTTTGTACACGCCCTGTTCGATTGATTATCGACCGGCAGCCGGAGTCAGTGAGGGATTATGCCGGGGAACGTGAGTTTTGGCTAAGGCGTGTCGTTTCAATGGATTCAAAAAGTACCGGAGGTCTGATTTTGAAGTCTGTTTCACGATGGATGTTGTACGTGGTGATGCTGGTGGGTGGTGCAGGCATTGCCGGAGCGGACGAGCCCGCGCTGGTTTTTCCGCCGATGACTGGCAGTGTGGTCGATGCGGCGCAAATGCTCGACAGCCGGACGACGGTTCGTCTGGCCAGGCTGCTGCGCGCCCATGAACAGGCGACGGGAGCGCGCGTGGTGGTGGTGACCCTTGCTGACCTGCAGGGCGCGACGATCGAAGAGTTTGGTGCCCAACTGGGCGATGCGTGGGGTATGGGGCTGCACGGCAAGGATGACAGTGTCCTGCTGCTGATCGATCGTGACAAACGCAAGGTGTTCATTGAGGTCGGCGCCGCACTGAAGGCTCGCCTCAATGACGCTCAGACCTCGCTGATCATCGACATGTTGATGACGCCCGAATTTGACGATAGCCATTTGGCTGCCGGGGTAGAACGAGGTGCTCAGGCGGTGATCGCTGCACTGGGCGGTCAGATACCTGACTATCCTGAGCCTGCCCGACAGGTGGCCGGTCGTGACGAACAGGTCGACAGCGATCAGGTCTGGCTGATCGCTGTCGTGCTGACGCTCATCGTACTGGGGATTGTAGTCATCAGTATCAGGCGTGGTGCCGCTGCCCGGCCGGCGCGTGACAGAGCTACCGAGCGCAGCGGCGGGCGCTTCGGTGGCGGCGGTGCTTCAGGCAACTGGTAATCGGATTGATTCAGGAATGAGGGAACCATGGCGTTGTTGAACAGAGACGAACAGAAGCAGGTCGCTGAGGCGATTGATCGTGTTGAACAGCGTACTGACGCCGAACTGGTCACAGTGCTGGCTGCTCGTGCCGACGATTACGCGTACATGCCGCTGATCTGGGCCGGGCTTATTGGCCTGCTGCTGCCGGGGACAGTCAATTACTGCTTGCAGTGGCTGAGCGCGGACGAACTGATGCTCGCGCAGATGAGTACATTCATTATTGTGGCGCTGGTGTGCCGTATTCCGAAGGTGACTGCTTATCTGGTGCCAGTCTCGGTCCGGCGCTGGAGGGCGGGAAACCTTGCACGTCGGCAGTTTCTTGAGCAAAACCTGCACAAGACCCACGACGGGACCGGCATTCTGGTGTTTGTCAGCGAGGCCGAGCGTTACGTCGAGATTCTGGTTGATCATGGCATTGCCAGTCGCTTGCACGACGATACCTGGAAGGCGATGGTTGACGTGTTTACTCAACAGGTCAGGGACGGTCAGATTCTGCAGGGGTTTCTGGGTTGCATCCATGCCTGTGGCGAATTGCTCGCCGATCATGTTCCGGTGACGCATGGCAAAAACGAGTTGCCCAACAGGCTGGTGGTGCTGCGCTGAGAGTGGATGTCAGGAACTGATCAATATAGCCCTGACACCCTGTGTGCCCCAGTGTCAGATAATACGGCTAACGCTGTAGAACGACTTTATATAGGCCTTCAACTGTTCGACATTCTGGCTGATTGACGCTGAAGGCAACTCCTTCGGCGTGACTTGGTCCAGAAAACTGTACAGCGATTGATAAACCTTTTTCACTTCTTGAACCCAAAGCATCTTGCTTTGATCTACGCTCGCCAGCGCGGCCAGCTCATCAAGTTTTAGTTGCGTCGCTTTGGTTTCCTGTGTCGCAAGGCGCGATTCGTCGAGCAGGGCGTTATAACGCAGTCTCAATCTGTCGCGCTCTTCGGTCAGGTCTTTATAGGTCAGCGCGGTGCTGAGCTTGTCGAGCAACTTGCCGAGCCTGGCGATGCCGACAGAGACTGCTGCAATGTGCGGCGATGGCAGGTTGGCTAATTCCAGCTCCTCCGGCGTCGGCAGTATTTCCTTGAACCGATCGACCAGGTTATACGCCTCGAATGTTTTAATCGTCTCATTGAGCAGGCGTCGGTCTTCGGCGATTTCACTCATCCGTTCATTCCTTCCGGCTGCACGTTGAGTCAAGGTGTCGATCTGTTGCTGCAGTATTTGCGGCAGGCGATTGCCGTCCAGCGTCAGGTTGATTTGCAGCACATCGTCACTGCGCTCGGCGATGGCTTTAGCGCTGTTGCGCACGGCCGTTATCAGGTTCGAAATCTTATGAGCACGCTCTTCATTCAGCTCGCTGAATGCTTGCTGTTTCTGCTCATCGCTCAGTGTGTTGTCTGCCTCGATCTGTTGCTGTGTCAGATCAATCGGGTGCAAATTGATGCTGTTCAACTGCACGGTGACAGTGGCCAGTTTTTCGCGATAGGTCTTGTCTGCGTTAGTAAGTGCTGTTTGCAGAGGCCTCATTTTTTCTTTGATGACCGGCAGGAATTCCAGCTTCAAAGCGGTAACTTGCACATTGATATTCTGATGGGCTGCCGCCATGATTTTAGTGTCCGGTGGGGTGAGGACCAACGCGTCATGCAAGGTTTCAGTGCTCATGATCATTTCCCTTTAATCGTAGATTGCTGTTCGCGTTGAAATTGATTTAGCGCGCTATCAAAAATGGCCAGCAGCTTGGTTGTCATGCCGTTTATTTCTTCCCACGGTGTGACCACGGCATTGAATTTTATGGCGAATCTCAGCAGTGAATGATTGTCCTTGATCTCGGCCAGTTCGTTGGCGGAGCTGCTTATATAAGCCGTCAGCATGGTCCACAGGTCTTTAAGGTTGGTGGCGCCCTTATGCGCATCCAGCATACGGAAATTCATATCCTGGAAGAGCCTTTGCAAGTCGAATACCGCTGATGCCAGTGGACGTTTTTCCTTGAGCAGTAGAATTTTCTGGTTCTTTAAGTTGATCATCCGGTTTTTTTCTTTGCGGATTTTTTCCGCCTGACTGCCGAAGATACCTCCCGTTATCGCGACCCCGATGGGGCCCCCGAAAATACCCCAGGCAATATTGTTGACGGCGGTTTTGTACTCTTTGTTCTTTTGCTCTATCTCGACAGTCAATTGCTCAAGATCTGCTTCCAGATTCTTGACCTGCTGATCCACGTCAGAGCGGCTTGCCAGGTTCACTTTGTCGTTGATGTCAGGAATGAGGTCAACGCTCAATCGGGTGCTGAAGGTGTCGATTTTCTGAGTCAGTAGTTCTGAAGACTGTTGATGGGTCGCTATGTTCGACGCCAGATCTTTCAGAAATTCTGCCAGTTCAATACAGCCGTCCTGGTCGACCTTACTTAATGATAACAGCGGTGTGTTGTGGATTTCCTCGAGGGTCACGTTGGCAACTTTCTGGTCTATTCGCTTGGAAATACTCATGCTGTCGATGACGTCGATGATCTGTCGACCCTGATTCGAGAACGTGGCAGCAAATAGATCAATAGTGGTTCCGCTGAGCTTGATGCTGTCCTCGATATCTTTCCAGCTTCGGCCATGCTCGTTGGTTGCGAGGTACGTCATCAGCAGGTCTTCGGGCTCCAGGCCAGGTATCCCGCTTTTTGTAAAACCCAGTTGCTGTTCGACTCGCGTCATTGACGTGGGCAGATCAAGGCTGTGCCGTTCGTAGCGTTTTATACTAAGGATATCTTCCTTGGTTAGAATAAGCCCGGCACCGCGACCGCTGCTTTTTTCATCATTCAGTAAGGCCTGCAGGTATTCCCGGGGTTTTAGTGTGACCCGGGCAATGTCCTCGTTTTCCAGTAGTTCTGCGTGGCTCAACATAATGCACGTTCCTTGTGCGGGTTGTTCTGGTAGAGCAGGAAGCTCCACAGGTATGTTCTGACTGTGTTCAATCAGTCAGGGAGACTATAAGGCTGTTTGTGTTTTGTTCAATCAGTATATTGTTGGTTTGTCGGGGAATATTTTACTGTTTATGTACAGTTCGCATTGTTGTGTAGGTAATGGCGAGCAGGGGGTGTAGTCCTTCAAAAATAAGGGTGCCCATCAACCGCTGACACGCCTAAAATACGTTCCTGATTTTTCGAGTCCCGGCCGGGACGCTTGAGGCACATTTAAAATGTCAGTCATTACTCCTGCAACACTTACGGCTGCTGCCGATCACAGGACGCAGTTCCTCGACCTGCTGGACACCAGCCTCTCGCAGAGCTCGCTCATCAAGCTGGTCCTGGCCAAGTATGTGGGCAGCGAAGCCGAGCTGCAGCGGGTCATCATCAAGCCGCTGACGATCAAGGAGCAGCCTTGCCTGTCATTTGTCTATCGCTACAAGACCCGCGATATCACCAGAAATTTTCCGCTGGATGAGGCGGTGGGCGTCATCGCCAGTCTGCTACCCGAGTCGTTCAAGAACGCGCACCTGCTGTCGCTTACCGACGAAGTGCAGCTGGAATACAGTAAGAAAGGCAAGACCACACTGTGCAAGAGCAAGGCTCAGCAGGAGCGCGTTGCGCCTTCGGCCGGGCACGACCGAGAGAAGAAGCGTTATCTGGAATTGAGCCGGCCGTTTCTGACCGACCTTGGCGTGACCAACCGCCAGCATGAACTGATCCCGGCGATGTCGCGCAAGTGGAAACAGATCAACAAGTTCATCGAGGTGTTTTCCCATGCATTGAGCTCCTCGCCGCTCAAGCTGGATCAGCCGATCAAGGTCGCCGACTTCGGCTCAGGCAAGGGCTACCTGACGTTTGCCATCCACGACTACCTGTGCAACACGTTGCAGGCTGACGGGCAAGTGACCGGGGTCGAGTTGCGTGAGGACATGGTCACATTGTGCAACAAGGCCGCAGCGAGTCTTGAACACCCTGGCCTGACGTTTCAGCATGGCGACGTGCGTACCGTTGCGCCCAGCGCGCTGGATGTGATGATCGCGCTGCACGCCTGTGATATCGCAACAGACTACGCCATTCACATGGGCATCCGTTCCGGCGCGTCCATCATCATGTGCTCGCCATGCTGTCACAAACAGATCCGCTTGCAGATTCAGAGCCCGACGCTGTTGAAACCCATGCTGCAATACGGTCTGCACATGGGGCAACAGGCCGAAATGGTCACTGACAGCCTGCGGGCCTTGTTGCTGGAAGCCTGTGGTTATGAAACCAAGGTCTTCGAGTTCATCTCGTTGGAACACACCAATAAGAACAAAATGATCCTCGCCGTAAAACGTGCCGAGCCAGTCAACCAAGCCCTGTTGCTCGCGCGTATTCAGGAACTCAAAACGTTTTATGGCATCACCGGGCAGTGCCTGGAATCGCTGCTTCAGGCCGATGGTCATCTAGGCTGAAAAATTCGAACCTGAGCGACCAGCGGTCTCGTGCATCATCGTTTCATTGCTCTGGGTCAATGGTTGCGCCTCGCGTTCGGCGGATGCTTGAGCTACTCCCCTGCATCCCGGTCGCCCTCGAGGTTTCCATCATGATCAGCACCTTTTTCATTCCTTCCGTGAATATCATCGGCGCCGGCTGCATCGATGAAGCGATGCTAGCCATACGCAACTATGGCTTTCGCAAGGCATTTATCGTCACTGACGCCGGGCTTGCCAAGGCCGGGGTGGCGAGCCAGATCGCCGGTTTGCTGGTCGAACAGGGCATCGACTCGGTGGTGTATGACGGCGCCAGGCCCAACCCGACCATCGCCAACGTGGAAAACGGCCTGGTCATGCTGCAGGAGCAACAGTGTGACTTCGTGATTTCTCTGGGCGGCGGCTCGCCCCATGATTGCGCGAAGGGCATCGCCTTGTGCGCCAGCAACGGCGGGCATATCAGCGATTATGAAGGCGTCGACCGTTCGGCAAAACCGCAGTTGCCGCTGATTGCCATCAACACCACCGCCGGGACGGCGAGCGAGATGACCCGCTTCTGCATCATTACCGACGAAGTACGTCACGTAAAAATGGCTATTATCGACCGCAACGTGACACCGCTTCTGTCGGTCAACGACCCGAACATGATGGTCGCGATGCCTCAATCGCTGACGGCAGCCACCGGCATGGACGCGCTGACTCATGCCATCGAGGCCTATGTTTCGACGGCTGCCAACCCGATCACCGACGCCTGCGCATTGCAGGCCGTGGCGTTGATTGCCAACAACCTGCGCGACGCCGTTTCCAACGGCAGCAACATCACAGCACGGGAAAACATGGCCTATGCGCAGTTCCTCGCCGGCATGGCATTCAACAATGCGTCGTTGGGCTATGTGCACGCGATGGCTCATCAACTGGGCGGCTTTTATGATTTGCCGCATGGCGTGTGCAACGCTGTTTTGCTGCCTCATGTGCAGCGCTTCAATGCGAGCGTCAGCGCAGCACGCCTGACCGATATCGCGCATGCGATGGGCAATAATATTCGCGGCCTTTCCCCTGAGGAAGGCGCCCAGGCGGCAATCGATGCCATTCGCACTTTGTCCGCCGCTGTCGATATTCCTGCGGGCCTGACCGCGCTGGGGGTCAAAGAAGAAGATTTCCCGATGCTCGCCGCCAACGCCCTGAAAGATGCTTGTGGCCTGACCAACCCGCGCCCTGCAGATATTGAGCAGATTCAGGATATATTCCGTCAGGCACTTTGATAATTCGCCAGAAAACAGGCTTGCACATGGACATGCTTCGGCCATACACCCTCGCTCATCGGGACCTCTGTCTGGCTATTTTTGACAGCAACGTCCCGCGCTTTTTTGATCCCGTAGAGCGCGAGCAATTTTCCAGTTTCCTGATGGCTCCGCTGGGGCACTACTTTGTTGTCGAACGTGATGCCGAGGTTGTGGCGTGCGGGGGCTACCTGGTGTTGTCTGCCCCCTCCGTTGCCGAACTCACTTGGGGCATGGTTCACAGAGAATGCCACGGCAGTGGACTGGGCAGGTTTCTGACCCTGGCTCGTCTGCAGGCCATGAGGCTAGTGCCGGGTGTCACGCGTGCCTTTATCAATAGCAGCCAGCACGTTCAGGGGTTCTACTCGACGCTGGGGTTCGCCGTGACCGGCATTGAAGCCGATGGACATGGACGCGGAATCGACAGCGTCAAGATGGAACTGGCGATCTCGTGATTGCCGATGCCTGAACAGAGGCTGACGAAGGCCTAGGAACGTGAGTCAGGCAGGCCGACGCCCGTTTAGCATGCAGGCTGTCTTCGCGATTCCCGCGAATATGCCTGGTAGGTTGATCCATGAAGCCTTGGCCTTTGTTGACAGGTGGTTTCCCGAAGGTCGGCCTTTCGCGCTGCACACTGGCCTTGCTGCTGATGCTTTCCGGGTCGCAGTGCCTGCAGGCGGCAGACAGGCCCGAGGGTTTCGCCAGAGGTGTCACCGGTGGTGGGGCCGCAACGGCTGTGCATCCTGCTACCCCGGATGACCTTCGATCAGCACTCTGTGCGTCTCATGACTCACGAGGCGCCTGCACCGATGACACCCCGCGAGTGGTAGTGCTGGACCACCTTTTCGACTTTCGTGGAAGTGTGGTCACCAACGGCAGCGCCGAAACCACTGAGCCTGGCTGCAGGGTGAAAGTGTGCCCGCATGGCGGAGAACAACTGGCACTCAACGGTGCCAATGGCTTCTGCCAGTCGAGGCCGTCTGTCATGGTCACTTACGACAATGCGGGCCTGAAACCACTGAAAATCGGCCCGAACAAGACGCTGATCGGGAAGGGCGGCAACGCAGGCATTCTGGGCACAGGGCTGTTTATCGGTGACGGCGCGCATAACGTGATTGTCCGCAACCTGACGCTTTCCGATATCAACCCAAGTGTCGTGTGGGGCGGAGACGCACTCACGCTCGACAGGGCCGACGGTGTCTGGATTGATCACAACACCTTTGCACGTATCGGCCGACAGATGATCGTGACCGGTTGGGGCGCTGCTTCGCATGTCACCGTCTCCAGCAATGAGTTCGACGGGCGCACCCCTTATTCATCGACCTGCGACGGTCATCATTACTGGGTCTGGCTGTTCCTTGGCAGCCAGGACACGCTGACGATATCAAGAAACTACGTGCACGATACGTCCGGCAGGGCGCCACATGCCGGCGGTATGCACAATGCAGAAGTCCGTGCCCAACTGGTCAACAACGTCTTTCAGCGCATGACCTATCAAGGGGCGATCATGTCGCGAACCGATTCTTCGCACTTGCTGGTAGAAGGGAACGACTTCGAAAACGTCGCCCATCCACTGTTCAACGACATGGATCAGCCAGGCACCGCATTTGCCTTGTTTGATCCGGCGTCTCTTGCTGTACCTGACGCTTGCACACGCGTGATCGGCAGAGCGTGCGTTGCCAACCAGCAGCGGGTAAGCGGCGAGGACTATCGCCCTCAGGATGTTTCTGCGCTGAAGGCTTTCAGCGACTACCGGCAGTACCTGATAACGCCGGTTTCGGCAGATGAGGCCAGGGAAGAAGTCCCGAAAGAGGCTGGTGTGGGTAAGGTAAGTGCTGACCTACTGCCATGATTTCAAATCTGCTATCGAGTAAATCCATTCGTTACCGGTTTTTTGCTTGCTGAACAGTTTGAGGTCCACCAAGCCATTCAGAACGGTTGCCGCCGTGTTGTAAGCACATCCCAGGCTGTCCTTTATATCGGTCACGTATAAACAAAACCGCATGGCCTTGGCGGCTCTCCCAAAGAAACAGCCGTTACAAGCTGGCGATTTCTGGCTTGCCTGACCACCGACCAGGCCAGAGCTGCATCCAGCGATTTCGGAAATCTGAAACGTAACTTGTCGAAATGCAGGTAGCGTCTTTGTGCATCAAAGGGCTGCGCAAGCTAAAGGTAGGCGTCTGTCTGAGCGGCATGGTCTTTGATAATCCGGGTAAGTGGATTGTGTATAAGTTCGGGCGGCGACTTGACCGACATTTCAAATTTCGTTGAGATTGAAATGGGTGAAAAGCCTTTTCGAAGCAGAATGTGAGCTCTGTTGAGCGCATGAGCAAACAGAGGCATACCTTCAAGACTGCTCATCGCCGCAGAGTAAGTAAGACTGAGAGCAACTGGATGCTGATTGATGTCACGAGATTGCAGATGGGATAGGGGGGCAAAAAAGATGGAGCGGGTAGAGGGAATCGAACCCTCAACTAAAGCTTGGGAAGCTTTCGTTTTACCACTAAACTATACCCGCTCTGAGCTCAATGCTGAGCGGCTGACTTTGTACCAGAACCCTGCCTCGATTTGAAGCGCTAATTTCTCTGCGCAATGCTTTTCCCCTCGATTGCCTTAACAAAAAGCACACCGACATGCTCTGTCAGACAGGCCTCGGCAGTTGTTTTCTGGGTGGGCACATGCTCGGCGTCGTGTGTTCAATCCACCAGACGGTGACGATGTTTAGAACAGGTCGATTTCTGCCGCGTGCAGCGTACGGTAGCTGCCGGCTGCGAGGGTTGGGTCCAGGGTCAGTGCACCGATGCTTTCCCGGTGCAGCCGCAGCACTTTGTTGTCGAAGTGGCCGAACATCCGTTTCACTTGATGGTAGCGGCCTTCGACAATGCTCAGGTGTGCGCTGCGGGGTCCCAGCACGTTCAATTGCGCCGGTTGTGTGGTGATGTTTTCGAATGAGAAATACAGGCCTTCGGCGAATTTCAGCACATAACGGTCGTCAATGAGTTGCTCGGTTTCGACGTAATACACCTTGGGCATTTTGGTCTGCGGCTGAGTCAGTCGTCGTGACCATTGCCCGTCGTTGGTGATCAGCACCAGCCCGGTGGTGTTGAAGTCCAGGCGTCCTGCGATGTGCAGCTCGTGTTTGTCAGGCTCGTCCAGCAGATCAAGCACTGTCGGGTGCTGCGCATCGGTAGTTGCACTGACGCAGCCTGGCGGTTTGTGTAACATGAAGTAACGCGCGGCTTTGCCTGGCTGAAGAATTTCTGTGTCGAACATCACACAGCTGAATTCGCGTACTTCGTGATGCGGGTCACTCGTCGTCAGTCCGTCTACCTGAACGCGACCGCTGGCAAGGGCCAGGCGTACGCTCTTGCGATTGAAGCGCGGCAGGTTGCTGAGGAAACGATCAAGACGCATGGCAGGAATGAGGCAAGTGAGAGCGGTTGCGCATCTTACTACGTGCCCTGACCAATGGGTTGCCCGAGCGCTGCTCCCTCGACTCCGGCGCAACGTGGGCAAAGACAGGCCTTGTTGCGAGCTTCTTCTGGCAATGCAGCAAGGCGCGCCGGGTCAATGCTCTCGGAAAAGCACCAGCATGGCTGATCTGCAGTGCGCGGGTCGGCCAGGCTGCATCGGTTGCTGAAGCCACACGCAGGGCACAGCGCTGTGTCGGTTAGGGCGGTTGTCATTTTTTAGGAAGGCGCCGTGCTTGATGATGGGGTCGCTGGGTTCAGGCCATATTAGCAATCACCGAACCCGCTGTCGGGGCATGATAGACGGGTGCGCGACTCAGCAAGGCCGAGAAGGCGGCACATCGGCAGTGCACCAGTAATATTCGGTCGTAATGAATGCCTTGAGCCGACAGGCTGTTGAACAGATCGGCCAGCGATGGCGGCGTCATGCCGAAACGGTTGCGCACCGTCAGCACGTCCATCGGCGTCGGCGGCAACCAGCCCTGCAAGGGCGATGCCCGAGAGTTGCCTACCACGCGTGCGATCTCGTCATAAGTCTCGTCGGTTGCACTCTGGAACTTGGACAGGCTGTAATTTTTAAGCCTGCCGGGTAGCGACGTCCCGGCAATGAGTTTGTCGGTAATGAACAGGGGCTCGAGCGACGTGTGCGGCATCACTGAATGCACCGCCGTGTTCGAGTGGGAGAATGGCCTGGCATTCTTGTTGACGACGCGATGCAGTTGCGGGTCTACCAGTTCGTAGCCATGCGGCGCGTAGGTGCGAATTTCGGTACCGTTGGGGATTCCTACTGTACGCGACCACGGTGTGTAATACCCGTGGGTGCTGACCACCAGAGTCCGCGCTTGGCCTCTGTCGGACGTCCACAACAGAAACCTTCGGCCCAGCTTCCAGGCATGTATCGGCAAGAGGGTTGGCGATAGGGAGGTGGTGACCGTCCAGCGTCGCAGAAGCGCGTCGGTGTGGAAGAATTTCTCCAGTCGGGTCTGGCGCGGGTTCACCACGTGCCTGCGCAGCGCTCTGTCTATAGCAGTTAAGGCGGCCTGGCTTTTGCTCGCGGCTGGTTTGGCGATCCTGCTTAATGAGCGCAGCATGCGTGGCGTTTGCGGAGCCCGCTGCAACAGCCCCAGCGACAGCGTAGCCAGTAAAGCGTGATTTTTCTCTGCGTGGCGCCTGCCCGGTAACTGCGTTGCGGCGATAGCGAGTGAGGCAAGGCCGACCTCGGTCGCCAGCGAGGCAATAAAGGCGGGTGTCAGTAACAAGGACATGGGCACCAGCAAGCGTTGTAAATGCAGCAGCCGTTCTGTCCAGTCAGCCAGTGAAACCTGCGCCGAGGTAGTGATCTGTTCTTCTGCGTCATCCAGTGCGTTTTGCCTGAGGCGCTGGTGCAAAAAAGCGAATGGCGTGTTTGACAGTCTTTTTTCACACAGCGAGTGGCGCATGGCCTGGCGCGTGTCAGGGTTGTAGAGCGCGTCGGTCCAGGGACGCAGTATCGACGCAGGCGGGTTGGGAGCCTGGGCACCGCCCCACAGTTTGAACAGGTAATTCAGGCGTTGCTGATGGCTGAGAGGAACGTAACGCATGACCGTTTCACGCCACTCCGGATCAGCCGTTTTACGGGTCAGGTGCAATGCCAGTGCCGTGTCGTCGACAAACTCCAGAAACCCCTCGGCGTGGCCTGCCTGATAGAGCACCTTCCGTGCGCCCGGTAGTTCGAGCACCAGCAGACCGGTGTACTGATGCACCAGCCCGTCGATCAATGAGCCCTGAACGAAAAAACCGAGGGCCCGCCATTGATGTTGCGCAGCGGGCGCAAGTGTTTCCACGACAAGATCGAAGCTGCTGCGCCTGAGTTTGCCGCGTTTCAGGCTGATCAGTAGCTGCGCGATGAACGATGATCTGAATGCTCGTTCGATAGTGCTGTGCTGCTGGTCCCAGAAGTCGTGGATGCGCTGAGTCATCCAGTTCAGAAAACCGAAGCCGCTTATGTAGTTCTCGAGCGCCTGTGGACTGATTTTCAGGATCTGGCCCTGCTCACGGTTACCCAGCCCGGAGGGGTCGAAGAAGACTTCGGTGCCGCCGCCGTGATCGACATAGCCAGCCGGATGATCGACCCGGTAATGATCCGTCAGCGCTTCGGTCAGGCTGACCGGTTTTTCGTCGGGGGTGTGAACATGGATGGGCGCCACGCGGGGTACGCCCAGTGGCCGGTTCGAATGGCCGGGCTTATAGGCGATGAACACATGCTCAGGGTTGAGGGTAAGCCCGTGGTGGTCCTTTAAATAGTTCGCCATGATGTGTGCAGCCATTTTCGAGGCGACCGGTATTTGTTCGAGAATGTCCGGTTGTGTCTGCCAGAGGTCTGCAGCGCCTGCCAGCGCAAGGCTGCGCGCCACAGGTCTGAGCAGATCGATGGTGGCGCAGGTGTTTCTGCCGTTCAGAATCGCCGTGAAGGAAGCCTGCGTGAGAGCAGTGAACAGATCGCCTTCGATCAGCGGAGCATCGGCTACCATCGCTGCATGTTGTTGCAGTGCAAGCAGCGCGTGGCCGTACAGCCCGGACGCGTTCATGGCTGCCAGTAACCGCTGGGGCATGTGTGCCGGATCATCGCTGATGTACTCGGCGATCTTGCCCTTGGCGCCCAGTATGTGAATGAAACAGTGTGAGGTGGTTTTCGACCTGACCTGAAATATCCCGGGCACCTGCTCGCCGTTCAACGAGAGTAATCGGACCTCGGTCAGTTCGCCTCGTCCGCTATCGTCCAGCACGTCCCCGTCGAGGGGAAACCGGCTCATGCCCAAGGCGTCCAGTGCAAGCCGATAGCCGTCCCGACTGATATGTCGGTGGGTGTGCTGTCGGGCCAGGTTGTCGAGAAAAGCCAGCCGCGCCAGTGTGCGCCAGGTTGCTTCGTGCCTTACCCGGAAAGCTTCCAGGATGGCGCTGTAATCATGATCCAGAGGCATATCGCCTATCCATTTGAAAACCTGCCTGGTCATCAGCAAGGGCGTGTCTTCGGATATGGGTGTGTCGGTAATGACGCTGCGATACAGGGCCAGAAAATGTTCCGGTTCGAAGCTGGTCAATGCCACTTCAGTCAACGACAGACTGACGCTGTAATGCTCTTGGCCCTGATCGTCCACAGCGGGCAGGTCATCGCTGCTGAACGTGATCTGTAAGGTGTCCGGATCGAGCACGTTGCCACTCTTGTGCATGAGCAACGTGATCAGTTGCTCACGTACGTAGTGTTGGCGGGGCGGTGGAAAGTCCATGTCCAGCTGGCAGGCTTTCAGAAGCAATGCCGAGTCGGCAATCAACCGGAAGCCAGGGCTGTCGCGCATGGCTTTAAGTTGACGTTCGATGTGCGAAGCGATGTCTTCCGGCCCGCGCTCTTCCGATACCGGCGGCAATGGGGTTTGAGCGAGCGGTGAATAGGCCGTCGGCAGGGTGAATGTTGGCGATGCGTTCAGTGTGTCGTGCCTGTCGCTACTGTGCTCGGGCCGCAGAACGCTGGGCTGCTCAAGCAGGAAAGCAGACGGATGGAACAGTGTGTCCTGGCGAAGCGGACTCCAGATAGGGTTCATGACGTGCGGTCAAAATAAATGAGTGGCCATTATTCCGGGAGTTGCAGCGTGGGAGGTCATAGCTATGTACCGCAGCTTGCGATCACGCCAAAAGAAGCAAGGCGGCGCGCCGTGGCACGCCGCCTTGTCTGCTTAAAGTTGCTGCAGGTATGCGCGCCAGCCACCGAGATGGCTGATGTCGCGCGAGCCTTCCAGGCCATAGGCCTCGCAGATGAAACCGGTCTCCCAGCGCCCGTCGGTCAACTGCACCTTGCCTAACCCGAGCGGTGCCGGGATACCGCTCAGAAACGAGCCCAGCTCGGCGCTTGGCAGCTCCCAGACTTCAACGGCGATCGCCACGCCACCCCCGGCCACGCGCATCATGCCGGGCCGGAACGGCGGGCCGCCAGCCAATGCATACAAGCGATAATCGGCTGAGCTTTGTGTGGCCTCCAACAGACGGCCGCCACGCTGCCGGAGCTGCCAGTTCAAGGCCAGACCATCCAGATGCGCGCCGCATACCACCAGCCTGGCCATGTCATTGCGAGCGGCATTGGTCGGGGTCGGTAGCGACGGTACCTCGCCCCCGATCAGCGGCAGGGCGCTTTGTCGCTGCAAGGCATCGGCCAGGCTAAGCAGGTATTGATCAGTGAACGCTCGCCCGAACAGCGTCACGCCCCACGGCAGACCATTGCTCATGAAGGCGCCGGGCACGGCGATAGCGGCGTAGTCGAGCAGATTGACGAAGTTGGTGTAATAACCCAGTTCCGAATTTCGCAGCACGGGCTCGGCGCTCAGTTCTGCCGAGGTTACCGGACGACCAATGCTTGGCGTCAGCACGCAGTCCAGCCCTTCCAACGCCTGGTCACAGATCATTTTCAGCGCTTGCAGGCGATATTGCGCGCGAAAGGTATCGACTCCGCTGACTGCGGTTGCTTTGGCCAGCACCGCACGAATGACCGGCAGCACAGCCTCGGGGCGCTCTTCCATCAGCGGCCCGGCGACGCTGTAGCGTTCGGCCACCCACGGGCCTTCGTACAGCAACCGTGCAGCTTCCAGAAAGGGCGACAGGTTCACAGTGACTGCTTCGCCGCCCAGCGCAGTGAGGCGGTTGACGGCATCGCCGAACAGCAACGGGCCTTCAGCACAACCAAAGAACTCCAGGTCTTCGGCTCGGGGAACTCCGAAACGGAACGGGCGAGGTGCACCGAACGCCGAGGCGTCGTTCCACTGCGGGTTGCGACGGCTGTACTCATCGCGTGGGTCAAACCTTGCGACCAGCCCCAGCAACTGACTGGCTTCTCTGGCCGTGGCAGTGAAGGTGGAAACACAGTCCTGTGTGCGGCAGGCGGGCACTACTCCGGCTGTGGAGATCAAGCCCTTGCTGGCTTTCATGCCCACCAGATTGTTCAGCGCTGCAGGCACTCGTCCCGAACCTGCGGTGTCGGTGCCCAGAGCAAAACTGCTGACACCCAGCGCAACCGCCAGAGAAGAACCAGAGCTTGAACCGCCGGATGGATAGTCCGGGAGAACGCTATTGGGGCAAGCGCCATAGGGCGAGCGGCTGCCATTCAGGCCAGTCGCGAACTGGTCGAGATTGGTCTTGCCCATCGGCACCGCACCCAGTGTGATCAGCTGCTCGACGACGGTCGCCGAGCGCTCGGGTGTGTAGGCGTAATCCGGACAGGCGGCGGTGGTGGGAATGCCGGCCAGATCGATGTTGTCCTTGATCGCGAAGGGCACGCCGTACAGGGGCAGGTCCTTTAGGTCACGACTTTCCAGCTCCGCAAGGTAGGGTTCCAGTTCATCCACGCTGAGCAAGTGAATGAACAGGTGAAAGACGGGATTGAGCGCTTCGGCTTTCTCGCGCAGTGCCAGAATCAATTGGCGGGGCGTCAGATCACCGGCCTGATAGGCGCCACGCACGGTGTCCAGGCGAAGGTCGTTCGGCAATGTTGTGTCGGTCATGACGAAATTCCAATGAAGTTGAAAAGTTGATCGGTTCAGTCTGCTGCCAGCACCACGACCCGCTGTCCCGCGCGGATTGCGGAACCTGGCTGCACCCGGACTTCCCTGACAACGCCTGCGACAGGCGCTAGCAGGGGGATTTCCATCTTCATCGACTCCAGAATCACCAGCACATCGCCTGCTTCGACCCGTTCGCCAGGCTGCACCTGTACTTGCCATAGATTGCCGGCAATATGGCTGTCGATGCCTTGGTGGCCTGCTTGCAGGGGAAGTTCTTCGATATCAGGTGCAACGCCTTCATCGCTTTGAAAATCCGCCTGACCGTTGGCGATCCAGCGTTCGCGTTCGGCGTTGAACGCCGATTGCTGCTGCGCACGGAATGCCGCAATGCCGTCTGCTTCACGTGCCAGGAAGGACTGGTAATCGGCCAGGTTCAGGGTGCTGTGTTCGATGTGCAGGGCAAAGCGCCCAAGTGGAAAGTCGCGGCGGATGCGTAACAGTTCGTCGGCGCTGACCGGGTAGAAACGGATCTGATCGAAGAAGCGCAGCAACCACGGTTTGCCTTCGAAGGCGGCGACATCGCGGTAGCGGTTCCACATCTGCAACGTGCGGCCTACGAATTGATAGCCGCCGGGGCCTTCCATCCCATATACGCACATGTAGGCGCCGCCAATACCGACAGAGTTTTCAGCAGTCCAGGTGCGTGCCGGGTTGTACTTGGTGGTCACCAGCCGATGCCGAGGGTCCAGAGGCGTGGCGACCGGTGCGCCCAGGTACACATCGCCCAGCCCCATGACCAGGTAGCTGGCATCGAATACTGTGCGCTGTACTTCATCCAGATTGGGCAGGTCGTTGATGCGACGGATGAACTCCAGATTGCTCGGGCACCACGGCGCGTCCTTGCGCACGGTGGTCATGTATTTCTCGATGGCCAACTGGCAGGCCGGGTCATCCCACGACAGGGGCAGGTGGACGATGCGCGACGCCACTTGCAGGTCTTTCGCTGCACACACGGCGTCCCACTCTCCGGCAACAATGTCGAGCAGTTGCCGAAGCGGCAGTTGTTCGGGGCAGTAGTGGACCTGCAGCGAGCGAATGCCCGGCGTCAGGTCGATCACGCCTGCCAGGGCCTTGGCTTCCAGTGCGAGCATCAAGGCGTGGCCGCGCAGGCGCAGCACCAGATCCAGCTCCGGCGCGCCGATTTCCAGCAGCAGGTGAGTGTCGCCGGACAGCCGCGCTACGAGGCGTTTGTCGTCGTGACCGATGTCGAGAATGATCGGGCTGGGCAGTTCGCCTTCGCGAGCAAGCTCGCTCCCACAGATGTTTACGGGACCTTGGGGGAGGGTTGAGTTCACTGCCGCATGACACGCCTCGACACTCACCGGAAAAAACCGGACCTTGTCTCCGGCCTTCAATTGCCCCAACTGCCACAAATCCGCTTCGATGATGGTCACCGGGCACACGAAACCACCCAGGCTAGGGCCGTCAGGGCCGAGGATGACCGGCATGTCGCCGGTGAAATCCACCGCGCCTATCGCGTATGGGTTGTCGTGGATGTTGGAGGGGTGCAGACCTGCGTCGCCACCGTCCTCCCGCACCCATTCAGGTTTGGGGCCGATCAGGCGCACACCGGTACGGCTGGAGTTGAAATGCACCTCCCAGTCGGTCGCAAAGAACGTTTCGATGTAGGTTTCAGTAAAGTATTCCGGGGCTGCATGAGGGCCGTAGATCACTCTTATCTGGCGGACTTTTTTCAGCTCGTCGAGGTGTTCGTCGGCAATCTGCTGGCCTGCGCTGCGATCGACCAATGCCGCGATATGCAGCACATCACCCGCCCGCAAAGCTCGGCCGCCATGGCCGCCAAACTGGCCTAGAGTAAAGGTGCTTTTGCTGCCCAGATAATCCGGCACGTCCAGCCCGCCACGCACGCACAGGTAACTGCGTACGCCAGCACCGGCTATGGTCCCCAATGCAAGGGTCGAACCGGCGCGCACCAGCAGTGCGGTGTTCATGGCGCAGGGCTCGCCATCCAGCGTGATCGGAATATGCGCGCCGGTCACGGCGATCACCGCGTCGGTATTGAAGCGCAGCAACGGCCCGCTCATGGTGATTTCCAGCGCGGCGCATCCTTCGGCATTGCCCAGCAACAGATTCCCCTGACGCAAGGCGCGACTGTCCATCGGTCCTGACGGCGGCACACCGACTGCCCAATAACCCAGGCGGCCTGGGTAATCCTGAACGCTGGTCTGCGTACCTCCGCTCAGCACCTCGAACGTATCGGCTTGATACAGGAGGTCTTCCAGGCAGCGCGTCCACGGCTGACCGCTGGCGAAGGGCGTGTCGGCGATGATCTGGCGCAAGTAATCGCGGTTGGTCTCGACGCCGTACAGGCGGGTCTCATGAAGGGCTGCGGACAAGCCGGCCCTGGCCTGATCGCGGCTTGGTGCCCAACTGATCAGCTTGGCAATCATCGGGTCGAAATACGGTGGTATTTCGCAACCGGCTTCCACCCAGGTGTCAATGCGCAACGCATGGCCATCGGCAGGGGGGAAATTCACCGCTGTCAGCAAACCGGAGCAAGGCTGGAAATCGCGGCCCGGATCTTCGGCATACAGTCGCGCCTGAATGGCATGACCGACGGGTTTGAGGCTTGCCTGCAACTGGCTGAGCGGCGGCAGATCACCCGCCGCGAGTTGCACCATCCAGCTGACCAGATCGACGCCCCACACTTGCTCGGTGACGCCGTGTTCGACCTGTAGGCGCGTGTTCACTTCCAGAAAATAGAAGCGCTGGTCTTCGCTGTCGAAGACGAATTCAACAGTCCCGGCGCTGCGGTAACTGACCGCTCTGGCCAGCTTGATCGCCGCCGTGCACAGCTCATCGGCCATGCCCTCTGGCAGGTTGGGGGCCGGGGTTTCTTCCAGTACTTTCTGATTGCGGCGCTGCACCGAGCAGTCGCGCACGCCGAGGGCTAGCACTTCGCCCTGGCCGTCACCAAACACCTGCACTTCCAGATGACGGGCGCGCTGGATGTATTTCTCGATGAACACACCCGCGTCGCTGAAATTGTTCTGCCCAAGACGTTTGACTGCCTCGAATGAATCGGTCAGTTCCTCTGCACTGCGACACACGCGCATGCCGATGCCGCCACCGCCAGCGGTGCTTTTGAGCATCACCGGGTAGCCGATGGCACGAGCCGCAGAAAGGGCTGACTCCAGGCTGTCGAGCAGTTCGGTGCCTTCCAGCAGGGGCACGCCGTGTTGCCTGGCCAGCGCACGGGCGGTGTGCTTGAGGCCAAACACACGCAGTTGTTCTGGCGTCGGGCCGACGAAGGCGATACCGGCGTCTTCGCAGGACTGGGCAAACGCAGCGTTTTCAGAGAGAAAGCCGTAGCCGGGATGAATGGCTCTGGCGCCAGAGGCTTTGGCAATGGCGAGGACCTTGTCCACCGCCAGGTACGTACTGGCCGCGCCGCCTTCGCCCAGGCTGTGGGCTTCGTCGGCCTGCATCAGGTGCAGGCTGGCTGCGTCGGCTTCGGAATACACCGCCACGCCTTTCACCTGCAAGGTGCGCAGGGTTCGCAGGATGCGGCAGGCAATGGCGCCACGGTTGGCGATCAGCAGTTTGTCGAACATGGCATAACCCCGGAAACCCAGTCGCACTCGGTTTCGTGATGGGAAGCGGGCCGTCCCGCTATTGATCAATCTACGCAACGGTCGTCCGTTGCTGGCGGCGGGTGCCGGGTCAGTCGCGGATCAGCAGGTGCGCAGGCGTCGGGTTATAGCCGTTGCATGGATTGTTCAGCTGCGGGCAGTTGGAAATCAGCACGATCACGTCCATTTCGGCGCGCAGCTCGACGTACTTGCCGGGCGCGGATATGCCGTCCTCAAAGGTCAGGCCGCCTTCGGCTGTCACAGGCACGTTCATGAAGAAGTTGATGTTCGGGCCGATGTCGGCCTTGGTCAGGCGACCGTCATGCAGGCAGGCGCGCAAGTAGTTGTCGCGGCAGCTGTGCATGTGGCGTTTTTCCAGCGCGTAACGCACGGTGTTGCTCTCTTGGGCACACGCGCCACCCAGCGTGTCATGACGACCGCAGGTGTCATCGACAATAGTCAGCATCGGCTGGCCGAGGTTGGAAAACAGCACGCTGCCGGTGGTCAGGTAAACGCTGTTTTGCCGGCGCAGGGTGCGCTGCACGTCGTAGCGTTCGCGCGGGTTGGCGAGGCTGAAAAACAGTGTGTCGACCGCCTGATTGCCCTCCAGGTCGAGAATGCGCACGGTCTGTCCGGCCTTTACTTCGGCCAGAAACGGTTCGCCAGCCGCAATGGTCGCGTCGCAGGAGTGATGATTATGTGAGTTCATGACGAGGCTCCTCAGGCGAACAGGCGGTCAGTGTTGATAAAGCCGCGCTCGTTTTCCGGGCGCGATGTGCGGCAGTGCTCGGCAACGCTGGCGTCGGCTTTCATCCAGCCGAGTTTGAGCGGTTGTGGAGCGTATTCTGGGTTGGGGTCCATCGGGTGTTGCAGCGCGGTGAGCACCACCAGCGTGTCCATCGGCGCATACAGCTCGATGTAATCACCGGCTTTCGAGTTGTTCGGGGCGAAATGCAGCTTTCCTGCTTCGTCCACATCGACGCGGCTGAACAGGTTGAGGGTCATCAGCAGGTCGGACAGCCCCAGCCCCCATTTGCCCAGCTCGACGAGCAGGTTATCGACGCCATTGCGAAAGAAACCGTTACGCAGTTCCTGATAACGCCCTTGGCCGTATTTTTCAGCGACTTCCTGGGCGTTGAGCACGCCACCGATGCTGTCGCTCCAGCCGCAGGTGTCGGTGACGATCGCGGCCAGTACGCGACCCATGTCTGAATACAGGCAGTGGCCGTTACTGAGCCTGGCGGTGTGCTGGCATTTGAGGCTGTCCGGCAGGTTCAGACGCTCGGTCTTTTCGTGAGCGTTGAGCAGGGTGAGGCTGACGTTGGCGTTGCCGCGCAAATCGGTCAGGCGTAACAACTCGCCGCGCTTGAGGACAAACGAGCGATGGCCGCCACCGGGCAGCAGTTCTTCGGCAAAAACCGGGTACAGCGTGGTCGAGTCAGTCATTGAACGGGCTCCTCTGAAACGTTGATCAGCGAATCGATGGCAGCGCGTTCGGCGCGGCGTTCGCTGTTGAGGGGGATGTCATAGGTGATGCGCGCGCCATATGCCCCCGGTTCATGCGGGTCGTGGCGCACCTTGTCGAACACCAGCAGGCGGGTGCCGAGGTTGAAGCCTTCGGACAGGTCGTGGGTGACCATGAATACGGTCAGTTTTGTCTCGCGCCACAGCTCCAGCAGTAAATGGTGCATGTCCTTGCGAATGCCGGGGTCGAGCGCGCCGAACGGCTCATCCAGCAGCAAAATGCGAGGTTTCATGATCAGTGCCTGGGCAATCGCCAGCCGTTGTTGCATGCCGCCGGACAGCTGCGTCGGGTACTTTTCCAGCGCGTGGCCCAAGCCGACCTTGCTCAACAGCTGCGCGGCCTGCTCACGCGCCTCGCGTTTGGCCTGACCGAACAGCCGGCCGAGCCAAGCTGCGCGTGGCAGCTCAAGGCCCAGCGCCACGTTGTCGAGCACCGACAGGTGCGGGAACACCGAGTAGCGCTGGAAGACCACGCCCCGGCTGGCGTCCGGTTCATTGAGCAGCGCTTGGCCGTCCAGCGTGATCAGGCCGCGGCTCGGGGTTTCCTGGCCCAACAGCAAGCGCAGGAAGGTCGATTTGCCACAACCCGATGCGCCCACCAGGGTGCAGAACTCCCCCTCGGCGACGTCCAGATTCAGGCCTTCAAGCACCACCTGATCGTCGTATTGCTGCCAGACATTACGCACACTGATAAAACTCATGCGCGGGCTCCTTCGTACCAGGGAAAGGCGCGTCGGGTCAGAGCTTTCAGGCCCCAGTCCATCAGCCAGGCGAGCAGGGTGATCCACACCACATAGGGCAGAATCACATCCATCGCCAAGTAGCGCCGAACCAGAAAGATCCGGTAGCCCAGGCCGTCAGTCGACGCGATGGCCTCTGCGGCGATCAGGAACAGCCACGCCGAGCCGAGCACCAGGCGAAGGGCAATCAATAGGCGCGGCAGCAATTGCGGCAGAACCACCCGCAGGATCAGTGTCCAGGTCGTGGCACCCAGGGTTTGCGCCTTGATCAGCAGCTCGACCGGGATTTCCCGGGCGCGTTGTTCCAGGTCGCGGGCCAGAATCGGCGTGATGCCGATCACGATCAGCATCACTTTCGACAGCTCGCCCAGACCGAAAACGATGAACAGGATCGGCAGAATCGCCAGCGGCGGAACCATCGAAAGCACTGTCAGCAAGGGCGACAAGGGCGCGCTGAACAGCGGCAGGATGCCCGCCGCGATACCCAGGCAAAGCCCCAGCAGCGCACTGATGCCCAAGCCGATAGCAAGTCGCTTGAGGCTCGACGCAGAGTCTTGCCACAGCAGGTAGTCGCCAGTACGAGCGTCGGCGGTGAACGCTACGCGTTTGACCGCATCGGCCATCTGCACTGCGCTGGGCAGCAGCTTGTCGGTAGGGTTCTCCGCAAGCCTTGTGGCCGAGCCCATGAAGTAGGCGAACAGCAGCAGGGCAAACGGCAGGATCACCAGAATCAGGCGACCGGCGCGATCCGGATGGCGGTTTATCAAACGCATGGCAATGACCTTTCTACTGAGCGTGGTTTACAACTTGCCGTCGGCGGCCATCTGCACGTAGCTGGGGTCAAAGTGCAGCTTGAGGTTGGCCTTGTCGCCGACGATCACACCGTTTGCGAACGACATGCCGACCGCGTTCGCGTCGCGCGCGCCTTCGCCGAGCAGGCCGTGGGCGAATGAGAAGTCGGCGACTTTGCGCTGGGTTTCAGGTAACTGGCTGCTGGTGGCGAACTCAAGCGCTTCCTTGGGCGTGGCAAACAGCTTGGTAGTGTCCAGCTGCGCCTGGAAACCGGCCAGGTCAGTGCCTGACGCCTTGGCCATGTGTTCCAGAGCGGCCTTGGCCTGGGCGTTTTTGGCGTTCATCAGGCCGACTACTTCAAACCATGCGCCGGTCAGGGCTTTGCCCAGTGCCGGGTTGTCTTTCAGGGTTTGGGTGTTGACGACCATCATGTCCATGATCTCGCCAGGGATCTGGCTGGAGTTGAACACTTCAGTCACGCCAGGCTTGGCCTTGATGTCCGACAGCATCGGGTTCCAGGTGGTAACCGCCTGCACGTCATCGGTGTTGAAGGCTGCCGAGATATCGGCATCCGAGGTGTTGACGACCTTGAGGTCCTTTTCGCTGAGCTTGACGCTGTCCAGCGCGCGGGCCAGCAGGTAATGGGAAACCGACAGCTCAACCAGATTGACGTCCATGCCTTTGAGGTCGGCCACTTTCTTGCCTTCGCCCTTGATCACCACGCCGTCGTTGCCATTGGAAAAGTCGCTGACGACCAGTGCAGTGCTTTCCACGCCGCCCGCAGCCGGGATGGTCAGGGCGTCCATGTTGGTCATGGTGCAGCCATCGAACTGGCCGGCGGTGTATTGGTTGATGGATTCGACGTAGTCATTGAGCTGGGTGACATCGATCTTGATGCCGTACTTTTTCGCCCACTTGTCGACGATGCCTTGGCTACCTGCGTATTCCCACGGCATCCAGCCTGCGTAGATGGTCCAGCAAACGTTGAAATGATCTTTCTGGGCGGCATTCGCCGAGAGGCTCAACGCAGCAAGCAGGCCTGCAGTGAGCAGACCGAAAAGACGAGGCTTTTGCATGTCGAGAAATCTCCAGTAGTGAAAAAAGGCGGCCAGGAGCAACGTGACACCACTGGTGTCCCTGTCTCCCGGGCTTTTGTCCCGCCGTGTAACCTCTACTGGAGGTCGCCAACTCTCGGACCAGCCACTTGCCTGTCGGCAAGCCGGAACCCTAGTCGGCTATTGCAAATTGTGGTGCCGCGAACCTGTGTTGACTCCTGCACGTGAGTTATCAAGCGAGAGTTGTGCCAACTCTTTGCACGCCTTGATTTTGAAGGCTGCATGGCAAATCGTTACTGGCCTGCAGGAATGAGGCTGCCTTGTGCTGGTGCGGGATGCACCGGGATGAAGCGCGAGCACGTTTGATGGAGTGAAATGTTTTGTAGCATCTTTGCGGAACGCTCAAACCGCTCCGCAAGTCTTTGTTTCACGGCCATTCCAGCCCGGATCTACACGCTTCACGCGGCTTTATAAAAAGCGCGTAAAGGGCACTAGAAAGGCTTTTCGCTGTCTGATTTTCTGTCCGCCAGCCTGTTTGGTGGACGCCGACCAGCGTCGCTGGTTTGTGCCAATCGCGGTCCAGGAGGCCGCCATGTATCGAAGACCCTTGCTTATCACGTTGCTGACCCTTTTCCTTGCCGGTTGCTACGCAGGCCCTGGTTACTATGAATCCGACGTGTACACACAACCGACTACCGTTGTTCGCGGCAGCGCTTACGCGTATGACAACGGCTATAACACAACTTATTACCAGGAACGGCGTATCTACGTAGCACCGCAACCACGCTATTACGAACAACCGCGTTACTACGCTCCGGCACCGCGCTATTACGCGCCACCCCCTGTGCCGCGCTATTACCAGCCGGGGCGTCCACCGGGCTATGGCTGGAGACATGACGGGTTCCGCCGCAATGACGGGTTTGGTGGTAATGGCGGTTTCGGACGTAATGACGGCTTTCGCGGGGACCGTGGCAATCGCGGCTGGGATGACCACGGCGGTCGTGGCGGGCGAGATGGCCGCGATGGTCGCGACCACGGCAGAGGCGGGCGCGGCGATGGCCGTGGCGGCCATCGGTAGCTGAAACCTCACCCTGTCTAGTCTTGCTGCCGACGCACCGCGTCGGCATGCATTTATGTAAGTTTTGCTTCCGGCCTTGGACGCGCATCGCGCATCCAGCATTGACTTTGCTGCCGGGCTTTCCTAGTGTCCGCGCATTGTTTTTAGCGGATGTAACCATGACTAGCGACGACCGCATCAAGCTTGAGCCAAGCTGGAAAGAAGCCTTGCGTGACGAATTCGAACAACCCTATATGGCTCAATTGCGTGAGTTTCTGCGTCAGGAGCATGCGGCCGGCAAGGAAATCTATCCGCCCGGACCGCTGATTTTCAATGCGCTGAACTCGACGCCGCTGGATAACGTGAAAGTGGTGATCCTCGGTCAGGACCCGTATCACGGTCCCAATCAGGCACACGGTCTGTGCTTTTCGGTTCAACCGGGCGTGCCGACGCCGCCATCGCTGGTCAACATCTATAAAGAGCTCAAGCGCGACCTGAATATCGATATTCCGAACCACGGTTGCCTGCAATCGTGGGCTGATCAGGGCGTGCTGATGCTCAATACCACCCTGACGGTCGAGCGCGCCAATGCTGCGTCTCATGCGGGAAAGGGCTGGCAGCATTTTACCGACCGAATCATTCAGGTGGTCAGTGAGCATCAACCACATCTGGTCTTTCTGTTGTGGGGCGCTCATGCGCAAAGCAAGCAGAAGCTGGTCGATGCGACCAAGCATCTGGTGTTGACGTCCGTCCATCCTTCACCGCTCTCGGCCTATAAAGGCTTTTTGGGCAACGGGCACTTCGGGCGTGCCAATAAGTACCTTGAGCAAAACGGCCTGGCGCCGATCGACTGGCGACTGCCTGCGCTTTGAGTGGGGCGCTTGCGAACTGACTGAGTCGCTCAGTCGGCCAGCCGTTTGTTCCAGCGTCGGTACAGCGGCTCGGCCAGAAACAGCACGAACAGCAAGCGCATGACCTGCATGGCCGTTACCAGCGGCACTGACAACTGCAGCACCTCGGCGGTCAGGCTCATCTCGGCGATGCCGCCGGGCATCATGCCCAGCGTCAGCGAGCGTAAATCCAGATTTGTGAGGGCGCTGAGGCCCAGTGCGGCCAGCGCTGCGATCAACATGGTCAGCGCAGTGCCGAGTAGCGTACGGGCCAGAAACGACGGTGCACGCCTGAAGAACTCCCGATTGAAATGACAACCCAGCCCGCTGCCGATCAGCAACTGGCCGAGCTGGCTGGCACCATTGGGCAAGCCGATTTTCAGATTCCAGACCACGCTCACCACCGCGCTGAGCAGCAATGGGCCGAACAGCCACGGGTTGGGCTGTTTGAGACGCTGCCACAGCCAGGCCAGCGCCGCCCCGACTGGCAGTAGAAATGCCAGCCAGCGCCAATCGACAACAGTGCTGTGTAATGCGGGCGCGCCATCACCCAGCAAGTACTTGAAAATCGCCGGCACACACAACACCACCGCCAGCACCCGCAGGCTTTGCGCAGCGGCGACACTGCTGAGCCTGGCACCGTTGCGTGCGCCAAGGTTGACCATCTCTCCGGAACCGCCCGGCATGCTTGAGAAAAACGCAGTCGGGCGGTCTTCTCCGGTGCGCAGCATCAACCAGACGCCCACCAGGCACGACAGGCTGGTGACCAGTGCACCGATGAAAATCAGGCCGAAATGCTCCAGTACCTGTTCGATGACCACCGGGGTGAAATGCAGGCCGATGCCGATTCCCACGATCAGCTGACCGCATTTTCGGCCGCCTGGAACTTGCCCGAGCTGCCAGGGCGTCAGGCAACGTACCAGTATGATTGCCAGTAACGAGCCAACCATCCACGGCAGCGGCCAGCCGACCTGACTGGCGAGGTAACCGCCCAGCAGGCCGACCAGTGGCGTTGCCCACCATTGACGCAAGGACGAATCAGTCATGCGTCGCAGCAGCCTGCTGTTTGGCGCGCTTGCGCCAGATACGGATCAGCGGGAACAGCAGCATGAACACGGTCACCACCCAGACGCCGAGGGTGATCGGGCTGGCCCAAAGAATCCCCAGCTCGCCGTTGGAAATCGACAGGGCGCGGCGCAGGTTCTGTTCCATCAGGCCGCCAAGGATGAAGCCGAGCAGGATCGGCGACAGTGGAAAGTCCAGCTTGCGCAGGATGTAACCGAAGATGCCGATGCCGACCATCAGGAACAGGTCAAACGTAGTGGCGTGCACCGCATACACACCGATGCCGGTGATGATCGCGATCACCGGCACCAGCGCCCAGTTCGGCACGGCGAGGATACGGGTGAAGATGCGGATCATCGGGATGTTGAGAATCACCAGCATGATGTTGGCGACGAACAACGAAGCGATCAGGCCCCAGACGATATCCGGTTGCTGCTGAAACAACATCGGGCCGGGCGTGATGTTGTAAAGCGACAACGCGCCGATCATCACTGCCGTGGTCCCGGAGCCAGGAACGCCCAGCGTCAGCATGGGCACCAGCGCACCACAGGCCGTGGCGCCGATGGCGGTTTCCGGGGCGGCCAGACCGCGCATGTCACCCTGGCCAAACTTGCCACTGGCACCGGCGATACGTTTTTCGGTCATGTAGGCGACCGCACTGGCCAGCGTTGCACCGGCGCCCGGCAGTACGCCGAGGATAAACCCCAGCAGCCCGCAACGAATGTTGACTGCAAAAACCGAGGCTGCTTCCTTGAAGTTGAACATCATGCGGCCGGTGGCTTTGACCGCCTCCTGACCTCGATGGGTTTTTTCCAGCAGCAGCAGAATTTCGCTGATCGAAAACAACCCCAGGACCAGCACCACGAACTGGATGCCATCCGTCAGGTGAATGTTATCGCCTGTGAAACGGTACACCCCGCTATTGGCGTCTATGCCTACTGCGGAGAGAAACAAGCCTATCAGTGCAGCGATGAACGTCTTGAGTGGCCTGTCACCGGCCATGCCGCCCAGACAGACAATCGCAAACACCATCAGCACGAAATACTCCGCCGGGCCGAAAGCAATCGCCCATTTGGCGAGCAGCGGCGCGAACAACACCATGCCGCAGGTAGCGATGAACGCGCCGATGAACGAGCTCCACGCCGACAGCGACAAGGCCACCCCGGCCAGCCCTTGGCGGGCCATCGGGTAACCGTCCAGGGTGGTCATGACCGTTGACGCCTCGCCCGGAATGTTCAGCAGGATCGAACTGATCCGTCCGCCGTATTCACAACCCAGATACACAGCCGCAAGGAGAATCAGCGCCGACTCGGGCGGCAGACCCAAGGCAAAGGCTATAGGGATCAACAACGCCACGCCGTTGATCGGTCCCAGCCCCGGCAGCAGGCCGACGACGGTGCCGATCAGCGTGCCGGAAAGCGCAGTGATCAGGTTGTACGGGGTGAGCGCGACGCCGAAGCCCTGGCCCAGGTAGCTGAAAGTATCCATGTCAGTTCTCCAGAACGCGAAGCAGGCCCAAAGGCAAGGGGACATCCATGGCCTTGTCGAACAGCAGGTAAAGGCCGACGCTCATCAGAATCACCACCACGACGCTGGGCAGCCAGCGCCCGCCGTACAGGCGCGCCATGGGAATGCCGATCAGAATGCTGCTGAGAATGAAGCCCAGCGGTTCGAACAACCCGGCGAAGATCAGCAGCAACACAATGCACAGGCCGATCTTGACCAGCGTTTCGCGATCCAGCGCAGGTTCCTCTTCGGTGTGGACAATGGCTGTAGGGCGAATCAACAGGTACAGCAGGGCGATGCCCATCAGCCCCAGCATCAACAAGGGAAAGGCGCGAGGGCCGACCGGTTCGTAGGAAAATGGCGCCTGATAAGGCCAGGCCATGAGGGCCAGGCCTGCGCACGCCAACAACAGCACGGCAGCGAAAATACGTTGTATGACCATGAGAAGCTCCTGAGTCGCGCCCGCTGTGCAGGCGCCACCGATAGTCAGTCAAGTGTGTTCGATTACTGAATCAGGCCGAATTCCTTGGCCATCAATTTGTAATCGGCTACCTGCTTCTTGACGTAGGTGTCCAGCTCCGCGCCGGTCATGGCGAACGGGAACAGCTCGCGCTGGTCACGCAGCTTGGCGAAGTCTTCCGAGGCCAGAATCTTGTCGAACGAGGCTTTCCACCAGTTGTAGTCTTCGTCGCTGACCTTTGGCCCGAGGTAGAAACCCCGCACCACCGGCCAGACGATGTCGTAGCCCTGTTCCTTGGCGGTGGGGATGTCTTTCATTTCCGGCTCGTCGAGGCGCTTGTCGGCAAACACGGCAAGCAGGCGCATGTCACCGCTCAGAATGTGCGGCATGGAGTCGGAGATGTCGGTGCTGCCTACCTGAATATGACCGCCGAGCAGCGCGGTGGCGATTTCGCCGCCACCTTCCAGTGCAACGTAGCGCAACGCACGCGGGTTGATACCAGCGGCTTTGGCGATCAGGGCAGTCTGCATCCAGTCCTGACTGCCTACCGTACCGCCGGAGCCGATCACGACTTTGCTCGGGTCGGCTTTAAGCGCCTTGACCAGGTCGTCGAGGTTTTTATAGGGCGAGTCGCTTTTGACTGCGATAGCGCCATAACTGGTGCCTACGGCGGCGAGCCAGCGCACGGCGTTTTCATCGAAACGGCCGAATTTGCCTTGCGCCAGGTTCAGCAATGAGCCGCTGGACCAGGCGACCAGCGTGCCTGCATCTGCCGGGCGCTGAGCTACCACGGCGTTGTAGGCCACTGCACCGACGCCGCCGGGCATGTAGGTCACGCGCATGGGGGTTGTCAGAATCTTCTCGTTGATCAGCGCGCTTTGTATCAGCTTGCAGGTCAGGTCGAAGCCTCCGCCTGGTGACGCGGGAGCGATGCACTCCGGGCGCCTTGGCTCAGCGAGCAACTGGCTGGCAATCAGCATGCATCCGGCGGTGGCCGCTATGTGGCGCAGGGAAAATCTCATGTTCAGTCTCCATTTTTTTGTTTTTGGGTGTTTTGATCAGAGAAGAAGCTGGCAACAATCGTTTTCGTCAGGGGTACAACGGGACACCGTTCGCTGACAGAAAAATATCGCGGTTACGGAAGGTGGTGGTGGCGATTCGAGAAGGGGGCAATCGGGAGAGTGTTCGCAGTGAGCCATTCGCGGATGAAAGGCGATCAACGAACGGTCGAGCCTGGGCTGGCTTGGACATGTGTGACTCCGTTTACTGATTTATTGTTTTTATTTTTCAGACGCATCCGGGCGCCTGCTTTATACGTACCCTTTGGTCGGGCCTTGTAGCGATGCTAAACGACCAACCTTTCACAAACCTTTCAGCTGGCTTTCGATTCGCCATTCCAGGGAGATGAGTCGTTTCTGTGCTTCACAGCTGGCGGTCTGTCTGTAAACTCCGCTGCCACACACACTGACAATAACCGTGACTATCGGGAGACGGCGATGCGTGTTCTTCTCGTGGAAGATCATCTGCAATTGGCTGAAAGTGTCGCGCAGGCGCTCAAGGCAGCGGGTTTGACCGTTGATGTGCTGCACGATGGCGTAGCCGCCGATCTGGCGCTGAGCAGCGAGGAGTATGCCGTTGCCATTCTCGATGTCGGGCTGCCGCGCATGGACGGTTTTGAAGTTCTTGCCCGCTTGCGGGCACGCAGTAAAAACCTCCCGGTGCTGATGCTGACAGCTCGCAGCGACGTCAAGGATCGGGTTCATGGCCTGAATCTTGGGGCCGACGACTATCTGGCCAAACCGTTCGAACTCTCCGAACTCGAGGCCAGGGTCAAGGCCTTGCTGCGTCGCAGCGTGCTGGGCGGCGAACGACAGCAGCGTTGCGGGGTGTTGGTCTACGATCTGGACACGCGGCGTTTCACGCTGAGCGACGAACTACTGACTCTGACCTCTCGCGAACAGGCAGTGCTGGAAGCGCTGATCGCACGACCTGGCAGGGTAATGAGTAAAGAGCAAGTGGCGGCGCAGGTGTTCGGCCTGGATGAAGAAGCCAGCCCTGACGCAATCGAAATTTATATTCATCGGCTGCGCAAGAAGCTCGATGGGCACTCTGTGGCCATCGTGACTTTCCGGGGCTTGGGGTATTTGCTTGAAAACCGCGATGATTAACGACAGCCTGCGTTGGCGGCTGCTGTGGAATCTGGCGTTGCTGCTGGTGGTGCTGATGCTGGCCAGCGGCATGAGCGCTTACTGGAACGGTCGCGAAGTGGCCGATACCGCCTATGATCGTACGCTGCTGGCCTCGGCCCGTACCATCGCGGCGGGGTTGACTCAGCGTGACGGAACCCTGAGCGCCGACATCCCGTATGTGGCGCTGGACACCTTTGCCTACGACAGCGAAGGGCGCATCTACTATCAGGTAAACGACATTCACCAGAAGCTGATTTCGGGTTACGAAAACCTGCCGTCGCCGCCTCCCGGCACCCTGCGCACCGATGATTATCCGGCACTGGCCAAGTTTTATAACGGCATCTATCAGGGCCAGGACGTGCGGGTGGTCAGCCTTCTCAAGCCAGTGACCGACCCGGGCATGAATGGCACTGCCGAAATCCGCGTCGCAGAAACCCAGGAAGCGCGCAAGAACATGGCGCGCAGTCTGATGGCCGACACTTTGTTGCGTCTGGGCATGCTGGGTGGCGGTGCACTGTTGCTGGTCTGGTTTACGGTCAGCGCGGCATTGCGTCCGCTGGAGCGACTGCGCACGGCGGTCGAAGAGCGCCAGCCGGACGATCTGCGCTCGCTGCCCATGGTTGAAGTGCAGCACGAACTGCGCCCTCTGGTGGGCGCGCTCAATCACTTTACCGAACGATTACGCGTGCAATTCGAGCGTCAGGCGCAGTTCATTGCCGACGCCGCGCATGAGTTGCGCACACCTCTGGCGGCCCTGAAAGCGCGGGTCGAGCTTGGCCTGCGCGAGCGTGACCCGCAACAATGGCGTAACACATTGGAGTCGGCTGCACTCGGCACAGATCGACTCACGCACCTGGCTAATCAACTGTTGTCGTTGGCACGCATTGAAAACGGTGCCAGAGCAATTGCCGAAGGCGGGGCACAGCAGTTGGACCTCAGCCAGTTGGCCCGGGAGCTGGGCATGGCGATGGCGCCGCTGGCTCACTCGCGCGGTGTCGCACTGGCGCTGGAGGCGGACGAGCCGGTCTGGCTGCGGGGCGAGCCGACCTTGTTGAACGAGTTGCTGAGCAACCTGATAGATAACGCCTTGGCCCATACGCCACATGGCGGCAATGTGGTGCTGAGGGTTTATGCGCCCGGTGTGCTTGAGGTAGAAGATGACGGGGCCGGCATCCCGGCTGATGAACGTGAGCGGGTGTTCGAACGTTTTTACCGTCGCGGCCAGCAGGGCAGCGGCGCGGGGCTTGGTCTGGCCATCGTGGGAGAGATCTGCCGCGCGCATCTGGCCAGGATCACATTGCATGACGGTGCCGAGCGGGGGCTCAAGGTACGCGTCAGTTTTGCCCTGTCCTGAGGCGGACAAGGTCAGTAAAGCATGCTCTTGGCTTCGTCCATCTGCGCATCCAGCAAGTCACCGGCCCTGGCAAGCCCTAGCTGGCTGAAGGCCGGCAGATCGGTCATTTCGATGAGGCTGAAGGGGTGCTCGGTGTTCTTGTGGATGTGTACTGTCGCGACCTGGACCAGGTCTGTGTAGTCCGGTGTTCTGGAGATGCGTGAGAAATTCTGGAATTGGCCCGGCACGCATGACAGTGGCTCGGGAAAGTCCCATGAGCGCAACAGGCGCTCGCCAATGACCGGATGAATGCTGTCGATTACGTGGTTGAGGCTGATCGGATCAGACAGCAGCTCGTAATGGTCTTCAGCGTAAGTCAGGATCGGCAGAATGCCGATCAGGTGAATCAGCCCGGCGAGCGTCGCCTGATCGGGTTTGAGCTGGGTATAGCGCTGGCACAGGGTGTAACTGATGCCGGCGACCTGCAGGCTTTGCTTCCAGATGTCACGCATCTTCTGCTCGATCACAGGTGATTTGGCGTGAAACATCTGCTCGACGACCAGACCGATGGCCAGGTTGCAGGTGTAGTTGACGCCAAGACGCCGTATCGCCGTGTTGACGTCGCTGACTTCGAAATTCGGGCGCAGCAGGGGGCTGTTCGCGACCTTTATCAGGCGCGCAGAAAGTGCTGTGTCGCTGCCGATGACTTTGCTCAGGGCCGAAATACTGATTTCAGTGTCTTCGGCGGCGAGGCGAATCTTCAGTGCTACTTCCGGCAGGGTAGGCAGAAACAAGGCATCTCTGTCGATGGCCTTGATCAAGTTCCTCTGCACCTCGTCAGCCATCTTGCTCATGTTGCTTCTCGCAGCCGTTGGGGGTGTCCAGCGTTGTTCACGCGCCCCGGAGGGCGCCGGCGTGCACGCTGGATCGCTCTAAAGACAGTAGGAACCTGAATGTGTTCGTCGGGCTCAGCGCAGAGTTTCGAGTCTGCTGTCCAGCTGGTAGGGCAGGTCGCTCATTTGCAATGCTGCACCCTCGGGCGAGCCGAGGTGTATGCGACCGTTTTCGGCAGCGTCGCCCTGCAACACAGCGAGCAGTTCTACTGCCTGACCAGCCTGCGCAGCAACGACGACATTGCCCACGGCGCTGGCATGCACAGGGGAAAACACAGCTGTACCGGGCTCCGGGACCTGATCGCCCTGCAGGGTCAGCCGGTAAAGCCTGCGCTTGAGTTTGCCGAGGTATTGCATGCGCGCCACGATTTCCTGACCGGTATAGCAGCCTTTCTTGAAGCTGACACCGCCGACCGCCTGCAGGTTGATCATCTGCGGGATGAACTCTTCGCGGGTGCTGCCGAACACCTGACCGATGCCGGCGCGTACCTGACCCAGCAGCCAGTCGTTCAGCGGGCCCTCTGCCAGCTGTGAAGCCAGTCGCGATCTGATGTCGTCGGCCTGTTCGGCACGCACCCAGAGTTCTGCGCGGGCAGGGGAGACGCGAATCGCGAGCATGTCCTGGCTTCGTACGACCGCATCGGTCTCCTGAGGCAGATCCAGGCCAAGGCTGACCAGTGCGCCATCCCCGTCCTGCAGACCAAAGCGCACCCAGGCTGAGCTTTCATCCGTCAGTTTCGATTTGGAGAACACTGCGTATTTGCGCAGGTCCAGCAATTGCGCCTCGATCAGCTCGCTGGCCATTGCCAGCAGGCAACCGTCGCCGTCGAAGACGATGCGAAAACTCGACTGCATCCGGCCTTTTTGCGTGCAGCGCGCACCGAGGCTGGACCTGTCTTCATTCAGGTAATTGAGGTTGCACGTCAACTGCCCCTGAAGAAACTTGCCGGCATCCACGCCGCGAACGGCGAGAACGCCCTCATGGGATAGCGTGCAGAAAAAAGCTGTGTGGGCCATGGTCATCGCAGATTGGGAAAAAAGTCCGGGGACACATCATAGTGCCGAGTCGAGGTTATGCATACGGGTACATGAAAACTGCTGCGACCATTGCGATATTCGCGTGACTGTCTTGCGGCTGTATACTTGCAGCCTACTTTGAGGAGCGCTCCATGGTCGAAGACGTTGAACTCAACCGCCTTTACTGGCACAGCCGCCGTGGCATGCTTGAACTGGATGTGCTGCTGGTGCCATTTGTCCGCGAGGTCTACCCGCATCTGAACGACGTGGATCGCGATCTTTATCGTCGCCTGCTGACCTGTGAGGATCAGGACATGTTCGGCTGGTTCATGCAGCGCGCCGAGTCCGAGGACGCTGAATTGCAGCGTATGGTTCGCATGATTCTGGACCGTGTCCAGCCTGAATGATTACTTCGAGTGTCACTGGCAGGCGTCGCGCCTGCTGTTGACTGCTTATCTTGCTGTTCAGGTATTGGCGCTGAGCGCCCTGTTGTGGCTGGACATCGACTGGTGGCTTGTCATGGCAGGGGTGCTGATGTGTATGGCGCATGCAGCATGGTCGCTGCCCAGGTCAGTTCTGTTCAGCCACCCTACAGCGTTCCGTGCGCTGAGGCGCGATCAACAGGGCTGGCATTTGTGGAGCGAGCGTAGCGGCTGGCAGCCAGTGCAGTTATGCCCAGACAGCCTGGCACTGCCGCCGGTGGTGGTATTGCGCTTTCGCTTGATCGTCAACGGCAGGCCATCCCGATCGATAAAAAGCTGTTGCATACCGGGTGACGCGCTGAGCTCCGACATTCATCGACGCCTGCGTGTGCGCCTCAAATTCAGCCGGCGTAAGTGGGCGGCACCAGAATAGTGTCCAATGCTTCGGGCAGCAGGTCAGGGTAGTCCAGCGTGTAATGCAGGCCGCGGCTCTCTTTGCGCTGCATGGCCGAGCGGATCATCAGTTCGGCGACCTGAGCCAGGTTGCGCAGCTCGATCAGGTCGCGGCTGACCTTGTAGTTGCTATAGAACTCGTCAATTTCGTCCAGCAGCAATCGCACGCGGTGCTGAGCGCGTTGCAGACGTTTGTTGGTGCGCACGATACCGACGTAATCCCACATGAAGCGCCGCAATTCATCCCAGTTGTGGGCAATGATCACGTCTTCGTCCGAGTCGGTGACCTGGCTTGCGTCCCAGGCTGGCAGGTCGGTTGGCATGCGCACATCAGCCAGTTGCTGCTCGATGTCCGTCGCCGCCGATCTGGCATAGACGAAGCACTCCAGCAGTGAGTTGCTGGCCATGCGGTTGGCACCGTGCAGGCCGGTGAAACTGGTCTCGCCGATAGCGTACAGGCCTGGCACATCGGTGTGCCCGTTGCTGTCGACCATCACGCCGCCACAGGTGTAATGCGCTGCCGGGACGACTGGGATCGGCTGGCGAGTGATGTCGATGGAAAACTCCAAACAGCGCTCGTAGACGGTCGGGAAGTGCGATTTGATGAATGCTTCCGGCTTGTGACTGATGTCCAGATAGACGCAATTGATGCCCAGCCGCTTCATTTCGTGATCGATTGCCCGGGCAACGATGTCGCGAGGGGCGAGTTCTGCGCGCTCGTCGAATCGCGGCATAAAACGCTCGCCGTTGGGCAGCTTGAGGTACGCGCCTTCACCGCGCAGTGCTTCGGTGATCAAAAAGCTCTTGGCCTGCGGGTGATACAGGCAGGTCGGGTGGAACTGGTTGAACTCAAGGTTTGCCACCCTGCAACCGGAGCGCCAGGCCATCGCAATGCCGTCGCCGCACGCGCCGTCCGGGTTGCTGGTGTACAGGTAGACCTTGGCGGCGCCTCCCGAAGCCAGAATGGTAAAGCGCGCGCCATAAGTGTCCACTTCGCCGCTGTTGCGATCCAGAACATAGGCCCCCAGGCAACGCTGGCCTTCGAGCCCAAGGCGGCGTTCGGTGATCAGATCAATCGCGGCGCGTTGCTCCAGCAGCTCGATATTGGGTCGCTTGCGTGCCTGTTTGAGCAGCGTCCGGAAAATCGCCGCTCCTGTTGCGTCTGCAGCGTGGATGATTCGGCGGTGGCTATGGCCGCCTTCACGGGTCAGGTGAAACTCAAAGCTGCTTTCATCGGCCTCTGCTTTGTCGTCGCGGGTGAACGGGACGCCCTGATCGATCAGCCATTGAATCGCTTCGCGGCTGTGCTCGACCGTAAAACGAACAGCGTCCTCGTCGCACAGGCCGCCGCCGGCATTCAGCGTGTCTTCAACGTGGGACTGCACTGTATCTGTGTCATCCAGCACCGCCGCCACTCCACCCTGCGCCCAGAAGGTCGAGCCATTGGACAGATCTCCTTTGCTCAGAACTGCAATCCGCAGGTGGTCGGGGAGGTTCAGCGCCAGGCTCAATCCGGCAGCGCCACTGCCAATTACCAGTACGTCGTGCTGAAAATATCGACTCATCTATGAATTCTGCCCTTGGCGGCTACTAGTATAAGTATGGGTGTAACGGCACAATAGCCGCGCCTACATGGCAATGTGAGACCACGGCGGGTCCGGATTGTGCTCCAGTCCTGAGCGTCCTGCATATTGTTTTCCCTTTGAATCGTCACTGGACATGCGCCAGTGCATTGATTTCAGGGCGTTTCGTACAATGTGCTGCTCACCCCTGCAATTGTGTATATGGAACTTTTTCATGAGAACCAGACTCAATAGCAGGTTGCCTATAAAGGAACAGCGTCGTTTTGCAGGGTTAGATAAGTGATCATCAACTGCGAGCCGACGACAAGATTATTCGCGCAGCCGACTTTGTCGCGCTGCGTTTTTCGTGCAGGCGTTTATGATGGTCTGCAGGAAACTTGCTGGAAGGGGGAGAACTTTTGCGAAAAGCCCGAGTCTATGTTTGCGAGCCTGAGAAATATCAGTTGCAACGCTCCTTCAAGCTTAACGAGGAGTGTTCATGCTAACCCAGGAAGAGGATCAGCAGCTTGTCGAGCGGGTACAAGCCGGCGACACGCGAGCATTTGATCTGTTGGTGTTGAAATATCAGCACAAAATTCTAGGGTTGATCGTGCGGTTTGTGCACGACACCCATGAGGCTCAGGATGTTGCGCAAGAGGCTTTTATAAAGGCTTATCGGGCGCTCGGAAACTTTCGCGGTGACAGTGCTTTTTACACATGGCTGTATCGCATTGCCATTAACACGGCGAAAAACTATCTGGTGTCGAGAGGTCGTCGTCCACCGGATAGCGATGTCAGGTCTGAAGACGCGGAGTTCTACGATGGCGATCATGGCCTCAAGGACATCGAGTCGCCGGAGCGCGCATTGCTAAGGGATGAGATCGAGGGCACCGTCCATCGGACCATCCAGCTTCTCCCGGAAGATTTACGTACCGCACTAACTTTACGTGAATTCGATGGTCTGAGTTATGAAGACATTGCGAGCGTCATGCAGTGTCCAGTTGGTACCGTGCGCTCTCGGATCTTTCGCGCTCGGGAAGCCATCGATAAAGCCCTGCAGCCGTTGTTGCAGGAATCCTGAGACAGCGGCGATAGCCCAAGAGAGGAACCCGCCATGAGTCGTGAAGCCCTGCAGGAATCGCTGTCCGCGGTATTGGATAACGAAGCGGACGAACTGGAATTACGTCGGGTATTAAATGCCATTGACGATGCCGACACTCGCGCCACCTGGTCGCGTTATCAGGTTGCCCGCGCAGCCATGCACAAAGAGCTGTTGCTCCCTCATCTGGATATTTCGGCTGCTGTGTCTGCCGCTATCGCCGATGAAGTCAGCCCGCTGAAGGTTGCACGTGGTCCTTGGCGTACGCTGGGTCGCCTGGCTGTAGCAGCATCGGTTACTGTTGCCGTTCTTGCTGGTGTCCGTCTGTACAATCAGGACGACATTGCAGGGGCGCAACTTGCTCAGCAGACTCAGCAGCCTGCCAACCTGACGGTCCCGCAAGTCAAGGGTCCTGCAGTTCTGGCCGGTTACACTGAAAGTGCCGAGCAAGCACCTGGTCCGATGGCCAATGGTGTACTGCAGGGCGCTGGCGAAGCCGATCAGCGTTTGCCGGGTTACCTGCGTCAGCATGCACAGGAAGCTGCGCTGAAAGGCACTGAAAGCGCGCTGCCATATGCACGCGCTGCGAGCCTGGAAAACCGTTAAGGAGGATCATGCGAGCCGTCCCTCTGCTGCCGCTACTATTTGGTGGATGGCTTGCCCTCCCGGTACACGCTGATGATGCGCAAGACGCAATCAATCGTCTTGCCAGGGTTGACCAGCAACAAAGCTATCAGGGTACGTTCGTCTACGAACGTAACGGTAGTTTTTCTACGCACCGGATCTGGCACCGCATAGCGGATGGCAAGGTTCAGGAGCGTTTGCTGCAACTCGATGGCTCTGCTCAAGAAGTGGTACGTGTTGGCGGGCTTACTCAGTGCGTCAGCGGTACGCTTGAAGCGGGTGTCGTCAACCCGCCTGTCTCTACCTCTCGCGCGTTTGATGTCAAAAGACTTTCTGCCTGGTACGACATGAAAATAGTCGGCAAATCCAGAGTGGCGGGTCGCCAGACGACAATCGTTGCAGTAACGCCCAAAGATCAGCACCGATACGGTCTCGAGCTGCATCTGGATAACGAAACCGGGCTCTTGCTCAAATCACTCTTATTGAGCGAACGAGGGCAACTGCTTGAGCGTTTCCAGTTCACCGACCTCGATACAGCCAGTGTCTTGACCGAACAGGCGCTCAATGCCAGCGCCGATTGCAAAGCCGTATCTGCTCCGAAAGCCAAGCCTGAGCCTACTACCAGCCCTGTGGCCTGGCATTCTGACTGGCTGCCGCCAGGTTTTGAGTTAAGCAGTAGCGGTGTCCGCAAGGACGGCGCAAGCCAGTCACCAGTGACTCGTCTGACGTATGGCGATGGTCTGGCGAGCTTCTCGGTGTTCATTGAAGCGGTGAAAGGCAGTTCTTCGTCGGATATTCGCACTCAGCTAGGCCCTACCGTGGCAGTCTCACGTCGTCTCACTACGCCTCAGGGCGACATGATGATGACGGTCGTCGGAGAAGTGCCGATGGGTACCGCCGAGCGTATTGCGCTGTCGATGCGCGGTGATGAAGAGTCAGCAAAGAAATAGACTTGAAGCAGCCCGGTCGCGGGATGTAAAAGTTTTCATCTTCGGTTCAATGAGCCGCCAGACCGCAGTCAAACTGGCCTTGCGCGAGATACTGAAATGTTTGGTGAGGTTTGCGAGTTGCAAAAAATCCGATTTTTTTCTATAGGTCACAGCCTCGCAGCTCTGGCCTTTGTCGTTCGTGGGCCCTATATCTGACTCTGGAATGAGCGTTACTGCTCAAGGTTGCTGAGTCAGTTGCTCTGTACTGCTTAATTTGCTCGTTACCAACGGGAGCCGTATGTCGATACCACGCATGAAGTCTTATTTCTCATTGATTGCCGCCGTGCTGATGCTCGGTCAGGTCGCCACGGCTCAGGCCGAGAACCTGCCGGACTTTACCGGTCTGGTCGAACAGGCATCGCCTGCAGTGGTGAATATCAGTACTCGTCAGAAATTGCCGGACCGCGCCGTTGCCAATCAGCAGATGCCTGATCTGGAAGGCTTGCCGCCAGTGCTGCGCGAGTTTCTCGAACGCAGCATGCCGCCGGGTTCCCGCCCGCCGGGAGTGGGGAAGGGGGATCGCCAGCGTGAGGCTCAATCGCTGGGTTCGGGGTTCATCATCTCCCCTGATGGCTATGTTCTGACCAACAACCACGTGATCGATGGCGCCGATGAGATTCTGGTGCGCCTGTCCGATCGCAGCGAGCTGAAAGCCAAGCTGGTGGGCACCGATCCGCGTACCGACGTTGCGGTCCTGAAAATCGAGGGCAAAGACCTGCCGACTGCCAAGCTGGGCAACTCGAACACGCTCAAAGTGGGCGAGTGGGTGCTCGCGATAGGTTCGCCGTTCGGTTTCGACCATTCGGTGACCAAAGGTATCGTCAGCGCCAAGGGTCGCAGTCTGCCAAACGATACCTATGTGCCTTTCATTCAGACCGACGTGGCGATCAATCCGGGTAACTCGGGTGGTCCGCTGTTCAACATGGCTGGCGAAGTGGTCGGGATCAACTCGCAGATATTCACTCGCTCCGGCGGCTTCATGGGGCTGTCTTTCGCCATTCCGATCGATGTCGCGATGGATGTGGCCAACCAGCTCAAGGCCAGTGGCAAAGTCAGCCGTGGCTGGCTGGGCGTAGTCATTCAGGAAGTGAACAAGGACCTCGCTGAATCGTTCGGTCTGGACAAGCCTGCCGGCGCACTGGTTGCACAGGTGCTTGAAGATGGCCCGGCTGCCAAGGGTGGTTTGCAGGTAGGCGACGTTATTCTCAGCGCCAACGGCCAGCCAGTCATCATGTCGGCTGACCTGCCGCACTTGATCGGCAATCTCAAGGACGGCAGCAAGGCCGAGCTTGAAGTGATTCGCGACGGCAAGCGTCAAAAGCTGACGGTGACCGTGGGCGCGCTGCCTGATGAAGGTCAGGAGATGGGTGACATCCCGGGCTCCGGTGCCGAGCGCAGCAGCAATCGTCTGGGTGTTTCGGTGATCGAACTGACCGCCGAGCAGAAAAAAAACCTGGACATCAAAGGTGGCGTGGCAATCAAGGAAGTCACTGGCGGTCCGGCGTCCCTGATCGGTTTGCAGCCGGGTGACGTGATCACTCACCTGAACAATCAGGCGATCATGTCCGGCAAGCAATTTACCGATGTGGCGAAAAGCCTGCCCAAGGATCGCTCGGTCTCGATGCGCGTCCTGCGTCAGGGTCGTGCGACCTTTATCACCTTCAAACTGTCCGAGTAACGGGCTGATGTGACCGGGAAGGGTGGCTGCGGCCACCCTTTTTTGTGGCTGATTGTTTGCACTGCCCCGATCCGGGTGCCTGCGAGCGTGACGCCTCTTGCTTAGTTCAGGTACAATTCCCGGCTATTTTTCGGCGGGCAATCTGCCTGCAACCTTTTTGAGTGTTGATCCGTGAGTGATTTGAGTCATATCCGCAATTTCTCCATCATCGCCCACATTGACCATGGCAAGTCGACGCTGGCCGACCGCTTCATTCAAATGTGCGGCGGCTTGTCCGAGCGCGAAATGGAAGCCCAGGTGCTCGACTCCATGGATCTCGAGCGCGAGCGCGGGATCACCATCAAGGCCCATAGCGTTACGTTGTACTACAAGGCCAAAGACGGAATCACCTACCAGCTGAACTTCATCGACACCCCGGGGCACGTGGACTTCACCTATGAAGTCAGCCGTTCTCTCGCCGCGTGCGAAGGTGCATTGCTGGTGGTCGATGCCGGTCAGGGCGTTGAAGCCCAATCGGTCGCCAACTGCTACACCGCCATCGAGCAGGGCCTTGAGGTCATGCCGGTGCTGAACAAGATGGATTTGCCCCAGGCTGACCCGGACCGCGTCAAGGAAGAAATCGAAAAGATCATCGGCATTGATGCCACCGATGCCGTGGCGTGCAGCGCCAAGAGCGGCATGGGCGTGGATGAGGTGCTCGAGCGTCTGGTAGCGACCATTCCGCCACCGACCGGCAACATCGAAGATCCGCTGCAGGCGTTGATCATCGACTCGTGGTTCGACAACTACCTGGGCGTTGTGTCGCTGGTGCGTGTGCGTCATGGCCGCGTACGCAAGGGTGACAAGATCCTCGTCAAATCCACCGGCAAGATGCATCTGGTCGACAGCGTCGGGGTGTTCAACCCCAAGCACACGGCAACCGTTGATCTGAAAGCCGGTGAAGTAGGCTTCATCATTGCAGGCATCAAGGACATTCACGGCGCGCCTGTCGGCGATACCCTGACCCTCAGCACCACGCCTGATGTGGACATGCTGCCCGGCTTCAAACGTATTCAGCCGCAGGTCTACGCGGGCCTGTTTCCGGTCAGTTCGGACGATTTCGAAGACTTCCGCGAGGCGCTGCAAAAGCTTACGCTGAACGATTCTTCGCTGCAGTATCTGCCTGAAAGCTCGGACGCACTGGGCTTCGGCTTCCGTTGTGGCTTCCTGGGCATGCTCCATATGGAGATCATCCAGGAGCGTCTGGAGCGCGAGTACAACCTCGACCTGATCACCACCGCACCCACCGTTATCTTCGAGTTGCTGCTGAAGACCGGCGAGACAGTCTACGTCGACAACCCGTCGAAGCTGCCGGACCTGTCGGCCATCGAAGACATGCGCGAACCCATCGTTCGGGCAAATATTCTTGTGCCGCAGGAGCACCTGGGCAACGTCATTACGTTGTGCATCGAAAAGCGCGGCGTTCAGCATGACATGCTGTTCCTCGGCACCCAGGTTCAGGTGAGCTACGATTTGCCAATGAACGAAGTCGTTCTCGACTTCTTCGATCGTCTCAAGTCTGTCAGCCGCGGTTATGCTTCCCTGGATTATCATTTTGATCGTTACCAATCGGCTAACCTGGTCAAGCTCGATGTGCTGATCAACGCCGAGAAGGTCGATGCACTGGCGCTGATCGTTCACCGTGACAACGCGCACTACAAAGGACGTGCGTTGACCGAGAAGATGAAAGAGCTGATCCCTCGACAGATGTTCGACGTGGCAATTCAGGCCGCCATTGGCGGTCAGATCGTGGCCCGGACTACCGTCAAGGCGCTTAGAAAGAACGTATTGGCCAAATGCTACGGCGGTGACGTCAGCCGCAAGCGTAAATTGCTGGAAAAGCAAAAGGCCGGTAAGAAACGCATGAAGCAGGTCGGCAACGTGGAAATTCCACAGGAAGCCTTCCTTGCCGTGCTCAGGTTGGAATAGTCAGGTCCTATGTCACTAAATTTCCCGCTGTTGTTGGTCATCGCTGTCTTCGTCTGTGGCGTGCTTGCACTGATTGATCTGGTCATCCTCGCGCCTCGTCGCCGGGTCGCCATTTCCAACTATCAGGGAAGCGTCGGAGAACCTGACATTGCTGTCGTCGAGCGCTTGAACAAGGAGCCGTTGCTGGTTGAATACGGCAAATCGTTCTTTCCGGTGCTGTTCATCGTGCTGGTGCTTCGTTCGTTTCTGGTCGAGCCGTTCCAGATCCCTTCGGGTTCCATGAAGCCGACGCTGGATGTGGGTGATTTCATTCTGGTCAACAAGTTCGCGTATGGTATTCGCCTGCCGGTTCTGGACCAGAAAGTGATCGAGATCGGTGATCCGCAGCGTGGCGACGTGATGGTCTTTCGCTACCCGAGCGACCCGAGCGTCAATTACATCAAGCGCGTGGTCGGTCTGCCAGGTGATCGCATCCGCTACACCAGCGACAAGCGCCTGTTCATCAATGGCGAGCTGGTGGCCAAGAAGCTGATCGGCACCGAGCCCGGTACACTGGGCAGCGCTGAACTTTACGACGAGCAACTGGGCGCTGTAGAGCACCAGATCCGCCAGGAAATGAGCCGTTACCGTGCGCCGCCTGACAGCGAGTGGACAGTGCCGGCCGCGCACTACTTCATGATGGGCGACAATCGCGACAACTCCAATGACAGTCGTTACTGGGATGATCCCAACATTCCCAAGGACGAGCTGGGCATGGTTCCGGACAAGAACATCGTGGGCAAGGCCTTCGCTGTCTGGATGAGCTGGCCGGAACCCAAGTTGAGCCACTTCCCTAATTTTGCACGCGTAGGGTTGATCAAGTAATCGATGCGGCGCTGCCATAAGCAGCGCCGTTTGTCATTTCGGGCTGACGGGAAACCGCTGAACGATTCGCCGGCCCGCTCGGGCAGGCTGTCCACCTTTGAGGTCGAACATGAAGTTCTCTGGTTCTCAAAAAGGTTTTTCGTTCGTGGGATGGCTTTTGGTTCTGGCGCTGGTCGCGTTTGCAACCACCACGGCCTTCAAGCTGGTTCCGCACTACCTCGACTATATGACGATGAAAAAAATCATCGAAGCGGTCGACACCAATCAGACCCTGGACATCACCACGGTCGACGAATTTTACGGTTATGTCGGTAAGAACATGCAGGTCAACAGTATTCGGGATATAGATTTGAACAAGGCGTTGAAAGTGACGGTGGAGAACAATGCGTTCAAGGCTCATTTGAATTATGAGCAGCGTGAACCCTGGTTCCAGAACATCGATCTGGTGTTGAAGTTCGACAAGCAATTCAGTGTGGGTAAACCGTGAGCGTATCCTTGAGCCGCCTTGAGCGTCAGCTCGGCTATACCTTCAAGGATCAGGAGCTGATGATCCTGGCCCTGACCCATCGCAGTTTTGCCGGTCGCAACAATGAGCGGCTGGAATTTCTCGGCGATGCGATTCTCAACTTTGTAGCGGGCGAGGCGTTGTTCGAGCGTTTTCCTCAGGCGCGCGAAGGGCAGCTGTCACGTTTGCGGGCGCGTCTGGTCAAGGGCGAAACCCTGGCACTGCTGGCGCGTGGCTTCGATCTGGGCGAGTACCTGCGTCTTGGCTCTGGCGAGCTGAAAAGCGGTGGTTTCCGTCGTGAATCTATCCTGGCCGACGCCCTCGAGGCGCTGATCGGGGCGATCTATCTTGACGCAGGCATGGAAGCGGCGCGCGAACGCGTGCTGGCCTGGCTGACGACCGAGTTCGACAGCCTTACGCTGGTGGACACCAACAAGGACCCCAAGACCCGACTGCAGGAGTTTCTTCAGTCGCGGGCCTGTGATTTGCCGCGTTACGAGGTGGTGGATATCCAGGGCGAGCCGCATTGCCGGACGTTTTTCGTCGAATGCGAGATCAACCTATTGAATGAAAAAAGCCGAGGACAGGGTGTCAGCCGCCGGATTGCCGAACAGGTAGCCGCCGCAGCAGCACTTATCGCCCTGGGCGTGGAGAACGGTCATGAATGATACAACCGCAACACGCTGTGGCTATGTTGCCATCGTCGGCCGTCCTAACGTAGGCAAGTCCACGCTGCTCAACCATATTCTGGGTCAGAAGCTGGCGATCACCTCGCGCAAGCCGCAGACCACCCGCCACAACATGCTGGGCATCAAGACAGAGGGCGCCGTGCAGGCGATCTATGTCGACACCCCCGGCATGCACAAGAATGGCGAAAAAGCGCTTAACCGCTACATGAACAAGACCGCTTCGGCGGCGTTGAAAGACGTCGATGTGGTGATCTTCGTGGTCGACCGCACTCGCTGGACCGACGAGGACCAAATGGTCCTGGAGCGAGTTCAGTACGTGGAAGGCCCGGTCATTCTGGCGATCAACAAGACTGATCGCATCGAAGACAAAAGTGATCTGATGCCGCATCTGGAGTGGCTGCAAGGCCAACTCCCGAATGCTTCAATCATGCCGATCTCGGCACAGCACGGGCATAACCTGGAAGCGCTGGAAAGCCTGATCGCTACCCATCTGCCAGAGAACGATCACTTTTTCCCTGAAGATCAGATTACCGACCGCAGCAGCCGTTTTCTGGCTGCCGAGCTGGTTCGCGAAAAGATCATGCGCCAACTGGGTGCCGAGCTTCCTTACCAGATCACCGTCGAAATCGAAGAGTTCAAGCAGCAGGGTCGTACGCTGCACATTCACGCTCTGATTCTCGTCGAGCGTGACGGGCAGAAGAAGATCATCATTGGCGACAAGGGCGACCGCATCAAGCGTATTGGCAGTGATGCCCGTCGCGACATGGAGCTGCTGTTCGACTCCAAGGTCATGCTCAACCTGTGGGTCAAGGTCAAGGGTGGCTGGTCCGATGACGAGCGCGCACTGCGCTCTCTGGGCTACGCCGACCTTTAAGCTGTCCTCCGCCCGAACCTTCTGCGGTCGGGCGAACCTTTCTCTTCCGAGCCCGCCTGATGAGCACGCCCACCGGCCAACCTGCTTATGTGCTCCATAGCCGTGCGTACCGTGAAAACAGCGCACTGGTCGATTTCCTGACCCCGCAGGGCCGCCTGCGTGCCGTGTTGCGCAGTGCCAAAGGCAAGGCCGGCTCGCTGGCACGTCCGTTTGTGCCGCTTGAAGTCGAGTTTCGTGGTCGCGGCGAACTGAAAAATGTCGGTCGCATGGAAAGTGCAGGCGTTGCGACCTGGATGACCGGCGAAGCCCTGTTCAGTGGCATGTACCTCAACGAATTGCTGATTCGCCTGCTACCCGCCGAAGACCCGCACCCTGCTGTATTCGATCACTATGCCGCTACGCTGATTGCGCTTGCGCTTGGCCGTCCGCTGGAGCCGTTGCTGCGTTCGTTTGAATGGCGGTTGCTGGATGACCTCGGCTACGGCTTTGCCATGGACGCCGATATCAATGGTGATCCGCTGGCGGTCGATGGCATGTACCGCCTGCAAGTGGATGCCGGCCTCGAGCGCGTTTACCTGCTCCAGCCCGGTCTGTTTCAAGGCGTCGAACTGTTGGCGATGTCCGAGGCAGACTGGAGCGTTCCGGGTGCCTTGTCGGCGGCCAAACGTCTGATGCGTCAGGCGCTGGCCGTGCATCTCGGCGGGCGGCCGCTGGTTAGTCGTGAACTGTTTCGCAAGCCTTGATCAGGCTTTATGCTCTGTTTTATCTGTCGGTTTCAAATAGCCCCGAGTTTCAAGCAATCAGCTCGCACATTTTCTGGAGACAACCGTGACCCAAAGCACCCGCATCCTTCTTGGCGTGAACATTGATCACGTGGCCACTCTGCGTCAGGTCCGCGGCACACGTTACCCGGACCCTGTGAAAGCGGCGCTGGACGCCGAAGAAGCGGGCGCGGACGGGATTACCGTTCACCTGCGTGAAGACCGCCGGCATATTCAGGAGCGCGACGTGCTGCTGCTCAAGGACGTGCTGCAGACCCGCATGAACTTCGAAATGGGCGTGACAGAAGAAATGCTCGCGTTTGCCGAGCGCATTAGTCCTGCGCATATCTGCCTGGTGCCGGAAACACGCCAGGAACTGACCACCGAAGGCGGGCTGGATGTTGCCGGGCAGGAGGCGCGGATCAAGGCGGCGGTCGAGCGGCTGGCAAGGATCGGCTGTGAGGTCTCGCTGTTTATCGATGCTGACGAACGCCAGATCGCCGCGTCAAAACGTGTCGGCGCGCCAGCCATCGAACTGCACACCGGCCGTTATGCCGATGCACAGACCCCCACCGAAGTGGCCGAAGAACTGCAACGGGTTGCCGATGGTGTGGCGTTTGGCCTCGCTCAGGGGCTTATAGTCAACGCCGGTCACGGCCTGCACTATCACAACGTCGAGGCAGTGGCTGCGATCAAGGGCATCAACGAACTGAACATCGGTCACGCACTGGTGGCCCATGCACTGTTCGTTGGCTTCAAGGCAGCGGTGTCAGAGATGAAAGCGCTGATTGTCGCGGCTGCCAGATAAGCGATTCATCAAGGCTTGCGTCCCACGATCACCGCACGCATCGGCGCGGGCAGGCCTTCGACGGTTTTGCTGTGGTCAGCGGGGTCAAGGTAGTCGCCCAGTGACTGAAAGCGCATCCACTCGGTGCTGCGCTGTTCTTCCACCGTTGTATGGCTGACGTCGACGCAGCGCACGTCGGTGAACCCTGCGCGACGCATCCACAGCTCCAGCGCAGGTACTGATGGCAGAAACCATACGTTGCGCATTTGCGCGTAACGGTCTTCAGGCACCAGTACCTGATGCACGTCGCCCGGTATCACCAAGGTCTCCATCACCAGTTCGCCACCTTTGACCAGGCAGTCTTTAAGTGCCAGCAAATGGTCGATCGGCGATTTGCGGTGATACAGCACGCCCATAGAAAACACTGTGTCGAAGCCTTCCAGACTGGCCGGCAGGTCTTCAAGTGCGAAGGGCAGGTGCCAGGCGGGAAGGTCGGGGAGGTAGCGCTGCATGGCCTGGAACTGACAGAAGAACAGCCAGTTAGGGTCCACACCGATCACACAGTCGGCGCCCGCGCCGAGCATGCGCCACTGGTAGTAACCGTTGCCGCAACCGACGTCCAGAACACGCTTGCCCTTCAGGTCGAGGTGCGGAGATACCCGTGACCACTTCCAGTCCGAGCGCCATTCAGTATCGATATGCACGCCGAACACGTTGAACGGTCCCTTGCGCCACGGCGACAAGCCCAGCAACGCCTTGCGCAGCACGGTGCGGGTTTCACCGTCGCAATCGGCTTGCAGGGTGAAACTGTCGGTCAGGTCTACCTTGTCGGCCTGCAGGTCCGGCAGGGCGTCGAGCGCGCTCTGCCAGCGCTGCAGGTCGCCGTGGCCTTTGCTCATTTTGGTGTCGAGTTGTGCTTGCAGGCCATTGGCCCATTCAGCCAGAGGGGTGCCCGCCAGACGACGGACAAGGGGGGCGAGATCAATCATGGCAGGGCAATCAACGAGGCAAAGTTAAGGCACTGAAACCACGGCACCACCTTGGAGAAACCGGCGGCGAGCAGGCGTTGGCGGTGTTCTTCAAGGCTGTCGGGTTTCATGACGTTTTCGATGGCGCTGCGTTTCTGGGAAATCTCCAGATCGCTGTAGCCGTTGGCGCGTTTGAAGGCAACGTGCAGGTCAGTCAGCAGCGCGTGTTCCTGCTCATCGTTGAAACGCAGTTTCTCCGAGAGGATCAGCGCACCGCCTGGCACCAGCGCGTCACGAATACGGCCAAGCAGGGCCAGACGCTGTTCGGGGGCGATGAATTGCAGGGTAAAGTTCAGCGCCACCACCGAGGCGGGCTTGAACTCCAGTGCCAGGATATCGCCTTCGACGACCTGTACTGGCAGCAACTCCTGAAACATGGAGTTCTGCGCGTTGAGATATTCACGGCAGCGTTCGACCATCGCGCTGGAGTTGTCGATCGCGATGACCTCGCAGCCTTCACCGCGCACATGCCGACGCAACGCTTGAGTGACCGCGCCCAAAGAACTCCCCAGGTCATACAGAACGGTGCGCGGCTGGGCGAACTGCGCGGCCAGCACGCCGAGGTTCTCGACAATCGTCGGGTAACCGGGCACCGAGCGCTTGATCATGTCCGGGAATACCCGCACGACGTCTTCGTTGAAGGCGAAATCAGGCACCTGGGCCAGAGGCTGGGCGAAAATACGGTCGGGTTCTTTGCTCACGGCAGTTCCGGCGAAGGCTTTGAAAGGCGGGCATTCTAGCCAAGTTGTCGCCGGGATGCATGGTGCAGTGCGTGTTGTCTAACCTGCGGTGGACAATGCGTCAGTCCACCGTGATTGCGCACTCGAATGTCTGCTCCGGTGGGACTTCCGGCGCCCAAGGCTGCTGGTAGGTCATCATCAGCCTTCCGGTCCCGGCGTCGGTTGCCTTGTAGCGCCACACGGATTGCCCGCCGCTGCCGACCATTTCCTTGGTTTCGGCATTGGCGTACACCTCAGGGCCCAGGCTTCGCAGGATATTCTGCGCGGGGTTCTGGGTCAGCCAGCGAAAGCCGGTGGTTGGATTGCTGGGCAGTGTCAGGATCAGCGTCTGGCCGGTCTTGAGTGCCAGAGGGCAGTCGCTTTGCGAGTCGATGGAAACGATGCTTTTCGGCGTCTGAGCACAGGCCGTCAGCAGCGCGAGGCTTAACGGTGCAATAAAACGGGCAGGAGTCATGGCAAGTTCCGGTATTGCGAAACGATGCGCAAGGATAACCGATCAGGGTTTTATGGGGGAGTACGGCAGGTGTCCTGCTCGGGATATGACGCAGCGCGTCCAGAGCTACGTTCCCACGCTGGGGCGCAGGAACGAGAAGCAGCGCGGGTGGCCGCGCTGCATCAACCTCTAGAAAAGCACTTTCACTACATCCGCAAAGCGCTTGGCGAAGTGCACGGTAATGCCCTCCTTGAGGTAATCCGGCAGTTCCTCGAAGTTGCCACGATTGGGCTCCGGCAGGATCAGTTCGTGGATTTTCTGGCGACGGGATGCAATGACCTTTTCACGCACACCACCGATGGGTAGCACGTGCCCGGTCAGTGTCAGTTCGCCGGTCATGGCGACACCTTTCTTCGGCGCCTGATTACGCGCCAGTGACAGCAGGGCACTGGCCATGGTCACGCCCGCGCTGGGGCCGTCCTTCGGGGTTGCGCCCTCGGGAACGTGTACATGCACGAACGCCTCATCAAAGAACTTCGCGTCGCCACCGAATTTCGACAGGTTAGCGCTGACGTAGCTGTAGGCGATTTCTGCCGACTCCTTCATGACATCACCCAATTGCCCGGTCAGCTTGAAGCCGCGGTTCAAGGTGTGAATGCGGGTCGCTTCGATCGGCAGGGTTGCGCCACCCATGCTGGTCCAGGCCAGGCCGGTGATCACGCCGACACCCGATAGCACTTGCTCGCTACGGAACACGGGCATGCCCAGTGAGGCTTCAAGGTCTTTCGGACCGATCTTGATCACCGAGTCGGGCGCATCGAGCAATTTGACGACAGCCTTGCGCACCAGTTTGCCGAGCTGCTTTTCCAGATGCCGCACACCGGCTTCCCGCGCGTAGCCTTCAATGACGGCACGCAAGGCAGTATCACTGATGGTCAGCTTGTTCTTGGCGACGCCTGCTTTCGCCAGTTGCTTGGGCCACAGGTGACGTTTGGCAATCGCCAGTTTTTCTTCAGTGATATAGCCGGACAGGCGAATCACTTCCATACGGTCGAGCAGCGGACCGGGGATCGAGTCCAGGGTATTGGCGGTACACACGAACAGCACTTTGGACAGGTCCAGGCGCAGGTCCAGATAATGGTCGAGGAATTCGACGTTCTGTTCCGGGTCCAGGGTTTCCAGCAGCGCAGAGGCAGGATCGCCCTGATAGCTCTGGCCCATTTTGTCGATCTCATCGAGCATGATGACCGGGTTCATGACTTCGACATCTTTCAGCGCCTGCACCAGCTTGCCCGGCTGGGCACCGATGTAGGTGCGGCGGTGGCCCTTGATTTCGGCCTCGTCACGCATGCCGCCCACACTCAGCCGATAAAACGGGCGACCCAGTGATTCGGCGATAGAGCGGCCGACGCTGGTCTTGCCCACACCCGGCGGGCCGACCAGCAATACGATCGAACCGCTGATCTCGCCCTTATAGGCGCCGACGGCGAGGAATTCGAGAATCCGCGCCTTGATGTCATCCAGCCCGGCGTGGTGCTGATCGAGCACCTTGCGCGCGTGCTTGAGGTCCAGCTTGTCAGCGCCGTAGACACCCCACGGCAACGAGCTGGTCCAGTCCAGATAATTGCGCGTTACAGCGTATTCCGGCGAGCCGGTTTCCAGCACCTTGAGCTTGCCGATTTCCTCGTCGAATTTCTTGCGCGCCTGCGGGGGCAAGGTCTTGCCTTCCAGACGTTGTTCGAACTGCTCAATGTCGGCGCTGCGGTCGTCTTTGCTAAGCCCGAGCTCCTGCTGGATGACCTTGAGCTGCTCCTTGAGGAAGAACTGACGCTGGTGCTCGCCGATCTTGCGGTTCACCTCGGCAGAGATTTCTTTCTGCAGCCGCGCAACCTCGACCTCCTTGCGCAGCATTGGCAGGACTTTCTCCATGCGCTTGAGCATCGGCACGCAGTCAAGCACCTGCTGCAGCTCGACACCGGTTGCAGAGGTCAGCGCAGCGGCAAAATCCGTGAGCGGCGAAGGATCGTTGGGGCTGAAGCGATTGAGGTAGTTCTTCAGCTCTTCGCTGTACAGCGGGTTCAGCGGCAGCAGTTCCTTGATCGCATTGATCAGGGCCATGCCATACGCTTTCACCTCGTCAGTGGGCTCGTTGGGCTGTTGCGGGTACTCGACTTCCACCAGATACGGCGGACGATGATGCTTCAGCCAGGTGCGAATACGCACCCGGCTGAGCCCTTGTGCCACGAACTGCAGACGACCGTTTTCACGACTGGCGTGGTGAACTTTCACCAAAGTGCCATACTCGGGAAGCGCAGCCGTGTCGAAGTGGCGCGGATCTTCCTGAGGGGTGTCCATGAAAAACAGCGCCAGCGAGTGATGTTCGGACTTGCTGACCAGCTCTAGGGTCTCGGCCCAGGGCTCTTCGTTGACGATGACCGGCAGAACCTGCGCCGGGAAGAACGGGCGATTGTGGATAGGAATGATGTAAACCTTGTCGGGCAGGTTCTGGCCGGGCAAGGCAAGCGAGGTGCTGTCGGAACTCAGAGACACGTCGTGCTCGTCTTCGTCGTTGGGCAAATCTGGCGAGTCTGTCTGCTGGTCGCTCATGGGGCACCTGAGAAGTTGAACATGGCTCTTAGATGGGGCAGCGATCCTCAGGTTTCAATAGTTTCGGTCGATAGTCTGTAAAGGGGCAATTAAAACCGACATCTCGTGGCATGGAGGCAGTCAGCTCTGTACGGCGCTGGCTTATTTAGTCGCGGCACTGCCGCTTTGGGTTGAATCAGGTATGACCAACGGATTTTTTTCAGCGCTGCTGGCCGGATTATGGATGGCATCAGCTGTGACGGCATCGGCCGCTACCTTTACGGCGCAAGTAATCGACAGTCAGGGCAAACCTCTCGCGGATGCGGTGGTGACTCTGCAGGGGCCAGCCGGCACTGCACCGGTAGCGCTTCAGGCCGCGATGGATCAGCGTGAGCAGGAGTTTGCACCTCACGTACTGGCCGTTCACTCGGGTACTCAAGTCAAATTTCCCAATAGCGATAACATTCGCCATCAGGTTTATTCGTTTTCTCCGGCCAAGCGCTTTGAATTGCGTCTTTATGAAGGCACCCCTTCAGCTCCGCTGTTGTTCGACAAGCCTGGCGTAGTAGTGCTCGGCTGCAACATTCATGACTGGATGGTTGGCTATATCTACGTGACCGACGAGCCATGGTTCGGCGTTACTGACAGCAATGGCCTGTTGAAGCTGGACCAACTGCCCGCCGGTCATTATGCCGCCACGCTCTGGCACCCGAAGATCGAAGACATGCAGCCGGTGTCAGGCGACGAGTTCGACGTGCCCGCGACGGGCCTGGTTCAGCAATTCAAGCTGAATGTCGAGGTGAGTCCCGATGACAAACCCGCCAAACCCGCGCCCGGTGGGTTCGGCGAAGCCTTTCACAAGGCCGCCCATGAATGAAGCTTAAAATCAGCTTTCAGGCGCGTATCGCCGGGGTTCTGATTGCCCTGTTGATGATCGTCGTGTGCGCCGTCTTTCTCGCGGTCAAGTTGGCCACCGGGGATGCTGTGCGCACTCAGGCCCAGGCGCAGCTGGAAGTTGGTAGTCGTGTGTTTGAACGCTTGATGGACCTGCGCGGCAAGCGGTTACGTGACGGCGTGCAGTTGCTGGCGACCGATTTCGGTTTTCGCGATGCGGTGGCCAGCTCTGATGCATCGACCATTCGATCGGTATTGATGAACCACGGCAAGCGGATCAATGCCAGTGAGATGTTTTTGCTGAGCATGGACGGTATCGTCCGTGCGAGCACCGTGGCTGAAGTGCCTGAAGGCTCCATATTCATTTACGACCAGGCGCTACGCAACGCCAAGCGCGCTGGTCAGTCAGTACTTATTATTCCCGGTGGCGGTATACCTCATCTGCTGGTTGAAAGTACCGTGCTGGCCCCCCTGCCGATCGGTCGGGTGGTCATGGGTTTTGCCATCGACAGCAACATTGCCGAAGAGCTGCGCTCGCTCAGCGGTCTGGAAGTCTCTTTTCTTGCTGTAGAGAACGGTAAGTCGGGCAACTTGATCAGTACTCAGCCACCCGCACTGCATGAGGGGTTGGTCGAGTTGATGAGAAGCTCCTCTGGCGGACAGATGCGTATCACCGAACAGGCGAATCTGAACTTCCTCAGTCAGACCCTGATGCTTGCCAACACCGGAAATGCTGGCGACGGACAAGTTATCGCACTGTTGCAAAGCCCTCTGGACAAGGCCTTTCAGGCCTTTGCACCGCTGGATGAAAAGATTTTCTGGATATCCATGGCCGCTGTACTGGCGTCGTTGATCGGTACGCTGGCGCTGGCCCGAAGCGTCTCGTTGCCAGTGCGTGCGCTGGCCATTGCTGCCAAGCGCATTGGTGACGGTGACTACGAGACGCCGGTTAACATGGCCCGTAGCGACGAACTGGGCATGCTTGCCGACGCGATCAACACCATGCAGCACGGCATTGCCATGCGTGAGGGACAGTTGGCGCACAACGCGTTGCACGACAACCTGACCGGGCTGCCCAACCGCGCACTGGTCATCGAGCGAGTAGGTAGTCTGATTGCAGTCCAGCGTCAGTTTGCCTTGTTGTATCTCAGTATCGAGAACCTGACGACGATCAACGAAAGCGCTGATGCAGAGGGCGTCGAGCAATTGTTGCGTCAGGTTGCCTTGCGCCTGCAGGGCATTGTGCGGTCCGGTGATACGCTTGCCCGGTTGAGCGCTAATGAATTTCTCTTGCTGCTGGACAACACTGCCAGTGATGGCGCCGTGGGTATGGCCGACGCCGCACAACGCCTGATCAACAAACCGCTGCGCATCGATAATCAAGAGCTCACCCTTGAATGCTGCATCGGCATCACGGTTTATCCCGAGCATGGCGGTTCAGCCCAGGAGCTGTTGAATCGTGCGGCGATTGCACGCAAGGACGCAGCCTTGCTGCCAGGTCGTCTGCAAATCTATGAGGACGGTCGCGACCTTGCTCACCAGCGCCAGATCTGCCTTATCCGTGACTTGCGCAAAGCCCCTCAGCGCGGCGAACTGACGCTGCACTATCAGCCCAAGCTGGACATCCGTCAGGGCTATGTACGTCAGGCCGAAGCCTTGCTGCGATGGATGCACCCGCGCTTCGGCAATGTCTCGCCTGCTGAATTCATTGTGCTGGCCGAGCGTACCGGCAGTATTCATCTGCTGACCGACTGGGTCATCGAAGAAGCATTTCGGCAGCTGGCCGACTGGCGCCAGCGTGGGCTGATATTGCAGGTCTCGGTCAATATTTCCGCAGATGACTTGTTAAGCGGCGATCTGGCTGGCTATGTCGTGCGCTTGATCAAGCAATATGGTGTACCTGCAGAGCAGCTGGTATTCGAGATCACCGAAAGCGCCGTCATGAGCGAGCCGGAAAAAGCGCTGATCGTTCTGCACCGCCTGCGTGACTGTGGCATCAGTCTGTCAATCGATGACTTCGGCACCGGCTATTCATCGCTGGCGCATTTGAAACGGCTGCCGGTGCAGGAATTGAAAATCGACCAATCCTTCGTTCGCGACCTGGATGAAACCAGTGAAGATGCAGTTATCGTGCGAGCGACCATTGAAATGAGCCACAACCTGGGGCTCAAGGTCGTGGCCGAAGGCGTTGAATATCAGCACAGCCTGGACCTGCTCCGGCGCTGGCACTGTGACACGGCGCAGGGGTATTTGATCAGCCGTCCGTTGACGGCTGTCGCCTTTGAGGCGTGGATGACCCAGTCCGAGGGAGCACCTGGCTTCAAGGTGAACTGAATTATGTCCTATAGAATTCCGTTAGTGCTGGGCTGTGTTCTGGGAGCTGTTGCGCCGTTTGCGCTGGCTGACAACGGGCGCCTGATCGCAACGGGCGGTGCATCAAGCATCGAAGGCAGCGCGGGCGGTGGTATCACGCCCTGGGCGGTTATCGCTGGCTACAGTGAGCAAGGCGAGTGGGGCGCAACGGCCTTTGCCACGCATGTCGATCTGCCCGACTACCACCTGGATGTGGCGGGCCTGGCTGTCGGCTACGGCAACAGGGTCGAGTTTTCCTACGCGCATCAGCGCTTCGACATCAGCACCCTGCAGCGCTCACTGCGCCTGCCTGACGATAACCTCAGCCAGGACGTGTTCGGGGTCAAGCTGCGGCTGTTTGGTGACTTGATCTATGACAGCCTGCCGCAGGTGTCTTTGGGGTTGCAGTACAAGCATCAGACTAATTTTCTGATCCCAAGACTGGCGGGCGCTCAGCGCGATTCTGATGTCGACGGTTACCTGACGGCCAGTCGGTTGTTCATGGGTGCCGCATTTGGCTACAACGTGGTGGTCAACGGTGGTCTGCGTTACAGCCGCGCCAATGAAATGGGTCTGCTGGGCTTCGGCGGTGATCGGCGTGACAGTCGCAGCGTACTTAAGGAGGGCTCCGTCGCCGTCTTGTTCAACCCTCGTTGGGCGATGGGCGTCGAGTACCGTGAGAAGCCGGATAACCTGTCAATTGCAGGTGAAACCGATTGGGCCGATTTGTTTGTCGGGTATTTCCCCAACAAGCATCTATCGGTTGTGCTGGCCTACGCCCACCTGGGCGAAATCGCCACGCTGGAAAACCAGAACGGCACGTATTTGTCCGTGCAGGGGAGTTTCTGATGAAGCGCCTGCTGATTTGCCTGATGTTGACGGTACTGGCAGGGTGCGCCCAGCAACCGCCCAAGGATGACAGCCTCTATCAGGATCTGGGTCAGCGTGCCGGCATCCAGCGCATTGTTGAAGGTATGCTGCTTAACATTGCCAAGGATGAGCGCATTGTCGGGCACTTCAAGAAGGTCAACATTGTGCGCTTGCGCGACAAGCTGGTCGAACAGTTCTGTGTCGAGGCGGGCGGTCCGTGCCATTACTCGGGTGACAGCATGGCCGAGGCGCACAAGGGGCAGAGCCTCACCCCCAGCGACTTCAACGCGCTGGTCGAGAACCTGATCGCGGCGATGGACACCGAAAATGTCCCGGTCCCCGCCCAGAACCGCCTGATCGCCCGGCTGGCACCGATGCGCGGCGAGGTCCTCGATAAGTAACATGGCTTAGTGGCATGCCTCTCGAATCAGTTCGTTGGTACGCAGTCAGTGAAGCTCTGCGTCACAATTCGACGGCACGCCGCACATTCAGGATCGGACGCAGAGCGTCCAGAACGGCATCACCACGCTGGAGCGCGGGGACGATAGTCTCCAGCCTCGCCTCAACTCAGCCGCGTCAAATACTCCGGCACTTCCTGTTCCGGTAACACCGAGAGCACTTTCAAGCGCTGGAGCATACGTTGCCGGGCGCGTTGCAGGTGTTCCCTGAGGTTCAACGCCGCTGCGTCGAAAGCGCCGTGCAGCAATAGCTCGATGATCAGTCTGTGTTCGGCCAGCATCGCTTCGTCTGCGCCGATGTCCAGCAAGCGGTAAAAAATCCGGTTGACGATCATCGGGCTCTGCGCCTGACTGATCAGGGTTGCGATCTTGCGGTTTTGCAGGCCCGCCAGGCATTGCTGATGCAAATCATCCTCGAGGCGCTCGATCTCTTCGAGGCTGCAGAGCTCTGTGTTCTGAGCCCGTATGACTCTGGCCAGCATCGCTTCCAGGGTTTCGCGACTCAGCTGCGGCGCAGTCTGGCGCAAGGCCTCGGGCTCAAGACACGCGCGCAGCTCGTAGTCTTCGGTGATTTCCCGTGCAGTCAGCGGTCCTGCCAGCCATTGCGAGTAGGGCTCCTTTTCCACCAGACCACGATCACGCAAACGCATCAGAGCCTCACGCACCACGGCGCGGCTGACGCCGTAATGCTGCGCGGCACTCTGTTCATCCAGACGGTAATGACCAAACGCAATACAGGCTGACAGCGCCGCGCCAATCTCATCATGAATGCGCTCGCCAAGCGGGCGGGTATCGACCAGCTCTTCAGTGCTGTCCAGACCGAACTGCTTGTGGCTCAGGCTCAGCCGCAACGGCTCGACGTGCTCGCTTTGCGGATTGACCAGATAGCCTCGGCCATCGAAACGGCTGATCAGCTCTTCTTCATGCAGCAGGTTGAGCGCCTTGCGCACCGGCACCCGGCTGGTGCCGAACAGCTCCGCCAGCGGTGCTTCAAGCAATACCAGTCGAAACAATGGCGTTACGCAGTACTTCACGGATCATGGCGTAGCGCGATGCGGTGCGCGGGTCCTCTTCTGACATTGCTTTCTTACACTTCTGGCGGCTGACGGACGATTCTCGCACAGATGCATCGTTGTCACCTTGGGCTACGTCCTGATGCTCGCTCATGGGGCCACCGTTACTTTTTTGCACTGAAATGTACCTTTTGTAAAAGATACATTATTTCTTTATGACCGTTTGATCCGCCTGCAAGTCCGGTTCCAAACAGCACAGCTGCCAGCAAGGAGAGGTTCTAGCACGCGCGTTCCAGCTCGATGGAGGGCTAAAGTCCCGCCGCGAAGGCCTGTTACCGCACAGATTGGCACGAAACCTGCCTCTAATAAATGTACATTTTATGAATAAGTACATTTTCAAGGTGCGGCTTTATGATCGATACCGGGAGTGCCACGATTCGCCAGGATGCCTGTGCAATGGCAGAGGATTTCGCCAAGGGTCGCAGTGATCCCCTGCGGGTTCTGGACATGGCGCTGCAGCAGGCAACGCAGGTCGATAACGTGTTCATTTCCATGAGTGTCGACCGCGCGCGCCGCGAAGCCGAGGCTTCTGCCGCCCGCTGGAAGCAGGGGCAGCCATTGAGCCCGTTTGACGGTGTGCCGATCGCCTGGAAAGACCTCTTCGATGTGGCCGGCAGCGTGACCACTGCTGGTGCAGCCGTACGCAATAACCTGTCACCGGCGTTGCTGGACGCCCCGAGTGTCGGCCTGCTGGCACGATCGGGGATGGTCAGCCTGGGCAAGACCAACCTGAGCGAGTTCGCCTATTCCGGTTTGGGCTTGAATCCCCATTTCGGCACACCGATCAACCCGCTGAGCGACAGCACGCCGCGCATCCCGGGCGGGTCTTCCTCGGGTTCAGCGGTCGCGGTGGCTGCCGGGATCGTGCCGATTGCGATGGGCACCGACACCGCAGGTTCGATTCGTGTTCCTGCTGCGTTCAATGGCTTGGTGGGGTTTCGCAGCACCAGCCGCCGTTACAGTCGCGACGGCGTGTTTCCGCTTGCTCTGACGCTGGACAGCATCGGCCCGTTGACCCGCAGTGTGCGCGATGCACTGGTCATCGATGACCTGCTTTGTGCGCGCAGCAAACCTTCTTCGCTGATACCGCGCAGCCTTGCCAGCCAGCGATTTCTGGTCGACAAGGCCGTGCTGGATGACGAACGGGTCGAGCCCGCGGTGCGTGACAATCTGCTGCGTGCCATCGACATCCTGCATGCCGGCGGGGCGTTGATTGAAGTGCGGCCCTGCCAGGCGTTTCAGGCCACCTTGCTGTTGATCCGGCAGCACGGCTGGCTGGGCGCTGCAGAGGCTTTTGCGCTGCATCAGCCGTTGCTGGACAGCGACGCCGCAGACCAGCTTGACCCAAGGGTCCGCAAGCGCCTGGAAGCTGCGCGGCATATGCCGGCCAGTCTGCTGGTCAATTTGTATAACGCGCGTGAGCAATTGCAGGAGCAGCTGGCCGCCGAACTCGATGGTGCGCTGTTGCTTACCCCAAGCGTCGCCCATGTTGCTCCGCCGCTGGCGCCCTTGTTGGCCGACGACGAGTTGTTCGTGCAAACCAACCTGGCCACGCTGCGCCTGACCATGTCCGGCAGCCTGCTGAACATGCCAGGCGTATCGCTGCCCAGCGGCGTCGATGCGGCGGGCTTGCCCACCGGTCTGTTGCTCAGTGCTCCGGCCGGGGAGGACGCGCGTCTGCTGCGCGCCGCACTGGCGGTCGAGGCGTTGCTCAACTCCGTGTGAACTGATGCCGTTGAACCCTTGCAAACCGGCACGCGCGCGAACTGCCGTGATGCCGCTCTGATAAACCAGCGGGAGAACCAAGATGGCCAAAGAAATTCTGTGTGCGTTTGGTGTGGATGTCGATGCAGTCGCAGGCTGGCTCGGCTCGTATGGCGGTGAGGATTCACCTGACGATATCTCGCGCGGGCTGTTCGCTGGCGAAGTGGGCGCGCCACGCCTGCTCAAACTGTTCGAACGGTATGGCCTGCGCACTACCTGGTTCATTCCCGGGCACTCGATGGAGACTTTCCCCGAGCAGATGAAAGCCGTGGCCGACGCCGGGCATGAAATCGGCGTGCATGGTTACAGCCATGAAAACCCGATCGCCATGACCCCGGAACAGGAAGAGATCGTTCTCGACAAATCCATCGATCTGATCACGCAGATGACCGGCAAGCGTCCCACTGGCTATGTCGCGCCGTGGTGGGAATTCAGCAACGTGACCAACGAGCTGTTGCTCAAGAAAGGCATCAAGTACGACCACAGTCTGATGCACAACGACTTTCATCCGTACTACGTTCGCGTCGGCGACAAGTGGACCAAGATCGACTACAGCCAGCACCCGGATACCTGGATGAAACCGCTGGTGCGTGGCGAAGAAACCGATCTGGTAGAGATCCCGGCCAACTGGTATCTGGATGACCTGCCGCCAATGATGTTCATCAAGAAAGCACCCAACAGCCACGGCTTCGTCAACCCGCGGCACCTGGAAGAAATGTGGCGCGACCAGTTCGACTGGGTCTATCGCGAGCACGAACACGCCGTTTTCACCATGACCATTCACCCGGACGTGTCTGGTCGCCCGCAAGTGCTGCTGATGCTGGAGCGCTTGATCGAGCACATTCAAAGCCATGCTGGCGTCAAGTTCGTAACGTTCGACGAGATTGCCGACGACTTCGTGCGTCGCAATCCCCGTACCCGCTGATTCATTGCCCTGTCCGAGGCGTCACTCATGTCCATATACAATAAGCTTGACCTGAACGGCTGGAAGCCTGAGCAACTGACTCCTGACCAAGTACGGTTCGCCACATGGATTGCGTTTTTCGCGTGGGTGTTTGCGGTATACGACTTCATTCTGTTTGGCACGCTGTTGCCGGAAATCGGTCGGCATTTCGGCTGGAGTGAAGTGGAGCAGGCCGAAATCGCGACGCTGGTCGCGGTCGGCACGGCGGTAGTGGCGCTGGCCATCGGTCCGCTGGTAGATCGCCTGGGACGGCGCGTGGGTATCATTTTCACCGTGAGCGGTTCGGCAATCTGCTCGGCGCTCACGGCTATCGGTGGGGCGTGGGGCAAATCGCCGCTGATCCTGATCCGCTCGCTGGGCGGTCTGGGGTATGCGGAAGAAACAGTCAACGCGACCTACCTCAGCGAAATCTATGCGGCCTCCGATGATCCGCGTCTGGCCAAACGTCGCGGCTTTATCTACAGCCTGGTGCAGGGTGGCTGGCCGGTCGGTGCGTTGATCGCGGCGGGGCTTACAGCCGTTTTGCTGCCGATCATCGGCTGGCAGGGCTGCTTCGTATTCGCCGCTATTCCGGCCATCATCATTGCGATCCTGGCGCGCAAGCTCAAGGAAAGCCCGCAATTCCAGATCCACCAACGCATCACTCAACTGCGCAAGAAAGGTGATGTGAGCCAGGCGCAAGCCGTTGCACAAACCTACGGCGTCGACTACGACGAACACAGCAAGGCGGGTATTGGTGCCGCTTTCCGGGGTTCTTCGCGTCGTGCCACCCTGGTGATCGGGGCGGCGATCCTGCTCAACTGGGCGGCGATTCAGGTGTTCAGCGTGCTGGGCACGACGGTAATCGTCAGCGTTCACCACATCTCGTTCGAAAACTCGCTGATCATTCTGGTGCTGTCCAACCTGGTGGGCTACTGCGGTTACCTGTGCCACGGCTGGATGGGCGACCGAATCGGCCGTCGTAACGTCATCGGCCTTGGCTGGATGCTCGGTGGTCTGGCGTTCGCCGGCATGCTGTATGGGCCTAGCAACATGGTAACAGTCGTCGGTCTGTACAGCCTCGGCCTGTTCTTTCTGATCGGCCCTTACTCGGCAGCGCTGTTTTTCATCAGTGAAAGTTTTCCAACCAGCATTCGGGCTACCGGCGGCGCAATCATCCATGCCATGGGCCCGCTCGGCGCTGTGGTTGCGGGTTTCGGTGCCACATCGGTACTGAGCGCAGGCGGTGACTGGCAGACCTCGGCCTTGTACTTCGGCGCAGTGCCATGCTTCCTGTCGGGTGCGTTGATGTTTGCCGCCAAACATGTGCGGCCTGAAACAGTGAAATAAGGAGCAAGCACATGGTTCGTAAAGTTGCAGTGATAACCGGTGCCGCCAGCGGCATCGGCCAGGCACTGGCAGTGGCCTTTGCCAGGCAGGGTGTTGCGGTGGCAGGCGGGTACTACCCGGCTGACCCGCACGACCCGGAGCACACGCGTCAGTTGGTGGAGGCGGCGGGCGGCGAATGCCTGATGCTGCCGCTGGATGTAACCTTCACCGAGTCCGTCGACGATCTGGCCGCGCAGGCAGTCAAAGCGTTTGGTCGGCTTGACTACGCGGTGGCCAATGCCGGGTTGCTACGTCGCGCGCCGTTACTGGAAATGACTGACGAGCGCTGGAACGCGATGCTCGACGTAGACCTGACCGGCGTAATGCGCACCTTTCGCGCTGCTGTCCGGCATATGGGCGAGGGCGGGGCGCTGGTGGCGATTTCTTCGATTGCCGGGGGCGTCTACGGCTGGCAGGACCATTCCCATTACGCCGCCGCCAAAGCTGGCGTGCCAGGGCTGTGCCGGTCGCTGGCGGTGGAACTGGCACCCAAAGGCATTCGCTGCAATGCCGTAATTCCAGGCCTGATCGAGACGCCGCAGTCGCTGGACAGCCAGAACTCGCTAGGCCCTGAAGGGCTGGCGAAGGCGGCCAAGGCCATCCCGCTGGGCCGTGTTGGCCGTGCTGACGAGGTGGCTTCGCTGGTGCGTTTTCTGTGCAGTGACGAAGCCAGTTACCTGACCGGGCAAAGCATCGTGATCGACGGCGGCCTGACCGTGCGCTGGCCGGAGTAGATCGCGCAAACTCAACCGAGGAACCCGACCCATGCAACAACTCAAACAAAAACGCGCAGTGATCACGGGTGCAGGCAGTGGCATAGGTGCAGCCATAGCCCGTGCATATGCGACGGAAGGTGCGCGGCTGGTGCTGGGCGATAGAGACGCCGATAGCCTGGAAAGGGTCGCCGCGCAGTGCCGCGAGCTTGGCGCGCAGGTGCATGAATGCGTCGCCGACGTGGGCAGTGTCGAGGGCGCGCAGGCCAGCGTCGATGCCTGCGTCAAGCATTTCGGCGGCATCGATATTCTGGTCAATAACGCCGGCATGCTCACCCAGGCACGCTGCGTCGACCTGAGCATAGACATGTGGAACGACATGCTGCGCATTGACCTGACCAGCGTATTCGTGGCCAGCCAGCGTGCTTTGCCACACATGATCGCGCAGCGATGGGGACGCATCATCAACGTAGCCTCGCAACTGGGTATCAAGGGCGGGGCCGAACTGACCCACTACGCCGCCGCCAAGGCCGGGGTGATCGGTTTCAGCAAATCGCTGGCGCTGGAAGTCGCCAAAGATAACGTGCTGGTCAACGCCATCGCGCCCGGTCCTATCGAAACGCCCCTGGTCGCGGGTATCAGCAGTGCCTGGAAAACCGCCAAGGCCGCCGAACTGCCGCTGGGCCGTTTCGGTCTGGCCGAAGAGGTCGCGCCGGTCGCTGTGCTGCTGGCCAGCGAACCAGGCGGTAATCTTTTCGTCGGCCAGACGCTTGGGCCCAATTCCGGCGACGTCATGCCATGAGCAAACTGCTGGAGAGCAACTGATGTGTGGACTGTGCGGCCTGCTGGGCGAAGATGTGCACTGGAGCGATCCGCTGGCGACCGAGCTGCCTCGGCGCCGTGAACGCTTTCGGCGTATTGCCGCGATCAACAAAGTGGTTGCGCCGTTTCGTTTGAAGGTCGAAGACTTTCAGGGCGTTTCCTATCTGTTGCTGGGGGCCACCGGCAAGCAGGAGCTGGCGACCGGTCTGGAGCAGCTGTGGCAGAAGGCCGAATTGTTGATCGGTCGGCCACTGGATCCGCTGGACCCCAGCCTGCTCGAGCATTTGCAGAGGTCATCATGAGCATTGCCCTGAATGTGATTACCGGTTTTCTCGGCAGCGGCAAGACCACCTTGCTCAAGCGTCTGCTGGCCGATGAGAGCATGGGCGACACCGCGCTGCTGATCAACGAGTTCGGTGATGTCGGCATTGATCACCTGCTGGTCGAAGAGGTCGCGCCGGATACCGTGCTGCTGCCCAGCGGTTGTGTCTGCTGCACCGTTCGGGGTGAGCTGAAAGACGCATTGCTGAGCTTGCTGGATCGCCGCAATCGCGGAGACATTCCGGCATTCCGGCGGGTAATTCTGGAGACTACGGGCCTCGCCGACCCGGCCCCCATTCTCACAACCCTGAGCAACGATCCGCAGTTGCGCGGGCGCTTTCACATCGGCTTGATCGTTACGCTGGTGGATGCCTGCCACGCCGAGTTGCAAGAGCGTCTGCACCCGGAGTGGCTGGCCCAGGTAGCGGCGGCGGACCGGCTGTTGCTGAGCAAGACCGATCTGGTAGACAAGCCCGCACTCGACGCGTTGCGCGGCCGTCTGCAGGCGCTCAATTTTTCTGCACCGTTGCTGGATACCGCGCAGATCCACAGTGGTGATCAGCTATTGCTCGGCGAAGGCGTTCGCAGCGCCGAACCTGCCATCGAGGTGACGCGCTGGCAATTGCACCGTGTCGAGTCGACGTCAGCACGGCACGGGGACGCGCAGGTGTGTTGCCTGACCTTCGATCGCCCGCTGGACTGGGTCGGTTTCGGGGTGTGGTTGTCGATGCTGTTAAGATGCCACGGCGAGCGAATCCTGCGTGTCAAAGGGCTGCTGAACGTGAATGATAACCAGGGTCCCATCGTGATTCATGGTGTGCAGCATTGCTTGCATGCGCCGGTGCATCTTGCCGCGTGGCCCGGTGACGATTGTACGTCGCGGCTGGTTTTTATCCTGCGCGGGCTGGACCCGGACTTGCTGCGTCGCTCGTTTGACGTCTTCTCCCATAGCTTCGCGCCACTGCCAAGCGAGTCAGTTGCATGACCATTACCCTGCGTGTGCTTGGCACGTCAGTGACCTTGCTCGAGTCCCTGCGCGAGCGTGCCGAGCAGGATCTCGGCATCAGGCTGACTTACCAGATTCATGATGTGCAGACTGCGCAACGTATTGCGGTCATGCAGCCGGACAGCTACGACCTTTACGATCAGTGGTTTCATAACGTCGACTTCGTCTGGCCGGCGCGGGCCATCCAGCCCATTGATACGCGGCGTATTGCGCTGTGGCATGAAATCAACGATTTGCCCAAGCGTGGTCGCTTGCGGCCGACCGATCAGCCGGGCAGTGGCAGCGTGCCCAGCGAGCGTTTGTTCGTGCAACATGATGGCAGCTTGGGCAGTGGCGTCACCGAGCGCATCAGCATGTTGCCGTTGACCCACAACGCGGACAGTTTTGCCTACCGCCCCGAGCGATTGCCGGACGGCCTGAGTTCTGCGGACGAAAGCTGGGGCTGGTTGCTGGACCCAGCGTGGGGTGGCCGGATTGCATTGCAGAGCGATGCGGCCATCGGCGCGCTGGATGCCGCGCTGGCGGTGCAGGGCGCAGGACTGGCGACATTCAACGACATCGGCAACATGAGTATCGAAGAGATCGATCTGCTGGCCGACGTGCTGGTGCGCAAACAGCAGCAAGGGCATTTCGGCGCGTTCTGGTCGGACGACGAAGAAGCCGCCGAACTTATGCTCAGCCCGACCATAGACATTCAGAGCTTATGGTCGCCGACACTCGTCAGGCTCCACCGTGCGGGTGTGAAGTACCGTGTAGCGGTGCCCAAAGAAGGCTATCGGGGCTGGTTTGGCGGTTTGTCGCTGTCACGTCACGCCAAGGGCCCGGTGCTGGATGCGGCCTACGCCTACCTCAACTGGTGGCTGTCCGGCTGGCCGGGAGCGGTGATGGCGCGACAGGGCTACTACATCGGCAACCCGGCGCGCAGTCGCGACCACCTAAGCGCGGCAGAATGGGATTACTGGTACGCCGGCCTGCCTGCCCGCGAACAACTGCTTGGCAGCGACGGTCTGCCCCTGATCGACGCTGGAGAAATTCGCGACGGCGGCTCGTACGAAGAACGCATGGGCCACATCGCCGTGTGGAACTCGGTCATGAACGAGCACAACTACCTGGTGCGCCGCTGGGGCGACATCCTGCGTGCAGGCGGCAAGAGCAGCGCGAAAGCGCGGTAGGTACTGATCGAGACCCCTCAAGAGCGCACGCAGAGCGTCCGGAACAGCGTTGCTGCAATGGTGCGTTGGGCCGATAGATGATCTGCAAAACACTATCGTGCGAATGCTCCCACGTCTTGTCCGATAGCAAACGCAACTGAGGTCCAGGTTTCAATGGCGACAAAAAAAGGCGGCTACCTCTCGGTAGCCGCCTTTCATTTACTTCAACACCACCTTACTTCGGCAGTTTGAACGCCATCACGTAGTCACCTTGCTTGGTGCCCAGCGAACCATGACCGCCAGCCACGACCAGTACGTACTGCTCGCCGTCCTTGCCGGTGTAGGTCATCGGGGTGGTTTGCGCGCCTGCTGGCAGACGGGCTTCCCACAGCTGCTTGCCATTGCGTACGTCGTAGGCGCGCAGATACTGGTCAAGCGTAGCGCTCATGAATGCCAGGCCGCTGGCGGTCATGAACGGGCCTCCCAGGCTTGGAACACCCATGGTCAGCGGAAGTGGAATCGGCGAGCTGTCGCGTACAGTGCCGTTTTTGTGCTTCCAGATGGTTTTATGGGTGGTCAGGTCGACTGCCGCGAGATAACCCCACGCCGGTGCCTGGCAGGGCAGGCCCATAGGCGACAGCAGCGCTTCGAGGATCACGCCGTATGGCGCGCCTTTGTTCGGTTGCACGCCTTCGGTTTCGCTCTTGCGACCCGGGCCGCCTTCAACTTCTGCGGAAGGTACAAGTTTGGATCGGAACGCCATGTAGTTCGGGTTGACGAAGGCGATCTGGCGAACCGGATCGACTGCAATGCCGCCCCAGTCGAACACACCGAAGTTACCCGGATAAACGATCGAGCCCTGCAACGATGGCGGCGTGAACGGGCCGTCGTAGCGCAGCGACTTGAAGTCGATCCGGCACATCATCTGGTCAAACGGAGTCACGCCCCACATGTCGCGCTCTTTGAGCGGCGGCGGCATGAAGTTGAGGTCGGACTTCGGTTGGGTCGGCGAGGTGTGGTCGCCTGCAACAGCGCCTTGCGGGACCGGCACTTCGTTGATCGGCACGATTGGCTTGCCGGTGCTGCGGTCCAGAACGTAAATGCTGCCCTGCTTGGTCGATGCCAATACCGCTGGCTTCACGCCATCGGCGGTTTTCATGTCCAGCAGGGTCGGTTGACCGCCCACATCCATGTCCCACAGGTCATGGTGGGTGAACTGGAAGTCCCAACGAACGCGACCGGTAGCGATGTCCAGTGCAACCAGACCAGCGCTGTACTTCTCGGACTCCGGCGTACGATCACCGCCCCACTGGTCTGGCGTCTGGTTGCCCATCGGCAGGTAGATCAGGCCGAGTTTTTCATCGACGCTGAACATGGACCACATGTTCGGCGAGTTGCGGGTGTAGATCTTGCCTTCGGCAATCGGAGCGGTTTCTTCCGGGTTGCCACTGTCCCAGTTCCAGACCAGACGACCGGTGTGGACGTCGTAGGCACGGATCACGCCGGACGGCTCGTCGATCGACACGTTGTCAGTGACGTGACCACCGATGATCACCAGGTCTTTGGTTACTGCCGGTGGCGATGTGGAGTAGTAACCGCCAGGTGCGAACGTGCCCATGTTGGCCGTCAGATCAACCGAGCCTTTGTTGCCGAAGTCTTCGCACATCTTGCCGGTGTCGGCGTTCAGGGCGATCAGACGGGTGTCGGCCGTCGGCAGAAAGATTCTGCGTGGGCAAGCGCTTGCCGTGGCCGTGCTATCGGCTGCCGGGTTTTGTGCCGGAGCGCTGGCGGCATACGCTGCATCGTCGTGGTAGGAAACGCCACGGCAGGTCATGTGTGCCCAGCCTTTGAAGTTGGCTGCGTTCTGAGTGCTGAGCTTCGGATCGAAGCGCCAGATTTCCTTGCCTGAATCCGGATCAAGGGCGATCACCTGGCTGTGCGGCGTACACACGTAGAGCATGCCGTTGACTTTCAGCGGGGTGTTCTCGGCTGTGGTTTCACCTGGGTCATTCGGGCCAGGAATATCGCCTGTGCGATAAGTCCAGGCCGGCTCCAGCTTGTTCACGTTTTCCGGGGTAATCTGCGTCAGTGGCGAATAGCGATCGCCGAAAGCCGTACGGCCATACGACTGCCAATCGCCGTCGGGCATAGCCGGAGCGGTATTGGTGGTGCCAGCAGTTTCGCGGTCCAGTTGGCCTTCGATACGTCCAGGATTGGTAAACTGGCTGGCCAGCGCGGTCAGACCGGCCAGCACCACAGCGATACTCAATGCACCCGTGCCCATGCGCGCCGGGCCGTTGAGCAGCAGCGGACGGCGGAACCAGGGCAGCAGCAAGACAATACCGAGTGCGAACCACAACGCCAGACGCGGCACCAGTTGCCACCAGTCCAGACCGACTTCCCACAGCGACCATACGGTACTTGCGAACAACAGCAGCGCGTAAAGCCCGAGCGCGGCCGCGCGTCCGGTGAGCAACAACACGCCGGTGACGGCAAAACCGACGCCCGCCAGCAGGTAGTAAAGAGAGCCGTCCAGTTGCAGCAGGCGGACGCCGCCGACTAGCAACGCCAGCCCCATCAGCAGGATCACCAGCCCGAGCAGGGTCGGTAACAGGCGATTTCTGTTTGAAGCACCGTCAGTGCTCATAATGCGAATCTCCGCGAGAAGTAAGTGATTGGTGTCTTGTTTTCGTGTGCATCGCCTACCCTGGCGCCATTCCTTGAAGCTGCTTAATGAGACGAATCACTGACAGTTGAATTCAACCGTCGAGCAGAATGCGCTTGTGCGCTCAACCTGCGATGGTCATTGAGTCGTAGACCACCGCTGTCCGAGTTCGTGCATCTGCGTTTATCCGCAGCAATCTCTGGAAGAAGTCTCTGAAAGAAAGGATCTTCAATCCCTAAACCGGCAATGATAGGGCCCTAACGATTTCTCGAAAAGCTTTAAACATGACATGGATCATTGCGGGCCTCGCAACAGTGCATTAAGGCGGATGTGTTTTATCAAAGCGCGGCGCTTACAATGGCCGACTTTGCTGAACCCCGGCGCCTGCCAGCGATCTATTCGGCGTCGGTTCTCTACTCATCCGTTGCAAGGTTCATCATGACGACACCCAATTCCGATCCGCTCCACGGCGTCACGCTGGAGCAGATTCTCAGGGCTCTGGTCGAGCACTACGAATGGTCCGGCCTTGCCGAGCGAATCGACATTCGCTGCTTCAAGAGCGACCCGAGCATCAAGTCCAGCCTCACGTTCCTGCGCAAGACTCCCTGGGCACGAGAAAAGGTCGAGGCGCTTTATGTGAAGCTGCATCGCGGCAAAGGCTGGTAAAGCGCTTCAGCCCTACACGTTCGGCAGGGAAGCTGGCACTCAAGGAAACAGATCGATGCACAGCGAACACCCGCACACCGCGCAGGGACAGCGCTATTACGCTCTGGTTGCGGCCTGTCTGGGATGGTCGGGGCTGGTCATCCAGCTTTATCTGATCTTCATGGGGCGCTATGCCGACCATGCCAGTCTGTTGGGCGGGCTGGTAAGGTTTTTCAGTTTTTTCACAGTGCTCACCAACACCCTTGTAGCGGTCGCACTCAGTTGCGCACTGACCGGGCGGCAATCGGCGGGGCATCGGTTTTTTCGCCATCCGGTCGTGTGTGCAGGTATCGCAGTGAGCATTGCGCTGGTCGGCATCGCCTACAACATCCTGTTGCGCCACTTGTGGCACCCGCAGGGCTGGCAGTGGGTCACCGACGAGTTGCTGCACGACGTCATGCCGCTGGCATTTGTAGTGTACTGGTGGATGTATGTGCCCAAGGGGCATTTACGTCCGGGCCATGTTGCGCTGTGGGCGATTTACCCGGTGGTGTATTTCGCCTACGTGCTGCTGCGCGGCAACATGATTGGCGACTATATGTACCCGTTCATTGACGTCGGCACTCTCGGCTTTCTTAAAGCGTTCGTTAATGCATTGGGCGTGCTGCTGGGGTTCGTGTTGATTGCGCTGCTGTTGCTGGCGGTCGACACATGGGCGGCTCGTCGCAAGGGGTGAGTCGCCCGGCGTCGTTTTACGCTTCGCCGTCGCCCAGCTTCCAGTAGCCGGCGGCTTTGACGAAATCTTCTTCCAGCCCGAGTTCGTCCAGCAGCACCCGGCGCAACTTGCGCGACAGGCCGGATTCCGTGGCAACCCACGCATACAGCTTGCCCTCGGGCATCTCCAGGCGGCGAACGACGTCTGTCAGGCTTTGCTCGCCGCGCACAATCCAGATCACATCGACCTGCGCCGCACTCTGGAAAGTCTGTTGTTCCTGTTGATTGGCCACCTCGACCACCACCAGTGCAGCACGACTGGCGGGCAGCGACTCCAGACGCCGGGCAATGGCTGGAATGGCCGTTTCATCGCCGATCAACAGATAGCTGTCGAACATGTCCGGCACTACCATCGAACCCTTTGGCCCGGCGATGTGCAGGAATTGCCCCGGCTTTGCCTGTGCGGCCCAGGTCGCCGCCGGACCTTCGCCATGCAGAACGAAGTCGATGTCCAGCTCGCCGCTGGTTTCGTCGTAGCGTCGCGGCGTGTAATCACGCATGGGCGGGCGTGGCGTGTCCTTGTCATCGGCAGGGGTCAGGTCTTCCAGCGCTGCCTGTTGTTCCGGGGTTTGAGGGAAGAACAGCTTCACATGGTCATCAGTCCCCAAGCTGATAAAACCCGCCAGATCAGGGCCGTGCAGCGTAACGCGGCGCATTAGCGGGGTCAGGTCGGTGACCCGCAGCACTTCCAGCTTGCGACGCTTGATTTCATGCATGACGCGATGGATCGATTGTGGCGAATTCATTCGGTTGTCTCCGAGGCAGACTGAGGCCCATCGACAATGGCCTTGGCGGTGGTATTGAGCAAATCGCTGACCCTGAGGATTTCTTCCGGGCTCCAGCGACCGTGGTGCATTTGCAAGGCATGCCGCAAATTGTGTACCGCTTCGTGAATCTCGGGCGGACGGTCATGGCCGCGCAACGAACGCTTGCTAACATCGATACGTGTCCGCACGCCCTCAAGGGCAACGGCCTGGTCCTGCAGCGAGCTGCGCCCAGCTTCAGTGACGGTGTAAAGCTTCTTGCCGGCCTGGGCGTCGCCAAGAATCATTTCGCTTTCTTCAAGAAAGGTCAGGGTTGGGTAGATGACGCCAGGGCTCGGGCAATAGGCGCCGTCGAACAGACCCTCGATCTTGCGGATCAGGTCGTAGCCGTGAGCAGGTTGCTCGGCGATCAGCGCCAGCAACAATAATTTCAGGTCCCCTGGGGCGAAGACCCGCGGGCCGCGTCCACCGCGTTCGCGGCCAGGGCGCTTTTCGAAACCGTCGCGGTCCTCGCCTGCTTCACGAAGGTGGGGCGGACGATGATGGGGAGGGTGTTTGTCTTCACGCATTTTTTTCATCTCTGGTTACACGTTAGATATACCTTAAGATATATCTAATTGTGTTGGCAAGAGACAGGGACGAACGGTTTTCCGGGTCAAGCACCCTTGGGCGGATCAGGTAGTCGGTTATTGCACATGGCCTGTCCGTGGTTTTCCAGATAAGGCGTCAGGATCGGCGCCATGCCTTTGAGTACCTGCACTGGCAAGGCCGAGGTGAAGCGAAAACCCTCTGCAGCGCGCCCCGGCACGAAGGCAGTCAGTGCGCCAAAGTGGTTGTCGCCGATGTAAAACACGAAGGTCGCGGTGCGGTTGATCGCCCTGGAGCTGAGAATGCGTCCACCCGCACCAATGCTTTCGATCCGATTGTCCCCCGTGCCGGTCTTGCCTCCCATCGCCAACACACTGCCGTCCTGCATCTTGAAGGTGCCTTGCACGCGTTTGGCGGTACCGCCGTCGACCACCTGCGACAACGCTTCGCGCATTGCCGCCGCCACTTCGGAAGGCAAGACCCGCTGACCCAGTTCCGGATTGATGGTCAGGTCCGTTTCGTATGGCGTGTCGGCGGCGAAACGCAATGAGTCGATGCGCACCGGCGGCAGGCGAATGCCGTCGTTCTGAATGATGCCGATCAGCTCGGCCAGCGCCGCCGGACGATCGCCCGAGCTGCCGATTGCCGTTGCCAGCGAAGGCACCAGGTGATCAAACGGATACCCCACGCGCTGCCAGCGCTGCTCGATATCCAGAAACGCCTCGACCTCCATCATGGTCCGCACACGACTGTCGCGAGCGCCTTTGTGGCGACTTTTGAACAGCCAGCCATAGACTTCCTGACGCTCGAAGCGACTGGCCGCCGCTGCATCCTTGAATTGCGCGTCCGGATGCTTGAGCAGGTAGCCCACCAGCCACAGATCCAGCGGGTGAACCCTTGCTATATAGCCTTGATCCGGCAGGTTGTAAGTGCCCGGACCGTAGCTTGTGTACAGATCAGCCAGGCGCTTGTCGGTCAGCTTCGAGCTCGCTCTGGTTTCTTCCAGGTGAGCGCGAACAAACGCATTGAACGCGGCCTGATCGGCGCTCGGCAGCAGGTAGCGATGCACGGCGGCGAGGCGAATTGCAGTCGGATGGATACCGTCCAGAAAAGTGTCGAGCCGCTCCTGCGTGGTCTTGTTCTTGTAGCGTTTCCAGAAGCGCAGCAGGAACACCGTGCCCTCCCGATCGGCAAACTGGCTCAGGTATTCCTGGCGGCGCGGATCGTCATCATCCTTGAGCAGCGAAGCGCTGTTATTAGGCGCCTGATAAGTGCTGTAGCGCACGACGTCGCGCATCAGGCGAATGAACGGCAGGTTGATCGATTCACGCAGCGACTCTCGCAGGGTCGGGATTCGCTCGTTGTCTTCACGGCGAAAATTGTTGAAACGGTGCATGCCGCCGCCGGTAAAGAAGGCCTCGGCAGGGCTCGCCGAGTAGGTTCGGTCCAAGGCCGAGGAAAGCATCTTCGCCAGGTTGCGATCCGTGTTTTGCATCAGGTAATCCACAGCCCAGCGAGTCAACCGGTCAGGCTCCTCGACGGGGACCTTTCTCAACTGCGCCATGCTCATGCCTGCATAGCGCCCGTGTAGTTCGGCGATGATTTCCAGGTAGGTCGTCAGCACGCGCATCTTGGCAGTGGAGCCCAGTTCCAGCTTGCTGCCTTCGTTGATGTCGAAAGGCTGATCGGTGCTGTCGGTCTGCACCCTGACTCGCGAACCGTCTACGCCGCGCTCGAACAAGGTAAAGCTGTAGCGCACCTGCGTCGTGCTGGCTGGGGTCAGCAGACGCTCGCCCATCAAACCGACCCTGGCGGCAAACTCAGGGTTGGCCAGATCACGCAGGTACTGGCTGACGCTGCGCTGCAACTCGCCGTGCAAGGTGCTGGTGGCAGACAGGTCCAGACGGTCAAGGTCGTAAAGCGGACGGTTGAGCAGGTTAGACAACCGGGTGCGGGCGACACTGATGCCCTTGTTGGTTTCAATCGGTTGAATGGTCGGCTGCTGTGCCCAGTCGCGGTAGGTCACCGTTGCTGTCAACGCGGCATCGGCCAGAGGTTTATCAATGACATTGGCCTGAGCCAGCAAGCGAATGTGGCTGTCGGTCAGCTCTGCCAGCTCCGTACGACCCTTGGCCAGATAGTGTGACGGACGGCGCTGGGCAATCACCAGTGATAGCACCTCACGCAACGCCAGCGCTTTTTCAGCCAAGCCCTTTTGATCAGTGGGGCTGGACGCCAGCACTTCATTGGTTCTGGCGAAGTCCACGCCGAACCAGACCCGCAACCCCTCGGCCAGACCATGCACTTCACCGTGGCCCGGCACCGCAGAAAGCGGCACGCTGTTCAGGTAATCACGTACTACCCGCTGGCGCACTGCAAGGGTCTGCTCGCCGGGTTGATAGGCGCGCACGCTGGCGGAAATCATCTGGCGCAGTTTCTCCGAGCCAGACTGTGTCAGCCCGTCGGGTGAGTGACGGTATTTCTCCAGCTGGGTCGCGAGCGTGCTGCCGCCGGCAGATTGGCCGGGCAGGGCGAATATCTTCGCCACTTGCGACCATGCGGCCTTGGCAAAACGCGGCCAGTCCACCGCCGGGTTGGCCAAGGGCTGCTGCGGGTCGAGCAGATCGCGGTTCTCGATAAACAGCAGGCTGTGAACCACCAGCGGTGGAATGTCGGCGAAAGTCGGGTAAAGCTGTTGCGGATACCTGTATTCATACAGTGGTGCACCGCGGCAATCGGTGATCGACAGCCCGGCCTGAATTTTTTCCTCATAGGGAACAAAGAAACCGCGCTGCACATAGCGACGCAGTTCGGGGGAAAAGCGCGTCTGGCGCGTAATCACGTAGTCACGCTTGAGCAGGCGCGGCAGAAACTCATCCAGCGATGAGTAGCCGAGACGCTTGTCGAACGGCCCGTCACCGGGGTAGATCACCTCGTTGCCTGGCCCCGTTTGCATCGAATAGCTCAGGCTCGCCGCAAATCGGCTGAACTCCCGCGCTTGTAATCTGGAGCTACGGCTCTCCATTGCCACAGCGACGCTCAGCGCCAGCCCGGCCAACACTAAAATCCCCCAGAACACCCACCAGCCGTATCGCCTGCGACGCGGCCGCTTCGGCGTTCGCGGATCGTCCTCACGGTCGGCGGACATCATGTCTTGCTTGCTATCGGAATGCCGAAATACGCCCATAGTCGATCGTCCGGTCATCCTGTAAACGCACCTGATCTCAGCTTAGACGCTGGTTGAGGTTATGGGGAAAATTGTCTGGTGGTTTTCGCGCTTGATTGAGGGGGCTACGCAGAGGGACGTGATTCGGGTGCTTTTTTTGTCTAAGTCAAGCGCCTGCTGCAACGCAGTTGTTCGTTGACAGCCGTTTGTGTAACAGCTTGTCCCTCAATCAATGATAGTAGTCAAACGCTCAATTAGTTATTTTGTAGAAAGTTTCTGATAAGTGTTTCTGTCGCTTGATCTCGATTAAAACAGCTTATTACGTCCGGGTTTGTTAGTGGCAATGATGCCCTGCGTAATCAATCAATACTATCGAGATTAATAAGATGAAGAATAAGAAAGACAAAGCGCGGCGTGTGCTTTTGTCCGGACTGCTATTGGCAGTTTCCTGGCATGCGATAGCGGAAGTAGATGGAATCTCTGCCAGCATCGAGCAGCCTCCACAACTGCGTCAGGCGGTTCCTGATGCAAATGGTTCTACTCCTGTCATGCTGTCGGATAAGCTTCATCAGATCAACAACTCTCTGGAAAGTACTACCGCGGTTCATCAGTATGATTTTACTGCTGTGCGTGGACAGAATGTACTGATCACTACCCCGACAGCGACTATAACCAGAAATGGAAGTTGGAGTATCAGGTGGAGGGTGGGGAGTGGCAGCCCAAGCGACATAATGGTGCGGAGAAAGTCACTGGGTTGAATGCCGGGACCCAGGTCAGTGTACGTATTCTTGCTACAGACGGTGCCGTGTTTGATAGCACCGGCTATAGAGTGGTGTTCGGTTCTTTTCCTCATTTGAACTATGATTTGCATCATGAGGCGGGTTTCAGGTTGATTCCGTATGGTTTTACCGATCCTCCTTTTCTAGCGACTCAGGCGCTTACGGAGGCGATGCTGGAAGCGACCTTTACAGACAGCAAAGCTTTTCCATTGGAAGGTGGGGTGATGGGGTTTTTTCTTGAAGTCGAAAATGATGGCGACATGACGTACACATCGGACAGCTCGGGGAAGATCATGCAACTGATAAAGTTTGGCCGATGTGAAGGTGGAAAACTCGCTGACAACTTCACGTATTATAGCGAGAACGGTAGAGAGACCTGAAGTACGCGCTATCAGGTAAAAAGCTATAGGGCGAATAATGTACTGCCGGAGCAGTTGGCAGATAAGCCGCACACGTATAATTTTGGCCCTGTTTGCAAGCGCTGGTTGACTAATTGGTCCAGGAACTGATTCAGGTTTAAACGCTCTGCCTTGGAGGACCCAGGCAGGGCGTTTTCTATTTTTGTAAGCAAGGCCGGTGTGTCAAAAAAATCCTTTTTCTAGTACTGATAGATCAGGGCTCGTAAAAACCCTGGCTTTGATAAATCAAGCATGAGTGTCAATGACAGGCGTGCGCTCATCCTCACGTGTCGGCGTATTGCGCTCCACTTGGTAAAGAATTGTGTTGATGAAATTCCCGATGTGGTTGCGGCCGAATACCTGTCCGTAGTCAATTATTTTGCTGTAATTCTCTAGATTGAGCGTGTGCTGCTTGTCTGGTTTTTCCGTGTGGTGGTCGACGAACTCCATAATGCTTTTGGCGTTCTTGCTCAAGCTGTCTTTCAACGACTGACGCTCGTTCAATTTCTCGGTCAGGTAGCTGAATTCTGCAGGGGTAAGTACGTTACCAGGGTCGGTGACCTGGATGCTCTCGTTGAAATTCAGTGTGAAGCCAAACTGCTTATTTGACAGTTCAAGATTCAGGTAAGGAAGCTGCTGTTTGAATTCGTGGTAGTCATCATACATGCTGCACATTTCAGCGTTCGTTGTTTTGATGAGCTCCCTTAGGTATTTATCTTTTAGGTCAGCAAGATTTTCTTCGGAGAGCATTTTGTAGAATGAAGCGATTTCACCTTTTGAGTTTTTTGTGAGCCAAGGAGCGTTCTCATATCGGTAGAACTCTTCATTGGGGTTGCGTTGTTTCTCAACCGGTTGAGCCGCTTTTTCGGGATTCTTGTCTGGTGCGGTGGTTTGTCGTAAAAGTGGCTGCTTATGAGTACTGCTGGTGGGGGAGCTAATATTCATTTTGAAACGCCCTTCGCTGTTAGTGATAACTCTCTAACGGCATTACGCCGGAAAACTTTGCCTGATAAGCTTGTAGGATTTTTCCTTAGTTAGCAGGGGGTGTTTTTTGTAGGAAGATTCCTTGGGTTTTATGCAGCGGTTGACTATATGTCCGGCGCTCTATCAGGTCAATTTATGGTGTGGCGAGGCTTTTGTCTCGCCAGGCTGCTTCATCAGACAGCCAAAGAAATATAAGAGAAATCTCGTTTTTCAGCGTTGCTTTGAACTTGTTGTACCCATTCGTTGTGTCTGTTTTTTTCGCTGGTGTTCATGATCTTTCCATGGTTGATAACGTCCTGGAAATTACTGATGTCCAGATTGTACCGGCCGCCGAACGTCTCGTGATTATGGTCCACCAAGGTCATTATGATTTTTGCGTGATGCTGACTTGCTCTTTGAATTCTCTGAACTCATTAATAGAGCGTGTGAGGACCGATTTATCATTTTCAGTCAGGCTATTGTCGTAATCAATTATCTTTATTGACGCACTTGCATCCAGAGTGAAGCTAAATTTTTTACTTGCAATTTCAGGATAGAGTTCCTTCAGTTACTCTTGAAAGCTGCTGTAAGTGATCTCCATCAAAGCGAGGTCCAGGATCTCTATTAGTTTCTTTTCGGCTACGTAGTCAAGCCGGTTTTTTATATGCTCGCTGACGGGCTCCAACAACCACGGCTCCTTCTGCTGTTCGTAAAACTTTTTTCTTTCGTCAGTTTTGCTTCGGATGCAAGGATGTCCTTCGTGCCGACCTCTTCTGTCGGTTCTGCCTTACTGGCGCCGTATGGCTGCGTCATCAGTTGCAGGGTACTTGCCTGGTTCGGGACTCCATTGATGTTCAAGACGTTGCCCTCCGTTTAGTCTCTAGACGGATAGCGGCCTATTTCTGAAAAACTTGGCCTGATAAACCAGTAGGACATTTCCGAGAGGGCGTACAAACGTGATGCTGTTCTCAAGTAATCAACAGGCGGGGTGATTTTCCCAAGTGTTTATTCAATTCCAGCCCATTGGCCATGAGCATCATCAAGCCCAGCCCCACAATCGCAGTGGTGACTTGAATTGGCCGGGTATCTCCGCCCAGCGCGTTCGCCATATCTGCCAGTGGTGCGAGCAGGACGCCCAGGCAGAAGACTTCCAGCGAGTAACGACCCATGCGAGAGGTCTGGCGGGCCGGCCAGTTTTCCAGCCAGGTGTTTGAAGTTGGCAACAGCCGGGCGACTACGTAGACCAAAGCAAGGAAGTGCAGCAGGCGCGCAGGTGCCAGGTCGGTCTTGCTGATCGGGTACAGGGCGTCGAGGCGCAGGGTCGTTACCAGGGCGGCGTGCAGATCTGGCCATTTTTCGCTGAAGGTGAGGACTCCGGCGATCAGTACATAGACGGCAGCCATCAGGAAAAGAGGCTGTCGGCGCAAAGGAGGGCGTATGACTGTTGTCGATGTTTCGCTGCGCAGTGCGCAGGCCCCGCCGAGAATGAACAGCAGCTGCCAGGCCACCGGGTTGAAGTACCACACACCACCGCCTTCATAGGCGCGCAGGTTCCAGCCAAACAACGGCACCATCAGGTACAGGGCAATCGACAGGCCGACCGCGACTTCGAGATTGCGCAGCATCAACGGCAAGGTCAGGGGCAAGGTCAGCAGCAGGACGATGTACAGCGGCAAGGGGTCGGTCAGGTTGGGTTTGAAGCGCAACAGCAGTTCATCGGCCAGCGCCTGTTGCGGGTTACCGACGAAGTATTCGAGGCCCATTTGCTGGACCATGTCTCGGGTCTCGACATGATTATTGGCAACAAAGACGATGCCCATCAGCAAGGTCAGCAGAAAGATATGCACCACGTACAGCACCCAGGTGCGACGCAATATGCGCACCCCGGCCACCAGCATGCCATCGCGCCGGGCAACGCGCCCATAGGCCATGACCGCTGCGTAGCCGGCGAGGAACACGAAGACTTCCGCAGCGTCGCTGAAGCCGAAGTTGCGCAAGGTCAGTTGCGCCAAGGGGTTGTCCGGCACGTGATCCCAAAAGATGAAGATCAGCGCCAGGCCGCGAAAGAAGTCGATTCGATGATCGCGTCCGTTAGTCATAACGGTGGACTCTTGAAAGTGCTAATGAGTAGAGATCGGCCACACGGGCTCAGGTTCCGGGCCAGCGACCAGTGACGTTCGGCGGCGCGGCAGGGTGCCGCCATACGCCGAAAATTGCAAAAGCGGGCTATTACAGAATGTCTCCAGCGCTTGTGTCTCAATGGTTCCGGGCGACATCCGGCCCGCCCGGATGTCCGATCACACTCGATAATGTCAGCAATCAACAGCAATCATTCTCATCTGGTGATATGTTACTGTATAACGATTGCAGTCAACTCACTGGAGAAACAGCCATGAAACCCGATATCCATCCCGCGTACCGTACCGTGCTGTTCCACGATACCGCTGCCGACGCTTACTTCCTGATCGGCTCGACCGTGGACACCGACCGGACGCAGAAGCACACCGACGGCACGACTTACCCTTATGTCGCGCTCGACGTCTCCAGCGCCTCACACCCGATGTACACCGGGCAGCAGCGCAAGACCACCACCGAAGGCCGTATCGCAGGTTTCAACAAGCGTTTCGCCGCTTTCGGCTCTGGTAGCAAGAAAGAAGCTGCAGAGGCTCAATGAGTCGTCTGACCTCCCGGTCATGGGCATTTCGAGTGAATTACCCATGACCGGGATTTTTTTGTCTGAATTTCAGGTGGATGGCTCATCATCTACTGGACTAACGGCCGACATTGCTTTTATCTTCGCGGCCTGAAAAACAGGAGTAGCCGCTTTGAAAAAGTCAGTCGCCATCGTTTTCGGTGGGCAATCCAGCGAGCATGAGGTTTCGTTGCAATCGGCACGCAACGTGATCAATGCGATTGATCGTGAGCGCTATGCGCTGACCCTGATCGGCGTCGACAAGCTGGGCCGTTGGTTGCGCTTCGAGGAAGCCGATTACCTGATCAACGCCGATGATCCCGCGCGAATCAGGCTGAGCGCATCGGGCAAGCAACTTTCTTTGCTGCCAGGCCGCACCGGCGGGCAGTTTGTCGAGGTCGAGACGGGCCAGCCGCTGCCAGCGATCGACGTAGTGTTCCCGCTGATCCACGGCGCATTCGGTGAAGACGGTGCATTGCAAGGGTTACTGCGGATGCTGGCCATTCCGTTCGTAGGCGCAGATGTTCTCTCATCGGCAGCGTGCATGGACAAAGACGTGACCAAGCGCCTGCTGCGCGACGCAGGCATCGACGTTGCACCGTTTTTGGTGCTGACCCGTGGTCAGACGATCGACTTCGCCGATGCGGCCGCACAACTGGGCTTGCCGATGTTTGTCAAACCCGCCAATCAGGGCTCTTCGGTAGGTGTCAGCAAAGTGTCTGACGAGGCGGGTTTTGCCGGCGCACTGGCGCTGGGGTTCGAGTTCGATCACAAGTTGTTGATAGAGCAGGGCATCGTTGGCCGGGAAGTGGAATGCGCAGTGCTGGGCAATTTTGAACCGCAGGTCAGCGTCTGCGGCGAAGTCATCGCCAACGACGAGTTCTACGCCTACGACACGAAATACCTGAACGGTGACCAGGCGCGCATTGCCATCCCTGCCGACATGCCTGTCGATCTGAGCGACCAGGTACGTGACGTCGCACTTCAGGCTTATAAAGTGCTGGGTTGCGCCGGGCTTTCAAGGGTCGATTTCTTCGTCACCGAGGCGCGTCAGATCATCATCAATGAGGTCAACACGCTGCCCGGTTTCACGTCGATCAGCATGTACCCCAAGCTCTGGCAGGCCAGCGGCCTTACTTACGCCGAGCTGATCCATCGGCTGATCGTGCTGGCTCTCGAGAGGGCAGAGCAGGCGCGGCTGCTCAAGACCGAGATATTCGCATGAAGGTCATCAGCATTGCGGCAGCGCTGTTGATCGGCGCGGATGGCCGGACCTTACTGGTACGCAAGCGCGGTACTCAGGCGTTCATGCAGCCGGGCGGCAAGATAGAGCCTGACGAACCGGCCCCGTTGGCACTGGCCAGAGAGCTTGAAGAAGAACTCGGGCTGGTCATTGATCCACGACAGGCCGCGTTTCTGGGGGAGTTTGCGGCACCTGCTGCCAACGAGCCGGGCTTTGAGGTTCGTTGTCAGCTTTACGAGGTCAGGACGGATGCCGAAGTAAAGCCCGCCGCCGAGATCGAAGAAGCGATCTGGGTCGGCGCAGACCGCCTTCCGGATCTGCATCTGGCACCGTTGACCCGCGATTTCATCCTGCCGTTGTATCGCCAGCGGCAGGTAGACAACATCTGAAAATTCGCCGTCCTGGGCCTCGCGCAGGACGGCGCTGTCAGCGAACCGCGCTCACGCCGTCCAGGGTCGAGAACGAGGTGTCTTTGGCGGTCAGCAGAAAATCGCGCATGTACGGCGCGTCGAGCATGTCGGTGCGAATAGCCGCGTACAGCGTCGCGAACAGCCCTTTGTCTCCCAGTCGCTTGGCCTTCACATAGCCCCGTGAGCTGTATTCATGCAGCGCCCAATGGGGCATGCCGCAGACCCCGCGTCCGCTGGCGACCAGTTGCATCATCATCACTGTCAGTTCCGAGGTCCGCACTTGGGCGGGCTCGATGTCGGCGGGCTCCAGAAAACGCGTGAAGATGTCCAGTCGGTCACGCTCCACCGGGTAGGTGATGAGCGTTTCAGTGAGCAAATCCTCGGGAACGATATACGCCTTGCTGGCCAGTGCGTGCTGATTGGCCACCGCGAGCATTGCTTCATACGTGAACAGCGGCACGTAGGTGATGCCGGGCAATTCCAACGGATCGGACGTCACTACAAGGTCCAGATCGCCTCTCGCCAGCGCGGGCAATGGCGCGAACGAGAAGCCGGAAGACAGGTCCAGCTCGACTTCCGGCCAGGCGTCACGAAACTGGTCGATGGTCGGCATCAGCCACTGAAAACAGCTGTGACACTCGATTGCCATGTGCAGGCGTCCCGCCGTACCGCCAGCCAGACGAGCAATATCGCGCTCGGCACTGCGCAGTTGCGGTACCAGCGCGTCGGCCAGTTGCAGCAGGCGCAGACCTGCACTGGTGAAGCGCACCGGCTTGGTCTTGCGCACGAACAGCGGCATGCCCATGCGCTCTTCCAGTTCCTTGAACTGATGGGACAAGGCTGATTGCGTCAGGTGCAGGCGTTCGGCGGCTTCTACAAGGCTGTCGGCCTCACGCAAGGCGTGCAGGGTTTTGAGATGGCGTATTTCAAGCACCGTCACGGCTCCATGAAAAGTATTTGTGATCAACGCGAAAAAAATGAGTTTGTCTCATGTTGCGTCGGCTGTCGACAATAGCGCCATCTTTTATGGAGGACGCACCATGGCCCAGACCCCACACCTTGAATGCCTGCGCATCGGCGCAGATCGTGAACTGCAGCAGGCCCTTCAGGCTTTCTGGAAAGACGATCAGGGTGGGGCGGCCATTGGTGAAGCCTCAGGTTGCGCATTGCGCACCTGGTTGCGCACGCATCATCCGGAGCTGGTGCCGCAACTCAAGCATGACCTGCGCTTCCAGCCAGACTGGCAGCCACTGCTGGCAGACGCCAGCGACGCTTGTGAGCACGGTCGCAAACCTGCGTTGATAGGTCCGCTGACACTGCTCTGGTTGAGCGATATTCAGAACCGCGAGCATCAGGGCAATGACGTTGATCGCCTTGAATGGCTGGAGCAGCTTCTGCCTGTTTATGGCGAGATCTTCGGGCGTCTGGCGGCACGCGGCGTCGAGTGGGTGCAGATCGACGAACCGATCCTCACCCTCGACCTGCCGCTGGCATGGACCAACGCCTTCGAGCGCGCCTACCACATTCTTCAATATTCGCCGCTCAAGAAGCTGGTTGCCACGTATCACGGCGACCTGCGCTGCAACCTCGGCGTTGCGGCATTGTTGCCGGTTGCCGGCCTGCATCTGGACAGCGTCAGTGTGCCGGAGCAGCTGGCTTCGGTGTTCGACCGCCTGCCTACTTACAAAGTGTTGTCCTTGGGCGAGTGCGATCAGCATGAAGGCTGGCGTCACGAATCGCTGCTGGAAGCACGTGCCCGTTTCGGCGAAAACCTGATTGTGGCCGATCAGGCAGCTGCCTAGAGCAAAACGGTTTAACGACCGCTCGGCGCCATTCATCAAACTGTCACGCAACTGTGGCAGCGCGCCTGGAAAAACATCATCAGACTCGCGGCCTACTGGGGATCTGTTTTTTGGTGTTTTTCATGCGGGTTTTAATTTTTCTGGCCGCGCTTCTGTGCGGCTTGCCGTCTTTTGCGGCCGATCGTTGTGATGTCAATGCTCCTGTACAGTTTGCTGACCTCAAGGACGTACGAATCGCCTACCAAAGTATTGGCAGCGAGTCCGACCCTGCCTTGCTGCTGGTCATGGGGCTGGGTGGGCAACTGATCCATTGGCCGGACGAAGTCGTCGTTGCGCTCTGCCAGCAGGGGTATCGGGTGATTCGCTATGACAACCGCGATGTCGGTCTGTCGACTTGGGTGCAGCAGCCGGCCGATGCGAATCTGACCTTCGAAGTGTTGCGCTACAAGCTCGGCTTGCCCGTTTCGGCACCTTACTCACTCACCGACATGGCCGACGATGCGTTGGGCCTTATGGACGCGATGCAGATACGCCAGTTTCACGTACTGGGTGCGAGCATGGGCGGCATGATTGCCCAGCACCTGGCCGATCTGGCGCCATCGCGGGTCGAGAGCATGACGCTGATCATGACCAGTTCCGGTGCCCAGGGCTTGCCGATGCCCAGTGCGGCATTGATGCAACTGTTGGCACGTCGCGGCGCACCGAACCGGGAAGTGGCCATCGAGCAGCAGGCTGACCTGCTGGCTGCCCTGGGCAGCCCGCAGGTCAAGGATGATCGTGAGCAGTTGCTGCATCAGGCTGCGGTTTCTTATGATCGGGCGTTCAATCCCGAAGGCGTCAAGCGTCAGATCATGGCGATTCTTGCCGAGCCCAGCCGGGTCGAGTTGCTCAACCGCCTGCGTTTGCCGGTACTGGTGGTGCATGGCACGGCCGATCCGTTGCTGCCGGTCATGCACGGTATTCATGTTGCTGCGCACATCCAGGGCAGTGAGCTACGCCTGATTCCAGGGTTGGCGCATCGTTTTCAGGAAGCCTTCAAAGCGCCATTGCTGGGCGCAGTGCTGCCGTACCTGAAAGCGCAGCATGAAGATGGCCGCAGCCTGGCCCAGTTGTGAAGCCTGCCCGGTTGTCAGGCACAGACAGAGGTGTATCGTGTGGCCTTTGCTTATTGAAAAGGGGCCATCATGACAACTGCACTGAAGATCGATTTCATTTCCGATGTTTCCTGCCCCTGGTGCGTCATCGGCCTGCGCGCACTTGATCAGGCGCTGGACGCGCTAGGTGATGAAGTGCAGGCGCAGATCCATTTTCAGCCATTCGAGCTGAACCCGAACATGCCTGCCGAAGGGCAAGACATCAAAGAGCACATTGCCGAGAAGTATGGCTCTACGCCTGAGCAGATCGAAGGTATTCACGACACGATCCGTGAGCGCGGTGCCGAGCTGGGTTTTGAATTTGCCAAGGGGGAGCGGCGCATTTACAACACGTTCGATGCGCATCGTCTGCTGCACTGGGCGGAACAGGAAGGCAAGCAACACGCCTTGAAAGAGGCGCTGTTCGAAGCCTATTTCAGTGACCTGAAAGACCCCTCCAATCATCAGGCCCTGGCAGACACTGCGCAGAAGGTTGGTCTGGACCGTTTGCGGGCACAGGCCATTCTGGACAGTGATGAATATGCTGCGCAAGTCCGTGAGGCCGAACAGCTCTGGACGTCACGTGGCATCACGTCGGTGCCGACCATGGTCTTCAATGACCAGTACGCAGTTTCGGGTGGGCAGCCGGTCGACGTGTTTGTGAGCGCTATCCGGCAGATTGTCAGCGATTCGAAATAACTCGACGCCCGGCTTGGACGCAGAGCGGCGCTACCCGGCAGAGCGTCGCACGATAGTCGAGATCATCGTTCCTCACGCTCTGGTATGAGCCCCAAAGCCGGGCGTTCGGACCACTGCTTTGGTGGGCAAGCTCACACAAGGCCAGGGCCATGTGCATTTCAAAGCCCGTACTTCTTGACCTTGTCAAACAAAGTGGTCTTGGCCATGCCCAGTTCCTGACTGGCCTGGCTGAGGTTGCCCCCGCTGCGTTGCAGTGCTTCGCCGAGCAGCGATCTTTCAAAAGCTTCCACCGCTTCGGCGAACCCCAGGCTTTGATTTTCGCTTACCGTGCCGGTCTGTTTGAACGCAGGCAGACCGAGTGCGAAACGTTCTGCGACGTTGCGCAACTCCCGCACGTTACCTGGCCAGTCGTGACTCATCAGGCTTGAGCTGGTCTGACGATCCAGCGTCGGCGGCTCGCGGTCGAAACGCAATGATGACAGCTGCAGGAAGTGTTCGAACAGTTGCAGAATGTCTTCGCGGCGCTCGCGCAAAGGCGGTAATTCAAGGGTAACGACGTTGAGGCGGTAGTACAGGTCGCTGCGAAACTGATTGGTCTTGCCCAGTGCGTTCAGGTCGGACTTGGTTGCTGAAATCACCCTGCAATCTACTGCAACGCTCTGGTTTGAACCCAGACGCTCCAGAGTTCGCTCCTGAAGGACACGCAACAGCTTGATCTGCAGGTTGATCGGCATGCTCTCGACTTCATCGAGAAACAACGTGCCGTTGTGTGCGTGCTCGATCTTGCCGATGCGCCGTTTGCCTGCGCCGGTAAAGGCATTGGCTTCGTGACCGAAAATCTCGGATTCGAACAGGCTCTCCGCCAGCCCTCCACAATTGAGGGCGACAAACGGGTGGTCCTTGCGTCGACTGAAATCATGCAGACAGCGGGCGACCAGTTCCTTGCCTGTCCCGGTCTCGCCTTCGATCAGGATGTTGGCCGAGGTATCGGCAACGTTGGCAATCAATGCACGCAGGTTCTGCATCGCCGCAGAGCGTCCGATGATCCTGCCTTCCAGCGAGTCGCGTTCGGCCAGTCGCTTGCGCAATGCCCAGACTTCCCGGGCCAGCCCGCGTTGTTCCAGGGCACGGCGCGTGACGTCGACCAGACGCTCGGGCGAGAAGGGCTTCTCCATGAAGTCATATGCGCCGTCACGCATCGCATTGACGGCCATGGTGATATCGCCGTGGCCGGTAATCAGTACCACCGGCAGACTATTGTCACGAGTCTTCAGACGGCTCAACAGCTCCAGACCGTCCATGCCCGGCAAGCGAATGTCGCTGATGACGATGCCGGCGAAATTATCGCCGATACGCGTTAGCGCCTCCTCGGCGCTCGACACGCCTTCGCTGCTGATATCTTCCAGCGCCAGTGCCTGCTGGCAGCCCAGCAATACGTGCGGGTCGTCTTCGACGATCAGGACGGTCAGGTCGCTGTTGATGCTCATGGATGTTCCCTCATACAGGCTCGCCCCGGCGAGAATCGGTCGGGGTGTTCGAAATGAACGGCAGGCACAGAACAAAGGTCGTGCCGGCTTCGCCCACCGGTTCTGCGCCAAGGCTGCCTCCTGCGGCAGCGGCAAGGCTTGCCGACAGCGTTAGTCCAAGCCCCAGTCCTTGCTCGCCAGGTTTGGTGGTGAAAAACGGTTCGAACAGGTGCTTGCGTGTTTCATCGTCGATGCCGTGGCCATTATCACGCACCTGCAAACGGTAACGGCCGTCGATGATCGAGCCTTCAAGCCACAGCTCTGGCTGTGGCTGGGCGAACATGGCATCCAGTGCGTTGCCGATCAGGTTGACCAGAATCTGCTCGAGCCGGGTCTGGTCGATGGTCAGGGTGGCGTCGCTGAATTCGCGGTGCAGAACCAGGCCGGAGTGCTCCAGACGTACGCCCAGCAACTGTAAAGCTGCATCGACCGCCTTGCTCAACTGCGCCTGACCCTGATCATCGCCGCGTCGGGCGAAGGCTCGCAGGCTGGCGGTGATGCGGCCCATGCGGTCGACCAGATCGTTGATGGTTCGCAGGTTGGTGCTGGCGGTGTCCAGTGCGCCACGTTCCAGAAAACGCACCGTGTTGCCGGACAAGGTGCGCAGGGCAGCCAGAGGCTGGTTCAGCTCATGCGCGATGCTGGTCGACATCTGACCGATAGCTGCCAGCTTGCCAGCCTGTACCAGTTCATCCTGCGCCTTGCGCAATGTGTCCTCGGCCTGCCTTCGTTCACGAATCTGCGCCTTGAGGCGTTCATTGCTGGCCCGCAGGTGTTCGGTCCGCTCGGCGATCTTGCGTTCCAGCTCATTGTTTGCTGCCTGCAGCGCTTCTCTGGCAGCCAGCCGGGTCGAAATCACCTTGCGGCGCTCGTTCCAGGCAATCAGCAGGAACGTCACCAGCGCGCAGGCCACTGCGACCAGCATGCCGCGACTTGCCGCTTCACTGCGCAGGTCTTCCAGCGGCGTCAGCAGCGTCAGGTGCCAGGCGGTGTCGTTCAGCGGCCGGGTCTGGGCCAGATAGCTGACCTGATTATGCTCCCGGTCGACACTGACGTTGGCCGGGAAAACAAGTTTCTCGACACTGTCAGACAGGTTCTCGCGTTCAAGCGGCACCAGCTCGTCGAGCGGCCACCAATAGTATTGCAGGCTGCGGGCCAGGCGCTCCTTGAGTTCCGGCGTGAGCGGGCGCACCGACTTCAGACGTCTGGCCGGGTCGCTGGACAGAATGATGATGCCGTTCTCGTCGCTGACGAAGGCCTCCAGGCGCGCCCGCTGCCAGCGCTCTTCGAGTGCTTCGAGGCTGACCTTGATGACTGCCACGCCGATAATCCGGCCTTTGTCTTCCAGGCCATGAGCCAGGTAGTAACCGGATTCACCGTTGGTGGTGCCGATCCCATAAAAGCGCCCTGGCAAGCCGCGCACTGCGTCCTGAAAATAGGCACGAAAGGAGAGGTCTTCGCCTTGAAAGCTGTCGGAGTCGCGCCAGTTGCTGGTGGCGAGTACCCGGCCAGTCGTGTCCATCACGTAGATGGCACGGCTGCGGCTGCGTCGGTTCAAACCTTCGAGGTAGCGATTGACCTGCTGCTGAAGCTCCGGCCCCGGTTTGTTCAGCAATTGCGACACGCTGGACTCTAGCTCCAGAACGCTGGGCAGGTAGGTGTATTTGCTGATTTCGCTTTCAACCGTGCGTGCATGCAGCTCCAGCTGGCGTTCGCCGCTTTCGCGCAGGCTCTTGATGCCATTGTGTTCGCTGACCAGGTAGGCAACGTAACCCAGACCGATCATCAACAAGAGGATCAGCGGTGGCAGAAACAGTTGGCGGATCAGGCGAGGTTTCACGGCGAGTGATGGCGGCGCTGCGCGATAAAGAGTGGGGTCGCATTTCATCACAGTCGTCCTGAACCGAACAGCTGTCCGCGAAAGTGCGGACAGCCGCGAGATGCACTGCCTAGTGCTGGAGAATCTTGGCGAGGAACTGTTGGGCGCGCTCGGAGCGTGCGTTGACATCGCCGAAGAATTCTTCCTTCGCGCAGTCCTCGACGATCTGGCCCTTGTCCATGAAAATCACCCGGTCGGCGACTTTGCGAGCGAAACCCATTTCGTGGGTCACGCACATCATGGTCATGCCTTCGTGGGCCAGTTGCACCATTACGTCGAGCACCTCGTTGACCATTTCCGGGTCCAGTGCCGAAGTGGGTTCGTCAAACAGCATGACCACCGGGTCCATCGCCAAAGCGCGGGCAATGGCAACACGCTGTTGCTGTCCGCCGGAAAGCTGGCCCGGATGCTTGTGCGCATGTTCCGACAGACCGACTCGTTCCAGCAGTTTCAAGCCTTTTTCCGTGGCCTCGGCCTTACTGCGGCCCAGTACCTTGATCTGCGCGATGGTCAGGTTTTCAACAATGCTCAGGTGCGGAAACAGTTCGAAGTGCTGAAACACCATGCCGACTCGCGAGCGCAGTTTCGGCAGGTTGGTCTTGGCATCGGAGATCGACGTGCCATCGACCACGATTTCGCCTTTCTGAAACGGTTCCAGTGCATTGACGCACTTGATCAGGGTCGATTTGCCCGAGCCGGATGGCCCGCACACCACGACCACTTCGCCCTTGCTGACCTCGGTGCTGCAATCGGTCAGCACCTGGAAGTCTCCGTACCACTTGTTGACGTTCTTGATGGAAATCATACGGCAAACCTTTTTTGCAGACGCTTTACCAGCACGGAGGCGGCAAAGCTGATCGTGAAGTACACCAGACCGGCAATGATCAGGAACTCGTTTGCGCGACCGATGATGTCGCCGCTGGAGCGCGATGCGTTGAGAAAGTCCACGAGGCCTACGGTGTACACCAGAGAGGTGTCTTGAAACAGAATGATGCTCTGCTGCAGCAACAACGGGGTCATCTTGCGAAATGCCTGGGGCAGGATGATCAGTCGCATCATCTGCGAGTAGTTCATGCCCAGTGCCTGCGCCGCGCCCATCTGGCCCTTGGAGATGGACTGCACACCGGCCCGGACGATTTCGCAGAAGTAGGCGGCTTCGAACATCATGAACGCCACGACGCATGAGGCGAATGCACCGATCGGGGTGTCTTCACCAGTGATCCAGCGCAGCACGAATGGCACCGCCAGGTAGAACCAGGTGATTACCAGCAGCAGCGGGATCGAGCGAAAGTAGTTAACGTAGGCGCCAGCCACATTGGCCAGCAGTTTGTTCGACGACAGACGCATCAGGGCCAGAGCAGTACCCAGCACCAGGCCGCCGACAACCCCCATCGCCATCAGCTTGAGGGTCATGACCATGCCGTTCCAAAGGCCGGGAATGGCCGGAACGATTCCAGTAAAGTCCATTATTTACCCCCCAGGGAGATCAGGCCGGGCACCGCGACTTTCTTCTCGATCACGCGCATCAGCAGCATCAGGCCCATGTTAAGCGTGAAATAGATGAGCGTTGCGAGGGTGAAGGCTTCGAACAGGTTCGCGGAAAACTCGGCGGTCTGTTTGGTCTGTGCGAGCAACTCCATCAGGCCGATCAGCGACGCAACCGAGGAGTTCTTGAACACGTTCAGGAATTCGGAGGTGAGCGGTGGAATGATGATGCGATAGGCTTGCGGCAACAGCACGTTCCAGTAAATCTGCGGCAGCTTGAAGCCCATTGCGCGAGCGGCCGATTCCTGGCCCTTCGGCAGCGCTTCGATGCCGGTACGTACCTGTTCGCAGACCCGCGCAGCGGTAAACAGGCCCAGGCAGACCACGACGCTCAGGAACGCCGAAGTGGTCGGGTTGAGGTCCTGCTTGTACCACTCCTGCAGGTTTTCAGGCAGCAGGTCGGGCACCAGGAAGTACCAGATGAACAGCTGCACCAGCAGGGGCACATTACGGAAGATTTCCACGTATACCGTGGCGATCCCCGACACCAGACGGCTTGGTACAGTGCGCATGACACCCAGTACCGAGCCGAGTATCAGGGCGATGATCCAGGCAACGACAGCAATGGCGACAGTCCAGCCCAGACCGGAGATGAACCAGTCCAGATAAGTCTCGCTGCCGACGCCGGTGGAATTGAAGAACACTCCCCAGTCCCAGTTGTAATTCATCAGGGTCTACCCCTCTTTTTTATATGGCTATCGAGATGCACGTGCTGGCGGAAGTCGAGCGCGCTGTACCGGTCCCGAAAGGTCTTGCCCGTTCGGGACCCGGTCCTGAACCGGCTGCTCAGGCTTTCTTGTCGTCTGCAGCTTTATCGGTCGGGTTCTGAATCAGTTCCTTGAGTTTTTCGCTCATCGGGAAATTCAGATTCAGACCTTTAGGAGGGACCGGAGACATGAACCACTTGCTGTAGATGGCATTGATGTCGCCGGATTTGAACGTCGCGACAATGGCGTCATCCACCGCTTTCTTGAACGGGGCGTCGCCCTTGCGAACCATACAGCCGTAATCTCGTAGGATTGCGCAGTACCGGTCACTGCCCAATCGTCAGGCTTCTTGGCTTTGGCCATTTCACCTGCCAGCAGCGCGTCGTCCATCATGAAAGCGACTGCACGGCCCGACTCGAGCATCTGGAAGGATTCGCCGTGGTCCTTGGCGGAGATCACGTTCATGCCCATCTGCTTGTCGGCGTTCATCGCCTTGATAATGCGCTCGGAGGTGGTACCCGCGGTGGTAACGACGTTCTTGCCTTTCAGGTCATCGAAGTCCTTGTAGCTTGAGTCTTTTTTGGACAGAAGGCGGGTGCCTACTTCGAAGATACCCGTGGAGAAGTCAACCTGTTTCTGGCGTTCAACGTTGTTGGTGGTCGAACCGCATTCCACATCGACGGTGCCGTTCTGAACCAGCGGGATACGTGTCTGGGACGTCACCAGGTTGTACTTGACCTTGAGTGCAGGCATGTCGAGGTCTTTCTTGATGGCTTCGACGATTTTCAGCTGTATGTCATGGGAGTAGCCCATCGGCACGCCTGATGCGTCAGCGATGTAGGAGAAGGGGATAGAGGCGTCACGGTGACCAAGTGTGATGGTGCCGGATTCCTTGATCTTCTTCAGGGTACCGGTGAGCTCTTCTGCCAGAACCGGAGTGCTGATCAGGGCGGCGGCCAGTGCGGCGGAGATTGCGGCGCCCAGAACATGGGGAGCGATACGCATCGGTTGAATCCTCTATTTCATTTCTTATTGATAGGGACGCTGGGAAGGCGGCCCACTTATGACGAATGCTTCAACCGCGTCCTTTGAGACACACGCATGTGTCGAAGCTGTCGATATAGAGAGCAGGACTCGTGCCAAACTTGGCAATTCTCCTAGGCTCATGATAGTAAAGGACTTTTTGTGATGATCGTGGAGGCGCGCAAGTCGCTATGTACGGAAGTCCGAACGTGACGAGTCAGGATGTTCGGAAAACCGAATATTGCAGGAAGTTGGCAGTGAAGCAGGGATTCGATGCGAGGAGGGTGTCGAATGAGAAAGGTGTCGAGCGGGGGAGCCTGTTCATCCTGGGAAGGATGAACAGGTGAGCGCATGGTGGATCAGGCGGCTTCGATGTCAGCCTTGTTGCGCACTACGGTTTCCAGATAGCTGCGTACTCCGGCCTGCTCTTCAGGAGTGGTAAACAGACCCAGCTTGGTGCGACGCCACAGGATGTCCTCGATACTGGTAGCCCATTCCTGATCGCACAGGTAATCGACCTCACGCGTGTACAGCCCTGCGCCCAGATGCTGGCCCAGATCGTCCAGGCTCTGCGCACCTTCCAGCAGACGCCAGCTGCGGCTGCCGTAAGTGATCGACCAGCGTTTGGCGATAGGCTCAGGCAACCAGCTGAAGCGTCGGGTCATTTCTGCCGTCAACGCTTCCGGGGTGGTCATGTCTTCACCGCCGGGCAGGGCAGACTTGGCTGTCCAGCTTGGTTTCATGTGTTTGAAAAACGGCGCCAGCTGGGTCATCGCCGATTCGGCGAGCTTGCGATAAGTGGTCAGCTTGCCACCAAATACCGACAAAATCGGCGCTTCTTCAGCTCCGCCCGACAGCGACAGCGTGTAATCGCGGGTGATAGCTGACGGATTGTCGGACTCGTCGTTGCACAGCGGGCGTACACCGGAAAAGGTGTGCAGCACATCGGTACGACTCAATTGCTTCTTGAAGTGGTCGTTGGCCACTTTGAGCACGTAGTCCATCTCGCCTTCAGTGATATCCACCTTGTTCGGATCACCCTGATATTCACGGTCAGTGGTGCCGACGATGGTGAAATGCTCCATGTACGGAATCGTGAACACGATGCGTTTGTCTTCGTTCTGCAGAATAAACGCATGCTCGCCTTCGTACAGCTTGGGCACGATCAAGTGGCTGCCTTGAATCAGGCGAATGCCATACGCCGAGTCGAGCTTGAGGTCTTCGCGAATGAATTTGGCGACCCAAGGGCCGGCAGCGTTGACCAGCGCCTTGGCGTGGATCGAAAACAGGCTGCCGTCGCTGCGCTCCAGATGCAGATGCCACATGCCTTTGATACGGCGCGCGCTGACACAACGGGTCTGAGTGTGGATGTGCGCACCGTTTTCACGGGCAGCCATCGCATTGAGCACCACCAGACGAGCATCGTCCACCCAGCAATCCGAGTATTCGAAGCCGCGAGTGATGCTTGGGTTGAGCGGGCTGTCCGCGCCGAACTTGATGGTTCGCGAGGCTGGCAGTTTTTCGCGCTTGCCGAGGTTGTCATAAAGGAACATCCCCGCACGAATCATCCAGGCCGGGCGCAGATGCGGACGGTGAGGCAAGACAAAGCGCATCGGTTTGACGATGTGCGGTGCCTTGTCGAGCAGCACTTCACGTTCGGCGAGCGCTTCACGCACCAGGCGAAATTCGTAGTGTTCCAGATAGCGCAGGCCGCCGTGGATCAGCTTGCTGCTGGCCGACGATGTGTGGCTGGCCAAGTCATCTTTCTCGCAGAGAAAAACCGAAAGGCCGCGACCCGAAGCATCCGCCGCGATCCCGACACCGTTGATGCCACCGCCAATAACGGCAATGTCGTAAACCTCTGAGAGGGGCGGGGTTGGCACGTTGGTGTGGGGCATTGGTGGCCTCCTGGACAATTCTTGAGCGCAGCTCGAAAGGCGAATCTGAACATTAATGTTCACTTTCGAAAATAATAGCTCAATAAAATGACCCTTGCCAGTCGGTATCGATTGAAAATACTGATGATGGAAGTCAAAAAGAACAAAAATGAACATTGTAGGGCTAGATGTGAAGCGGGGAAGATCGTACTTCCGCACCTCTACGAGCACACGCCCTGGGCCAGCATGCAGTTCGGAACAGCATGCCGGCGCGGAACATCGCACGACAGTGGTGACGTTGTTCCGGACGCCTCTCGTTACTCGCGTGCTGGTCGGAAACCGGTGTTCACAATCAAACCACTTCCAGACGAATCTTGTGCTGTGTCAGCAGTTGTTGAAGCGCAGGCACCGGAGGCTGGTCGGTAACCAGGCAGTCGATCAGGGTGATCGGCCCAAGTCGTACCATTGCGTTGCGTCCGAACTTGCTGGAGTCGGCCGCCAGCAACACTTTGCGCGCGTTGGCGATGATCGCCTGGGAAACCCGCACTTCCTGATAATCGAAGTCCAGCAGGCTGCCGTCTTCATCTATACCGCTGATGCCGACCAGCGCGAAGTCGACCTTGAACTGGCTGATGAAATCGATACTGCCCTGGCCGACCACACCGCCGTCACGACGAACATTGCCGCCTGCGATCAAGACCTCGAAATCATCCTTGGTGCTGAGAATGGACGCCACATGCAGGTTGTTGGTGATGATCTTCAGGTTGTTGTGATTGAGCAGGGCGCGGGCAATGGATTCGGTGGTGGTACCGATATTGATGAACAACGAAGCGTTGTCCGGGATCTGCGCAGCAATGGCCTCGGCGATCCGCTGTTTTTCATCGCGCATCTGATCCGCACGCATGGCGTAGGCGGTGTTTTCGATGCTTGAGTCATAAGCCGCGCCGCCGTGGTAGCGACGCAGCAGATTCATTTCCGCCAGTTGATTGATATCGCGGCGGATGGTTTGTGGGGTCACGACGAACAGCGTCGCCATTTCCTCGATGCTGACGTAACCGCGGTCGCGGACCAGTTCGAGTATCTGTTGTTGGCGGGGAGGCAGGTTCATTGTTTTTCCTTGAGCGCCCTCTACAAATGGCGCCCATCATGCCGCAGGCACGTGTGACCTGTCAGCCGGAATCCTGCTCCCCCTTACACAACAGCGTTTATCACTCTTGGTTTTCGTGCGGTTCCCAGTCACGGGTGCGCGCTACTGCTTTCTGCCAGCCAGCGTACAGCTTCTCGCGATGCGCCTCTTCGCAGGTAGGTTCGAAGACGCGTTCGATGACTGCCTTGTTGCGCAACTCGTCCAGGCTGCTCCAGAAACCGATTGCCAGACCCGCCAGGAAGGCTGCGCCCAGCGCCGTGGTTTCACGCATTTGCGGACGTTCGACGTGAGTGCCGAGAATGTCCGCCTGGAACTGCATCAGGAAGTTGTTGGCCACCGCGCCGCCGTCTACGCGTAGCGACTTGAGGCGTTCGCCAGAGTCCTGCTGCATGGCGTCGAGCACGTCGCGGGTCTGGTAGGCGATGGATTCCAGCGCCGCCCGGATGATGTGGTCGACCTTCACGCCACGTGTCAGGCCGAACAGCGCGCCACGGGCATACGGGTCCCAGTAGGGCGCGCCCAGGCCGGTGAACGCAGGCACCAGATAAACACCGTTGCTGTCCTTCACTTTGCCGGCGAAGTATTCGGTGTCCAGCGCGTCGTTGATGAGTTTCAGTTCATCGCGCAGCCACTGTACGGTAGAGCCGCCGTTGAACACCGCGCCTTCCAGCGCATAGGCCACTTCGCCACGCGGGCCGCAACCGATGGTGGTTAGCATGCCATGGGCAGACTTCACGGCTTTCTTGCCGGTGTTCATCAGCAGGAAGCAACCGGTGCCATAGGTGTTTTTCGCCTGACCCGGTTCTACGCACATCTGGCCGAACAGCGCCGCTTGCTGGTCGCCTGCAATACCGGCAATAGGAATGCCGCTCTTGCTGTGGCCATAGACCTCGGAGGAGCTTTTGACCTCGGGCAGGATCTCGCGCGGGATATCCAGCACATCAAGCATGCGCTGATCCCATTCCAGCGTATGGATGTTGAACAGCATGGTCCGCGAGGCGTTGGTGTAGTCCGTCACGTGAACCTTGCCGCCGGTGAATTTCCAGATCAGCCAGGTATCGATGGTGCCGAACATCAACTCGCCTTTTCGGGCGCGCTCGCGACTGCCTTCGACGTTGTCGAGAATCCACTTGACCTTGGAACCTGAGAAGTAAGGGTCGATCACCAGCCCGGTGGTGTCCTTGATGTACTCCTCCATGCCGTCGCGCTTGAGCTGCTGGCAGATTTCGGTGCTGCGGCGGCACTGCCAGACGATCGCGTTGTAGATCGGGCGGCCGGTTTCACGTTCCCAGATAACGGTGGTTTCACGCTGGTTGGTGATGCCGATGGCGGCGATCTGGTCGTGGTGCAGGTCTGCTTGCGCCAGCGCTTTGGTCATGCATGCAGTCTGGGTAGCAAAGATTTCCATCGGGTCATGCTCGACCCAGCCTGCCTGCGGATAGTGCTGCACGAATTCGCTTTGGGCAGTGCTCACCACGTTGGCGTCGCGGTCGAAAATGATGGCTCGCGAGCTGGTGGTGCCCTGGTCAAGAGCAATGATGTAATTCTTGTTCTGTTTGTCAGTCATGTCGATTGCCTTGCATTGTTGGGTGGGATTCAACGTTGTATGGGGTTCAGGACGAAGCCTGAACTTTGCCGCGAACCACGGGTGTTTCTTTTTCGTGTTCGGCAGAAACGGCGCTCGGCAGATGACGCGCAATCAGCGTGCGATAGCCTGCAGCACCCAGACAGGCACCCAGAATGGGCGCAAAAATCGGGACCAGGAAATAAGGAATGTCGCGACCACCGGTAAAGGCTATTTCACCCCAGCCAGCGAAAAACGTCATCAGTTTCGGACCGAAGTCGCGTGCCGGGTTCATGGCGAAGCCGGTCAGAGGGCCCATTGCGCTGCCGATCACGGCTACCAGCAGACCGATCAGCAAAGGGGCCAGCGCGCCGCGGGGCAGGCCGTTGTTGTCATCGCCCAAGGCCATGATGACACCCATGAGAATAGTGGTGATGACCACTTCGACCAGAAATGCCTGACCCACGGAAATGGCAGGGTTAGGGTAGGTCGAGAACACCGACGCAAGCTCGAGACTCTGCTGGCTGCCGCGGATGATGTTGTGGGTATGTTCGAAATCGAAAAAAAGGCTGACGTACAACAGGTACACAAGACCTGCACCGCAAAATGCACCTGCGATCTGTGCGCAGATGTAAAACGGCAATTTACGTTTTTCGAAACCTGCAAACAGACTCAGCGCGATGCTGACTGCAGGGTTGAGGTGAGCACCTGAAATACCTGCGCTGAGGTAAATGCCCATGCTGACGGCCATGCCCCAGATGATGCAGATTTCCCACAGGCCGAAAGTGGCCCCCCCGACCTTGAGCGCTGCAACGCACCCAGTGCCGAAAAAAATCATCAGCGCTGTGCCCAGAAATTCAGCTACACATTGCCCGGAGAGCGTTGGTTGTTTTAGTGCGATGGTCATGGATACCTCATTTTTTGTTTTTGTCTCGGCACCCTGAGACAGGCATGGGTGCTCGTTATTCATGCGTATCAGAAAAACCCCATTTCTGATCGCTGGTACGAGTTATACCGAAAAAGCGCTTTCGATAATATTCGTAAACGAAAAAATATAGGCAAGAATCCCCCCTGTCAAAGGTCGGAACCGAACGGTCAGCAAATCTGCGACACACCGCACAGGCGTTTCAGCAGGCTGTACACCGGGGTATTCGAGCAGTTTTCAAAAGGCCATCATTGTTACAGGTCGCGTGAATCAAGGCATGTTCACTTTACTTCGCTTAAAGTGATCGTCGTCTCGACCCCTTTGGAGCGCTGCATGACACCCGCACTGGATTTACTGAAGAAAAACCGCGTCGAGCACCGTATTCACAGCTACGAACACGATCCCAAAGCCGCGTCGTATGGGCTGGAGGCAGCAGAAAAACTGGGGCTGGAGCCTGCCCGGGTTTTCAAGACGCTGTTGGCAAGTACTGAAAAAGGAGAATTGCTGGTCGCTGTGGTGCCGGTCGTCGGAACGCTTGATCTGAAGGCTCTGGCGCACGCTTGCGGGGCCAAGAAAACCGAAATGGCCGACCCGGCGGCGGCTCAGCGTTCTACTGGTTACTTGCTGGGAGGGATCAGTCCGCTGGGGCAGAAGAGACGTTTGCGCACGTTCATCGATGAAACTGCGCAGCTTTTTGAAAGCATATATGTCAGCGCAGGAAGGCGGGGGCTTGAGGTCGAGCTGTCGGCGGACATGCTCGCGGAGCATACCCAGGCCAGGTTCGCGCCTATCGGTCGGGAATAAATCTGGCGCTCAGGTGTTCAGCGTTCGCGTCGCAATGTTGCCAGATGCTGCGAATAACACCAGATGATCGGCTGCTACACGAATGCCCACATTGTCACCCTGCCGGTGATCGGCATGGCTGGGGAAAATCGCTTCCAGCTGGCTGCCTGCGGGCAGTTGCAAGCGATACAGGGTCGAGGCGCCCTGGAATGTCCGACCGATGACCTGCGCCTGCAAACGGCTGTCCGGTGCATAGACGATGTCGTCCGGCCGCAGCAGGACATCCACGGCACTGCCGCTGATGCCGGGGTAAGTCCGATTGCCACGCAGCACGCCGAGTTCGGTGTTCACCGATTTCGGGTCAAGCATCTGACCGCGAATGAAGTAGCCCTGCCCGATGAAGCTTGCAACAAAAGGCGTCAGCGGCTCGTGATACAGGTTGTAAGGCGTATCCCACTGTTCCAGACGTCCTTCCTTGAACACGCCGACATGGTCGCTGACGGCAAAGGCCTCTTCCTGATCATGAGTCACCAGAATGGCACTGGTGCCCCGTGCCTTGAGAATGTCGCGCACCTCATGGCTCAGCCGCCGACGCAACTCGCCATCCAGATTGGAGAACGGCTCGTCGAGCAGCAATAACTGTGGCTCAGGCGCGAGCGCCCTGGCCAGCGCGACGCGTTGCTGCTGGCCGCCGGACAATTCGTGTGGGTAGCGCTTACCCAATTCGCCGAGGTTGACCAGCTCCAGCAATTCAGCGATTACCTGATCGAGGCGCGGGTGGTTGCGAATGCCGAAGGCAATGTTTTCGGCGACGCTCAGGTGCGGGAACAGCGCGTAGTCCTGAAACACCATGCCGATTCGGCGTTTTTCCGGCGCAAGCGTCCATCCGGGACGGGATATGACCTCGCCAGCCAACGTGATTTCTCCCGAATGGATCGGTTCGAAGCCGGCAATGGCGCGCAATGTAGTGGTTTTGCCGCAGCCCGACGAACCCAGCAGGCAGCCAATATCACCCGCATTAAGGTGCAGGTTGAGGTCCTGCACCACGCGCTGGTTTTGGTAGCCGCAGGCCAGGTCACGCAGGTTCAGCAGCAACTCGCTCATGCGGGCTTGCAGGACGGCGCGACGAGAAATTCCAGCAGCGCCTTCTGTGCGTGCAGGCGATTTTCGGCCTGATCCCAAGCGACCGAGCGCGCGTCGTCCAGCAAATCGACACTGATTTCTTCGCCGCGGTGAGCCGGCAGGCAATGCATGAACAAGACGTCGCTGGCGGCCAGATCGAGCAGGGCGCGGGTGACCTGAAACGGGGCAAACAGCGCCTTGCGGCGTGCGGTTTCTTCTTCCTGACCCATAGAGGTCCAGACGTCGGTGCTGACCAGGTGAGCGCCGGTCACGGCGGCTTTCGGATCACGAACCACGGTGACGCGGTCTCCGGCCAAGGCCAGAAATTGCGGGCTGGGCTCGTAACCGGCAGGGCAGGCAACGCGTAGCTGGAAGTCGAACTGAATCGCCGCTTCTATATAGCTGTTGCACATGTTGTTGCCGTCGCCAATCCAGGCAACCGTCTTGCCTTTGATCGAGCCGCGATGCTCCAGGAAGGTCTGCATGTCGGCCAGCAACTGGCAGGGATGCAGGTCGTCTGACAGACCGTTGATCACCGGCACGCGGGAATTGGCAGCGAACTCGGTCAGGTTGCTGTGCGCATAAGTGCGGATCATGACCGCATCCAGCATCCGTGACATGACCTTTGCGCTGTCGGCAATTGGCTCGCCACGGCCCAACTGGGTATCTCGATGCGACAAAAAGATGGCCTGGCCACCCAGTTGAATCATCCCTGCTTCAAAAGAAAGACGGGTACGTGTCGAGGATTTTTCGAAAATCATCCCGAGTACCCGGTTCTTCAGCGGCTCGAAAAGTACGCCGCGATTTCGCAGGTCTTTGAGCTCTACGCCACGACGGATCATGCCCAGAAGTTCGTCCGGGGTGTAATCCATCATCGAGAGAAAGTGCCTGGCATTCATGATTAACTACCTTTTTTGCAACAGACCGCAGGTTATCAAAGCCGGTTTTTATCGGGAAAACGGGCAGACCTGCGGCGGAGGCCGCACGGAGCGACGAATAAGGAAGGCGCGATAGTATAAAAAAATGTCGCGTCTTACCAATAGCAAGCGTGTTTCAGAAAAGCCGAAGCCTCGACGCTGCCCATTAAAGGCGCGCTGTAATACTTCATTGACAGGCTAAAAACTGGCTACGCTGAGAAGGCGAATGGCGTTCTCTGCTTTTTCCGAAGGCAGCATTTGTACACTGCTCAAATAGCGCTTGGCAATTAGTACCAATCCTGCAACAGTCCACTTTTCCGCAGCCGTGCTTATGCGACGCGCTTCACGGACTTGGATCAGGGACCGTTTCTTTAATGCCGGTCACAGGTTATAAAGCGTTGCCGAAACATTTACTGATCGAGGGGTGGGGAATGGACTCAAAAGAGCGTCAATTAACGGAGTTACTGGGGCTGACCGCCCGTACGCTCACCCATCTGACTGCTTCAATGACCTCGATGTCCTTTGAGTTGCTGCGCAGCGAGGACGAGGTGACGCGCAATGCGGGACGTCGCATGATCGACCGAATGGCGACCATCAGTTCGGGTCTCGACGAACACTGGCGTCTGATCGGCGATCTGACCGGTGTTCACCTGGCCCAGGAGCAGATCGAAACCGTCACCGAAATCCAGCTTCAGCACAAGGTCGTCACACCTCTGGGCGGCTGACCCGGTCTGCTCATCGGCGCGCCTGATGCTTTCCGATTCACAATGCTGACGTCAGTGGCGCAGCTCATCGGCACGCACCATAGTGACTGTTAAGCAATCAGTCTGATTGCCATGACAAGAACCGAGGCTGCGATGACCCGGACCGAACATTACCGCGCCTGCCATTTGTGCGAGGCTATCTGCGGCCTTGCCATCGAGACCGAGGCCGGGCCGGACTCTGCCCCTCGAATCACCTCGATCAAAGGCGACCCGCTGGACACCTTCAGTCGTGGTCACATCTGCCCCAAGGCCGTTGCGCTGCAGGACATTCAGAACGACCCTGACCGCTTGCGCCAACCGATGTTGCGCAACGGGGAGCAGTGGCAGCCGATCACCTGGCAAGACGCGTTCGATCGGGTTGCCGAGCGGCTTCATGCCATTCAGCAACGTCACGGGCAGAATGCGGTGGCGATCTATCAGGGCAACCCCAGCGTCCACAACTACGGGCTGATGACCCACAGCAATTATTTTCTTGGCCTGCTCAAGACCCGTAACCGTTTTTCAGCGACGTCGGTCGATCAGTTGCCGCATCATCTGACCAGCTTTCTGATGTACGGCCACGGCATGTTGCTGCCGATTCCGGACATTGATCACACCGACTTCATGCTGATTCTGGGAGGCAATCCGTTGGCTTCCAATGGCAGCATCATGACCGTTCCGGATGTCGAGAAACGCCTGAAGGCCATTCAGCAACGCGGCGGCAAGCTAGTGGTCATTGATCCGCGCCGCAGCGAAACCGCTGCCATTGCCGATCAGCACCTGTTCGTTCGTCCTGGCGGCGATGCGGCGCTGCTGTTCGGGTTGCTCAATACGTTGTTCGAAGAGGGGCTGACTCGCCAGAGCCATCTGCCGGTCGACGGGCTGGAAGAGGTGCGAAAAGCGATTGGCGACTTCAATGCCGAAGCGATGAGCCCGCGCTGCGGCATCGCTGCAGGGCAGATTCGGCAATTGGCCCGCGATTTTGCAGCCGCCGACCAGGCGGTGTGTTACGGACGCATGGGCGTTTCCACTCAGGCGTTCGGCACGCTGTGCCATTGGCTGACACAGTTGATCAATCTGGTGACAGGCAATCTCGACCGTGTCGGCGGCGCGCTGTGCACTGAGCCCGCCATCGACCTTGTCAGCTCGACATCGGGCGGGCATTTCAATCTGTGGCAAAGCCGCGTGTCAGGGCTCCCGGAGTACGGTGGCGAGTTGCCGGTCTCGGCGCTTGCCGAAGAAATGCTCGTGGAAGGGGAGGGGCAGGTTCGCGCGCTCGTGACGGTCGCGGGCAACCCGGTGTTGTCGACGCCCAACGGACGCCAGCTGGATCAGGCGCTGAAGGGTCTGGAATTCATGGTCAGCATCGATCTGTACATCAACGAGACCACTCGCCATGCCGACCTGATCCTACCGTCCACGTCGGCGCTGGAGAACGATCATTACGACACCACGTTCAACACCCTGGCGATCCGTAACGTCACGCGCTTCAATCGCGCGATCTTCGAAAGGCCCGAGGGCGCATTGCACGATTGGGAGATATTTGTCGGCCTGGCCAAGGCGTTTGCAGCCAAGGCTGCGCGTGAGCTGAAGCTAACCCTGCCACCGGCGCAGATGATTGATCGCGGTTTGCGTGCGGGGCGCTATGGCGAGGCATCGGCCCACAATCTGTCTCTTCAGACACTGGCAGGCCACCCCCACGGCCTGGATCTGGGCGCACTGAAGTCAAACCTGGCAAGCCGCCTGAAAACCGCCAATGGCAGCATCCAGGCTGCGCCAGAGGTGATCATGGCTGATCTCGCACGCTTTGCTGCCGATCCTGGTCAGCAGGCGGGTGAGTTGCTGCTGATTGGCCGCAGGCATGTACGCAGCAACAATTCGTGGATGCACAACTACCACCGGCTGGTGAAAGGCAAGCCTCGGCATCAGCTGTTGATGCACCCTGAGGACCTGCAGCGGCGTGGCTTGAGTGACGGGCAGCAAGTCAGGGTCAGCTCGCGGGTAGGTGTGATAGAAGTCCAGGTATTGAGCAATCTGGACATGATGCCGGGTGTCGTCAGCCTGCCGCATGGCTGGGGACATTCGCGGGCCGGTGTGAAAATGGAGATCGCCCGGAGCCAGCCCGGCGTGAGTGCCAACGACCTGACGGACGAACGGCAACTCGATGTTCTGTCCGGCAACGCTGTGCTGAACGGCGTTCCGGTGCAGGTGGTGTCTTGTTAAGGCGCAAGACAGAGCGTCATGCTCGGGTTTTCGTTACAATGCGCCACCGTGCCGACAACTGAGTCGGATATTTCAGCCGAGGTGCATCATGGATATCATCGAAACGATCAAAGAGCAGATTGCCAACAACACCATTCTGCTTTACATGAAAGGCGCTCCAAACGCTCCACAATGCGGCTTTTCGGCCAAGGCCTCCCAGGCGTTGATGGCGTGTGGCGAAAAGTTTGCCTACGTCGACATCCTGCAAAACCCTGAAATCCGCACCAACCTGCCAAAGTACGCCAACTGGCCGACTTTCCCGCAGCTGTGGGTTGCCGGTGAGCTGGTTGGCGGTAGCGACATCATCAGCGAAATGATGGCTGACGGTTCGCTGCAGACGCTGGTCAAGGATGCATCTGCCAAGGCAGCACCTGCCAAAGCCGAGTAAAACCTTACGCTCCAGCGTGGCGTGTATGTCACCTGGAGGACGCAGAGCGTCGCACGAT
>NZ_LJRO01000118.1 GCF_001401155.1 Pseudomonas tremae
TGGTACGGCACCGAGTAGAAGTGGCCATCGACCTCGACGTGGTAGTCGATGTGGACTCGCACCTTTTTCCATTCGGCGTAGACGTATGGATGTTCCGGCAGTGCTTGCAGTGCCGGTTGGTCAAGGGTCTCGAAGGCTGACCGGCGTGAGCCGGGCAGCTTTTTGAAGGGCTTTTGGTTGAGGCGATCCAGCAGCAGACCGATGGCTGCGTTGAGTTCGCCCAGTGAGAAGAACTGGCGGTTGCGCAGCACCGCCAGGATCCAGCGCTCGACCACTTGAACACCCACTTCGACCTTGGCTTTGTCCTTGGGTTTTCGTGAGCGAGCCGGTAATACGGCGACGCCGTAATGCTCGGCCAGATCGCGGTAACTGGGGTTGATATCGGGCTCGTAACGGTGAGCCTTGGTGACGCCGCT
>NZ_LJRO01000066.1 GCF_001401155.1 Pseudomonas tremae
CTGGAAAACATCTCCCGGCATATCGAGGAGGGCGAAACACCTCTGCAGGCCGCCCTGAAGGGCGCGAAACAGATCGGCTTCACTCTGATTTCCCTGACCCTGTCGCTGATTGCAGTGCTTATACCGCTGTTGTTCATGGCTGATGTGGTCGGGCGGTTGTTTCGCGAGTTCGCGATCACTCTGGCAGTCGCCATCCTGATATCGCTGGTGGTATCGCTGACCCTGACGCCCTGTCTCTTATACACATCT
>NZ_LJRO01000298.1 GCF_001401155.1 Pseudomonas tremae
ATGCGTCGTACTCTCGTTTCACTTTGCGTCATTCAAGCGATCTCTCAAGCCGCCTGGGCTGACCAGGTTACTGCCGGGCAACCTTCCGTAGAGTTGCAGAATATCGACATCCAGGGCGCTGCCAATGCCGAAACGGCGCAAGGGCCGGTCGAAGGCTATCGGGCCACACGCTCCGCCAGCGCCACGCGCACCGATACCTCGCTGCATGAAACGCCACAGTCCGTCAGCGTTGTGACCCGCGACGCGGTAGAAGACATCGGTTCCACACGATTGCAGGACGCTCTGGACTACGCGGGTGGCGTCGGGCGGGCCAACAACTTCGGCGGTCAAGGGTTGACTACATTCACGGTGCGCGGTTTTACCAC
>NZ_LJRO01000360.1 GCF_001401155.1 Pseudomonas tremae
TATTTCGATGTCGAGACAGGCTTCACTACAACACGTTCAGAACGAGCAGACGTCAACCGATATTCAAGACAGGCCGTAGAGCGTCCAGAACTGCATTCCCAAGCAGAGCGTGCGGAACGATAGGTGACAAAGAGAACGCTTCTCGTCGACATTTTTGCGGGAATAAAAAAACGCCCCGAAGGGCGCTTGAAGATTCGCCCCGACCAAAGGAGCAGGGAGCTGCCGCAGGGCGAATGGGGGTGCAGCGGTTTAGGCATCAACGGCATCAGCCCTCGGACTTGGTCGACCGCTCGGTCTTGGCGTTGTCGTCTGCATTGACGTAGCGCTCGGCCTTGTTGCTGCTGGTCTGTTCCTTGAAGCGCAGCTCCTGTGCAAGGCGCATCTTGTCGGCAGCCGGGCTGGCGTATTCGTTGCCGTCGTCGGCGAAGGCTGCGGTGGCGGACAGGGCAGCTACCGCGAAAACCATCGACTTGATCAGTTTCATCATCATTACCTCTTTCGGTGTGTAAGGAGTTCCTTAAAAGCTCAGTGCTCGTCAGGGATGAAACAAGGCTACGCCGCACTGGCTAACAGGAAGGTGAGCGAACAATGACAATACTGTTAGAAAACTGACAGTTACGAGATAACCGATTTGTAATGTTTCAGCCACTTTCTGGTTAGTGTGCGCTTGTTAAGGTTGAGCCACATTCAAACGGAGACAAAAGAAAATGCGCACCGCCAAATCGTTGTTACTTGCTCTGGTTATTCTTTCACCCCTGAGTGCTTTTGCTTACACCACTGATGAAGTCAAAGCCACCACAGTGATCAAGGAACACCAGGCGAGCGTGGAGAAATATGCCGCCGTCCATAACAAACCCATGCCGGAGATCAAGGAATACAAATACGGAATGAAGCTCGACGTCGCCAAGCTCATTCGCAAGTCACCGGACCTGCAGACGTGTGCGGTTATGCCGAAGCTGATGACCTACGAGGACTCCAAAGGCAAGCTGAACACCGTGCAGTATCAGGTCCTGGGCGGGTGCAGAAACAGCCAATGATTCTGAACCTGCCAGGGAGGCCACCCACCGCTGCATCCCCCCTCAGCCCGGACCGTCATCCGGGCTGACTCTTTTGCATTTGTCACTCGTCACAAAGCCCCCTCCTACAGCGCGCCTGACTGTTTATTCCTGCCTTTTTTGCAACATCACCGTCTTTACGTGGTCAACGCAGACCCGTATGTCGTATCGCCATGTGTCTGGAAGACGATCAGGTCCATCCAACACAGTCTCGGTTATGGCGATCGAGAAACTGCACTCACGGATTTTGGAATGACGGATGCTTGAACTCGCTGCTGGTTTTATCTGCCTCACTGCACTGCTGACCTATGTGAACTATCGCTTTATCGGTCTGCCCCCCACCATCGGCGTGATGGTGACTGCGCTGATGTTCTCGTTGCTGCTGCAGGGGTTGAGCTTTCTGGGCTATCCCGGCCTGGAAGATCGCGTGCAGCAACTGATCGGCCAGATCGACTTCGGCGACCTGTTAATGAACTGGATGCTGTCCTTCCTGCTGTTTGCAGGGGCACTGCACGTCAACCTTGGCGATTTGCGAAGTTACCGCTGGCCCATCGGCCTGTTGGCGACGTTTGGCGTGCTGATTGCCACGACCGTGATCGGCGCACTGGCCTACTGGATCTTCGCCCTGTTCGGCTGGCACGTCAGCCCGCTGTACTGCTTGCTGTTTGGCGCATTGATCTCGCACACCGACCCGATCGCGGTGCTCGGCGTGTTGCGGACTGCCAATGCGTCCAAGCCGCTCAAAACAACTATCGTCGGTGAATCGCTGTTCAACGACGGCACGGCGGTAGTGGTGTTCACCGTATTGCTGGGCATTGCGCAACTGGGGGAAACGCCCACGGTCGGAGAAACTGCGCTGTTGTTTGTCCATGAAGCGGTCGGCGGCGTGCTGTTTGGAGGCCTGATCGGTTACGCCGTGTACCTGATGATCAAGAGCATCGAGCAGTATCAGATCGAGGTCATGCTGACTCTGGCGCTGGTCATCGGCGGCTCGGCGATGGCTTCCGAACTGCATGTTTCAGGCCCTATCGCGATGGTCGTGGCCGGGCTGATCATCGGCAACCTGGGACGTAATCTGGCGATGAACGACATGACCCGTCGTTACATGGACGGTTTCTGGGAGTTGCTGGATGACATGCTCAACGCGCTGCTGTTCGCGCTGATCGGCATGGAGTTGTTGCTGTTGCCGTTCTCGTGGCAGCACCTGATCGCTGCCAGCCTGCTGGCCGTGGCGATTCTGCTGTCGCGCTTCGTGACCGTGGCACCGGCGATTCTGCTGCTGCGTCGCTGGCGCAATGTGCCGCACGGCACGATCCGCATTCTGACCTGGGGCGGCTTGCGCGGCGGCGTCTCGGTGGCATTGGCACTGGCGCTGCCCACCGGGCCGGAACGCGACCTGCTGTTGAGCATCACCTACATCGTGGTGTTGCTGTCGATCCTTTTGCAGGGCCTGACCATCGGCAAGCTGGTGCATGCCGTCACCCATTCACCGCAGGCGAAAGACCCGGCAGAACACTGATCAGGCCAGTGCAGCAGCGCGTCGGTATTCACTGGGCGTCTGCTGCATTTCCACCCGGAAGTGCCGGTTGAAGTTGGAGAGGTTGGCGTAGCCGACTTCAAAGCAGATGTCCGACACCGACATCTCGCTGTGCAGCAGCAACCGGCACGCGCGCTGGACCCGCAGTTTGCGCATCAGGTCAATGAAACAGTGGCCGGTGGTACGTTTGAAGAAGCGCGAAAAGCCCGGATCACTCATGTCCAGCCGCTGCGCGATGACCGACAGCCGAATATCGCTGGTCAATTCCGTGAGCAGGTAATCGAACGCCTTGTTGATCCGTTCCGAGCTGCGCGCATCCAGGGTCGGGGCATACCAGGCGCTGGCCAACTGACGAGCCTCCTGCGATGGCGCTTTCATCAGCGTATTGACCAGTTGCAGGAACAGAATCAGCCGCTCCAGCCCTTGCGCGGGCCCGATTTTCTCCAGCAACTCTGCAGCCTGCTTCGCGGTAGCGCCGGAGAACTCCAGCCCGCGACGTGCCCGCTCGAACAGGTGCTGCAGGTCACCCATTTCAGGCAGCGTACCGCGCAATGCCAGAAGCGCAGCGCCATCGAACTGCAGTACCACGTCGCGCCCCGCTAGATGCTCTCCAGCGGCCAGGTCACCGATCCAGTCGTGGGGCAGATCCGGGCCGATCAGTGCCACGTGCCCGGCACTGAATTCACCGATGTAATCCCCGGCCACCAGCTTGCCGCTGCCCTGACGGATCAGATGGATTTCGAATTCCGGGTGGTGGTTCCAGCGCGCTAACGCGTAGGGATAGTCGTGCTCGTACCAGCGAAAACAGTGGTCGGGTTGCGGGAGAATGACCTCAAGCTCGGCAGGACGATGCTCGAACAAGGCGGCTCGGCTGTCAGGCACTGGATGCCCCTTTTTATCGTTATGAACGCTCTATGGACACCCAAACATACGCCCTTGCGCGCGACCAGTGCTAGCGCGGGTTCAGGTCGACGCCGATACTTTTTTGCTTTCGGACGGTCGGCCACTGCTCGGTTAAAAAAGTATCAGTCCGGGGCTCCCGATGCGTTTGTCCGGCCGTGCGCGGGCTGCTGTAATCGAATCGTCCACCAAGGCCGCTCAGCCGTGGTCAACAACAAAAACAATAACTCCCGCCCCAAGGCGCGGAGTGGAGAGCACTACGATGAATATTCAGAAAGCACTTTTCCTGTCCGCAGGCGTGTCTGTCACCCTTCTCGGCGCGGCCGTTCAGGCGGCCGAAACCGTGACCATCGCCACGGTGAACAATGGCGACATGATCCGCATGCAGCGCCTGTCGAAAACCTTTGAACAGCAGCACCCCGAGATCAAGCTCAACTGGGTGGTGCTGGAAGAGAACGTGTTGCGCCAACGCCTGACCACCGACATTGCCACCCAAGGCGGCCAGTTCGACGTGTTGACCATCGGCACTTACGAAACCCCGCTGTGGGGCGCCAAGCAGTGGCTTGAACCGGTCACGGCCCTTCCCGCGGAATACGATTTGGAAGATATATTTCCGTCGGTGCGTCAGGGGCTGTCGGTCAACAACACCCTCTATGCCCTGCCCTTCTATGGCGAAAGCACAATCACCTATTACCGCACCGATCTGTTCAGGCAGGCCGGCCTGAGCATGCCCGAGCACCCGACCTGGACACAGTTGGGCGAGTTCGCGGCAAAGCTGCATCAACCTGACAAGGGTGTATACGGCATGTGCCTGCGTGGCAAGGCCGGTTGGGGCGAGAACATCGCGCTGCTCAGCACCATGGCCAATGCCTTCGGCGCGCGCTGGTTCGATGAGCAGTGGAAGCCTGAATTAAACAGCCCGGAATGGGCCAATGCCGCAAACTTCTACGTCAACACCCTGAAAAACTACGGCCCGCCGGGCGTGTCGAGCAACGGTTTCAACGAAACACTTGCGTTGTTCAACAGCGGTAAATGCGCGTTGTGGGTGGACGCCAGCGTGGCCGGCTCCTTCACTACCGACAAGGAGCAAAGCAAGGTGGTCGACAGCGTCGGCTTCGCGCCGGCGCCGGTTGAGGTCACTGACAAGGGGTCGTCATGGCTGTATGCCTGGTCGCTGGCGATACCGGCCACCTCCAAGCATAAGGACGCAGCCAAGGCCTTCATCACCTGGGCGACCTCTAAAGAGTATATCGACCTGGTCGCCAGGACCGATGGCATCTCCAACGTGCCGCCCGGCACCCGGACCTCCACCTACAGCGAGGCCTACCTCAAGGCTGCGCCGTTCGCCAAGGTCACGTTGCAGATGATGCAGCACGCTGACCCTGCACACCCCTCGGCCAAGCCGGTGCCTTACGTGGGCATCCAGTACGTGACCATTCCGGAATTTCAGGCCATCGGCACCTCGGTCGGCAAGCTGTTCTCTGCCGCTGTGACCGGGCAGACCACTACTGAGCAGGCGCTCACCGCCGCACAGGCTGTCACCGGGCGCGAGATGAAACGTGCCGGTTACCCGAAGTAGACCGGCAGCCCCCACATGTATTCGACGGATGATGAACCCATGAAACGACTTGAAGGTAAAAGCGCGCTGATCACCGGATCCGCGCGAGGTATCGGGCGGACTTTTGCGCAGGCATATATTCGCGAAGGAGCCAGCGTGGCGATTGCCGACATTGATCTGCAGCGCGCGCAGGCCACGGCCACTGAACTGGGACCGAACGCCTATGCGGTCAGCATGGACGTGACGGATCAGGCGTCCATCGATGATGCCATCGCTGCAGTGGTCGTGCAGACCGGCAAGCTGGACATTCTGATCAACAACGCCGCGCTGTTCGACCTGGCGCCAATTGTCGATATCACCCGCGAAAGCTACGAGCGACTGTTTTCGATCAACCTCGCAGGCACGCTGTTCACCTTGCAGGCTGCTGCAAAGCAGATGATTGCGCAGGGTCACGGCGGCAAGATCATCAACATGGCCAGCCAGGCGGGACGGCGTGGCGAGGCCTTGGTGGCGGTGTATTGCGCGACCAAGGCCGCTGTGATCAGCCTGACGCAATCGGCCGGCCTGGACCTCATCAAACACGGCATAAACGTGAACGCCATCGCGCCGGGCGTGGTAGATGGCGAGCACTGGGATGGCGTCGATGCGATGTTCGCCCGCTACGAGAACCGGCCTTTGGGCGAGAAGAAAAAACTGGTGGGCGAGCAGGTGCCCTACGGGCGGATGGGCACGGCAGAGGACCTGACCGGCATGGCCATTTTTCTGGCTTCACCGGACAGTGATTACGTGGTCGCCCAGACCTATAACGTCGACGGTGGCAACTGGATGAGCTGAGCACCGACTGTTGCAGCGATGAGCCGGACTGCGCAAAAAAGCCCGGACACCGCTTCCATTGCCGAGGCGATTGGCTAAGATGCGCGGACCGCCTGCTGGCCGAGGCGGCTCATTGATGCACAGGAGCACGAATGTCCATTGAAGAGGAGATCGCCATTTCCGGCGGTACACCTATGATTCCCGATCAGCGCCGGGAGCTGATGCTGCGCCAGTTGCGCAAGCATCAGGTGCTCAGCGTTCATCAGTTGATGGAGATGTTCGATTGCTCGCACATGACCATCCGTCGTGATATCGCTCAGCTGGAACAGGAAGGCCGCGCCTACTCGGTCACTGGCGGTGTGCGTATTGCCAGCCAGGTACACAGCGAGCCCAGCCACCAGTCAAAGGCGGTGATCGAACTGCCGCACAAGCAGGGTATGGCGCGGCTGGCAGCAGGTTTGCTGCACCCGGACATGACGATTTACCTGGACGCAGGCACCAGCACGCTGGAAATCGTGCCGCATATCGTTGCCCTGTCGGGCATGACGGTTGTGACCAATGACTTCGGCGTGGTCAACGCACTGGCTGATGCGGCGCATGTGGATGTAATCCACACCGGCGGGCTGCTCGATCACCCGAACCGCTCCAGCGTCGGCGGCCTGGCTGCCGCAACGTTGCGACAACTGGCAACCGACGTGGCGTTCATGTCCACCAGTTCGTGGGACCTGCAACGCGGTACCACCACGCCTTCGGCACTGAAGGTCGAGGTCAAGCAGGCCGCGATGCAATCAGCGTCACAAACCGTGCTGATCGCCACCAGCTCCAAATACGGCACTTTCGGCATGTACAAGGTGGCTGGACTCGAGCAGTTCGACACCATCATTACCGACGCAGCCCTGGCCGAAGCCGCCGCCGACGGCATTCGCAAACAGCGCATCGAGCTGCTGCTGGCCCCAGTGGGCAATCGCACAAAATAGCTTGCCGACAAGCACGCTGATGCCGGATGGCACAAATAGCAGGCATAAAAAAACCCGGTCTCGCGACCGGGTTTTTTGTGTCTAGCCGACTAACTGATCACTCAGTTGCCCGACTTCTTGGCAGCGCGGGTACGCTCGCTTTCGCCAAGGATTTTCTTACGCAGGCGGATCGACTTTGGAGTCACTTCGCAGAGTTCGTCTTCTTGTACGAATTCCAGCGCTTGTTCCAGAGTGAAGCGGATAGGCGGAACCAGAGCGATGGTTTCGTCTTTACCGGAAGCACGCATGTTGTCGAGCTTCTTGCCTTTGGTTGGGTTTACACCCAGGTCGTTGTCGCGGCTGTTGATGCCGACGATCTGACCTTCGTACACGTCTTCGCCATGACCCAGAAACAGCTTGCCACGGGCTTGCAGTGTTTCAAGGGAGTAGGTCAGCGCCTTGCCGGTAGCAACCGAAACCAGAACGCCGTTCTGACGGCCGGACATGTCGCCAGACTTCATCACGTCGTAACGGTCGAAGATGCTGGTGAGGATGCCTGCGCCGGAAGTCAGGGTCAGGAATTCGTTACGGAAACCGATCAGGCCACGAGCAGGGATGTTGTATTCGAGACGAACACGGCCCTTGCCATCCGGAACCATGTTGGTCAGGTCGCCCTTACGGATACCGATCTGCTCCATGATCGAACCCTGGGATTCTTCCGGCAGGTCGATGGTGACGTTTTCGAACGGTTCGTGCTTGACGCCATCAACCATGCGGATGATCACTTCAGGACGACCGACACCCATTTCGAAGCCTTCGCGACGCATGGTTTCGATCAGTACCGAGAGGTGCAGCTCACCACGGCCGGAGACCTTGAACTTGTCGGCGGTGTCGCCTTCTTCAACGCGCAGGGCAACGTTGTACAGCAGTTCCTTGTCCAGACGTTCCTTGATGTTACGGCTGGTGACGAACTTGCCTTCTTTACCGCAGAACGGCGAGTCGTTTACCTGGAAGGTCATCGAAACGGTAGGTTCGTCAACGGTCAGCGGCTTCATCGCTTCAACGTTCTGTGGGTCGCACAGGGTGTCGGAGATGAACAGCTCTTCGAAGCCGCTGATGCAGACGATGTCGCCGGCAGCTGCTTCTTCGACGTCTACACGGTGCAGGCCGTGGTGACCCATCAGCTTCAGGATACGACCGTTACGGCGCTTGCCGTTGGCGTCGATAGCCACAACCTGGGTGTTTGGCTTGACCTTGCCGCGAGCAATACGGCCAACGCCGATAATGCCGAGGAAGCTGTTGTAGTCCAGTGCCGAGATCTGCATCTGGAACGGGCCGTCACGGTCGACGGCGGGTGCCGGAACGTTGTCGACGATGGACTGGTACAGCGGGGTCATGTCTTCAGCCATGTCGGTGTGTTCCAGACCGGCAATGCCGTTCAGGGCCGAGGCGTAGACGACTTTGAAGTCCAGCTGTTCTTCGGTGGCACCCAGGTTGTCGAACAGGTCGAAGATCTGATCCAGAACCCAGTCCGGACGCGCGCCTGGACGGTCGACCTTGTTGATGACCACGATTGGACGCAGGCCGGCTTCGAAAGCCTTTTTGGTCACAAAGCGGGTTTGTGGCATAGGGCCGTCTTGGGCATCGACCAGCAGCAGCACGGAGTCGACCATCGACATCACGCGCTCTACTTCACCACCGAAGTCGGCGTGGCCCGGGGTGTCCACGATGTTGATGTGGTAGCCATTCCAGTTGATCGCGGTGTTCTTCGCGAGAATGGTAATACCGCGTTCTTTCTCCTGGTCGTTGGAGTCCATCACGCGCTCGTCGTTGAGCTCGCCGCGCTCCAGAGTGCCGGATTGACGCAGGAGTTTGTCTACCAGGGTGGTCTTACCATGGTCAACGTGAGCAATGATGGCGATGTTACGTAGATTTTCGATCACTTGTGTATCTCGATCAGAGGATTCGGTCTGCTGACTGTTAAGGACAGCGATTACTATTTCGAGCCGGCAAAAGCCGTAACGGCATGACGACTGGTGTCGGGGGGCCGGTGACGCAAGCCACAGGCAAACAGCCCCGGGCACTTAGCTCGGTCGATAAACGCGCACATTGGCATGCCCCTCACTGAGCAAATGGTGGGCATGCAGGCGACTCATGACGCCTTTGTCGCAATACAACAGGTACTGGCGTGTGTCATCCAGTGCCTTGAAGCGGCTGTTCAATGCGTAGAACGGCAACGTCTGTATCTCCACGCCGGGCACTTGCAGCGGCTGGTCTTCCTGGGCATCCGGGTGACGGATGTCGATGATGACCTGACCGGCCAGCGCCTGGCTGACTTCTTCAATGTCGACATTGCGGCTCAGATCGTCGATGACCCGATCGATCGAAACCAGCTTCGCGCGCTCGAGCGCTTGCTCGAGGATCGCCATGTCGAACTGTTTTTCTTCGTACTCAACGCGGTTACGCTTGGCGTTGGTCTTGGGGTTGACCGAGATCACCCCGCAATACTCAGGCATGTGCCGGGCAAAATCAGCGGTGCCGATTTCAGTCGCCAGGTCCACGATGTCCTGCTTGTGAGTAGCAACCAGCGGCCGCAGGACCAGCTTGTCGGTCGCCGCGTCAATCAGCGACAGGTTGGGCAGCGTCTGGCTGGCAACCTGGGAAATCGCTTCGCCGGTGACCAGCACGTCGATTTCAAGACGATCAGCCACGGCAGATGCAGCGCGTAACATCATACGCTTCAAAACTACACCCATATGACTGTTATCGACTTTCTGCAGAATTTCTCCGAGAACTTCCTCGAACGGTACGCTGACAAACAGCACGCGCTGCGAGCTGCCGTACTTTTTCCAGATAAAGTGCGCAACTTCCATCACGCCCAGTTCATGGGCACGTCCGCCCAGATTGAAGAAGCAGAAGTGCGCCATCAGGCCGCGACGCATGATCTGGTAGGCCGCAACGGTCGAATCGAAACCGCCGGACATCAATACCAGGGTCTGCTCCAGCGCGCCGAGCGGGTAGCCGCCCATGCCTTTATGCTGGTCATGAACCACAAACAACCGTTGGTCGCGAATTTCCATCCGCACGACCAGATCAGGCTTTTTCAGCTCGATTCCGGCAGCGCCGCATTGCATGCGCAGCTTGCTGCCGACGTATTTCTCGACGTCCATCGAGCTGAAATCGTGTTTTCCGGCACGCTTGCAACGCACTGAAAACATCTTGCCCGGCAGCAGGTCGGCATAGTGCAGTTTGCACTTGGCAACGATGTCATCCAGATCGCCCAGCGGGTACTCGGCCACTTGCAGATAGTTGGCGATACCCGGCATGCAGCTCAGCCGATCCCTTATGCCCTGCAGTACTTTGGGGTCGGTCAGGCGGGTTTCGACCTCGAGGTTGTCCCATACGCCACCCACGACAATGTCCGCGTCCAGTTCACGGAGCACGGTACGAATGTTCTTGCCCAGCTGCCGGATGAATTTCTTGCGCACCGGCGGGCTTTTGATGGTGATTTCTGGAAAAACTTTAACGATTAGTTTCATGGAAACAGTGGGTGAGGTGCCGACCAAAAAAGGGGGGCGCGGATTATAGCGGAAATTGCTCAGCGTTTAACCAGTTATCGTACACCCGATCATTCGCGCACCAAAAAGAGACGCCGCACCATTTTGAAGCGCCATTAAGGTGCGTACTCTTCTCGTCTGACGCGTTTTCGCCCCCTGAAAGGCTGCACTTGAGGCAAAAAACCCAACACGGGGCACTGGCATGCAAATTGCTCCCTTGTGAGGCAGGTTGCCTTGGCAGAGTATTCGCGCCGGCACCACCACATTTCAAGGGGCCACAACTTTACCAAGTCGGTCCCTAGCCACCCGGAGGACACCATGTCGAAGTCGGTTCAACTCATCAAAGATCATGACGTTAAATGGATTGATCTGCGCTTCACAGACACCAAGGGCAAGCAGCAGCACGTCACGATGCCTGCGCGCGATGCACTGGAAGACGACTTCTTCGAAGTCGGCAAAATGTTCGACGGTTCCTCCATTGCTGGCTGGAAAGGCATCGAAGCCTCCGACATGATTCTGCTGCCGGATGACGAAACTGCCGTTCTCGACCCGTTCACCGAAGAGCCGACCCTGATCCTGGTCTGCGACGTCATCGAACCTTCGACCATGCAAGGCTATGACCGTGACCCGCGCGCCATCGCTCACCGTGCCGAGGAATACCTGAAGTCCACCGGTATCGGCGACACCGTTTTCGTGGGTCCCGAGCCAGAATTCTTCGTATTCGACGAAGTAAAGTTCAAGTCCGACATCTCCGGCTCGATGTTCAAGATCTTCTCCGAACAGGCTTCGTGGATGACTGACGGCGACGTCGATGGCGGCAACAAGGGCCACCGTCCTGGCGTCAAAGGCGGCTACTTCCCGCTGCCACCGGTCGACCACGACCACGAAATTCGTACCGCAATGTGCAACGCCCTGGAAGAAATGGGCCAGATCGTGGAAGTTCACCACCACGAAGTTGCCACTGCCGGCCAGAACGAAATCGGCGTGAAATTCAATACGCTGGTCAAGAAGGCTGACGAAGTTCAGACCCTCAAGTACTGCGTACACAACGTGGCCGACGCCTACGGTCGTACTGCTACCTTCATGCCGAAGCCACTGTACGGTGACAACGGTTCGGGTATGCACGTGCACATGTCCATCTCCAAGGATGGCAAGAACACCTTCGCAGGTGAAGGCTATGCCGGCCTGTCCGACACTGCCCTGTTCTTCATCGGCGGCATCATCAAGCACGGCAAGGCCCTGAACGGCTTCACCAACCCGTCGACCAACTCCTACAAGCGTCTGGTCCCGGGCTTCGAAGCTCCGGTCATGCTGGCCTACTCGGCCCGTAACCGCTCCGCATCGATCCGTATTCCTTACGTCTCCAGCCCACGCGGCCGTCGTATCGAAGCACGCTTCCCGGACCCGGCAGCCAACCCGTACCTGGCGTTCGCCGCACTGTTGATGGCTGGCCTGGACGGCATCCAGAACAAGATCCACCCTGGCGACGCCGCTGACAAAAACCTGTATGACCTGCCGCCTGAAGAGGCCAAAGAGATCCCGCAAGTTTGTGGCAGCCTGAAAGAAGCCCTCGAAGAACTGGACAAGGGCCGTGCGTTCCTGACCAAGGGCGGCGTGTTCAGCGACGACTTCATCGATGCCTACATCGAGCTGAAAAGCGAAGAAGAAATCCGCGTTCGCACCTTCGTACACCCACTGGAATACGAGCTGTACTACAGCTGCTGATCCAGCCACGCCAGCATTGATGGTGTGACAAAAGACCTCCTTCGGGAGGTCTTTTTTTTGCCTGACATTCACAGCGTGAATTTTTGTTCACACCGTAACGCTGGCTCTGGTAAGCGACCTGGAGTTAAATCTGCGTCTTCCCAATAGACCCGAGATGGAACTGCCATGCGCCTGCTTCTGGCCACTTCCCTGCTGACCCTGACATGCATGTCCTCCTGCTTTGCGTTCGCCGCCGAGCAGAAACCTTCTGTCATCGAGCCGCTGCTGCAAGCCATCAGCGAACGCCTGACCATTGCCGATCAGGTCGCCCTGAGCAAATGGGACAGCGGCAAGGCTGTCGAGGACCCGCCCCGCGAGCTGCAAGTGATCAGCGCCGCGCAGGCTCGCGCTGCGGAGTTCAAGCTGGACCCCAATGACGTTCAACGCCTGTTCCGCGCGCAGATAGAAGCCAACAAACAGGTGCAGAACGCCCTGCTCGCACAGTGGCACGCAGCGGGCAAAGCCCCTGACACCGTCAGGCTCAGCCTGGTGGATGACATCCGCCCGAAACTCGACCGGCTGCAGACTCAACTGTTGCAGGCCTACGCGGACTTCCAGCCGCTGCGCAAGAGTGAAAACTGCAAGCTCCAGCTGGACGCCGCGCTGAAGCGCTACCAGACCGACCCGATTCATGATCAGGCGCTGATCATGGCCACTGCGGATCTGTGCTCGGCAAAGCTCTGACACATCAGGCGGATAGCGCAGCACAGGACGATGTGTTCTATGCTGACGGCCATTCGTGCCCCTTGTCGTCGAGAGTCTCATGCGTCAAAGCCTGATTTGCCTGCTGCTGTTGATCAGCCTGCCTGCCTTGGCGCAGATTTATAAGTACACCGATGCGAACGGCAACACCGCCTTCAGCAGTCAGCCACCCAACGGTACCAAAACCGAAGTGGTCGAGTTGCCGCCGCTCAACAGCATCGAAACCCAGGCGCCACCGAGGCCCGTGATAAACAGCGCTCCGCAATCCTCGTCGCCTTCGGCACCTGCGCAGCAAAGGCCACAGACAGCCTACGATGTGCTGGAATTGACCGACCTGCCGGCCGATGAGGCGTTACGCGCCAACAACGGTACGTTCATCATTGGCGTGAAGATCCAGCCTCGGCTGCAACAGAACCATCGCCTGCAGTTGCTGCTGGACGGCAACCTGTATGGACAAGACACCAACCTGCCGCGCTTTCAGGTGGTCAATATCGATCGCGGCGAACACAGCTTTGCCGTGGTGGTGAAGGATGGCGAGCGGATCATTCAGCAAAGCGAGACGATCACCCTGACCGTACAACGCGTCAGCCTTGGCAGACCATGAACAGGCTCACACTGCACGGCCTGTTGATCTGCCTGCTGGGGCTGTCGGCGCTGCCCGTGATGGCAGACGTCTACACCTACATCGATGCACAGGGCAACCGGGTGTTCACCGATCAGCCGCACAAGAACGCCAAACGCGTAGACATCCAGCCCAGCAACAACATGACCGGCACACCGCCCACCCGCACCTTGAAAGCTCGCCCTGCCAAACCTGTGGCGCAACCGATGTTCCATTATCAATTATTGAGAATTCTGGTTCCGGAACCGGATGCGTCGCTCAGTATCCCCAGCGGAGACCTGATTGTTACCGTCACCAGCGATCCCGCGTTGCAGCCGGGCCACAGTTATCGGTTGTTGCTGGACGGCGTTCCCGTGGGTGAGCCTGGACGCAGTCCGGTTTTCCCGCTGAGCAATGTGGACCGCGGTACCCATCAGCTTTCCGTGGAGGTTTTCGACGAACTTGGCCGGGTCCTGGAAAAGACGCCGAACCAGCCCTTTCACCTGCAACGTATGTCGCTGGCGCAAAAGCGCGCGACGCGGCCCTGCAAGGACGATGATTTCGGCGTGCGCCCGGAGTGCCCGCTCAAAGATAAGCCCAAGCCGAAAAGCATCATCCCCTTCCTCTGACCTCAGACAAAACACAAGCACCTTTTTGGTGCGAAAATCAGTCACTAGCGCAACAATACAGCCCAGATTGGTTCAGGAATGCTACCCAAGTGGCGCCGTATGCGGGCACGTGTGCAAAAAATGACACGCTTTTTCAGATAAAACGCTTCTTTTCGGAGCCTTGGTTTGTTTTTTGCAACTTCACTTGCACAGCACCGTATTGGTGGCTTTGCTCCTGCTGGCGCAGACCAACCAGCACCAGCATTGCGCGACTGCAATGTGCCAAAAGAGGTCAACACGATTCATGACTATAAGCGATGCGCTGCACAGACTGTTACTGGATAACCTGACGACTGCCACCATTCTGCTCAACGCCGACCTGCGACTTGAGTACATGAACCCGGCGGCGGAAATGCTGCTGGCCATCAGCGGGCAGCGTAGCCATGGGCAATTCATCAGCGAACTGTTCACCGAATCGACTGAAGCCCTGAGTTCACTGCGTCAGGCGGTGGAGCAGGCACACCCTTTTACCAAACGCGAAGCGATGCTCACCGCACTGACCGGCCAGACCCTGACCGTCGACTACGCGGTGACGCCGATCCTCAGCAAGGGCGATACCTTATTGCTGCTGGAAGTACACCCCCGTGACCGGCTGTTGCGTATTACCAAGGAAGAAGCCCAGCTGTCCAAGCAGGAAACCACCAAGATGCTGGTGCGCGGCCTGGCCCACGAAATAAAGAACCCGCTGGGCGGGATTCGCGGGGCCGCGCAGTTGCTGGCCCGCGAGCTGCCGGAAGAAAGCCTCAAGGACTATACCAACGTCATCATCGAAGAGGCAGACCGCCTGCGTAATCTGGTTGACCGCATGCTGGGCTCCAACAAGCTGCCGTCGCTAGCCATGACCAACGTGCACGAAGTGCTCGAGCGCGTGTGCAGCCTGGTCGAGGCCGAGAGCCAGGGCTGCATCACCTTGGTGCGTGACTATGACCCAAGCATTCCCGACGTTTTGATCGACCGTGAGCAGATGATTCAGGCAGTGCTCAATATCGTGCGTAACGCCATGCAAGCCATCAGCGGCCAGAACGAACTGCGTCTGGGCCGGATCACCCTGCGCACCCGCGCCATGCGCCAGTTCACTATCGGGCACGTACGCCACCGACTGGTGAGCAAGATCGAAATCATCGACAACGGCCCAGGCATCCCGGCCGAGCTTCAGGAAACCATTTTCTATCCGATGGTCAGTGGCCGCCCGGACGGCACAGGGCTCGGTCTCGCCATTACCCAGAACATCATCAGCCAGCACCAGGGCCTGATCGAGTGTGACAGCCATCCCGGCCACACCACGTTCTCGATCTTCCTGCCGCTGGAACAAGGAGCAGCTTCGACATGAGCCGTAGTGAAACTGTCTGGATCGTAGACGACGATCGTTCCATCCGCTGGGTACTGGAAAAAGCCTTGCAACAGGAAGGCATGACCACGCAAAGCTTCGACAGCGCCGACGGAGTGATGAGCCGTCTGGCCCGTCAGCAACCGGACGTGATCATTTCCGACATCCGCATGCCCGGTGCCAGCGGGCTGGATTTGCTGGCACGGATTCGCGAACAGCATCCTCGCCTGCCGGTCATCATCATGACCGCCCATTCAGACCTGGACAGCGCTGTGGCCTCTTACCAGGGCGGCGCTTTCGAGTACCTGCCCAAGCCATTCGACGTCGACGAAGCCGTCTCGCTGGTCAAACGCGCCAACCAGCACGCGCAGGAGCAACAGGGCCTGGACGTCGCACCGACGTTGACCCGTACGCCTGAAATCATTGGCGAAGCGCCCGCCATGCAGGAAGTGTTTCGCGCCATCGGGCGTTTGAGCCACTCCAACATCACCGTGTTGATCAACGGTGAATCGGGAACCGGCAAGGAACTGGTTGCCCACGCCTTGCACCGCCACAGCCCGCGTTCGGCCTCGCCGTTCATCGCGCTGAACATGGCGGCGATTCCCAAGGATCTGATGGAATCAGAGCTGTTCGGCCATGAAAAAGGCGCGTTCACCGGTGCGGCCAACCTGCGCCGCGGTCGGTTTGAGCAGGCTGACGGCGGCACGTTGTTCCTCGATGAAATCGGTGACATGCCCGCCGACACCCAGACCCGTCTGCTGCGCGTGCTGGCGGATGGCGAGTTTTACAGGGTGGGCGGTCATACGCCGGTCAAGGTCGACGTGCGGATCATTGCCGCCACTCACCAAAACCTTGAAACTCTGGTGCAGGCTGGCAAGTTCCGTGAGGACTTGTTTCATCGCCTGAACGTGATCCGTATCCATATCCCGCGCATGTCGGACCGTCGCGAAGACATTCCGACCCTGGCCAGACACTTTCTGAGCCGCGCTGCGCAAGAGCTTTCCGTGGAACCAAAGCTGCTCAAGGCCGAGACCGAGGAATACCTCAAGCATCTGCCGTGGCCGGGCAACGTTCGTCAACTGGAGAACACTTGCCGCTGGATCACGGTGATGGCCTCGGGCCGTGAGGTGCACATCAGCGACCTGCCGCCGGAACTGCTGAGCCTGCCGCAGGACGCCGCGCCGGTTACCAACTGGGAGCAGGCGTTGCGCCAGTGGGCCGATCAGGCGTTGTCGCGTGGTCAGTCCAGCCTGCTGGACAGCGCGGTGCCAACCTTTGAACGAATCATGATTGAAACCGCCTTGAAACACACCGCCGGACGCCGCCGCGATGCTGCCGTGCTGTTGGGATGGGGCCGCAACACCTTGACCCGCAAGATCAAGGAACTGGGCATGAAGGTCGATGGCGGAGATGACGACGAGGCCGATGAGGGCTGAGTAGTTATATGATGGTCGGCCATGCCCTGCGTTGGCATGAACGACCACTCAACGCAGGACGCAGAGCGCGGGAACGATAGTCATCTCAAGAACGATTATCGTGCCAATGCTCCGCGTTGGCCTGCAGTTCGTGACGCTCTGCGTCACAAATCTTCAGTCTGGCGAGCCCTAGTGCGGAACTGAGTTCCCACGCGAGCGTGGGAACTCAGTCATGGGCGGCAGCACATCACTCGGCCAGCGATGGCTTTTCCCACAAGTTGATCCCACCTTCCACCGCGAAGCTGTCGATCTCGGTCAGCTCTTCGGGGCTGAACGCCAGGTTCTTCAGCGCAGCGACGTTTTCGATGATTTGCTCGGGACGGCTGGCACCGATCAGCGCGGACGTCACGCGAGGGTCACGCAGGGTCCAGGCCAGGGCCATTTGCGCCAGGCTCTGACCGCGCCGCTGGGCGATTTCGTTGAGGGCGCGCACATGGGCAATGTTCTGCTCGGACAAGTGCGAAGCCTGCAGCGAGCCGCCACCCGGACGATTGACTCGAGCATCCTTGGGCACGCCATTGAGGTACTTGTCGGACAACAGCCCTTGAGCCAGTGCAGTGAAGGCGATCACGCCGGCACCCAGCTCTTCGGTGGCGTCCAGCAGGTCTTTCTCGACCCAGCGATTGAGCAGGTTATAAGCCGGCTGATGAATCAGCAGCGGCACTTTCCACTCTTTCAGCAACGCGGCGATTTCGCGGGTCTTGGCGCCGGAATACGAGGAGATACCGATGTACAGCGCCTTGCCCTGCTGCACCGCAGTGGCCAGCGCGCTGGCGGTTTCTTCCAGCGGAGTGTCGGGGTCAAAGCGGTGGGAATAGAAAATATCGACGTAATCGAGGCCCATGCGTTGCAGGCTCTGATCAAGGCTGGCGAGTACGTATTTACGTGAGCCACCGCCCTGCCCGTATGGCCCCGGCCACATGTCCCAACCGGCCTTGCTGGAGATGATCAACTCGTCACGGTAGTGCTTGAAGTCTTCGCGCAGCAAACGACCAAAGTTGATCTCGGCACTGCCGTACGGCGGGCCATAGTTGTTGGCCAGGTCGAAATGGTTGATACCCAGATCGAATGCGGTACGCAGCATGGCGCGCTGGGTGTCGATCGGCGTGCTGTCACCGAAGTTGTGCCACAAGCCCAGGGACAGCGCCGGAAGTACCAGCCCGCTGCGACCGGTACGGCGATAAGGCATGTCGTTGTAACGATTTTCGGCAGCGATGTAGGTCATTGAATCCTCTCTTGTCTGGGGGATATTCGAGGCGTCTTGCCATGCGCTCGCGAGCCTGAAACGTCTGCTCGCCACGCAGGCATCATGGCTTTTGCCAGACAACCTGCTGAATATCGACCCGCTTGGGTATCAGGTGGTTGTCGTAAAACAGATCGGCGGTCGCTTGCTGCGCACCTACGATCTGCGGCGTGATCGGCAGACTGGGCGATTCAGGTCGATGATCAAGATACTGAGTGATGACCGCTTCGGACAACCCCATGCTGCGCGACAGAATCTGGATGCTCTCGGCGCGCTGGGTGCGGGAAAGGCCATCGGCGACAGTCAGTTGGTCGAGAACCTGCTGCACGAACGCGCCATTTTTCTCGGCAAACGCACGGCGTGCGGTGTAAAACGACCCGGCCAAACCCAGCCCTTCGCCATTGGCCAGCAGCCGGCTATGGCCTTCGTTAATGGCGATGGAGGAGTACGGGTCCCAGGTAGCCCATGCATCGACGCTACCGTTTTCAAAGGCAGCGCGTGCATCGGCCGGCGTCAGGTAAACAGGCTGAATGTCCTTGAACGTCAGGCCTGCCTTGTTCAGCAAACGCAGCACCAGGTTATGCGAGCTTGAGCCTTTCTGAAGTGCGACCTTGCGGCCTTTAAGCTCCGCAACGCTGTGCAGCGGGCTTTCGTTGCGCACCAGTATGGTTTCGGCTTGAGGCTTGGCCGGTTCTGCGGCGATGTAGACCAGATCGGCACCAGCGACCTGAGCGAAGATCGGCGGTATATCACCGGTCGAAGCGATGTCCAGGCTGCCGATGTTCAGCGCCTCCAGCATCTGCGGCCCAGCCGGGAATTCGATCCATTTGATCTGCGTTTGCGGGAAGCGCTTCTCCAGCAGGCCGTGCTCTTTGGCCAGCACCAACGTGATCGAGCCTTTCTGGTAGCCCATGCGCAGCGTGTCGGGTTCGTCGGCAGAGGCTGTATTGAGCAACCCGCTGAAGGCAAGGATGGTGGCAATAAAGGTGAATCTTTTCATGGGTAATCCTTTAATTCTGTATAAAAATCCGCCCTGGATTCTGGCCGGAGGCCGTGGGATCGAACGTCTTCGCGAACAAGTTCGCTCCCACGCCCTGCGAGCAGAAGCCCCGTTTTCTGCGCTCTTCAGGACTTGCATGTAACGTCCAGTAAGAGGAAACACTCAAAACCTGTAAGCAGGCCGCTGCAATCCAAGGTTCTCGCGCAAGGTCGTGCCTTCGTATTCAATACGAAACAGCCCACGCCGCTGTAGCTCCGGCACCAGCAACCGGGCGACATCCTCAAGCCCACCGGGCAGGTGAGGCACCAGTACGTTGAAGCCATCCGCTGCGCCTTGCTCGAACCAGACTTGCAGCTCGTCGGCGATCTGCTCAGGTGTGCCGATCAGGCTGTAGTGCCCTCGCCCGCCGGCAATCCGGCGACCCAATTGCGCCAACGTCAGGTTTTCCCGATCGGCCAGTTCGGTAAGCAGTTTCTGTCGGCTGCGCTGGCCGCTGTCGGTCAACGGCAGTTCCGGTAGCGGACCATCCAGCGGGTAACCCGACAGGTCGAAATTGCCCAGCATGCGCCCCAGCAGGGCGACGCCTACCCGAGGCTCGACCAGCGCCTGAAGCGACTCGAATCTTGCGTTAGCCAGCGCTTCGGTTTCTGCCACGACGATGAACACGCCGGGCATCACTTTCAGCGAATCTACGCCACGCCCGTAAGCGCTCAAACGCCCTTTGATGTCCGCGTAAAAGGCCTGGGCACTGGCCAGCGAGGTCTGTGCGGTAAACACCACTTCCGCCGTCTGCGCTGCCAGATCGCGACCAACCTCCGAGGAACCGGCCTGCACCACCACGGGCTGCCCCTGCGGCGAACGCGCCACGTTCAGTGGACCTTTGACGCTGAAGTGCTCGCCCACGTGATTGAGCACATGCACCTTGGCCGGGTCGTAATATTCACCGCTGGCCTTGTCGCGGGTAAAAGCGTCGTCTGCCCAGCTGTCCCACAGGCCAGTCACCACCTGATGAAACTCCCGTGCGCGGCTGTAACGCTCGGCATGCGCGACATGTTCGGCGCGACCGAAGTTCTGCGCTTCGGCGGCGGCATCCGAGGTCACCAGATTCCAGCCTGCTCGCCCACCAGACAGATGATCCAGCGAGGCGAACTTGCGGGCCACGTGATAGGGCTCGTTGTAGGTGGTGGTTGCGGTTGCAATCAGGCCGATGTGATCAGTTACCGCGCTCAGCGCCGAGAGCAGCGTCAGTGGCTCGAAATGATCGGAGCGCGCCATGCGGCTGGCTATATCGCCAGTCGCAGCAGCCACACTGTCCGCCACAAACAGCGCATCGAATTTCGCCGCTTCCGCGACTTGGGCCAAGTGCCGGTAGTGCTTGAAATCAAGTCCTGCGTCCGCAGGCACTTCAGGGTGTCGCCAGGCAGCAACGTGATGCCCGGTGGCCATCAGGAACGCGCCCAGCTTCATCTGTCGAGCAGTCGTGCTCATTTCTCTCTCCTTACTGTGTGACTGCGGGCGACGGCTCAAAAATCCTTGCGCAATTGCACGCCGAAATAACGTTCGTCATCACGCGGCACGGATCGGTAAACGTAGTTGCCGCCAGTGGCCAGCATCGGCGAATAAGACTTGTCTGCCAGGTTCTTGCCGAGCAGTGCCACGCGCCAGCCACTGTTGTAATCAGCCAGCGCCACGCTGGCATTCCAGATGCCGTAAGCGCCCTGCCTGGTGTCCAGGTTCTGGCTGATGTCGTACTGCACTTCGCTCTGCCAGCTGTAATCGGTGCCCAGCTCGATATCCAGGCCGTTGTCCAGCGGGATGGTGTAATCAGCGCGAACGTAGCTTTTCCAGTCCGGGCTGTACGGCAGGGTCTTGCCATCGACGTCGCACGACGCCGCCGCGCCCGCTGGGCAGCCGAAACTGTCGATGCGCGCGCGGGTATAGGACAGCGCGCCGGAAAATTTCAGGTTTTGAGTGGCCTGCAGGGCGTAATCCAACTCGATGCCTTCAGAGCTGACAGTGCCGGCGTTGATCAGGCGCGTCACGACCTGCCCGGCAACACTGTCGAAGAAGTTCGCCTGATAGTTGTCGTACTCGCTGTGGAACACCGCCAGATTGGTGGTCAGGCGATTGTCCCAGGTGGTGGCCTTGAGGCCGACTTCCCAGGTGTTGGAGGTTTCTGGCTTGAGGGCTTCGGTGTCGCGCGGCTGCATGTTGAAAAACACGTTGTAGGCCGGGCCTTTGTAGCCGCGCGAGTAAGTGATATACGTCATCACGCTGTCGCTCAGGTCGTACTGCAGGCCAAGACGCCCCGACTTGCCGTCCTCGTCCACCGACCCGGAACTGCTGGTCGCAGGCTGAATGCCGCTTACCGTGGTAGCCGATGTCGAGAGGCGGCGGTGATCGTATTCCAAATCGTCGTGGGTCCAGCGCGCCCCCGCAATGGCGCGAAAGTCCGGCGTGAAATTGAACGTGGTTTCGCCAAACACCGAGTAGCTGTCGGTGGAGGTGCTGTAATCGGCGATGCCGCGATCCTGAGTCGTTGGCGTGATCAGCGTGCGCCGATAGGTTTCGTCGCTCTTGCCGTGCATATAGAACAACCCGCCGACGTACTCGACGAACTGCCCCTTGGGCGATGCCAACCGTAACTCCTGCGAGTACTGGTTGAACTCCAGATCGCCCTTGTCTTCGGTACCGGGAAAGGCAGCGCTGACTGTGCCCAGGCGGTCGCCGTCCTGATACTGGGTGTTGTCCCAGCCGCGCCAGGCAGTAATGGACGTGAGGGTGTAATCGCCCAGTTGCCAGTCGAGCTGGCCGGACAGGCCTTTATTGACGTCCTTGACATGGCTGCGGTAATCGCTGACCACGTTGCGGTTGTTGCTGTCGGCACGTACCGGTGACAACGCACTGGCGAACGCTGGCGTCAGCGCCTTGCTCACCACGCCATTCGGCGCGTCGTCATGCGACTGCATGTAGTCTGCGGCGAGGGTGAAGGTGATGTCGTCGTTGGGCGTGAACTCCAGCTTGCCGCGCGCGCCCTTGCGGTTGTAACCGTTGACTTCATGACCATTGAGCGTGTTGTCGACGTTGCCGTCGTAGCTGCCGAACAGCGTGGTGATCGAGCCCTTGAGGGTCTGCGGAATCAGACTGCCGCCAATGCCGAAACGGGTGCGGCTTTCGTTGCCGCTGTAGTACGACTGATCGATATAACCGTGGGTCTCTTCGGTCGGCGCCTTGGTGGTGACGTTGAGCACACCAGCCGATGCATTCTTGCCGAACAGCGTACCTTGCGGACCGCGCAGCACTTCGATGCGTTCGAGATCGAGCAAGTCCAGCGTGGCCTGCCCCGGACGCGCATACACCACACCATCGATCACGGTAGCCACTGTCGGCTCGACGCCCGGTGATGTAGAAATGGTGCCGACACCGCGAATGAACAGTGAGGTGTCCTTGTTGGAAGCGCCGGTGCGGAAATTCAGCGACGGCACTTGCTGCACGATGCTGGCAACGCCGGTGCGGTTGTCCCGCTCCAGCTGTTCGCCCTGAATCACCGACACCGCGACCGGCACCTTTTGCAGCGATTCTTCGCGGCGCGTGGCCGTTACAGTGACCGATTCCAGCGATATGGTTTGCGCATTCTCCGCGGCCTCGGTATCAGCCAGGGCTGCTCCCCACGACAAGGCGGCAAGCCCCATCAACAGCCAGCCGTATTGACGCCCCCGCCCCGCATGAGCCTGCCCAATGGCCTGTGCCAGAAGTGTGTGTTTGACCCCATCCCCGCGTGTTGTGTGCATCTGCGTGCCTGCCTGAAATATGCCCCTGATACGCCAGTGCAATGCGCGCTGGCGCTTATCGTTGCTGGCTAAAGCGGGTCCGAGCATTCGCGGTGACGAGTAGCAGACAACCATCTTTGTTAGCGCTAACATCGGCAGTATCTGGAAACACCGTATAGATCGTCCAATACTGAAAAATTAGTTTTATATTCTTTTTACTTTTATACGAAGCGATAGAGCATGGCCGACGAGAAACCTGCGACACGCAAACGCCGAGGCGCAGGTCGAGTGACTATCACCGCCGTCGCACGCCAGGCGGGAGTTTCGGCCATCACCGTGTCGCGCTATTTCAACCAGCCGGAGCAAGTGTCGAACGAACTGCGCGAGCGCATTGCCGCTGTGGTCAATACGCTGGGCTATGTGCCTAATCTGGTGGCCGGCGGTCTGGCGTCGGCGCGCAACAAAGTGGTGGCGATGGTGATTCCCAATATCTCCGGGCCCATATTTGCCAACACCATCCAAGGCTTCAGTGACACGCTGAGCCGGCATGGTTTTCAGTTGCTGCTGGCTTCCAGCTACTTTTCCGCCGGGCAGGAAGAAAGCGCCGTGCGGGCGTTTCTCGGCTGGTCCCCGGCGGCACTGGTGCTGACCAGTCGCTTCCACAGCCCCGCGACTGAAAAGATGATCGAGCAGACCGATATCCCGGTGATCGAAACCTGGGACCACCAGCCTGAACGCAGCCCGATCCAGATCGGCTTTTCTCACTATGACGTCGGTGTTACTGCCGCTCGATATCTGTACGACAAGGGCTATCGCCGCATTGCGTTCGTGCAGAACAGCATTGCAGGTGACTTCAGCGCACTGGAGCGCCGCGACGGTTATGTCGTAACCCTGGAAGGGCTCGGCATCACGCCGAGGGTATTCGTCCCGGACGCCGGGAGAGCGCCATTCGAAGCAGGCAAACAGGCGATGGAAACGCTGATGAACCAGCAGCCACGCCCCGACGCCGTCTTCTTCGCCAACGACAACCTGGCCGCAGGCGCCCTGCTCGCCAGCCAGCGCGCAGGCCTGAGCATTCCGCAGGACTGCGCCGTTATGGGCTTTGGCGATTACGCCTTCGCAGAAATGATGCTACCCAGCCTCACCACCATCAAACCGCCGGCCCTGGAAATCGGCGTAATGGCTGCGACGCGGGTGCTCGAAAGCCTCGGGGTACTGCCAGTGCGTGGGGAAATACAGCGTTTGAATCTGCTGGAGTGCAAATTGGTGGAGCGGGAGAGTACCTGAGCCGACGCAATCGCGTGCCCATGCGGGAGCGTGCGGAACGATAGGTGCTCCCAAGCCCTGATCAACGCACCAGATGCAGGAACTGCATATGCCGTTCGTACTGGTCGAGCACGTCGTTGATCACCTGCTCCTTGGTGTAACCCACCAAGTCATAGTCCTGGCTGCCTTCGCTCAGGTGAACCTCGGCGCGGTAATAGCGGCGGTTGTTCAACTGTTTGGAGCCCATGCCACCGCGCGCAAACGAAGGCGTGAAGAAGCCTTTCATCTGCACCTGGTAGATGAATGGACGCTCTTCGCCGTGACCGATTTCCAGGGTCACGGAGTCGTTGGACGGGTCAGGCACGTTGACCACGCTCAAGCCCTTCTCGACGAATACTGCCGTTACTTCATCAATCGCCGGGCGCACGGTCTGGTCGAGGAAGCGATACACCTCATCCCGCGACGGGTAATGCACGGCCTGACTCAGGCGCTGACGCCAGCCGCCGCGTCGTGAACCGGACACAGGAGCCAGCGAGTACAGTTGCGCGATCTTGCGCTGTGACTCCATGACGAATGCCTTGTGCAGGCCCCACATCATCAGCAGCAGAATCAGCGAAAACGGCAGCGAGGTCAGGACCACCGCCGACTTCAGCGCATCGATACTGCCTGAAAACAGCAGGCCGCTGGTGATCAGCGCAGTGGCGACACCCCAGAAGACGCGCAGCCATTTCGGCCCGTCTTCGTCAGGGTTGCCACCTTTGGCGGAAAGCGTCGACAGCACCACCGTGCCCGAATCGGCCGAGGTGACGAAGAACACGAAGCTGATAAACACCGTCACCGCGATGACCGTCTTGCTCCACGGGTAGGTTTCCAGCAGCAGATACAGGGTCATCGACGGATCATCGATAGCCGATTGGCCCAACGCGACCATGCCGTGGTTGAGCACCTGGTCGATGGCGCTGTTGCCGAAGATCGACATCCACGCCAGGGTGAAGCCAAGCGGAATCAGCAGCACGCCGAAAACGAATTCACGGATGGTCCGGCCACGAGAAATACGTGCAATGAACAGGCCCACGAACGGCGACCAGGCAATCCACCAGGCCCAATAGAACACGGTCCAGCCGCCCAGCCAGTCACTCGGCTCGTTGTAGGCGTAGACATCGAAACTCTTGCTTGGCAGCGCCCCCAGATAGTCACCGATGTTCTGCACCAGGGTATTGAGCAAATGCTGTGTAGGGCCGGCAAACAGCACGAACAGCAACAGCGCACAGGCCAGTAGCATGTTGATGTCGGACATGAGGCGCACGCCTTTGTCGACACCGGCAATCGCCACCAGAATCGCTGCGCCCATCATCAGAGTGATCAGACCGACCTGAATCCAGTGGGTATGCGCCACACCAAACAGGTAATCCAGACCGGAGTTAAGGTGCAGCACGCCAAAACCCATGTCTGCGCCCAGCCCGAAAATGGTCGCGATGATGCCGAAACCATCGACGGCATAGCCGATAGGGCCATTGATGCGCTTGCCGATCAGCGGGTACAGCGCCGAACGCAAGGCCAGCGGCAGATTGTGTCGATAGGCGAAGTAGGCCAGCGCCATGCCGACGAAAGCAAAGACGCCCCAGCCATGCAGGCCCCAGTGCAGAAACAGCAACTGCATGCCCTGACGTGCAGCCTCAGCGGTGCCGCCCTCGCCCTGTGGCGGTTGCAGCAAGTGCGTCAGCGGTTCCGAGACACAGAAGAAGAACAACGTGATGCTGATCCCGGCAGCGAACAGCATCCCGGCCCATGACAGGTAACTGAACTCGGGCTCGTCGTGGTCGGCACCGAGCTTGATCTTGCCAAAGCCCGACAAGGCGGTGACCACCACGAAGACCAGGTACAGGGTCATGACCATCATGTAGTACCAGCCGACCGTATTGGCAGCCCAGTTCTGCGCAGCCAGCAGCCATTCGCCGCTGGCTTGCGGGAAGGCGATGACAATGATGCCGAAGATGAGGATGAAGCTCGCAGCGAAGTAGAACACTGGGGCGTTCATGCGGACCATGCCGCTTGAAGAAGTACTCGGAGAACTCATCGTATGAACGCCTCCGGACTGATAAAACCAACTGCAAAAAACGGATACGGCAAGGGTTAGCCTCCTGTTGTGAGCGGGCAGCGAACCACCGGTTTAACTTGAACGAGCGTTCAATTTAAACATGAAAGTACCCGCAAATACTAATCGCAGGCCGGTAAGCGCTGGCTCAGGCCACGGTATGACGCACGCCCGGGCGGGATCGTTCCAATCGTCCAGCCACGCAATTCAGGCCCTCCAGATGGAGGTATTTGCAGACATGGATCAACTGTCCAACATGAGCCTGGCCTCGCACACATTTCACGCACCGTTCTGTTACCTGCCGCCCCAAAAACGCGCAAATCACGTTTCAGGTAACGCTGTCGGTCTCGTTGCACAAAGCCTCAAATCGCTGTGAGAGAGGCTGCCAACCCGCAAAAACACTGGATGGCATACCCATCAAACGATCAATTAGCCAGGGTGCGGACGAAGTTGGTCCTTTGATTGCATATGCTTGTATGTACAAGTAGAGACAGGCTACACATTCTGCTCTCCACTGGACTGAATCAGCCTGCTTCGCCAGGCACTGCTCGCCCTTTAATCGGGCTGGTTTGGATTGATCGCCGAGGATTCTTTTGTGACCGAGAATAATCAAGACCTGAAGCAGGACTGGACCCGCCACCGCGAAGGCGTGGTACGGGCTGCACGCGGCACTCGATTGACTGCCAAAAGCTGGATGACCGAAGCACCGCTGCGCATGTTGATGAACAACCTCGACCCGGAAGTCGCCGAAAACCCCAATGAGTTGGTGGTTTATGGTGGCATTGGTCGCGCGGCACGCAACTGGGAATGCTACGACAAGATCGTCGAAAGCCTCACCCAGCTCAACGATGACGAAACCCTGCTGGTGCAGTCCGGCAAGCCGGTCGGCGTGTTCAAGACCCACAGCAATGCCCCTCGCGTACTGATCGCCAACTCTAACCTGGTGCCGCACTGGGCCAGTTGGGAGCATTTCAACGAGCTGGACGCCAAGGGTCTGGCGATGTATGGCCAGATGACAGCTGGCAGCTGGATCTACATCGGCAGCCAGGGCATCGTTCAGGGCACTTACGAAACCTTCGTCGAAGCCGGCCGCCAGCACTATGACGGCAACCTCAAAGGCCGCTGGGTGCTGACCGCAGGGCTCGGTGGCATGGGCGGCGCACAGCCGCTGGCAGCTACGCTGGCCGGGGCCTGCTCGCTGAACATCGAATGCCAGCAAAGCCGTATCGATTTTCGCATCAAGACCCGCTACGTCGACGAGCAAGCGGCTGACCTGGATGACGCACTGGCGCGCATCGCCAAATACACCGCCGAAGGCAAGGCCATTTCCATCGCCCTGTGCGGCAACGCGGCAGATATTCTGCCGGAAATGGTCCGTCGCGGTGTGCGTCCGGACATGGTCACCGACCAGACCAGCGCCCACGACCCGCTCAATGGCTACCTGCCCAAAGGCTGGACCTGGGACGAGTACCGCACCCGTTCGGTTAGCGAGCCGGCCAATGTGGTCAAGGCTGCCAAGCAGTCGATGGCCGAACACGTCGAAGCCATGCTGGCGTTTCAGCAAGCGGGCATTCCGACCTTTGACTACGGCAACAATATTCGCCAGATGGCCAAGGAAGTCGGCGTCGCCAATGCCTTCGATTTCCCAGGCTTTGTCCCCGCCTATATCCGCCCTCTGTTCTGCCGCGGCATCGGGCCGTTCCGCTGGGCCGCGCTGTCGGGTGACCCGCAGGACATCTACAAGACTGACGCCAAGGTCAAAGAGCTGATCCCGGACGACGACCACCTGCACAACTGGCTGGACATGGCCCGCGAGCGCATCAGCTTTCAGGGCCTGCCTGCGCGTATCTGCTGGGTCGGTCTGGGCCAGCGCGCCAAGCTGGGTCTGGCATTCAACGAGATGGTCCGCAGTGGTGAACTGTCGGCACCGGTGGTGATCGGCCGCGACCACCTGGACTCCGGCTCGGTCGCCAGCCCCAACCGCGAAACCGAAGCCATGCGTGACGGCTCGGATGCGGTTTCCGACTGGCCACTGCTCAACGCCCTGCTCAACACCGCCAGCGGTGCGACCTGGGTATCGCTGCACCACGGCGGCGGCGTCGGCATGGGCTTTTCGCAGCATTCCGGCATGGTGATCGTCTGTGACGGCACTGATGAAGCCGCCGAGCGAATTGCCCGCGTATTGCACAACGACCCGGCCACCGGAGTGATGCGCCATGCCGATGCAGGTTATGACATCGCCATCGACTGTGCCAAAGAGCAGGGCTTGAACCTGCCGATGATTGGACGTTAAGAGCCTGCGGTTATCAAACCGACAGACTTGGGGAACGGGCATGAGCATGCCCATGGGCCGGATGCCTGATTGAAGCTGCCGTCATCCATTTCAGGCTTAGGAGCATCGACAATGAAAATGAAAAAGGCCCTGTTGACCACATTGGTATCCGCTGGCCTTCTAGCCAGCGCAGGCGCAAGTCAGGCTGCGGGTTGGTGCGAATCAGGCAAGCCGGTGAAGTTCGCTGGCCTGAACTGGGAAAGCGCGATGCTGCTGACCGACATCCTGCAGGTCGTGCTGGACAAGGGTTACGGCTGCGCCGTGGACGCCCTGCCCGGCAACTCCATCGCCATGGAGAACGCCCTGAGCACCAACGACATTCAGGTTTTCGCCGAAGAATGGGTCGGCCGCAGTGAAGTCTGGAACAAGGCCGCCGCAGCGGGGAAAGTCGTCGGTGTCGGCGCGCCGATAGTCGGCGCAGTGGAAGGCTGGTACGTACCGCGCTATGTGATCGAAGGCGACGCCAAACGTAAGCTGGAAGCCAAGGCACCCAACCTCAAATCCATCAGCGATCTGGCTCAGTATTCTGCAGTGTTCAAGGATCAGGAAGAGCCCGGCAAAGGCCGCTTCTACAACTGCCCGGCCGGCTGGACCTGTGAGCTGGAAAACAGCGAAATGCTCAAGAGCTACGGCCTGGAAGGCAAGTACACCAACTTCCGCCCTGGCACCGGCCCGGCGCTGGACGCGGCTATTCTCTCCAGCTACAAACGTGGCGAGCCGATCCTGACCTATTACTGGTCGCCAACGCCATTAATGGGCCAGGTGGACCTGGTGCGACTGGAAGAGAAACCCGGCGTCAACAAGACGATCGATATCAAGGTCGGCGTGTCCAAAGTGTTCCACGACGAGGCCCCTGAACTGGTCGCGGTGCTGGAGAAGGTCAATCTGCCGATCGACCTGCTTAACCAGAACCTGGGACGCATGGCCAAGGAACGCATCGAATCGCCGAAACTGGCGAAGATTTTCCTGAAAGAGCACCCTGAAATCTGGCACAAATGGGTCAGTGAAGACGCCGCGAAAAAGGTGGACGCTTCGCTGTAAACGACCGGGCTGCCGGACTGAAAGGTTCGGCAGCCCGGCCGTTGACCCGACACACCTCATTTGAGAGCCGCTTATGTTTCCTGAAAGCTTCACTTTCTCGATCGCCAACTGGGTCAACGACGGGGTCGACTCGCTGGTGACTCAGTATGGCGACGTGTTCCGGCACATCTCCGAGACCCTGCTGTGGGCCATCGTCAACCTCGAAGGCCTGCTGCGCATGGCCCCGTGGTGGCTGATGCTGATCATCGTCGGCGGTATCGCCTGGCACGCGACGCGCAAAATCATCACGACGCTGGTGATCGTCGGCCTGCTGTTTCTGGTCGGCGCGGTCGGGTTGTGGGACAAGCTGATGCAGACCTTGGCGCTGATGCTGGTTGCCACGATCATTGCAGTGCTGATCGGCATTCCGCTGGGCATTCTCTCGGCGCGCAGCAATCGTCTGCGCTCGGTGCTGATGCCGTTGCTGGACATCATGCAGACCATGCCCAGCTTCGTTTACCTGATCCCTGTGCTGATGCTGTTCGGCCTGGGCAAGGTCCCGGCGATCTTCGCCACGGTTATCTACGCCGCACCACCGCTGATTCGTCTGACTGATCTGGGCATTCGTCAGGTCGATGGCGAAGTGATGGAAGCGATCAACGCCTTCGGGGCCAACCGCTGGCAACAATTATTCGGCGTGCAACTGCCACTGGCGATGCCGAGCATCATGGCCGGGATCAACCAGACCACCATGATGGCGCTGTCGATGGTGGTGATTGCCTCGATGATCGGCGCACGCGGGCTGGGCGAAGACGTACTGGTGGGCATTCAGACGCTCAACGTCGGGCGCGGGCTGGAAGCGGGCCTGGCCATTGTCATCCTCGCGGTCGTCATCGACCGTATCACGCAGGCCTATGGCCGCCCACGTCATGAGGCGAACAAATGAGCAGCGTGGAACCGAACAAGATCGTTGTCAAAAACGTGTTCAAGATTTTCGGCAATCGCGCCAAAGACGCCCTGGCGCTGATCAAGCAGAACCAAAGCAAGGATCAGGTGCTTGCGCAGACCGGTTGCGTGGTCGGGGTCAACGACTTGTCGCTGTCGATCGGCAGCGGCGAAATATTCGTCATCATGGGCCTGTCCGGCTCGGGAAAATCGACGCTGGTGCGCCACTTCAACCGGTTGATCGACCCTACCAGCGGCGAAATCCTGATCGACGGCGAAGACATACTGCGTTACGACATGGAGGCTCTGCGCGAGTTTCGGCGGCACAAGATCAGCATGGTGTTCCAGAGCTTCGGCCTGTTGCCGCACAAGACCGTGCTGGCCAACGTCGCGTACGGCCTGAAAGTGCGCGGCGAGAGCAAGGCGCTGTGTCAGGAACGCGCGCAGCACTGGGTCACCACAGTTGGCCTGAAAGGCTACGAGAACAAATACCCGCACCAGCTTTCCGGCGGCATGCGTCAGCGCGTCGGCCTGGCGCGAGCCTTGGCAGCGGACACGGACATCATCCTGATGGACGAGGCGTTCAGCGCCCTCGACCCGTTGATTCGTGCCGAGATGCAGGACCAGTTGCTGGAGCTGCAAGCCAGCCTGCACAAGACCATCGTGTTCATCACCCACGATCTGGACGAAGCCGTGCGCATCGGCAACCGCATCGCGATCCTCAAGGACGGGCGATTGATTCAGGTCGGTACGCCGAAAGAAATCCTTCATTCGCCTGCCGACGATTACGTGGACCGTTTCGTTCAGCGTCGCGTAGCCACCCTTTAAGGACTGTTGCAGATGTCGCGAGCAGAACAGATCGTCATCGGCGAAGCCCCAGTGGGCTGGCAGGATGTAGTCACCGTGGCCCGACATGGCGCGCAACTGGCCTTGTCGGATGCCGCCTGGGCGCGGATCGATAATGCGCAGGCCATCGTGCAACGCATCGTCGTCAGCGGCGAGCGCGCGTATGGCGTGAATACCGGGCTCGGCGCGCTGTGCAATGTATCGCTGCAAGGCGAACAGCTCAGTCGTTTGTCGCGCAATACCCTGCTCAGCCACGCGTGCGGGGTGGGTACGCCATTGGCCGATGAACAGACTCGCGCAATCATCTGCGCCGCGATCCTCAACTACAGTCAGGGCAAGTCCGGCATCCATCGTCAGGTGGTCGAGGCGCTGCTGGCGTTGCTTAATCGAGGCATCACGCCGCAAGTACCGTCGCAGGGCTCAGTGGGTTATCTGACCCACATGGCGCACGTCGGCATTGCACTGCTGGGCGCTGGTCAGGTCAGTTATCGCGGGCAGATCGTCGCTGCGCAGCAGGCGCTGGACGAAGAAGGTCTGGCACCGGTAATACTCGGTGCCAAGGACGGCTTGTGCCTGGTCAACGGCACGCCGTGCATGACCGGCCTGAGCTGCCTGGCCATCGCCGATGCCGAGCGTCTGAGCCAATGGGCCGACGTGATCGGGGCGATGACCTTCGAGGCCCTGCGCGGCCAGCTGGACGCGTTCGATGAAAGCATTCTCGCTCTCAAGCCTCACCCAGGCATGCAGCAGGTAGGCAAGAACCTGCGCAGCTTGTTGTCAGGCAGCGAAGTGCTGGCCAGCAGCCAGGGCATTCGTACCCAGGATGCACTGAGCATTCGCTCGATTCCTCAGGTGCATGGCGCGACCCGCGACCAGTTGGCCCATGCCATTCGCCAGATAGAAACAGAACTTAATTCGGCCACCGACAACCCGCTTTTGCTCGGCACGCCGGACGCTTGGCGCGTGGTGTCCCAAGCCAACCCGCATGGTCAGTCGGTGGCGATGGCGGCGGATTTGCTGTGCATGGCGATGGCCGAACTGGGCTCCATTGCCGAGCGGCGACTGGACCGCCTGGTCAACCCGCTGGTCAGCGGCCTGCCGGCTTTTCTGGTCAGTCAGCCCGGAGTCAACTCGGGAATGATGATCGTCCAGTACGTCGCCGCCTCGCTGTGCGCAGAAAACCGCCAGTTGGCACAGCCGGCAGTGGTCGATAACTACGTAACCTCCGGCCTGCAGGAAGATCACCTGAGCATGGGCACCAGCGCCGCACTCAAGCTGCACAAGGTGTTGGCCAATGTCACACAGATTCTCGCCATCGAGTATTTGCTCGCCGCGCAGGCATTCGAGTTTCTCAAGACGCAGCGCTTCGGCGTCGGTACCGACATGGCCTGGCGGCTGCTGCGCGAACAGGTTGCGGCCTACGACGAAGACCGCTGGCTGGCCCCTGACATCGCCAGCAGCGCTGCCCTGCTCAAAGACGAAACATCGCTGGAAAGGGTTTTCCGGCACTGCCGCAATCATGCGGCAAACCTGTAGAGGCGGCTGACGGCCACCAGCCGTTGCCGACATCCATCAAGGAGTAGCAGCATCGTGACCACCTTATCTGCCAAGACGCTGAACCTGATCCCCGGCCAACTGACCCTGGCGCAATTGCGCGCCATTCATCAGCAGCCAGTCAGCCTGACGCTGGACAGCAGCGCCAACCAGCAGATCGACGACAGCGTCGCCTGCGTCGCCTGCATTCTGGCCGAGAACCGCACCGCCTATGGCATCAACACCGGTTTCGGCTTGCTGGCCTCGACCCGAATCGCCAGTGAGGACCTGGAGAACCTGCAGCGTTCGCTGGTGCTGTCGCATGCGGCCGGTGTCGGCCAGCCGATCAGCGATGATCTGGTACGGCTGATCATGGTGCTCAAGGTCAACAGCCTTAGCCGCGGTTTCTCGGGCATTCGGCGGGTGGTGATCGACGCGTTGATCGCTCTGATCAATGCCGAGGTCTACCCGCACATTCCGCTCAAGGGCTCGGTCGGTGCCTCCGGCGATCTGGCCCCGCTGGCGCACATGTCGCTGGTGCTGCTGGGCGAAGGCAAGGCACGTCACAAGGGCGAATGGCTGAATGCTGTCGATGCGTTGGCTGTCGCAGGCCTGCAGCCGCTGACGCTGGCCGCCAAGGAAGGGCTGGCGCTGCTCAACGGCACTCAAGTGTCGACCGCTTATGCACTGCGCGGGCTGTTCGAGGGCGAAGACCTGTTCGCCGCTGCGCTGACCTGCGGCTCGCTGACGGTCGAAGCGGTGCTCGGCTCACGCTCGCCGTTCGACGCACGTATTCATGCCGCGCGCGGTCAGCACGGGCAGATCGATGCGGCGGCCTGCTATCGCGATTTGCTGGGCGAAAGCAGCGGTGTGTCGGAGTCGCATCGCAACTGCGACAAGGTTCAGGACCCTTACTCGCTGCGCTGCCAGCCACAGGTCATGGGCGCATGCCTGACGCAGCTGCGTCAGGCCGCCGAGGTGCTGGAAATCGAATCGAATGCGGTGTCCGATAACCCGCTGGTGTTCGCCGCCGAGAACGACGTCATATCCGGTGGCAATTTTCATGCAGAGCCGGTCGCGATGGCGGCAGACAATCTGGCGCTGGCCATCGCCGAGATCGGCTCGCTCAGCGAGCGCCGCATTTCGCTGATGATGGACAAGCACATGTCGCAACTGCCGCCCTTCCTGGTGGCCAACGGCGGCGTCAATTCCGGCTTCATGATCGCGCAGGTCACAGCCGCCGCGCTGGCCAGTGAAAACAAGGCGCTGGCCCATCCGCACAGCGTCGACAGCCTGCCAACTTCGGCCAATCAGGAAGACCACGTGTCGATGGCCCCGGCCGCCGGCAAGCGGTTATGGGAAATGGCAGAAAACGTTCGCGGGATTCTTGCCGTAGAATGGTTGGCTGCCTGCCAGGGGCTGGACTTGCGCGAGGGCCTGAAAACCTCTCCGAAGCTGGAGCAAGCCCGCAGCCTGTTGCGCAGCAAGGTCCCGTTCTATGAAAAGGATCGCTTTTTTGCACCGGACATCGAAGCTGCCAGTCAGCTGTTGTCCTCCACTTGCCTGAACCCGCTGGTTCCTGCACGTCTGCTACCGAGTCTGTGATGCACCGCGAGCCTGGCAGGGCTCGCTTTGGTCATTGTGCTGCGGGAAGCCGGATGCAGGCGTTCTCGCGGCTTTTGCCATACCTGTAATGAAATGGACCTGAAATGACGTCACAAGATGGTTTGAAACGCGGGTTATCCGCCCGCCACATCCGCTTCATGGCCTTGGGCTCTGCCATCGGCACAGGGTTGTTCTACGGCTCGGCCTCGGCGATTCAACAGGCCGGTCCCGCTGTATTATTGGCGTACCTGATTGGCGGCGCGGCGGTGTACATGGTGATGCGCGCACTGGGCGAAATGGCCGTTCACGACCCCGTGTCCGGTTCGTTCAGCCATTACGCCACGCGCTACATGGGGCCGCTGGCCGGTTTCGTGCTGGGCTGGACCTACGCGTTCGAGATGATCATCGTCTGTCTGGCCGACGTGACCGCCTTCGGCATTTACATGGGCTTCTGGTTTCCGGAAGTGCCGCGCTGGATCTGGGTGCTGGGCATCGTGTTCCTGATCGGCGCGCTCAACCTGTGCAACGTCAAAGTTTTCGGCGAAACCGAATTCTGGCTGTCGATCCTCAAGGTCAGCGCCATCGTGGCGATGATCGTTGCAGGCTTCGGCATCATGATCTTCGGCATCGGCAGCTCGACCAGCGGCACTGAAATCGGCATCAGCAACCTGTGGGCGCATGGCGGCTTCATGCCCAACGGCGTGGCTGGCCTGATCGCTTCGTTTGCCGTGGTGATGTTTGCGTTCGGCGGCATCGAGATCATCGGCATCACGGCCGGTGAGGCAAAGGACCCGCAACGCAGCCTGCCGCAGGCAATCAACGCGGTGCCGCTGCGTATTCTGCTGTTCTACGTGCTGACCCTGTTTGTGCTGATGTGTATTTATCCGTGGCCGCAAATCGGCACCCAAGGCAGCCCGTTCGTGCAGATTTTCGACAATTTGGGCATTGCCTCGGCGGCGACCATTCTCAACATCGTGGTGATCTCGGCGGCGGTGTCAGCTATCAACAGCGACATCTTCGGCGCAGGCCGCATGATGTACGGCCTGGCCCGCGACGGTCAGGCGCCGGCGAGCTTTGCGCGCCTGTCGCGTCAGGGCGTGCCGTGGATGACCGTGCTGGTGATGGGCGTGACGCTGCTCGGTGGCGTGCTGCTCAACTACCTGATCCCCAAAGACGTGTTCCTGCTGATCGCGTCGCTGGCAACCTTCGCCACGGTCTGGGTCTGGCTGATGATCCTGCTGACTCAGGTCGCCATGCGTCGCTCGATGAGCCGCGAAGAGGTCACACAGCTCAAGTTTGCGGTGCCGTTCTGGCCTTACGGGCCTGCCGCCGCCATCGTCTTCATGCTGTTCATCTTCGGCGTTCTGGGCTATTTCCCGGACAACCGTGCAGCCCTGATCGTCGGTGCAGTCTGGATTGTGCTGCTGCTCATCGCCTACGCGGTGTGGGTCAAGCCGAAGGCGCTCAACAACCCCCATTGATCAAAGAGGCCCGGAATGAAAATGCTTTGGAAAAACTGTCACATCGCAAGCATGGCTCACGGCAAATACTCGATCATCGAAAATGCCGCCATCGTGACCTCCGGAGCACTCATCGAGTGGATCGGGCCTCAGGCCAAGCTGGCTGGGTCGGAACATGACAACTGCATCGATCTGGGCGGCGCGTGGGTGACGCCCGGCCTGATCGACTGCCACACACACACGGTCTTCGGCGGCAATCGCAGTGGCGAATTCGAGCAGCGTTTGCAGGGCGTGAGCTATGCCGAGATTGCTGCAGCAGGCGGCGGTATCGCCAGCACGGTACGGGCCACGCGTGCCGCCAGCGAGGATGAACTATACGCCAGCGCCGAGCGGCGTTTGCGGCACTTGCTCAAGGACGGCGTCACCACCGTCGAGATGAAATCAGGCTACGGGCTGGACCTGGAAAACGAGCGCAAGATCCTCCGCGTGATCCGCCGTCTGGGCAATACCCAGCCGGTCACCGTGCGCGCCACCTGCCTGGCCGCCCATGCGCTGCCACCGGAATACACCGATCGCGCTGACGACTACATCAACCACATCTGCAACGAGATGCTTCCGACGCTGGCTGCCGAAGGTCTGGTGGATGCGGTGGATGCTTTCTGTGAGTACCTGGCGTTTTCGCCTGCGCAGGTCGAGCAGGTTTTCATCACGGCAGGGCAATTGGCACTGCCAGTGAAATTGCATGCCGAGCAGCTTTCTTCGCTGGGCGGCTCGAGCCTGGCAGCGCGCTACAAAGCGCTGTCGGCAGATCATCTGGAGTTCATGACCGAAGACGACGCCATTGTCATGGCCGCTGCCGGGACCGTCGCGGTGCTGCTACCGGGGGCGTTTTATTTCCTGCGGGAAACTCAACTGCCGCCGATGGACGCGCTGCGCAAGCATGGCGTGCCGATTGCCATTGCCACCGACCTGAACCCCGGCACTTCACCCGGGCTTTCGCTGCGCCTGATGCTCAACATGGCCTGCACGCTGTTTCGCATGACGCCCGAAGAAGCGCTGGCCGGAGTCACGTTCAATGCCGCCAAGGCACTGGGGATGAGCGCGACACATGGCTCGCTGGAAGTCGGCAAGGTGGCGGACTTTGTGGCGTGGAACATCGAACGACCGGCTGATCTGGCCTACTGGCTGGGCGGCGATCTGGACAAACGCATCGTGCGCCACGGCGTCGAAACATCGATCTGAAGGAGAGCCCTGTGGACAACGTTCTGACATTCAATCGCGGTCGCATTCCGTTGCTGATCAGCATGCCGCATGCCGGCCTGAAGCTGACGCCGGTCGTCGAGGCGGCGCTGGTGGACGAGGCGCTTAGCCTGCCGGACACCGACTGGCACATCCCGCGCCTGTATGACTTTGCTGCCGAACTGGGCGCGGGCACCCTGGCCGCCGAGTATTCGCGTTTTGTCATTGATCTCAATCGGCCATCAGACGACAAGCCGATGTACGTGGGCGCAACCACCGGCTTGTTCCCGTCGATCCTGTTTGACGGCGTGCCGCTGTTCAAGGAAGGCCAGACGCCGAGTGCCGAAGAACGTGCTCGGTATCTGCAGCAGATCTGGACGCCCTATCACCAGACGCTGGAGCAGGAGCTGCAGCGGATGCGCGATGAGTTTGGCTATGCGCTGCTGTTCGACGCCCACTCGATTCGCGGGCACATTCCGCACCTGTTCGAGGGTCGCTTGCCGGATTTCAATCTGGGCACTTTCAATGGCGCAAGTTGCGACCCGGAACTGGCCAGCCGAATGGAGCAGGTCTGCGCAGCGGCCAAGGATTACAGCCATGTGCTGAACGGGCGCTTCAAGGGTGGTCACATCACCCGCCATTACGGCGACCCTGCCAACAACATCCACGCCGTGCAACTGGAGCTGGCGCAAAGCACTTACATGGACGAGTTCGTACCCTTCCACTATCGCCCGGACCTGGCCGAACCGACCCGCGCCGTACTTAAACCGTTGCTGGAAACCTTCATTGCCTGGGGGCAGAAGCGGTTTGGCTGATCGCCCCATTGTGGGCCTGGGTCATTGGGCATATCTTGTCAGGTCGATACGGGGGCTCACACATGTACCAGAAAACACATTGGCCACTGACGCTCTATTTTGACGGTGAATGCCCGCTCTGCGCTCGAGAGGTCAAGATTCTACGTGCGCGTGCCGCACCTGATCGCCTTAGTTTTGTTGATATCAGTGATGAAGCTTTTGATGCTGAAGCTGTGGGGTTCACGCTGGCGCAGATGGAGTCGTCATTGCATGCGAAATTTGACGATGGGACATGGGTAACCGGCCTGGACGCGACGCTCTGGAGCTGGCGAGCGGCGGGCCTGGGTTTCTGGGCTGCGCCGTTATCATGGCGGTGGGCCAGGCCGCTCCTTAATATTGTTTACCGTCTGTTTTGCCGCTGGCGTCCGCATTTGGCGTGGCTGCCTCATCCTGATGGCAGTGCTCGCTGTCGGGGCGACAGCTGTGCAGTTCCGGAAAACAACCGGGGTGCGCACGACCGTTCACCACCTGACAAACGTTAGACGCTTCGCTCAATCTTGTTGAAGAACGTTCGACCTGATGCAAAGTGCCTGATCACTTCTTGAGCAAACGCAGCCCGTTGAACACCACCAGCAGGCTCACGCCCATGTCGGCAAACACGGCCATCCACATGGTCGCCATGCCTGCAAAGGTAACGCCGATGAATAGCACTTTGGTCGCGATCGCCAATGTAATGTTCTGCTTGAGCACCGCCGAAGTCTGGCGGGACAGTCGGATAAACGTCGGAATCTTGCGTAGATCATCGTCCATCAGGGCGACATCTGCCGTTTCGATAGCCGTATCCGTACCCGCAGCGGCCATCGCAAAACCGATTTCGGCACGAGCCAGTGCCGGTGCATCGTTGATGCCGTCGCCCACCATGCCCACTCGATGGTCGCGAGCGTAAAGCGCTTCGATAGCACTCAGCTTGTCGGCCGGCAGCAGATTGCCTTGCGCCTCATCAATCCCGACCTGATCGGCAATCGCCTTGGCGGTGTGCGGATTGTCGCCAGTCAGCATGACAGTCTTGATACCCAGCGCATGCAGTTGAACGATGGCCTCACGGCTGGTCTCCTTGACGGTATCGGCCACCGCAAACAGCGCAATCGGGCCCGACGCATCCAGCAACAAGACCACGGTCTTGCCCTGCATTTCCAGTGCATCCAGCTTCGCTTCCAGCGCGGGCGAGCACAGACCCAGTTCTTCAACCAGACGATGGTTGCCCAAGTGATACATCTGGCCGTTCACTTCACCCTTCACGCCCCGTCCGCTCAAGGCTTCGAATGCAGTCACCTCATGCAGCATCAGACCCTCATCAGCGGCTTTGGCAATAGCCTGAGAAACCGGGTGATCGGAGCGACCGGCCAGGCTTGCGGCGATAGCAGGCGCAGTCTCTGCGGTGGTCGCGTTCAACGGCACGTAGTCGGTCTGCACAGGCTTGCCGTGGGTCAGCGTGCCGGTCTTGTCGAGGGCCAGATAGTCGAGCTTTTCGCCCATTTCCAGGTAAACGCCGCCCTTGATCAGGATGCCCTTGCGCGCAGCAGCCGCCAGACCGCTGACGATGGTCACCGGCGTGGAGATGACCAACGCGCACGGGCACGCCACTACCAGCAGCACCAGCGCCCGGTAAATCCAGTCATACCATTCGCCGTCAAAGAACAGAGGCGCAACCAGAGCCATCGCCAAAGCGACAATGAACACGACCGGCGTATAGATGCGCGAGAAACTGTCGACGAAGCGTTGAGTCGGCGCGCGTGAGCCCTGCGCTGCTTCCACCGCGTGAATGATCCGCGCCAGAGTGGAGTTATTCGCAGCAGCGGTGACACGGTATTCCAGCGATCCTGACTGATTGATCGTGCCCGCGAAGACTTTATCGCCAACGGTTTTCTCGACCGGCAGGCTTTCGCCGGTAATGGATGCCTGATCGATGGTCGAATTGCCGGACACCACCTCACCGTCCAGGCCCACGCGCTCGCCGGGCTTTATCCTGACAATCGCGTCCAGTTCGACGCTTTTGGCTTCAATCTCCTTCCAGCTGCCATCCGCCTGCCTGACCGTTGCAAGTTCGGGCGTCAGCTGCATCAGGCCACTGATTGCATTGCGGGCACGATCCAGGGACTTGGCTTCGATCAATTCGGCAATGGTGAACAGAAACATCACCATCGCTGCTTCCGGCCACTGACCGATCAGGATTGCACCGGTCACTGCAATGCTCATCAGGGCATTGATGTTCAAATTGAAATTCTTGAGCGCTATCCATCCCTTCTTGTAGGTAGTCAGCCCGCAACTGAAGATCGACACCAGGGCCAAAACGGCAACGACCCAGGTAGGGCCAAGCGACGCCAAATGGACCACTTCGGCGCCCAGCGCAGTCACGCCGGACAATGCCAATGGCCACCAGTGTTTCGCAGGCGCTGCAGCCGACGCTACAGGCTCGGCGCCCTCTTCGACCGGCTCGGCCTGCATGCCCAGCGCGCCGATGGCCTCGCGGATCGGATCAGTGGACGGCAGATCGTGCCAGACACCCAGCATGCGATTGATCAGGTTGAACTCAAGCTTCTGCACACCCGCGAGTTTGCCGAGCTTGTTCTGGATCAGAGTCTGCTCGGTCGGACAGTCCATCGCTTCGATACGGAAACTGCTCAGGCGACTGCCGGACGCCGACGCTTCAGAGAATGTCACCACAGCGGGCTGTGCATCGCCTGCACAGCAGGAGTGCGCATGCGCTGCAGGCTCGTGCTTGTGTTGCGAGTGATCATCGTCGTGATCATGCTCGTGTGCGGGGGAAGTCTTGATCGTCGTGCCCATTTTGCGTGCTCCAGGATTCTGCTTGTTGCCAAGTGAACACCCTGTAGCCACTATAGGGTCAAGCGCTCAATCAAGACGAGTCCCCATGAAAATCGGCGAACTGGCAAAACTGACCGACACTCAGGTCGAAACTATCCGTTATTACGAGCGTGAAGGCCTGCTGCCGGCCCCCGCCCGTAGTGACGGCAACTACAGGCTATACACCCAGGCACACATGGAACGCCTGTCGTTCATCCGCAATTGCCGCAGCCTGGACATGACCCTGGAAGAAATCCGCAACTTGCTGAACCTGCGCGACAGCCCGCAGGACCAGTGCGAAAGCGTCAACGCCCTGATCGACGAGCACATCGAACACGTCAACGCCCGCGTGGCGAGTCTGCAAGCGCTTCAGGAGCAATTGCTCGACCTGCGCCGCCGCTGCAGCGATGGTGTGGCGGACCACTGCGCGATACTGGAGAGGCTAGAAGTGACGGGCGCTGTATCAGCTCCAGAGGGCGAGGCCTCGCATGTCGGGAGGAGTCACGGGCATTGAGGCGGGTTTAATAGAGCTTCCATTCAGGGGTGCTCAGCGTTGTCTGAGCGCCCGTCTTCGCGAACAAGTTCGCTCCCACGCCCTTCGGGCAGTAGCGCGTTTTCCAGATTCTTCACAAGCTGCCTGTAAAGATAAGCGCCGGAACAAGCGAATATGCGCTCAAACCGCCATCGGCGCAGTCATCGCCGGGTGGTGCTGATAGCCTTCCAGGGTGAAATCCGAAGGTTCGATCAGCTCCAGCCATTCAGGCTGGTAGACGCCGGTTTTGGCGAATTCCGGCACGCGGTCGGAGATCACCAGTTTCGGCATCGGGTACGGCTCGCGTGTCATCTGCTCGTTGAGCATGTCCAAGTGGTTTTCATACACATGGGCATCGCCGATGAAGTAGGTGAACCAGCGCGGCGTGTAGCCAGTCAGGCGGCCGATGAGGCTGAGCAGCGCGGCGCCTTCGGTCAAATTGAATGGCGTGCCGAAAAAACTCGTCCCCCCACTTACCTGCACATTACGCTGACTTGTAACGCCTTCCAAGCAACTTGGTATATGTGCATTATATCGTTTGCACATTACCTGCGCAATCCCTAATACTGGATAAACCACCAGTTTTTTAAAGTCCCGCCCAAATCTCACTTTCTCCTGAAGCCCCCGAAATACGAGGCCTGTAACCAAGAAATTGACTCATCCTGGCAATGTGCTATCCATAAGGTCGGGGAATCTATCTCCCCAGGATGAGCTCCAGCGCTTCCGCAAGCGCCAAGACGCAAACAGCAGGGAAAGTCGATGCGCCTAGATCAGATGCCATACCACTCAATGCCCACCTTGGCCGTCCTTCCATTCCGGCAATTCCGCATCGGATGGACGTGGCAGCTGCGAGCACTCAAGCTCTTCCCCGACTCCCATCTGTCCTGGAAGCGTTACTTCTACGATAACGGCAGTGGACATGCGATGGCAGCTGTTTTCACTTCCTACGAGGAGGCCATGGCAGCTGCAGACGAATTCAACAGCGGCACCAGTGAACTGGTAATTCAGGCGGTACCGGATCCTGTGCTTCAGAGCTCAACCATCCTAAAAGTCGAGAAAGCACTGACGGCGGCGCGCCGTATCCAGGGAGAGGAGGAGCTCATGGAGCGCGAGGCGATCAAGCGCAACGCCCATCTACCTCGGCCCTCAGTGCAAGAGCTGACATTGCACAATACAATGGAAAGCTTGCGACAACCGCTCCATGAGGAGCTTGAGCGTGCGCCTTACCTAGAGATAGTTGCCATACCGAGATTCAACATGTGCCTTCGCCGTGTCGATGACCAGACATGGGAACAGATCGGAGCCTTGTCTCCCAAACGCTCGCAGATCTGCCTGCGCGAAGTGACAGCCAAAGGGTTTGGTCTTTCGGGAGCTGACCACTGGGGCAGAACCAAAGCGCAGATACGCGCACTCTTACTGCCCCGAGCCAATCAGCTATTGCAGTTGGCAAGCGTCAAGCAAATGCTCGCCGAGGCGAGGATGCGCGGCCAAAGGGTATTGGTCTGCGGTGGCTTCGTGTTCTGGTATGAGGACGACGGGGTGCCACGGTGGGTGGTGAAAAACACGGGGGGCGAGTCCAGCAGCGATGAAGGAAACACCTTGTGGCATGAGGGGACGATTCTATCCAAGAACCATGGTCGGATAGTCGTGCTTCCCTATATTAAGGAGAACGGGGAGAAGGTTCAAGGGCACACGAAAAATGCACCGCACGATGGAAAGGCGCTGCCTCGCCATCGCGATCAGTACGTCACGCTTCCTTTTGAGGTGCTCGAAGGTGATCTCATGATTGGTTTGTTCGGTGAGCTGCACTACGAATGACTTCTGATTGCAGCTCAATGCATTGTAGTCCACGAATACACAGGCTCGCCAGGCACCGGTCACACGCGCCAGGGGTAATCAACCTCTGGCGCCTAAGCCTTCCGGCCTTCCGGTGAGCGAATCCTCGCTAAAGCCCGGCTGATCGGGGGATCATCGACGCCCTCCGGTATCAACACATCGTCATCAGGTTGGATAGCCGAAATTTCTAAGTGGTTGTCATCAATCTCCCAGGCATTTAAAACTACAACGCCTGAAGTTGACAAGTGATGCGTGGGATGGCCCTGAGCATCTACTGTGGCGACATAGCACCTTTTGTAGTGTTCATAATCACTTAGAAACCTATCAATATTCTGAGAGGTATCCGGAGTCACCGTAAGAATTCTGGACAAGGCCGAATGAATACTCGAAGCGTCATCATCATTCTGCTCAAGGTTATTCGTAACGACCACCCGGTAGTGGGCAGGGTTATGCTTGCTAATTCCGCGTATCAAAGCGATACGCAATGTATTTTTAGAATCTTTATCACCAATAGTTTTAGCTATGTTTGAAAAAATTCTCGCCCCAACTGTCGGATTCTCAAACAGGAACACGATGGAAGGAATTTCTCCTCCGCCTCCGTGAAATCCCACTCCCCTCCATCCAGCTTGATCCCACAGACTGACCTGAATAAGAGATGAAATCTTCAACTCTCTATGCTTAAGACTTGAGAACTGGAAGGGATGTTTTGGACGCTCCTCGGACACATCATGTTTAGGTCGCAACACCATGGGCTCAATGTTGTGATACTGAAACCAAGTTACGCTACGAGTCGGCTTGTGCAACTCCAGGGCCGCATCTTGGTGAGAAGCAATCCCTGGGGCAGCATCACGCCCCATGAAGTAGTCGTCCAACCCAATATTACAATTGAATACAACTGCTCGCTCCAAGGCTTTATCGTCTCGAAGCATTTCTTCCAGTCTCGACCAGCCAACTTGAGGACAGATGATGGAGACGAAATGGAGGCAGAACTCACTATAGAATTGCTTGATTGCATCTCGTTGCTCGTCGGTTAATTTGGCGATACTGAACGGCGAGCAGAGGATTTCAGCAGACGTTACCTGCGCAGCGGTATCAAAATTATGCTGGAGCATGAAGTCGTCCTCATCTTCCAACAGAATATCGATGTTCACGGCGGGCAGGGTAGACGCTATATGATCAACCATCATCGGTGCACAGAAGCTTTCCAGTACAGCCAGCAAATGCTGAGCTAACTCCATGCAAGGGGATTTCACGGGGAAGGATACGGACACCTTACAGCCCAGAATGTAGGAGTTTATGGTCGTCCAGCGGTCAAGATAGAGGTCTAGCGTGGCTACCGGGGCACCCATATCAATACTGCGCCACATATTCATAAATTGAAGGTCAATTGGCTCACCTTCAGGCCCCGCTTTATCTTCATGGCCTAAGCAAACCAATAGCGCATCTGCACTTAGCCCCAGATCCAGCTGATTCAACTTGTCTGGGAGCCAAGCTAGCCTTTCAATATCTGAAAAATTGGCATTGAGAAACAGCTTACCAATCAGAGCCTCATAACTCATTTTCTGATTTTCTGTCCACGGATCTTCATCCAGCGTTTGAGAGATCAGTTGAGCCAGGTGATACCAGGTCAATGACTGGCCCAATCGACCCAGCTGACCTTCAATCCACATGAGTTGCTGGTAAATAGCAGCTTGCTTAGCGCTGCTTCGCTGCTCCTTCAGCGCGTCACCGGTGACAAGGTACGCTGCCATGAGCGCTGCTCCTCGTGCAGCCCAGAGCAACCCCTGCTTCTCGTATGCATGGGACAACATATAAAGGGCAGCGAACATTTCCGTCTTGCTCTCGCTGTTATACAAACCATACAAGGACAACCCGAAGCATTTGATCGCCCTGTAGTAATCTTTTTTGTCGCTGCTCAGCGCTCCACGCCTCAAGTACTTATCTGCCTTGATCCGGCTGTTTTCCCGCGCACCAGCGTCATCAATGAGCTTGTCCATGAGATCCTCGTAGGCCTTGAGATCTCCAAAGGCCACATCGAGAGCTTCCAGCAAGTTGACGAGGCGAGCCATAGGGTAACCAATCAGCTTATGAGCGCTATCCGCGATGGTGCCCAAAGTCCTGAAGGTATTATTGACTTGCTCCTCATTTTCGGCAGCCAACAGATCCAGAAGCGCCAAAGAGGTCTTGGCTTGTAATGCACCGCTGATCATATCCGCGTCGTTGGCAATCGAGTTCAACCTCTCTCGAATGGTAGCGCTCAAGGAAACCACATCAAGGGTGCACTTGCCGTCTCGATGAGAGGTGACCACCAGATTGAACAACGTTACGACTTTCTCCCAAACCTCAACGTTGTCGGTCTCTTGAGCCACGCCGAACGCTTTCTCAAAGGTTTCCTCAAAGACATCGGCATTTTCCAGCCACCAGTACGCAGCCCATGTCAGTTGGTAAAGGGCATCGAAATGCTGCCTATGGGTACCAAACTTTTTCGCTACCCGCACAGCGATATTGAACTGATGCTCCACAGCAGCGGCATCCCGTTCCAGCTCTTTGTAGATGATGGCCCGCTTGGTGTAGAGGTCGACCTGGGAGAGCGTCAAACGACCCGGATCCTCAATCTGCTCGATCTCGCGCTCGATCTCTGCCAGCTGGATCTGCTTGTCAGCATCATATGGGCCGATCTGGATTTTGCTCTCAATACTGCCAGTAAGGCCTAGGTGATCGATAGCAAGGTGCTGATTTTTGGGCTGTAGCGCTCTATCAAGCAGCCAGGTGCGATCAAGTATCGTGACTTGGACGCCGTGCTTTTTCGAAAGGTCGTCCTGATGTTGCGCCCTCAGACTGTTCTTGATGAGCCGGCTTGAGACACAGAAAATACTTGCGTACCCACGCCCGGTGGACATGACGCTCTCGACATCCTTCGTGCATTTCGCCTTCCAGTTTTTCTGAGTGCTGACGCCAAATGCCCATCGCTCAGACTCCGGAGCCTCGTTTAGCCCCCAGAAAAAAGCAATTTGGCTGGAGACAGGATACGTCTCTGTGTCGGTTTTACCGTCGCCACCGGCTGTCGGCCCCGTCTGGGCAACCAGGTTGGGGCATATCTCACGCTCGCAAAGCTTCCGTACGAATGTCTCGAACTCAAGCTCTTGGCTTCGATTGTTCAGGGTCTCGAAGTGGTACTCCAGCATGCAGCGATCGATAGTCGACTCCTGTAGCTTTACAGAGTCCGAGAACTGCTCTGGACGTCTCGCTCGCAGAAAGTCTTGCGGCTTGGGAGCAGTTATCTTGGTAGCCGATTGTTCCTTGTCCATCATCCACTCCTAAAAATGACCACTGGCATCGCCCGGCTACGATCAACGCTCCGGCCCTATGTCAGCGCAGGGCTCGGTGTCATCGTGATAGTGTGCGCGCACGATGCTTGGGAAAGTCCACGCATACTGGATGAGCGGACGGTCGTTTACACCAGCCTTACTTACCGAAGCTGATGGCTTGCCAGATTTATGGTGCCGGCCTCTCGGGCTGCCAGAAATTACAGCTGAAGTTATTAAGGCCCCCACCATAGGGACTAGGCCTCACCGCGAATACCTCTGGCACAGCATCCCCATCGCCGCCATCGCGGAAGAACTCCCTCATCGAGAAGAGCGCCTGGGCCTTCAAACATTCCCACTCTCGGTAGCGACTGCCTTCAAGATCCCTCTCTACCTTTGCCGCGCTAGGTTTGCGCTTGGGCAGCGGCAAGGTGTAACTCGGCTGAGGGGAGAAATCGTAGACGAAAGTCACATAGCCGTGCTTCCAGTCTGCAGATGGCGACGTTCGCCAGCGAAACGACACAGGCACCGATAGCCGCTTGCCGAGATGGAAAGGCGGCCTGATCTGATCATCGATGAAGAATAGCTCCCCCTCTTGGCGCTCAGTTTCGAGCCGGCCCTTCATTTGCTGCACCGCGTCAACGAGGTCACTGCCGGCGCGCAGCGCATCTTGCCCAGTCCGTTCACGCTTAGCATGGGCCTTGGACTTGCTGTACTCAGTGATCGCTTGGTGGAACGCACGAAGCTTGGCGCCCACGTAGGGGCCACAGTCACTGAGCCCGAGGCCGTGAATCGGCCCTATACGCTCTTCATCTAGGCACTTGCGCACCGCTGCCCGAAGCACCGTCTCGTCAACGTCGCTGATTGCAGCTTGCTGATTACTAGGCAGGTTAATGTAAGTCATGACCAAAACTATCCTTGTAAAATGAGCCGGGATTTCTCCCCTTCCAGGGCTAAACTACTGGCAGTATGCCACCATATAGCATGGCTGCAGGCCGGCGGAAGCCCCCTTTAGGAAGGGGCGCCATTAGCTCAGGAACCTATGCGCAGACAGCGGGTGCATGGATATGGCTGCGTACTGCGCCTGTGATGAGGAGCTAGGGTCACCATCAGCCGACCTACAGTTCGTGAGAGGTGAGACGGGCCAGCAGGAGCCCACATCTCGGAGGCCATGTAGGCCTGAAGGCGCGTGTATAGCGCCAAAGAAAAAGCCGAGCATGAGCTCGGCTTTGAAAGAGGTAGGGCCGGAGCCCTATGACGCTTCAACAACCTAGAAGGTTGAGGGGTTAGCCGCTGCCTAACCATCCCATTATTTGCCCTTTACGGACTGACCCTGGGAGGTGCTACGCGGGCCTCATCTGGATTTAACGAGCGGGGAGGCTCATGCACACTCGTAATCAATAGTAGCGAAGGGGCTATCCCTTGTAAAGCCTTGTACGCATCACACGTCGCTGAACAGGCACACGGCTTCCACTGAAGTGACGCCATTCATTGCTCGGACGATCTCTTTGGCCACCGTGAGCGTTCGCCCCGTGGCCAAGAGGTCGTCAACCAACACGACGCGTCCGGTAACGCTACCACGAAATGCTGGGTTGCGCTGGAGCGGCGTGAACAGGTGCCGATACTCGACCGGGATCACCTTGAGTGGAAAGCCGTCCTGCATCTTCAGCCTGAATTGAAGCTTTTTTCGCTCCTCGATACTGATATCGCCGTTGTCTTCAGCCTTTCGGATCATGTCGAAGGCTTCCATTTTGGACGACTTTACGAAGACGTCATGGGCCAATTCAGCATTGAGCACCGAGGCGCATCGCGACGCTACGATGCGGCTCAAACTATAGCCTGACGGCATATACACCACCGTGTCGGCTTGGGTTTGTGCGGCAATCAACGCCAGGATCCCGCTACCGCTCTGTGCCAGGCGCTTGATAGAGGTGATATTGGTCGTGAGCCCGTCTTTGCCTTTGAGAGCGTACAGGAGGGGGCAGTTGTCGCCGATCAGGCTGGCCTTCCGATCCCGACTCCTTTTTGCAGAAGATTTGATCCGGGTGAAAAGAGAAGTGACCTTTAGCCCGCACTCCCGGATGTCCGTTTTGGGGTTGCCATCCACAGTGGTGATCAAATGATCCCTGACGGCGTGGTCAACCGTGACCAGGTTCTGCGTGACGACAAGTCCCAAAGGTCTACCCCGAACAAATGGTGGTGGCAAAGCTAGCCATCATAATGCCAGGCAAGCTTGGCGGCTAGCAGGCACAGTCGTCCAACCGCGTGCTCAGTCAACGACCCACCCCCACCGTATTTGCAACCGATGCCGGCCTTGCTTCAACTGAAAAACTCGCGGTTACCGTCATCCAACATCCCGCTACCCGCATTACCTATCAGCCGCTACCCGAGGGCCAAACACCGATTCAGATCACTTCGATTTTTTGATGAGGTAGCTACTGACCGAGGCGCACAGAGGGATCGACGCCGAACCCGGCCTGAAGACTGCGCCTTCAACCCGCAGCGGTCGATTTAGGTCACGACCGACGAGGAGTGGCCTCAGGTCTTGTCCGAACTAGAAGTGAAGCGCATCGTCACTCTCTTCATCGTCCTTAGGATCGAAATCTTCCAATTCCTCATCCTCATCCTCATCCTCATCCTCATGACCTATCAGGCCGCTTTGATAGAGGCCAATCTCATACATCCTCGACTTCAACTCTTCATGGGCGCTGCGAATCGCCAAGACGGTAGCCCCGAGATGCAACACACCGTTGAGATCTCGCTGTAGCTTGTTCACGCGCAAGAGACAGCCCAAGGTGTGCACGCCAAAAAGCCACTCGGTTCGTGCTGAGCCGGACGTTCCTTCATTCCTATCGAAGACGAAAGTGATTTCGACTTTGTTGACGCGTCGTCGCCCCCGAACCATGTCCGCGCCGGAGCCGTCAGGAGGCATATCCGTGAAATGATAGGAGCTCTGTACGAACACTAGGTCACCAGGGGTGACCAGAATATCGAGCGTGCTCCGATCCAAGTCATCCGAAATGTTTCTGACACAGCCATGATCCACGGCGGCCCGCAACATGTTGCTCATGTAACGGTACAGGCTGTGCGAGGGTGCCTGACCGACGTACAGAAGACCCTCTCTGGCGCAAAGGTAACCGTCCTCGTCACAGACCCCATTGCGAAGAGCCGCTTGAAATCCCTGTAGCTGAGTGACATCGACTCCAACATGTCCAGCGATTTCAAGAATCCTGAGGTGATTGAAGTACCACCACTGGCAACTCATTAGCTGAGTGGCTTTGAATATGGCCAAGGGATCGAGCCGGCTCACATCCTGTTCCCACACCGCCTTATCCGCCTTGAGCCGATCAGCGGTGAGCGTAAGCTCCAGAGCATGCGTGGAATGCGCCTCCCCATGATGGATAGAGCAAAGGACTGCGAGGTTGGCCGGCGAGTGATCGCGACTTTCCGCCCATGATTTGATGTGATGAACGATGACCGGGCGCTCAGCGTCTCGACAGACACAGCAAACCCAGCGATTGTCGTAAAGGGTCTTGATGAGGACATCCAGTGGTACCGGTGGCCTGCCTTTCCCGAGGATCTTGGGCACGACCGATTCACTGAGCCCCAGCTCCAGCAGTTTCTCCGGACGTTGTAATTGAAGCTTCGCGAGTGTCCATTTCTCTTCCCTCAGCCTCCTGGCCAACGCACTGTCTACCCCTCGTGCCATGAGGGCCCGTTCAACTGGATTTCTAGTCACGAGCTCGATTCCGTTTTGAGATCGGTGCAAGATTAACCCATAGCAATGTAAGCGTACGGCGAACACACCTTCAGAATCCCCAAATTAAGGCCCAGATCGTCAGTCCAGTTTTCCATTCAAAGCCCTAAGCCGCTATGCTAGCTCCCCAACAACCCACCTGCAGGCTCAGCACTCCGCGTTGGCCAGCCCCCTCAGTACATAGGAGTTGGACATGGCGAAGGTGTTTGCTTTAGACCAAAATTTCTTCCGAAGCGGTGAGCTCGAATCTTTAATTGCGGCTGATCCGACTGCAAAATTCGTAGTGCTGGACATCGCGCTGCTGGAGATGGCTAAAGGGGACGAGTGGATGAAAATCATGCGGCGCTCATTGGAGATTTTGAGCAAAAGGCCCGGACGTATTTTGGCTTCAATCTCTCTAGGGGAGGCGCTGCGGTACGAACTGGAAACGCTGGATCGCGCGCCCCTCAACATGATTTGCAAGGAGTCGACTCGTTACGTACGGGCCCTGGCGACCGAACTTGCGGCCAATGATCCCGCAGCGCCAACCATCAGGCAGTTCCGTGCCCGGCTTCCTGCTGTTCAGAATGACCTAAGCCACGACGAGCTTGATCACAGCAAAAACCTGAAGCGCTTGCAAGACATGACGACTAAGGTGAAAGAGTTTTTGAAACCAGCGGGAATGAAGGTGGTCAAACAACCAGATTTTCCAACCATTGAACGGCTGGCATTGGTCTACTTCATCGCCTCGATTCTGGCCAAGGATGAGTTGGTTGCGCGAGGACACCTGCCAGTTCGCGTCAAACGGTTCTTGAAAGGTAATCCCCTATATTTCCGCTATTACCTCACTCTCGTCCGCCATGGCTTGGAGTGGGCAATAAAAGGAGGTATTGAGAACTACACCCCCCAGAAAGCGACTAATGATACCTTTGATCAGGAGTACGTCGTGGCAGGGTCTTTTTTTGACGACCTACTGTCGTGCGAAAAGCGGGTAATTGTAGCGAATCAAGAGCTGCGTTTCATGCTGTCCATCAAGAATCCGGGTGGTATCACCCTACCATTCAGTCGAGCCGAGTAGCTCATCCTATAAGACACCTAACTCGCGCCCGCGACAGGTTGGCAGCAGATCCTTGGAGGACTGGCGGCAAAGATTACTCAGCTATGAGGGAAGGGTGGTCGCACGCGGTAAGCGGGTGATGAACACACCATGGCCTTCGGCGATTGCGTCAGGAAGATGTGTTGGCCGGACGGATACATAGCAATGCGCGCCACTGCTTGAGCTATCGGAGGTCATTTGCAGTACAAGAAAGTGCCCCCTCACACCCATGGAGTTCGCGGAGATGATTCGCGGCCAGTCGCTACCCCTCGTAGCCTGGGATACCCACGCGCCAACCAAGCATTTCGATACTTTGCACGCAAGAAGGCTGTGACGGAAGCTTACAGACCCCTGTTGGCTGACACGGGTGTAATTTCAGGCGGACTGATCCCAGCAAAAGAGCCTTATCGGTTTGACGTCAAAGCGTAAGCAGCAGCCTGCGGCTGCAAAGAGAAGCAACGACTCCCCCCTAGGCCCCGGCTGCACCATTCTAGTCTCTTACACTGTCTCAGTCCCCAAAACCGTGCCACTGAAAAGCCGTGAAAAACAGAAGTAAAAGCCCGAGGTGTCCAGTGAGAAAAACGGTGTCCGCGCCACTGCAGCTTTTCTTTTGCTCTCAAATATAAGAACTCCGTCTCGTTTAAAATTTTTCAAGGGGGTGGGGGGTCAAAAAAGATCATTATGCCGACGAACGGTAGAAAATTGGCGAAATCGCGATGCTGAATGGCCTAGCGATGGCCATGACCTAGATGCGCCGATGCACTGCTTGCCGTTCTTAACGGGGGCTCGCCTGAGCGCGGCAACGTCAAGACCATGACAAGAACTACGAGATGTCGGCAATACATGGCTTAGACGAGCATCTTAAGGTTCGAGACTGTTGAGGCCCCTTAGATGAAGGCTCAAGTTAAATGAAGCGGGTACCTTGACGTTGAAGACTTCTGCCGCCTGGAGCCTCACGTTGGAAAGTTCAGACCCTGTAAAGTCGCAGCCGTTGAGAACGCACTTGCGCAGGTCGGCATTTTTGAACGAGCCTTCCCTGTAGTTTCCGGTCATCATCATTGAGCCGGCGAGCTTGCAGTCGTCAAAAACGGCATGGTCTGCCACGACCTGCAGAAGGTCACTCTGCAACAGATTGCTTTTCTCGAAACTCGCCCAGCTCAGCTTTGCCCCCTGCAAGCTGACCCTCTTCATTGAGCATGAGTGAAAAGTGCTGTAGCTCAAATCTGAGAACGTCAATGAGACGCCGTCGAGCGACTCCTTCAACACGCATAGCCCGCGAAGATCATCCAGGACATCAGGATAGGGGGCTGGAACGCTAACAGCCGGCAAGTCCTTCAAGAGCTCAGGCCAGTCAAGCTGATGCGCACGGAGCGCCCCCAGGAGGGCCTGCTTCACTTTTTGGCCTACCTCGGATCTCCATCGATCTTGGAGCTCCGAAATTTCGCTGCACGATAGTTTCTGTTCGCTTTCCATTCACCCAACTCCAAACACCGTCTGCCCTTGACCACTGGTGCTGCGCGCCTGATCATTGCCGGTGAGATTCTGGAGTGGATTGCACATTCCAACTCACCAGGGAACGGGGCGCCTGTAAAGCCAGCCGGTGTTGGGACAATCCCCTCAAGCAATTGCTCCACATCCCACCCGGACAGCTCGCCCAGTTCGTATACCCAACCGTCCTCCTCAGCCCAATAGATAGCCCCCTGTCCTTGTGAATGCGAAATCACCGACCTTTCAGTCGTACCACGAAACGCTGAGTCCTGCCCCCGCCTGGCATGCCGAAGCAAATCAGCGCAGTAGCCCTTAATAGGCAGGCCGAATTCAAAAGCGCTCTGCGGAGCGACGTGGGCGGTTCCGTAGAAGCGATCGCCTATGCCCTGCGGCGATACCCTAGTTCCGTTTGGAAGCTTGGCCAACAACTTTATAATTGGTTGGGAGCGATCGCATGTGCAACATGTATCATCACAAATCGTCTTAGTGTTCTGATCCATCGTCTACTCGAAAGCTTTATTCTGGGTCATTGCTAAACCCCGCTAGTTTCTGAAAGTTTGAAAGGCGTCATGCCCCCATCAAACGCGGGACTTTGGCGTCCAAAGCAAACGCTCGAAGCCCAGACTTGCTGTCATCCCACCGCCGAAATGGTGCATCGGGGGGCGTGTTCTCGGCGCTGCTTTTTTCGGCTCAGTCTGGTGCCTAGGCGCGGCGGGTGCACTGATGTCGGAGTCGGTCGGTGGGACATAAGTAAAGGCAAAAATGACAATCGCCGTCGCAATGATCCCAAGCGTTGCCAGGCCCCACCCGCTGACACGACTGAACAGCGTTTCTACCTCGCTGATGGGATCCCTCACCATCTTGTTGAACTCATCGACGGAAAGGTAGCGGTAGAGTTTAGGCTGCCATTCCTGGCGTAAGGTCTGTTGGATCTGGATGAACTTGCGGCCCGACCATACGCTCATGAGCGTGTAGCCAAACGCCACACTCATGACAACGGCAATCAGGTAGGGGTTGATCTGTACCGTGAGCCGGGCTGCGATCAGGCCAAGACCAACCGTCAGCGCGGTGGCGATTGCTGCTGTCGCTTGACGTGTAGCGTCGGTCGCTTTTGACGTTTCTTCCGTAACGGCTTTGCGAAGATCCCCCAATGACTTGAGGGTATCCTTGGTGATCTCGGACACCGCCATTTGATAAGCAATTTTTGCGCAATCCAGAGCAGCAGCGAGATTCTCCTTGAAGTAGTCGCCTGCATCCCCATCAGCTCTTCCAGATCGAGCGATCTCTGCTGAAAGAAGGATGTGCTTTACCTCGGCCTCCCTTGAGTTATCGAAGACCCAGCCAGCCGCATCCTGGACAACCTCAAACTCAGATAGCGACAATTCGCCAACGTCATCGGCCACTTGGCTGATCGTAAGATTCAGCTTCGGCGGCCCCTTGAATGTAAGCAGGGTACCGGCGGTATCGATCTCGTTTGCAAAGCACCGGCTCAAATAATTAAGCGCATGCGCCGCCCAGATCATGTGGAATGGGTCGCCAGGTTCGAGAATATGGCCTTCCGCGTAAAGCCAATGTCGAACGTCTTCTGGCACGGTACGAACAGTTGCCGCCTCCTTGACCAGAAGCCGGGGCGCTTTCGTGGCTGGTGACTGCGCGAGTGCTGACGATTCGCCCCATCCGCAGTACACCCTTGCCCTAGTGCTGAATGCGGTGGTTAACCCAAGCAGATGCCAGCGCGGTGCGCTGTACCCTCTACGAAGAAAGCTCCTGAACCCAACCTCGGTGGCGATGAACAGATCGTCGGCAGCACTATGCTCGGACGGCAAATGCTTTTCGAGAGTGATGCGAAATGGCTCAAAATCCGCACCGACTTCATCGATATCGTATCTGCTGCCTTGGCTGTCGACAGTCGTGAACATCCAGCCGGCCTCAGACGCGGCCTGTACCACTTCAAGCGTGGGGCCTGCTAACAAATCCGAGACGACAATACTCGTTGGCCCCTCCGAAATCAGGGCCTGACGATTTCGGGCCAGGCCATTAAGCAGGCTGGCTAGTCTTAGGTGTGACAACGCCATCCTCCGTGACCTTATCGGTGTCTACGATGATCTGTCTTTTATCTCCGCCAAGGTCGACCACTCGCACGTTAGGGCTCTCAGACTTGTCCGGAAATAGGATCGTCACGCCCTCAGCAGTCATGATCTTTCGCATGTAGGGCTGTCGGAAAATTTTCCGATCAGGTTTGAAGCTGACCTCATGAAGCTTACTCGACCTCACACGCTTACGGGTCTCACGCTCCAGTCTATTGGCCACTTTCTCATCGTCCGGGTGGCCTGCAGCGATCATGACTGCCTCAACAATGGCTTCCTCGTCAATCCTTCTGCGGGAAGCCAGCGAGGCCTGCGCCTTCTTAACTGCCCGAGGTACATCTTGATCCGGGAGGTCAGCTTTGCAGGCTTGTAGCGCCCCTTTCAGAAGCTTGCGGGTGATTTCGCTGAGCTCGGTATCTGAAACCGCCCTCGCCACGGATAGGAAGTCAGCGAAATAGTCGGCAAGATCCGCACCGTTCTTGGTGCGGTCAGTGGCGGAGATGTTTTGATCTGCGACACCACTGACCACGCGTATAAGTGCCGTTTTCTGAATAGCCTTCTTATCGTCCACCAGCGCTGTAACAATCCTGCGCAAGGCCTGCCCTGGCGAGGTATCGTTTTGCTCCAGGGCAAGCTTGTAGTCATATTTGATCAAGCTGTAGATCTTCACGTCTGGATCGGCGACCCCTAACTCAAACATGCATAGAACGCCATCCGCGCTGCCGCTGACGTGTTGCCTGTTAAAGCTCGCTGCCAGACTCTGGGCCCCATGCTCGAAGGAAACGTCCCCACTCGCCATTGACTCAATTTCCTGGCGGGTTGTAGAGACCGTCTTGAACATGAAAATGGGTGCAGCCGCCATACCCTCAATTTTGCTTATGAAAAATGCCTCCTCTTCCAAGGAGCGCTCCGGCATGGCCAGGAAATCTTTAGGGCCGACTACGTGCAAGATCATTCTCTTGATCGTCAACGACCCGGATTCTTCGTCCGTAAAAAAACTCATGCGATCTCCAAAAAAAGCCCTAGCGATTCCTGCCGGCGCTGCGAGGTACTCACCCAGCAAAGCATTCACGCAAAATAGAAAGGTATCAGCGACAGCCTGATAACAAGCTGCGTTCGGTGTCCCATCACAGGGGATGCCTGACCGTCGTATGGGGCACAGGCTGCCCCCTGAACTGGCAGGAAGCCAGCATGGGTACCAGAGCATACGCCAGTTTCATGGCATATTGACCAGGTCAGGCTTCGGGTATCGCATGTCGCCGTGAATGAGCCCTGGCGATTGATCCAGGCGGGGAACGCATGCCTAGCGAGACTGATATGCTCTTAATCACAAAGGCTCGCGTTCAAGGACTGGCGTCATGAGTAGTGTGAAAGAGTATTTCTTCGAGGTTGAACGGGAGAGGTTTCTCGACTGGGTAGGGGATCGCCTAGATCGCGAAGATCTGGACGATGAGTCAGAGGCTTACCAGGCGCTTGCTCAAGAATACTCAGACATGATGGATGCGTATGACCAAGAAGCTGAGTACAGGTGGCTCGAACGACAATCTTTCAACGAGCAGTACATCGAGTTTGGCGTGGAGCTAAGGGCTGCCATCATGCTGCTCACGCATAGCGAGCATGGCCCTTACGCCCAGATGACCTGCAAGCTGGTGTACGCACACGCCGTCACCCTCTTGGAAACCATGATCAGTACGTCGGTGCGTGCCCTCGTTATCCGAGACAAGGCGTTTCTGCTCAATATCGCCAAGCACATCGAGACCCTTCACCGGGGGAAGAAATTTACCTTGCTGGAAATTGCCGAGCATCCCAAAGGTGTAGAAGGGGTCATCCTGAAATTTCTTTCCGAACTGACGTTCCACAATCCGGCCACGATCAAAAACGTGCTGTGCGTCTTGATTGGCGATCGCATGAAGGATTTGGATGTTTCGCCTATCGTTCCGATCTGCAACTTGCGACATGACATCGTGCATCGAAATGGAAAGACGATTGATGATGAAATCATCATCTTGAAGCCCGGCCAGGTGTTCGAGGCCATGAACACTATCGATGTTTTTGCTTCGGAGATCAGCCGTCGAATCCGCGAAACCCTGGATGAGCTGATTGGGGACTTCTAAGCGTTATGCGCAGTCGGTCATAGGCCAAACAATACAGGGGCCTATGCTTCTGCCTACTCATAAGCGAGTACGGCTCGTGCGAAGTCGGTGAGGCTCGAAAATCCCTCTACCTGCCCCCTGCGCAAGAGAAAGCCGCCGATACCACATTGGCGAGGCCCGTCTCTGTCGCATCTCACCGAGTCGCCAATCATTACGACTCGTCCATGACTAATGAAGTCATCACCGGGCCTGACCCCCAGTAAGTCACAGGTATGTCGATAGATGATCGGGGAAGGCTTCATGGCTCCAACTTGGTAGCTGAAACCGTAGCCATCGAGGTTCGGAAAGATCTGTTGAATCGGTGGGCCATATGGCATGGCCAGATTGGAGCATAGGGCTGTTCGCATGCCCGCAGCCCGTAGCATCGCTATGGCTTCCAAGGCATCTGGGAACGGCTCAATGCTCGCAAGCTCGGCTTCGAGGGCTTGCTCCAGGAGACCGAGGCGGTCAGGCGAGACCTGGATACCAAAACATTCCGCTGCCTGGGAAATGGACAGCTTGTGAGTCATCAGGGTCTGCATATCGTCCGGCCTAAACTTGCGGCCTTGCCGCTTGCCTTCGCGAAGCAGCTGACCATACGAACGTGTTGGCCGCGTTATCCGGGCAAGGGTGCCAAACGCATCGAAGATTACTGCCGCGATTTTCATCAGGTTCCCTGGCAAGGAGGTCGGGTCTGGGGCTTACTCATCAAGAGGGCCGTTAGTTGAAAACGACACGTTTGCCGTCCTGTTGGCTTGGGTTTGAGCAGCGCGCACGGTTTCGACATCCGCTGACTTGCGAAAGCCGTGCGACAACAGGATGTAGACCGTATCGACTGTTTCAAAAATGCCTGCCGGATCCATATAGGCCGCATACCCGGTCATCACCGAGTCCCCTCCAGACAACTGACCGCTACTGTGTGAGAGCACGTGATGTACGTACAGGACAGTAGGCATCAGATGAGTGCCTTGAGTGACTACAGGGTCAACACCTGCGACATCAATGAGTATCCATGCGGACACAACACAATAGGGTTTGCTCGTTAGTCTGAGCTTCTGCTCGATAGCCGCTTCACTGGCCATCGACACACCGCTCACCCGCTCACCGTCCAGGCAAAGCAGCTCAGCTATACGGGGCAGGCTCATCCAATCTCCTGTGCGGCAACGTCAGCACCCAAGGCCCATCTTCTGCCAGAAGGACATAGCGGCTCCCACTCCATGTCACAGCAACCACGTAGCCTGTGCACATTTCGAACTCCATCACTGCCGAGGTGCGTATAAGTCGACCGGATTGGAATCTATCCTTTCGATCCAGATAGATGGTTCCCTCTAAGCAGAAACCAACAAGCTGTGGCTCAAAGAGGCATGCGGTGATTCCTAGCTCGAAGTTAATCGTCGCAGCTTCAAGGACAGCACTTGGGACAGGCTCGCGAGCACTCATTTTTCCTCGCTATTGAATCGCGTCACAACGACGTAATGGTCATTGCCGCACAAGCTTTGTAGCATCTCAAACTTTCCCACCTTGGCTAATTGTCGAACAGGTGGCGTTAAGATGGTCATACCGTCGGCAGATACTCCCGACAGGTCGCGATAAACGGAGGCTGCGAATCGGCTCCCGACCTGTGCAGCGTCCACCAGATATGCATCGATGAGCACACCCCAATCGACACCTTTGGCTTTCTCGACCTCACCAGGAATTTCTAGAGCATTACCAGGGCGCACCAACATCTCCACATTCACTAGAATTCTATGACCTTACTGGCATTGAAGCCGGTTTCTTCACCCGGATAACCTCGGGGATTGCTAACCGTGCGGCAACCTCCCAGGACGGTATCTATAGCTCGATGGGTGTGCCCAAAAATCCAGCCATCCGCCTGCATCAACAACGAGTGCCATGCGTTGGAATAAGCTGCGCTCAGATGTCCCTCATGTTCGTCGCCTGCGACCTCCGGTACGGGTGCGTGATGGGTGACCACTATCGACCGACCACTGAATGGTGTTTGCAGCTCTGCCGTCAGCCATGCTTTCGCCTGGCGATTGCGCGCAGCAACATCATCAGGCCGCAAACGTCGAAAGTTGGTATCCGCTCTGATGGCTCGGAAGTCCGTCATCGTCTCTCGCGCCACTGACATTGCGGCGCTTACATCACCAGTGCTGGAGAAATCCGTCCACGCGGTGCAACCCAGGAAACGGGCCTGCTTCCAGACAAACGTCTCGTTCTCTAGCACATGCACATGGCTAGCGGCGGCCTTACGTGCCTTGTCGAGCGTCCGATCAAAATGGCCTGTGTAGTACTCGTGGTTCCCCATGACATACACGACATCGCAACTGAAGGTGTCGTTGGCCCACTCGACCCCACGTGTTTTTTTGTTGATGTCCCCAGCCAGCACGACTAGGTCGAACTCAATGGCGGGAGGCACAAATGCCTCAAACTCTGCGTGCAGGTCAGACAGGACGTGAACCTTCACGGATGCCTCGTTAGTCGGATTAAGCGTAAATTGATAACTCACCAGTCAAAGGTGAGATCCGAGCCATGCATCAACAGTGTGATCAGCTCGTACCCAAGACAGCGGTTCTGGCGTGGCATGATACCCACAACCACCTATTACGCACAATATACACTGTTTATTGGGCTGATGACCCTGTGGCTCTATCCTTGTTTTTTGGACGCTTATGCCCCTTAAAACAGAGATAGCTGCGACGCTGAGGGCCATCCGGCAGCAGCGCGAGCTCAGCTACGACAATTTGGGCGATGCGGCCTTCCGCACTACACTCAGCTTGCTCGAAAGGGGAAAATCTGGAGTGAGCATCGCAAAGCTCACAGAGCTTGCTGAAGCCCTAGATTTTGATCCGGTTGCGTTCATAACCCTATGCGTGGCTTTGCAACGCGGCGAGAGTTTCGAAAATACACTTTCGTCAGCTCAGGTAGAGCTTCAACGATTCGCTGCAGCAGGCGGCGTTGAGTTACTGCATCAGCAGATGGATGGTAAAAACCTGGCCAAGCGATCTCCCGGCCAGCCATTGCGAATTCAAAACCTGCAAGCCGTTCAGACTTTGAAGGCTCAAGGCAAAACCCAGGCCGAGGCCACGCGTGAACTGGGCTTGTCCCACTCTACAGTGCAGCGTTACTGGCACTCTGAGCCATACCCCCCCTTCCCAAGGAAGTGACGGTCTCTGGCCAACGCTCTCGCCGTAGACAGGGTGCTGGCTCCAAGCAGAAGTGAGCGGGCCGTTCAGTGTGTAGCGAAAGGCTATGCAAATAACGCGCTGCCGATGAATCGGGATGCCTCGATTTCACCCATTAGGTAAATCAATATGCCCACCTCCACGCCCAAAATCGAAATTGCGTCCCAATTGCTAGATACCGCATTGCGTCATTACTTCAGTGAACCACCGGAGTATTTCGCAGCGATATGCCTTGCCGGTGCCGCCGAAGAATTACTGGGAAGACATGTAGAAGCAAAAGGCGGTGAGTCATCATTGAGTAGCATAAAAAACGGTGCTGTTCGCCTGTCAAGGCTTCTGGATGAAAAGGGCGAGCCAGCCACTGAGCAGGTTATCCATAACCTCATGAACAAGGCGAAGAACTCAACAAAACACATGAACGGTAGCCTTGACTCAACTGTCTTTTTTGATCCCAAGGCCGAAGCAAAGGACTTGCTTGATCGAGGAGTGGCCAATTACTACCAATTGATGGTGCATTACGAGTTGAAAGAAACGGATCTGCTGACTCGTTTCAACAACGAGCGTGGTGAGTAAGGCGGCATTGACCACATGGATGCAAGGCTGTGATCACTAGCCACCCCTCCCAGAGGGCACCTATGGCCGTTTTCCGCTTGTCGCGAGGGTAGGAAACGACCCATAGCTGAGCTGTCCGTTATGAAACGCTACTGACTCCTAGCCAGCTCTTTGCAGGCCTTTAGCCTGCAGAGATGCTTCTACGTTGCAGCCTTGGTGGCTCAAATGGATACAGGCGCGGGGATGTGAGGGTGCGGGTCATACCCGACGATCTCAAAATCTTCGAATGTGTAGTCGTATGTGTAGTCGTAAATGCTGGCCGGCTTACGCTTCAGAATCAGTTTGGGCAGAGAACGAGGCTCACGAGTTAATTGCAACTTAACTTGCTCACAGAGGCGCGGACGTCTCTGAGGAAACGAGGGGTGACCCAGTGCGGACGACATCACCGCCGAACTGAGCTTCGGCTTCTGGACATCGTTGTTTAACCGGAAAGCCTTTCCGGACGTATCTAAACCCCTTATGCGGGTTTTTCACTACGCTCCCAAGAATTCCAAGAAGGCAGATGTCATCCGCAGCCGTCTGAACAATGCGAGGGATTTGCGCAATCGATGCTTCCACCACGAACCGCTTTTGTGGCAACCGATCTACGAGCTACATCGTGACATCACGGAGATTGTGCAGTGGATCGATCCTGGCTTGTGCGCCTGGCTGAAAGCCCATGACCGACGGCCTTCAGCAGTGCTCGACTGGAACAACTGGAAGGAAGCTGCCAGGCGCGCCGCTGCCCAAACTGCTCCTGCCAAAGCAGCCGTCGCTACTGAAACTAAGGCTGAACTGAAGCCGGAGGTGGTTACAAAGGTTCAAACCGCTCAGGTCGAAGTTGCGGCGGAGGGTGATGAGAAAGCGCCGGCAGCCAAGCCTGAGAATAAGCCTCGGCACAATAAGCCAGTGGTGAAGATTTCCGTTAAAGTGAAAGCGGATGCTCAACAAAAGCCAAGTGCAAGCCTGGCGCCACAGCGCGAGCCTGCCAAAGTTCGACAAGTCGGGATTCCGCCGGCAACTGAAGCTGCAAAAGATCCGCAACCACAGCCCACGGGCGAAGCCGGAACACGGCCAGTTTTGCGGCTGAAACGCAATGAATCGGACGATTGACTGATGATAGTGTCAATCAACAGACCTCTGGGCCAAGGTCGAGCATCTCCTGAACGCCTAAGATATTCGCAGCCGGGCCTTTGAGGCTTGAAGTTATCATGCCTTGAGGGCCGCCCGGACTGACCTGTGCCACTGGCCATGGATACAATACCCCACAGGAAAAAATATGAATTTCACACCAACTCAATATGAGATGTTGATACAAGAGCTGCATCAAAGACTCATAGATGACGAAGGGTTTTCGGGAATCCAAGTCAAACACAACGTTACGCTTAAGGGAAAAAGTGGCGCAAATCATCAGATTGATGTTTGCTGGGAATTAATCATTGCTGGAGCAAAACAGCTATTCTGCGTCGAATGCAAATATTGGAAGAACCGTGTCAAAAAAGAGCACGTCGCTAGCTTCCAAACAAAGCTGCAAGACCTAGGAGGCGCCAAGGGGATTTTTGTTACAACAGAAGGTTACCAAGAAGGTGCAAAGTTGCTTGCTGCAGAGTATGGAATAACACTAATCAGTACGAATATCGAAATGGCCACTGCCGATGCTACGCTCGAATTCGTGGCTAGGCACCAAGAGGATATAATAGTTGATTTCGAGGCTTGCGACGAAGAAGCTCACGCTCATATCGAAATCATCCAGCAACAAAGCCCGAAGGAAGTTAGAATCTTTGACGAAAACACGGAAGACGTAGGAACATTTTCTGACTTATTAGAACACCTCTCCCACGATGAGGAGGGGTATTATTCTGAGCGCATCAAAAACTTCTACATTCTTGCTGCAGGAAGGTCAGTCGAAATACTAAACATACGATTCTATCAAAAGATCACTAGATTTCCGGGAATGGGACTACATGGAACCCATGAGTTCGCAAAGGTGGTAGCAAAATACATATTAGAGGATCGGGAGATTTCAGCATCACTTTCTTCCCACAGGGGAGCCTCAACTTGAGCAATCTCCTCATCAACAATAAAAAACCTCTTGTAACTAATAGTTTTCAGGCGCAGGGCGTGAATGGCAGCACAGCTGCCCCAAGGCCGGGCGAACCAGCCGATACCATGATACCATCGAGGACGATGAAGAACGCTTAGGCCGCCTCTGAGCCAACGCCGGTCATAGTCATTTCGCTAAAGACTTCGTAACCTCCGGCTTAGGCTCATTGCATTCGGGGATAACCCTTGCATACGCAGCATTCAAGATCTAACAAGATTTCCCCAACAGACCCAAAGGAGTAGGTCATGACGTCACCTGCCAAGCAAAGCATTCAAGAATCCAAGGAAGAATTTGAAAGTCAAATTTTTGACTTGGCCGCCCCTCTTCTACAAAAGCTGTACAACAAGTTCGTAAAAATCCCCGAACAAGTGGACAAGCCTGACGCGGCAATTGAGCTATTAACTCCACCGAAGCGCTTTGGCACCAAAGAAAAGGTGACGATCGGGATAGAAATTACTTCGGTCGATCCTGGCTGGTATCTTGCCTATGCCAATGATAGCAAATACGGGGCTAACCTGGTGATGGAGCGTCTTGAGCAAACTCTCAAGCAAGGCATCATCCATGACAACCCCACAAAAAATACTGATGTACCGATTCCTCAGAGCTTCATCTTCGATGGCATGAAAGGCAAAGCGGATAAGCACGAGGCCTACAGGTCTCAACGCAAATTCGATGAAATAATTCTTCTATGCTTCAGCGAAGTGATCTGGGCTGGAAATCCAATATTTCAAGGCGGGCTCGCCGCATGGACGGATTACCAATTAAGCGAGATCGGCTTTCCGTATGATAAGGTAGTATTCTTGGGCCTTACCGACCAACGGCCAGTTCAGATCTATGATAGAAAAAATAAGAAGAGCAAGCGCCCATCCCCATACCTATATCCTGACGCAACGATAACTTGCTCTAAACCTGCAACCATGCCATGTGGCACGATCGAAAATATAGATAGTAAACTCTTTGGCACACCGATTATACCACCTAGACCACGAAAGCCGGAATAATCGCTATAGGATGAATGGTTAGCTCCTTTAGTACAGCGGCAGACTTATTCCGCTGTCAACTTAAATCTAATTTTAACAGGTAACTATGGCAATCTATGGTGTAGGTTCGAACTGGGACGGAGCTGAAGCAGCTGACATATTCTTTCAAGAAGGTAAATTTATTCTTGGATGGAATGAAGAAAGTGCAGAGGATCTTTACTCATTTATCTCCAGTTTGAAAGCTGGTGACATTCTGTACATCAAAGCAAATCGACCAGGCTCGCGGAGCATACGAGTCAAGGGTATCGGCATCGTCACGAAAAATCTGATGTCGTGTATTCTCAATGGAGACCTGGGCCATGGCTCTATCAAGGACTGGAACTCGCTATTTGTGAGTGTGATTTGGGTGATCCGAAGCGAGTTCACGATCAACATTCCAGAGAATGAAGGGCGATTGACCAATGTCCGGGCCGCAACTCTCTACGAGGAGCACCTACCCTTCGTGCAAGAGCAGATTATTAAGAGCTTGCTAAAAATATAGTTTGGGTATCGACCAGATCCATCTCGCGAAAATCCCAATGGGCGCGCAGCTTACGCCAGAGCAGTTGGCGTTTGATGAGAGGGCGGCGAGTCCGGTACCTAATCTCAAGCGCTTGAGCTGGTACCGGTATACTCGATCGCTCTACAGGTCAGATCGACACAGGAGCCGGAATATGAGGGTGCGGGTCGTAGCCTACAATCTCAAAATCTTCAAACTTGTAGTCGTAGATACTCTCTGGCTTACGCTTGAATACCAACTTAGGCAGAGGGCGAGGATCACGAGTCAGTTGCAGCTTAACTTGCTCAATATGATTCGAGTAAATATGCGCATCGCCCATTGTAACTACAACTTCGCCAACTCCCAAATCGCACTGCTGTGCGAGCATATGAGTTAGGAAACTAACTCCAGCCAAATTGTAGGGATTCCCAAGCAATAGGTCGGACGACCGAATATATAAATGCGCCGACAACTTATTGTTGGCCACATAGAATTGATACAGCAGATGGCACGGTGGCAAAGCCATCTTCCCGTTCCGGGCATTCTCTTGAGGGCTCACCGACTCATCGGGAAGGTACTCGACGTTCCACCCGTGGAAGAGAATGCGACGGCTGTTAGGGTTCGTCTTGAGCGTATTGACGACATAGTCGATCTGATTGATGGTCTTGCCGTCTTGGGTGGGCCAAGCCGTCCACTGCTTGCCGTAGATCGGGCCCAGGTCACCGTCTTCAGTCGCCCACTCATCCCAGATGCTGACACCGTGCTCCTTGAGCCATTTGGTGTTGGTATCACCGTTCAGGAACCAAATCATCTCGTTGATGATGCTCTTGAAATGCAGCTTCTTGGTGGTGAGGAGCGGAAAGCCATCTTCCAGGTTGTGGCGGAATTGGCGACCAAAGACACTCCGTGTGCCTGTGCCGGTGCGATCGCCTTTCTCGACGCCATTCTCTAGCACGTCGGCCAGCAAATCGTGGTACATCTTCATTTCGGTTCCTCAAGGTTCGCGCTGACCAAATCCAACGCGTCACGCAATTTCAAAATTTCAGCATCTTGCTCTTTGATCTTCTGACGCAGCTCATCTGCGACCTGGACGTAGTAGTCCCTGGACTCACGGACAGTGTCCAATCGCTTGTCGAGCGTTGCACAAGAGTTCTCAGATTCCTGATACCTATTGAACCAATAAAGCACTTCCAATCGACTCTTTTCAAGGCGTTGCATCAGAATCGTCTTAGGATCCTGCTTCTTCTCGGCCTTGACCCTTTGCGCAAGCACTGCAAGGCGGCGGTTGTCCTTGATCGCCTCAAGCCGCTGCGACGGAAAGTCACGCTGGCGAATGGTATTGCGATGAATGCCGGTGATACGGCTAAGCTCCGCCATCGTCGGCTTCAAGTTCGGATCAGAGGCAATCTGCATAAGCCCTTGAGCCAGCAGCTCAGTGTTCCGGTCGTAATCGAGCTTATTCTTGGCATCAAACGCCTGGGATGTCATACCTCGACCTCCTCACCCAGATGCTCCAACACACCCTTGGCTTCCTCCATCGCCGCACGCAATTCCTCCTCCGCGCCTGCTGAGTTAGGAGAGCTTAAGGCCAAGCTGTTCTGCACATAAATCTCCCGCCATTTAGGAGCGTGAGCCTTGGTGACCACGGCATTTTTGCAGCGATTCGGGTTGCAACGCAGTGATCCGATGCAGGGCAGAGACTCGTCAAATATCTCGCGCTGACCGCCATAGCAGAAGCCTTGTCCCACGTTGATGATCGCCATGCGCTTCTTGGCCATCTGGACGATGATTTGCTCCTTGGTGTACCCAGCAGCCATGTACCCGCTGAACACTTTCTGCATCCGCGCCTTGTGGCTCTCCGCATTGGGGCCGGCGTAGTTTCCGTCGGGATCGCAGTAGCTCTCGATGTACTCCTCCTCTGCCATTTGCATCGGCGTTTTGCTAGATGAGCGTCCACCCTTGGACAAGATCTCAGCAATCGCACCGTACCCAAGCGTCACCGCACTGAACGCCTTGTTCTGTCCAGCACCACCGATAAGGTCACCAAAGTGCTTTAGTTGGTGAGAGATGAATGGGAGCCCAAGCTCAGCCCTGGCCATCTGGTAAGCAAGGGTGTGTCGCAACGTGTAAGGCGAGAATTCCAGCGACTCGAACTCCTCGTCCGTCAGAATCTCCTCGAAGAAAGCTCTGAACTGGTGAGTGATGCCAAGCGAGGACATTGAGTTAGGCTCGGCGTCCTGCGCGACGGTATCCACATTGGAGAATAGGTAGGGGTTCTGCTTCACCTTAGCGATAAGGCACGCAGCACGAATAGCGTCACGCACGATCGGAATCGCAATCCACTTGTCGTCGAACAGCTTGGCCAAGCCTTGGCGATGTTTGATCACATTGCTGATAAGGAGCCAGTAATCGCTCTCTTGCTCCATGCACGACTCGACCAGGATCTCGGAGAGCTCTGAGGGCCTCATACCGGTGTACTGCGCCACGAGATAGCAGGCGCTGTACGAGACGAAATTGATGTACCGACGGTACTCATCATCCAACTTAGCCTTGGTGAGCTTGATCAAGGTTTCAGGTGCCTTGAAATCATGCTGACCGATCTCCGACAGGTACTCAGGTCTAATCTCATCTAACGCCTCAGCCATTGCGTCGGACTCATAGCCCTTCCTGCGAAGCCGCAATGCCACATAGAGGTCGAAATTGTATCGCGACAGCTCTTGAGCGCTGGCCAACGAGTAGCCGCTAGCGTTTAGACGTGTCAAGGCAATCCGGTCATCGATAGGTTCCCTGAGAGTGCTTAGGAAATCGACAACCGCAAACGATGCCTCGCGAGAAGCCTTCTCGAACACATCGTTCGGCAGAATACGGTATGTGCGCTCGGAACCAGGGACGTGCTTGAGTACCTTGGCCCAGGCCAGCGACTCCAGCTGAACGTAAGGCAGTGGCTCTTCGAAAATCTGCTCCTCGAAAAATGGCGACCTGACCAAGGTAAAGAACTTCTTGAGATCAGGGCCAAAAGCGTACGGATGAATGAGCGCTGCCTCCCGGTACATACCCGCGTCGAAGTACGTCAGACCATGGTGTCCAACCTCGAAGAACTCATCCGTCATCAACTGACGCGCCTGTCCTGACATCGTATCCAGGAAGCTCAATCCAGCCTTCATGCATGAAATGGCGGTGTTGGCCTTGATGTTCCTTGGCGAGGCAAACGAGCGCGTTGCCGCCGGCATCTTCAGCCAGCAATACAGGGCCACCTTGACCTCCAAGACCGCCGACTGATTGAGTAATGGATACGAATCGAAATTAAGCCTCAGCTTGGCTCCTTTGACGTTCCTAGCGGCGTTCGGGTGATCGTCATTGAAGTTCCAAACGGGGTCACCCAGGACGGATGTCTTACTGACAGGCAACGCCATCAGCGCCTGGTACCAAGAGAGCGCTTCCTGCGACACAGGAGTCGGATCGGCGATGTTCTTGCGCAACTCAACCAGCAGGGTGTGAGCAGCTGTTCGCCACTTTTTGTACGCAGCGAGTTCAGGGATCAGGGCGTGGTTCATAGCGTTACCCCCTCGGTCAAAATGCTGACCTGCAGGTTTTCAGAGAGGCGCTCAGCCTTGGTCAGCTCTTCCACGGAAAAGTCGGATGTTTCCGGGTCGAGGATGTTGTTGAGCACATCAAGGTTGTCCAGGATGACAGATCCGTAGGGCGTATCGAGCACCCGGTTGACCTCAATCATCCGTTGGTAGTCGCGCCGCATGGCAAAGAGCTCCGGCAGGTGCGATACCGTGATGATGCTGTTGCTACATGAAAGGCATTTGTTGAACAGCGTGCAGGGCTTGCTGGGGTCATAGCTTGCTAACGCCTTGATGAAAGCAGGTGGGTCAAAGACGTTCATGCAGGTTGCCAGGCCAGACCGCAGCGGCATCGCCTCTGGCGCGGACTCGATAGCCTTGGTTGGGATGAGCTTCGGAGCCTCCTCCAGCGTGTCTTGCTGCATTTCATGGAGAACCTTATTCAGCATCCGGCGCGCCATGGGGTTGAAGTCCATTTGATCCAGATAGGCCATGGTGGTGCTGAGGTTCTTATGGCCCAGAAGCACCTGGATCTCACGTGGAGATACGCCGCGCTCAATCAGCTCGCTCACGAAGCTTGGTCGGAAACGTGACGGTGAGAGCTTGAGTGGATTGCCATCTTCGTCCAGTAGCCCGTGATCCTGGGAGAACTTCTCCAGGCTTCTAATGAGCTGGTTGCCACCAGAGTTCTCAAAGGAATCTACAACCCCGTATTTCCTGGGAGAGCTTGAGCGGTAGATGAAGAGCTTGTTCTGAGCCTCGACAGGCGCATTCAAGCGGATCTCACGGGTCAGGTGCTTCACATCGTCAAAGATTTTTTTGACCGCACGGCCTTGAGAAGTGGTCAGCCAAGAGATCTCCGCATGGAAGATATCTAGATGAAGCATCTTCGCGCCTTCAGAGCGCTCTTTCCAATACAGCAAGCAAGGCCGATCGGTTAAGTCATGGCGCTCAATGAAATCATCCAGCTCCAGGCCCAGCAGCGAGTCAGCATTCATCCCGGTAACTTGAGCAAGCCGAGCGATGTACGGCGCAATGACTCGACCATCAACCTGATACTGCACGCCCCAGCTTTTATAAACCTCGAAGATCGAAATTGGGGAAGCCGAGATAATCGACATAAACGCCCGTTGATAAGGGTCGTTTTTATCTACGGATTCGAAGTTTAGGGGCTTGCAGTTGAGTTTGTTCTCAAAAATCCACTGAGCGTTATCCATGGTTTTGAGGCCTCTGCGCATGCTCCCGTCAGGGCTTAGCGGGTCTTCCCCTACGCGACTTAGGACGTAAGGCTGGGCCAAGCGATTGGTTTCCTCAATCTCTTGCTCAATGACCTGCGAAATGCGGTTTCGGACAGCCTGGGGATAAGGCTTGTACTGGTCAGTTTCACGCTCAGCATCGAAGCCTGCAGCTGCGACGAAGCTAGTCAGCCCCAGGCCCTCGATTTGGACTGCGCGCGCCATCATTTTCCGAGCAGAGCTCATCATCGAACTGCTGTGGCTGGTCGACAGCGAACGCTCCAGGATCTTTTCCTGGAGATATCCCCTGAACTTTGGAAGGGTGTAGGGGGTTACGAGCTCCCGGATATCCTCCATGCCAGTGTAGTTGGCCTCTTTGAGATAGGCTCGATAGTATTTGAAAGCTTCAATGAAATTGTTTTGACCAGACGAACTACTGCTCTTCATTGATGATGCGCTAAAGAGGTGAAGCAGGTGCTGGAAGGGACGATCCGCTTCCGGGCTTGCGAGGTCAGACAGGCGATGGATGCGGACTGAGCGCATAGCGCTGAAGGCGTCTCGCACAGATTCAGTGGGTTTGCTCTCTGTTTTCGAGGCAACCCGTTGCTCAACAGTTTGGTAGCTGGAATCAAGAACGCCGAGCTTTATGAGGTCATCGAGGATCTCCTCGAATGTCATCCTCACAAGTTCATATCTCGTTCTCGCTCCATTGAAGCCTGATAACTCAGGGATCTCGCTCAAGAAGCCTCGATCTTTGATGCTGTTGCCAAACACCGGTATGGCCAACCTCTCCTCCATAGGCATGCCTTCATACCAAGCAAGCAGCCTACGGCGCCAATCGCAAGCATTCGCCGAATGACCTGGGACAATGATGCCTTCGGCGCGCATCGCATCGAAGATCGGCTCAAAGTATGAAGTGCGCTTGGAGATCGCCATTTGGCTGAGGTTGGTCTGCTCAATGACGTAGCTAGGAGCTACGGCCAAGTCCTCCCCCCTGCTGAGGCATACTCTAAGCAGCGATTCACGATCATCAGTGACGCGGGCCACAAACGATTCAATGACAGAATCTACCTGAGCGCTAGTCAGCCGACTCATTTCATATCTCCCGCATCAATTTTCAGGCGCGTCTGTTGGGAAAGCTCAGCCATCTCGCCTCCTTTCGTCTTGGTTTCAGTTCCGGGGCGTACGAGCTTCTGATAAAGGTCGTACGGGATCTGGGTATAGACTTCCGACGTCTTAAGCAGCGAGTGACCCAGCGTCTTTTGCACGACCACTAACCGATCAAGGTAATCACTGCCAATATCTGGCGTCCTCAACAGGGCATAGGCGTTCCCGTGCCTCAACTTATGGGGAGAGATCATCCTGTCGATTTTCAGCAGGTTAAGCGCTCGCTTAGACGTGCGCTCCAAGAGCTTGGAGATCGAACGAGAGGTGTATTCGCCGCCTTCTGCATTGAGGAAGGCAGGGGTGTTCTCAACGCCCTTGAACTGCCGCTTACACATCTTGTAAAGCGGCGAGGCATGGTATTTCTTGATGCGTAGCAATGTGGCGCGGCTGACCAACGTCTGACGCGGTTTAAAGGAGTCTGCTGGGCCTTTGCTTCCATCAATGTGCAGCGGGCAGTAGTCCGCATTCACCGGTTCTGTGACACCAGGCGAGATGAACAATGTGTCCTGGAATCGAAGGGCATCATCGATGGCCTTGAGGGTAACTCGCGGGACTTCAGAGCGGCGCACGCCTGCGTCGTACATGAACTGGAGCAGGCAGCGTTCACGCTCACTCCGCGTAGCCAGGATCAGCTCTCTGAGATCATTCAGGGAACAGGCCACTACCAAGTTCTTGTTAGGACGGGGGGACAGGTACCCGGCAGCGTAGGGGTTAGGCGCGGAACGAGGCGCGGGTGCGTCCTCCACTCCCCGGCATAGAGAATCATTGAAAAACGCCATCAAAGACGAATCCCGGTTGCGCACCGTCTTCTTGGAAAGACCCTCTGCCTCGCGCAAGTGAGCGAAGTACTCCTCGATCACGTGGGTGCGGATTTCCAAGAACGCTGAGTCACGCTCGCAATCACGAAACTCACGGCGGTTCATCAGGTACTCGCAGGTGTACACAAGGTTGCGACCGTAGGTGATGGCCGTCTGCTGGGAAATCTGGGCTTTCTGGAGCGCGTGGGATAGGTAACCCGACATCAAAGGCATTAGGCGCTCGTCGTCATCAAAGACGGCTGCCCCTGTCACCTTCACGGCCTCCTGAACCTGGGATTCTTCGGATGGATTGTCCCGCCTGGTTGGGGACTCACTGAAATCTAGGGGTTTGCCCCTAACTGCGATGACTTTCACGCTTTCCACTCTCCTCAAAGCGGCCCGTACTATACACAATGTGCATTTCGTATTGGGGCACAATAAATGAGCTTGGACGGTGAAGCTTTGTTACGCAGCCATTGCGTACTGTGCAGGTTCGTTCAGGGGGTATAAAAGGCCCAGATCGTTGGAGCGGATGTACAGCGTCAGGGAAATTTCGCGGGTCTGCGGGTTCGGGTGCAGCTGGTAAAGCAGGTGGCACGGCGGCAGAGCCATTTCATCGAGCTGGGCGCAGTTCCAGCCGTGGAACAGGATGCGGCGGCTGCCTGGGTCGTTGATGATGGTATCGACGCACTGACGGATCTGGTCGATGGCCTTGTACAGCACCACGAATGACTGGCCGTCTTCTTCGGACTCGGCTATCTGCCGATAACCCTGGCCGAGGGCAAGTTCGATGGCCGCCACGTTGCCGGCGTCGATGCGCTTGTAGGCGGGCCATTTGCGCCATTGCACGCCGTAGATTTCACCCAGATCGTCCTCGCCCTTGCGGAACGGGTTGTTCAGCCACTGGGCGTTTTCGTTGGCGTTCTGGTCCCAGACTTTGCAGCCGAGCTCGCGGAACTCTGCGGCGTTGCTCACGCCACGCAGGAAGCCGACCATTTCGCCGATGGCCGACTTGAACGCCATGCGCCGAGTGGTGATCGCCGGGAAACCTTCCTGCAGGTCATAACGCAGCATCGCACCCGGAAAGCTGATGGTGTTCACACCGGTGCGATTGGCTTGCAGGGTGCCGTGCTTGATGACATGCGCGACCAGTTCCAGATATTGCTTCATAAATAACCTGCCTTGTTGAACGCGCCGGGCGCTGGCACCCGGCGTTTCGGTATTAAGCCTCTGCCTGGCTGGCAGCCGGGTCGCGCTTGTAGGCCAGCCAGATCAGGAACAGGCCGGCGATGATCATCGGCAGGCTGAGAACTTGACCCATGGTGACCCAGCCCCACGCCAGATAGCCCAGTTGGGCATCCGGAACGCGGACGAATTCGACCACAAAGCGAAAGATGCCGTAGAACAGTGCAAACATGCCGGAAACAGCCATGGTCGGGCGCGGCTTGCGAGCGTATAGATTGAGGATGATGAACAGCGCGACGCCTTCCAGTGCGAATTGATACAGCTGCGAAGGATGTCGCGCCAGTTGCGCGGGGTCGCTGAACGGCGGGAAGACCATTGCCCACGGCACATCAGTCGGTTTGCCCCACAGCTCGGCGTTGATGAAGTTGCCGATCCGCCCGGCGCCCAGGCCGATTGGCACCAGCGGGGCCACAAAGTCCATCAGCTGGAAGAAGCTTTTGCCGTTACGCTTGCCGAACCACCAGGCCGCGATCATCACACCGACAAAGCCGCCATGGAACGCCATGCCGCCCTTCCAGACTTCGAAGATCAGTAGAGGATTGGCGATGTAGGCCGACAGGTCGTAAAACAGCACATAGCCCAGTCGTCCGCCGACGATCACGCCCATGGCCAGCCAGAAAATCAGGTCGGAGAGTTTTTCCTTGGTCCAGGTCGGGTCGAACTTGTTCAGGCGACGCGACGCAAGCAGCCAGGCACCACCGATACCGACCAAATACATCAAACCGTACCAGTGAATTTGCAGCGGGCCGATAGCGACGGCTACCGGGTCAATCTGCGGGTAAGGCAGCATTGCGACTCCTTAATTGGAACGCCCTCGCGAGCGACTGAATCAGGCGCGCATGTTACCGGACCCCGGCGGGATGCTCTAGCGGCGACCGAAGGAAGCTGGCTGAACGAAGTGAAAAAAGCGCACCTGATGTGTCTGACCGCGCGGTTATCGCTCCCACGGTCTGCGTGGCAGAGCGATAATCCCGACTATCGTGCGACGCTCCACATCGGCATGCAGTTGTGGAAACTCTGCGTCCGGCCCTGAATGTGCGGCGCGGCGCAGATTTTTGATGCGGAGCGTCGCCCACGGCATTCCCACGCTTGAGCGTGAGGAACTATATTCTCTGACTGTCGTGGCGCTTAGTGCCCTTTGACCGAACTCGGGTTGATCATTCGCGACAGGCCGAGGTTTTTCAGCGCCAGTTGCAGGGAGCTGCTGATGACTTGCGGGTTGTCGTTGGTCATCAGTTGCGCCAGCAGTTCCTTGGCTTTACTAAGATTGATCTGGCGCAGCATCCACTTCACTTTCGGCAGGTTGGTGGCGTTCATCGACAGACTGTCGAAGCCCATTGCCATCAGCAACACCGCCGCTGCCGGGTCGCCGGCCATTTCGCCGCAGATGCTCACCGGCTTGCCCTCGGCGTGGGCATCACGCACCACGCTTTGCAGCGCCTGAAGCACCGCCGGGTGCAGGTAATCGTAGAGATCGGCCACACGCGGGTTGTTGCGGTCGACTGCCAGCAGGTACTGGGTCAGGTCGTTGGAGCCCACCGAGAGGAAGTCCACCTGCCGCGCCAGGTCACGAGTCTGGTAAACCGCAGCGGGTACTTCGATCATCACGCCGACAGGCGGCATAGGCACATCGGTGCCTTCGTCGCGCACTTCGCCCCAGGCCCGGTGGATCAGGTGCAGCGCCTCTTCGACTTCATGGGTGCTGGAAATCATCGGCAACAGAATGCGCAGGTTGTTCAGACCTTCGCTGGCCTTGAGCATGGCGCGGGTCTGTACCAGGAAGATTTCCGGGTGGTCGAGGGTGACGCGAATACCGCGCCAGCCGAGAAACGGGTTGTCTTCCTTGATAGGGAAGTAAGACAGCGACTTGTCACCGCCGATGTCCAGGCTGCGCATGGTCACCGGTAACGGGTGGAATGCAGCCAACTGCTCGCGATAGATCGCCAGCTGTTCCTTTTCACTCGGAAAGCGCTGGTTGATCATGAACGGCACTTCGGTGCGATACAGACCGACACCTTCGGCACCACGCTGCTGGGCGCGGGCTACGTCAGCCAGCAGGCCGGTATTGACCCACAGCGGCATGCGGTGCCCGTCGAGCGTGACGCAGGGCAGCTCGCGTAACGCATCCAGGCCTTGAGAAAGCTGACGCTCCTCCTCCACCACCTTGCCGAACTGCTTGCGCATGATTTCGCTGGGGTTGGTGAAGACTTCGCCGTGATAGCCGTCGACCACCAGATCAATGCCATCGACCTTGGAGTACGGGAAGTCCACCAGGCCCATGACCGTCGGGATGCCCATCGCCCGCGCCAGAATCGCAACGTGGGAGTTGCCGGAGCCCTGTACCGACACCAGACCGACCAGTTTGCCTTCCGGCACTTCGCCGAGCATCGCCGGGGTCAACTCTTCGCTGACCAGAATCGTGTTGTCGGGGTAGACCAGCGCCTGTTGCCGAGCTTCCTGAAGGTAGGCCAGCAACCGGCGGCCGAGGTCCTTGACGTCCGACGCGCGCTCACGCAGGTAAGCATCGTCCATCAGCTCGAAACGTTTGACGTGCTCACTGACCACCGAGCGCAAGGCGCCTTGCGC
>NZ_LJRO01000169.1 GCF_001401155.1 Pseudomonas tremae
TATCAGCTCGTTCTACGTATACGCGATTTGCCCTCCAAGCGCCTTTACGTGTTCAATCCGGCAGAGACGCCGAAGGATTTGCGCAAGCTAGTCGGCGGTAAAATCCGAGAGGAACTGATCGTTGCTAACTGGCCTGACCTATTCCGCTGCGCCGCTACCATGACCGCCGGAAAGATCAAGCCCAGTCAGTTGCTCCGCAAGCTCGCCTCCTACCCGCGCCAGAACGATCTGGCGGTTGCTCTGCGTGAGGTTGGCCGTGTGGAGCGAACACTCTTTATTATTGAGTGGATTCTAGACACGGACATGCAGCGGCGCGCCCAGATCGGCCTTAACAAGGGTGAGGCTCACCATGCTCTCAAGAATGCGTTGCGCATCGGCCGCCAGGGCGAAATACGTGA
>NZ_LJRO01000445.1 GCF_001401155.1 Pseudomonas tremae
AAATCAGCCATGCTTGCAGTGGTCTCCGTGAACATAAGTGTGGGTAGGTGACGAAGTGGTCGGTGCATCATTCACCACAGCGCCATGCAGATCGTGGGCGTGGTCGTGATGGTGGTGATAGATCGCCAGGCTTTGCGCATTTTTGCCGAACAGCTCGACAAACGCCGGATCATGGCTGACGTGCTCGGGATGCCCGGAGCAGCAAACATGGCGGTTCAGACAGACCACCTGAT
>NZ_LJRO01000073.1 GCF_001401155.1 Pseudomonas tremae
GACCGGGCGACGCTTCGCTTCCACGGCCTTCGGCCAGAATCAAAAGCGGGCTTGCGTATAACACTGAACGCAGAGCGTCGCGACGATGAGTTACAACTCACTCCTCAAACAGGATCGGGCATTTCTCTGCTCCTTCCAGCTTGCGCAGTTCCTCTATCACTTGTGGTCTGGCATTGCGCAGTACCAGTACTCGCCCCTGTTGACCCAGGCGTCGTGCTTCCTGATGGAGCATTTCCACGCCCGAGTAATCAATGAAGTTGATCTGCTGCGCATCGATGACCACACGCAGCCCTTCAGTGCGTTGCAGTCGGGTTTGCAGGTAATGGCTGGCGCCGAAGAAGATCGACCCGCCGACCCGCAGCACATCCTCGTCTCCTTCGCGCCATTGCTGCACGCGCGGTTGTGAGGTGCGCTTGAGGTAGAAGAATAGTGAGGCCAGCACGCCCGCATAAATCGCAGTTTGCAGCTCAAGCAGCAGCGTGGCCAGGCAGGTCAGCGCCATCACGAAAAATTCGGCGCGGCTGACGCGGAACAGTGCGCGAATGCCGCGACGATCCACCAGGCCCCAGCAGATCAGCAGGATTGAAGCCGCCATGGCCGGGATCGGAATATGCGAGATCAACGAGGCTCCGGCGACGGCGAACAGTGCCACCCACAGCGCTGAAAACACCCCGGCCAACGGCGAGCGAGCGCCCGCCTCGTAACTCAGCGCCGCACGGGTGAACGAGCCTGCTGACAGATAGCCGGAAAACAGTGAGCCGACCATGTTCGACAGGCCTTGGGCACGCACTTCCTGATTGGCGTTGAGCATCTGCTGCGAACGAGCTGACAGCGAGCGGGCAATCGACAGGCTGTTGACCAGCCCGAGCATGCCCACCGCCACTGCGGTCGGCAGTAGTTTGAGGATCAGCTCTAGGTCCATCGGCAGCGGGCTGAAAGGCGGAAGATGCCCGAGGAAGGTGCTGACCACCCGCACTTGACCGAACATCGCCGGCCATAGCCACACCAACAGACTGCTCGCCACCAATGTGATCAGCAGTGTCGGCCAGCGCGGCACCAGAGCTTTCAGGCCGATACCCAGTGCCAGGGTCAGCAATCCGAGTATCAGTGAAGGCATGTCGACGTCGCCGCGATGCTCGAGTATCGCGTTCAGGCTATTGAGGGCAGTGGTCTGGCTCGGCAGATCGAGGCCCAGCAGGTTTGGCATCTGTCCAAGGGCGATCACGATGGCGGCGCCCAACGTGAAGCCGAGCACCACCGAGTGCGAAACGAAATTTACCAGCGCGCCGAAACGCACCATCCCCAGCAACAGCTGGAAGGCTCCGGCGATGAATGTCAGCAGCAGGATCAGCATTATGTAGTCCTGACTGGCTGGCATGGCAAGCGGACTGACACTGGCATACAGAACGATGGAAATAGCCGCCGTCGGCCCGCAGATCAGGTGCCAGGACGAGCCCCACAGACAGGCGATGATGACGGGAACAATGGCGGCATACAGGCCGTACTCCGGCGGCAACCCGGCGATGAGTGCGTAAGCGATGGACTGCGGCAGCGCCAGAATGGCCCCGCTCAAACCTACCAGCGCATCCCGCCCGATGCTGTTGCGAGTCTGCTGGGGCAACCAGGCGAGGAACGGTAGAAATTTATGGCGATTGAGCCAGCGCATCGGTCCCTCGGGTGAATTGAACGTAGAGGACGCAGAGCGTCCCGGAACTGCATGCCCACGCAGAGCATGGGCACGATAGTTATAGAACTATCGTTCCTCACGCTCCGCGTGGGAATGCCCTGGGTGACGCTCCGCGTCACAAATCTGCGCCACGCTGCGTACTCGGAATCTTACGCCTACAACTTCGCTTTCACCGCCGCCAGGCCGTCTTTGCCATCGACGGTTTTCACCCCATCCAGCCACTTGTCCAGTACCGCCGGGTTGGCCTTGATCCAGGCTTTTGCTGCTTCACTGTTGCTGACCTTCTTGTTGGTCACCTCGGCCATGATGCTGTTTTCCATGTCCAGGGTGAAGCTCAGGTTGGTCAGCAGCTTGCCCACATTCGGGCAGGCTTCAGCGTAACCCTTGCGGGTCAGGGTGAAGACCGAGCCCGTGTCACCAAAATATTTTTCGCCACCCTTGAGGTAGTGCATGCCCTTGATCTGCACGTTCATGGGGTGTGGCGTCCAGCCAAGGAAGACCACGAACGCCTTCTTCTTCACGTTGCGATTAACCTCGGCGAGCATCGCCTGCTCGCTCGACTCAACCAGCTTCCACTTGCCCAGGTCGAACTCGTTCTTCTTGATGATCTCCTGTAGCGACAGGTTGGCCGGTGCGCCAGAGCCAATGCCGTAGATCTTCTTGTCGAACTTGTCGGCGAACTTGCTCAGGTCGGCGAAATCATGCACGCCTGCGTCCCAGACGTAATCCGGCACGGCCAGCGTGAATTCTGTGCCCTCAAGGTTCCTGGCCAGTTGCGTCACCTCGCCGGTCGCCACGAACTTGTCGTAAAAGCCCTGCTGCGCCGGCATCCAGTTACCCAGAAACACATCCAGCTTTCCGTCTTTCAAGCCGCCATAGGCGATTGGCACCGCCAGCGTGTCAACCTTGGGCTTGTAGCCCAGGCCCTGAAGCACTGTGCTGGTAATTGCGTTGGTGGCCGCGATGTCGCTCCAGCCCGGGTCGGCCATCTTCACGGTGCTGCAACTCGCGTCCTCGGCCTGCGCCGCAAGGCTGGTGAGCGTCATGACCGTGACCGCTGCGGCTGTGGTTAACTTCATCATTGATGTACCCCTTTTGATTTTTTTGGTGTGGGCAGGGTCAAGGTTGCGGAAAACGTGCCTTGCGCTCCAGATCGTCCAGATCAATATGGTTGCGCATGTACTGCTGACTGGCGTCGACCAGTGGCTGGTGATCCCAACTCTTCAGCTTGCCGGTTGCCAGCGATTTAGCGACGAAGCGTCTTCTGCGCTGGCTGGCGAGCACCTGTTGGTGTATCGCCGGAATGTCCCATTTGGCCCGAGCTTCAGCCAGGAAGTCATTGAACAGCTTTTCATGGGCTGACGACTTGCTCAGGTCCTTCTGCTCTTTCGGGTCGTTCTTCACATCGAACAACAGGCACGGGTCCTGTTCCGAATAGATGAATTTGTAAGCGCCGCGACGGATCATCATCAACGGGCTGGTGGTGCCTTCGGCCATGTACTCGCCAAACACCTCGTCATGACCGCCTTTGCGTTTCAGGTGCGGTATCAACGAGCGCCCGTCCAGCGGCATGCCTTTGTCGAGTTTGCCGTTGGCCATTTCGACAAAAGTCGGCAGCAGATCGGCAGTCGATACAGAGGCACTCACGCGCCCCGGCTCGAACTGCCCCGGTGAGTAAACCACCAGCGGTACGCGAGCAGCCATTTCGAACCAGTGCATTTTGTACCAGAGACCCTTCTCGCCAAGCATGTCGCCGTGATCACCGGAGAACACCACGATGGTGTCGTCCGCCAGACCCACTTCATCAAGCGTCTGCATCAGCTTGCCGACGTTCAGGTCGATATAGCTGCAGGCGCCGAAGTAGGCACGCCGTGCATCACGAATCTTGTCTGTCGGCATCGGCTTGTCCCACAGGTCATACACCTTGAGCAGCCGTTGTGAGTGCGGGTCCAGCGCCGCCTGATTGGCGTGCGGCGGCGGCATCGGAATTTCTTCGTCGGCGTACAGGTCCCAGAACGGCTTGGGGATGGTGTACGGGTCGTGAGGGTGAGTCATGGAAACGGTCAGGCAGAACGGCGCATCACCGTCCTGGCGTACGTGGTCATAGAGATATTGCTGGGACTTGAACAGCACTTCTTCGTCGAAATCCAGCTGGTTGGTACGAATGCACGGGCCGGCCTGTAATACCGACGACATGTTGTGATACCAGCTCGGGCGCACATCCGGCTCGTCCCAGTTGACCGACCAGCCGTAGTCGGCCGGGTAGATGTCACTGGTCAGGCGCTCTTCGTAACCGTGCAGTTGGTCCGGCCCGCAGAAATGCATCTTGCCTGCCAGAGCGGTCTTGTAGCCCAGCGCGCGCAGATAGTGAGCGTAGGTCGGGATATCCGCCGGGAAGTCGGCTGCGTTGTCGTACGCGCCGATCTTGCTCGGCAACTGACCGCTGACCAGGGTGAAACGCGATGGCGCGCACAGAGGGCTGTTGCAATACGCTGAATCGAACACCACACCGTTGGCAGCAATGCGGCTCAGGTTCGGCATCAGAATTGGCGATTGGGCGTAGAACGGCAACATTGGCGCGGCCATTTGATCGGCCATGATGAACAGAATATTTTTGCGCTTCATGTAATCGCTGCATCCCATTGTGAAAAGTTATGCGAAATTGCTAAGTACGAGGATGATACCCTAGTGTTTTATGGTAAAGCCCATGCCAGGCAATGCCTAGGATAAGCCCAGCTAATGTTTAAATCGTTTGGCGACATGTCCCTCGACCTGCTGCGTGCTTTTGAAGTCGCGGCCCGCCTACGCAGCTTTACCGCTGCGGCTATCGAGCTGGGCACCACCCAGCCTGCTGTCAGTCAGCAGATAAAGCGCCTTGAAGAGAAATTGGCAACTCGTCTGTTCGACCGCATCTATCGCGGTATCGAGCTTACCGAGGCCGGTGAAATATTGTTCAGCCATGTTCAGGCGGGCTTGCAGTCCATCGACAGCGGGCTGATAGCGATCACCGAACAGCGCCAGCATGAAGTTTTACAGGTTGCGACCGACTTTGCCTTCGCCGCCTACTGGCTGATGCCGCGCCTGCACCGATTCCACAAGGTCAACCCCGACGTGGACGTCAGCCTGGTCACCAGTGAGCGTACCCACAGCATGCTCCGCGCCGATATCGACGTCGCTGTGCTATTCGGTGACGGGCGCTTCAAACAGGGCGAAAGCCACTGGCTGTTCAGCGAAGAAGTCTTTCCGGTGTGCAGCCCGCAACTGATTGCCGGTCGCCAGACACCGCTGCCCAATGAGGCACTGCGCGACTTCCCGCTGTTGCACCTGCGCGGCGAAAGCATCAACAACTGGTTCGACTGGGCGGGTGTATTCCGCGCCCTCGACATTCCCCAAGCCCCCGCCCCCGGCCAGTTGCGCTTCGATAACTACACACTGCTGATCCAGGCCGCCATCGGCGGACAAGGCATCGCCATCGGTTGGAAACACCTGGTCGACGACCTCCTCGACCAGGGCCTGCTCTGCCGGCCCATCGCTGGCTCAGCAATCTCTGGCCACGGTTATTACGTAGTGTTACCCCAGCGCAAACGGCGCGTGCAGATCGTCCAGCAGTTCATGGATTGGCTGGGGAGTGAGCAGGCGTTGAGCGGCGTGTCGCTGGCTGGCAGGCCGTTACCTTCGATTGCGGTGTAATATTGCCTGGCTGAAAAATGACCGCTCGGTCCGTTGCGGCGCGAACTTCAATAAAAGGGTCATGCATACGCTTCAAAATAATAAGTAGCCTGCCACGGGCGCTTGAACTGAATGCTGAAAGACCAGAACACAGGATCATCAGAAATGCCGAATCTACTCATCGATGGCAAGGCTCTCCACTACTCGGACCAGGGCACCGGTCCGGTTGTCCTGCTGGGTCACAGTTATCTCTGGGACAAAGGCATGTGGAGCGCGCAGCTTGATACCCTGGCCAGTCAGTATCGGGTGATTGTGCCGGACCTTTGGGGGCATGGTGAGTCTGATGGCTTTCCGGAAGGCACTCGTAATCTCGATGATCTGGCCCGTCATGCGCTGGCGCTGCTGGATCATTTGAACATCGAGCGTTGCAGTATCGTAGGGTTGTCGGTAGGCGGTATGTGGGGTGCCATTGCTGCGCTGTTGGCACCTGAGCGCATCACCGGGCTGGTGTTGATGGATACTTACCTGGGCAAGGAAACCGAAGCCACGAAGGCCTATTACTTCTCGTTGATCGACAAACTGGAAGAAACCGGTGCTTTTCCTGCGCCGTTGCTGGATATCGTGGTGCCGATTTTTTTCCGTCCTGGTATTGATCCGCAGTCGCCTGTGTATCAGGTCTTTCGGGCGGCGCTGGCAGGCATGAATGCAGAGCAGTTGCGCCAGACCATTGCGCCATTGGGGCGAATGATTTTTGGTCGTGACGACCGGCTGGGGTTGATCGAACAACTGAATGCCGACACCACGCTGGTGATGTGTGGCGATGCGGACATCCCGCGCCCGCCAGAGGAAACCCGTGAGATGGCCAGCCTGATTGGCTGCCCTTATGTGCTGGTACCCGAGGCGGGTCATATCGCTAATCTGGAAAACCCTGATTTCGTGTCAGGGGCATTGATGACGTTTTTGGCGCGGGTTAATCAAAAGCAGGATTGAGCCTGGCCAGGCTCTGCGTCGCGCCTCGACCTCAGGTAGAGAGGGGCTTTCTGTGGGAGCGGACTTGTCCGCGAAGAGGGCGGTATATCCTAGGAAACTCGTCGCTTTGGCATTTCATGGGGGCGGAATTCGGTTTGCCCGATGCAGCAAAAAGGGGCTCATGACTTGGTCATGAACCCCTTTTATTCAACGGCAGAAACTTTAGCCCCGGTTGACCCGTGCGTTACGCACGCCTTCGGCCAGTGCGGCGCACAACGTCAGCACGTCATCGATTGCCTGCTCCGGCGACTCGGCATTGGCGATCTTGTCGACGAACGCCGAGCCCACCACCACGCCTTCCGCCAGACGAGCAATGGCGGCTGCCTGCTCGGGAGTGCGGATACCGAAGCCCACGCTGATCGGCAGGCTTGTGTGACGACGCAGACGCGCAATGGCCTCAGTGACGTGCTCGGTGGTTGCCGAGCCAGCGCCGGTCACACCGGCAACCGAAACGTAGTAGACGAAACCGGAACTGCGCTCCAGCACGCGCGGCAGGCGCGCGTCGTCGGTGGTTGGCGTGGTCAGACGGATGAAGTCGATACCGGACGCTTGTGCCGGGGTTGCCAGCTCCGCATCGTGTTCAGGCGGCAGGTCAACGATGATCAGACCGTCAACGCCCGCTTCCTTGGCCTGCGCCACGAATGCTTCAACGCCAAAACGGTGGATCGGGTTGTAGTAGCCCATCAACACGATCGGTGTGGTCTGATCGTCGACCCGAAACTCGCTGACCATCTGCAAGGTCTTCTGAAGGGTCTGGCCCGCGTCCAGCGCACGCAGCGTCGCCAGCTGAATGGCCACACCATCGGCCATCGGATCAGTGAACGGCATGCCCAGTTCGATCACATCAGCGCCCGCAGCAGGCAGCCCTTTCAGGACTTTCAATGAAGTGTCGTAGCCAGGATCGCCGGCGGTAATGAAGGTGACCAGCGCAGCACGGCCCTCAGTTTTCAGCTGGTCGAAACGTTGCTCTAGACGGCTCATACCAGCATCTCCTTGGTTTGTTCGGCGGCTGCCATGTGGGTCATGACGGTTTGCATGTCTTTGTCACCGCGCCCGGACAGGCACACGACCATCAAGTGATCGTCACGCAGGTTGGTCGCACGCTTCATGGCCTCGGCCAAGGCGTGAGCGGTTTCCAGTGCCGGAATGATGCCTTCGAGCAGGCAGCACTGGTGGAAAGCGTCCAGTGCTTCGTCGTCGGTGATGCTGACGTATTCGACGCGCTTCACTTCGTGCAGGAAGGCGTGCTCCGGGCCGATGCCCGGGTAGTCCAGACCGGCAGAAATCGAATGCGCGTCGGTGATTTGCCCGTCGCCATCCTGCAGCAAGTACGTGCGGTTGCCGTGCAGTACGCCCGGAACGCCGCCGTTCAGGCTGGCTGCATGTTTGTCGGTACTCACGCCGTGACCACCAGCCTCGACGCCAATGATTTCAACGCTGGCGTCATTGAGGAACGGATGGAACAGGCCCATGGCGTTGGAGCCACCGCCAACGCAGGCAATCAGGCTGTCGGGCAGGCGGCCTTCCTTCTCCTGCATCTGCTCTCGGGTTTCTCTGCCGATGATGGCCTGGAAGTCACGGACCATCGCAGGGTATGGGTGCGGGCCTGCCACCGTACCGATCAGGTAGAAGGTGTCGTCGACGTTGGTCACCCAGTCACGCAGGGCTTCGTTCATCGCGTCTTTCAGGGTGCCGGTGCCGGAAGTGACCGGGACGATTTCAGCGCCCAGCAGCTTCATACGGAACACGTTGGCCTGTTGGCGCTCGATGTCGGTGGCGCCCATGTAGATCACGCAGGGCAGGCCGAAACGTGCTGCAACAGTCGCAGTAGCCACACCGTGCATGCCGGCACCGGTTTCCGCGATCAGGCGTTTTTTGCCCATGCGCTTGGCCAACAGCACCTGACCAATGCAGTTGTTGATCTTGTGCGCGCCAGTGTGATTGAGCTCTTCACGCTTGAAATAGATTTTTGCGCCGCCACAGAACTCGGTCAGGCGCTCGGCGAAGTACAGCGGGTTCGGGCGGCCCACGTAATCGCGCTGAAAGTAAGCCATCTCTTTGGCGAATTCCGGGTCTGCCTTGGCCGCTTCGTACTCGCGGTTGAGGTCAAGCACCAGCGGCATGAGGGTTTCTGCCACGTAGCGGCCGCCGAATGAGCCGAACAGGCCGTTGGCGTCAGGGCCGCTGCGGAAGTTGGTCTGGGTCATGAAATACTCCAGTTGCAGTGTTATGCGAATTGAGTGAGCCGGATCGGCAATGAGTCCACTTTAACCATCACATACCCGAAAGAAAACCGATAAGATCGCAGAAACCTGTCAGGAAAACTCACAGATCATGAGCCGTGACCTCCCTCCGCTCAACGCCCTGCGCGCCTTCGAAAGCACTGCCCGACTGGGCAGCGTCAGCCAGGCTGCTGAACAGTTAAGCGTTACGCATGGCGCTGTCAGTCGTCAGCTCAAGGTGCTTGAGGAGCATCTGGGCGTGAGCCTGTTCAGCAAGGACGGACGTGGCCTGAAACTCACAGATGCGGGTATTCGGCTGCGCGATGTCAGTGGCGAAGCGTTTGATCGGTTGCGTGGTGTCTGCGTCGAACTGAGCAAGGTAAGCGCCAATGCGCCCTTCGTACTGGGCTGCTCCGGGAGCCTGCTGGCGCGCTGGTTCATTCCGCGTCTGAGCCGTTTGAATGCTGAGTTGCCTGACCTGCGCTTGCATCTGTCGGCTGGCGAAGGCGATCTTGATCCGCGTCGTCCGGGGCTGGATGCATTGTTGGTATTTGCCGAGCCACCGTGGCCGGCTGACATGCAGGTATTCGAACTGGCCAGCGAGAGAATAGGACCGGTATTGAGCCCCCGCTTCGCACGATTCGACAGCCTGCGTGAAGCGCCTGCCGATGTATTGCTGGAGGAGTCTTTGTTGCAAACGACTTCAAGGCCTCAGGCATGGCCGAGTTGGGCGCAACAAAACGGGATCGATCCGCAGACGCTGCGCTATGGTCAGGGGTTCGAGCATTTGTATTATTTGCTGGAGGCGGCCGTGGCCGGCCTGGGGATTGCGATTGCACCGGAGCCGCTGGTCATCGATGACCTGAAGGCCGGACGCCTGGCTGCGCCATGGGGTTTCAGCGAAACCCCGGCGCAGCTGGCGCTTTGGGTACCCAGACGTGCGGCCGATGGTCGGGCGCAACAGTTGGCTCAGTGGTTAAAAAATGAGCTAAGGCAGTCTGGAGACCCGATCAAAATCTGATCAGTTGCCGCGCTTGAACAGCATGTAGGCTGCGATCAGGCCGATAGCACCGACGGCAACACCGGCGGTAGTCCATGGGTGTTCCTGAGCGTAGTCACGGGTAGCCAGCGCGTTTTCGCGGGTCTTCTCTTTGACGTCTTCGTAGACATCGCTGAGCAGGCTGCGCGAATGGCTCAATGCGCTTTCCGCATTGGCTTTCAATGTTTTCAGGGTCTTGCGCGACTCGTCGGTAGCATCGGCTTTCAGGCCTTCGAGCGACTTCAAGAGGCTCTCGATCTCAGCTTCCATACTCTGCAACGAGGCCTTACGAAGTGAAGTAGTAGCCATGGTGTTTCTCCTGCAATGATGAGTGAGCGTGTTGTTTCGGACTGCGGGCTTTTTGGAAAGTGCGATGCGATTTGTATAAAGCGCTGAACTTTTGCGCGCGTTCCCCTGACAGAAGCAGGGAGCGCGCTTTATATCGCGCCTTTTTCAGACCCCAGGAGAACTGCCATGACCGATCACCACACGTACAAAAAAGTCGAAATCGTCGGCTCTTCCACCACCACCATCGAAGATGCAATCCATAACGCCCTGGCCGAAGCCAGCAAAAGCCTTGAGCTTATGGAATGGTTTGAAGTGACCGAAACACGTGGTCATATCCAAGATGGCAAAGTGGCGCATTTTCAGGTCACCCTGAAAGTCGGCTTCCGTATCACTCACAGCTAAGCACCGCTGAACCTTTTGGCTGGCCGATTGCCATAATCTGCGCTACATACCCTGTTACCCGTCACGGGAGGGGTATGAGCGTGGGATGTTGAGTGGGCGCCTGTTCCGATGGCGTCTGTATATGGCCGGACGAGAGGGATTACCCATGAAGAAGTTTTTGTTGGCTGTAGGCTTGTTGAGCATCGCAGGCACTGCCCTCGCGGCAGGCAAACCCTGTGAAGAACTGAAAAGTGAAATCGACGCCAGACTGCAAGCGAAGGGCGTAACGTCCTACACGCTGGAAGTCGTCGAGAAAGGCAGTGCTTCGTCCGACAAGCAAGTCGTCGGCACCTGTGAAGGCGGCGCCAAGGAAATTGTCTACCAGCGCGGTTGATTACCGGTCGAGCCTGACGTTCGAACCTGATTCAGGTCGGGCCGTCGGTTAATCCCGTTTGCGGGGTAGATGAACAGAATCGCCCCGGACCGAGTGTTCTCTGTCCGGGGCGATTGTGTTTGCGGTCGATTATTTCCGATTCGGAAAGTCGCCTAGCCGTGTGCAACCTGCGCCAGAATCTCGTATGAGCGCAGTCGATCCTGATGCTCATACATGTCGCAGGTGAAGAGCAGTTCATCGGCATCGGTCTGCTCGAGCAGCACATCCAGCTTGGCGCGGATCTTGTCCGGACCGCCGACCATTGCCAGCCCCAGAAAACTCGCTACTGCTTCACGCTCATGTGGCAGCCACAGGCCGTCCATCGATTCGACCGGTGGCCGCTGCATCAGGCTGTGCCCGCGCATCAACGCCAGAATGCGCTGGTAGACCGAGGTCGCCAGGTACTCGGCCTGTTCGTCGGTGTCTGCCGCAGAAAGCGGAACGCCGAGCATCACGTACGGCTTGTCGAGCACTGCGGATGGCTGGAAATGATTGCGATAAACACGAATCGCCTCGTGCATGTAGCGCGGCGCGAAGTGCGAAGCGAAGGCATACGGTAGCCCGCGCATGCCGGCCAGTTGAGCGCTGAACAGGCTCGACCCCAGCAACCAGATCGGTACATTGGTGCCCGAGCCTGGTACAGCGATCACTTTTTGATCAGCCGTGCGCGGCCCCAGATATTCCATCAGCTCGGTGACATCATCCGGGAAATCCTCGGCGCTGCCGGAGCGCTCGCGACGAAGCGCACGTGCGGTCATTTGATCGGAACCTGGTGCGCGGCCCAGGCCCAGGTCGATCCGGTCGGGATAAAGGCTTGCCAGGGTGCCGAACTGCTCGGCCACCACCAGCGGCGCGTGGTTGGGCAGCATGATCCCGCCAGCGCCCACGCGAATGGTCGACGTACCACCGGCCAGGTACGCCAGCAGCACAGAGGTCGCTGAACTGGCGATACCGTCCATGTTGTGGTGTTCCGCCACCCAGAAGCGGTTGTAGCCCAGTTTTTCAACGTGTTGAGCCAGGTTCAGAGAGTTGCGCAAGGACTCCGCTGGCCCCCTGTCATGACGCACAGGGACCAGATCAAGAGTCGAAATTTTTACATCTGCCAGACGTTTCATAGGCCGGGGAAGCTCCTCGAATTGAGATGGGCTGGCTGCTGGAGCTGCCCATGATGAAACAGCAGTGCGGGCGCAAGTCTTGCTTTTCAATGGCACGCGGGCAAAAACCTACTTAAACGGTAGGTCTTTCCGACGGTTGAACTTTCCAGAGTCGTCTATCCTCAGAACCTTGTAACAGCAATGATCCAAATTCATTCCAAAAGGAGCCACCATGAGCATCGTCAAGAAAGCATCCGCCCACTGGGAAGGTGATCTGAAAAGCGGTATCGGCAGCATCTCCACGGAAACCGGCGTGTTGCGTGAAGCACCTTATGGCTTCAAGGCACGTTTTGAAGGCGGCAAAGGCACCAACCCGGAAGAGCTGATCGGTGCAGCCCATGCAGGCTGTTTCTCGATGGCCCTGTCCATGATTCTGGGCAACGCCGGCCTGACCGCAGACAGCATCGACACGCAAGCTGACGTAACGCTGGACCAGGTTGAAGGCGGTTTCGCCATCAGCGCTGTGCATTTGACCCTCAAAGCCAAAGTGCCGGGTGCAACACAAGAGAAGTTTGACGAATTGACCAAGCAGGCCAAAGAAGGCTGCCCGGTTTCAAAAGTGTTGAACGCCAAGATCACCCTGGACGCCACATTAGTGAGCTGATCCACGGAGAGCCTTGCGGGAGCGCCTTGTGCGCTCCTGTATCTCCTGTATAAAGCTGGCTTGCTTCATCAGTCGCGCGTCTATCGGCGCGTGGTTTGATTTTGATCAGGAGTCGAGCATGAAACGTTTTATTCTGGCTGTGACCTGTACCGTGCTGGCCACCAGCGCCTTGGCAGCGCCTAAATCCTGTGAAGAACTCAAGGATGAAATCGAAGCCAAGATCCAGGCCAATAACGTGACGTCCTACACCCTGGAAATCGTTGCCAACGAAGAGGCTACCGATCCCAATATGGTCGTAGGCACCTGCGATAACGGCACTAAAAAGATTATCTATCAGCGTAACGATCGCTGACTGGACCGGCTGTTCAGATGCAATGAACGCCGCCCTCTTGTTCCTCCTCGGCCACCACCTTGCGCTCTGCATCGTATAGCCAGGCGTCTACACTGTTAGCCAGTGAGCGCACCTCCAGCACATAGCGCTGCCCTGCGACGAAGTGGTCGTACCGAACGCTGACGTAGCAGGTAATATCTGTGTACTCGTCACCAATCATCCCCATCCCGCCCGACCGGTACTCGTAGTCATAACGCACTTGCAGTTCGTGGCTGCCCGGCGTCACCTGAAAATAGCGCCCGTCGTAAGTGTTTTCGCCATCCAGCTTGTCGGCCATGATCAACTGACCGGTGATAGTGCGCATGTCGACCCACGCCATGTTCGGGTCGACGGCTGGCAACGGACCGGCGCAGCCAGCGAGAGTCGCGAGGGTGAAGGCGGTTATCAGGGGGAACAGGCGCATTTTGGTAGTTCCAGGCTACGTGGATTGAGGTGTTGCTTGACGCATACCCTGCCATAAGTATTCGAAGGTTTTACCTTCCTGGTTACCCGTTACCAAACATCTGCCACAACGACGCCCCCACCCCGGTGATGCTCTCCCCCGCAATCAGCCCTGCTGCTGCAGTAATCGCGAAGCGCTCGGTGAGGCTCGCCCAGCGGCAGCTCACCACCCACGTGAGCACCGCGCCGAGGGCCATCATCAACGACACTGACGCCGGAAGCACAAATGCTAGACCCAAGGCGGCAGCGCTTGGCAAGTAACGGGCGCGACGGGTTGGCAACGTGCTGTCGAGGACACCCAGCAATACACCTACCAGGCCCGCAATGAAAATAGCCCAGCGGATGCTCTCCGACAACGAGTCCAGCCCGTGGGTCAGGGTTTGCGCCACAGCCTTCCAGGTAGCAACGGCCGGAGCTGGCCACTCTTCGGTGAGCAGCATGGTCTGCGGGTCCGGGATCAGCGCCATATAGGCCAGCACCCCGACGATACTGCCGACGAAAATCCCCAGCGTTTGTGCGACCAGTTGCTTGCGTGGCGTTGCACCGATCGCCTTGCCCACCTTGAAGTCGTTCATCAGGTCCGTGCATTGTCCTGCCGCCCCGCCCGCTGTGTTGGCGCTCATTAAATTGATCGTGACCTGACCTGGCGCGACGATGCCAAAGCTCAACTGCGACAACTGCCCGATCGCACCGATAGGCGGAATGCCGGTTGCACCGACAACCCGCGCAGCCACTGCCGCAAGGCAGACCGCCAGAGGAATGGTCAATAACGCCATCCACAGATTGATCCCGAACAACAGCGCCTGCAGGCTCACCACCAGAATGATCGACAGCATCAGACCAAGCGCAGGTCCCGATTTGGGCACTGCCCAAATCGTGCCGCTGCCTGCCTTTGTGGACTTGTGCAATGCCCACAACCGAATCGTCAGCGACGCCAGCGTCGAGCAGACCATCAAACTCACACCTGGCCACAGAAGCCACTCCACTAGCGCCGCGAACTGCGGGCCACTGTTGTCAGCCGGCAATGTCACCAAACCTTGCGTCAACAGCCAAGGCGCCAGCCCGCCCCACGCCAGCAAGGCACCCAGCAAGAGCGTCATACCGACACGAATGCCGATGATTGCACCGAACCCCACCAACAGCAGCGAAGGGTCTGCGGTGAACGTCAAACGCTCCAGCTGCGCACTCGGCGACCAGCGCGGAAACGCCCACACAAACGTATCCACCCACTTCGCCAGCGCAGACAGCAACGCCGCGCTGAGCAACACCTTCAACCGCGTCGTCGCCTCCCGTCCGTGGTTGTAAATATGCAACAGGGTCTCCAGCGTCGCCATGCCCTCGGGAAACTTCAGCGAGGTGTCATTGAGCAACGAAGGCCGCAAATACCACGCAATCCAGATCCCCAGAAAACTCACCGAAAACACCCACGCCATCATCGGAATCGCATCCAGCTGCTGCCCCGTCAACAAGGTATAAGCCGGAATCGGCGCCACCAATCCACCGGAAATAATCGACGCCGCCGCCGACGCTACCGTTTGATTGATATTGCTCTCGTGCAACGTCCACGGCAGCTGATCGGACGAGCGTTTGGCCAGGCCCTGCCAGATGGCGTAACCGATCAGCAGCGCAATGATCGACATGTTGAACGACCAACCGATCTTCAGGCCTGCGTAGACGTTGGAGGGGGTAAGCAGGATGCCGAGGATGACGCCGGTAACGACGGCACGCAGGCTGAGTTCGCGTTGGACGGGGGGAATTTGCGGGATTGGGGCTGTAGGCATGCGGAATCCTTTCGCTGATCAATTCCAAAAAGGGCGAGTCTCCCAACCAGTAGGTAAACCTAAGACAGCTGAGGTCAATCCAGATTTTCCTAGTGTGACGTTGGGAAGTGTTGCAATTAACGCTTTGAATCGATGTTTCCAGTCTGCTGTAGGGTCAATCACCTGCAGCAACGCCTGCACTGCCACCGCCCTTGCAAATAAACGTCCTCGATCTGCTTCTGTCGGAAACTCGTTCTTTATTGACTTGGCGAACTGAGGGGTATCGGATGTGATTGATGTGTTCCATAACCGACTGTGGTGAGCACTGATATTGCGTAACAGCGTCAGGCTTTTCAGCCAGCTGCCCAGTACGCCCTCGTTATAACCAAAGCAGGTTGCAATTTTTTTCTTGTGATCAAGATGTAAGCCCGCCAGTAGTCGCGACAGCTGTCCAATAGTCATCTGTTCGAGCACGACCCAAATGGGCGGAAAGGCTGGAGTGTTGTAGTGATCGTAATAATGCTGAATCGCAAGATTCTGGCCCCTAAGCCCCATCACTTGCTTCAGGAAAGCGCGATGCTCATCCATATTCCGGAAATGAACGGCATTTAAGTAAAAATGGGGGCCGCAGGCGCGATGATTAGCCAATGTATTAGCGATTACTGAACGAAACGCCACTTCGATACGGTCGATGCCGTCCAGACAAAGCAGGCGCAGTCTTCGATCAAAATCGTAGAGCGCCAGAATGTCATCAAACTGCACAGCAGGAAAAAACTGCTTGGCTGAATCTTGCAGGGGGCGTATGTAAATCAGCAATCGGTAATGCCCGATAAATTGTAAAGCGCGAAGTGCTTTTTCAGTCTGACCTCGTGTATCCAGTCCTTTTTTGCGCAGGTGGCGCAGGAGTGCATGAGGGGTTTTTGCAGGCTTATCGAAAAGGACGGGGACGTGTGACAAGCCTTAGCTTCCTGCTGGCAAGGTATAGAAAAAACTAACCCCCTGGTGCGCAGTACGGGACAAGTCCCGCCCGAGGCGTGGGGGTTATTCTTGGGCACAAGGCTATTGGTGCGCTGGCAAGCTGTCAATCAAATTTGACCAATGGGGCTGGTCTCGGCTGTGAAGTGCAGCACTTGCACCTCCCCCCACCCGTCCGGCATAACATCACCCCATCACAACTACCAAAGCCCTGCCCTCCATGCCCACGCCTGCCGCTTCACGCCTTAGCAACCTTTTAGCACTCATGGCCCTTACGCTGCTCGCCGGTTGCTCCAGCGTTTCCTACTATGGACAGTTGGCGCAGGGGCAGTGGCAGTTGCTGCAGGCGCGTGAGCCGGTGGACAAGATTATCGCTGACCCGGCGCGGGACGCCGGTTTACGCGACCATCTGGCCCGGTCGCAACTGGCGCGGACGTTTGCCAGCGAGCATTTGCACCTGCCGGATAACAAGAGCTATCGCCTGTATGCGGATTTGGGGCGGCCTTATGTGGTGTGGAATGTGTTTGCGACGGATGAGTTTTCGCTGGAGCCTGTCACGCACTGTTTTCCGATCGCCGGGTGTGTGGCGTATCGCGGTTATTACAGCCCTGGCGGAGCGCGTGGCGAGGCGGCGTTGCAGCGGCAGGCGGGCAAGGATGTGTATCTGAGTGGCGTCGAGGCGTATTCGACGTTGGGCTGGTTTGATGATCCGATCCTCAGCTCGATGCTGGGCTGGGGCGACGAGCGTTTGGCGACGCTGATCTTTCATGAGCTGGCGCATCAGCGTTTTTATGTGAAGGACGACACTGAGTTCAATGAGTCCTACGCCAGTTTCGTCGAGCAGGAAGGTACGCGGCAGTGGCGCGCTGCGCGCGGTTTGCCGCCCGAGAATGTTTCGCAGTCGGCGCGGCGTGATCAGTTTATTCAGCTGGTGCTGGATACCCGCGAGCGGCTCAAGGCGCTTTATCGTCAGCCGCTGTCGGCTGAGGTGATGCGCATGCGCAAGGCTGAGGAGTTCGAGCGGCTGCGACGGGATTATCGGAAGGTACGTGACGAGCAATGGGCGGGCGACAAGCGTTTTGATGGCTGGATCAAAGGCCCGATGAACAACGCCAAACTGCTGCCATTCGGGCTTTATGATCAATGGGTGCCAGCGTTTGCGGCGTTGTTCAGGCAGGAGAACGGGGATTGGCAGGCGTTTTATCGGGCTGTGGATAAGTTGGGCGGGATGCCGGTCGAGGCGCGCAAGGCGGCGCTACGAGCATTGATGCCTTGAGCACCCGATTATCGTTACGACGCTCCGCGTGGTAATGCCTTTCTGGACGCTCTGCGTCCGACCCTGAGGACGTGGCGCGGCGCAGAATTCGTCACGGGAGATATTCCTACGCTGGAGCGTAGGAACGATAGTTACGGCTTATCAAACCCCTCCGTCAGATGCTGGTCCTTGAGCTTCACGTAGTTCGTAGCGCTGTAAGGGAAAAAGGCGATTTCCTTTTCGGTGAGTGCGCGCACTTGTTTGACTGGACGGCCAACGTACAAAAAGCCGCTTTCCAGCACTTTGCCCGGTGGCACCAGGCTGCCTGCGCCGATGATCACTTCGTCTTCGACAACAGCGCCGTCCATGATGGTGGTGCCCATGCCGACCAGGATGCGGTTACCCAATGTGCAGCCGTGCAGCATGGCCTTGTGGCCGATGGTTACTTCGTCGCCGATCAGCAGCGGGAAGCCGTCCGGGTTGAAAGGGCCGGCGTGGGTGATGTGCAGCACGCTGCCATCCTGCACGCTGGTGCGTGCGCCGATGCGGATGCGGTGCATGTCGCCGCGTACGACCGTCAGCGGCCAGACTGAACTGTCGTCGCCAATTTCGACATCGCCGATGACGATCGCCGAATGATCGACAAAGGCCCGTTCGCCGAGGGCTGGGGTGTGCTCCTGAAACGTGCGGATAGCCACGATAGGCTCCTTCTTTGACAGTGATAGGCGTGCAGAACAGGTTTGGTTGCTGCGGTCGGCGTCGATTGTAATTAAGATGGCTGAGTGTTTCTTCAAGGCAAGGTGCAAAACCGTGAGCGCGAACAACCCTCTTCTGCAATCGTACGACCTGCCACCCTTTTCGGCGATTCGTGCCGAACATGTCAAACCTGCTATTGAACAGATCCTGGCCGACAACCGTGCCGCGATTGCTGACATCCTCGCCAAACAGGGTTCTACACCGACCTGGGCCGGGCTGGTGCTGACCATGGACGAATTGAATGACCGCCTGGGCGCGGCATGGAGTCCGGTCAGCCACTTGAATGCCGTGTGCAACAGCGCGCAACTGCGTGAAGCCTACGAATCGTGCCTGCCGGCGTTGAGTGCTTACTCCACCGAGATGGGTCAGAACCGCGCGTTGTTCCAGGCGTATGAAGCGCTGGCCAACGGCCCGGAAGCGGCCGGTTTCGATGTGGGTCAGAAGACCATCCTGGAACAGGCGCTGCGCGACTTCCGTCTGTCCGGTATCGATCTGCCGCCCGAGCAGCAGAAGCGTTACGCCGAAGTACAGAGCAAGCTGTCGGAGCTGGGCAGTCAGTTTTCCAATCAGTTGCTCGATGCCACTCAGGCCTGGACCAAGCTGGTCGCTGACGAGTCCGCCCTCGCTGGTCTGACCGATTCTGCCAAACAGCAGATGGCTGCCGCCGCCAAGGCCAAGGATCTCGAAGGCTATCTGATCACCCTGGAATTCCCGAGCTACTACGCGGTGATGACCTACGCCGAAGACCGCGCGCTGCGCGAAGAAGTCTACGCGGCCTACTGCACTCGCGCCTCGGATCAAGGCCCGAACGCTGGCAAGAACGACAATACTCCGGTCATGGAGCAGATTCTCGATCTGCGTCAGGAGCTGGCGCAGTTGCTGGGTTATGCGAATTTCGCCGAGCTGAGCCTGGCGACCAAGATGGCCGAGTCCAGCGATCAGGTGCTGAGTTTCCTGCGCGATCTGGCCAAGCGCAGCAAGCCCTTCGCCGCTCAGGACCTGGAGCAGCTCAAGGCTTACGCCGCCGAACAGGGCTGCCCGGATCTGCAAAGCTGGGACAGCGGTTTCTACGGCGAGAAGCTGCGTGAGCAGCGTTACAGCGTTTCTCAGGAAATCCTGCGCGCCTACTTCCCCATCGACAAAGTGCTCGGCGGCCTGTTCGCTATCGTCCAGCGTCTTTACGGCATCGAGATCGCCGAGCAGAAAGGCTTCGATACCTGGCACCCGGACGTTCGTCTGTTCGAGATCAAGGAAAACGGCCAGCACGTCGGGCGTTTCTTTTTCGATCTGTATGCCCGCGCCAACAAGCGTGGCGGTGCCTGGATGGACGGCGCTCGTGACCGTCGCCGCACGGCTGAAGGCACGCTGCAAAGCCCGGTGGCCAATCTGGTGTGCAACTTCACACCGGCCGTTGCCGGTAAACCTGCACTGCTGACCCACGATGAAGTCACCACCCTGTTCCACGAGTTCGGTCACGGCCTGCACCACTTGTTGACCCGTGTCGAGCATGCCGGTGTGTCCGGTATCAATGGCGTGGCCTGGGACGCGGTCGAGTTGCCGAGCCAGTTCATGGAAAACTGGTGCTGGGAGCCTGAAGGTCTGGCACTGATTTCCGGTCATTACGAAACCGGCGAACCACTGCCGCAGGACTTGCTGGAGAAGATGCTCGCAGCCAAGAACTTCCAGTCCGGTCTGATGATGGTGCGTCAGCTGGAATTCTCGATGTTCGACTTCGAGCTGCACGCTACTCACGGTGATGGCCGCAGCGTGCTTGAAGTTCTGGAGGGCGTTCGTGACGAAGTCTCTGTGATGCGTCCGCCCGCCTACAACCGCTTCCCGAACAGCTTCGCGCACATTTTCGCAGGCGGCTATGCAGCCGGTTATTACAGCTACAAGTGGGCCGAAGTGCTGTCTGCCGACGCGTTCTCGAAGTTCGAGGAAGATGGCGTGCTCAATGCCGAAACCGGTCGCGCTTTCCGCGAAGCGATTCTGGCGCGTGGTGGCTCACAGGCGCCGATGGTGCTGTTCGTCGACTTCCGCGGACGCGAGCCGTCGATTGACGCATTGTTGCGTCACAGTGGCTTGAGTGAGGATGCGGCAGCATGACCGATACACCGGTAATCGTTACCAAGAAACGCTTCATCGCCGGGGCTGTCTGCCCGGCGTGCAGCGAGCCTGACAAGCTGATGATGTGGAGCGAAGACGACGTACCGCACCGCGAGTGCGTGGGGTGTGGCTACAGCGATACGCTTAATGCCCAAGGGATTTCGATCCCTAAGGAGTTGGGCACGCGCGTCAACAAGGCTGCGGTAAAACTGGCTGACCCAAAGGTTCAAGGCGTGCAGTTTTTCCCGAATCCGAAGTTGAAGAAGCCGGTTGATCCGAGCTGACTTCAGTGACGATCCATGTGTTCAGGGGCGCTAATGCGCCCCTTTTTATGTAACGATCAATTCGGTTTCTTTACTTTTTTCTTTTTTATCAACGTGTCTATCCCCACAAACGCGTTGGCCAATGCGATCAATAACGTGTTGTCTCGAGCATCCAGAATGCCATCGCCATCAGCATCTGCCTGGCTTCGTACAGTGTCATAACCCTTGCCTTGACCGGAGGAAGTAACGAAGCTTATAAATTCGACATCTCCCTTTCCAGCATTGAGCTTGGTGTTCCAGAATTCCACCATGACTTCAGGACTGCTGTCGCCCATCAGTTCATCGGTCGATAACTTTATTTCATAATTAGCCATCTTCTCAATCCTCTTTTATTGATTGAGATGCCAGTACTGCCCGCTTCTCCGGCACCTGTGTAAGTCAGGTGTTATTACAAGCGCTAACCAGGCTTTACCAATCTGCCAATTCAGAAACCTTTTTCCTGAAGGCCAGTGCCAGAACAGTCAGCACTTCCTCATCCCTTCCCAGTTCACCGCGAATATGGTGTGTGCCGTGGGGATGCAACCTCACCCAGGCCTGTTCTTGCAGGTCGTCGTCCTCGAAAAACTGGATGGCTATTTCAGGATGGTCGTGTTGCTCGATATCTTCAGCCCACAACCGTATCTCGTACTTGGCCATCACCCACCTCGTTCTCAGGTAAATGCGCCAGTACCCGATAGCCGAGTTGGCGTCCCGCTACACTAGGCCTGAAGAAAAAGTGCGTCTACTGACAGAACTGACAGGTGGTTCTTTGTACAGTGTGCATAACATCTGACGCGGGGCGTTGATCGCAAGTATGAATACTGTCCGGACAAGCGGCGGACGCCGCTTGCCCTTGAGCATGTGTAAGTTCAGTCTGCTGCCCGATGCCTGCGTTTGTCGGCCAGGCGGCTTCGTCCGTACAGAATAGCGATGGCTGTCAGGGCGACGGCCTGTGCGCCAAGCGAGTACAGGTCGGCGTGAATGCCCAGCCAGTCGAATTCGAAGAACGGAACCGGACGTGTGCCGAATATGCCCGCTTCCTGCAACGCCTTCACGCCATGCCCGGCGAAGACCACCGACAGTGCGCAGAGCAACGCGGCGTTGATGCCGAAGAACATCGACAGGGGCAGTTTTGCCGAGCCGCGCAAGATGATCCACGCCAGACCCACCAGCAGCACCAACGCTGTGGCACCACCCGCCAATACTGCATCGTGACCGGCCGGGCCTGCCTGCAACCAAAGGGTTTCGTAGAACAGGATGACTTCGAACAGCTCCCGGTATACCGAGAAGAAGGCCAGCACCGCGAACCCGAAACGGCCGCCGCCGCCGACCAGGCTGCTTTTGATGTAATCCTGCCAGGCGTCAGCGTGACGACGGTCGTGCATCCACACGCCTAGCCAGAGCACCATCACGCTGGCAAACAGCGCCGTGGCGCCCTCCAGCAACTCGCGCTGTGCACCACTGACATCGATGACATAAGCCGCCAGCGCCCAAGTACCCAGGCCGGCCAGCAACGCCAGGCCCCAGCCCACATTGACGCTGCGCACCGCAGACTGTTGCCCGGTGTTGCGCAGGAACGCCAGAATCGCTGCCAGCACCAGAATCGCTTCCAGCCCTTCACGCAGCAGGATCAACAGGCCCGAAATATAGCTCAGCGACAGGCTCAGGCCATCGCTGCCCAACAGCCCCGCCGATTGCTTGAGTCTGGCTTTGGCGACCTCCAGTTTTTGTACGACCTGCGGAAGCGGCAAGCTGTCCTGCAGCGACTGCCGGTAAGCCATCAGGCTCTTTTCAGTGTCCTTGCGAACGTTGGCGTCCACGTTGTCCAGCGAGCTTTCGACCAGCTCGAAGCCTTCGAGATAAGCCGCTACTGACAAGTCGTAGGCCTGCTCGCGGTCACCTGCCTGATAAGCGGCCAGGCTTTTGTCCAGCGTTACGCTGGTGTAGTCGAGCAATTGCGCCGGACCGCGCTGCACTTGTGGTGGCTGTGCGCGTTGAGCACGAAAGGTCGCTGCAGCATCGGAGCCTTCGGCTGCCAGGACTTCTGCCGGGGTCTGACGCGCCAAGTCGGCAATGTTGAAGGTTTTTGTGGCGTTGGCCACCGGTTGCGCGCTGAAACTGGCGATATAGGTGGCAATGTCCCAGCGCTGACGATCGTCCAGCTGATCAGCGAACGCAGGCATGTCGGTGCCAGCGATGCCCAGCCCGAGCGAGCTGTAGAGGTCGTACAGGCTCAGGCGGTCCAGGCGCGCCGTATCACGCAGGTTGGAAGGTGCCGGCTCCAGGCCGATGCCTGCAGGGCCATCACCGGCCCCTGTATCGCCGTGACAGACCGAACAATGTTGGGCATACAAGGGCGCGCCACGCGCAGGGTCCGGCGTGATGGCCGGTGCCTGGCTGACTTCATAGGCCGCCGCCAGTTTCGCGGCCAGTTGCCGGGCCTGACGGGCGACGCGAGCGCCGTCCTGCCGATCACTGACTGCACGTGCCAGCTCAGCGATGCCTTGCTCCAGTTCCGCACGCTCGGCACGCTTTGGCAGCGTCAGGATCAGCGCCTGTAGCGTGGTCAGGGCATCGGTCTGCCGTTGATAGCCGGTTTCGGCCACAACCTTGCCATCTGCCACCGCTGAAGGGTAATCGGCGCTGAGATAGTCCAGCAGATGCAATGCCTGAGCTGCGCCCTCGACGGGGTCGGCCAGCACGCCAAGGCTGCACAGCGTCAGTAACGGCACTAACAGCCATGCAAGGAAACGAGAACGGAGGGGCATTGCAGAATCTCAGTAAGAATGCGATGCGTTGCATTGTTAACTCAGCCAGAGCGCTACTCAAGAGTGATGACAGGTTTTTGTTACTGAATTTTTCAGGAAGGGCTGGAAAACCCAGTCACGTTGCCGACAACAGGTGGGTTGGAAGTGGGAAAAGTCTGAAAGACATGTGAGATATCAAAATGCCATTGCTTTAAACGTTTCGCAGTTTATACTCCCGCGCTTTCGCCACCACCTTGATTTGGTTGTGTAAACGACACTCAGACAGCACTGCTGTTTGATCATGGACTGCATGGCAGGCGCCTCTCGCCTCTGCAATCACTAAGGGAATAGAACGCACCATGTCTTCTCCTCGTGCCTTGACCGCGCTCGTATTGATCATTGCGACGCAATTGGCAGGCTGCTCTGCTTTTCGTAGCTACGACGCAGAACTGAAGGAAACCAGCCAGCAGCTGGCCAGCGGCAATGTTGACGCTGCACTGGGTTCGCTGGAGAAAAACAACACGGGCGAAGATAAAGACCTTCTCTACTACTTTGAGAAAGGCGAGCTGCTACGCGCCAAAGGCGATTTCAGCGGCAGCCAGATCGCATGGCGCACGGCTGATCGGACGGTGTTCAAGTGGGAGGAGTCAGTCAAGCTCGATACCGACAAGTATCTGGCCAGCTTCGGCAGCTTTCTGGTGAACGACAAGGTGCGTCGCTACGAAGGCTACGACTACGAAAAAGTCATGTTGACCACCCAGATGGCGCTCAACCTGCTGGCTCGCAACGACTTCGAAGGTGCCCGGACCGAGATAAAGAAAACTCACGAACGCGAAGCGGTCATTGCCGAACTGCGTGACAAGCAGTACCTGAAAAGCGAGCACGAAGCCGAGAATCAAGGCGTTAAAACCCAATTCAAGGAGCTGCGTGGCTATCCGGTGGCCTTGCTTGACGCCCCGGAAGTCATCAGCCTGAAAAACAGCTACCAGAGCGCGTTCAGTCATTATCTGGCGGGCTTTGTCTATGAAGCGCTGGGCGAAAAGGGCCTCGCTGCGCCGGGCTATCGCAAAGCGGCCGAACTACGGCCCAACACACCATTGCTGGAACAGGCCATCAAGGATCTCGACGCCGCTGTCAGCAAGGACGGTAACAGTGAGGTGCTGATCATTGTGCAGAGTGGCTTTGCCCCTGCCCGTGGTTCGGTGAGCATTCCATTGCCGCTGCCGATCAGCGGAAATCTGGTCATCACGCCGTTGTCTTTCCCGGTCATAACGGCGGATACCACCACGCCGACGTTCAACCAGATCGTGCTGGACGGCCAGCCACTCAATCTCACTCTGCTCAACAGCACCACAACCATGTCACGCCGTGCGCTGCGTGACGACATGCCGGGCATCATCCTGCGGACCACGGTGCGCGCCATCACCCGTGGTGTTGCGCAAAAGCAACTCAACGACGTCAACCCGCTGGCAGGTCTTGCGGTGGGAATTGCTTCGGCCGTTACCGAAGGTGCCGACACACGTACCTGGCGCACGTTGCCGGACAATACGCTCGTCGCTCGTTTGCGTCTGACGCATGGCGAGCATCAGATCATCCTGCCCAACTCACTGGGCGGTTCTCACGTGCGGGTCAAGGTCGATCAACGCTACCAGGTGGTTTCCTTGCGTGCCTTGGGTAGTCAGGTGTTTGCGGGCAGTCTCGCGGCGCAGGTCAATCCGTCGAACGTGCCGCAGGCCATAGCCACCGCCAAATAACCCTGAACGGAGACTTTCCATGTGCATGAAGTATTTCGGCGTGCTGGCGCTCGCCCTGCTGGCTGGCTGCGCTACCCCGCCGCCGCCCGCTCCGGGCAGTGCTGCCAGCAAGGTAGTAGTGATGGGTAACATGAAAAATATTGAAGTCGGGGCCATGCGCGTTGCACGCGAAAATGGCTTCCTGACGGTCAAGGCACAACTGACCAACACCAGCAGCCGCAACAAGATGATGTATTACCGCTTCGCCTGGCTGGGCAACGATGGCTTCCCTGTTGCCGATGAAGAAAGCTGGAAAAGCATGACGCTGTATGGCTCGCAAAGCGCCGTGCTGCCAGCCATTGCGCCGGTCCCGCGCGCTACCGATTTCCGCATCGAAATCAATACGCCTTGAGCTCATAGCCCATTTTTCGGTTCTGGAGAATCAAACAATGCTGTTCAAACGTTTTTGTTTCATCGCTGCCGCTGCACTGCTGATTAACGGCTGTGCCAATACCTCACCGGGTCTGGGCAGCAAGAACATCAGTTACGGCGACACCAAGGCTGTCGAGACAATCACCAATGAGTTCGGCTCTACCGATCTGCAAATGATCGCGGAAAGCATGACTCGCTCTCTGGCCCAGTCAGGCATCCTGCAAGGGCGCCCGGTTGTCCAGGTCTACGATGTGAAGAACAAGACCAGCGAGTATATCGACACCCGTGAAATCACAACGTCGATCAAGACCCAGTTGATGAAAAGCGGCACAGCCCGTTTTGCCAGTGATGACAACCAGATGCAGAACCAGGTCGATCAGCTCAAGCTGCAAAACCAGAGCGGTCTGTACAAGAAAGCCACTGTTGCCAAGACCGGCAATATGATCGCCGCCAAATATCGCCTGGAAGGCTCGATCAGTTCCATCGTCAAGCGCAGCGCCGACTACAAGGACGTCTTCTACAAGTTCAGCCTGCAATTGGTTGACGTCGAAAGCGGTCTTGCAGAGTGGATGGATGAAAAAGAAATTCGTAAAACCACGGAGCGTTAATCAATGCGCACATGGATCGGAATTATCAGCTTGGTCTGCGCCATAGGGGCGCAGGCGGCCCCGAAGGTGGCAGTGACGGATATGGCATTTCAGGAGCGTGTGGAGCAATACATCCATACCGTTTCTGCACGCTCCACCCTGAGCGCGGATTACTACAGTACCCGAGCGTCGTCCAGTTATGACGAATACGAGTCGCGGACCAGCTATATCGAGCAAAGTGAGCTGCGCAAATTCAGTGGTGACATCAAGGGCGAGATTCTAAAGTCCGGGATGTTCCAGTTGGTGCAGGGTACGCCTTACACCACTGGCTCCAAGGAAGATGTCTACGACGTTATCAAGCGTATCAAGGACGGCCACTTCAAAGGCGCGGACTATGTGTTGTTCGGGACTGTCTCGGACATCGACTTTCGCGAGGACGTCGGCGAAATAGCCAACACCAATAGTCATTCGGCGATTCTTGGACTAACCCTTGTTGCCGATTTCAGCCTGATCAACACACGTACTTTCGAGGTCACCTCGGCCTTCACCGCTATGGGTGAGGGGCAGGACACAAAGCTGGTGAACGGGCGTGACATCAAGGTCTCGCACAATCGCGGTCTGGTTGTTCGGGAAGTCTCAAGGTCCATCGGTGAAGACGTCACTCGTCAGTTACGTGAGCAGTTGCGTGGCGAGATCGGGTTCACCGAACGACGCGAGCCACAAAATAGCCTGCCGAGAGATGAAGCACCGCGAATCTTGCGCTAGCAGTGCAAGAGCAACCCAGGTCAGCCAGACGCGCCTCGGTAATGCTCAACCATGAAGTCGATGAAAGCGCGTACCCATGGAGATACGTAGCGGGTTTGCGGGTAAAGCGCATGATAGCGACGCTGCCCAAGGCTCCAGTCGGGCAGAATTGTCACGAGCTGCCCTTGCGCCAATGGTTGTCTGACAGTGATGTCAGTGAAGGCAGCAATGCCCGAACCTGCCAGTGCAGCAGCGTGCAAGGCTGCAATCGAATCGCTGCGTAGCATGCCTGCTGGCCTTATGCGCTCAGGCTGACCCGTGGCCGAGGTCAGTAGCCATTCTGCATGGCTACCAGAGAACCCCAACAACTGATGATGCTGCAAGTCGTTTGCTGTGCGTGGCAGACCATGGCGAGCGATATAGCCAGGTGACGCCACCAGACGAACCTCCGATACGGCGAGAAGCCTTGCTGCAAGGGTGGTATCTGTCAAAGACTCTGCGATACGCAAAGCCAGATCAAACCCTCCCGCGACCAGATCGACAAACCGGTCGCTACAACTCAACTCGAGACGTATCTCCGGGTAGCGCTTCTGAAAAGCAGGCAACCAACTGGCCAGCTCCAGAGTGCCGATGACCATCGGTACACTGATTCGCAGGGAGCCGCCAAGCTTTTGGCTGGCACACGAGACTGACAGCGCTGCCTGATCCAGACGGTCGAGTATGTCGATACAGGCCAGATAATAGTGTTCTCCGGCACTGGTCACACTCAGATGGCGAGTGGTCCTGTTTACCAGTTGCGCACCCAAGGCGTGTTCCAGTTGCTGCAAGTGCCTGGAGATCGTCGAATGTGTGGTGTTCAGACGCTCTGCTGCCAAGGAAAAACTCCCGGCCTCGACGAGGCTGCGAAAAGCCTTGATGGCGTGCAACTGGTTCAAGAACCTTCCCCCGATGTGCCTAGCGCAGAGACAACGCTGTGATACGGTCTGTCGACAGCACATCCCCGAAGGTGTCTTCAATTTCAGTCAGGGCTGCCTGATGCAGTTGCTGGCTGGTCACGGAGTTGCCATCAAACCGGGTTATCGCCCGAGTGGCCGATGCATCTGCGGCTACCACTACAGTGTAGCCCAGCGGGGTTGCATCCCTGGCGGCTCCGGCGACGCACGCATGAGTCATGAGGCCTGCCAGAATAACGGTCTTGATTCCGCGGGCTTTCAGCTGACTGTCCAGGTCAGTACTGGCGAACACGCTTACGGTGCTCTTCTGTACATGTTGGTCTTGAGCACGGGGTTGCATCAAGGGATGGAATTGCGCTTCGTGACTCCCTTCGGCAAACAGCGGTGAGTCTTTCGGCGCTACGTGCTGGACATGAAACACCGGGATGCCCGACTGATCGGCAAAGTCGATCAGGCGTCGGGCGTTGTCGAGCGCCTGTATGCCATCCGGGATTGGTAACTTGCCGGTGAAGTACTCGTTCTGGAAGTCGATTACCACCAACGCTGTGGTCGCTGCCTGCAAATGATCGACAGGCGAGACGCCCGACAAGGCGCGCAAGGTGGGGTGTGTATTGCCTTCACTGGATGCAGCAACGGAAAGGCTGGCACCGAGCAGTCCGAGACCTGCCATAAACAGTTTGAGAGGCTTGCCAAACCAGCGAGTGGCGGGCTGAGTAAAGGCGATCAGGGTATTTGAAAACATGTTGGCGAACCTGTGGGTGAGGTGAGAGGCCACTTTAGAAGCGCACGTTTTACGTAGCCAGCCATCAACCCGAACAGATCTTGTTCCTGATTTGCACAGACAAAAAGAGAACATGTCCCTTTTTCTTGTAGGAAACGCCTTAAAAAGTTGAATGTTATGGAATGTTCATTTGCCCCCTGAGGGCGCAAGCGCGCAACAATGAGCTTTCATGAGCGCAGAATAAGTGGCTACGCCGTGCCGCGATGCAACGTCGCCAGGAAGCCCGCCGCGCCCACGAACAGGCTTGCAAAGGTGCGGTTCAGGCGGCGTTGCTGGCGAGGTGTCTTGAGCAGGCGCAACACTTTCGACGCCAGCCCGGTGTAGCCCGCCATGACGATCAGGTCGACCACGACCATGGTTGCGGCGATGATCACGTACTGGATCAGCAATGGCGCAGCCGGATCAATGAATTGCGGCAGAATCGCCAATATGAAAACCATTGCTTTGGGGTTGCTGATATTGACCAGAAAGCCGCGCATTACCAGTGTCATCGGTTTGCCGACGGGGCGCACGGCAGATTCGTCGCCAAGGTCGGTGGGCGGCGCACGCCACTGCTTGATGCCTAGATAGACCAGGTACGCCACGCCAAACCACTTGATCAGTGTGAACGCCATCTCGGAGGCTGCCAATATCGCGCCAAGCCCTGCCGCGATAATCGCTATTTGGGCCACCAGTGCGATCTGCAGGCCCAAGGCATTCCAGTAGCCACGCCAGAAGCCGTATTGCAGGCCGCAGGACATCGAGGCGATAGCGCCTGCGCCGGGAGAAAGACTGATGATCCAGCAGGCCGCGAAAAAGCCCAGCCACGTTTCAAGCGCCATGACGCACCTCAAGCAAAGTCGAATGCCCGATAAATTAGTGGTTAATGCTTGGGAAGGCTAACTGTTTTCAATCCTGCTCATCCGGCTGCTTTGCGACCACCATCTGCGGAAACAGATCGCTGCCGCGCCAGCGACGCACTGACTTCTGGAAGAACTGGCTATTGGGCACCTGAACCAGCGCGCCGCCGGCTTCTGGCGTCTCGATAAGCGTGGTGAACATCAGGTTGATGGCGACGACTCGGCCTTTCACGCCGGGCTTGTCCAGTGTGTCGACCAGCTCAACCATGTCGCCGATGCGGAACGGCCCGATGGTGAAGATCAGAATGGCGCAGAGCAGGTTCGACAGCACGCTCCACATTGCGAAGAACGCAACCGCCGCCACGGCCACGAAGCCGGAAAGCGCCGTCCACAGTACTGTGGCTGAAACCCCTAGCCTGCCCAGCACGAACACAAATGCGCTGCCCATGATCAGCCAGCGCAGCCCTCCGCGAACCGGCACCAGCAGCTCTGGCGGCAATGGATAACGCTCTCCCAGGCCGGTGAGAAAACCACCCACGACCCGCTGCAAAACATAACCGGCCAGCAGGATCAGCAGAATTTGCACGCCGATCAGCACAGGCTCAATCCAGTAGGCGGATATCTGCAACCCCAAGACTTCCATCAATCCCTTGCCTCGCTCACGACAGTGCTTCCAGTTCTGCCTGCATGGACTCAAGCAGTTCCAGCGCCTGCATCCACGCGTCCTCCAGTTCGGACTCGCGCACTTTCAGCTTCGCTTGCTCGGCCAGCAGATCGCGTAGTTTGTCCTTGTTGGCAGCGTCGTAGTTGGCGCTGTCGGCCAGTGCCTCTTCGACTTTGGCGAGCTTTTCGTTCACCAACCCCAAGTCGCGTTCCAGCTTGTCGGCTTCACGCTTGTGCGGGGCCAGTTGCTGACGCAACGCCGCAGCTTGCTGGCGCTGGGCTTTCTTGTCGGTCTTGTCGGCGTTGACCGGCGTGGTGCTGACCGGCGCGTTACGCAAACGGTAATCCGCCAGCCAGCGCGTGTAGTCGTCCAGATCGCCATCGAACTCCTGCACGCGGCCGTCGGCCACCAGCAGAAAGTCATCGGTGGTGCTTTTCAGCAAGTGTCGATCGTGAGACACCACCAGTACCGCGCCCCCAAACTCCTGCAGGGCCATGGTCAGCGCCAGGCGCATTTCCAGGTCCAGGTGGTTGGTCGGTTCGTCGAGCAGCAACAGGTTGGGTTTTTCCCAGGCAATCAGTGCCAGCGCCAGTCGGGCTTTTTCGCCACCGGAAAAATTCAGCACCGGTTCGTCCAGACGCGCGCCCCGAAAGTCGAAGCCGCCGAGGAAGTCGCGCAGTGTCTGCTCGCGTTCAGTGGGCGCCAGACGCTGCAAGTGCAGCAATGGCGTGGCCTTGGCGTCCAGTGAGTCGAGTTGATGCTGGGCAAAGTAACCGACGGTGAGGTTTTCGCCGCGGACCAGTCGCCCACTCTGCGGCTCAAGCTCGCCTGCGAGGTTCTTGATCAGCGTCGACTTGCCCGCTCCGTTGGGACCGAGCAGGCCGATGCGCGCGCCAGGCGTCAGTTGCAGTTTGACCTTCTCCAGTACGGTCTTGTCGCCGTAACCCAGACGCGCGTCGGACAGGTCCAGCAAGGGGCTGGAGATCTTGTCGGACTCACGGAAGACGAAGTTGAACGGCGAATCGACGTGCGCGGCGGATAACTCCTCCATGCGCTCCAGCGCCTTTATGCGGCTCTGGGCCTGACGGGCCTTGGTGGCCTGGGCCTTGAAGCGCGCAATGTACTTCTCCATGTGCGCACGTTGCACCTGCTGCTTCTCGTACGCTTGCTGCTGCTGAGCGAGACGTTCGGCGCGGGCCCGTTCAAAGGCGCTGTAGCCACCACGATACAGAGTGATCTTGCGCTGCTCGACGTGGGCGATGTGATCGACAACGGCATCGAGAAAGTCCCGGTCGTGGGAAATCAGCAGCAAGGTGCCGGGATAACTCTTGAGCCAGTCCTCAAGCCAAAGAATGGCGTCGAGGTCCAGGTGGTTGGTCGGTTCGTCGAGCAGCAGCAGGTCCGAAGGGCACATAAGTGCCTGCGCCAGGTTCAGGCGCATCCGCCAGCCGCCGGAGAAACTGCCGACTTGTCGTTCCATCTGTTCGTTGGTGAACCCCAGACCGGCCAGCAGCTTGCGCGCGCGCGCATCAGCGGTGTAGCCGTCGGCGCTGTCGAGCTCCGAATGCAGACGCGCCTGAGCAGCCCCGTCCTGAGCCGCCTCGGCTTCGGCCAGCGAGCCCTGCACTTCGCGCAGACGCTCATCGCCATCAAGCACGTAGTCCACCGCCATGCGCTCAAGGGTATCGACCTCCTGGCGCATGTGAGCGATGCGCCAGTCAGCGGGCAACAGGCAATCGCCGGCGTCGGGCGTCAGCTCGCCGCGCAGCAAGGCAAACAGGCTGGATTTACCGGCGCCATTGGCACCGATCAGACCGGCTTTATGGCCGGCGTGCAGGGTCAGCTCGGCGTCTTCTAGCAGACGTTGCGGGCCACGCTGTAAGGTAAGGCTTTGAAGTCGAATCATAATGGCGGCGGAGTCTACCAGCTTCGTCCTGAACAGGTGGATCACTATGCCTTCAGCGCTCTGGAGTTTCACCCTCGATTTCTACACCCGGCCGGGTGTGGAGCAGGCTTGTCTGACGCTGCAAGCCAATGGGGGCAACGTGTGCATGGTGCTTTGCGGGGTCTGGCTTGGCACGCGTGAAGTAGCCTGCAACGCGCAAAGATTGCTGCAAATAAGACAACTGGCGACGCCTTGGCACGACGATGTGGTGCGTCCGCTGCGGGATTTGCGCAATGAATGGCGAAATGCGGCGCTTGAGGACGCTGCGCTTGGCGGGCTGCGTGCGAAGGTCAAGGCACTGGAACTTGAAGCCGAGCAGAGTCTGATGCTGAAGCTCGAGGGGCTGACGGGGGACTGGCCGGCTGGCGAAGCAAGGGATGCGGAGGAGTGGCTGATCGGGCTTGTCGACAGTGATGCAACCTGGCCAGCAGAAGAAAACCGCAATGCGCTGCATGTGCTGCGCATTGCGGCGGGTCGAACCGACGACCAGGCTTAGGAAGCGCTGGTTGGCGTCACGCTGTCGGCAGGTTTTGCCGGTGCAGCGGCTGGAGCCGCCGGCGCAGATGCTGGCTTGGCAGCGGCAGGTGCCGCCGGTTTCGCCGCAGCAGGCTTGGCTGCTGCTTTCGCAGGTACTTTTACCGGCGCTTTGGCAGCCGGCTTGGCGGCGGCTGGTTTGGCTGCAGTGCTGGCAGTAGTTTTGGTCGCGGGCGCTTTGCTTGCGGCGCTTCTGGCTGCGGGTTTGGCAGCGGCAGGCTTGGCGGCAGCAACTGGTTTGGCGGCAGTTGCTTTAGCGACAGCGGGCTTGGCTGCTGCGGCAGTCCGGGTAGCAGGCTTGGCCGCCGCTTTCACTGGCGCCTTGACTGCTGCTGGTTTGGTTACTGGTTTTGCAGCCAGTTTCGCAACTGCTGAAGGCTTGGCAGCGGCAGTTTTAGCCGGTGCCTTTACAGCTGCCTTGGCTGGTGCTTTTGCCGGCGCTTTTGCGGCCGGTGCCTTGGCAGCGACTTTTGGCGTGGCAGGCTTGGCGCTGCGAGTGGTCAGGATTTTACTGACGGCTTCTTTCACACGACCAATACCCTGTGCCAGCTTGAGGCTTTCTTGAGCGTCGCGCTTGAGGTGCAGAATGTAGGTGCGTGTTTCAGTCTGGCGCTCTTTGAGTGCATCGAGCAGTTCTTCAAGTTCAGACACGGCGTCTTTCGCCTTGGTCTGTGCCTTGGATTTTCCGGCGGAGGCAGCATCCTGCAGCTTGATGCGGGAATTGTGCAGTTTCTCCTGCGCCTTGCCGCGTTGTTTCTCAAGCTTGGCGAGCAGTTTTTCAGCATCAGCCAAAGCTTGGGAACAGGCGTCTTCCAGATGTTCAAGCAAGCTGCCCGATAATTGTTGGAGCAAATGCAACGGAGTATTTACTGGCTTCTTTTTGGCCGACATGACTTACCTCCTGGGTGACGAAATTGCGGCTCATACTAGGCTTCTGCGCGCATCGCCGCTAGGGCATCTTGACACCACTAACGATGCGCTGTTGCATACTGCAAAAAATGATTGCTCGATACGATGCGCAGGCATTGTGAAATTCACTTCGCAACACTCGTCACTACACGCCCTGGCGCTGGCATAATCGCTGACTTCCCAGGCCGGAGAGCATTAATGTCGCGCTACCTGTTAACGTCGTTGTTCCTCTTGCTACCCTTGGCCCAGGCCGCCGAAGCACCATCGGCCAATGACAGCCATGATCTTGCATACAGTCTGGGAGCCAGTCTTGGCGAGCGTCTGCACCAGGAAGTCCCCGATCTTGATCTCAAGGCGCTGGTCGAAGGCCTGAAGCAGGCCTATCAGGGCAAACCGCTGGCGCTCAAGCAAGAGCGCATCGACCAGATTCTGCGTGAGCACGACGCAGCGGTTGCGCAAGCCGAGACTGCAGGTACGGATGCGCCGACTGAAGCGGCATTGGGCGCGGAGCGGCGTTTCATGGAAAGCGAGAAGGCCAAACCGGGCGTGAAGGTACTGGCCGATGGCATTCTCATGACTGAGCTGACCCCAGGCACAGGCCCCAAGCCGGATGTGAACGGCCGGGTTGAAGTGCGTTATGTGGGTCGCCTGCCGGACGGCACGATTTTCGATCAGAGCACTCAACCTCAATGGTTCAGGCTCGACAGCGTGATCAGCGGCTGGACCAGCGCCCTGCAGAATATGCCGACTGGTGCGAAGTGGCGGCTGGTAATACCGTCGGACCAAGCCTATGGCGCCGAGGGCGCAGGTGACCTGATTGATCCGTTCACGCCGCTGGTGTTCGAAATAGAACTGGTCGCGGTTTCACAGTAATCAGCCAGCTGGCGTTCAAAAATGCAAAAAGGGTGCGAACGCACCCTTTGGCAACGGTATTTCTCTGGAGTGTCGGCGCAGTGATCGTTCAGACCTGAGCGGCGATGTCTTCTTTGTGAGACGTGTGCAGCACTTCGATCAGGCAGTCTTCGAGTTCGAAGCGTTCGTGCAGCAGGCGCCCCAGTTGGTTGAACTCCTTGGCCACCACAGCAGCGTCCGAGCAATCGCCCTTGTCGCAACGGTCATTGAACGTCAATGCAAACTTGGTGATCACGTCCAGGCGGGGGTAGATCGTATCCGCCAGTTCAAGCCCGCGCTCATCATTGAACGCCCGGGCCTCGTCACCCAGTTGCTCATACACTTCAAAGTGCCCGGCCGAGACGTAGTCTACCAGGATGCCGCAAAAATTCTGCAGACCTTCACGATCGGCTGCCAATGCTTCGGGTGTGTCACCCAGTGCGTCGTAGGCTTCGATCAGTTCGAGGCGGCTTTGTAGCCAGCGATCAATCAGCTTATTGACCCCGCCCCAGCGTTCCTGCGCATTCTGACAACTTTCCAGCATGGTCTTCTCTCTTCCCTTTAGGGCGTGCGGTCCTGTACCAGCCTGTTGATCAGGCTTTCGCCTGACGGGGCGTCAGGACAGCCTGTTTCCAGTGACGCGTGCGGCCCAGATTATGCCCGCTCGACTAGCCCATCAAGGTACGCAGGAGATAAAGTTCATACAAGCGTTTAATGCGCGCCCTGCCCCTGGTCTTTCAGCCAGTGACTGAATTCGCTGAAAAGAGGGTACAGAGGCAGCAGAACCAGGCCTGTGAACGCCAGCAGGCTCCACTCGGGCAGGCTGATACCGAACAGTGACCAGGTAACCTCTGCGCAGAGCATTGCGTCATGTCGCAGGCGGTCAACGCACGTGTCCAGGGAAAGCAGGCCCAGTACGTATTCCAGCCTGGCAATGAACGGGATCAGTTGATCGGCTGAAGCCGTTTGCAGCCAGACCTGAGCACCTGCCGTGCATGCACCCGCGAGGGCGATCAGCAACAGCCAGAAGCTGTAGCGGCGCCAGCCTTTGCAGCCTGGCGCGTGGCAGGCGGCTGCCAGTGCCAGAAGACCGCAGGCGACAAACAAGGCCCGCTGTACGACGCACAGCACACAATGCTCAAGACCAAAGGCTTGCTGGAGAAAAACAGCGGTTCCGATGATCAATGCACATGCCAGGGATGCCAGAAAAAACAGAAAGCGTGAACGAGCCAGATACATGGCAAATCCGTAACAAAGGACGAGGCGATTACGGTAGAGGAAAGGCCTCGGCGCTTTCAAGGTGGCTGCGTACGGATGCGTCGCTGTTTACCGAGGAAAACAATCACGCTGCAATGCGGTTATTTTACTCATCGACGTAGGAAGGTTCCTGCGTGCCAGTGCGCAAGGTTGCAGGGCAGGTAAAAAGAGCCCTTGAACAGGGCCCTCGGGCATCTTTATGCCTTGGTCAGCGTGGGCAACGTCCGTGACAGAAGACGTTCGTCGAGCAGACCCAAACCTTCCTGAAACAGTTTATTGCTTCTGTCCGTTTCACCCAGTTGCGCCAGCAGGCGAGCCAGCTCCGCGCAGGTTTCCGGGTTTCGTTCGAGACGCAGGCTGCTTTCCAGATAATCCCTTGCCTTGCCCCACAGTCGGCCTTGCAGGCAGATGCGCCCCAGGCTCAACAGCAGGCTTGGATCGGCAGGGTGATGTTTGAGCCAGCCTTCCGCGACCTGCAACTGCTTCAACGGATCGCCGCCGCGTACCAGCCCGTATAGTCGTGCAAGGGGGCTGTGATATTCACGTTTGAGCGCAACGCGCAGCACTTCTTCAGCCTGAGCTTCGGCGCCCAGACGACGCAACTGATCGGCATACGCTTGCACCAGTTGCGGTTCCTGACGCTGCGCTGCGCTAAGGCCTTGCCAGGCTTTTTCCAGCGAAGGCAGGCCCGTTAGTGCGCCATCGGTGTCGTCGCGGTAAGCGGCGAGCGTGAGGTTTTCGCCCCAGGCGCGGCGCTCCAGTTCCGCCAGCTCCTTGGGCGGCAGGACCTTGTCCTTGCGCAGCTCGGGCATCAGGCGAATCAGATCGGACCACTCTCCGCGCTGCTGATACAGGCGCTGTAACTGGCGAAGAACCTGAGGGTTATGCGGATGACGCTGGTGCATCGCCTGCAGCGTAGTGAGCGCGCCATCGGTATCGCCACGGTCCTGCTGCAACTGCGCGTGGTTCAGGGCGATGGCCAGCTCTGCCTGCGGCTGACGCTCCAGGGCGCGCTCCAGCAGAGCGTCGCAGTCTTCGTAGCGACCCTGTTCGTTGGCTGCGCGAGCAGCACCGATGTAGTAGAGCAGAGGGTGAGCATCAGCTTCAGCCGCACGTTGCAGATGACGCTGTGCGCTGGACCAGCGGCCTTCAGCCAGGTCCATCTGACCTTGTTCGATCGCCAGCTGCACTCGACGGCTGCGGTTACGGCGCGACCACGGGTTGACCACGCCTCCCGATGTCGTCAGCAGCGTTATCACCAACCTGATGGCGGCTATCACCAGCAGGACGGCGACCAGCAGCGCCAGCGTCGCCCACAGGCTCGATTCGTAGCGGAAGTTCTGATAGGCGATCAGCACGTAGCCGGAATGTTCAGCGACTGCAACACCGATCAGCGCCGCAGCGACGATAGCGATAAACAACAGCACATAGAAGCGCTTCATCGGCTGGCCCCTTGCTGCGCCTCGGCTGGTTTGCCGGCGGCGTGGCGGCGTTCAAGGTAAGCCTGAACCGCACTCAGGCTTGGTGCCAGATCAGGAGTCTTGACCGATACCGGCTGGCTGGCCAGTGCATCAAGGCCCTGAACGAGTGCCTTGCCTTGCGGGTCGTCCTGATCGAAGTTGGCTTTCAGGACACTCTGCGCCTCTGTGATGGCTTTGCTGTACACCTCAGGCTCGCCGTTAAGCGCTGCCCATTGTGCCTGCTCCAGCGCCAGGCTCAGGGCCAGACGAACCTGCGCCAGGCTCTGCCCTGCCAATATCGGACGAATGTCTTTGTCGGCGTTGAAGTCGACACGGAAATAACGGGAAATCTGATCCCACCACTGCGACCAGCGGCTTTGCTCGGTCTTGTCCGAGGTCAGGCCCAGAAGCGACTCGCCCTTGTCTTCATACTCGGGGGCCAGCTTGTTGAGCTGCGTGACCTGATCGCGCAAGGCAGCCAGTTGCAGGAACAGCCCTGTACGGTCTGGCTGCTCGATGCTGTGCAGTGCAGCAAGGCTTTTGGCCAATTGCTCGCGGGCAGCAAAAGATCCCGGATCGTCTTGTTCGCGCAGAATTTCATCGGCGCCCTGAACCAGCGCCTTGGCGCTGTTTATATCCTGAAGCGCCGAGAGGCGCAGGCTGGCCAGACGCAACAAATGCTCGGCTTCGGCCAGGCGCCAGTCCTTGCGGCTTGCCCCGAGAACGGTTTCGAGACGCTGGCTGAGACGCTGCTGATCACCCTGCAATTGCGCGACCAGGCGACGGCTGTCTTCCAGTTGATCGGCAGGAGGAAGCTGCGCAAGACGCGCACTCAGTTGCTGGTCATTCTGAGCCAGCACCAGTGTCTGTTCGGCGATGTCTTCGACCTGGCCGCGCTGCTGCTGGTGTCCGGCCTGGAGCATGCGCAATTGCCAGACGCCCCAACCCGCCACGGCGATACCGGCGATGCCCAGCAATAATGCGAGGAAGACCAGCCCGCTGCTGCGGGCTCCGGTCCGCTCGACGCGCACCGGATCAGGCGTGGAGGCAGGCGTTTTCAACACCGATTCTTCGTCTTTAGGCAAGGCTGTTTCGCTCACGTATCCCATCCTTTGCATTTTGGCGTAATAGCGTAAACGACAGGTGTCGATCAATACGCCTTGACGGCAGGCTCGGGTTGATCCCGTAACGCTGCCAGCAATGCCGCGGCGCTGGCGCCACGGCAATCAATAACTGTCCGGGCACCCGCTGCACGGGCGATGCCGGCAACTCTGGGGCTCGGAACAAACAACGGTAAACCGGCCAGGTCCGGCCATGAATCACCGGCCAGTTGAAGCAAATGTTCAAAACCCTGCCCACTGCTGACCACCAGCCCGTTCAAGCGTTCCACCCTCACACGTTGCGCCAGCGCTTCAGGCGCGTACTGCGGCAGGTAACGGCGATACAGCGGCAGGTAGTCAACCTCCACCCCTTGCTCACGCAGTTGTTCGGCCAGCAGCTCGCGGCCTTCGTCACCGCGCATTATCAGCACGCGACTTCCCGGTACGGCAATCGCCTGTTTCAGGCGCGGCAGCCCTAGCAAGGCTTCGCTGTCGTCGCCCTGTGCTGGCCAACTCGCATCAAGGCCGTAGTCGATCAGTATCTGTCCTGTCGCTGAACCCACGCTGAACCATGGTTGCATGGGCGGCTGCGGCCACACTTCATCAATCATTTCGATGGCCAGCCGCGCTGCGGGTTTGCTGACCACGATCACCGCACAATAATTGAGCAGGTCGAAAATGATCGAACGCTGCGCGGGCGTCAAGGGTAAAGGCTCGGTTTCAAGCAAGGGCAGACTGCTGCTGAAAATGCCGACCTCGGCCAGCACGGTTGCCAGTGCAGCCGATTCCTCGGCGGGACGGGTCAGCAGCAGGCGCCAGGTGCTCATTCGTTGTTGGCCTCGCCGTAGACAGCCTTGAGGATCTTGGCGGCGCCTTGGGCCAGCAGGGCTTCGGCGACTTCTACACCCAGCGCCTGCGCTGATGTCTGCGGGGCGCGGGCCTCGGCATGCAGCAGCACACTGCCGGAAGGGTCGCCGACAAGCCCGCGTAACCAGACATCGTCGCCTTCCAGAATGGCGTAACAGGCGATCGGCACCTGGCAGCCGCCATTGAGGTGCTTGTTCAGCGAGCGCTCGGCAATCACCCGCACAGCAGTGTCTTCGTGATGCAGGGGCGCCAGCAGGGCGTGGATTTCGGCATCGACGCTGCGGCATTCGATGCCTACTGCGCCCTGCCCCCCTGCGGGCAGGCTGTCTTCAACACTGATCGCCGAAGTGATCCGGTCTTCGAAGCCGAGGCGGATAAGGCCAGCAGCGGCGAGGATGATTGCATCGTATTCACCGGCATCCAGCTTGGCCAGACGGGTATTGACGTTGCCACGCAGGAAGCGGATCTGCAGGTCGGGCCGACGTGCCAGCAATTGGGCCTGGCGACGCAGGCTTGAGGTGCCGACGACGCTTCCGGCTGGCAGCGCCTGCAGGCTGTCGAAGGTATTGGACACAAACGCATCGCGCGGGTCTTCACGCTCGCAGATGCAAAACAGGCCCAGCCCCTGAGGGAAGTCCATCGGCACGTCTTTCATGGAGTGAACGGCGATGTCGGCCCGATCTTCCAGCAGCGCTGTTTCCAGCTCTTTGACGAACAGACCCTTGCCGCCGATCTTCGACAGAGGCGAATCAAGCAGCTTGTCGCCGCGGCTGACCATAGGCACCAGCGTGACGAGCAGGCCGGGGTGCGCCTGTTCAAGGCGGCTCTTGACGTATTCGGCCTGCCAGAGCGCCAGCGCGCTCTGGCGGGTGGCGATGCGGATTTCGCGAGTGGACATTGAACAATCCGTACTGAGTAGATGCCACGGATAATAACAGCTCAGCCGGTACAGCTTCAGCGTTGACTGAAAACGCGCGGCAGCGCACTGATTCCGATTGGCGAATCGGCCAGTGGCTGGAAGGGCTGACAAGGAGGGTTGAGGACCGAGTTGCCGGAAAACACACAGACCTGACATGTCGATCAGTTTTGTGACTCGGTCTCGGCGTTCCGGGCTCTCGGGCGGCTTCCCTGTCGGGGCCCTAGAGCTGCTGCATCATTTTGCGAACGCCCGCTACATGCCGACGGCTGACGATCAAGGCATCGCCATTGAGACCCTTGAGGAACAATTGAAAATGCCCCAGCGGGGTACGTTGCAAGCGTTCGATTCGCTCACGCGCCACCAATGCATTGCGATGGATACGCACGAATCGGTCGCCGAACTCGTCTTCCAGCGCCTTCAGCGGCTCGTCCAGCAGCACCTCTCCACCTTCATGGCGCAGCGTGACGTACTTGTGGTCGGCGATGAAGTAGATCACCTGGTCCAGCGGAATCAGTTCGATGCCTTTACGGGTGCGAGCACTGATATGGCTGCGCGGCCCTGAACCTGTTTCGGCGGCTGGCCGGGTCAAGGCTGCCAGCTGTACACGGTTTGGACGTTCAGCTTTTTTCAGTGCTTCAAGCAGGTGCTCGGGGCGCACAGGCTTGACCAGATAGCCGACCGCACTGACCTGAAAGGCTTCCAGGGCGAATTCGTCATGGGCAGTGCAGAACACCACCGCGGGCGGTACTTCCCGCTCGCACAGTTTGGCAGCGACCTGCAGGCCGTCGAGGCCCGGCATACGGATATCAAGCAGTACGACATCGGGTTTATGGCTTTCGATCAGCGCCAGGGCTTCTTCACCATTGGCGGCGCTGGGTTCCAGTACTCGATAACCCTCTATTTCATTGACCATGCGGCTCAGTCGCTCGCGGGCCAGGGGTTCGTCATCAACGATCAGGACATTCATATAGCTCTGGCTTCCTGCGTGAGTCTCGCACAAGGATAGCGTAGACAGGTGTAGTGACGACCGTCACGGCGCTCCACGCTCAGACTGGCGTGCGGACCAAAAAGTGCCGCAATACGTGCGCCGATGTTTGTCAGGGCCTGCTGAGTACCGTTGGAAGTCTGCCGGTTGGCAACTTCTTCATAGGGATTGCTGACGATCAACATGAACTCCCCCCGTTCATAGTGCGCTTCGACTGTTACAACGCCCCCGTCGACACGCGGAGCAATGCCATAAATCAAAGCGTTTTCCAATAATGGCTGCAAGGTTAGCTGGGGAATCGGCAAGTCATCAGGAATTGCACTCACCCTCCAGTCCAACTGTAGACGCTCGCCAAGACGATATTGCTCAATCGATAAATATCGTTTTGCCAATGCGAGCTCTTCGCTCCACGTAATCAGGCTGCCCGGCTTGGCCAGACTGGCACGAAAAAGGTCTGAAAGGTCCAGTACCGCCTGCTCGGCCTTGACCGGGTTACTGGCAACCAGGCTCGCGATACTGTTGAGGGTGTTGAACAGAAAGTGCGGGCGGATGCGCGCCTGCAGCGATTCGATCCTCGCCCGCAGCTCGCCCTGCTGCTGTTTGCGCCACTGACTCTGCAGGTAGAAGTAGCGCAGCATCAGTGCCGACATGATCAGCGCAATGGTCGAATAACGCAGGTAGCGTTCAACCATCCCACTGACCGAGATCCTGCCAGTAAGCTGACACACATCTGTCACGGCGGTGCATAAAAGAGTGAGACCGACCACCAGCAGGCAACTGAGCATGCCCGCCAGCCCCGGCGTAAGGCGCGCCAGCCAGGGTCGCAGACCACAAAGCAACGCAGCCGACAGCAGCACGATCCATTGCACGAACAGCGACATCAGTGCCAGGCGTACCCAGTCGAAGCCTGCACGCATTGGCTCGACCAGGACCAGCACCACCACCAGCAGCTCGGACAGAACGACGAGCACCAGCAATGCCTGGGGCAGGCACAGTTCGGGGAGGAAAAAGTCTTTGCCGGGGGTGGGGCCAGCGTCGTGCTTCACAGGTTGGGTTCGCATGGCTCCAGTCTCGGCCTTGGCCTCGTCAGCGGCAAGCGCTCCGGGGATAAAAAAGCATTAACCCTGTTATCATCGCTACCGCCCTTGTGCCAGGTATCGGGCATGCCATTTTCTGTTGAGCAACGAGTGAATCCATGAGCACCGACAAGACCAACCAGTCCTGGGGCGGCCGCTTCAGTGAACCCGTCGACGCGTTTGTAGCGCGTTTCACTGCCTCCGTCACCTTCGATCAACGTTTGTATCGCCACGACATCATGGGCTCCATCGCCCACGCCACCATGCTGGCCAAGGTGGGCGTTCTGACCGACGCCGAGCGCGATACCATCGTTGAGGGCCTGAACACCATCCAGGCCGAGATCGAGGCTGGCAGCTTCGAATGGCGCGTCGATCTGGAAGACGTGCACATGAATATCGAAGCACGCCTGACCGATCGCATTGGCATCACCGGCAAGAAGCTGCATACCGGGCGCAGTCGCAACGATCAGGTGGCCACTGACATCCGTCTGTGGTTGCGTGACGAAATCGACCTGATCCTGAGCGAAATAACACGCCTGCAGAAAGGCCTGCTGGGCCAGGCGGAACGCGAAGCCGAAACCATCATGCCCGGTTTCACGCATTTGCAGACGGCGCAGCCGGTTACCTTCGGCCACCATATGCTGGCCTGGTTCGAAATGCTCAGCCGCGACTACGAGCGTCTGGTGGACTGCCGCAAGCGTCTGAACCGCATGCCACTGGGCAGCGCTGCGCTGGCAGGCACTACCTACCCGATCGATCGTGAACTGACCTGCAAACTGCTGGGTTTCGACGTGGTGGGTGGCAACTCGCTGGACGGCGTATCGGATCGCGATTTCGCCATCGAATTCTGCTCGGCAGCGTCCATCGCCATGATGCACCTGTCGCGCTTTTCCGAAGAACTGGTGCTCTGGACCAGTGCGCAATTCCAGTTCATTGACCTGCCGGATCGCTTCTGCACGGGCAGTTCGATCATGCCGCAGAAGAAAAACCCTGACGTGCCTGAACTGGTGCGTGGCAAAAGCGGCCGCGTATTCGGTGCGTTGATGGGTTTGTTGACCCTGATGAAAGGCCAGCCTCTGGCTTACAACAAGGACAATCAGGAAGACAAGGAGCCGCTGTTCGACGCAGCCGACACCCTGCGCGATTCGCTGCGTGCGTTTGCCGACATGATCCCTGCGATCAAACCGAAGCACGCGATCATGCGCGAAGCGGCTCTGCGCGGGTTCTCGACCGCGACTGACCTGGCCGACTATCTGGTACGCCGTGGCCTGCCGTTCCGTGATTGCCATGAAATCGTCGGTCATGCCGTGAAATATGGCGTGGAAACCGGCAAGGATCTGGCGGAAATGAGCCTCGAAGAGCTGCGTCAATTCAGCAACCAGATCGAGCAGGACGTGTTTGCCGTACTGACCCTGGAAGGCTCGGTCAACGCCCGCAACCACATCGGCGGCACTGCACCTGAACAGGTCCGCGCCGCCGTGGTTCGTGGTCAGGAGCTACTGGCCGGGCGCTGAATACAGCCAAAGAGAGCGTGAGGAACGATAACCCCAACTATTGTGCCCACAACTATCGTGCCGATGCTCCGCGTCGGCATGTCTTTCTGGACGCTCTGCGTCCAATCCTGAATGCGTGGCGCAGCAGCACTCGATTTCCCTCCAGCGCACCCCGCCGTTATCATCCCCGCATCTTGTGAGGGACTTATCCGATGCTCAATGGCCTGTGGCTTGGTTTTTTTGTCGTGGCGACGATTTCCGCACTGGTGCAATGGCTGGTGGGCGGCAATGCGGGGATTTTTGCGGCGATGGTCGAAAGCATCTTTGCCATGGCAAAGCTCTCGGTCGAGGTCATGGTGCTGTTGTTCGGTACGCTGACCTTGTGGCTTGGTTTTCTGCGTATCGCCGAGAAGGCCGGTATTGTCGATTGGTTGGCCAAAGTCCTCGGGCCACTGTTTTTGCGCCTGATGCCGGAAGTCCCGCCAGGCCACCCGGCGCTGGGTCTGATAACCCTCAACTTTGCCGCCAATGCACTTGGGCTAGACAATGCGGCTACGCCTATCGGCCTGAAGGCCATGCGTTCGTTGCAGGAACTCAACCCGAGCAAGACTGCCGCCAGTAACGCGCAGATCCTGTTTCTGGTGCTCAATGCGTCGTCCCTGACGCTGTTGCCGGTGACGATCTTCATGTACCGCGCCCAGCAGGGTGCGCCCGATCCGACCCTGGTATTTCTACCGATCCTGCTCGCCACCAGCGTCTCGACGATCGTCGGCCTGCTATCGGTCGCGTTCATGCAGCGCCTGCGTCTCTGGGACCCGGTGGTGCTTGCCTACCTGATTCCCGGTGCGCTGCTGCTGGGCACGTTCATGGCATTCCTTGGCACGCTGTCTGCGGCAGCACTGGCGGGCTTGTCGTCCATTCTGGGCAACCTCACGCTGTTCGGCCTGATCATGATGTTTCTGCTCATCGGCACGCTACGCAAGGTGCTGGTTTACGAGGCTTTCGTGGAAGGGGCCAAGGAAGGCTTCGATGTTGCCAAGAGCCTGCTGCCTTATCTGGTCGCCATGCTCTGCGCGGTGGGCGTGTTGCGGGCATCCGGCGCGCTGGATTTCGGCCTTGAAGGTATTCGGCATCTGGTGGAGTGGCTGGGGCTGGACACGCGCTTTGTCGATGCGCTGCCAACTGCAATGGTCAAACCCTTTTCCGGCAGTGCCGCGCGCGCCTTGCTGATCGAAACCATGCAGACCCAAGGCGTGGACAGCTTCGCCGCTTTGGCGGCCGCGACCATTCAGGGCAGTACCGAAACCACGTTCTATGTACTGGCGGTGTACTTTGGCGCCGTGGGCATTCAGCGCGCCCGCCATGCGGTAGGTTGCGCGCTGCTGGCCGAATTTTCCGGCGTGGTGGCGGCCATCTTCGTCTGCTATTGGTTCTTCGGCGCCACCGCCAGCTAAGACATCAAGGCGCCGGCTCGGCGGGCGTCGATTCAGCCGGCGCGGGCTCGGTTGGCGTCGAACCGGCAGCCGGGTCATCCGCCTTAGGCTCGCTGGCCTGAGGCTTTTCGGGGGCAGGCTCAGGCGTTGCCTCTTCCGCCGAGTCGCCTCCTGGCTTGAGCTTGATGATTCGACCGGTCGGGCGCTTCTCTGTCGGTTGATCGTTGTCCGTCACCACGAAGCGCAGCACACCGATCATCTGTCCGTCCTCGGTCAGCACCCTCACCTGCCAGCGGCCGGTAACGTCCTCGGGGAAGTTCTGCTTGCGCGTCCAGGCGCGGTAGCCTTCCTTGCGCCCGCCGTGGATATCCAGGGCGATGCGGTCCATCTCTTTACCTTCGTGCCACCACACATGGTAGATGCGCTCGTCCAGGCCACGCGGTGCGTTGATGGCGGTGTACGCGTACAAGCCGCCGTTGCGCAACTGTTTGGCGCTGATCAGCGAGATGCTGTCGCCCGGTGTACGGTTTTTGTTGTCGAAATCCGGGCTGACCGCCACTTCGGTCAGCCACAGCGTGGCAGGTGGCACCCACGAGCGCAGCAGCCAGCCCGCAGCGCCTATGGCGAGGATCATCGCGAACACGGTCAGCGCGCTACGCCAGGTGTTCAGCGCAAAGCTCGACATCAGGCTGGGAGCCGATAACAGCATGGCGACGCCGAGCGCCAGTTTGTAGCTCTCGGCAGTGGTCAGATGCAGGATGATCGGCAGCGCTGTGAGCAAGGCAGCAAAAAGGGTCAGCGTATGCAGCGTCATGAACAGCCAGCGTTTCGGGGCCAGCCATTTGTAATACAGCGGATCGATGATCGAGATCAGCCCGGCGGCGCCCAAGGCTGCGGTAAAAACAGCCTGACCGCTGTTCCAGGTGGTGGTGATGAAAAAGAACGGCAACACGAAGAACAGGCTTTCCTGGTGGATCATCTGCGTGCCATAACGCAGCAGGCCTTGTGGAATCTCGCGGCCCAGTGCCTTGTTGAGCAGCCCGACCATGGTGTTTTCGACCATCAGCCACAGCCAGCTGATCAGCATCACCACGGCAATCCAGGTCGCCAGACCCGCCTGGCGATCAACCAGAATGAAACTGGCGATGCCGGAGACGAAACCAAATGCCGCAATGAGCCCCGGATAGCGCTGCATCAAGTTGAGCACGGGTGTCACATAGCGGTTCACGTCAAGCATGTCGATTGTTCACTCGGTTCTGTTCATACAAAAAAACGCGCAGCGTAACAAACGCTGCGCGATGACTGCACCCCACGTGCAGTTCGGCGTCGCAATGCTATTTGTGTCGTGTTCGCCAGCGCCAGATGCCCAAGGCAACGATCAGGCTCAGCACCCCGGAAATCAAGCCATACAGGCTTTCATAGCTGAGCAGCGGTTTTTCAATTCGCATATAACCCGGCTGAGCAAGCAACTGCCGCATGGCTCGATTGGCTGTTTCCAGACTGACGGCCTTGATGCGTTTGGCCGGATCTTCAAAGCGGCCTTTCTCGTAATCGTTGAGCGCACTCCAATAGTAGTCGGCCAACGCACTGTTGCCTTGTGTGGCCCACGATTGGCGGTCAATGGCGAGCTGCTGCAAGCGCGCAAACATGGCGGGCTGCATGCCGTCTTTCTGCAGGGTCTCGACCAGCGCCCGAATATCCTGCTCGGCTTCTGTGACATCGTCGCGCTCTACATCGGCGTTCAGGCTCAAAAATCCGCTGTCACCGAACACTTCTCGCTCCGCCGAAGGGCCATAGGACAGATTGCGCTTCAGGCGCAGCTCGGTATAGAGCGCCCAGTCCAGATAGCCCTTGACCAGGTCCCAGGTTTCGTCGTGCTGCTCGTCCAGTTGTGGTTCGGGGTAGATCAGGTGCAGCTTTGCGCTGTCACCCAGTCCGCCGCGTTGCAGCTCACGGCGCGGCTCGGCGGAACCGTTGCTTTGCGCCAGCGGGGGATGATCGATCGGGTCGGTAGGCGCCAGTTTGCCGTAAGTGCGTTCCAGATACGCCGGCAGCAGCTTGTCCAGGTCGCCGACCACAATCAAGGTCATGTTGTTGGGGGCGTACCAATTGGCGAATACCTCTTCGATGTGCTCAAGCTTGATGCCACCCACTTCTGGCCGCTCGGCGCATTTCAGACCCAGTTCTACTGCCAGTTGGCTGCTGGCGCTGCGGCCCGAATCGCGCCGGTCCAGCAGGCGCTGCAAGTGTGAAGAGTGCCCGCCGTCTTCGCGCTCGACGACACGTTTGACGCCATCCAGATGCGCCTGGCTGAGTTCTGTGCGGGTCATGATTTCCAGCAGCAGGTCCAGCACCTTGCGCTGATTGCGTGCGTGCGCCTCGATCACAAATGTGGTGTCGGCATTGCTGGTGAAGGCGTTCCACTCGCCGCCGAGTGCCTGCATACGCTCCTCTAGCCCGCCTTCGCCACTGTCATCAACCCCGCTGAACAGCAGGTGTTCAAGCAAGTGCGGCAGCTCTTTGTCCTGGCACGGGAAGTCATCGAAACCGATGCCGACGACCAGCCGAATCGCGACATGGCCTTTTTCGTATCCGGGTTTGAGAAGGACTTGCAAACCGTTGGGCAGCAGATAGCCCTCGACCTGAAGACGGTCAAGGGCAAACGAAGGGAATGAGCCGAGGAGCAGACAAGCGAACAGCAGGCAACGCATAAAACAGCTTTCCTGGCGGGCCGGTATGTGTAACAGACTTCACCCCGGCCCTTACGTTCACAGTGATCGCTCTGGCTCGTCCTCGCTGGACAGGGCGCCAGTGTCAGCGGTTTCGAGCACTGCGTAGGCGCTGCTGCAGAACAGCGAGTTCAGGCGCTTCATATCGGCGATCAGTTCCAGGTGCAGCGAGCTGGTCTCGATACTTTGCACGACCTTCTGCCGCAGGCGGCTGACATGGGCATGTGCCAGGCGTCGCTCCTGCGCGCGAAAACGGCGTTTCTCGCGCAACAACTGCCGTGCGCTTTCCGGGTCGCCGCTGAGGAATACCGAAAGCCCCAGACGCAGGTTTGACTGCAACTGGATCTGCAGGTCGGCCAGCTCTTCCAGGCCGACCTCAGAGAACGAACGACGATGCGCGGTCTTCTGCTGCTGAATCTTGCGCAGCATGCGTTCGATCAGGCCGCTGGCCAGTTCGAGGTTGATGGTCAGCTCGATAATCTCGGCCCAGCGACGATTATCGTGCTCGCCGAGGTCTTCACGCGGCATCTGCGCCAGGTACAGCTTGATCGCGCTGTAGAGCGCTTCGACATCATCATTCAGGCGGCGTACTTCCTGTGTGACTGCCGTTTGCGTACCGCGCAGCACCGCCAACATTGAGCCGAGCATGCTCTCGATCAGATCGCCCATACGCAGCGTTTCGCGTACGGCGTTGGCCAGAGCAAGGCTGGGCGTCGCCAGCGCGGCCAGGTCCAGATGACGAGGTTTGGCCAGGCCGCCGACCTCGTTCTGCTGCGGCAGCAAGGCTGCACACAGGTGCGCCATTGGCCCCACCGTGGGCAGCATGATCAGGCAACGCGTGGTGTTGTAGATCAAGTGAAAGCCGATGACCAGCTCCTGTGGCCGGAAGCCCAGCGTGTCGATCCATTCAACCAGCGGGTCAAGCACCGGGATGATCAGCAGCAGGCCGAGCAGTTTGTACAGCAGGCTGCCCAACGCAACCTGCCGGCCCGGGACGTTCTGCATGCTGGTGCTGAGAAAAGCCAACAGACCGCTGCCGATATTGGCGCCGATCACCAGGCCGATCGCGACCGGCAAGCCAATGACTTCGGTGCCTGCCAGCGTGGCGGTGAGCAGCACCGCTGCCAGGCTGGAATAGGAAATCAATGCGAACATGGCGCCCACCAGCGCATCCAGCAGCAGGTCGCCGGTCAGCGAGGCAAACAGCACTTTGACCCCCGCCGCCTGAGTGATGGGCGCAGCGGCTGCAACGATCAATTGCAGCGCCAGCACGATCAGGCCCAGACCGATACCGACCCGACCCAACTGCCCGGCACGGGTCTGCTTGCGCGACAGAAAAAACACCACGCCAAGGAAAATCAGCAGCGGTGACAGCCATGAAAGGTCGAACGTCAGCACGCGCGACATCAGCGCCGTACCTACATCGGCCCCGAGCATGATCACCAGCGCTGGCGTCAGCGTCATCAGGCCCTGGCCCACGAAAGACGTCACCAGCATGGCCGTGGCGTTGCTGCTCTGTACCAGGGCTGTGACCAGAATGCCGGCAATGAAGGCCAGTGGTCGTCTGGACATGTTCTGGCTGAGCAGACGGCGCAGTTGCGCTCCGTAAACACGAAGGATGCCAGTGCGCACGATATGCGTGCCCCAGATAAGCAGGGCGACGGCAGACAACAAATCGAGCAGGGTCAGCATGCAGAAAGCCCCCTGAGTTTTGCCCATTCAGGCGATAAAATTAAAGATGCAGCGTGTAGCGAGCGGGGATGGGTTTGTAGCGCTCCACTAAGCTTTAGTCGGCCTTTGGCCTTGGCGCCAGCATCGCACAGGGCGGGTTTCATTGAAATAAAAGTGTCATAAATCAGTATTTTGATGTCGCGTACTGGCACCTGACGTAGATACGCCACGAATTGTTCATGCCAATGCGCGCCTGCCGCCCAAGGGAGGCAAGCCGATTGCCGGGTCAATCCATTGTGAACGCGACGTTGGGGTCGAATTTCATCCCGACAGCCTTGGCGACGGTCATGCCCTTCTCATACGAAAAGGATTTATCCGCAGTGGGCTGAAAAAACTCGATGAAATCCAGGCTGCGGCGGCTGAAGACGAAACCGCCAATCAGCGGCTGATTGACCGCATAAAGGTGCGGACACAGCGCCATCATCGACGAAGCCGGTACGCCGATCAGATGTTCCTCAAGATCGCCGTCCTGCTGAGCATCTTGCGGGTAGAACCACAAAGGTGTGCTGATAAACAGGTAGGAATCAGGCCCCAGACTGGACAGCAGCGTCCGCACCAGCCACCGGGCAGTGTCAGCCGTCAGGTGCTCGACCACGTCCAGCAGGCAGATTATCCGGTACTGGGCCAGTCGCTCGGATGACAATTCCTGAGCCAGGCCATGCCAGATATTGCGGTAGGTGGCGTTTTCATACAGCTGCGAATTCTGGCAATTGGCTTCCCAGCCATCGATGCCGTCCACCGACCAGTGTGCAGTGTCCGGGTTTGATTTGATCAAAGCCCCCAGCGTACCGGAGCCAAACCCGATATCCAGCACTTCAACCTCGGCGCCCGTGTCTTTCAGGATATGGAAAATCATCGCCTTTGGAGAGACCGAATCACCTTCTACATAGCCCGTTGCAGGGGGAAAGCCTTCGGTGGGCTGATAGTCTTCAACATATTGCTTCATGGTCGGAATCCTTGACGGGGTAATTGCGGTGGGCTGGATGAGGTATTCCGGGGATTCTGCTGAAACATCCGCGTCGGGTTCAGGCATCAGTCAAGACAGTGTAGGGGCTTTCAAAGAGTCGGCGTCTGGTGATGCGGGGTTATCGGAAATATCCGCTGATACAGCGGGTTATCGGCTGACTATTCAATTTCGTGAAAGCGCTAACCTGAGCTCAACTCGAACTCACTTGGCGAAATAAGGGCTGATGACGCGAGGCGTTGCTTGTGTCTCATTTGAGATACATGGTGACAAATCACTTATCAGCAGAGACGACTATGGCAACTCAGACACCCAGGCTGCCTGCCGCTCGGCAATGGCCGCCCTGTTAACACCGACCATTGATATCCAGGCGAGCGGGCGCTCATGTCGGCGACCGCAATACGGCCGCCCATTGCACCCTGAACCCGGTTTACTGCGTACCGGTCGCACGCCAGTGCTGAGCATTGGCAGGCTGATCAGATATGAGCACTCAACGAAACCTGTCAACCTCATTGCGCAACTCAGTCGCCAGGCCGTTCAGTTCCTGAGCGGTGATCGCGAGGTTGGACATCACCTGGCGTTGTTCGCTGTTGGCCATGGCGATGCTTTGCAAGTTGCTGCTGAGCATGGTCGCTGTGCTGCTTTGCTCCTGGGTCGCGGTGGTGATGGCTGCGAACTGATGGCCTGCCGAACGGCTCTGTTCGTCGATCTGCGCCAGCGCAGAGGCTACTTTGGAGTTAAGCGCCAGGCCTTCCTGCATCAGGGTGTTGCCCTGTTGCATGGTGCTGATCGCGTTGCCGGTTTCCTGCTGGATGCTGGCGATCATGCCGGAGATTTCGTCAGTGGCTTCGCGCGTCCGTGACGCCAGGCTGCGAACTTCATCCGCCACCACGGCAAAGCCGCGGCCTTGTTCACCGGCACGTGCAGCCTCGATGGCGGCGTTGAGGGCGAGCAGGTTGGTCTGGTCGGCAATCGAGGTAATCACCCCGACGATACTGCCGATTTCCTGTGAACGCTGGCCCAGTGTGTCGATGACCTTCGCCGTGCTGCCGAGAGAGGTCGCGATCTGTTGCAGCGATGAAGACGCTTCGTCCATCGAGGTCCGACCGATTCGGGTCTGTTGCGCATTTTCCTGCGCCAGACGCTCGGTATTGCCCATGTTGTCGGCAATGTTCATCGACGTGGCACTGAACTCCTCGACGGCACCAGCCATGCTGGTGATCTCGCCGGACTGTTGCTCCATGCCCTCGAAAGCGCCACCGGACAGACCGGACAGTGCGTTGGCACGGCTGCTGACTTCCTGCGCGGCGATGCGGATGTGCGACACCATCGACGACAGTGCCTCACTCATCTTGTTGAAGCTGCCGGACAACTGCCCGATTTCATCATTGCTGGTGACGTTGAGGCGAACGCTCAGGTCGCCGGCGCCCAGGGCATCTGCCTGACGGACCAGTTCGGACAGCGGCCGCAGCTTGCTGCGCAGCAGCCAGATGGCGCTGATGACTGCGATCAGCATGGCCAGCAGACTGCCTATAGCCAACTGGGTGCCCACGCTCCAGGTCACTTCGCTGATTTCATTGCGTGGCATGCTGGCAATGACTGTCCAGGGGCCACCGGCAAACGGTTGGCCTACGCTGTAATAGTCATCGCCACCTTCATCCCAGAACTGCGCCTTGCCTGGTTTGCTAGCCAGGTCCGCAACGGCTTTTGCGGCGCCTTCCGGAGATTTTACGCCCGCAGGCGGAACCAGCCAGTTGCCCTTGTCGTCCAGCAGGGCCAGCGAACCGGTGGAGCCGATACGGAAACTCTTCAGGTTGTCGAACTGGGTTTTCTGCGCATCGGTGTAATCGAAACCCACGAACAGTGCCGCAATGATTTTGCCGCTGCTGTCGCGAACCGGGCTGTACTGGGTCATGTAATAGCGATCGAACAGGACCGCTTTGCCGACGTAGCTCTGGCCGGCCATCAAGCGCTCATACGCTGCACCCTTGCGATCAAGCACGGTGCCGATGGCGCGAGTGCCATCCTGCTTGCTCAGGGAGGTGCTGATGCGGATGAAGTCGTCGCCGCTGCGCACGAAGATCGTGGCCACGCCTGCGGTCATCGAGCGAAATTCGTCGACTTCGGCAAAGTCATTGTTCAGCGCGGTATCGCCGGAATACAGGCCGGGGGTCTGCGTGCCCGCTACGTTAACCGGCTTGTCAGCCTGCAAACTCAGGCCTCCGGCGAAGCGCTTCTCGAACAATCCGCTCAAGCGCTGGGTACTGTCGCGCAGCGTGCTGTGGAACGTGTTGAGCTGATCGGCCAGCAGTCTGGCTTCGCTCGACATGTGTTCTTCGCGAATGACCAGATTGGATGCGTCCAGAGACCTCAAGGCAAATAGCGTACTGCCGCTGATGACAACTGCCAGGATCACTGCCAGAGCAATACCGAGTTGCGAGGCAATTCGGGTACGGGGCTTGGACATAGAGACTCCACGCCAAATGATTGGAGTCGCCGGGTCCGTGGCTTACCATTCAGCTGAATTAAGTTAAGGTTTTAAGCCGCCGCAGGGGCAGTCGTCAGGAAATGCTTCGGCTAGCAAGATCGTTACTTGAGCGCGAGGCGAGACATTAACAAATGATGGCAGTTCAATACTAAACAAATTTTCATTTCAGTATTTCAACTAACGGCAACTCCATGGCTTTCACTTCCGACTGAAGAAAATCACTGAGGCGCCGCAACCTCTCTGCACCGGGCCTTGTGCGCGGCCACACCAGATAATAGTTTTCGCCACTAAACACAGCTGTGCGCCAAGGAATACTCAAGCGCGATTGCGCCACGTCTTCGGCGACCATCAGCAGATCACCCATCGACACGCCATAGCCGCGTGCTGCGGCAATCATTCCCAGCTCGAGGGTGTCGAACACTTGCCCGCCCTTGAGCGATACCTGGTCTGTCAGGCCCATGCGGTTCAGCCAGGTGCGCCAGTCACGTCGGTCGGGCGTGGGGTGCAGCAACTCCGCCTTGGCCAGACGCTCGACGTCCCATGGCGGATCTTGCAGCAACGTCGGCGCACCCACTGGGATCAACAGCTCCGGGAACAGCAGGGTAGCTTCCCAATCCGATGGGAAGTGCCCATGACTGAGCAGGATCGCGCAGTCGAACGGCTCTTGGGCGAAGTCCACGGCATCGATGTCCATCCAGGCGCTGGTCAATTGCACCTCGTTGCCCACCTGCAGATGACGAAAGCGACTCAGACGGGCCAGCAGCCAGCGCATGGTCAGCGTAGAGGGCGCTTTCATGCGCAGAATGCCCTCTTCGGTCTGCAGGGTGCTGCAGGCCCGCTCCAGCGCCAGGAAGCCATCGCGTACACCGGGCAACAAGGCACGTGCCGACTCGGTAAGTTGCAAGTTGCGGCCATTACGCTGAAAAAGACGGCAGGCGAAATGCTCTTCCAAGGTGCGTATATGACGGCTTACTGCACTTTGGGTAATTGATAGTTCTTCAGCCGCGCGCGTGAACGAGGTATGTCGTGCGGCAGCTTCAAATGCCCTTAGTGCGTAAAGAGGAGGAAGATTACGGGACATGCATAGCGTCCTGCCGGCGATGGGCAGTCACTGTAACGCAAATCATCTCGCATGAGTTTTAGTCATGCTGAGCATCGCATTTATCGTTTTGTGCTTGCGCGCGTATCCACCCAGAATAGGCGTCCATCTGAACTCCGCCGTAGAGCATTGCCACCATGCAGCATCCCGCCCTCAAAGAACTCTGGATCATCCTGCGCCTGGCCGGGCCGCTGATCGCATCGCAAATGGCGCACATGCTGATGGTGTTCACCGACACGGTGATGATGGGCAAGATCGGACCGGAAGCGCTGGCGGGCGGCGGGCTGGGCGCTGCCACGTACAGCTTCGTGTCGTTTTTCTGCGTCGGCGTGATGGCTGCGGTCGGTACGCTGGTTTCGATTCGGCATGGTGCCGGCGATGCAGAAGGCGCGACCCGCCTGACCCAGGCCGGATTGTGGCTGGCCTGGGGCATGGCGCTGATCGCTGCGTTGTTGCTGTGGAACCTTGAGCCGATCCTTTTGCAATTCGGGCAGGCCGAAGCCAATGTGCATATGGCAGCTCAATTTTTGATCACCCTGCCCTTCGCCCTGCCCGGCTTGCTCAGCTTCATGGCCTTGCGTGGTTTCACCAGCGCTCTGGGGCGTGCAGGGCCGGTCATGACCATCAGCCTGGCTGGCGCGGCAGCAAACTTCGTTCTCAATTACGCGATGATCCATCAATGGCTCGGCCTGCCCAATCTGGGGCTGATGGGGATCGGGCTGGTTACAGCCATCGTGACCAACTGCATGGCGCTGGCGCTGGCCCTGCATATCAAAAGGCATCCGGCCTACGCGGCTTACCCGATCAGCAAAGGGCTCTCGAAACTGTCGCGCAGTCACCTGAAAGAGCTGTGGCGCCTGGGCCTGCCGATTGGCGGGACATACGCGGTGGAAGTCGGCCTGTTCACATTTGCAGCGTTCTGCATGGGCGCGATGGGCAGCACGCAGATGGCAGCGCACCAGATCGCCCTGCAAACGGTGTCGATGGCGTTCATGGTTCCAGTGGGAATGTCTTACGCGGTGACCATGCGTATCGGCCAGCATTACGGTGCAGGCAACCTGGAGATGGTGCGCATGGCTGGCCGTCTGGGCATCGGTTTTGGCGGTGCCGTGATGCTGATGTTCGGGATGCTGTTCTGGCTGGCACCGCATCTGGTCATCGGCCTGTTTCTGGATATCGATGACCCGGCGTTCGCTGAGATTGTCGTGCTGGCCGCCAAACTGCTGGCCATTGCAGCGTTGTTCGAGTTCTTCGACGGCACCCAGACGATTGCTATGGGCGCGATTCGCGGGCTCAAGGATGCACGCACGACCTTTCTGATCGGTCTGGGCTGTTACTGGCTGATCGCCGCGCCTGCCGCCTGGGTACTCGGCTTCTCTACCGACGCTGGCGCATCAGGCGTCTGGTGGGGGCTGGCGCTGGGCCTGTTCTGTTCGGCAGTGGCGCTGACGTATGCGTTTGAATGGAAGACCACCCGCCTGTTGCGGCGGCAGGCCGCAGGGCTGCTTGTTTCGGGCTGACCTGGCGCCTGCTCAGGCGGAAGTCAAAGCTTCTGTGTGTGAGGCTTCCGAGTACAGATAGGTCATCAGTTCATCCAGCGGCAGTGGCCTGCTCAGCAAATAGCCCTGCACCTGATCGCAACCGAAACTGCGCAGCAACTCCAGTTGCCCGACGGTTTCGACGCCTTCGGCAACCACTTCCAGGTTCAGGTTGTGCGCCAGATTGATCATCGCGTTGACCAGCTTGCGGTTTTCTTCGCGTGTTTCCATCTGGCTGACAAAACCCATGTCGATCTTGAGCAGCGCGATGGGCAGGCTGTTGAGGTGCATGAACGATGAATAGCCAGTGCCGAAGTCGTCCAGCGAGAACCGCACGCCCAGCCGTCGCAATGCTTCCATGGTCTGTCTGACCTGGTCACTGCGCCGCATGATTGCGGTTTCGGTCAGCTCGAATTCCAGCCAGCGCGCGTCAACACTGTGTTGCTCTATGAGGCGGCTCAATGTCGGCAATAACTGGCTGTCCTGAAACTGCCTGAACGACAGGTTGATCGCCATGTGCAGCGGCGCAAAGCCCTGCTCGCGCAACGTCTGCATGTCGCGCAGGGCGCGCAAGATAACCCAGTAACCGAGCGGCACGATCAGGCCGCTCTGCTCTGCCAGCGGCACGAACTCGCTGGGCGCCAGCAGCCCGCGCTCTTGGTGACGCCAGCGCACCAGCGCTTCCAGGCCGACCACGCGGCCGCTGCTCAGGCACAGTCGCGGTTGGTAATGCAGCTCCATCTCGTCACGGCGCAAGGCACGACGCAGCTCGCCTTCCAGGTCGGCGAGGCTGCGAGCGTTGCGGTTGATGCGCTCGTCGAACAGGTGGAACGTGCAGCCCTGGATGCTCTTGGCCTGACGCATCGCAATATGTGCGTGCCACATCAGCGGGTCGGCTTCGAGACGGCTCTGCGAGTGGGCAATGCCCAGGCTGCAACCCAGCAGCAGGCTTTCGCCATCGATCCAGTAAGGCTCTGCCAGAACGTCGGTAATGCGTTCGGCCAGTTGCAGGGCGCGTGCGGGCGTGGCTTGGGTATCGATCAGCAGAGCGAATTCGTCGCCGCCGAGTCGGGCGATCTGATCACCGGCGTCCAGCTGGTTTTTCAGGCGCGCCACCACTTGCAGAATCAGCCGGTCACCGGCCTGATGCCCCAGCGAGTCGTTGGCGCGGCGGAAGTTGTCCAGGTCCAGATGCCCCATCGCCAGGTTGCCACCCTCGGCCAGACGGGTGGCCAGCTGGGCCTGAAAACCCTGGCGGTTGGCGATGCCGGTCAAGGGGTCCTGACCTGCCAGGCGACGCAAGGTGTCTTCCAGGCTGCTGCGCTCATGCACATAACGCAGGCAACGGCGCAGTACATCGCCGGTCAGCGTGTCGCGCACCAGCCAGTCGCAGACACCGCTCGGCGCGACCAGCGGTTCCTCTTCCAGCAGCACTACGGTGGGTAGCAGGCAAGCGCCGGTTCTGGGCTGCAGGTCGGGGGTGGTCAGCAGGACGGTATTGCGTTCATCACCGTACCGGGCACTGAAAACGTCCCAGTTCGCGCCATGCAGCAGTGTGATGTTACCACTCGGTGCGGCGACGCAACCGTTCAGGAGCGCCTGCCAGAAAGGCTCGTGTGCCAATAAAAGCAATCGCAGGGGTTCGACAGGTGTAGGCAATCTAACTTCCTAAGCACAAAGGAAAAACCGGTGGCCACGCTCTCGCGGGAGCCCAACAGATACACGTATCGTCGCGTCGCGGCGCAAATGTAACAAAACCAGAAAAATTAGATAGCGGTCACTGCCCGTCGCGATGATCGCTGCACAAACCTGTGGGCCTGTTAAAATGCCCGACCTTTTTCGCAGACGACCCCTCTTACCGCCATGTCCCGACTCAATCCCCGGCAGCAGGAAGCCGTGAACTACGTCGGCGGCCCTCTTTTGGTGCTCGCCGGTGCTGGTTCCGGCAAGACCAGCGTGATCACTCGCAAAATTGCCCACCTGATCCAGAATTGCGGGATCCGGGCCCAGTACATCGTCGCCATGACCTTCACCAACAAGGCCGCGCGCGAAATGAAAGAGCGGGTCGGCACATTGCTCAGAGGTGGCGAAGGGCGTGGTCTGACGGTCTCGACCTTCCATAATCTGGGCCTCAACATCATCCGCAAGGAACACACGCGGCTGGGTTACAAGCCGGGCTTCTCGATCTTCGACGAGACCGACGTCAAGGCCCTGATGACCGACATCATGCAAAAAGAGTATTCCGGCGACGACGGTGTCGACGAAATCAAGAACATGATCGGCTCGTGGAAAAACGATCTGATCCTGCCCGCCGAGGCCCTGGAAAACGCTCGCAACCCCAAGGAACAGACTGCTGCCATCGTCTACACCCACTATCAGCGCACGCTCAAGGCGTACAACGCGGTGGACTTCGATGACCTGATCCTGATGCCGGTCAAACTCTTCCAGGAACACGCCGACATCCTGGAAAAATGGCAGAACAAAGTGCGTTATCTGCTGGTGGATGAATACCAGGACACCAACGCCAGTCAGTACCTGCTGGTGAAGTTGCTGATCGGCTCGCGCAACCAGTTCACCGTGGTGGGCGACGACGACCAGTCGATCTACGCCTGGCGCGGCGCGCGACCGGAAAACCTGATGCTGCTCAAGGATGACTACCCGTCGCTGAAAGTGGTCATGCTGGAGCAGAACTACCGCTCGACCAGCCGCATCCTGCGCTGCGCCAACGTGCTGATCTCCAACAACCCGCATGCGTTCGAAAAGCAGCTGTGGTCCGACATGGGCCACGGGGACGAGATCCGGGTCATCCGCTGCCGTAACGAAGACGCCGAGGCCGAGCGGGTGGCGATGGAAATCCTCACCCTGCACCTGCGCACCGACCGGCCCTACAGCGACTTTGCCATTCTGTACCGCGGTAACTATCAGGCCAAACTGATCGAGCTGAAACTGCAGCACCATCAGGTGCCGTATCGCCTGTCGGGCGGCAACAGCTTCTTTGGTCGTCAGGAAGTGAAAGACCTGATGGCCTACTTCCGGCTGCTGGTGAACCCGGATGACGACAATGCGTTTCTGCGTGTGATCAACGTTCCGCGTCGGGAAATCGGTTCGACCACGCTGGAAAAACTCGGCAACTACGCCACCGGACGCAAGGTATCGATGTACGCCGCCACCGATGAAATCGGCCTTGGCGAGCATCTGGACAGCCGTTTCACCGACCGCCTGCAACGCTTCAAGCGCTGGATGGATGGCGTACGCCAGCAATGCGCGCAGAACGACCCGATTGCTGCGCTGCGCAGCATGGTCATGGACATCGATTACGAGAACTGGCTGCGGCAGAACAGCTCCAGTGAGAAAGCTGCCGACTACCGGATGAGTAACGTCTGGTTTCTGATCGAGGCGCTTAAAAACACGCTGGAAAAAGACGAAGAAGGCGGCATGACCATCGAGGAGGCCATCGGCAAGCTGGTCTTGCGGGACATGCTCGAGCGTCAGCAGGAAGAGGAAGACGGTGCCGAGGGCGTGCAGATGATGACCTTGCACGCGTCGAAGGGGCTGGAATTTCCGTACGTGTTCATCATGGGCATGGAAGAAGAAATCCTCCCGCACCGCTCCAGCATCGAGGCCGACACCATCGAGGAAGAACGCCGCCTGGCGTACGTGGGCATCACCCGCGCGCGGCAGACCCTGGCGTTTACCTTCGCCGCCAAGCGCAAGCAGTACGGGGAAATCATCGACTGCTCGCCAAGCCGTTTTCTGGATGAGCTGCCGCCGGACGATCTGGCCTGGGAAGGCACCGATGACACGCCAGTGGAAGTCAAAGCGGTGCGCGGCAACACAGCGCTGGCCGATATTCGCGCGATGCTGAAACGCTAGCCGACACAAAATTGATCATTTATTGCGCAATGGCGCAGCCAAGGAATTGAAGTGGAAGCACTGCACAAGAAGATTCGCGAAGAAGGCATCGTACTGTCCGAACAGGTGTTGAAAGTCGATGCGTTTCTCAATCACCAGATTGATCCTGCGCTGATGAAGCAAATCGGCGACGAGTTCGCCCGGCTGTTCGCGGATGCGGGCGTGACCAAGATTGTCACCATCGAAGCGTCCGGCATTGCACCGGCCGTGATGGCGGGCCTGAATATGGGCGTGCCGGTGATTTTCGCCCGCAAGCATCAGTCCCTGACCCTGACTGAAAACCTGCTGTCGGCTACCGTGTATTCCTTCACCAAACAGGTGGAAAGCACTGTCGCCATCTCGCCGCGGCATCTGAACAGCACAGACAACGTGCTGATCATCGATGACTTCCTGGCCAACGGCAAAGCGTCGCAGGCACTGATCTCGATCATCAAGCAGGCTGGCGCCACTGTCGCCGGCCTGGGCATCGTAATTGAGAAGTCCTTCCAGGGCGGCCGCGCCGAGCTGGATGCACAGGGCTATCGCGTTGAATCGCTGGCACGGGTCGAATCGCTGGCCGGCGGGGTGGTGACGTTCAAGTAAGGCCACAATGATGGACACGCCTCCGAGCTTCTGCCTGTGGGGCGTGGGAGCGAACTTGTTCGCGAAAGGGCCGGTATGATCGCCGAAACATGCGTTGTCTGAAATACCGTCTTTGCGGACAAGTCCGCTCCCGCAAAGGCCCCGTTTTTCGCGCTCTTCAAGACCTGTGTATAACGCTGAACGCGGAGCTTGGGCGCGGTAGCGTTTTCCAGGCACCTCTCGTTCCTCATGCTCCAGCGTGGGAATGCCGGTCGTGACGCTCTGCGTCGCAGGCTCTAAATACCGAGTGCGCGCAAACGCCGATACAGGGTGCGTTCGCTCAATCCCAGCTCTTGGGCCAGCTCACTGCGTGAGCCTTTGAACACCCGCAGCGCGTGGGCAAGCTTCTCCAGGCCATCATCCTGCCGGCGATAAGAAACGCCGCTCGGCTCGCCATGCCCGCGCACTTCAGCGGGTAGATCCTGCACGCGAATGATGCCGTCATCGGTGAACAGCCTGGCGCGTTCAAGGATGTTGCGCAGCTCGCGGATGTTGCCGGGGTAGCTGTAGAAGCTCAGCAGTTTCATGGCCTCGTTATCGACACGTGGCGCAGCACCTGGCGCGATGCGTTGCAGCAGGCTGTCGATCAGCAGCGGCAGGTCCTCGCTGCGCTCACGCAGGGCGGGCAAACGAATCGGAAAGGCGCTGATTCGGTAGAACAGGTCTTGACGAAAGCTGCCTTCGGCGACCATGTCCTTGAGCGGCTTGTGGGTCGCCACAACCAGCCGGAAATCGGAATGCACGGTTCTCAGGCTGCCTACCGGACGGAAACTCCCCGACTCGATCAGCCTCAGCAGTTTGACCTGCATGGCCAGCGGCACCTCGCCAATCTCGTCGAGAAACAGCGTACCGCCATGAGCGGCCTCGGCCAGGCCGGTCTTGCGTTGCAATGCTCCGGTAAATGCACCCTTTTCATAACCGAAAAGCTCGCTCTCCAGCAGGCTTTCAGTCAGCCCGGTGCAGTCCACGACCACCAGTGGCCCGGCAGACCTCGAGCTGCTGGCATGCAGCGCACGTGCAAACAGCTCTTTGCCGGTCCCGGATTCGCCTTGCAGCAGCACCGGTATCTGCGCTGGCGCGGCGCGCTGCAAGGCGCTCAACACCTCCTTGAATGCAGCCGAACGCCCCACCAGCCCATGTTGCTGAGGCTGGACCGACGCCACCGCCACTGAACTCAATCGCTCGACGTAAGCGATCACTTCGCCCTGATCGTCCAGAATCGGCCGCAGTTCTACGTCGACATGCTCCGGGCCGCGCGGCGTGTGGTGAATATGCAGCAGGCGCTCAGGCAACCTGGTTTCATGGGCCTTGCGCATCGGACAATGCTCACCGGCCTGATCGCAGGGCACGGCAAACTGGTGGGATACCCGATAACATTTCTCGCCAACGTGCGGCGTGCCCTCGACGCCAAACTGGCGCTGGTAGGCGGTATTGGCGGCGATGATGTTGTAGTCGGTGTCCAGCACGATGGTCGGACGCAGATCATGCTCGAGGTACGACACCAGCGACTGCATGCGGCTGCCGGTAAAATCGGTGGCGATGACTGACATGATTGCTCCTGAAGACGGGTGGCCCGCTGGTCAACGGGCTGCCAGTTTATGCCATTTACTGCCAGCAAGCTGCCAGAAAGTGGCAGTCAGGCATGATCGGCTGTCAACCGGGCGAGGCGTAGAACAGACCTGCCCCTTGCAATGACTAAGCGCCAGGTGCGTCAGCGTGGTTGGCATGGTAATTGAGACTGCAATGCAACGACTGCCAACCGTCCAGCTCCAAACAGCTTCGGGGCGATTACAGCCATGGGAATTGCACATGATCATTGGTGAAAAGCTTCACGTTGAAGCGTTGTTCGACAGCGAGACCGGGACCATCAGTTATCTGGTGATGGACCTGGAGAGCAAGCAGTGCGCGCTGATCGACAGCGTGCTCGATTACGACCCCAAGTCCGGTCGCACCCGGACTGAGTCCGCCGACCGGATGATTGACCGCGTACGGGCCTTGCAGGCCTCGGTGCAATGGATTTTCGAAACGCATGTACATGCGGATCATCTGTCGGCAGCGCCTTATCTGAAACAGAACCTTGGCGGCAAGATCGTGATAGGCAGCCACATCACTGTCGTGCAGAAGACTTTCGGTGCGTTGTTCAACGCATCGTCGGATTTCGCGCGCAATGGCAGCCAGTTCGATGTACTTCTGGATGATGACGCTGCATTCGCCATCGGCACGCTGCAGGTAAAAGCCATGCACACGCCCGGACACACGCCGGCCTGTATGAGCTACTTGGTGCAGGTCGGCGAACAGACCGTCGCGTTTGTCGGCGATACGCTGTTCATGCCCGATTACGGCACCGCCCGCTGCGACTTCCCGGGCGCCGATGCACGCACCTTGTACCGTTCGATTCGCAAGCTGCTGGCCCTGCCACCGCAAACCCTTCTGTTCATGTGTCACGACTACCTGCCCAACGGCCGGGCGCTGAAATACATGACTACCGTCGCTGAGCAGCGCGCGAGCAATATTCATGTGCATGACGGCGTCGATGAAGACACATTCGTCAGCATGCGCGAAGCCCGCGATGTGACGCTGGAGATGCCGGTGCTGATGCTGCCTTCGGTGCAAGTCAACATGCGTTGCGGGCACTTTCCGGAGCCCGAAGACAACGGCGTCGTTTATCTGAAGATCCCGCTCAATGCGCTATGAGCCCTGCCTGCCATTGGAAACTCTGCAATGAATGCCTCGAATACTACCTGTCAGATCCTGATCGTCGGCGCGGGTGCTGCCGGCATAGCCACGGCCACAAGCCTGCTCGCCCGCGATGCCTCGCTGCAGATCACGCTTGTTGATCCTGCCGACACCCACTACTACCAGCCTGGCTGGACGATGGTCGGTGCAGGCATCTTTGAAGCGCAATCGACGGCGCGCAGTATGGTTTCACTGATCCCCAAGGGCGTGCAGTGGATCAAGGCCGCGGTGGCAAGCTTCGAACCGCAGGACAACGCCCTGACACTGGAAGACGGCAGCACGATCGGCTATCAGCAACTGGTGGTCTGCCCCGGGCTGAAGCTGGACTGGGCAGCCATCGACGGGTTGGTCGAAACCCTGGGTGCCAACGGCGTGACGTCCAATTACCGTTTTGACCTGGCGCCTTACACTTGGAAACTGGTGCAGGAACTCAAGCAGGGCCGCGCTTTGTTCACCCAGCCGCCGATGCCGATAAAGTGCGCCGGTGCGCCGCAAAAGGCCATGTACCTGTCCTGCGATCACTGGCTGAAAGCCGGGTATCTCGCGCAGATCGATACGCAGTTCTATAACGCCGGTGGCGTGCTGTTCGGTGTTGCAGATTACGTTCCGGCGCTGATGAGCTATGTGGATCGTTACGCCATCGACCTCAAGTTCAGCCACCGACTGGTGGCTGTTGACGGGCCGGGGAAACGCGCCACGTTCATTCGCAGCCAGCCCGACGGCAGCAGTGAAACCGTCGAGCAAAGTTTTGACATGCTGCATGTCGTGCCTCCGCAGACTGCCCCCGATTTCATTCGCAACAGCCCGCTCGCCGACGCGGCCGGCTGGGTAGATGTGGACCCTGCCACGCTTCGGCATCGGCAGTTTGCCAACATTCACGGGTTGGGCGACGCCACTAATACCAGCAACGCCAAGACCGCTGCTGCCGCCCGCAAACAGGCACCGGTAGTGGCCAATAATGTACTGGTTGCGTTGGGTCGGCTGAGCGGTTCGGCTGCTTATGACGGCTATGGCTCCTGCCCGCTGACTGTCGAAAAAGGCAAAATCGTGCTGGCCGAGTTCACCTATGGCGGCAAGGTGGCGCCCAGCTTTCCGGGCTGGTTGCTGGATGGGCGCAAACCGACTCGACTGGCGTGGTGGTTGAAAGAGCGCGTGCTACCCGCGCTGTACTGGAACGCCATGCTCAAGGGCCGTGAATGGCTGGCAAAACCCAAGAAGGCTAACGCTCCGCATGGTTGAGCATCAGTTATTGGGCGCAGGTCTGGGCGCAATCATCGGGGTGGTGCTGGCACTGACCGGGGCAGGCGGCGGCATTCTCGCGGTGCCGTTGCTGGTGTTCGGGCTTGGGCTGACGATTGTCGAAGCAGCGCCGGTCGGCCTGCTGGCGGTGGGGCTGGCTGCCGGGGTCGGCGCTGTGCTGGGGTTGCGCCAGGGCATCGTGCGCTATCGCGCGGCAGGGTACATCGCAGGTATCGGCGTGCTGATGTCTCCCATCGGCCTCTGGCTTGCCCACCGTCTGCCCGCCGCGCCGCTGGCGCTGATATTTTCGACAGTGTTGCTGTATGCCTGCGGGCGCATGTTCATGCGGGCCAGCCGTGAACTGCGTGACGGCCAGGCTGCGCCGCGAGCAGAAATACTGCCCTGCGTTCTCAACCCGCTGCAAGGACGACTGCGCTGGACGATGCCGTGCCTGCGTGCCTTGACGCTGACCGGTATGGGCTCGGGGTTGCTGTCCGGGCTGCTCGGCGTGGGCGGCGGCTTTGTGATAATTCCGGCGCTGACCCGCTATAGCGATCTGGACATGAAGAGCGTCGTGGCGACCTCACTGGCGGTGATCGCTCTGGTTTCTGCAGGCAGTGTCATCATCGCTTCGCTCAGCGGGGTCATGCACTGGGCGGTAGGCGCGCCCTTCGCGCTCGGCGCGGTTGCCGGCCTGGTCGGTGGCAGACAAATCTCCCGCTACCTTGCTGGCCCGCGTTTACAGCAGTTGTTTGCTGTGTGCGGGCTCGTTGCTGCGGTTATGTTGGTGCTTACGGTGGTGTAGTTGGCGTTGGCTCTTCTATGAGTCTCGTACCCGCACATCAACATCGGACGCAGAGCATCCAGAACTGCGTCCCCCACGCTGTAGCGTGGGGACGAGCATCAGCCCGTCAGCCCGGTTGTATTCTGCAGCCCAGCCAGCAGCAGCCGCTGGTACAGCTCTTCGCGCAGGCCCTGCGGGTTGTCCAGTTGCATGCGCTGCAGATGCTGCTGGAAGGCTTCCGGCTCTGGAGCATCGAGGGTGGCTTTGCCCAGTTCGAGAATTTCTGTGAGCTTGAGTTTGCTTTTCAGCCAGTTCAGCGCCCGCAGCAGATCGCGCTCTTCAGGCGTGAAATCACAGCCCAACGGGTACTCGGTGAACAACGATGGGTAATGCGCTGAAGTTTCTCGCAGGCGTTCTGGTGTGTTCTGAGTAAAGCGCGGGTCGAGGTGGAAATCCTTGGGCAGCTTGCCAGCCTTTTGGGCCTGCTCGATCAAGCCAGGCTGAAACCTTGAGTCGGTGATATTCAGAATGCGTTCGATGACTGTGGCGTCGGTCTGGCCGCGCAGGTCGGCAATGCCGTATTCGGTCACGACGATGTCGCGCAGGTGCCGGGGGATCGTTGTATGGCCATATTGCCAGACGATATTTGAGCTGACCTCGCCGCCTGACTCGCGCCAACTGCGCAGCATTAGAATCGAACGAGCGCCTTCCAGTGCATGAGCCTGGGCGACGAAGTTGTATTGCCCGCCAACACCGCTGAGCACCCTGCCGTCTTCCAGCTGGTCGGCCACTGCTGCGCCCATCAGCGTGACGGTGAATGCGCTGTTGATGAAGCGCGCATCGCGTCGTTGCAGGCGCTTGAGGTCTTCCTGGCCATAAAGCTCGTTGATGTAGCTGATGGCAGTCATGTTGAATTGTGCCAGGCGTTCGGCAGGCAGCTCGCGCAGGCGTTGGTAAAAACTCGACGGCCCGAGGAAGAACCCGCCGTGCACGATTACGCCTTCAGGGTGCGCGTCTTCGTCCAGGGTGCCCATGTTGGCCAACCGCTGCAGCTCTGCATCGGCATACACCTTGCGCCGCACAATGCCTGCATCGGCCAGCACCAACAGCCCGTTGACGAACATCTCGCTACAGCCATAAAGACCGCTGGCGAAAGGCTGGGTACCGCCCTCCCGGTCGATCAGGGTCTGCCAGTTGCTCATGTTCAGCTCGGCCAGCAGGCTACGCCAGGTTTCGTTGTCGGCCTGCCTCGCCAGCAATGCGCCGGTCAGCGCATCGCCCATCGAGCCGATGCCTATCTGCAGCGTACCGCCGTCGCGCACCAATGTGCTGGTGTGCAGGCCGATCAGATGATCTTGATAGCCGACCGGCATGTTGGGCGTCGAAAACAGCGTGCTGCGCTCGTCTTCGTTCAACAGCAGATCGAAGGCTTCGACGTCCAGCTCCGAGTCGCCCGGCATGTACGGCAGGTCAGCGTGGACCTGGCCGAGCATCAGAATGGTTTCTCCGGCAGCTCGACGCTTGGCGATCATGGGCAGCAGATCGAGGGTCACGTCCGGGTTGCAGCTCAGGCTCAGCGTGGTCGGACGCTGATCATCGCGCGCTATCAGCTGCGCAATCAGGTTCAGCCCGTTGGCGTTGATGTCGCGGGCGGCGTGGCTGTAATTGCTGCTGACGTAGTCCTGCTGGGCCGGCGCACTGTCGAGCAGGCTGCCTGGCTGCATGAAGAACTGCTGGACGCGAATATTGGCGGGCAGTTTGTCGCGGCGCAGGGCGGAGAGGTATTCAAGCTCCGGATAGTCTCCGAATGTCCGTTCCAGAAACGGCTCCAGAAACCGCGCCTGCAAGCCCTCGCCCGGCGTGGGTCGACCAAGCGTCAGGGCGGTGTAGATCGTCAACCTTCGCTCGGGCAGCTGACTGATACGTTGGTACAGGGCGTTGACGAACCGATTGGGCTTGCCCAGCCCCAACGGCATGCCGAGATGAATATGCTCGGGTAACTGCGCCAGAACGTGATCGACGGCTTGCTCGATGGAACAGGAATACGGCATCCCGGCTCTCCTGAATTGTTATTGGATGCAGGTTGGACCGGTGACGAAGTGAAAGTGTTGCATGGCCACCGTGCTGATGCTCCAGAGTGTGACGCGGAGCGTCACGAAATGCATTCCCACGCGCGTGAAGAACGAGAGGCCTTCGCCATGCCGCGCGATTACGGTCAGGTGAGGGACCGGAATCATAGGGTTATTTCAGTCCGGACATGCTCTGGATGGTGCTTTTGAGTTCTTCGTCAGTGCAATCGCCGCAGGTGCCTTTCGGGGGCATGATGCTCAGGCCTTTGATGGTGCTGGCCAGCAGGCCATCCAGGCCGCCTGCTTTTTTCGCCCGCTCTTCCCAGGCTGGCGTGTCACCGATCTTCGGCGCGTTGAGCAGGCCGACGCTGTGGCAGGCTACGCAATGCGCAGCAATGATGTCGTCAGGGGATCGGGCATTGTCGGCGGCCTGAGTGTTCAGCGCCAAAATCGTCAACGTGCCCGCTATGGCCAGGTTCTTCAGGGTCGTCTTCACGCTGCACTCATCGGCATAAGGCGGTCAGAAATTAGCAGGCGTTGCAGCGCTGATCAGTCGCGCCGCAACATCGAACGGGTTGCGAAAGCGGTGCGGTCGAGTGCTTTCGAAGTAATAACTGTCGCCTGCCTCGAGCACGTAAGTGTCGTGTCCGACAACCAGCTCAAGCCGTCCTTCAACGAGAATTCCGGTTTCTTCGCCTTCGTGAACGAGCATTTCTTCGCCGGTATCGGCGCCCGGCGGGTAGGTTTCGGTCAGGAACGCGATGGCGCGGCCCTGATGCGACTTGCCGACCAGCTTCATAGTGACGGCACCGTCCGAGATATCAATCAGCTCGCTGGCCTTGTAGACCACCTGGGCTGCGTTCTCCGGCACGGTTTCTTCCGAGAAGAATTCGACCATGGACATCGGGATGCCGCCCAGCACCTTGCGCAGTGAGCTGATCGAAGGGCTTACGCTGTTTTTCTCGATCATGGAAATGGTGCTGTTGGTCACGCCTGCGCGCTTGGCGAGTTCTCGTTGGGACAGGCCCTTGAGCTTGCGGATCGATTGCAGCCGTTCACCCACGTCCAATGCGGCATTCCCCCGGTTTTTGTCAGGTCAGGTCGTTATGAACGCCATCATGGCAACAGCGTTCAATATTTACAACACTTCGACAGAAACCGAAACGTAAAGGACTGGCGCCGAGACGCAGGGATCAGTTTTCGGAATAGATACGCGGAACACGACGCAGATTGCAGAAGATCTGGTATGGAATCGTCTCAGCCTGCGCTGCAACTTCGCTGGCGAGCACGCCCTTGCCCCACAGCTCGACCCGACTGCCGAGCCTGGCCTGTGGCAACCCGGTCAGGTCCACGCAGAGCATGTCCATGGACACTCGGCCAATCAGCCTGGAGCGCTGGCCATCGACATGCACAGGCGTGCCGGACGGCGCGTGGCGCGGATAACCGTCGGCATATCCCATGGCCGCTACGCCGACCCGCAATGGGCAGTCGCTGACGAAGGTCGCGCCATAACCCACGGCCTCGCCAGCAGGCACTTCGCGCACGCTGATGATTTTCGATTCCAGCGTCATGACCGGTTGCAGCCGGTCTGCCAGTGGCTGCGACTGGCCAAACGGCGTAGCGCCGTAAAGCATGATGCCGGTACGCGACCAGTCGCTGCGGATCTTCGGCCAGCCCAACACGGCAGGCGAGTTTTTCAGGCTGGTTTCTGCCGCCAGCCCCTGGCAGGTGGCTTCGAACACTGCGTACTGTTCGGCGCTCGACGGGCTGTCCAGTTCGTCTGCACAGGCGAAGTGAGTCATCAGGACGACTTTCGCCACTTTGCCGCTGGCCAGCAGACGCTGGTGGGCCGCGCGATATTCCGAAGGGTACAGCCCGACGCGGTGCATGCCGGTGTCGAGCTTGAGCCAGACGGTTAACGGCTTGTCGAGGCGAGCCTTTTCAATGGCCTCCAGTTGCCAAATCGTATGCACAACCGTCCATAAGTCATGCTCGACAATCAGCGCCAGCTCATCCGCTTCAAAGAAGCCTTCGAGCAGCAGGATGGGCGCGCGAAGGCCGGCTGCGCGCAGCTCCAGCGCCTCTTCGATGCAGGCAACTGCGAAACCGTCGGCCTGTGCCTCCAGTGCCTGGGCGACACGCACTGCGCCGTGGCCATAAGCATCGGCTTTGATGACCGCAAGGGCCTTGCCGCCGCTGCTTTCTCGAGCCAGTTGGTAGTTGTGGCGCAGTGCCTGAAGATCAATAAGGGCGCGGGCTGGACGCATGGTGACGGTAGTTGCCTGAAGAGAGTAATCGAAGAAGAAAGCCCGGCGTTGTGGAGGCTGCGCCGGACCGTTGCGAAGCGTTATGGCAGTGCTGCGACAACCGACAGTTCGACAAGGATTTCCGGCTCGCACAACTTGGCTTCGACCGTTGCACGGGCGGGAGCGAAGCCCTTGGGCAACCACTTGTCCCACACACTGTTCATGCCGGCGAAGTGCGCGTCGATGTCCTTCAGGTAAATCGTGACCGCCAGAATACGCGTCTTGTCGGTGCCAGCCAGGTCGAGCAGACGCTCGATGCTGTTCAGGACCTCCCGGGTCTGTTGCTCGACACCTGCGGTCATGTCATCGCCCACCTGGCCTGACAGATAGACGGTGCCATTGTGGACGACGACCTGACTCATGCGCTCATTGGTGAGCTGGCGCTGGATTGACATGCTGTGCATTCTCCTGGGTGTGGCCGTAACGAGAGATATCAAGCCCTTGGGCACTGATCTGAGGTGTCTTGCGGGCGATGATATCTGCCAGCAAACGACCGGAACCACACGCCATCGTCCAGCCCAGCGTGCCGTGGCCTGTGTTGAGGAACAGGTTGCGGAACGGTGTTGCACCCACGATCGGCGTCCCGTCGGGTGTGGTCGGACGCAGCCCGGTCCAGAAGCTCGCCTGGCTCAAGTCGCCGCCCTGAGGATAGAGGTCACCGACGATCATCTCCAGCGTTTCGCGACGACGAGGGTTGAGCGAGAGGTCGAACCCGGCGATTTCGGCCATGCCACCGACCCGGATTCGGTTATCGAAACGGGTGATAGCGACCTTGTAGGTTTCATCGAGAATGGTCGATTTCGGCGCCATCTCGGGGCGGGTGATCGGCACCGTCAGCGAATACCCCTTGAGCGGGTACACCGGGGCCTTGATGCCCAGCGGCTTGAGCAACTGTGGCGAGTAACTGCCCAGCGCCAGCACATAGCGGTCTGCGGTTTCCAGCACGCCATCGACCCACACGCCGTTGATGCTATCGCCTGCGTGGTCAAGGCGCTCGATGTTCTGGCCGTAACGGAACTCGACGCCCAGTGCCACCGCCATCTCCGCCAGCCGCGTGGTGAACAGCTGGCAGTCACCGGTCTGGTCGTTGGGCAAGCGCAATGCGCCGCTCAGTATGCCGGTCACCCCGGCCAGTGCCGGTTCGACACGGGCAATGCCCTCGCGGTCCAGCAGCTCATAAGGAACACCGGACTGCTCGAGCACCGAGATGTCCTTGGCGGCATTGTCCAGTTGCGCCTGAGTACGGAACAGCTGGGTAGTGCCCAGGCGACGACCCTCGTAGGCAATCCCGGTTTCGATGCGCAGCTCGTCCAGGCAATCGCGGCTGTATTCGGAGAGGCGCACCATGCGCTCCTTGTTGACGGCATACCGGCTTGCCGTGCAGTTGCGCAGCATCTGGGCCATCCACAGGTATTGATCGATGTCGGTGGTGGCTTTGATCGCCAGTGGCGCATGGCGCTCCAGCAGCCACTTGATGGCCTTGAGCGGCACACCTGGCGCAGCCCAGGGCGAGGCATAGCCCGGAGAGACCTGGCCGGCATTGGCAAAACTGGTCTCCATGCCGGCAGCGGGCTGGCGGTCGATCACGGTCACCTGGAAACCGGTACGCGCCAGATAATAAGCACTGGTGGTACCGATGACGCCACTACCAAGGACCAGAACGCGCATGTCGACGACCTCATCGCGGATATCCGCTGATATTTTTAAGGTTAAAGCCAGAATGTGCGCAGTATATTGAGCTACGGGCAGTGTTTCTCACTGTATAACCGTTTATATTCAGCTTTTATTCACGGCATTAAACGCTTTGGTAGAGGGGAACTTGCCCGTGCGTACTCAACATCAGTCAAATCGCGAACTGGACAAGATTGATCGCAATATCCTGCGCATTCTTCAGGCAGATGCACGTATCTCGTTTACCGAGCTGGGCGAAAGGGTCGGCCTTTCGACCACGCCCTGTACCGAGCGCGTTCGTCGGCTGGAGCGCGAGGGCATCATCATGGGTTACAACGCCCGCCTGAACCCGCAAAGCCTCAAGGCCAGCCTGCTGGTCTTCGTGGAAATAAGCCTGGATTACAAGTCTGGCGACACCTTCGAAGAATTTCGCCGCGCCGTGCTGAAGCTGCCGCACGTGCTGGAGTGTCACCTGGTGTCCGGCGACTTCGACTATCTGGTCAAGGCGCGTATTTCCGAGATGGCGTCGTATCGCAAACTGCTGGGCGACATCCTGCTCAAGCTGCCGCATGTGCGCGAGTCCAAGAGCTACATCGTGATGGAGGAAGTGAAAGAAAGCCTGAACCTGCCTGTTCCCGAGTGATTCTGGCGCTTACACCAGCACCTGGCGGGTCGACGCCATGTACGCGTGTATCTGTTTTTCGACCTGCGGGTGGATGAGCTCCACCGGGCGGCGGTTGTTCGGGCACGGCAGGCTTGCAGTGGTGCCAAACAGGCGGCAGATCAGCGGGCGTTCGTCATACACCGTGCAGCCTTGCGGGCCCAGGTGGACACAGTTCAGCTCATCGAGCGCGGCTTCCTGCTCGGCGGCAGTCTTGCGCGGCAGGCGCGACATTTCTTCGGGCGACGTCGTGACCGGCCCGCAGCAATCGTGACAGCCGGGCACGCACTCGAACGAGGGAATCTGACGTCGCAGATCGCTGACTTTTTGGCGGTTGCAGCTCATTGAATCGATCATCCACACACAATGCAGGGAGTTTGCCTCAGTTGGCAGGCTCATGACAGCGGCTTATCCTCCCCTGCATACAAACATCGCCAACAGGAAGAATCCATGAACGCTCGCGTTCAGCATCCGAACCGTGACGCCCCTCATGTTGCCTCCTACTATGCTGCCAGCAGCCATCCGCAACCGGATCATGCTGTGCTTCAAGGCGAGCTGAAGGTGGACGTGTGTGTCGTGGGCGGTGGATTTTCCGGGCTCAACACTGCCATCGAACTGACCGAGCGCGGCTTGAGCGTGGCGCTGCTGGAAGCGCGCAAGATTGGTTGGGGGGCCAGCGGGCGTAACGGCGGGCAGTTGATTCGCGGCGTCGGCCATGACGTCGGGCAGTTCGCCAATGTCATTGGCAGTGACGGCGTGCGCCAGCTCAAGCTGCTGGGTATCGAGGCCGTCGAGATCGTACGCCAGCGTGTCGAGTGTTACGGCATCGACTGCGACCTGAAATGGGGTTATTGCGATCTGGCCAACAAACCGCGTGATCTGGACAGCCTGGCCGAGGACGCAGATGAACTGCGCAGCCTCGGTTATCGCCATGCTTTGCAGCTGCTGCAACCTGATCAGATGCGCAGCGTGGTGGGTTCCGATCGATACGTCGGCGGGCTGATCGACATGGGCTCCGGGCATCTGCATCCGTTGAACCTTGCGTTGGGCGAAGCGGCGGTCGCACAAGCGCTGGGCGTGCAGGTGTTCGAGCACTCTGCTGTGACTCGCATCGACTATGGCTCGCAGGTCAAGGTGCACACGGCTCAAGGGACGGTACTGGCGAAAACCCTGGTGCTCGGTTGCAACGCTTACCTCAATGACCTGAACCCGGAACTCAGCGGCAAGGTTTTGCCCGCAGGCAGTTACATCATTGCGACTGAGCCCTTGAGCGAGGCTCAGGCCAGTGCATTGCTGCCACAGGACATGGCCGTCTGCGATCAGCGCGTGACAGTGGACTACTATCGCCTGTCTGCCGACCGTCGCCTGTTGTTCGGAGGTGCCTGTCATTATTCAGGGCGTGATCCGCAGGATGTCGCCGCTTATATGCGTCCCAAGATGCTGGAAGTATTCCCGCAGCTGAAAGGCGTGAAAATCGATTATCAATGGGGCGGCATGATCGGTATCGGCGCCAACCGCCTGCCGCAGATCGGTCGGCTCAAGTCCCATCCCAACGTGTTTTATGCCCAGGCCTATTCGGGGCACGGCGTGAACGCCACGCACCTTGCGGGCCGCTTGCTCGCCGAAGCCATCAGCAGGCAGCACAGTGATGGTTTCGAGCTGTTCGCCAAGGTGCCGCACATGACCTTTCCGGGCGGCAAGCATCTGCGTTCGCCCTTACTGGCGCTGGGCATGCTCTGGCACCGGCTGAAAGAATTGCGCTGAAGGCTCACGTCCTCCAGAACGGTTTCATGGCCTCGGCCCTGGCCTGCCGGGCATCGAGGCCGATGTCGCGCAACTCATCATCGGTCAGCTCCAGCAAGGCGCGGCGGGATGTCCAGCGATGCTGGTAGCGCGCCCAGCGGCTCATGCCCGCCAGCAGGTCGATCTTTTGCGGACGGACTGTCTTGATGGCTGCCGCCCGATAGTCATTCAGTTCCTGGCTGTGAAGCGTCAGACGCACATCGCTGAACCCGTTCATTTCGATTCACTCATCTTGGTTGGGCGTGGGTCTATGATGAAACGACGGGCAAAACCAATACAGATTCAAAATGCAGTTATATTTTCCATACAGACTGCTGATAAATAGCTCTGAATGCTATATTTCTGCCCCATCTGTACTGCTATTGGCGTTGTAAATAACAAGAGGCCGTCATGACGCTCTACGTCAACCTTGCCGAACTACTCGGCTCGCGCATCGAAAACGGTTTTTATCGCCCTGGTGACCGCCTGCCTTCGGTGCGTGCGCTAAGCCTCGAACACGGCGTCAGTCTGAGCACTGTGCAGCAGGCATATCGGTTACTGGAAGACAACGGCCTGGCGTCACCCAAACCCAAGTCCGGTTATTTTGTGTCGGTCAGCAAGCGCGCTCCTGCGCTTCCGGCAGTAGGCCGTCCGGTGCAGAGGCCTGTGGATATCTCCCAATGGGATCAGGTGCTGGAGCTGATCCGCGTGGCGCCGCGCGACGCCGTGACCCAACTGGGGCGCGGCATGCCTGATGTCACCAGCCCGACTCTGAAGCCGCTGATGCGCGCGTTCAGCCAATTGAGTCGTCATCAGGACATGCCGGGTCTGTATTACGACAACATCTATGGCGTGCCTAGGTTGCGCGAACAGATCGCCCGGCTGATGCTCGATTCAGGCTGCAATTTGAGCGCCAGTGACCTGATTATCACCACCGGTTGTCACGAAGCCCTCTCTGCCAGCGTTCGCGCAATCTGTGAGCCGGGTGACATCGTTGCCGTGGACTCGCCCAGCTTTTTCGGCGCCATGCAGACCCTCAAGGGCGTCGGCATGAAAGCCATGGAGATTCCGACCGACCCACTGACCGGCATCAGTCTGGAAGCGCTGGAGCTGGCGCTCGAGCAGTGGCCGATCAAGGTCATCCAGTTGACGCCAAACTGCAACAACCCGCTCGGCTACATCATGCCGGAAGACCGCAAGCGTGCCCTGCTCACCTTGGCGCAACGCTTCGATGTGGCGATCATCGAAGACGATGTGTATGGCGACCTTGCGTACAACTACCCTCGCCCGCGCACCATCAAGTCCTTCGATGAAGACGGTCGCGTGCTGCTCTGCAGTTCTTTTTCCAAGACGCTTGCGCCCGGCCTGAGGGTTGGCTGGGTGGCGCCGGGGCGTTACCTGGAGCAAGTGCTGCACATGAAATACATCGGCACCGGTTCCACTGCCCCTCAACCGCAACTGGCTATCGCAGACTTTCTCGAAGGCGGTCATTACACGCCGCACGTAAGACGTATGCGTACCCAGTACCAGCGCAGTCGAGATCAGATCATCGACTGGGTGATGAGCTATTTTCCCGAAGGCACACGCGTCAGTCGTCCGCAAGGCGGCTTCATGCTGTGGGTAGAGTTGGCCGAGGGCTTTGACACTCAACGCCTGAACCGTGTCTTGCTGGACAGAGGCGTGCAGGTCGCCGTGGGCAGTATTTTCTCGGCATCGGGCAAGTATCGAAACTGCCTGCGCATGAATTACGCGTCCAGACCCACACGGGAAATCGAGAACGCAGTGCGTATCGTGGGCGAGACAATCACGCAACTGAATGCGCAAACTGACTGACGCTGGCAAATCTTTCCCGGTTTTGTCGGTCTTATCCGCAAGTCGAGCCATGTACAGACACGGAAACCAATTTGAACCATTCATGGGCCTTGCCCTTTTGCCTGCTGGTTGCATTGTGCGTCAGCGGTTGCGCGCACCAGGAAATCGCCAGCGAGCCAAGCCAGGCCATGCCGCCTTCAGGGTCGGCTTTCGGGCGCTCCATTCAGGCCATGGCGATGCCGCACGACGGGCGCTCGGGTTTTCGTCTTCTGCCTGACAGCAGCGATGCCTTCAAGGCTCGCGCCGAACTGATCCGTAACGCCAAAAGCAGCCTTGATCTGCAGTACTACATCGTTCACGACGGCCTGAGTACGCGCGCGCTGATCGACGAGTTGCTCAAAGCAGCAGACCGTGGCGTTCGTGTGCGCATCCTGCTGGACGACACCACCAGCGACGGGGTAGACCAGGCTATCGCTACGCTCGCTGCCCATCCGAACATCGAGATTCGCCTGTTCAACCCGCAAAACCTGGGGCGCGAGACCGGGATCACTCGTAGCCTGGGTCGCTTGATGAACCTCTCGCGTCAGCACCGGCGCATGCACAACAAGCTGTGGCTGGCCGATAGCAGTGTGGCGATTGTCGGTGGACGTAACCTGGGCGATGAGTACTTCGATGCCGAACCGAACCTGAACTTCACTGACATCGACATGCTCAGCGTCGGGCCGGTTGCCGAGCAACTGGGGCACAGCTTCGATCAGTACTGGAACAGCACACTGAGCAAGCCTATCGCCGAGTTCATGTACTTTTTGCCTGACGGCGAGGACCTTGCCGAAGCCCGTCGCAAGCTTGAAGACTCACTTGAGCAGGCGCACCAGCAGCACAAGGCCCTTTATGATCGGTTGATGGCCTACAAGACTCAGCCACGCATGAAAACCTGGCTCAACGAACTGGTCTGGGCTTACAACCAGGCGCTGTGGGATGCGCCCACCAAAGTCCTGGCGCAGGGCGAACCCGACCCGCACCTGCTGCTGACCACGCAATTGGCTCCGGAACTGCTGAACACCCGCAAGGAGCTGATGCTGATCTCCGCCTACTTCGTGCCGGGGCAGGTAGGCTTGCTGTACCTGACGGGTCGTGCCGATGCTGGCGTCAAGGTCAGCTTGCTGACCAATTCGCTGGAAGCCACCGATGTACCTGCCGTGCATGGTGGCTACGCACCTTATCGCAAGGCGCTGCTGGAACATGGTGTCAAACTTTTCGAATTGCGCCGCCAGCCGGGCGACACCGAAACCATGCGCAGCAGCGGGCCTCATCTATTCAAGAAAAGCCATTCGCTGGCCAGCTCCGAATCAAGCCTGCACAGCAAAGCGATGATCTTCGATCGGCAGAAAGTCTTTGTCGGCTCATTCAACTTCGACCCGCGTTCCGTGTTGTGGAACACCGAAGTCGGGGTTTTGGTCGACAGCCCGCAGTTGGCCGACCAACTGCGCGAGCTGACGTTGCAGGGTATGGCCCCGTCGCTGACTTACGAGGCGAGGCTGGAGGATGGCAAGGTGGTGTGGGTAACCGAAGACAATGGTCAGATCCACACCCTGCATACCGAGCCTGGCGATTTGTGGCGACGTTTCAACGCGTGGATGAGCCAGGCTATCGGTCTTGAAAGAATGCTTTAAGCGGGCGCAGCCAGTGCCCCGAAAGCACCGCGTCGCCTGATCAGAATCAACAGCCCCAGTGCGCCGGCCGCCATCAGCAGTGGCAAGGCTTCGCCGCTGACCCACTGGCCGCCCGCACCTGCGGCCAAGGGCCCGATCAGGCAGCCGATGCCCCAGAGCTGCGCAACATGGGCGTTGGCGCGCACCAGCGCATTGTCGCGATAACGCTCGCCGATCAGGATCAGTGAAAGGGTGAGCAACCCGCCTGCGCTGGCACCGAATACAGCCCACAACGGCCAGATCAGAACGGTATCGATCAACAGCGGCACCATCAGGCTGGACGCCAGCAACAGTATCGCGCAGCCGGTGAACATCGGGCGCCGCGAGATGCGGTCGGCGAGCATGCCGATCGGCAGTTGCAGCAAGGCATCGCCGACTACCACGACACTGACCATGATCAGCGCGATCTCCGGGGTAAAGCCGTGGCGTATGCAGTAAAGCGGCAACAGCGTCAGGATCAGCGCCTCGAACGCCGCAAACAACGCCACGGCCCAGGCAATGGCAGGCATGCCGCGACAGAAGCCAAGCAGGTCGGTGAAGGTGACATTGCAGGATTCGGTCAAAGGCGCGCCGGTGCGACCCAGAAGCAGAAACGGCGAGCCGACCAGCAACACGACGCCGATCCAGAAGCCGTAGTCGGCGTGGGTGCCAATTACGCCCAGCAACAACGGGCCGGCCAGCTGGCTCAGTGCGTAGGTGCTGCCATACAGCGCGACCAGTCGCCCGCGCAGGCGTTCGATCACCAACTGGTTGATCCAGCTTTCGCCCAGCACGAAGACGATGGTCAGAATGACCCCGAGTGTCAGACGCAGGACCAGCCATATCCAGTAGTACGGCAGCAGCGCCAGCGCCCCGACCGATACGGCGCCGCCCCACAGGCACAGGCGCATCAGATTAGCTGTACCGAAGCGCGCCGCGAGGCGGCTTGCCAGCGCAGCACCGACCAGCACGCCTACCGCAGGCATTCCCGCCATGATACCGATGGCAAACGATCCATAGCCCCAGCCTGCCAGACGCAACGAAACCAGCGGCATGCTGACGCCCATTGCCAGACCGACGCCCAGTACAGACGCCAGCACGGCAAAATATGTCCCCCAACGCATCTTCAAGCTCCTGCAAACCCTTATTGCGCGTTCAACATCGGACGCAGAGCGTCCAGAACGGCGTGCCCACGCTGGAGCGTGGGCACGACAGTATTCTCCCACTCATCGCTACTCACGCTCCAGCCCGGCAATACCAGGCGGAGCGTGAAGCCTGGGATTACAACTTGATCCAGGTGGATTTCAGCTCGGTGTACTTGTCAAACGCGTGCAGCGACTTGTCGCGACCGTTGCCTGACTGTTTGAAGCCGCCAAACGGTGCTGTCATGTCGCCGCCGTCGTATTGGTTCACCCATACGCTGCCTGCACGCAATGCCTTGGCGGTCAGGTGCGCCTTGGAGATGTTCGCGGTCCATACCGCAGCGGCCAGACCGTACTGCGTATCGTTGGCGATCTGGATGGCTTCTTCGGCGCTGTCGAAGGTCAATACCGACAGTACCGGCCCGAAGATTTCTTCCTGAGCGATTCTCATCGCGTTGTTAACCCCGTCGAATATCGTTGGCTCCACGTAAGTGCCGCCGGTTTCCTGCAGAATCCGCTTGCCACCTGCGACCAGTTTGGCGCCATCAGCGTGGCCAGCCTCAATGTAGGACAGTACGGTATTCATCTGCTGTGTATCGACCAGCGCACCGACATTGGTGGCCGGGTCCAGCGGGTTGCCAGGCTTCCAGGTGCCCAGCGCTGCTATGACCATCGGCAGGAAGAGGTCCTTGATGGAGCGCTCGACCAGCAGGCGTGAACCTGCGGTGCATACCTCGCCCTGATTGAAAGCAATCGCACTGGCAGCGGAGTCGGCGGCTGCCTGCAAATCCGGTGCGTCGGCAAACACAATGTTCGGACTTTTGCCGCCAGCTTCGAGCCAGACGCGCTTCATGTTCGATTCGCCCGCGTAGATCATCAGCTGCTTGGCGATTTTGGTCGAGCCGGTAAACACCACGGTGTCGACGTCCATATGCAGCGCCAGTGCTTTGCCGACAGTATGGCCATAGCCCGGCAACACATTGAGCACGCCTGCAGGAATACCGGCCTCGATGGCCAGTTGCGCGATGCGAATGGCAGTCAGCGGAGATTTTTCCGAGGGCTTGAGAACAACCGAATTACCGGTGGACAGCGCAGGGCCGAGCTTCCAGCAGGCCATCATCAACGGGAAATTCCACGGCACGATGGCAGCAACCACGCCGACCGGCTCGCGGGTCACCAGGCCCAATTGGTCATGAGGTGTGGCGGCCACTTCGTCATACAGCTTGTCGATGGCCTCGCCGCTCCAGCTCAAGGCTCTGGCGCCGCCGGGTATGTCGACACCGAGCGAATCGCTGATGGGTTTGCCCATGTCCAGTGTTTCAAGCAGGGCCAGCTCTTCGGCATTCTGCTCAAGCAGCCCTGCGAAACGGATCATGACGGCTTTGCGTCTGGCTGGTGCCAGGCGTGACCAGACGCCTGATTCAAAAGCGCTGCGAGCGCTATCTACAGCACGCTGGGCATCGTCAGCGTCGCAGCTGGCAACCTTGGCGAGCAACCGGCCATCAACCGGGCTGATGCAATCGAAAGTTTCGCCGGAGGCAGCAGCGGTGTACTCGCCTTGAATGAAGGCGCGGCCTTCGATCTTCAGATTCTGGGCGCGTTGCTCCCAGTAGGCGTGGGTCAGGGTGGTCATTTGCATGTCCTCCTCTTGCGGAATATGGGTGTGTCATGCTTGATTTCAGACACAATTCGAATGTTTCAGGGCAGCCGATACCCTAAACCAGCGGCCAATCAAAACCAATATATTTGACAGAGGTAGCGGTTGAGGTGCCTTTTCGTTGATTTTATTAAACAGGCCGGATGGGGGCAGCAAGGCACTTATGCCTGATTCCCTCGTCAAACCGTCAACGTATTCAGCTCAAGGGGTCATCATGAGTATCGCAAGTATCGTCGACTTCAGCGAAGCCAGCACCGCAGCCGAACACTACCGCCCGGCGCCGGAAAAGGTCTTCAAGGGCGACCCTGCACAGACAATTTATAACCACTACAACAGCCCGTGCGGGCAGATGAGCGCGGGTGTCTGGAATGGCGAACCAGGTCAATGGCAGGTGAATTACACCGAACATGAGTACTGCGAAATCGTTCAGGGCGTTTCGGTACTTCGGGACGAGGAAGGTAACGCCAAAACATTGCGTGCGGGCGACCGCTTCGTGATCCCGGCGGGTTTCAAGGGGACGTGGGAGGTGCTGGAAACATGTCGCAAGATTTATGTGGTGTTCGAGGCGACTGAACATACATAGATAACGCATCGCTTGGGGCGTTATGGGTGATTCTGAGTGCGTCCACTGAAGGACGCTCACTCAAAAAAGGATTTTGAAAATGACAAACGAAGTTGTCACCCAAGCGCTTCAATACCTTGTCGGCAGCCGCTACGTGCCTACCGTCAAAGCCTACATCAGCGAAATTACCGGTTTTGAGAAGGTTGTCGGTCCCGGCGACGTCATTACTCTGGATATCAACCCAATGCGACTGCAGGTAAAAGTCGACACGGCTGGTCTGGTGTCCGGTTTCATTTTCGGCTGATTCAAAAGCCGTTCTCTTTATCGTACTGGTACAAGGCTTTCACGTTTAAAAAACACCCGGCGCGTTGCGTCGGGTGTTTTGCATTCTGGCTTTTGGCCAAAATTTGCGAGCTTGAGCCCCTTGAGGCCTCAGATCAGACAGGCACAAAAAACCCGCCAGAAGGCGGGTTTTTTGTAGTCGACAGAATCAATTACTTGATTTTGCCTTCTTTGTAGATCACGTGCTTGCGTACAACCGGATCGAATTTTTTGATTTCGATTTTATCCGGGGTAGTACGTTTGTTCTTGTCGGTGGTGTAGAAATGGCCTGTACCAGCGCTCGACACCAAACGGATCAATTCACGCATGATTCTCTCCCTTAAATTTTGCCGTCGCGACGCAGTTCAGCGAGCACAACTTCAATGCCACGCTTGTCGATGATACGCATGCCTTTAGCAGATACGCGCAGACGAACAAAACGCTTCTCGCCTTCAACCCAGAAGCGGTGATGCTGCAGGTTTGGCAGGAAACGACGACGGGTTTTGTTGTTTGCGTGGGAAATGTTATTCCCAGTCACCGGACCCTTACCGGTAACTTGACATACTCTCGACATGCCTCAGCCCTCTAAAACCACATGCCCAACCCGGCATGGGTTGGCCGCTTAATCTCTCAGTCATTTGGCGCCAGGCGCCGCGTTTCTTTAAGGGTCTTACCGGCTACACCTACAGTGAAGGAACCGGGCCCCTAGAAAAGAGCGCTGCTTTATACCAGAAACCCTTCGATGCAACAACAGGCAAAGCGCTGCAGCCCGACGGGGCACGCCTCGCAAGGCGCCATGCTCAAGCGCTGCGGGGGTGCAGTCAAAACGACCGCTCGTCGCACGATGTCGATTGTTCTGCGCCAATACATAGTCTAGGGTTAGTCCCTCACCAGACTGCACCGGCAGATGGGGCCCTTTCTGAACAGGAAATATCGCCATGCGCCTAGCTGCACTTCCTCTTTTGCTCGTTCCGCTGTTACTTCCGGTTGCCGCTCAGGCATCGAGCCTTGCGGTATGCACTGAAGCCAGTCCTGAAGGTTTTGACGTCGTTCAGTACAATTCGCTGACCACCACCAACGCATCAGCCGATGTGCTGATGAACCGCCTGGTGGACTTCGATGCCAAGAGTGGCAAGCTGGTCCCGAGTCTGGCGGAAAGCTGGACCGTGTCCGCCGATGGCCTGACGTACGATTTCAAACTGCGTTCGGGCGTCAAGTTTCATACCACCGACTATTTCACGCCAACCCGCGAGCTGACGGCAGATGATGTGCTGTTCAGCTTCCAGCGCATGCTCGACCCGCAGAACCCGTGGCACAAGATTGCCCAGAGTGGCTTCCCGCATGCGCAGTCCATGCAGTTGCCCGCGCTGATCAAGAGCATTGAGGCGCCAGACGAACACTCTGTCCGCTTTACGCTCAATAGAGCAGACTCGACCTTCCTCGCCACCTTGAGCATGGGCTTTGCGTCGATCTACTCGGCGGAATATACCGCGCAGTTGCTGAAGGCGGGCACGCCGGAAAAACTCAACAGTCAGCCAATAGGCACCGGGCCGTTTGTGTTCAAGCGCTTTCAGAAAGATGCTGTAGTGCGTTACGAGGCGTTCAAGGATTACTTCGCCGGCAAGTCTGATGTCGACACACTGGTGTATGCGATCACACCTGACGCCAATGTCCGCCTGCAGAAAATTCGTCAGGACGAATGCCAGATAGCGCTTTCGCCCAAGCCACTGGATATCCAGGCGGCCAGCAAGATCGACTCGCTCAAGGTCGAGAAGACCGAAGCGTTCATGACCGCGTTCGTGGCGATCAACAGCCAGCATCCGCCGTTTGACAAGCCGCAAGTGCGTCAGGCCCTCAACCTGGCCTTCGACAAGGACAATTACCTGAAAGCGGTTTTTGAAGGCACTGCGGAAGCGGCCAGCGGCCCTTACCCGCCGAACACCTGGAGCTATGCCAAAGACTTGCCGGGCTATAAGCACGATGTTGCCAAGGCCAAGGCTTTACTGGCCAAGGCTGGTGTGAAGGAGGGTTTCAAGACCACTATCTGGACGCGACCTTCCGGCAGTCTGCTGAACCCGAACCCAAGTCTGGGCGCTCAATTGCTGCAGGCTGACCTGAAGCAGATCGGTATCGATGCCGAGGTCAAGGTCATTGAGTGGGGTGAGCTGATTCGCCGCGCCAAGGCCGGTGAGCATGATCTGTTGTTCATGGGTTGGGCGGGCGACAACGGCGACCCGGATAACTTCCTGACGCCGCAGTTCTCGTGCGCTGCGGTGAAGTCGGGCACCAACTTTGCCCGTTATTGCGACGCAGCCCTGGACAAGCTGATCGCAGACGGTAAATCCATCAGTGATCAGGGCCAACGCAGCAAGCTGTATCACCAGGCTCAGGCGCAGATCCAGCAGCAGGCGCTGTGGATCCCCCTCGCTCACCCGACAGCCGCAGCACTGGTGCGCAAGGACGTCACGGGCTATCAGGTCAGCCCGTTCGGCCGTCAGGACTTTTATAAGGTGCAAGTGAAGTAACTGGCCAGACTGACCTCGGCCCTTCGGCATGATTGCGTGCCAATGCCCTGCATTGGCACGCCCCATCTGAAGACCGGACGCAGAGCGCCCAGAACGGCATTACCATGCAAAGCGTGGTAACGATAATCCGAGCGCCGCCCTGTCGTGCCCAGCGCTACATCAGCCCGCGTTCCACCATCGACAGCGGCTCGCCGTCCCCCACGATCACGTGGTCAAGCACATGCACGTCCACCAGCAAGAGTGCTTCCTTGAGGCGCTTGGTCAGGTCGATGTCGGAGCGGCTGGGGGTGGTGATGCCCGAGGGGTGGTTGTGGCAGAGGATCAGGCTGGCAGCGTTGTGCGCCAGCGCGCGCTTCACCACTTGGCGTGGATGCACGTAAGACGCATTGATCGTTCCCCGGAACAGTATCTCGAAGTTCATGACTCGGTGCTTGTTGTCCAGAAACAGGCAGGCAAAGACTTCATGGGGTTCGTGCCTTAGCTGGGCCTTGAGGTAATTACGCACCTGAGCCGGATTTTCCAGCGCTGAGTCACGACGCAGTGCCTCGGCCATGTGCCGTCGTGCCATTTCCATTACCGCTTGTAACTGGGCGAACTTCGCAGGCCCCAGACCCAGCTGAGAGGTAAACGTGGTCAGGTCGGCATCCAGTAACGATCTGAGCCCGTCGAATTGATTCAGAAGGTGACGCGCGAGGTCTACAGCGCTTTTCCCGGCCACCCCGGTGCGTAAAAAGATCGCCAGCAATTCGGCGTCCGAAAGGCTCGCCGCCCCTAGCTCCAACAAGCGTTCCCGCGGGCGTTCGGCCACGGGCCAACTGCGAATACTCATAGCACCTCCATGTGTTTGGGCACCGCTGTTCCAGCGCGGTCGCTGTGCTATCTTAGCCCATCTTTTTGCGCGTCGATCTGGCCTGGGGAGGCGTCATGGCCGTCGCGTACTCACTCGATCACAAAGGCAGGTCTATGCAGCGGCTGTATCGAAAACGCATCGTGCTGGGCGTCGGCGGCGGCATCGCGGCCTACAAGAGCGCCGAGCTGGTCCGCCGTCTGCGCGATCAGGGCGCTGAAGTGCGTGTCGTCATGACCAAGGGCGGGGCGGAGTTCATCACACCGCTGACCATGCAGGCCCTGTCCGGCCATCCCGTGCATCTGGACCTTCTCGACCCGGCAGCCGAAGCTGCGATGGGGCACATAGAGCTGGCCAAATGGGCCGACCTGATCCTGATCGCCCCGGCCACCGCCGACCTGATCGCGCGTCTGGCTCAAGGCATCGCCAATGATCTGCTGACCACCATCGTGCTAGCCACCGACGCCACCGTTGCCATCGCCCCGGCGATGAACCAGGCGATGTGGCGTGACGCATCCGTGCAGGCCAACACCCGCCTCCTCGAAACGCGCGACTTTCGCGTTTTCGGCCCGGCCTCGGGCAGTCAGGCGTGTGGCGATGTCGGTTTCGGCCGCATGCTCGAGGCCGACGATCTGGCTCAGTGCGCAGCCGACTGCTTCCAGCGCCAGAGCCTGACCGGCAAGCACGTGCTGATTACTGCAGGCCCTACTCAGGAAAACATCGACCCGGTGCGTTACATCACCAACCACAGCTCCGGCAAGATGGGTTTCGCCCTGGCTGAAGCGGCTGTAGAGGCAGGTGCGCGGGTTACGCTGATAACAGGTCCAGTCAGTCTGCCAACGCCTGACCGTGTCTCACGCATCGATGTGGTCAGCGCCAGGGACATGCTGGCGGCCTGTGAGGCGGCCATTCCCTGTGATCTGTTCATATCCTCCGCAGCCGTGGCTGACTACCGCCCGGAAGTCATCGCCCCGCACAAACTAAAGAAAGACCCTACGAATGGTGACGGCCTGCTGCTGCAGATGGTCCGTAATCCGGATATTCTGGCGACCATCGCCACCCGCCCGGATCGCCCCTTCAGCGTTGGCTTCGCTGCCGAGACCGAACACCTTCTCGACTATGCTGCACGCAAGCTGAAAGACAAGAACCTCGACCTCATTGTTGCCAACGACGTGGCTAACCCCAGCATCGGTTTCAATAGTGAAGAGAACGCTTGCAGCGTGATCGACCGGGCGTTGCACGCAACGCTTTTTACCCAGACCAGCAAGGCCAAGATTGCTCGCCAGCTGATCACTTTTATCGCCGACCGCATGAATCAGGTTTAACTACGAATGCACGCTCTACAAGCCAAGATCCTCGACCCCCGCATTGGCAACGAATTTCCGCTCCCGGCTTACGCCACCGTTGGCTCGGCAGGTCTCGACCTGCGTGCCATGCTCAAGGAAGACACCGTCCTAGAGCCCGGTCAGACCTTGCTGATCCCTACCGGCCTGTCGATCTACATCGGCGATCCTGGTCTCGCTGCGCTGATTCTGCCGCGCTCCGGCCTGGGTCACAAACACGGCATCGTGCTGGGTAATCTGGTCGGCCTGATCGACTCCGATTATCAGGGCGAACTGATGGTGTCGTGCTGGAACCGGGGTCAGACTGCATTCAGGATTGCGGTCGGTGAGCGTCTTGCGCAACTGGTGCTGGTGCCTGTCGTGCAGGCGCACTTCGAGCTGGTCGAAGACTTTGACGAAAGTCAGCGCGGCGCAGGTGGTTTCGGCCATTCCGGCAGTCATTGATCGCCATTCGGCGAATAATCCGGTTCTTTGGCATGGCTCAGGGAGAGGTCGGTGAAAGGCAGTCAACGCAACGCTTCAAAGCAAGCTGCACCCGCCGATAACGCTCCTCCGGCTGCGAGTCTCAACGCGCTCGCCCCAGGCATCGTACCTGCGGCAATCGGCTTGATCGTGGCAGCGGCGCTGGTCTGGTTGGCCTTGATGACCAGCCCGCAGCAGCAGGACCAGTTGGCCCAGGCATGGGGCGGCAGCCAGGCGGCAGCCATTGGTGTGGCGCTCCGGCAGATCAATGCCGACACCCAGGCAGCAGCCTCTGGCGCCGCGCTCGTTCAGGCGCTGCAAGGCAATGACGCCTTGGTATTGGTGGCAGCGCAGGACCGCCTCACCCGTTGGGACGGTATGGCTGGCGCGCGGCTGTACCCCAAGGGCCTGGCCGATGTTGATACGCAAGGCGCCCTGCCAGTCAGCTTCGCCACGCTGGATATGCTGAACAAGGCTGCGCAAGGTGACATCGTCAGCCCTGAAGCTCGCAAGGTCGGTGAGCGATGGTTGATCTACAGCGCAGCGCCAGTGCGCGCAGCTGTTAATCAGCCGGTCGCTGGCACATTGTTATTGGCCTTCGACCTGAATCGCCTGCTCAACGCTTTGCCGACTATCCCTGCCGAGGCCGGGCAGATTGTGCTCAGTCAGCAGTTCGGCAATGGTCCTGCTCAGGTTTTCCTGCAGCACGGGCAAGCGGGCGACGACAAGCCCCAAGCGTTCGATACGGGTTATCCCGGCTGGAAACTCGAGTTCACGCCGGGCCCTGCGTTGAAAATCTCGCCTTCCATCCTGCTCTTGCTGTTGGCGCTGGTTATCGCTGCAGCTGGCGTATTGCTTGGCCTGCATCTCAATGAGCGAGCGTTGCAGCGTCGCATTTGTGCCGATGCCCGGCAGCTGGATCAGCTGCTTCAAGAACTCTCAGGCGGAAAAGCCGTCAAACCCTTCGGTTTGAGCCTTCCAGCCCTCAGTGGTCTGGCTCAGGCGCTCGCTCGCGTTTCGCTTCGTAGTCAGCCTCAGGCAATGCCTGCCTCTACTGCGGGCGAGCAGCGCGATGCAGATATTACCCAAGGCAGTGCTTCGTCCGCCGTCGCTGCATCGCGCACCGACTGGGCTGATCCACTGTTTCAAGATACCGATATTCTAGATATCGACCTTCTCGACGAAAACCAGGACTTCCTGAGATCGGAGCATCCCCTCGCTATGAACAGCCCAGCATCCGTGGCACCCAATCTTCCCGAGACCATTTTTCGCGCCTATGACATTCGTGGCGTGGTCGGGGACACCCTCAGCGCTGAAACCGCCTACTGGATCGGCCGTGCCATAGGTTCCGAGAGCCTGGCGCAGAACGAGCCCAATGTCAGCGTTGGCCGCGATGGTCGCCTGTCCGGTCCGGAGCTGGTGCAGCAACTGATCCAGGGCCTGCATGACAGCGGTTGCCACGTCAGCGATGTCGGTCTGGTGCCAACTCCTGCGCTGTATTACGCAGCCAACGTGCTGGCCGGCAAGACCGGTGTGATGCTGACCGGCAGCCACAACCCGAAGGACTACAACGGCTTCAAGATCGTCATCGCTGGCGATACCCTGGCCAACGAGCAGATTCAGGCGCTGCACGAGCGCATCAAGACCAACAACCTGACCTCGCAGAAAGGCAGCATCACCAAAGTCGACATCCTCGATCGCTACTTCAAGCAGATCAAGGACGATATCGTCCTGGCGCGCAAGCTCAAGGTCGTGGTCGATTGCGGCAACGGCGCAGCGGGCGTGATCGCTCCGCAACTGATCGAAGCGCTGGGTTGCGAAGTGATTTCCCTGTTCGCCGAGGTGGATGGCAACTTCCCTAACCACCACCCGGATCCAGGCAAGCTGGAAAACCTGCAGGACCTGATCGCCAAGGTCAAGGAAACCGGCGCCGACCTGGGTCTGGCTTTTGATGGTGATGGCGACCGTGTCGGCGTCGTGACCAACGCAGGCAATGTGGTCTATCCGGACCGCTTGTTGATGCTGTTTGCCCTGGACGTGCTCAAGCGCAATCCGGGCGCCGACATCATCTTCGACGTCAAATGCACCCGTCGCCTGACGCCGCTGATCAGCGAGCACGGTGGCCGTCCGGTGATGTGGAAAACCGGTCACTCGCTGATCAAGAAAGAAATGAAGAAAAGCGGCGCGCTGCTGGCAGGTGAAATGAGCGGCCACATCTTCTTCAAGGAACGCTGGTTCGGTTTCGATGACGGTATCTACAGCGCCGCACGCCTGCTGGAGATCCTCAGCCAGGAATCGGCCAACGCCGAAGACCTGTTCGAAACCTTCCCGAACGATATTTCGACGCCGGAAATCAACATCAAGGTGACGGATCACACCAAGTTCAGCATCATTGAGGCCCTTGAAAAAGACGCGCAATGGGGCGAAGCCAAACTGACCACTATCGACGGTGTCCGCGTGGACTATCCGAAGGGTTGGGGTCTGGTTCGTGCTTCCAATACCACGCCGGTACTGGTGCTGCGTTTCGAAGCCGAAACCGAGGCCGAGTTGCAGCGTATCAAGGACGTGTTCCACGCCGAGCTGAAAAAAGTCGCGCCGGATCTCGACCTGCCATTTTGATTGTTTTCCCTTTTGACTGGAGCTCTGAATGACCCTCGAACGTGATGCCGCCTCTAATGTAGCCAAGGTCCTTTCCGAAGCACTGCCGTACATTCGCCGCTTTGTCGGCAAGACGCTGGTTATCAAGTACGGCGGCAACGCCATGGAGAGCGAAGAGCTGAAGACCGGCTTTGCGCGTGACATCGTGTTGATGAAAGCGGTCGGTATCAACCCGGTCGTGGTTCATGGCGGCGGTCCGCAGATCGGTGATCTGCTCAAGCGACTGTCCATCGAGAGTCATTTCATCGACGGCATGCGTGTTACCGACGCGCAGACCATGGATGTCGTGGAGATGGTGTTGGGCGGTCAGGTCAACAAGGACATCGTCAACCTGATCAACCGGCATGGCGGCAGTGCTATCGGTCTGACCGGCAAGGACGCTGAGCTGATTCGTGCGAAGAAGCTCATCGTCACGCGTCAGACGCCAGAGATGACCAAGCCGGAAATCATCGACATCGGCCAGGTGGGCGAAGTGGTCGGCGTCAATATCGGCTTGCTCAACATGCTGGTCAAAGGGGATTTCATTCCGGTGATCGCGCCTATCGGCGTGGGTCCGGATGGCGAGTCCTACAACATCAACGCCGATCTGGTGGCGGGCAAGGTTGCCGAGGCCCTGAAGGCCGAGAAGCTGATCCTGCTGACCAATATCGCCGGGCTGATGAACAAGCAGGGTGAAGTCCTGACCGGCCTGAATACCGAGCAGGTAGACAGCCTGATCGCTGACGGCACTATCTATGGTGGCATGCTGCCGAAGATTCGCTGCGCGCTCGAAGCGGTTCAGGGCGGGGTCAACAGCTCGCACATCATCGATGGTCGAGTGCCCAATGCGGTCTTGCTGGAGATCTTCACCGACAGCGGTGTCGGCACCCAGATCACCAATCGCAAGCGGCATTGATCCAGGCATGACACCCAAAGGCCCTGTGAGTTAACACTCACGGGGCCTTTTTGGCTGAGGTCACTATCGCGCCAATGCTCCGCGTAGGCATGCGGTTCTGGAGGCTCTGTGTCAGGTCATTGAGTCAGCCGCTGTACGCGTACCCGATCCTTGGCGAAGTCCGCTTCGGCTTGCGCACGTGCCGCCTGATACCCGGCGATATCGGACTGCAGCTTTTGCTGTTGGTCACGCAGGTCACTCAATTGATCGACAAGTGCCTGCTGAACAGGGCGTCCCGCACGCTCCTGGTCCGCGGCCTGGCTTTGCAGGCTGCGCTGCTGGGCCGCCAGCCCTTGAATATTGCCTTGGGCAACGCCAACCAGCGCATCCAGTTCGGCCAGTTTGCGGGCCCTCACGCGGTCCACCTCTGCCACGCTGCTGTACAGGCTCAGCAACTGTGCGTCGGCGGCGGTCTGGCGCTTGTCGGCTTCGGACTGGCGAATCTGCTCCGCAGTGGGCGCGGGCGGCACGACCTGGATCACCCGGCCACGGCCGTTGAGCACTTCATAGCCTTTGGCTACATAGTCGGGCGGCACCCCTTGTGTATCGATCACTGTCACGCCGCGACTGTCGACATAACGGTACAAGCGGGATTCAGGCGCATCGGCAGCCTGGGCGAGCAAGGGCGCAAGCATGGCCAGAGCCAGCCAGACCTTCAAAATACTCAGCGTACCTGAGCCCGAAACCTGCACCTTGCCGCCGACAGCCATAGGCCTGTCCTCAGATTCCGTATTGTGTGCGATAAGCTTCAACCGCAGGCAAATGCTGTTTGAGTTGCGGGTCATCGGCCAGGAACTCGAGCACCTGATTCAACGACACGATGCTCACCACCGGAATACCGAAGTCGCGCTCGACTTCCTGAATGGCCGACAATTCACCATTGCCGCGCTCCTGGCGATTGAGCGCGATCAGCACGCCAGCCGCCGTTGCGTTCTGGTCCTTGATGATCTGCATGACTTCGCGGATTGCAGTGCCGGCGGTGATCACGTCGTCGATGATCAGCACGTTGCCCGCCAGCGGAGAGCCGACCAGGCTGCCCCCTTCGCCGTGCGCCTTGGCTTCCTTGCGGTTGAAGCACCACGGCAGGTCCAGGTCATGATGCTCGGCCAGTGCCACGGCTGTTGCAGAGGCGAGTGGAATGCCCTTGTAGGCCGGGCCGAACAGCACGTCGAAGGAAATACCGCTTTCAACCACTGCCGCCGCGTAGAAGCGACCCAGCTGAGCCAGCGCCGAGCCGGTGTTGAACAGCCCGGCATTGAAGAAGTACGGGCTTGTGCGCCCTGACTTGAGAGTGAACTCACCGAAGCGCAGAACACCACGATCGATGGCAAAACGAATGAAATCGCGCTGATACGCTTGCATGAAAAAAGCCCCGAACACCACGGATTTAGCTAATTAGGTAGAGCTCGGGTATCATACACGCACGTGATTTTTGGGGCCATTTATGCGGATCATCAGTGTGAACGTAAATGGCATTCAGGCTGCGGTCGAGCGTGGGTTGCTCAGCTGGCTGCAAGCTCAGAATGCCGACGTCATCTGCTTACAGGACACCCGCGCCTCCGCCTTTGAACTGGATGATCCAGCCTTTCAGCTGGATGGTTACTTCCTCTATGCCTGCGAAGCCGAAGTCCCTGCTCAGGGCGGTGTGGCGCTTTATTCGCGGTTGCAGCCGAAGGCAGTAATCAGTGGTCTCGGCTTCGAGACAGCCGACCGCTACGGGCGCTACCTGCAAGCAGATTTCGACAAGGTCAGTATCGCAACCCTGCTCTTTCCTTCGGGGATGAGCGGCGATGAAGACCTGAATCAGAAATTCAAGCTCATGGACGACTTTGGCAAGTACATGGACAAGCAGCGTCGCAAGCGCCGCGAATACATCTACTGCGGGTCGCTCTACGTGGCGCAGCAGAAGCTCGACGTCAAGAACTGGCGTGACAGCCAGCAATCTCCTGGTTTCCTGGCGCCTGAACGCGCCTGGATGGACGAGATTGTCGGCACAATGGGTTACGTGGACGCGCTGCGTGAAGTCAGTCGCGAAGGTGATCAGTACAGCTGGTGGCCGGATAACGAACAGGCCGAGATGCTGAATCTGGGCTGGCGCTTCGATTATCAGATCCTGACACCAGGCCTGCGCCGTTTTGTGCGTAGCGCCCGTCTGCCGCGTCAACCGCGCTTCTCGCAGCACGCGCCATTGATCGTGGATTACGACTGGACCCTGACTATCTGATAGTCAGGTAAGGCAGCACACACGAAAAAGCCGACTTGAAGTCGGCTTTTTCGCGTTGCCTGCAATGAAAGCTTCTTTAAAGCTACTTGATCAGGCGCCAGGTAAACGGGTAGCGATAATCCACACCGTCATTGGCTTTCACCCCGGCGATGATCGCCAGCACTGAGGCGCCAATGCCTACCAGCGTCAACAGCGCAAAGCCGATGACCAGCAGTACCAACAGCATGCTGATGGTCGCTGCAATGGCTACCGTGATCTGAAAATTGAGCGCTTCCTTGCCTTGCGCATCGATAAACGGGTCGGAGTCTTTCTTCAGTTGCCAGATAATCAACGGCCCCAGCAAGTTGCCGAACGGGAACATCAGCCCGGCAAATGCTGCCAAGTGACAGAACATCGCCCACTGACGAGCGCTTTGCGGCGGTTTACTCAACGGTTGCAGGCTGTCGCTCATTTTCAGACTCCTGGTGTGTATCAGTCGGCCAGTGCGGCGCGCTGCAATTCGAACAACTCGTTCATGCCCTTCTTCGCCAGCGCGAGCATCGCGTTCAGTTCTTCAGGCTGGAACGGCGCACCTTCGGCCGTGCCCTGGATCTCGATGAAGCCGCCTTCGCTGGTCATGACCACGTTCAGGTCGGTTTCGGCAGCGGAGTCTTCGAGGTAGTCGAGGTCAAGGACCGGCTCGCCTTGATACATGCCGACCGACACTGCTGCGATCATCTGCTTGAGCGGATCGCCGCCTTTCAGGCCGCCACGCTTCTTGATCACTTTCAGCGCATCTGCCAGAGCAACCATTGCACCGGTGATGGATGCCGTGCGCGTGCCGCCGTCGGCCTGAATGACATCGCAGTCGACATACAGGGTGACGTCGCCCAGCTTGGACATGTCCAGTGCAGCGCGCAGCGAACGACCGATCAGACGCTGAATTTCAAGGGTCCGCCCGCCTTGCTTGCCGCGGCTGGCTTCACGCTGGTTACGTTCGCCGGTCGCCCGCGGCAGCATGCCGTATTCGGCAGTCAGCCAGCCCTGACCCTGGCCCTTGAGGAAGCGCGGCACGCCGTTTTCGACGCTGACGGTGCAGATCACCTTGGTATCACCAAACTCCACCAGTACAGAACCCTCGGCGTGTTTGGTGTAGTTGCGGGTGATGCGGATCGAGCGGAGCTGATCGGCGGCGCGACCACTTGGACGTTTCATCTGGATACCTGTACTGAGACGGAAAACTGTCGGTCATTATAGAGGCCATAGCTGAAACAGGGCATCTCTAAAGTCGCCAGGGCCGAGTAGAAGGATGCAAGACGCTCTGGGCAAGGGCTTTCAGGGCGAATGCGAACCCAATCACAGTGCCTCGCATCACTTGTCGCACTGTCGGATTGGGAGCCTGCGCTGCACTGCGCTACAATCCTGCGCCTCTGCAGCCTGTCGGCTCGCGCGCATCCGTGATGGCCGCTCTTTCGCGCCCTTGAGCTGAACCACCTGAACTGAAAAAGAGGTACTTCCCATGGTGCACAGCATGACTGCCTTTGCCCGAGTAGAGCGGGCTGGCGCCCAGGGCACACTGAGCTGGGAGTTGCGCTCGGTCAATCACCGTTACCTCGAGCCCCATCTGCGTCTGCCTGAGTCGTTTCGCGATCTGGAAAGTGCTATTCGTGAAGCCCTGCGTCAAGGCCTGTCGCGTGGCAAGGTTGAATGCACGCTGCGCTTTGTCGAGGAGACCGCCGGCAAACCGCTGCAAGTGGATCGCGAGCGCGCAGCCCAGTTGATCGCCGCCGCCGAGTCGGTTGCCGGCTTGATCAAGCAGCCTGCCGCCTTGAACCCTCTTGAGGTTTTGGCGTGGCCGGGCGTACTGGTCGCCGACGCCAGCGACCCTCAGGCGCTGAATACCGAAGCGTTGGCGCTGTTCAGTGAAGCGCTGGGCGAACTGAAGAATGGCCGTGGTCGCGAAGGCGCAGACCTGGCCAGATTGCTGGATGAGCGGTTATCTTCCATCGTTCAGGAGGTCGCAACCCTGCGCACACTGGTGCCTCAGATGCTGGCGGCCCAGCGCCAGAAAGTCCTGGATCGCTTTGCCGACATGAAGGCCGAGCTGGATCCTCAGCGACTTGAGCAGGAGATGGTTCTGCTGGCGCAGAAAAGCGACGTTGCCGAAGAGCTGGACCGCCTCAGCACACACGTTACCGAAGTGCGTCGCGTGCTCAAGACTGGTGGCCAGGCGGGTCGCCGTCTTGATTTCCTGATGCAAGAGCTTAACCGCGAAGCGAACACTCTGGGCTCCAAGGCCTTTGACCCACGCAGCACGCAGGCTGCCGTCAACCTTAAAGTGTTGATCGAGCAGATGCGTGAGCAAGTGCAGAATATTGAGTAAGGCTGAACCTGACATGACCCATATCACCGGTACCCTGTATATCATTTCCGCCCCGTCCGGCGCGGGCAAGACCAGCCTGGTCAAGGCCCTGATGGACTCTCAGCAAGAGCCCCAGCACGGCGCGCAGGCAAAGATCCGCGTCTCGGTCTCGCACACCACGCGTGCCATGCGCCCCGGTGAAGTGGATGGCGTGAACTATAACTTCGTTGATCGTGCCGAGTTCTTGCGCATGATCGAGCATGGCGACTTTCTTGAGCAGGCCGAGGTGTTCGGTAATCTGTACGGCACTTCGCAAAGCCATCTGCAGCAGACGCTGGATGAGGGTCATGACCTGATTCTGGAAATCGACTGGCAGGGCGCACGGCAGGTTCGCGCGCAGATGCCGCAGGCTCGCTCGATCTTCATTCTGCCGCCCACCCAGCAGGCACTGCGTCAGCGCCTGACCAACCGGGGCCAGGACAGCGATGAGATCATCGAGGCGCGTATGCGCGAAGCGGTCAGCGAAATGAGTCATTACAGCGAGTACGAATACGTTGTGGTGAATGATGATTTTGCCGGTGCGCTGGAAGATCTGAAGGCTATTTTTCGCGCCAATCGCCTTACCCAGCAGCATCAGGAAGAACAATACAGTGAGCTTTTTCAGGAGTTACTGGCCTGATCGAGTCGTTTTCGGACAGCAGGCAACAGGTTAAAAGCATGCCGTTGGTGGCGTGCCGCTTGATGCATGATGCTGTCCGCTTGTAAACTACCGAGTCCGCTCGCCCATCCGGGCATCGCGCATCCGCATTTGCTACGAGGAATACCCATGGCCCGCGTAACCGTTGAAGACTGCCTAGAACACGTGGATAACCGCTTTGAGCTGGTCATGCTCTCTACAAAGCGTGCCCGTCAACTGGCAACCGGCGGCAAAGAACCAAAGCTGGCGTGGGAAAACGACAAGCCTACCGTTATGGCACTGCGCGAAATCGCGGCTGGCCTGATGGATTACGCTGTAATCGCAGAAGCCGAAATCGTTGAAGATGAACCATTGTTCGCAGCGTTCGAGGACGAGTCCAACGAGGCCGTCTAAGCCTATGCCGGGTCGACGTAGTACGGCGCAGGGTAAAAGCCATTGGCAGGGGGTAGCGCCTTGCCGAGCATAGACGCCCTCGCCGACAGACTGTCGGCCTACCTCGGCAAGGACCAAGTCAATCTGGTCCGCCGAGCGTATTTCTACGCCGAACAAGCCCACGATGGCCAGCGCCGTCGCAGCGGTGAGGCCTACGTCACCCACCCTCTTGCGGTGGCCAATATTCTTGCTGACATGCACATGGACCATCAGAGCCTGATGGCCGCGATGCTGCATGACGTCATCGAAGATACCGGTATTGCCAAGGAAGCGCTCAGCGCCCAATTTGGCGAGACCGTTGCGGAACTGGTCGACGGGGTCAGCAAACTGACCCAGATGAATTTCGAGACCAAGGCCGAAGCCCAGGCAGAAAACTTCCAGAAAATGGCCATGGCCATGGCGCGTGATATTCGCGTGATTCTGGTCAAGCTCGCCGACCGTCTGCATAACATGCGCACGCTGGAAGTCCTTTCCGGCGAAAAACGTCGCCGTATCGCCAAGGAAACCCTCGAAATCTATGCCCCCATCGCCAACAGGCTGGGCATGCACAACGTGCGTATCGAATTCGAGGACCTGGGTTTCAAGGCCATGTACCCGATGCGTTCCTCGCGAATCAACCAGGCGGTCAAGCGCGCCAGGGGTAATCGCAAGGAGCTGGTCAACAAGATTGAAGAGTCGCTGAGCCATTGCCTGGCAGTGGACGGTATTGAAGGCGATGTCAGCGGTCGCCAGAAACACCTCTACGGTATCTACAAGAAGATGCGCGGCAAGCGCCGCGCTTTCAACGAGATCATGGACGTTTATGCGTTCCGTATCATCGTCGACAAGGTCGATACCTGTTACCGCGTGCTGGGTGCTGTACATAATTTGTACAAGCCGCTGCCCGGCCGTTTCAAGGATTACATCGCGATCCCCAAGGCCAACGGCTATCAGTCGTTGCATACCACGCTGTTCGGCATGCATGGCGTGCCTATCGAAATCCAGATCCGCACTCGTGAAATGGAAGAGATGGCCAATAACGGGATCGCCGCGCACTGGCTGTACAAATCCAGTGACGACGAGCAGCCCAAAGGCACTCACGCCCGCGCCCGGCAGTGGGTCAAGGGTGTGCTTGAAATGCAGCAGCGTGCCGGCAACTCTCTGGAGTTCATTGAAAGCGTCAAGATCGACCTGTTTCCGGACGAGGTTTACGTTTTCACGCCGAAAGGCCGAATCATGGAGCTGCCAAAAGGCTCCACTGCGGTGGACTTCGCTTATGCGGTACATACCGATGTAGGCAACAGCTGCATTGCCTGCCGCATCAATCGCCGACTGGCGCCATTGTCCGAACCCCTGCAAAGCGGCTCGACTGTCGAGATTGTCAGCGCCCCCGGCGCACGTCCGAATCCGGCCTGGCTGAACTTTGTGGTCACCGGCAAGGCGCGCACCCATATCCGTCACGCGCTCAAGCTGCAACGTCGCTCCGAGTCGATCAACCTGGGTGAGCGGCTGTTGAACAAGGTGCTCAACGGTTTTGAATGCAGCCTGGAGAAGGTCACGCCGGAGCGTATTCAGCTGGTGCTGAGCGAGTATAGGGTCGAGGTGCTCGAGGATCTGCTCGAAGACATCGGTCTGGGCAATCGCATGGCCTACGTGGTCGCCCGCCGCCTGTTGGGCGAAGGCGATCAATTGCCAAGCCCTGAAGGTCCGCTGGCCATTCGCGGCACCGAAGGCCTGGTACTCAGCTACGCCAAGTGCTGTACGCCTATTCCCGGCGACCCGATTGTCGGCCACCTGTCTGCGGGCAAGGGCATGGTTGTGCACCTGGATAACTGCCGCAATATCAGCGAAATCCGTCATAACCCGGAAAAATGCATCCAGTTGTCCTGGGCCAAGGACGTCACCGGCGAATTCAACGTCGAATTGCGTGTCGAACTGGAGCATCAGCGCGGCCTGATTGCCCTGCTGGCCAGCAGCGTCAACGCCGCGGACGGCAATATCGAAAAAATCAGCATGGACGAACGCGATGGGCGCATCAGCGTGGTTCAGCTGGTAGTCAGCGTACATGATCGCGTGCATCTGGCCCGAGTGATCAAGAAACTGCGCGCGTTGACCGGTGTCACACGCATCACCCGGATGCGCGCGTAGGCAATCCAATCATCAGGAGTTCTTCATGACCAAGACTGTCATCACCAGCGATAAAGCCCCTGCGGCCATCGGCCCGTATTCCCAGGCGATCAAGGCTGGCAACACCGTCTACATGTCCGGACAGATCCCGCTGGACCCAGGCACCATGGAGCTGGTCGAAGGTATCGAAGCCCAGATCACTCAGGTCTTCGAGAACCTCAAATCGGTTGCCGAAGCGGCAGGCGGCTCGTTCAAGGACATCGTCAAACTGAACATCTTTCTGACCGACCTGGGTCACTTCGCCAAGGTCAATGAAATCATGGGCACCTATTTCACCCAGCCCTACCCGGCGCGTGCAGCCATCGGCGTTGCGGCATTGCCGCGTGGCGCCCAGGTCGAAATGGACGCCATTCTCGTCATCGAATAAATTTCCCGACGGAGCGTCATCTGCGCTCCGTTCTCCCTGAAGGAAGGAATCCGTTATGCGCTCCGCGCTCGCCATCTCGCTGCTCGCCGTCATTCTGGGCGGCTGCGCCAGCCACGCCGACCGCAACCCGGACGGCACCTGGATCAATCAGACCGCCATCGATGCCGCCGTCAAACAAGGTAACCTGCGCCAGGCGCTGCTCGCCAACGGCCCTAACCTGGAATGGCAGATCAACTCCAAAACCAACCAGGCGATTTACTCCAACGGCTTTGAGCTGGGTGAAGGCAAGATTGTCAGCGCCGCCGAAGGCAAGCTCCACATCGATTTCTACGGCAACTTCTTTGAAGACCTGAGTGTGAAGGGCGACGAACTGGTTCAAGCGGCCAGCGAGTCAGGCTCTGAACAGCACTTCCAGAAGCCTGAAGCCCCGGCACCTGAAGGCGCACAGCCAGGCACCAGCTTTGAAAAAGCCCTGTACGGCGCTTACATGGGTGGCAAATGGACCATCGTAGAAGGCGATGGCCAAGGCAGCACCGTGCAGTTCATGCCTGATGGCAGCGTGCAGGGGCTTCCGGAAAACGACCGCTACGCTCTGTGCCTTGCTGGCGATTGTGCAGCCATGAGCGGCGAATACGACAGTATGTGGCTCGAAAAAGCCGAAAAAGGCAACCCTTGGATATTTGCCCGCAAAGGCAAGCAGCTGGAGATTTTCCAGGCGATGAACAACGCCGGAGCGGACCAGATGCCCGAGCTGCGCCCAGGCGCACGTCGCTGGTTGCTGGAGCAGCAATAAGCGATCGTTGATTCATGAGCGCCGACTGCGGCGCTCATGAACAGCTTCCTATCCCAGTAATGCTGCGTAACCCGCCTTGTAATCCGGGTACATCGGTGCCCAGCCCAGCGCACGTGCCCTCGCATTGCTGCAACGCTTGCTGCCAACGCGCTGCACGCTGACATCGTCAGACCATTCGGTCACACCCAGATAATCGCGTATCCACGCCACCACCTCGGCCAGCGCGGCCGGATCATCGTCGACGCCCAGATAACAAGCCTCCAGTGCCACACCGCGTTTATCGGCTTGCAGCAGGTGCTCCAGCAGGCCTGCGGCATCGTCTGCGTGAATCCGGTTGGCGTATACCGGCGGATCAATCCTGACGCTGTGCCCTTGGCGCACGCGATTCGACAGGTCGTTGCGGCCCGGGCCATAGATGCCTGTCAGCCGTACCGCCGTGGCGGGCAAGCCGCTGTTCAGGGCAAGCTGCTCCGCTTCCAGCATCACGGTGCCGGTGTAGCCGCCAGGCTCGGTCACGGAGTCCTCGTCCACCCACTCACCATCCTGTTGGCCATACACACCGCTGCTCGAGACAAAGAGCAGCCGCTTTGGCTGCTGGCCGGTCTGCTCAAGCCAGTTCAGGACGTTGCGCAGGCCTTCGACATAGGCCATTCGGTAACCCGCCTCGTCGCGCTGTGAGGGCGTCGCGCAATACACCACGTAGTCCAGCGTTGTCGAAGGCCATTGCGCGGGTTTCACAGGCTGGAACAAGTCACCCTGCACGCCGATAACGCCAGCTGGCAGCTCTGACACGGTACGTCGCAGCCCATACACAGCCCAGCCGTGCGGTAGCAACCGCGTGGCGAGCCGAGAGCCGATATCGCCGCAGCCGGCAATCAGAAGTGAAGGAGCAGTCATTCGGATATCTCCACAGGAAGGTGGTGTCAGCACCTTTTAAAAGAGTCGTTGAGGGGCGTACGGTCAAGCCAATATGTAAAAAAGATACAGTATTACTTTTGTTAACAAGAACGATTTGCAATAATGGCAGCCCATTTGTTCCCGATGAACGTCGATTGCTTCACGCGACGCACTGGAACCATCCCCTATTTCTCTCTCAGGTCAGGCCAGCATGACACGCATTCAATCAATCGCTTCGCCAACCAAGCTGCCCCGCCTGCCTCGTGCATGGCGCGGTATCGCAGCCCTTGTCTTGAGTCTGATGCTCGCACCAATGGCGCTCGCTGATCAATCGGCACCGGCTTCTGCGCCATCCGCTGCGCCAGCTGCAAGCGCACCAGCCGCCACTGACGCCGTCGCGCCAGATGCTGCCGCACCCGCGCCAGCGCTGGAGCCAGTGGCCGAGGACAACAGCCTCGGCATGGCGCACGACCTGTCGCCGTGGGGCATGTATCAGAACGCCGATGTCGTGGTCAAAGCGGTCATGATCGGCCTTGCCATCGCCTCGATCATCACGTGGACCATCTGGATATCCAAGGGTTTCGAGCTGCTGGGCGCCAAGCGTCGGCTGCGCGGCGAGATTGCCAATCTGAAAAAGGCCCGCTCGCTGAACGAAGCCAGCGCCAGCGCCAGCAAGGAAGGCACCCTCGCCCATCTGCTGGTGCATGACGCCCTTGAAGAAATGCGCCTGTCGGCCAACAGCCGTGAGCGCGAAGGTATCAAGGAACGCGTCAGCTTCCGTCTCGAACGTCTGGTAGCCGCCTGTGGCCGGAACATGAGCATGGGCACCGGCGTGCTGGCGACCATCGGCTCGACAGCACCGTTTGTGGGCCTGTTCGGTACGGTATGGGGCATCATGAACAGCTTCATCGGCATCGCCAAGACCCAGACCACCAACCTCGCCGTGGTCGCCCCCGGCATTGCCGAAGCGCTGCTGGCGACGGCTTTGGGTCTGGTTGCAGCCATCCCTGCGGTAGTTATCTACAACGTGTTTGCTCGCTCCATCGCCGGTTACAAGGCACAGGTTTCCGACGCTTCTGCACACGTCCTGCTGCTGGTCAGCCGTGATCTGGATCATTTGCCAGAGCCGACCGAGCGCAATCAACAACAACCGCACATGGTCAAGGTGGGCTAACACGTGGGCCTGCATCTTAACGAAGGCGGCGACGATCTCGCCGAGAACCACGAAATCAACGTGACGCCGTTCATCGACGTCATGCTGGTGCTGTTGATCATCTTCATGGTGGCTGCTCCGCTGGCCACTGTGGATATCAAGGTCGACCTGCCAGCCTCTACGGCCAAGCCGCAGCCCAGGCCTGAAAAGCCTGTCTTCCTCAGCGTCAAGGCAGACAAGGTCCTGTACCTCGGTGAAGAGAAGGTCGCTCGTGAGCAGATCGGTCAGGTTCTGGATGCGCGGACCAAAGGCAAGAAGGACACTACGATCTTCTTTCAGGCCGATAAAGGCGTCGATTACGGCGACCTGATGGAAGTCATGAACACGCTTCGGAGTGCGGGTTACCTGAAGGTCGGGCTGGTAGGTCTTGAGACGGCTGGTAAGAAATGATCAATACGCGCCAAAAACTGACGCGCTATGGCGGTAGTCTGTTGGTGGTGCTGGCGGTGCACGCTATCGCAATCATTGTTGCCGTTCGCTGGCCTGCTCCGCAGCCTGTCGAATTGCCACCGGCTGCCATGATGGTCGAACTTGCGCCAGTGCCCGAGCCCGCTCCGCCGCCACCGCCCAAGGTCGTTGAGCCGCCGCAGCCACCCGTGCCCGAAGAGCAGGCGCCCATGCCGGAATTCGCGCAAGCGCCAAAACCGGAAATCGTGGTGCCCAAGAAAGTAGAGAAGCCCAAGCCAAAACCGCAGCCGCCCAAGCCGCAGAAAAAGCCTGAGCCGCCCAAGGAAGAGCCCGCTGCCGAAAAACCGGTCGACACGCCGCCAACGACCGCCAAGCCGGAAAAATCAGCAGCTCCGACGCCGCCTGCTCCGCCTTCGCCACCCAGCAACGCGTTGCCGAACTGGCAGGGTGATTTGCTCGGTCATTTGAGCAAATACAAGAAGTACCCTGAGGATGCGCGTCGTCGCGGCATGCAGGGCGTTGCCCGTTTGCGTTTTGTTGTGGACGCTGATGGCAACGTGCTGTCCTACTCGATTGCCGCCAGTTCGGGCAGCTCTTCGCTGGACCGGGCGACCATGGAGATGATCCGTCGCGCGCAGCCGTTGCCCAAGCCCCCCAAGGAAATCCTTAACAACGGCACCATTGAAATCCTCGCACCGTTCGTTTATTCGCTCGATAAGCGTTGAATCGTACTTTTGTTACGCATGAGTGCTTCTGATAACGTGCGTCTATCGATTGCACCCGCTATGCTGGGGCCGCAACTTCATGGACGCACGTTATGACTCTTACAGAATTGCGCTACATCGTCACGCTTGCTCAAGAGCAGCACTTTGGTCACGCAGCCGAACGCTGCCATGTCAGCCAGCCAACGCTGTCAGTGGGTGTGAAAAAACTCGAAGACGAACTCGGTGTGCTGATTTTCGAGCGCAGCAAGAGCGCTGTGCGTCTGACACCTGTCGGTGAAGGCATCGTTGCTCAGGCGCAAAAGGTGCTCGAGCAGGCGCAAGGCATTCGCGAACTGGCCCAGGCAGGCAAGAATCAGCTGACCGCACCGTTGAAAGTCGGCGCGATCTACACCGTCGGCCCTTACCTGTTCCCTCATCTGATTCCACAACTGCATCGGGTCGCCCCGCAGATGCCGTTGTACATCGAAGAGAATTTCACGCACGTGCTGCGTGACAAGCTGCGTAATGGTGAACTGGATGCCGTCATCATTGCCTTGCCGTTCAACGAAGCCGATGTGCTGACCCTGCCCCTTTACGACGAACCGTTTTCGGTACTGATGCCGGCTGATCATCCCTGGACCCAGAAAGAGTCCATCGATGCCTCTGCGCTCAACGACAAGAGCCTGTTGTTGCTGGGTGAAGGTCACTGTTTCCGTGATCAGGTACTTGAAGCCTGCCCTGCACTGGGTAAAGGCAATGAAGGTTCCAGGCACACCACAGTCGAGTCCAGCTCGCTGGAAACCATTCGCCACATGGTCGCTTCCGGACTGGGTATTTCAATCCTGCCGCTGTCGGCGGTCGATAGCCATCATTACGCCCCTGGCGTGATCGAAGTGCGTCCGCTTACACCGCCTGTGCCTTTCCGTACCGTCGCCATCGCTTGGCGTGCGAGCTTCCCGCGGCCGAAAGCCATCGAGATTCTTGCTGACTCTGCACGCTTGTGCTCAGTGGCGCGCCCGAAACAAGTCGCGAGCTAGGCAGAAAAGAAAAATGAGCGAGCTTTCCCGGGTTTCGGTCACGGCGCTCAAGGGCGTCGGTGACGCGATGGCAGAAAAGCTGGCCAAGGTCGGTCTGGAAAACCTGCAGGACGTGCTGTTTCATTTGCCGTTGCGTTATCAGGACCGGACCCGCATCGTGCCGATCGGTGCGTTGCGTCCTGGTCAGGATGCCGTTATCGAAGGCGTCGTCAGCGGCGCCGACGTGGTGATGGGCAAGCGTCGCAGCCTGCTGGTAAGGCTCGGTGACGGAACAGGCGTTGTCAGCCTGCGTTTCTATCACTTCAGCAATGCCCAGAAAGAAAGCATGAAGCGCGGCACGCACTTGCGTTGTTTCGGTGAAGCACGGCCTGGTGCTTCCGGGCTGGAAATCTATCACCCGGAATACCGTGCGATCACCGGCGATGAACCTGCGCCCGTCGAACAGACACTCACGCCGATCTATCCCACTACCGAAGGTCTTACTCAGCAGCGTCTGCGTCAGCTGTGTCAGCAAAGCCTTGCAATGCTTGGCCCCAAAAGCCTGCCGGACTGGCTGCCGGAAGAACTGGCCCGGGATTATCAACTGGCGCCGCTGGATGACGCGATCCGCTATCTGCATCATCCGCCTGCCGATGCTGATGTCGATGAATTAGCCCTCGGGCATCATTGGGCGCAGCATCGCCTTGCCTTTGAAGAGCTGCTGACCCACCAGTTGTCCCAACAGCGCCTGCGTGAAAGTCTGCGCTCGCAGCGTGCGCCAGCGTTGCCGCTCGCGAAAAAACTGCCGAAACAATTTCTCGCCAATTTGGGTTTTACACCCACCGGTGCCCAGCAACGCGTCGGCAAGGAAGTGGCTTACGACCTCAGTCAGCCAGAGCCGATGCTGCGCCTGATTCAGGGCGACGTGGGCTCGGGCAAGACAGTTGTCGCTGCGCTGGCTGCCCTGCAGGCGCTGGAAGCGGGTTATCAAGTGGCGCTTATGGCACCCACGGAAATTCTCGCCGAGCAGCATTACATTAACTTCCAGCGCTGGCTCGAGCCGCTGGGCGTGGGTGTAGCGTGGCTGGCAGGCAAGCTGAAAGGCAAGGCGCGTGTCACCTCCCTGGAACAGATCGCCAGTGGTACACCGATGGTGGTGGGCACTCATGCGCTGTTTCAGGACGAAGTGCAGTTCAAGAACCTGGCACTGGTGATCATCGATGAGCAGCACCGCTTCGGCGTTCAGCAGCGCCTTGCGCTGCGCAAAAAAGGCGTCGGGGGGCTGATGTGTCCGCATCAGTTGATCATGACCGCCACACCGATCCCGCGCACGCTTGCCATGAGCGCCTACGCTGATCTGGACACCTCGATTCTTGATGAGCTGCCGCCTGGCCGCACCCCCGTCAATACTGTGCTGGTTGCCGACAGTCGCCGCCTGGAAGTCGTCGAGCGTGTGCGCGCCGCGTGTGCCGAGGGCCGGCAGGCGTACTGGGTCTGTACCCTGATCGAAGAATCAGAAGAGCTGACCTGCAAAGCCGCTGAAACCACATACGAAGAGCTCAGCAGCGCGCTGGGCGAGGTACGCGTCGGGCTGATCCACGGGCGCATGAAGCCCGTAGAAAAAGCCGCGATCATGGCCGAGTTCAAACAGGGCGCTCTGCAGTTGCTGGTGGCCACCACGGTTATCGAAGTCGGTGTCGATGTGCCGAATTCCAGCCTGATGATCATCGAAAACCCCGAGCGCCTCGGTCTCGCTCAATTGCACCAGTTGCGCGGGCGCGTCGGGCGCGGCAGTGCCGTCAGTCACTGTGTGCTGCTCTATCACCCACCGCTTTCGCAAATCGGTCGTCAGCGGCTGGGGATCATGCGCGAAACCAACGATGGCTTCGTTATCGCTGAAAAAGACCTTGAACTGCGTGGCCCCGGTGAAATGCTCGGAACACGACAAACGGGCCTGCTGCAATTCAAGGTCGCCGACCTGATGCGCGATGCCGATCTGCTCCCGGCTGTCCGCGACGCAGCCCAGGCCCTGCTTGAGCGCTGGCCGCAACATGTGAGCCCGTTGCTGGACAGATGGTTGCGTCATGGCCAGCAGTATGGCCAGGTGTGATGCAGGCTACGCTTTGGACACCACGTGCAACCGAAACGGAATAACGTGGTTATACTTCAAAAAATGTAGGAATTTGGACAAAGCTCATGACAGAAGTTGCCCACGTCAATGATTCGCACCATGCACCGTCGGTCATCCGGCAGTTGCTTGAAAAATTGGCCATCAGCTACAACGAAGTCGTGGACGACAAAAGTCTGCCTCCGGCACGCAAGGTTCAGGCCGTGCTGGTCGAGGACGCTGTCGGCGCGTTGCTTATCCTGTTCCCGCAAAGCCAATTGCTTGACCTGAGCCGGATCACCGAGCTGACCGGACGACAACTGACCGCCGTTTCTCACGATCGGCTGGCGCGCATGCTTACCAAGCACAACCTGCAGGTGTTGCCGGGTCTCCCTGCGTTGACCAGCTCACCATGCCTTTACGATGATCGTCTGCTGCAAGAGCCGACACTGCTTGTAGGGTCGGGCGAACCGGGTCTGTTGCTGGAAATCAGCAGTGACGATTTCAAGGGCATGCTGAGCAAAGCCAGCGCGGCTCACTTCGGCCAGTCCGTGATGTCGATTCATCCGAACCTTGATCGTCCTGACGATGATCCCGCAGAAATCACCCAGGCCATGCGTGCGTTTACAGCGCGCCGCATTCAGCAGCGTCTGGAAGCGACCCTGGAGATTCCGCCGCTGGCCGGAACCGCACAGAAGATCATCAAGCTGCGGGTCGATCCCGATGCAACCATCGACGATATCACCGGCGTGGTCGAAACCGATCCGGCGCTGGCTGCACAGGTTGTCAGTTGGGCGGCATCGCCATACTACGCATCGACCGGCAAGATTCGTTCGGTCGAAGATGCGATCGTCCGCGTGCTGGGTTTTGATCTGGTGATCAATCTTGCACTTGGTCTGGCTTTGGGCAAAACCCTCAGCCTGCCCAAGGATCAGCCACAACAGACCACGCCTTACTGGCAGCAATCGATCTACACCGCAGCGGTCATCGAAGGCCTGACCCGCGCGATCCCGCGCGCCAAGCGCCCGGAAGCCGGCCTGAGCTACCTCGCAGGCTTGCTGCACAACTTCGGTTATTTATTGCTGGCGCACGTATTCCCGCCGCACTTCACGCTGATCTGTCGCCAGCTCGAAGTCAATCCGCACCTGCACCACAGCTACATCGAGCATCACTTGCTGGGTATCAGCCGTGAGCAGATCGGTGCCTGGCTGATGCGTTACTGGGACATGCCGGACGAACTCTCTACCGCGTTGCGCTTTCAACACGACCCCCACTATGCCGGCGAGCATTACGCTTATGCCAATCTGGTGTATCTGGCGGTCCGCCTGTTGCGGGCGAATGGCGTAGGCGCCGGCCCGGAACAAGAGATCCCTGACGAACTGTTCGACCGACTCGGCCTAAGCCGTGAAAAGGCCAACGAGTCTGTAAGAAAAGTGCTGGAAGCAGAAGTATTGCTGCGCGAACTGGCGTCACAGTTCAGTAAGTAGCCTGTGGGTTGGCAGGCAGTGCCTGCGTTGTACACAACGCTGACTGCCTGGGAGGCCCATGAAACGGGGCTTCTGCCTGGTGGCCTCGGTTGTGTCTGATTTTCGGTATGCACCGATTTTGCTGCCGGTTCCCGGCAGTTCCTGGACAAGTCCACTCCTGCATCACGCCAGATGCCACGGCAATCTGTCTCTGTTCAACAATAAATTTCCACAACCGTCGATTGAAAGCTTTGTGAAAGCTTGGGCAATTAGCATCGCTTCACTTCCGGCAAAAAGACCGGTTAGCCAGGAACGGACTCCAAGGTGTTTCAGGCCCAATTAACAACAATAATGGTGATTCCGATGCTTGCTGACTTCTCTGTGTACACCCTTCTTGCGCCCCCACTCCACGTACCGATCTGCTGAGCTGACTGGTTCAATTCACGTTCTGTAGCCGTTTGACGTCTGGAGTATTCCCATGCTGACTTTCCTTGGCTTTGCCATGGTTATTGCGTTCATGTACCTGATCATGAGCAAGCGCCTGACTGCGCTCATCGCTCTGATTCTGGTTCCGATCATCTTTGCCCTGTTCGGCGGTTTTGCGTCGCAGATCGGCCCGATGATGCTCGCCGGTATTACCAAGCTCGCGCCGACTGGCGTGATGCTGATGTTCGCCATTCTGTACTTTGCGCTGATGATCGACTCCGGCCTGTTCGACCCGGCCGTGCGCAAGATCCTGAAAATGGTCAAAGGCGACCCGATGCGCATCTCGATCGGCACCGCGGTGCTGGCGCTGGTGGTGTCCCTCGACGGTGATGGCGCGACCACTTACATGATCTGCGTTGCTGCCATGCTGCCGCTGTACAGCCGCGTCGGTATGAGCCCGCGCATCATGGCCGGCCTGATCATTCTGGCAGGCGGCGTGATGAACATGACGCCGTGGGGCGGCCCGACCGCTCGTGCGGCCAGTGCGCTGCACGTCGATGCATCCGATATCTTCGTACCGATGATCCCTGCCATGCTGGCCGGTGTGGTTGCGATCCTGGCGATTGCCTACTTCTACGGCAAACGCGAGCGCGCCCGTCTTGGCGAACTGCACCTCAAAGGTGATGAAGTCGACCACAGTGAAATCAGCGTCTCGCAGTTTCCGGATGCACGTCGTCCAAAACTGATCTGGTTCAACGGCGCGCTGACCCTGGCGCTGATGGTTGCCCTGATCATGGGCCTGCTGCCGCTGCCGGTACTGTTCATGATCGCCTTCAGTATCGCGATGATCATCAACTACCCGAACCTGCAGGACCAAAAGGATCGCGTATCGGCCCACGCCGGTAGCGTATTGGCAGTAGTAGGCCTGATCTTTGCCGCCGGCATTTTCACCGGCATCCTGTCTGGCACTGGCATGGTCGACGCGATGTCGAAAAGCCTGCTGGCAGTTATCCCGGACGCACTGGGCCCTTACCTCGCTGTCATCACTGCGCTGGTGAGCATGCCGTTTACCTTCTTCATGTCCAACGACGCGTTCTACTACGGGGTGCTGCCAGTGCTGTCTGAAGCCGCCGCTCATTACGGCATCAGCCCTGTGGAAATGGCCCGCGCTTCAATTGTCGGTCAACCGGTTCACCTGCTCAGCCCGCTGGTGCCGTCGACCTACCTGCTGGTTGCTCTGGCCGGTATCGAGTTCGGTGACCATCAGCGCTTCACCCTGAAATGGGCGATTCTGGTGTGCATGTGCATTCTGGTTGCCGCACTGCTGATGGGCATCTTCCCGCTCTACAGCAGCATGTAAGCCTCGCTGCGCTACCAGAGACTCGCCGTCGACTTGACCGTTGACGGCGAGTTTTTGCGTTTGGGGTATTTATGCACGGAACGCAGCAGGGCGCTTCAAGGCGCGTTTTCTATCGCCGAGGGGCAGGTCACACATAATTGATGCCCTTGGCGTTCTCGTCGGTAGCGCTGATCTTCTTGTCGAAGGAGTCCTCACGACCAGACTGGATGGCATCAAGCACGTCCATATGCTGTTTGTGCATCGCCTCCCGGGTTTGCAAATCTGATTTGGCTTTGAGAAGCGCTTCAGCGTGATGCATTTCATTCTGATGCTCTCCCATGCTGTTCATACCTTCAGCAGGGCGCGGGTCTGCATCTTGTTGCCTGTCGAGATCAGAATGAGTTGTCTGAGGATCGTCACAATCTTTAGTCGCTACGGGCTTTGGTTGCTTTGCATTGATCCTTGCCCCGTTCCTCTCGTCTTGGCCAGAACTTCTCGCAACAGACTTATCCACACGCGCACTGTGGCGCTGTGCCTGATTTAACGCAGTGCCCAACGAACTCAACGTCGCGCCTGCGGGTGGCATGCGCGGTAATGATGACGAAGCAGAACTGGCTTGCGCGTCTGGCAGAGATGCAGGCGAGGGTGGAGCCATTTCGTCGGGTGACGGCTGCCAAGGATTGAGCTTGCCTGCGCTGTCCTGCATAGACACTTCGACCAGGTTTAAGTCCTGATTGTGGTCGGGCTCGAACCTCAAAACAGGACGATATGTCGAGTTGCGCACTGCAATGGCAGGAACACCGAACATGTTGTCACCCAGCGAGGCCAACTCGAACAGTTTCCCTTTTTCGATACTGGTGCTGATGTGGTTACCGATGACGCTACGGTTCCTGTTCAACCACCTCGTCGAACCCGCATTGATCATGCGCGAGGAGTCGGGAATGGAAATTTTTTCTGTGCCTTGAGCGGTCGGACTTTTGCCGGCGGTTGATGTGAGTGACGTTATATTCATTGAGCAAACTCCTTTTACTGCCGCTGAGTGGCGCTTCGCTGTAATGAGTTCCTTGCTGTGGGGCATCCGTTGCCATGGCTATGGCGCTCGGCGGCGAGTTTCGCGTTCAGGGTATTCAATTATTCGAAGGCCGATATTGCAACGCTTCAGCCAGATGGCTGCGATTGATCGCATCCACCTGCTCCAGATCAGCCAGGGTGCGCGCTACCTTCAGCAGCCTGTGGGCCGAGCGCAGTGACAAGGTCAGGCGCTCACAGGCTGTTTCCAGCCAGCGTTCGTCAGTGCTCGACAACGCGCAATATTTGCGCAGCCCCGGCAGATCAAGAAAGGCATTGGCGCAGCCCTGACGACGCTGTTGGCGTTCGCGTGCCTGAGCAACTACCGCTGCGGCGCTGGCAGTGTTTTCGCTGGTGGTCTGGTCGGGATTGAGCGCCGTAGCCTCACGTGCGACGGTCAGGTGCAGGTCGATCCGGTCCAGCAGCGGACCAGACAGCTTGTTGCGATAACGCTGCACCTGCTCGGTAGAACAGCGGCAGCGTCCGGTCGGCTCGCCGAGATAGCCACAGGGGCACGGGTTCATCGCAGCCACCAGCTGAAACCGCGCCGGAAAGCGCACGCGGTCCCGTGCCCTGGAGATCACGATATGCCCGGACTCCAGCGGTTCGCGTAAAACCTCCAGCACTCGACGATCAAACTCCGGCAGTTCATCAAGAAACAGAACACCATGATGGGCGAGGGTGATTTCGCCAGGTTGCGGACGACTGCCACCGCCCACCAGCGCCGGCCCGGATGCCGAGTGATGCGGCTGCCGAAACGGTCGCTGCGGCCAACTGGTCAACGGCACTTGGCTGGCGACCGACTGAATCGCCGCCACCTCCAGCGCTTCGTGCTCATCCAGCGGCGGCAGCAAGCCCGGCAGGCGACTGGCAAGCAGTGTTTTACCCGTGCCAGGCGGCCCGCTGAACAACAGGTTATGCGCCCCGGCAGCGGCAATCACCAACGCACGCTTGGCAGCTGTCTGACCCTGTACTTCGCTTAAATCGGGATACGGCTTGGGCTGATGCAGCAAGCCGCTGGACTGATACGGCGCAATTACCGCGCGGCCGTTGAAATGCGCGACCAGCTCCAGCAAGTGATTGACGGCAATCACCCGCAACCCGGAAGCCAGACAGGCTTCCTCGGCGTTCACCGCCGGGATGATCAGCGTCCGCTCTGCCGCGCGTGCAGCCAGCGCAGCAGGCAACACCCCCTGAATCGGCCGAATCGCCCCCGATAGCGCCAGCTCGCCCAGGCATTCAACATCCTGCAACGCAACCAGAGGCACTTGCCCGCTGGCGGCCAGCAAACCCAGGGCAATCGCGAGGTCAAAGCGACCGCCATCCTTGGGCAGGTCAGCCGGGGCCAGATTAAGCGTGATACGCCGCGCCGGGAAATCCAGCCCGGAATTCAGAATGGCGCTGCGCACCCGGTCTTTACTCTCCTTGACCGCACCTTCCGGCAGCCCCACCAGCGTCAGGGCTGGCAGGCCGTTTGCCAAATGCGCTTCAACAGTAACCGCCGGGGCTTCCACCCCGACCTGGGCACGACTATGGACGATGGCCAGCGACATAGATCATTCCTTGATATGAGCGATGGGCGGGTATCGTGCTTTATTTGGCGGGTGAGGGTAGGCGAGGAATGGATACAGAGTGTGAGTGGAGGAGGGATTGAAAGGTCCGTGCCCGGATGCGAGTCCAATCGGAATGCTCATTTACAACACGTAGACTCCGGTTGAACCGCGGTGGTCAAAAAAACCGTTTTGGAACGACTTAACCGTTAAGCCGCTGCGTAAAATGCTTGTGACTTTTTTATGACAACTATAGGAACTGAACGGGTTGCATAGCCACTTAAACTACTGTCGTTTATGGCTGCCACGGAGAAGGCATTAATTAGCAATTTTTATAATGCTCTGGACGTTCAACCTGTAACAACGATTTGAAACGCGTCTTCCTCGGCTTGATGCCGTTGCTTCTTCGTGGGTGATAAACGGAATATAAATTTACTGTACAGGGACTTAATAATAATTATGGTAAAGATTACCTCTTCCGGATTTACTGCCGTTTCAGAGCTTCAAGACATGGACAGGGCCTCGCCCGCGGTCAGTCCTCCTCCCTCCCCATCGCCAGAACCCTTGGCTGCCGAAAGTGAGTCGTCTCGCAGAGGCGGCATGCGAAATCGACCTCATGCAGGTTTGAATAGCCAGGTACTCGGACTGCAAGCCGTGCCGTCGCAGTCTGGAAGGCGTGTTCGCGTCAGAAACGATGCGCAGGGAGAAAGTGTCATTAATGCCTGGCTGGCAAAGCGACCGCCGGTTCGCAGCGAAACCAGCCTTGGTAACGACGGCAAGCTACTGCGCTATGCCGCTGTACCCCACGACCAGCAAGCACCGAGCAATGAGGCCTTTTTCACCTCCGTACCTGGCATGTTGATGGCAGTTTTGACGGTCCATCCGCAAGTCGAGCGAGGTATCAGCGGGGAAATAAACGCTGATGGCGTAGCTGCCCGACTTGCCGAACCGCCAATAGGATTATTGACAGGGGTCTGGCAGTCTTCCCCGGATCGAGCCTATCTAGAGCGAGGCGGTGTGGTTCATGCCGCAAGTCTGGAAGGACGCTGGACGCCCCTGACGCTGCCTGGCATGGATCGCCGTGAGCCACTGCGGATGATTGGTTTGCAGGCGGACGGTCGTGTCTATGTACATAACGGCAGTCAACTCTGGCGCGCAACCGAGACGTCTGCCGAGTCCGTGGCAACCCAGCGACCTCCTGCAGGTGCGGCAGTACGGATTGACGCCGGTGGCGAGGTGCAGTGGCTGCATAAGGGAGTGCTTCATTCGAATGGCAGTTCCCGTGCTGTCGAGCTGTGGCGGTCAGCAGCCAACAGCCAGGGTAGCGAGCAGAGCCCGGCGAGCCCCATTGATTTCCTGCCATTGCCGAGCGGCAACGCTGCGCTGGTCCTGGATGATAAAGGACGCGTTTATCAAGCCGAGCTGCAAGGTAACGGGCCTGTAGAAGCCCACCGGCTGAACTTGCCTGACGATTTTTCGCGGGCTAAAGGCTGGGCCGTGACTGCTATGGGATTGTCCAGGGACGACACTGTTCACCTGATGCTGCAGGATCAAAACGGTAGGCGCATGAGCTTGCAGCAAGCGCCAGGCGAGGCGCTGTTTCGTCCAGCGTATCTGCTGGATCGCCCCTTGCTGCTGCTCCACACCGAGGGACTGCATGTTCCATCGGACGCAGATGTGCAGTCGCGTGTTCAGCTTGATGGTCATGCTCAGGTGGGGCATATAGACGGCGTGCTTCATTATCAGCCTGCTCCCGACCAGCCATGGGAGCGGTTAAAGCAGCCCGGTGGCGAACCGCTCACCGGTGTCACATCTGTTCACTCATCTGCGTCGGGATTTATTGACAGGAAACCGGTTTTTGCTTTGTGTGGTGATGCCCGGCAAGTCTTCGAACTGAAGCTGGAGGGGCGAACCTCATGGTTGCCGAGTGATGCCGAACTTTCGCGTTATCCTGCGGGTGGGCCCTTGGCGGTCGTACCGGATACGGTCGGGGTACGTACCGGTCTTATCGCGCAGTTTGACGAGCCAGTACGCGCGCTGTCGGTTCACAGCAATCGTCGGAGTGTCGCGCTGACAGAATCGGGGCGATTAGTGGCCGCCGCAGGTGGCGAAGCCCGCCAGCTTCCATCGTTGCAGCGCCCCCTTGCCATCGCTATTGGGCTCAACGATCAGTTGCTCGTACTGCATCATCCCCATAACCAACGGCCTCAGTTGAAACGGTTGAGCGCAAACGATGACTGGGAGCCGGTGCAGATAGAGCTGCCGGGCACTGTTCATCCTTCAAGTCTTCGTGCCACTCGAACAGGGCAAATACAATTACAACTGGGAGAAAACTGGCACACATTACTGCCTTCAATGACGTCACACGACAACCAGCCTTTGCCGGCACGCGTAAAGCCTGAGCCGGAGGGGGATGAAGTGCCTTCGGAGAACTTTCTTGCGGGTAGCAACGCCCTCGCCAATCAACAGCAAGCCAGTCGTATCAGCACACCGCATCATGACGCGTCATTGGTGACAACGCTGTTGGGGACAACAGCAAATAACCCGCTGACCACGGCGTCAAGCCTGCAGGCAGTGGTTGATACAACTCGCGCTCAGGTTGGCGCATTGACGAGAGATGTATTGGGCGCCGCGGTGAATAGCACGGCGCGGGCAATGGCACACACGCTTGGCGTTGTTCTGCCACCGACCGCTCAGGAGAGACGCCTGGCCGGTTTCCACAATGAGGCGAAACAGGCTTATGCATCAGGCAAAACGCTGTTCGAAAATCTGCCGACGCTCGCGCAGGTGCGTGTCGATTTGGCCGTAGGACCGTCTGACGGAGAACGGTTCGGGCTGTCACATCAGCAAACACAACGCTTGTTGAACCTGCGAGAAGAGAAACTGGAAGCCTTGTTGCGTGACTTGCGCAAGATCGGCTTCCATGAAGGCGTAATCATGGGCGATATGGGCGGCAGTGACAGTGCGCATGATCTGAGTTCTACCACCTCTACGCCGACGTTCCGGATGGCCGAGCTATGGCGACGACAGCACTCGCAAGTGGATAAAACGCTGTCTTCCGTCGGGTTGTCCAGGTCGGAAGACATGTTGCCGAACCTCAACATGAGCATTAAAGCCCTGGCTGCAGGCGCTGCGCTTTACGCTGATCGTATGAGCGAACGTGAGGCTGAATTGCTGGGTGTCTTGTACGAGGTCAGCGAAAAAATGATGCGTGCCGGCGTACGTTTACCGGCTGATGATGGATACGCTGATAGCGCCAGTCGCAATGCTCCCTACGGTTTGCGAACAGCGGGGTTGGTTGCCGGCCTGGTGGATTATGACGAGCTGTTGAGAAGCACTGACGCGCAGGCGCTCGAAATGGCTGATAAGCGTCAGCAAGATGCCAGGCTTCCGGCGCTGTGCAAACTCGGCCTGTCTTCGTGGGGGCAATTAGCAGCCTTCGATGACGTGGTGACGACGTTTCGTGAACAGATAACGTTGCCGGGATCGGCGCGCCGCACTCAGTTGCTCAAGAATCTTGGCTTGCCGCCCGATGCCAAGCCGGACGAAATGGCGGCGCGTATGTCCGACCTACTCCTGGATCTTTTCAACAGAAGTACTTTTTTCTCGACGCAATCGCGTGGTCTGGAACTTCGCGGTTCGTTGGGCGCGTCTGACTGGAAGCATCTTAATGCGTTCAGCGTCGGGGTGACTGGCGAGGCGCTTCAGGTGCTTGGTGTAGAGCGTATCGGCGATGGCAAGGACAGCGATGCCGGGCTGGTCGCGTTTTTTGTGCGCCATTCCAAGGCCTCTGTAGCAGCAACGTCCGGGGTAGGAATCGACTTCAAGCCGGGCGCTGGCAGCGGCGGACGTGTTCTTGATGCGCGGCCGGGGCGCTCGATGAACTCGACTTGGGGAGGCTCCGGCAACCTGAGCCTGTCCGGTGCGTATCAACATGGTCAGGGCGCCGCCGTAATCATCGCGCCTTCGACGATTTCCGATTTCGTGCGGCTGTTGTTCGACGTCGATCACCCCGATAGCACCCAAATCCTGCGCACCGGTGTGAACGGTGGTTCGATTGGCCTGGACCTGTTCGAAACCAATTTGAATGCGTCTGTGGGGGCGAACGTCAGCGTGTCGCCATTTAGCTTGAGCCAGAAATACGGGCCACAAAAGCCGACGGCAGCTGCTGCAGTATCCAGTGCAGACAACCGGCGCAGTACCGCGTCGATGGCGTTGTCGGCAGGCGGGACAGCTCAGGCTGGCGCGCACTGGGGCCAAATGGAGTTGCATCTGGATCACGCCTGGGCAGATATCATCGGTCTGGAATTTCAGGGGCGCACGGATTTCAATCTTGAGTTCAATAGCAATCTGAACCTTGGGGGCTCGCTGTCTTCTGCACTCGGCAATAACCCTAAAAAGCTGATAAATGCGTCCACTGGGAACGGTAACTTGCAGCTCGCCGGCATCCGCGTTGCGTCAAGCGATGTGCAGTTGCCGACCGATGCCGCAGTGGACGATAAGCGTCGGGGCCCTTTTTTGTCGACGGCCAGCTATAAGCGCACCTTTGATACTGAGGTCGCCAAGCCTGTTACGGCCAAGGAATGGAACATTATGCGTCAGCGTCTGGCCAGCGCCTTTCCTGACAATAGCGGGGAGTTGAGTGCCCTCAATTACTCTGCCAGCGCTGGCCAGCGTATTGCAGCAATCGAACAGATGATCGACCGCATTCAGGGTCCCGAGGCGCGCAGGGTGGAAGCCGGTGGTGCCCTTGAGGGTGGGGCTCTGCGCCGTCAGCGCTTCAATGCGGCCAGAGAAATGTCGGATGCGCACAGCAGCGTGTGGCGTGCGAGCTCCGAAATTGACCGCGCCTCGGTAGTGGAGATGCTGCATCAATTGCGTCAGCAGGACCAAAGCGCCGTTCAGCACCGTGCCAGGGCCATTCCGGGGGCGCGCGTGGAGTTCAACCTGTTCGGGCGTGAATCTCTGGAAACAGTAGTCTTTCACGCCATCGGTCATCTGGGGCTTGGCAGCAAACTTAACGACCTGGCGGAGCTGCGTCGCAAGATACCTGGCCTTGATCAGGTCATGCTCTGTTTCCAGTCGTTGCCCAACGTCAATCAGGTGCGATATGTCTTCGAGATGCGTCCACAGGCGAGGTTCGCCATCAACGACGCGTTACTGGCACGGGAGCAGAACGCTTCGGCACGCGCGATCGGTTTGCAGGGGCCCTCTGCAAGCGAACTGAATTGGCGCGGCGTTCTGGACAAGATCAAAAACACGCCTGATCTGTATCGACTGGCGGCGATTGCCGTACACAACACTGATGAAAACCCGGTGACTTCAAGAATAGGCCTGCCGCTGTTGAATGTTTCGGCCACTGGCGCGACATCGCATCAACTGTTCGAAGCAGAGATCCAGTTCCGCTACGGTCTTTATGACGGTTTGCAAGGTATTGAAGTACTGGAAGCCGGAAACAGAGCGTTGCAGAGACCGTTAAGCGCATTACAAGGATTCGGTCTTCAGGCCTTGGGGCAGAGAACGCAGGCTGGGGAAGTTCCTTACTCCCCTCCGTCGCCGCGTAGAGAGACAACGATACGCGCCACAGGCGATGTTGCTGAGCGAACAACCAATGACCTGATAAGCCAACTTGACGGTAGAGTTCAGCGTATGAGTTCGGCGCTTAAGCGTGAGGCGAAGGCTATCGGTTCGTTTCAGCAGGTTTATGGGCTGACGTCCGCACATATAGACAGGCTGCTTGTACGCATCCCTGAATTGCCAGTGCCTGAAATTGATGACCGTGACGCTGATGGAGAAGGCGCGCAGGGGACGTTTGCGTCGCTTGATCGATATCATCAGACACTGGATCAGGCTGAGCAGGACATGCGTCAGGCCAGCGAAATGGTGTACACGACAACTGGCGATCAGACCGCGCAGGAGGAGAACCCGGCTTCGGCCCATCTGCTTACTGTTGAAACGCGTCGGCGTTCACTCGGAAATGCCATAAGAACACTTGCTGAAGAAGGGGCGAAAGTGGGCACGGCGACTGGGCTTGAAATTAACCGCATCTCATCGCAAGTGGATGACAAGGTCGCACGTCGAGACGCGCTCCTGATGCAACTTGAAAGCGGCGGTCAGGAGGGCAGTGGCAACAGCGAAGAGATGGCGCTGGAGCTGCAAAGCATTAATTCATCGCTGCAATGGCTGCGCGCCCATTGGCTTGGCGAGCAGCAAGCGATGGACGCGACCGCTAAACGCCTGGACCAGGCAAACCGCGCTGCTCTTGAGGGTGAGCGCAGCTTCAGCGATGCCGTACGTGACATGACGTGGGGCGAACTCGATAAGACGCAGCGGTGATTTCGCTGTTCCCTGCAACAACAAATGAAGCGGCCTGAGGGTCGCTTCATTTGTTTTGTTGATTCGTCAGTCGTTTCGCTGACGGTCAACGTTCGTTATACAAACCGCGTGTGCTCAGCGCTGATGCGTGACCTGTGCCACGCAAGTTCTTTATAACGATTCCCTGACCACCAGTGGGCAATCCACCTGCTGGGTGCCTGAAACTTCGAGACCTTCTATCAAGTGCCTGGCGGCATTGCGACCGATCTCGTAATACGGCAGTTGCACCGTGGTCAGTGCAGGGATGAACAGTTCGGAGATGCCGATCATATTGTCATAGCCAAGCACGGCGACATCACCGGGGATTTTCAGGCCACGGCCCAGCAGCAATTGGTAGGCACAAAAGGCAATGCGGTCATTGCCGCAGATCAGAATGTCGAACTGCGGACGGCCATCAGTCATGTGCCGTTCGAGGATGCCTGCGGTTTCTCCATAGGCGTCATGTTCGGACAGGTTGTATTGCAAGAGCTCGCCGGTAGCCAGGCCGAATGCCTGGCAGGCACGCTGCATACCCGCTTGCCGAATTTTCCAGGCCAGGCTCTGTTTTGGCAGATTGATAAACAACGGGCGTCGATAACCCTGGCTGAACGCGTGATGCAAGGCGCGATACTGCCCGGTTTCGTCGTCTGGCACATAGCTGACGAGGCTGCTGTCATCAGCCACGCAATTGGCGAGCACCAGTGGTTTGCTCTTCAAGCGCTGCGGAATGCTCACTTCGCGCAACCCCATGGCGCTGAAGATCAACCCGTCAGGCCGGTGTGACAGCATCAGGTCGATGTTCTGGTCGGTTGGCGGGTTGCTTAGCAGGTTTAGGATAAATACGTTCCAGCCTGCTTGCTGCGCGGTCTGTTCGATGGACAGCAGCAGCTCGACCGCGAAGGGTGTTGTCGCGGTGTCCAGGGCAAACACGCCGATCGTTCGTGTCTGCAGGTTGTCGCCGCGAATTCTGCGAGCCGACAGGCTGGGTACGAATTGAAGCTCGTCAATCGCGCTGCGGACTCGCTGATAGGTCTCGGGGCTCAGTTTTTCCGGATTATTGAGCGCTCGAGACACCGTCATCAGGGAAACACCGGCCAATCGTGCAACGTCTTTAACTGAGGTCATGCGAGGCGGGGCCTGTCAGGTTGACTGATGATTATCATGCTACAGAGGCCTGATTTTTTTCGCGACGTCAATGATTTACCTACACGTAGCCCGAGGAGAGTGTCCAGGCGTTTGCAATACAGACTCGGCCTCCGGTTCCGTTGGCAATCAGCTTGACCCCCAGGCTGTCGTTCTGTGGATAAAAGCGGCTGCTGAGGGTGAAGCTGCCATTTTGGTCGAACACCTCGATGGAGGAGCGATCAAGGAAGACTCTCAGCTCGAGCCGGTCCTGTTGCGGATCTATTGCCACGCTGCGTTGACCGAAAACGTGGGTACCCGACTGGTCACGGTCCAATATCAAGCGCTTCAGCGAAGCATCGTAGTAAAGCAGAGTCTGCTCTTTGCCATCTGTGCTGCAGCGCAGTGCCACGCCAAGGCGGCCTTTGATGCAGTCGCGCAGGTCCAGGCTCACATGAATTTCGAGCAGGTCGCCGTGTACATCAGTCAGCCACCGGGTACCCGCTTCGCTCCACCATGAGGTGCCTGACATCGACGTGTTGCGCAATGCCGTCAGTTCGCGTGCGGGTTGCACGCAAAGGCGATCGGCACGCAATTCAAGTTCGCGCGGAAGGCCGAGCATGCCGCGCCAATGATGCGCCGCGCTGGGGGTCGGGCTCTCCCACATATCGAGCCACGCCCACACCAGACGTCTGCCATCGGCAGCCACCAGCGTTTGCGCTGCATAGAAGTCGTGGCCGTTATCCAGCTCGATGAAAGGCCCGCCAGTGAACTGCCACTGCCTGTCGACCTGACCTACTCGGTAGCCGGTATGAAACTTGTTCAGTCGCTCGTAGCCCTCAGCGGGCATGCCTTGGGGCGAGTAAAGCAGTACGTCGCGTGCGTCGAGGCGAAACAGGTCGGGGCATTCCCACATATAGCCATCGCCCTCGTTGCCGGTGGACACATAGTTCACGAATTCCCAGACGTGCAGGTCCGCAGATCGATACAACGGCAGTAGCGGCGTGTCACCCAGACGCGCGCCAGCAATCAGGTACCAATGGTCATCCTGCTGCCAGACCTTGGGGTCACGAAAATGAATAATCGCATCTTGCGGCGGGGTATCGATGACGGCGCCATGTTTGGTAAAGCTGATGCCATCGACACTCGTGGCCAGGCACTGCACCTGACGGATAAAGCGCTCGTCGCCCACGTCACCCAGCCAGGTGTGCCCGGTGTAGATCAGTGCCAGGGTATCGCCACACACCACGGCACTGCCGGAAAAACAACCGTCCTGGTCGAAGTCAGCGCCGGGTGCCAACGCAATGGGCAAATGCTGCCAATGGACCAGGTCAGCGCTCTTGGCGTGGCCCCAGTACATTGGACCCCACTTCGCGTCGAAGGGGTGGTGCTGATAGAACACGTGATATTCGCCGCGAAAGTACACCACACCGTTCGGGTCGTTCATCCAGCCAGCAGGCGGGGCCAGATGATAAGCGGGTCGATAATCGTGGACGATCTGCGACAGGCCATCCTTGAGCGCATCGTGCGCACGCTCGAGGGCGGCGGGCATTGGATCGCTCATGCCATTCACACAAACACTCATAGGGTACCCGCCTGTACGACGTGCGCCGTGGTGTCGTTGGTCTGGTGCTGATGGGTATTTGGGTGTCGCCTCAATGCAACGCCATCGGCGTCGAACAAGTGCACATTGCCAGTATCCAGTTGCAGCGCGACCCGGTCGCCCACTTGCCATCCGGCTGTGGCTTCGCAACGACAGATCAAGGGTTCGTTCTCGCCTGTAGCGAGGTGTACATAGACCTCGCTGCCCAGATATTCAACGCCGGTCACGCTAACGCCACTGCCACTGTTTGCAGCACTGAGGGATATATGCTCCGGACGTACGCCCAACGTCAGTTGCGCGTCGTCAGCCAGGTTCGAGCTGTCGAAGGGCAGGAATGCCATGCCCAGTGCCGGGATATCAATCAGGCTGCTGCGGTTCGCCGCGTGCAGGCGCACTGGCAGGAAATTCATTCTGGGCGAGCCCAGAAAACCGGCGACGAAGCGGCTGGCGGGGCGTTCGTAGAGCTCGCGTGGCGAGCCAATCTGTTCGACCCGACCGCCGTTGAGTACGACAATCTTGTCCGCCAGGGTCATGGCCTCTACCTGGTCGTGAGTGACGTAGATCATGGTCGAGCCCAGCCGTTGATGGAGCCGGGCGATCTCGTTGCGCATCTGCACCCGCAATGAGGCATCGAGGTTGGAGAGCGGTTCATCGAACAGCAAAATATCCGGTTCCCGCGCCATGGCTCTGCCCATTGCCACACGCTGGCGCTGCCCGCCAGACAGTTCCTTGGGCTTGCGTTGCAACAGCTTGTCCAGTTGCAGGATTTTTGCGGTTTTCAGTACGCGTTCACGCAGGCTGCTTTTTTCGGTCTTGGCCAGCTTGAGACCAAAACTGATGTTGTCGTAAACGCTCATGTGCGGGTAAAGCGCATAAGACTGAAAGACCATGCCGACGCCACGCTCGCGCGGTTCCAGTGCGTTGACGCGTCGTCCGTCGATCAGCAGGTCGCCGCCACAGATCGAATCCAGCCCTGCGATCAATCGCAGCAATGTCGACTTTCCGCAGCCCGATGGCCCAACGAACACAACGAACTCACCTGCAGCGATCTCCAGGCTCACGTTGCGCAGAATACGTACGCCGCCCAATTGCTTGTTGATGTTGGCTAGCTTTAATTTCATCACGATGCTGTTCCTTGTCATGATTGTGCATCAACCCTTTAACGCGCCGGCAGTGAGGCCGGAAACGATGCGGCGCTGGAATATCAGCACCAGAATCACCAGCGGGACGGTCACAATCACCGACGCCGCCATCAGCAAGCCCCAGGGCAATTCGTGGGAGCTGCCACCCGAAATCAGGGCGATGGCGACCGGCACCGTGCGCTGGGCGTCTGTCAGGGTGAAGGTCAGGGCAAACAGGAATTCGTTCCACGCGGCAATAAAGGCCAGCAGGCCTGTGGTGACCAATGCCGGCCACAGCAGCGGCAACAGCACACGGGTCAGCGTGACCCAAGGCGAGGCGCCATCCATGATGGCTGCTTCTTCCAGTTCATGCGGCAGTTGCCCCATGAACGTGGTCAGCACCCAGACGGTGAAGGGCAGGGTGAAAATGGTGTAGCTCAAAATCAACGCCCATGAGGTGTTATAGAGCCCCAGCATGCGGATGACTTCAAACAGCCCCGACAGCACCGCAACCTGCGGAAACATAGAGACCCCGAGAACCATCATCAGCACCGTGCCGCGCCCACGAAACTTGACCCTGCCCAAGGCATAGGACGCTGTCAGGCCGAGAAACAACGCGAGCATCACTACACACAGCGAAACCACGAGCGAGTTCGCGATGGCCTGAAGGAATGAAGGCTGGCTGAGGACCGTCGTGTAATTGGAGAAGTCGGGTTCGGTGATCCAGTAGCTCGCCTCAAACAAGGCACTGGAAGGCTTCAGCGATGTCACGATGGCGTAGTAGAAAGGGAAGATCGCGTAGAACAGCAAGATCCCGACAAGGCACCAGAAACCTGCGCGCAGCAGTGCTTTCTTCAGTTGGCGCAGGTTCATGAGCGCACCTCCAGTTGGCGGCGTCCGAGGTACAGATAAAGCATGGCAATCACCGCCACCACCAGAAACAGCAGGGTCGAGGCTGCGCTGCCATAGCCGACGTCCTGAAACTCCACCAAATGCTGGCGGGCATAGACAGACATGCTCATGGTGCTGGAGGAGTTGGAGGTCAGGACATAGATAACGTCGAAGACCCGCAACGAATCGAGGATGCGAAAGATCGCCGCGACCAGCAAGGCCGGCATCAGCAGCGGCAACGTGACACGCCAGAACACGCGCAACGGATGAATGCCGTCGACTCTGGCGGCTTCGTAGCAATCACTTGGCAGCATCTGCAGGGCTGCCAGCATCAGCAGGGTGACGAAGGGAACGGTCTTCCAGACGTCGACGATGATGACTGCCCACATAGAGAGATCCGCATCTGCAGTCCAGGCCAGAGGCGCATCGATCAGGCCAAGGCCCAGCATCAGGTGGTTGATGATGCCGAACTGATCATTGAGCATCCATGACCAGATCTTCGCCGAGACAATAGTCGGGATCGCCCAAGGGATCAGAATCAACGCACGGACCAGCGCGCGTCCAGTGAACTTGACGTTCAACAGCAATGCCACCAATAGTCCCAGGATCATCTCCAGGCCTACCGACACCACAGTGAAGTGCAAGGTGTTGCGCACTGCGTGCCACCACTGTGGATCGACCAGAACGCCTGACCAAAGGGTGCCGTCGTAAAACAGATAGTTGCTCAAACCGATGAATGAGCCAGCTTCAGTGTCCGACAGGTCGGCGTCAGTCAGGCTGAACCAGAATGTGCGCAGCAACGGCCAGGCCGCCACCAGCGTCAGGCACACCAGCATCGGCGTCAGAAACAGCCAGGCGGCCCGTACCCTGCGACGTTGTACAGGCGTTTCTCGAGTGATGAAGGCGTCGTCACCGGGAAAGTCGATAGAAGAGGAAGGCATTGTGAGTTCCTTGCGTGTGGCTTACCAGTTGCGTCGTTTGATGCGCTTCAGTTCGGTTTCCAGTTCAACCAGTGCCTGATCGACCGGTAAATCGCCCGCCAGCACGCTATGCACCCTGTCAAAGAATGCGTTGGATACGCGCGGGTAGCCGCTGGCGGTGATAGCGGCGGGGCGCATGACCCCATTGCTGAGAATGCCGCGCAATTGGGTGTAATAAGGCATCGCGGCGAGCAACTCGGGGTCGTCATAGAGCGACTCGATAACCGGGTTGTAAGCGCCTGCCAAGGCACGCTGTTTTTGCTGTCGGGCGCTGGTCAGGTAGGCCACCAGCTCTGCCGCCAACCTGGGATTGCTGCTGTATCGCGAAACCGCCAGGCCCCAGCCTCCGAGCGTGGAGGCATGGGTACCGTTTGCGCCGCCTCGGGGCAGGGGCGCGATGCCGACCTTGTCTTTTACGGCGCTGTCCTGGCTTTGCACCAAGGCCCAGACGTAAGGCCAGTTGCGCATGAACAGCGCATTCCCGGACTGGAACACACCACGTCCTTCTTCTTCGGTGTAGTTGAGTACACCGCGCGGAGAGATGACGCCGACCCAGCTTTTCGCCAGGGTCAATGCGGCTCTTGAGGCCTGGCTGTTGACCACGATGTCTCCTCGTGGGTTGATCAGCCCGCCGTCCGGCTGGCTGCTGATCCATTCCAGGGCATTGCACGTCAGCCCCTCATAGGCGCGCCCTTGGAAGACATAACCCCACATATTCGCGTTCCCTGCATCGCGCTCGGCTTGTTGCACTTGCGTGGCCGTAGCGGTCATTTCCTCCCAGGTCTGGGGGATCGGCTTTTGGTACTTTTCGAGCAAATCCTTGCGGTAGTACAGCAGCCCCGAATCGGTGAACCACGGCATCGTCACCAACCGGCCATCGACCGTGGCGTTGTCTACCTGCGCCTGGAAGTAGCCTTTTGTAGCATCCGCCGGGAGTAGCTCATGCAAATCCGTCAGGTGTTTGGCGAGCATGCCTGGCCAAACCATGTCGATCTGGATGATGTCGATGTCGGTGGATTTGGCACTGAGGATCTGCTGGTAAAACGACAGGCGCTCGGTTGCCGAGTTGGGCGTCGACACCACTTGGACATTGTTGCCGGTCTGTTTCGACCACGTATCAACAGCCTCTTTGCACAGTTGCAACTCCGCCCCGACGGCCCCGCAGGAGATCGTCAGATTTGCGGCGTTCGATAGCGCAGAGCCCCCCGCAGAGGAGGTGAGCAGCACGGCGGCGAGAAGAGATTTCAGCTGTTTCATAGAGCCCTCTTTATTTTTGTTTTTATAAAAGTTAACGTTAACATCGTTAATGTAACAGCGTATTTTCGATGTGGCACCCTTTTTTCTTCGATTTGCACGATTCAGCCTCGAAGGAAAAAAGGCGTGGCCTACGCCACAAAAACAATAAAAACAAAGCAGGAAGTCCATATGCAGAACGCATCAAGATGGGTACTCGCCGGGGTGCTCGGTACCTCGACGACGGTCACTCAGGCAGCCACTCTGGAAGAGCGGATGGCCGCATTCGAAGCCCGTGCCAGCGCTGCTGAACAGCGTGCAGCCGCAGCCGAACAGCAAACCCGGGCGCTCGCCAGGGAGCTGCAGCAAATCAAACTCGCCAACCCTGCTTTGCAGCCTGCCGCCTCTGGTGCTGCCCCTGTTGTGGCGGCCAGTCCAGCGCCTGCCCTGGACGATCGCGTGGCAAAACTCGAAGCACGCCAGCAAAGCATGGAAAAGCCAAGCGTTACCGGGCACCTCACCGACGGGTTCAGCTTCAAGGGTTATGCTCGCTCCGGCTTGTTGATCAACGACGGGTTGGGCGGCGGTCGTGGTGGGCCCTATACGACCCCGGCGGGTTCGGTCGGTGGCGCGGTGGGGCGGTTGGGTAATGAAGACGACACCTACATGCGTTTCGACCTGTCGAAAGAAATCTACGCGCAGAACGGCACTCGTTCCAAATTCACGGTTTCCATCGCCGATGGCGTCGAAAGCTACAACGACTGGACGGCCACCGAAAGCAAACTGAACGTGCGCCAGGTGTTTACCGAACTCGACCACATCGCCGCTTTCAAGGGCAATTCAATGTTCGAGAACTCCACGCTGTGGGCCGGCAAGCGCTTCGACAGGGATAATTTCGATATTCACTGGCTGGACTCGGACGTGGTCTTTCTGGCCGGGACCGGCGGCGGTATTTACGATGTGCAGATGACCAAGGACTGGCGTTCGAACTATTCCTTGATCGGACGTAACTACGGCGATTTCAGTGAGGGCGGCGTCGATGCCGATGTAGAAAGCTACATCCTGACCTCCAACCAGTTTTTCGACGATGGTCAGTGGCAGTGGATGTTCAATGCCATTGGTGCAAAGAAAAACGACATAGGCACTCGCACCAATCAGGCCGGCTTTGCGCCTGCAGACTCGGGCTTGCATTCCATGCTGGCCATCCACCAGAAAGACTTTTTCGGCAGGGAGGGCTTCTCCAAGGCCGCGTTGCTTTATGGGCAAGGCCTGGGCGCGCAGGTTAAGGACATTGGCTCGGATGGCGAACTGCTCGACGACGCCCGTGCACTGCGTCTGGCGCTGTATGGCGAAACACCCATCGCACCTGGATGGCGCATCGGCCCCAGCCTGCTGGCCGAGCAGAGCAAAGACCGATACGTCAAAGGCGACGACTATCGCTGGCTTACTCTGAACATGCGCCTGGCCAATGAAATCAACAGTAACTTCGAGATGGCCTACGAACTTAGCTGGCAAACCATGGACCTGGACCCCAAAGGCTACCTGCAACGCAATGCAGTTGACGGCAACTTCTGGAAGTTTACGGTCGCGCCGACATTCAAGCCGGACATGGGCGATTTGCTCACCCGTCCCGAATTGCGAGTGTTCGCCAGCCTTATGAACTGGTCCTCGGACTTGGACCGATATAGCACGACCGGCAATTTCGGCAAAAGCGACTTCAGCGCCGGTGGCGTATGGCAATTCGGTGTTCAGATGGAAACGTGGTTTTAGTGGGAGTGTTTCAGAAATGCCATTGAGAAAATGAAGCACTTGAAGCTCGGGCGGCACTAGCGACTGAGGGGAGCACCCTTTGCTTTCTTGTGCCGCTGGAATAGTTCTGGGGGCTGGTTAAGGGGATTCAGTTAGTGCTCAAGCTGCGTGGTCCACTTACAACATGGGCTACTGAGGCTTGTAATGACGAGTGGCAAAGGCTTTGAGCAAAGCTTCAGGTCAACGCTAAAGCGAAGCGATGCTCAGGAAACTAGAGCTTTTCTGAGACTTGGCAGCTGTCTGGACCTGCATTTCGCTTAAATCGGAATACGGCTTGGGTTAATGCAGCAGTCCGCTGGACTGAGACGGCGCAATCACCGCATTTTCGTTGAAATGCACGACCAGCTCCAGCAAGTGATTGACCGCAATCCCGACGCCAGACACCAGACAAGCTTTTTCGGTATTCACAGCCGGGATGATCAGCGTCCGCTCGCGCAGCCATCGCAGTAGGCAACACTCCTGAAAAGGCCGAATCGCCCCCCACAACGCCTGCTCGCCCAAGCATTCGACATCCTGCAACGCAACCAGAGGCATTTGCCCGCTGGTGACCATCAAACCCAGCGCAATCGCGATGTCAAACCGAACGCCATCTTTGGGCAGATCAATCGTGGCCAGATGAAGCGTGATATACCGCGCTGGTATACCAGTCCGGAATTCAGAATGGCGTTGCGCACCCGGTTACTACTCTCTTGCGCGCGATTTACTAGCTACTTAACAGACAAAATCAAAAAATGTTCTCCCTTCAATTAGCACCCCGTATGTGCCAGATTGTAGAGGGCAAACAATCTGCCACTACCGACAAGCACAAGGAGCGGGCTGTGTTCACAAAAATCAATAAAATTAAGAATTTCGCTGTCTTCAAGGAGTTTGACTGGGACGTTTCAGTCAGGGATGAAGGCAGGACCATAGGTAAATTTAAAAAGCTGAACATTATCTATGGCCGAAATTATTCCGGGAAAACCAGTCTTTCAAGAATTGTCCGAAGCCTAGAGTTAAAAAAGAAGCATGATAAATATCAAAATGCAGAGTACAGCTTCTCACATGAAGGTCCTGAACTATTAAATCAGCAAAATTTAGACACTTGCCAATACAGCGTCAGAGTGTATAACAAAGACTTTGTTGACGATAATCTTCGATGGCTTTCAAATCCTGACGGAAGTATAAAACCATTTGCTGTCTTAGGTGATGAGAACATTGCACTCGAAAAAGAAATCGAAGAAAAGGAAAGTCTGCTCGGAACAGAAGATACTATTGGTAGTCTGCGGAATCGACTAAAGATAGAGTCAGAAGATTTAGCGGCAGTTCAACGCCGAGTGAAAGCAGCACAAACTGGATTAGATAACAAACTTCGTGACAAAGCTAACGGTCCTATAAAAACAAATCCGAACTATAGGCAATTCACGTATACGATTGCTAACATCAAGGCTGATATTGCCGCTCTAGATAAGAAGCCACAGCCCACACTTATGCCTGAACAACAAGCTGAATTAATTACATTGTTGAGTGATCAAGCAAAACCCGAAATAGTGTTTAGTGAAAAATTTATTGATAAAAGAAACACGTTCTTGGCGGAAGCTCGGATCTTGCTTGAAAAAGAAGTTAAGCCGACACAAAGCATTCAGGACTTAATTAATGATGCTTTATTGCAAAAATGGGTCCGCGAGGGAATTGAAAGCCATAAAAATATTCGTTCAGCTTGTGCCTTTTGTGGTAGTCCAATACCCGCAGACCTATGGAGAAAATTAGACGCGCACTTTAGTAAGGAGTCCGACAGCTTGCGGACGGACATCCAAGCGCTTTTAGATAAAGTCAATACAGAGCGAGAGCAGATACTTAAATCGTTGCCGATAAAACAGTTAGATTTTTATAGCACCTACCATGAAGAGTTTTCAGGCCTAAATGAGCAGTTTTTAGAGTCTGTTAAGCAATATGATAATAACTTACTATTGATTGCTACTGTACTGTCATTGCGTCTTAACGATATTTTTCGCATATTCCCCACGCCCATATTAAAACAGGAAGATTCAAGCATAGATGCAGTCTATAGCTTTGTGTCAGAAATGGTAACAAAACACAACAAAAAAACGGAAACCCTAGACAATGACCAATCAACCGCAAGAAGCGTATTGCGTCTCGACGAAGTTTCAAAATTTTTAACCGACATATCCTATAAAAAAGAGCTTGGCGCAATAGATGATTTCAAAGAAGAGATTACTTCAAAAGCCGATACCAAAAGCAAGACAAGTACAGAAATACTTCAGCTTGAAAAAGATATTCAGAAGTTAAAGAACAAACTCAAAGACGAAAGAAGAGGAGCTGAGCGCGTAAATCACTACCTCGAAAATCACTTTGGTCATACCGGATTAAAACTATCAGCGTTAGATAACGAGGCGGTAACAGAAATAAACTTTAGAATATTTCGCGGTGATTTACCTGCGGAAAATCTCAGTGAAGGAGAGTGCAGTCTCGTCGCTTTTTGCTACTTTATTGCGAAGTTAGAGGACGTTGAAACACAGGGAAAAGAACTTGTCGTATGGATTGATGATCCAATCTCAAGCTTGGACAGCAACCATATTTTCTTCGTCTATAGCCTCATAGAGCACGTACTTGCAAGTCCAATAAAGATGCCAAATCAAAAAAACACCTACAAATATAATCAGCTTTTCATCTCGACTCATAATTTAGACTTCTTGAAATATCTTAAAAAACTATCCAAGCCGATGGATAATTCCCTCAAGCCCAAAATCGACTGTGAGTACTTTATACTTGAGCGTTCGAACGATGTAAGTCATTTGAAGTTGATGCCCAAGTACCTGAAGCAGTACGTTACTGAATTTAACTATCTGTTCAGCCAGGTACATGCTTGTGCTAACTCGACAGCTATAGAGATCGGGCATGAATCATTTTATAACTTCGGGAACAATCTCAGAAAATTCCTTGAGGCTTATCTATTTTACAAGTTTCCGAATAACAAATCTAATGATGAAAATTTGAAAGCTTTTTTTGGAGGAGACCAAATAGCCACAAGCTTGGCCAATAGGATTAATAATGAACTATCGCATCTGGAAGAAATGTTCGATAGAAGTATGAGGCCTCTCGATGTTCCCGAAATTACTAGGCTAGCAAATTTTGTGCTGGACACAATTAAACAAAAAGACCCTGACCAATATCAGGCACTTCTAGACAGCACTAATCTTCAGTAACTTACATCCCTGTCAAAGCAGAATTGAAATTCTGCTTTGACAGGGAGTTTGGTTTTAATCGAAATCAAAAGAAGCGAGCAGAATAAAAAAGCCATCACAACTCGCCCTCGGGTAATGAGGTTCGATCAGGTTGATCAGTCTCTTTTCAGCGTACTTGACGGTGGCGAAGGTCATCTGCTTCATCAAGCATCTCGGCGATTAAGATCAGACATTCTACAAGATATGAAAGTCTTCTTCAGCGTTTCCCTAACCGAGCATGCGGCTGGTAATAGCGGCCAGCAATGTGGAGACGAAAATGAAGTAGAGAAATTAGCGCATGACAATTGGATTCAAACTATGTCCAGAGTCTGCAAGCAGGCGTAACCCCTCATTCGAAGAAGACTCAACCCTTCACGAGCCGCGTATCCAGACCAAAGCGTTCCTGATGGATCACACGATATTTGTCCTTGGCCAGCTCGCAACTGATCAGCAAATTCCAGGAGTGGCGTGTGACGGCAGATGGGATAAGCACGAATGGGTGCTTAGCCAGAAGGGCGTCGGTGAATTTCTGCTGGTTCGGTGAGGCTGATGCGCTTGTCAGCCAGACAGGGTTGGGAACATCTTCCGGCTGCACTGTTTTGATCAGACTTTGATCAAGTACTTCGAAACAGGTGAGCACATGCGGAACGGTATCCAGCGCATCAAAACCAGCGTGCACTGCTACCTCAAGGATGGCCGTTGAGGGGTCAGCCGATGCGTAAACAACGTATCGACCCGGAGGGTTCCAGCGCCCACCCAGCTTATGAGCACCAATGCCGCTGTCCCAACTGTCCTTGTAGATCTCGCGATCAAGCCGCCATGCGCGCCATGAGTCAGTCCAGGGCAATGGATTCACTGATAGACACCGTACTCGATACGCTCCAGGTAGTCTTCGACTGCCTGGAACCCGATGGGGTTGTCGATAACGTCCAGCGGTATGTCGCCATCCAAGTATTTGCAGGGACGCCCGAGCCACTCTTCTGCAAGCTTCTGGTTACCGAAAACATGAATAGCGTGCTCCAGAACCTTCGCGTACTGGAACGCCACTGCGCTTTGCTGGGAATTGAGGTGTACAGGCTGCTTGCTGCTGCCTTGACGCTGGATCGTCCTTATGGACTTGCCGACGATGCGGCTCATGATTTTATTTGTCGAATAAAGGTCAGAGATCGACAGCATGTCTTGTACGTCTTTAAGTTCGAAGCCTTTGACAGTCATCTTATAGACCATGACCTGACTGAGCTGACCCACGTCAGTCCTGAGCAGATATTCCGTTGGCTTTCGGGTGGTCGGCGCGGACTCGACGTTACGTGTGTTGGCGGAAACCATCATGCGTCCTCCGTGTGTGACATTTGACGCAAGTATAGCGTCGTTTGACGCATTTAATGTGGGTTATTGGGTATCGTGTTGAGCGCCTTATTCTGGAGCGGTCGATACAAGACGTGAACTCGTTATCTGTATGCAATATTGTCCGGACGATAAAAAGCTGTGTCCCCCTGTTTGTACTGCCTCAATAAGCACTCCCCGAAGGCCTGACCACAATCTCACTTACATCCACCCCGTCAGGCTGCTTGATCGCATACACAAGCGCCCGGGCGATCGCGTTCGGCCCCAACGCACCTTTTCGAAACGTTTTCATTGCTTCACGCGCCGTTTCGTCTGAAATCGAGTCGGCCAGTTCTGACTCGACCACGCCGGGGCATATGACCGTAACGCGAATTTTGTCGGTTTCCTGCCGAAGGCCATCGGAGATGGCGCAGACAGCGAATTTGGTGGCGCAGTACACCGAGGCGGTCGAGGAAACGGCGAGGCCGCCGATGGACGAGATATTGATCACCTGACCATGCCCTTGTGCTTCCATGCCCGGCAGTACGGCGGCGATGCCGTGCAGCACGCCGCGAATGTTGACGTCGAGCATCTGGTTCCATTCCGCGATTTTCAGCGAGGCGAGTGGCGACAGGGGCATGACGCCTGCGTTGTTGACGATCACGTCGATCTTGCCGAATTCACGCTTGGCGAAGTCGGCAAATGCCTGCACGTCGGCTGCATCGGTGACGTCCAGCGCGCGGAAACGCACCGAGCCGCCTTGCGCTTCGATGTCTGTTGCCAGCGCCTTCAAACGCTCGGTGCGCCGCTGCACGTCATCCGCTCCGACGCGCCGTCCGAATTGATTCATGCTGTTCATCGGCCAGCCCTTTGCCTGATTGTTCAGGGCCGCAAAGAGGTTGGGCTGGGCGATGAGCAGTATGTGTACGACCCGCTCAGCTACCTTGTGGTCGCGGTGACTGTGCCGGTTTCCGGGCAGGTGATTGAAGCGAGTTGCGACGCACCTTATCTATGTATTCGTCTGGATTTCGACCCTGTGCAAATCGCCCGGCTTATTGCCGATGCGCCGCTCAGTGGCGTATCGGACGAGCCACAGCGCGGTCTGTTTCTGGATCGCATTGACCAGCTTCTGCTTGATACGGTGCTGCGACTCGTGCGCCTGCTCGATACACCCAGAGACATCGGCATGCTCGCGCCGCTGGCGCTGCAGTATCAGAAACAATTGCGACTGCAAGAGGCCCGATGGTTGATGATCAATGAAGGTCTGGATGTATCCAGCGCCTGCTACCGCGTCGGTTCTGAAAGCCCTTTGCAATTCAGCAGGGAGTACAGCCGCCAATTTGGCTGCCCGCCTTCAACAGACCTGAGCCGGGTACGTCAGATAGTCTGACGCAGCGTCATGCAGTCACTGCCTGGGCGCTGTCAGATGCGCATATTGATCCTGACTGACCCATCCCGTGAACGAACGATCATCGGCGTTGATGAACTCAACCTGGGCCGCGCCATCCTTGAAGGCCAATACCCCGACGACATCACCTTTGACGATGTAGGAGCCACGAGTGGCTTTGGCATTTGGCGTCTTCTGCAGCCATGCCTTGTCAGCCTTGACCTTTACCAGACTTATCCACTGCTTGCTTGCCGTGCGGCTCAGGTCCAGGCCTGTGGCGATTTCCGGCACCAATACATTCAGACAGCCAGAGTGTTGCTGGCCGTGCTCGATGGTCAGTGTCACACCATCAGTCGAGGGCTTTAGTGTTCCCGGATAGGCGCCGTCAGACCAAGACGCTATCGTTACGTCTTTCCCGGCCTCGACAGCGCCTTTTAGATAGAACGCACAACTGAAGGGTGGGTCTTCGCCTATTTCTTCCGCGTAGTAGCCTTCGACTTGATGCTCGGGCGTCACGGCGAGCAACAATTGCTCGTATTTGCCGGAATGCAGTGTCGAATTGTCAGCGGCGGCGGATATGCCGGCAAAGAATGAAACGGTTGCCGTTACGAGCCATCGGAGCAGGGGAAGGTTGTGCGTCATGCTTCAGTCCATTGATGAGGAAAAATGACCTACAGGTACAGATCGCTTTCAAGAGCGTCTTTGGGTGATCAATAGACAGAGACGCCTACGCACAATCTGCGCAAGGCAGAGATCGAGAAGGGCGCGCAGATTCGTGAGCAAGTCAGGTGTCTGGCCCGCTGCGCCTGATGACACTCACCAGTCAGCGTAGCCAGCAAAACCTTACTCAGCCTTTTCAGCCTCAGTTTTTTCAGTCGCGCCTGTCTTCGCTTCCAACTCGGCCATTTTGGCCTCCAGCGCTTCAAGGCGGGCGCGGGTGCGGGCGAGGACGGCCATCTGGCTGTCGAACTCTTCGCGGCTGACCAGATCAAGTTTGCTGAAGCCGCTTTGCAGCAGGGCCTTGAACTGGGTTTCGAATTCGCTGCGGGGCACTGGCGTTTCGCCGTTGAACAGGCGGGAGGCGTGGCCGCTGAGGGCGTCGAGAAAGGCTTTGGGTGCGAGCATGATGATTTCCCTGAAACAGATGGCGGCAGTGTAACACGCAGTGTCTATAGTCATTTTCAGGTGTGATGTGCACGTTTATGGGGCGCTGTGACGTGCACGCGGGCACCATTGCTGTGCATTCGCTTCATTGCGACACCGCTCTGACCACGCAAAACCTGCCCAAGAACCTGTATTCAATGAATATTCACGAGATGGCAAGCTTTCTGCTTAGTGGCTTATGACCCATGCACTGATGCAGTCGCTGTGACGAATGCAGTGCGGCAGGCGGAGCGGGGATGTTTCGTCATACGCGGTCTTCTGGCGTTGGTCTGGCCTGATCAGGCGGCCGACACGTTACAAAGCCAGGCACTGCGCTTAGACTTGAGTCGGGTTTGTTTTCCTGGGGCAAGTCCACCAAATTCGGGAGAAAGTTTTCATGAAGCTAGTCACTGCCATCATCAAGCCGTTCAAACTGGATGACGTGCGCGAGTCGTTGTCCGAGATCGGCGTGCAGGGCATCACCGTCACTGAAGTCAAAGGCTTCGGGCGTCAGAAGGGTCACACTGAGCTGTACCGCGGTGCTGAATACGTTGTCGACTTCCTTCCAAAAGTGAAGATCGACGTCGCTATCGATGACAAGGATCTGGATCGTGTCATCGAAGCCATAACCAAGGCCGCCAACACCGGCAAGATTGGTGACGGCAAGATTTTTGTGGTCAATCTGGAACAGGCCATTCGCATCCGTACCGGCGAGACCGATACAGACGCAATTTAAGCCGCCAAACCCCAACGCCCCAGGAGAAAACAATATGACTCTGCGTCAATTCGCAGGGCTAGGTGCCCTGTTGTCCCTCGCAATACCTGGTCTTGCCCTGGCGGCTGATCCAGTGGCCGAGCCGGTGCTGAACTCTGGCGACACCGCATGGATGCTGACCGCGACCGCTCTGGTCCTGTTCATGACCATTCCCGGCCTCGCGCTGTTCTACGGCGGCATGGTTCGCTCGAAAAACATCCTGTCTGTGATGATGCAGTGTTTCGCTATCACCGGTCTGATCAGCATCCTCTGGGTCGTCTACGGCTACAGCATTGCGTTTGACACAACCGGTATGGAAGCGGGCGTCGTCAATTTCAACTCTTTCTTTGGCGGTATGGGTAAAGCGTTCCTGGCGGGCATCACGCCGGCGAGCATTACCGGTCCTGCCGCATTGTTCCCTGAGGCGGTGTTCGTCACCTTCCAGATGACCTTTGCAATCATCACCCCCGCGCTGATCGTCGGTGCTTTCGCAGAACGCATGAAGTTCTCCGCGATGCTGATCTTCATGGGTATCTGGTTCACTCTGGTCTACGCACCTATCGCCCACATGGTCTGGGGCGGCGTTGGTGGTCTGCTGTGGGACTGGGGCGTTCTCGACTTCGCAGGCGGCACTGTGGTGCACATCAACGCCGGTGTGGCCGGTCTGGTGGCTTGCCTGGTACTGGGCAAGCGCAAAGGCTTCCCTACCACGCCGATGGCTCCGCACAACCTGGGTTACACCCTGATCGGCGCAGCAATGCTCTGGGTGGGCTGGTTCGGCTTCAACGCAGGTTCTGCCGCAGCGGCCAACGGCACAGCCGGTATGGCAATGCTGGTCACGCAAATCGCTACCGCCGCTGCCGCACTGGGCTGGATGTTCGCCGAGTGGCTGACCCACGGCAAGCCAAGCGCTCTGGGCATCGCATCGGGTGTGGTTGCCGGTCTGGTCGCCGTTACCCCGGCCGCCGGTACAGTCGGCCCGATGGGCGCTTTGATCATCGGTCTGGCAGCAGGCGTCATCTGCTTCTTCTGCGCCACCAGCCTCAAGCGCAAGCTCGGCTATGACGACTCCCTGGATGCGTTCGGCGTGCACGGTATCGGCGGCATCGTCGGTGCAATCCTGACTGGCGTGTTTGCCGCGCCGGCACTGGGTGGCTTCGGCACCGTGACCGACGTCGGTGCTCAGGTCTGGATTCAGTTCAAGGGCGTTGCGTTCACCGTCGTCTACACCGCGATCGTGACCTTCATCATCCTAAAGGTGCTGGATGCGGTGATGGGTCTGCGTGTCACCGACGAGGAAGAGTCTGTCGGTCTGGACCTTGCGCAACACAACGAGCGTGGCTACAACTTGTAACCCGCTGGCGATGCAAAAAAGAATGCCCGGTCTCCGGGCATTTTTTTTGTCTGAAGTTTGCGGATAAACCGCGCCGTTTTGCTGTCATTGATCTTGCCTGTGTCAATGATTTCGGCGACGTGACGCAGAGCAGGTGACGATGCTGCAGCAGTCTTCGTTAACTTGCAGGGAAGCCGGTTTATTGCGCGCTTTGCTTTTTTCTCAGTCGAGTTAGAATGCGCGCCGAAGGTGCGGAGAACGGTATGTGGCATCAATCCAGGATTGCCTTGCGGGCGAGGCCCCGCGGGTTCCATCTGGTGACTGACGAAATAGTCGCAGGCTTGCCCCAGCTGCGGGATTGTCGCGTCGGGTTGCTGCATGTATGGCTGCAACATACCTCGGCTTCGTTGACCGTCAACGAAAATGCCGACCCGGCGGTACGTCGTGACTTTGAGCGTTTTTTCAACCGTCTGGTGCCTCAGGGCGTGGACGGCTACGAACATGACGACGAAGGCCCTGATGACTTGCCAGCGCATTTCAAGGCCAGTTTGCTGGGCTGCCAGTTGGTTTTGCCGGTCACGGCGGGTCGACTGGCGCTGGGCACCTGGCAAGGTATTTACCTGGGCGAACATCGAGATGCTGGTGGGTCTCGTAACGTCCTCGCCACCCTTCAGGGTGAGTAGACATCGCCGCTGCTGTCAGCGGTGTTGAATTTTTCCGATCGCCATAGCAGTTCCCGGCGCTTGGGCTATAACTAATCAGCTTTCGCAAGTCATGAGGTAGAACATGAGCGACGACGACGATACTAACGACGATCTGGTAGACGACCTGGAAGGCGAAGAGGACGGTGAGGAGCTTGCAGCTGCTTCCCCGGAAGACGAGTCTGCTGAGCCAGACGACTCCGACGCTCCGGCAGCACCCGCCAAAGGCAAGGCCAAGGCCGCAGTGTCGGTCGAGGAGTTGCCTAGCGTAGAAGCCAAAAACAAGGAGCGTGATGCTCTGGCGCGTGCCATGGAAGAATTCCTGGCGCGCGGCGGCAAGGTGCAGGAAGTGGAGGCCAATGTGGTCGCCGATCCGCCCAAGAAGCCTGACAACAAATACGGCAGCCGACCTATTTAAGGGCACAGACGCTGTATGAGAAAAAGCCCGCCGTCGCTGCGGGCTTTTTCTATTGTGGGCGTTTCATGCCGGTTTCAGGCCCAGCGCGCCAATACCTCCGGCAGTTGCGACAGGTTGTGTATCTCGGCATCCGGCAGGCGGTCTGCGTCCCAGACCTTGCCCTGCGGGTTGTACCAGATCGCGCGCATGCCAGCCTGCTGTGCGCCTGCAATATCGTCTTTGGGGTGATCGCCGACATGCACTGCCACCGAGGCATCAACGTCTGCGCGCCTCAGTGCCTCGTGGAACAGCGCCGGGTCTGGCTTGCCAATGCCGAGGTCTTCGGCGCACAGGGCAAAGGCGAAGTAGTCTGCCAGCCCCAGTCGCCGTACATCGGCGTTGCCATTGGTGATCACGCCCAGGGTAAAAGTCTTGGCGAGGATTTCCAGAGTGGGCTGCACCTCCGGAAAAATCTGCACCTTGTGACGGTTGTGCAAGAAGACCTCAAAGCTCTCATCGGCGAGGCTTTGCGCTTCGTCGCAGTCGTAGCCGGCATCTTCAAGGGCGTGAAACAACACACGTTGACGCAGCGCGCTGATCCGGTGCTTAAGTGAGGGGTCTGCCGCCAGCAGCCGCGAGCGGATTTCCCACAGGTGTTCGACGGGGACCGGCCCCAGCTTCGGCGCATGTTCTGTCAGCCAGTCACGCAAAATGGCTTCGGCACTGGCAATGGCTGGGGCTGTGTCCCAGAGCGTGTCATCAAGATCGAACGTCACCAGCTTAATCATCTGCAGATCCTTTACGTTTGGCGCGCGGGTGGGCGTTGTCATAGACAGTCGCCAGGTGCTGAAAGTCCAAGTGCGTGTAGATCTGCGTCGTTTTGATGTCAGCGTGGCCGAGCAGCTCCTGCACTGCGCGCAAGTCCTGGGACGATTCCAGCAGGTGACTGGCGAAAGAATGACGCAGCATGTGCGGGTGCAGATTCTGCCCCAGCTCTCGCTCGCCAGCCGCCTTGAGCCTGACCTGAACCGCCCGTGGGCCGAGACGCTTGCCTTGCCGGGTGACGAACACCGCATCGTCCTGCGGGTTGGCCAGCGCGCGTAGCGGCAGCCAGGTTTCCAGCGCCCGACGTGCCTTGCTGCCGACAGGCAGCACACGGGTTTTGCTGCCCTTGCCCAGAACCTGTATCAGGCCATCGCTAAGGTCTAGCTGGTCAAGGTTCAGGCCGGTCAGCTCCGACAGGCGCAGGCCTGATGAGTAGAACAGCTCCAGAATGGCGTGATCGCGGTGCGCCAGAAAATCATCTTCAACGCCACCGTCCAGCAATTGCGCGGTGCGGTCGGTGTCGAGTGTCTTGGGCAAGCGGCGTTCGCCCTTGGGCGGAGACAGGCCATTGGCAGGATCGTGTGCGCAGATGGCCTCACGGTTCAGGTATTTGTAGAAGCCACGCACCGCCGACAGCATTCGCGCCAGGCTTCGTGAAGACTGGCCTTGTTGGTGCTGGCGGGCAGTAAAGCTGCGCAGATGCTGGATATCCAGCTCATTCCAGCTCGACAGTTGGGCTTTCTGGCAATACGCCAGAACCTTGCCCAGATCGCGTCGGTAGGCTTCAAGCGTATGCTGCGACACCTGGCGCTCACTGCGCAGGTGCATGCAGTACGCGTCCAGGTGCTGTTCCACGGCTAGCGGACCGAGCGTAACGAATGGGCGAAACGGGGCAGAAGACGGCTCAGCACGTCAGCGATATAGCTGAGAAACAACGTGCCGACGGAGCTTTTGTAGTGCTGCGGATCACGGCTGCCAATTGCCAGCACGCCATGCAGGCCCAGATGGTTGAGGCTGGCGATAGCGGTCGAGCCGACTTCCTTGCCTTGCTCTTCACCAAACAGAAAGGCCAGCTCATGCTCACGCAGCGCGCCGCAAATGATCTTGTCGCCAATCAGACCGCCGATGGCTTTCTGCGCGTCGACAGTACTGACCCAGCGACCTACCTGCATCGGGGTGTCGCTGAACAGGATCAGGCTGACGAAGGGCACCTGAAAGTCCTGGCGCAAACTGTCTTCCACTGCGATGACAAGCTCGTCCAGGCTGGTGGCGTCCATCAGGGCAAGGTTCAGGCGTCGGGTTTTTTCGAACAGGCGATCGTTGTCCCGTGCGACGTCCATCAACTGCGACAGGCGATGGCGCATTTCGATGTTCCGTTCACGCAACAGTTTGAGCTGCCGCTCGACCAGCGAGACGGTGTCACCACGCTGGTGAGGAATGCGCATCGATACCAGCAGCTCGTCGTGCTCGGCAAAGAACTCCGGGTGTTCCAGCAGAAAAGCGATGACCGCTTCTGCCTCAAGGTCTGGCGCTGCGGCATCGACGGGCGATTCGCGGGGGGTGCCGGTTGAAGCTGGAGGCTGATCGGTCATCATGGTTACTCGCTTAAAGACGAACTTGGCCTTCGTAGACCCGAGTCGCAGGGCCGGTCATCATCACTGAATGTCCCGGGCCAGCCCATTCGATGGACAGGCGACCTCCGGGCAGGTCGATCAGCAAGGGTGAATCCATCCAGCCCTGGCTGATAGCGGCAACTGCTGCCGCGCAGGCGCCGGTGCCACAGGCCTGGGTTTCCCCTGCGCCGCGCTCCCAGACGCGCAACTGCGCGCGCTGGCGATCCACAACATGCAGGAAGCCGACATTGACCCGTGCCGGAAAGCGCGGGTGATGTTCGATCTTCGCGCCCAGTTCGTGTACCGGCGCATTGTTGATGTCATCGACACGCAGTACGGCGTGAGGATTGCCCATCGACACAGCGGCAAGCTCGACCGTCTGCCCGTCTAATTCGACCGAGTAGCTGCTGGCTTGCTCCGCTGCCTGAAACGGAATCTCTTGCGGAGCGAACCGAGGCGGCCCCATATCGACGCTGATCTGCCCGTCGCTGCGGATATCCAGCTCGATGATGCCGCCTTTGGTTTCGACGCGAATCTGTTTCTTGGCGGTCAGGCGCTTGTCGAGCACGAAGCGTGCGAAACAGCGTGCGCCATTGCCGCATTGTTCGACTTCAGAGCCGTCCGAATTGAAGATTCGGTAACGAAAATCAACGTCCGGGTTGGTAGGCGCCTCGACCAGCAGCAACTGGTCGAAACCGATGCCGGTGTGGCGGTCGCCCCATTGTTTGGCGTGCTTGGGCAAAATATGCGCGTGCTGACTGACCAGGTCCAAAACCATGAAGTCGTTACCCAGCCCGTGCATCTTGGTAAAACGCAGCAGCATGGGATTACTCCGGCAGCAGGCTTTCGCCAGCGAACAGCTCGGCCACGGTTTCGCGACGACGGACTTCAAAAGCCTGAGTACCGTCGACCAGTACCTCGGCGGCGCGGCCACGGGTGTTGTAGTTCGAGCTCATGACGAAGCCATAGGCACCGGCTGAATGCACCGCCAGCAGATCGCCTTCGGCCAGTGCCAGTTCGCGGCCCTTGGCGAGAAAATCACCGGTCTCGCAGATCGGACCCACTATGTCATAGGCACGAGCTTCGCCGTCACGAGGGCGCACCGCCGTTACGTCCATCCAGGCCTGATACAGGGCCGGGCGGATCAGGTCGTTCATCGCCGCATCGACGATGGCGAAGTCCTTGTGCTCGGTATGCTTGAGGTATTCGACACGGCTCAGCAGCACGCCGGCGTTGGCGACGATGAAGCGCCCCGGTTCGAACAGCAAGCCCAGGTCGCGACCGGCCAGACGCTCGCGCACAGCCTTGATGTAGTCGGCTGCCAGCGGTGGCTCTTCATCGCGGTAACGCACACCCAGGCCTCCACCCAGGTCAATGTGGTGCAAGTGAATGCCGCAATCGCCCAAACGATCGACCAACTGCAGCAGGCGATCCAGTGCATCGATGAACGGCTCAAGCGTGGTCAGCTGCGAACCGATGTGGCAATCGACGCCGATCACTTCCAGGTTTGGCAACTGCGAGGCGCGAATGTAAACGTCTTCGGCCGCCGCAATGGCGATGCCGAACTTGTTTTCTTTCAGGCCGGTGGAGATGTACGGGTGGGTGCCCGCGTCCACGTCCGGATTGACGCGCAGCGAAATCGGCGCACGAACGTTGAGTTCAGCGGCGACGTCCTGCAGGCGCTCTAGTTCGTCGGTTGATTCGACGTTAAAGCAGTGCACGCCGACTTCAAGGGCGCGGCGCATGTCTTCACGGGTCTTGCCGACGCCGGAGAAGACGATCTTCTCCGCCTTGCCGCCAGCGGCCAGCACGCGCTCAAGTTCACCACGCGACACAATGTCGAAACCGGCGCCAAGACGCGCCAGGACATTGAGCACACCCAGGTTGGAGTTGGCTTTGACAGCGAAGCAGACCATGTGCGGCATACCGCTCAGCGCGTCGGCGTAGGCACGATATTGCGCCTCGATGTGAGCGCGTGAGTAGACATACGTCGGCGTGCCGAAGCGCTCGGCAATGGCAGACAATGCTACCCCTTCCGCGAACAGCTCACCGTCGCGGTAGTTGAAGGCGTCCATTGGATTCCCTTAAAGGTGCTTGTGCGATTGCGATTTGGCTTGTTCTTCCGGAGTTTTGGTGTCATCCGGCAGATACAGCGGGCCTTTTTGGCCGCAGGCGGTAACAAGACAAGCGACCGCGACAAGCGCAGCAAGCGAAGAGATCAGGCGCTTCATGGCGAAATCCTTTGTAAAAGCATTAATTGCGCCCGAGTATACCGACCACCCGGCACCTTGCCTATGCGAGGGGCCTCCCGTCGAGCGGGGCTCGTGCATTAATGTGTTCATCTGACAACAACCGACGGTTAGGCTTTGCATTTGCCCGACAGCGTCCGTATCTTGCGCGTTTGCGCTATCAGCAGACATTAATCGAGGTTCCCGTAATGAGTTTGACCGAAGCGCGTTTCCACGACCTCGTCGATGCGACTCAACAGAATATCGAAGACGTTTTCGACGAGAGCGGTCTGGATGTCGATCTGGAAAACTCGGCCGGTGTACTGACCGTCAAGTTCGAAGGCGGCTCGCAGCTGATTTTCAGCCGTCAGGAACCGCTCCGTCAGCTCTGGCTAGCCGCTAAATCGGGTGGTTTTCACTTCGACTACGATGAAGACGAGAGCCGTTGGGCATGTGACACCAGTGACGAGCTGCTCAGCGAGATGCTTGCGCGCATGACGCTCGAGCAGGCTGGTGCCGACTTGGACTTCTCGCCAGACTACCGCCAGACCGCCCAAGCCATTGTTCAGCAACGTCAGCCCTGCAGTAGCGTCGCCCTGCATCAGTCTGTGTCGGCTCGATGAGCAAAAGGTCTGCCTGGGATGTTTTCGTCACGTCGAAGACATCCGCGAATGGCGCTCGGCCGATGACGACCGGCGTCGGCAGATTCGCCGCGAGGCAGAAGATCGCCGTGCCAGCGTCGAGAACGGCCAGCCTGCTAGCTGAGACGTCGTCGGGTTGTGTATTTGCTGCGCTGTGTTAGTGTCGAAGGCTGCTTCTTTAGATAAAGAAGCCCGTCAAACCCCGCCTATCGGCGGGGTTTTGTTTTATTCATGGAGAATAAAGGAGTCTGCCCAGACCATGACCACAGCACCTTCGATCATCCTCACCCGTCTCGACGTACAGCGTCTTGAAAGCTTTATCGCCAGCCAGGACGAAGACGCGCCGGGTATCCAGGCGTTACAGGCCGAACTGGACCGTGCCGAGCAAGTGGTTGGCCACGATGAAGTGCCTGCAGGCGTTGTGACCATGAACTCACGCGTGCACTGCCGCGAAGAAGTCAGTGGCAAGGATTACCACCTCAAGCTTGTCTACCCGCAGGATGCTGGCGCAGAGGGCACTGTCTCGGTTCTCGCGCCTATGGGCTCGGCCTTGCTGGGCCTGCAGGTCGGCCAGCATATCGACTGGCCCGCGCCGGGCGGCAAGACCCTGAAACTGACCTTGCTGGCGGTGGAATATCAGCCGGAAGCGGCGGGTGAGTACGAGTAATCGAGAACCTCTCTTGCGGCGCCGCACGATCAATACCGGACGCATAACGTCCAGAGCTGCATACCCACGCGGAGCGCCGGGACGATAAGTAAGGTGATAGTCACGCTTGATCCATCGCCTCGTTCAGCAGCTTTTCCAGCTCGGCCTTGTGGCGCAGAAAGAGGATGCTCTGCCCGTGCCGCTCATCCAGCAGGCCGGAAATATCCAGGTCAGTGATGTAACAGCGATAGCGCTGCGGTTCCAGACGTTTGCCGAGGATTTGCCGAGCAACGGCGGCGTATAGCTGATCGCCGTATTCCAGCTCGGAAAACTCGCTGTTGTCGCAGTACAGCGTAGTGTTCAGCTGTCCCGGTGAGGCTTCTTCGATGATTGCCTGCACGTCGTAAAACGGTTTGTCCGTTGCAGTTGGCGCCAGGCGCTGTTCGATGCGTCGCGCAAGACCGGGCCCGGAAGGCAGCACCTGATAGTAAAGGGTCTCGAGGGAAAGCGGCTCGGACGGATTATCCAGCGGCAGGGAGGCGCCCCGACGATAGACCAATGAGTGGAAAAAGCGCTGCAGCGGCAGTAACAGGCTTTGCTCGTCGTGGTAGGGCACGCGCTGGTGCCAGAGCGAATTGTGCTCGTCTAGCACGTACAGATCGGTATCCGGCTCGTTGATCCGGTAAAACACCTGAATGCATTCCGGCTGCCCGAACGGCAGAATCAGGGCCAGGTCGTGGCCGTCGAGTGCCTGAGGGTCGAGGTGCAAGGGACTGTAAGTCGGCAGCTCCTCACCCAGGTATTTGAATAACCCTGGCAAACTGTTCACCACCACATGGCCGACCTGCCCTGGCCTTATTTCCAGAACGTGGTACTGCTGCTGCACCTGAATCAGGTAGCGATGGTTCAGCCGTCTGGCGAGTAACAACCGCGCGGTGCTGATCAGTTCCTCGACACGCTGGGCGATGGCTGGCGCGCGGTTATGACAGAAGCAACGCACCTGAATCCGTGGCTGTTCTCCATCTACCGGCAAGCTGCCGAGCAGTTCGCTCATGCAATCAAGCAAGGCGTGCGGGCCGTCATAGCGGCTGACCAGCGTTTCGTTCCAGCTATTGAGCGTGATCTGGTCCAGCGTCAGCACCAGGTTTTCCCGCACCCCGGCGTAACTGAGCGCATCCGTGCGCTCGGTTGTCATCAGGATGTTGAGATCGCGGTGATGCCTGAGCGGGTCGACGCCGACATTGATCAGCAGCAATATTTCACTGGGCACGCTTGGCTTGAGCAACGCCTCGTCGTCCACTTCGGGAAGCGGCAATTCGATGCTCTGCTGCAGGGCGCCGAGCAGGTTGAACAGCTCGGATTCACTCAGATCGCTGGCGCCCGGGTGCAGCGCCAAACGGGTCGTGGAGTCGATCACGGTGTTGCGGTGGCACCAGGTCAACAGTTCCAGCAACTCCCGGCTACGTTTGATCGGCGTGAAGTTTGGCCATTCATGAATGCTCAGGTTGCCGTTGTACAACGCCCATTGATGCTTGCCGGGCTCGCGTTTATTGGGCGAATGCACCAGCGTCAGTGTGTCTTCGGCCAAGTCCGGAGCGATCCCCGGGTTGATGAATTCGACCTTGCCCGCCTTGCGCTCGAACGCTGCATAGAGGCGGCGTCCAAGGATAGTCAGGTCGCGGGCGCCGGGCGTGTCGGCGGTGCGTTGCGTTTTGGCGAACTGGGCCTGAAATCGATAGCTGTAATTCAGCTCGTTGACCAGCGCGCGGCGCTCACTCGCTACCTGGCGTACTTTCCATTGGCTGCGGCTGTCGAGCAGCGCCAAGTGCCGCTCGTCCCAGCCCCATTCCGAGGTCAGGCGTTCCAGCAACTGGCGCTGCCAGCCGATGTTGCGCTGACGAGTGGACCCGCTGAGCTTCTTGTTGACCTTCAGGTACAGACTGCGGCGCACAAGCTCCAGCCGTTCCGGCTCATTGCGCGCTTGCAGGTGCTCTTCGATACGCCGGTAGACGACCACATACGGGTCCAGCTCATCCAGGTTCAGTTGATTGGCGAACACAGCCTGCTTGAAACGCAGGCTCAGGCACTGGACGCGCGGATGCTCACTGGAATACACCTCGATCAACAGCAGCTTGAGCACTGACTTGTAGGGTGATTCGATGCCTTTGAACAGTTGCCACAACCCTGCGCCAACAAACTCCGCCGGCGGAATGTGCGACATCGGGCCTAGATCGAGCACTTCACTGGCGCGAATGAAGCGTTTGTTGAGGAGCGTGTGGGTGTATTCCTCGTAATTCTGCTCCTCATAGACCGGCACCATCCACCACATCGGGGTGCGGCCAGCGAGCCAGATTGCGGTGCGATAGAACTCGTCCAGCAGCAGGTAATGCTGAGTCGTGCCGCAATCGTCCGAGCTGAGCTGCGAGTCGCGGTCACCGCTTCTGAAGCGTTGTGGGTCGATCAGGAAAAAATGCGCCTCCGCTCCCATCGTGGCCGCCCAGGCTTCGAGGGCCTGACATTTCTTGCGCAGCTCGGCGATGGCGTCTGTGTCCAGCGTACTGTCGTGACAGACCCACACATCCATATCGCTTTGTTCAGCCTGAGCGAGCGTGCCGAGGCTGCCCATCAGGAACAGGCCATGAATAGGTTGAGGCGGATGACCGTGGCGCGCCTTGTACGAGAACGAGCGCGTCAGGCGCTGAGCTTCTGCCAGCGCCAGGGTGTCTGGCTCATAGTGCGAGACACCCGCTGGCGTGCTGCCTGAAACGTAGCCCGGCAACAGAGGATGATTGACGTGGAAAAACAGCGGCAGCAGGGTCAGAACACTTTGCTGGCGGGTTGAGAGCCCTTCGAGGGCGCGCGCGTACCGCCCGTCATTGAGGGACAGGAAGCGGTTGCGCAACTGGCTGAGCACCTTGCGGTCGATGCCCTCATCCAGGTCGGGGCGAATTTCAGGATTACGCGTCATCGCAACTCAAGGCATCTGGCCTATGCAGCCGTGGAATTGCTGAGCAAGATGGCGAAGAAGGTTTGCAGCCGAGAGAAACGGGTTCGTTCGGGTTGTCGTTCTGGCGCCAGTATCGGTTATCGACCGGGAGTCAGATAAGTGAAGGGCCTGCCACAGGTTTTTGTGCAGGCCCCGCGGCCTTCAGGCCGCCTGTTCAGATACGCTGAGGATGGTCAGCAGGGATTGGGCGTGTTGCGCCGCTTCAAGTCCGAGGCTGGTCAGATAACCGCCATCGACCTGAGTCGTGAGACCTTTTTCGAACAGTCTTTTTGCTGCTGCGACGGCAGTGGGGGCCGCGACGTGATGAACTTTGAGGCCTTCCTGGGTATTTCCCAGATTGAACAGTGCAAGGATTTCCAGTTCGGCAACCAACTCAGGGGTATACGACATAGGTACTCCAGACTTTTTGTAATGGTACGACCTGGCCGGCTGGCGGGTGGGTTCTGGAATCGACGTGTCCGTTCTTCGCTCGTCGGTTCTGGATGACCGTTAAAGCCGGTTTGGCGAGATGGCCCCGGAGGATTCAGCGGCAGCGGGGCATTTGCAGTGTAGTCAGCGTCCGAAGTGTTTGCAGCATATATATCGACGACATGAACGGTCGGATGATTATTTCTCGGGCGGCAGCTCAGGCAGGGCGCGCAAGGCAGCTTCGTACCATTGCGTGTCGAACGGACGGTCCTGTTCAAGCAAGGCGTCGATTTCGATGGCCAGAACGTGCGCCATCATTTCGAGAATGTCTTCACGCTCGTAATTCACCAGGGTCAGCATGTTGAATACCGCTTTGGCCGCTGGCGGGTTACCGGCTTCTATCTGGTTCTCGATGGCTTCGATCAGGGTCGAAGCGGCAAATTCTTCTTCGTCGTTGTCGATTGCGTCGGTCATGGTAAATCCTCAAGTAAGGCGGGCAGTCTAACCGGCGACCTGAAAACAACAAACCCCGGAAGTCCGGGGTCTGTCAGTCAGGCGTGAAGGTCAGTCGGCGGTCGGCTGAGCCAGTGGCACAGGTTGCTTGCTGCGCCAGTGCGGCAGGGAGTTCCAGTAGCGCTCGCCCTTGGCATCGTCATACATGCCTTCCCAGCGCGAGATCACCAGTACCGCCAGTGCGTTGCCGATCACATTCAGGGCCGTGCGCGCCATGTCCATGATCCGGTCGACGCCCGCGATGAAGGCCAGGCCTTCCAGTGGGATACCGGCGCTGCCCAGTGTCGCCAGCAACACGACGAAGGAGACACCCGGTACGCCCGCGATGCCCTTGGAGGTGACCATCAGCGTCAGTACCAGCATCAGCTGTGCACCTATCGACAGGTCGATGCCGTAAAGCTGGGCAATGAATATCGCCGCAATACTCTGATAAAGCGTCGAACCGTCGAGGTTGAACGAATAGCCAGTGGGCACCACGAAACTGCAGATCGCTTTCGGTGCGCCGTAGGCTTCCATCTTCTGGATCACGCGCGGCAGGACGGTTTCCGAGCTGGCGGTGGAGTAGGACAGAATCAGCTCGTCCTTGAAGATGCGCATCAGCTTGATGACCGAAAAGCCGAAAGCCTTGGCGATCAGGCCCAGTACCACGAAGGCGAAGAAGATAATCGCCACGTAAACCAGAATCACCAGCTTGGCGAGCGGCAACAGCGATGCAAAGCCAAAGTTGGCCACGGTCACCGCGATCAGCGCGAATACGCCTATCGGGGCGTAGCTCATGATCATGTGCGTGACCTTGAACATGGTTTCCGAGACACCCTGAAACAGCTTCACCAGAGGCTCGCGAACTTCGGCTTGCAGGCTGGAAAGGCCCAGACCGAACAGTACCGAGAAAAAGATGATCGGCAGCATCTCGCCGCGCGCCATCGCGGCAAAGATATTGGAAGGGATCAGGTTGAGAATGGTCGCGACGAAGGCATGATCGTGCTGAACTTCAGCTGTAGTTTGCTGGTATTTCGAAATGTCGACCGTGCCCAGTGTGCTCATGTCGATGCCGGTGCCCGGATGGAACACGTTGGCCAAAACCAGCCCCACCAGAATGGCTATGGTGGTCACTACTTCGAAATACAGAATGGTCTTGAGGCCGATGCACCCTAGCTTTTTGGCATCGCCCACGCCTGCGATACCCACAATCAGCGACGCAACCACGATAGGGATAACGATCATCTTGATCAGACGGATGAAGATGTCGCCCGCTGGCTGCAGGATATTACTGATCCACCAGGCCTTTTCGGCACTGAAATGGTTGAGCAGCGCGCCCACAGCGATGCCCAGTGCCAGTCCGATCAGAATCTGCCAGGCCAGACTCAGCTTTGCCTTCTTCATATTATTACCCTTGTTGGAAGTGGCTTGGGCAAGTCCAAAACCGATGCGCCGAGCGTGCTTTTTGCAGCATTTTCAGGGCAGGGGAATCCCTTTGGAAATGTCCCGAGAAGGTCACCGCAGGCGAGCATCCGAGCTCTGTAGCAGGCGAAAAAAGTCGCAACTATTCCCATGGCGCGCGCTCACGTCTAATGCCGTAAACGACTACCTCATGCCGAATCGGCATACAAAAACGTAAATAAGTATTGATTTATGTCAGGCGAGGAAGTGGCTATTCGGCGCAAAGGTGGCTAAAACGTCGCCTTTGGCGTGGTGGAAGAGATAGTGGTGGAAAGACGAATATCGCAGTGCTGAATCGATTACCCGAGGTATTTAACAGATGTACGGTATCAAGACGCCCAAGCCTGCGTATCCGCAATGGATGGATGGCTCAGGCGCTCGACAGGTTTCTGATGGATCAGCCTTTGCCCTTGGTGCGTGTCATGTGCGGGCCGCTGTTTTTTTCCAGATATTCGATGATCATCCCGGCCACGTCTTTGCTGGTCGTCACTTCGATGCCTTCCAGGCCGGGAGACGAGTTTACTTCCATTACCAGCGGCCCGTGGTTGGAGCGCAGGATATCCACGCCCGCCACACTCAGCCCCATGACCTTCGCTGCACGTAGCGCAGTCATGCGTTCTTCCGGCGTGATCTTGATCAGGCTGGCGCTGCCGCCACGGTGCAGGTTGGAGCGGAACTCCCCCGGTTTGGCCTGACGTTTCATCGAGGCAATGACCTTGTCACCGACTACGAAGCAGCGAATATCTGCGCCACCTGCTTCCTTGATGTACTCCTGAACCATGATGTCCTGCTTGAGGCCCATGAAGGCCTCGATCACCGATTCTGCTGCGGTGGCAGTTTCACACAGCACCACCCCGATCCCTTGAGTGCCTTCCAGCACCTTGATGACCAGCGGCGCGCCGTTGACCATCTGGATCAGGTCCGGAATATCGTCCGGGGAGTGGGCAAAACCGGTAACAGGCAAGCCGATACCGCGACGTGACAGCAACTGCAGCGAACGCAGCTTGTCCCGCGAGCGGGCAATGGCGACCGATTCATTGAGCGGAAACACGCCCATCATTTCAAACTGGCGCAACACCGCGCAGCCATAGAACGTCACCGAGGCACCGATGCGCGGAATCACTGCGTCGAAGCCTTCCAGCGGTTTGCCGCGATAATGGATCTGCGGCTTGTGGCTGGCGATATTCATGTAGGCGCGCAGGGTGTCGATCACCACCATCTCATGGCCCCGCTCGATACCGGCTTCAACCAGACGACGGGTGGAATACAGACGCGGATTACGCGAAAGCACAGCGATCTTCATGCAACACCTGAGGAAGTAGAGGCCGGGAACACCGGCTTGTCTTGTACATACGTTATGCCCGGATTGACGACCAGCTGGCCGTCTATCAGAGCCTTTGAACCCAGCAGCAGTCGATAGCGCATCGACTTGCGGCACGCCAGTGTGAATTCCACCGGCCAGATAAGATCGCCCAGTGCCAGTGTGGTGCGAATGACGTAGCGCACCTGTGCGTGGCCGTTGGAGCTTTTTATGGTTTTCAAGGCGACCAGCGGCGCTTCGCATCGACGATGCCGTAGCTGAACCACCGTTCCGAGGTGTGCGTTGAAGCGAACCCATTTCTGTCCGTCGCGTTCGAAAGGCTCGATTTCAGTGGCGTGCAGGCTTGAAGTGCTTGCGCCGGTATCGATTTTTGCCCGCAGGCCAGCCACCCCCAGGTCGGGCAGCGCTACCCACTCGCGCAGGCCGATAACGGTCAGGTGATCAAATGTCTTCAATGCGATTCCGTATTTTTCAAGGCGTCTTCCAGGCTTCCGGTGTTACCTGAGCCAAGGCTCTGAAGGCAGGTTTGGCGAACAGATAACCCTGCATCAGCACAATGCCGCAGTCGGCGAGAAAATCCCGCTCCTCTATCTGTTCTATGCCTTCTGCGATGACTTTAATCCCCAAGTCCGAACACATTGTGACAACCCCGCGAACAATTGCCTGACGCGCGCGATCACGATGAACATCGCGGATCAGATGCATGTCGAGTTTTATCAGGTCGGGCTGGAAATCAGCGAGCAGCGTCAGGCCTGAATACCCGGCGCCGAAGTCATCGATGGCGGTCATGAAGCCGAACTGTCGATACTCACGCAGGATGTTGCTCAAATGGCCCTTGCTGCACACGTGCTCGCTTTCGATGGTTTCGAAAATCAACCTGTCGATCGGGAAGTCGTGAAGCTTGGCGGCTTCCAGTGTGCTGCGGATGCATAATTCGGGACGATACACGGCATTGGGCAAAAAGTTGATCGATAAACGCTCGGTCATGCCCAGCCTTGCCGCACCGGCAATGGCCGTGGTGCGACACATCTGGTCAAAGCGATAACGGTTCTTGTCATTGACCTGACTCAGCACCGAATACGCGCTCTCGCCATTCGGCCCACGCACCAGCGCTTCATGGGCAAAAGTGGACTGGTCGCGCAGGTCCACGATGGGCTGATAGGCATAATCGAACGAGAAGCCCAGTTCCGGACTGCCGGTGCAGCCCTCACACCCCTTCCTGGGGGAGGTTAACGAAGTTGGAAATTCTGTCACGTCGCACTCCATGTGAGGTCGGGGCAATACAATGATGAATGGCTGATTTTGACAAGCAAGGATCGGTTACTTCATGTTGGCAGGATGTTGAAACGTTAGCCATCCGAGTGCTGTCAAGTTTCCCGATGAGTCAGATATCGTTCAGACTGCCGCATCGATGAGGAATTCAAATGGCACAAAAGCTTGAAGACGACAAGGTTCGTCTGGACAAATGGTTGTGGGCGGCGCGCTTCTTCAAAACGCGTGCGCTGGCCAAGGCTGCCATCGAAAGCGGCAAGGTGCACTGTCGCGGCGAACGTTGCAAGCCTGGCAAGGAGCCGCGTCTCGGCGATGAATTTCAGATCCGGATGGGCTTCGACGAGCGCACGGTCGTTGTCGAGGCTCTCTCGGTTGTTCGACGAGGCGCGCCGGAAGCCCAGACGCTCTATCGCGAGACGCCAGAGAGCATTACCCGGCGAGAAAATGCAGCGGCTCAGCGCAAGGCCGGCAACCTGGGCGTGACCACCGACGGCAAGCCGACCAAGAAGCAGCGCAGGCAGCTTTTTGATTTCCGCGGTGCCCGGGACAGCGACTGAAAAACCGCCGAATGGCATACCGGACAGTCGCCCAAGCGCGCTTCCAGCTTGGAAGCGCGCCGTATAGCTCCTAAAATGCCGGTCAAACCTCATGGTGCACAGCACTTTCAAATGCCGTTTGGCGCGCTTGCAGCCGACGGCCATCCATTGTCATCAACTCAGATACCCCCTTCCTATGCATGATTTACCGGACACCGATTTCACCCAGCGTTTCATCTTCGACGAAAGCGACGTCCGTGGAGAGCTGGTAGAGCTGGAGCGTAGCTACGCCGAAGTACTGGCCAAGCACCCCTACCCGGAACCTGTCGCGCAGTTGCTTGGCGAGCTGATGGCGGCTGCGGCCTTGTTGGTCGGCACGCTAAAGTTTGACGGCCTGCTGATTCTGCAGGCGCGCTCCAATGGCGCCGTACCGCTGTTGATGGTCGAATGTTCCAGCGAGCGAGAGCTGCGGGGCATTGCCCGGTACGACGAATCGCAGATAACGCCAGGTGCCGGGCTTCAGGACCTGATGCCCGATGGCTCGCTGGCGCTGACTGTCGACCCGCGCAAGGGCAAGCGTTATCAGGGCATCGTAGCGCTGGACGGCGTCGACCTGTCGGCAAGCCTTTCCAACTACTTCGTGATGTCCGAGCAGCTGGGTACGCGTTTCTGGCTCAAGGCTGACGGTCACCGCGCTTGCGGCTTGCTGCTGCAACAGTTGCCTGCCGCGCAGATCACCGACCCTGACGAGCGCTCTGCCAGCTGGGAACACGTCATCACGCTTGCCAACACCCTGTCGGCCGAAGAAATGCTAAGCCTGGACAACGAGACCATCCTGCATCGCCTTTATCACCAGGACCCGGTTCGCTTTTTCGACGTGCAGCCGATCTGCTTCCGCTGCAGCTGCTCGCGCGAGCGGTCCGCCAATGCACTGGTCAGCCTCGGTCTGGAAGATGCGCAGCAACTGGTGATCGAGCATAACGGCCAAATTGAAGTCGACTGCCAGTTCTGCAACGAGCGCTACCTGTTCGATGCCACTGACGTCGCGCAGCTGTTTGCTGGCGGCGGTGTCGATTCGCCATCTGACACGCGCCATTGATCAACGCGTAAAGGCTCTCAGAATACGGTGTGGGCGCCTGTAATGCTGTTCTGACAGGAGGGTCCTACCATTTCTGGGCATTTCTGGCATAATCCGGCCCACTTTTACGCTGTAGTAGTGGTTGTTTTTTTACTACAAAACCGTTTGGAGCACTCGGCTACAGGCCGACGGGGAACCTCATGACGCAAACCAACAACGCTGTGTACACCGATCTGAGCACCGACGAACTGGTCAAGGAAGCCCTTGCCCGTAACGAAGGCGAACTTTCTGACACTGGCGCACTGGTTGTGCAAACGGGCCATCGTACTGGCCGTTCGCCGGTCGATCGTTTCATTGTGGAAGAGCCGAGCACTCAGGACGCCATCGCCTGGGGACCGATCAACCGCAAGTTTCCGGCCGAGAAATTCGATGCTCTGTGGAACCGTGTCGGTGCTTACCTGGCAGAACGTGAGCGTTTCGTTTCCCACGTTCATGTAGGTTCTGATCCTGCGCACTACCTGCCCGTCAAGATGACCACCGAAACCGCGTGGCACAACCTGTTCGGCCGTTGCCTGTTCATCAACCCTGAACAGTACAACCCGGCAGGCAAGGACGAGTGGGAAATCCAGAACGCGCCATGGTTCGTCTGTGACCCTGAGCGTGACGGCACCAATTCCGACGGTACCGTCATCATCAACTTCGCAGCCCGCAAGGTGTTGATTGCAGGCATGCGCTATGCCGGCGAAATGAAGAAAGCCATGTTCTCGGTGCAGAACTTCCTGCTGCCAGCCGTCGATGTGTTGCCGATGCACTGCGCCGCCAACATGGGTGAAGAGGGCGACGTGACGCTGTTCTTCGGTCTGTCCGGTACTGGCAAAACCACCCTGTCCGCCGATGAAAGCCGTTACCTGATCGGTGACGACGAGCACGGTTGGGGTGAAGGCGTGGTGTTCAACATCGAAGGCGGTTGCTACGCCAAGTGCATCGACCTGTCCGAGAAGAACGAGCCGGTCATCTGGAAAGCTATCCAGCACGGTGCTGTACTGGAAAACGTCGTACTCGACCCGGTTACCAAAAAAGCCGACTACGCCGACAGCAGCCTGACCCAGAACAGCCGCGCAGCCTACCCGCGTGAGTTGATCGAAAAACGCGCACCGAAAAATCTCGGTGGCGAGCCGAACGCCGTGATCTTCCTGACCTGCGACCTGACCGGCGTGCTGCCGCCAGTATCCATCCTCAGCGAAGAACAAGCCGCCTACCACTTCCTGTCGGGCTACACCGCACTGGTCGGTTCGACCGAAATGGGTTCGGGTTCGGGCATCAAGTCCACCTTCTCCACCTGCTTCGGCGCCCCGTTCTTCCCGCGTCCGGCTGGCGAATACGCTGAATTGCTGATCAAGCGCATCCGCGGCTTCAAATCCAAGGTGTACTTGGTCAACACCGGTTGGACCGGTGGTGGCTACGGCGTCGGCAAGCGCTTCAACATCCCGACCACTCGCAGCGTGATCGCAGCTATCCAGAGCGGCGCGTTGATCGGTGCCGAAACCGAACACCTCGACACCATCAACCTCGACGTACCGAAACTGGTTCCCGGCGTAGACACCGGCCTACTCAACCCACGCAACACATGGGCTGACAAGGCTGCTTACGACGAAGCGGCCAAAGCACTGGCTGGCCTGTTCGTGGAGAACTTCAAGAAGTTCGACGTGAGCGATGCCATCAAGGCAGCGGGTCCAAAGTTGTAACGGGTAACGTTTAAAAAAACCGCCTTCATCGGGCGGTTTTTTTTGCCTTCGTTTTACGAATTTTAGGATCTGTTATTTATTGTCTTGAACATAAGTGTGGCCAGGTTTTATCACAACCTCCTTTACCAGGGCGTTGAGCTCTTTACTGTGATAGAGATCCAGGCACTTCAGTAAATCAAACTTGACTCCTTTTATTTCAGATTCAACCAGTGGGTTTGTATAGTCTCTGGCCAAATATTTATCAATGAGCGCTTTGACGGCGTCAGGGCTTTTCTCGAAATCATAATAGGCCCATTCGCGTAAAGCAGTGACACTGCTTCCTGCATCCATCGCGGTGCTTTTTTCTCCCTTGTAGGCATTGGCTATACAGGTCGCCAGCACCATATCCCTGTAATTTTGTGCGTAAGTCCTCTCCATTCCTTGGGGGGAGGACTCAGGAGGCGATGCAAAACTTGTGGGCGCGAGGCACGAAAACAATAAACCGACAGCAAAAATAACTCTCATTAACTTAGACTCCAGACGTTTGCTTTTTCTGTACTTTAGTTAGCGCCTGGCTCATTAAAATAGCAGTGATCATAACAAATGTTTCCATCGTATAGCGTTGCATGGCCTGACGCATCCTGCCATCCAGATATTTCAAAAAGTATGAAGCCTTTCTTGTTAGCCAGTGCACCGCCGCCAGTGGGAGGGTACTTAACGACGTCGGGCTTGCCCCACCGTGCTTCCAGAAAATGTATAAGGTTTTTGACGCGGAAGAAATATTGCCGTTGGTCGTTACCGGAAACTGTTTGTCCAGGTGTCTTGGGTATGATCAAGCCCGAATAATCTAATACATAGCTCATTCTGACTGCACACGTATTTTCCCATTAATATTATCTCAAAATACTTAACCTTGTCTCCACCTGCGCGGTGTCAATGATAAGACAACTTCTTTCAAATGTTTGCCTGCACATACTGTTCCGATAATTTTGCAGCTTGCTTTGTCTAAGGCTTTTGTGAAAGTAAAGTCACTTAAAGACGACCTTCCCGAAGAGGTTCCTCCGGAGGAACTTGCTGTGGCCGAGGTGCTTTGGTGCATTTCGAAACCATAGCCAGTAATTTCGATGCAATCTTTATAAGCATCATCCAAAGCTTCACCGGGTATGCCTTCTGTTTTTATATGCGCACCAAATGCCATTTCACTGTTTCCTTGTGTTTTTTACGTTCAAGCAGTGGTGTTCAGAATCAAAAATATCAGGGGGTTTTGTTTGCTGCAAGCGAATAATTAATCTTGTTAATGTTCCGATGTCTACAGCACTGAGTTTGAAAATATCTCAAGTTTGAGAGGTCTTTCCCTGTCTCTTGTGTGAAATTTCCTAGATTATCCAGCAGGTGGCGTTCGATCTCTACTGGACCTAGCCTGTTTTTTGTCATTGTAAACTCAGTAACGACATTGATTAGGCGTATCGCCAGCATCACTCCGGGCCCACTCTAGACCTATCCTAAACCTACTCAAGTCTTGAATAAACGCTGATACTCATATCGACGTAATGCATTGCGCTTCGGCCACTGCTCAGGAAGCCAGTGATCAGCTTAAGGTGTAGGGGCGAAGCATCATGCTACCGTCATCTATTCGCTTTATAAGGCGTCGGCATCGCTTAAGCCATCAATCGCGCATGTCGGGGAACTGCCTACTGCCAGGTTTGAAGCGCCAGATCTGCAGCGTGGGTCAAAGCTACGGCCGCGACCGACAGGCCGCTGGCTATGTTGTAATTAAACATCTTCGAGGTCATACGCTCGTGTGACCGCCGGAAATGCGCAGGTAAACGCCTCGATTTGTCGGGAAGTTTGCTTGTCTGGAATACTGGTTTTCGGTTTATGAGGATGAAGGAGGTGGCTGTGAGCGCGGACGAGATTGAGATACGCCGTTTTGTGCCGAGCGATGAGTCAGGTGTATTGGCGCTGATTCTGCCCATTCAGCGCGAGGAATTCGACATAGCCATCACTGCCGAGGATCAGCCTGACCTGAAGGCGATTTCGGTGTTTTATCAGACCGGTGCCGGCGACTTCTGGGTTGCCGTACAAGGTGAGCGCGTGATCGGAAGCATTGCGCTCAAAGACATCGGTTCAGGCCACGCTGCGCTACGAAAGATGTTTGTTGCGGCGCCGTTTCGCGGGCGTGAGTTTTCGGTTGGGGCAAGGTTGCTGGATTGCTTGATCAAGCAATCCACTCTCAGGGGCGTTACTGACATATTCCTGGGCACGACCGACAAATTCCTTGCTGCGCATCGGTTCTATGAAAAGCACGGTTTCAGAGAAATCGTCAAAGAAGCGCTTCCCGCGAGCTTTCCGTTGATCGCCGTTGACAGCAAGTTCTACCTGCTGGAACTCAGCGCAGAGTAGTCGCCTGGCCGCACAGGCGTTGGATCGGCTTAAGCCCACATCCGTGTACTGCTGGCAGCATAAGACGCAGGCGAAACCGCGTGCCCCTTCACGTTTAGGTTTGCTGTATGCCTGACTGGTTTTTAAGTGCGCTGAAAATACCCATGGCCGAGCTGTCACCCGAGGTGATGGTGGCGGCATAGTTGGCAGGGTATTGCGCTTTTTCTATGGGTGGCAGTTGGTCGTAGTGTGCGAGAAGCATGACCAGTGTTTGAGTGCTTTCGCCGGTTTCGTTGTATTCATCGGTGTAGCGCTTACAGATAGCTGCTTTCCATGTTTGCTCTTGAATGTGGTTCTCAAATGAGGCTGCACTTCTTTCGTTCACTGTAAAATCGCCAGATTCGTCGTACATAATCAGCCTCAGTTGATCCTGAGGCAAACCGGCAAAAGGGTTCGCCCCAGAACCATTATTGAATTTTGTAGCCTGTCTGGCCCTTTCGAGCAGCGCTGGATCGTCCGTGTCGGGTACTTCCGCATCGTGCAGCGCCCTGTGGGCGTAATAATGTGTACCCGCGATGTTATCGTTAATGGATTTTGCCAGCGCATTCAGTTCTTTGACGTTCAGGTTGGCGTCGCGAGCCAAGGCACGCACCGCGCTACTGTTCAACTGACTGGATAATGTTGAAAGTGTTGCTCTGTCAGCGGAGCGTTCAGAAGGTAGTTCAGTGGGTGCTAATGTGCGAACAAGAGGGGAGGCTGTTTTCGCGCTAGTTGTTATGACAGTACTGGGGGTGAGATTTGTGATGTAAGAGATGTCGAACATGCTGCGTCCTCGCGTCAGTGGCCGATCCATGGCTTAATATTCTGTCTCTGTATCGGCACTGCCAGGGTTCGCTTTAGGTTTCTTCGAGAAAAGGCGTACGCGTCGACATGCAACGCGCACGCCTTTATACTATTTCATGGTGAACTCGGCAGTCCATGCATAAGTGGAGAGGCTGGTTACTCTGGAGGTCGCAGTACAAATTGCACCTCCTTCTGGCGTTGCGGTCCGGTTCCATTTCGGCAGCTTGACCCCGCCCGCACCCTGAGCCTTTATGAAGGTGGTCGAGAATGCACAGGCTTTGGAACCCATGACGTAACGAACACTGGCGTAGTTGGTATCTGGTGAGATCTTGCTTTGTATGGAGTACGTATCTAAACCACCTGGGCGAACGTTAGATTCAATCGGTGATCTGGCGTTTTGCTTGGCTGACATCTCATTGCGGGTGACAGGTTTATATTCCGCCACCTCTGTCCCCAGATTTTTGAACACTACCGTTACCGGCGGTCCCGCATGCGCCGCAACGATGCTGAATAGTGTTGCAAGAGCAATGGCTGAGCGTAAAAAAATTTTGTTTTCCATGAGTGGTAGTTCCTGAGTTTATTACCGAATTTGTTGTTTGGGTAATGCGTGTCCGGGGCAATAAAGGTCAGCGTGAATTCACGGCCGACGGTTATCGTTCAGGCAAGCATGGTGATGTGCCTGTACGTAAAGTGGGTGCGTCAGTCACATTAATTACTGTTGATTAGATAATAGATAGAGGAAGTCTGCGCCGAAGATAAGCGCTGTTCCGCTGGGTGGGGCAGAAGAAAAATCTAAATTTCCGCAGCCCGTGAAGATATTTAACACAGTAGGCAGGTGAGTAAAGTAGGACGTTTCTGATTGTTTGTTAATCAGTTAATAAACATTATTGCGCTTGTCTTTTAGTGCAGTGTTGGATTAACTGCGCTGGCGGGAGTTATATACCTATGTAGAAAATGCGCCCTACAGAGCTGAAGGGCGCAACAAACTCGTTTCACGTCACCGCATAGAACTTGCGCACATACCCCGTGCTGGTCCACTTGCAGGGTGCGCCTTGGGCGACGAATACTGTGTCGCCTGTGTTCACCGTCAGGCTTGGGCCGTTTTCCAGACTCAGCTCGACGCTGCCTTCTATCAGGTTCATCAGTTCGTGGATCTTGTGCGGACGCGAGATGCGTTCGTAGGGGGTGGAATCCCACACACCGATGCGCAGGGTGCTTGCGGTGTCCTCGAACAAATTGTTGCTGCGGCACTGCGGCAGCGGGCTGATCATGATCGCCGGGTCTGGCGGCGAGGAGGGCGTGAGCATGGCGAGGCGGTCGAGCGGGACGATGCCGGGTTTGTCTGGCCCGCTGGTCTTAGTCGACGTGCAGAACGCCCAGAGGCTGTCCGGTTGTGCTTCGATTTGCACGTGAGTGCCGCGACCGATCACCGCGCTTTCACCGGTGCTGATGGTGATGCGGTGGGTGCCGGAGCTCAGCGTTGCGGACCCGCGATGCATCACGAGCATTTCGGTGTAGGGATAGGCCTCTACTGTTAGTGATGTGCCGAAGTGAACCACACCGGCAGCGATGCCCTGATCATCGATGAACGCCGTGCGACGGCCATTATCGAACGGGTCATGCGCGTCGAGGGGGCCGGCGGTGAATTCGGTGTCTACCGGGCTGAGGTCGGCACGGGCAAGCAGCAATACAGTTGGGTGGGGCATTGACTTGGTTCCTGAGTTTGACGAGTCGATGATCGTTCCCACGCTCTGGCGTGGTAATCCATTTCGTGACCTCTGCGTCACATGTTCAAGCCCGGACGCAGCGCGTCCGGAGCTGCTTGCCAGCGCGGAGCATTGGCAAGACAGTGTTCTTGAGCTGGCTCCTAACCGATTGCCTGAGTAATCAGCGCAAACTGGCGCACGCCCTGGCTAGATTGCGGCACTGCGCCCATGCTCATGCAGGTCACGCTGTCGACGCGTTTGAGGCCCGCCTCTTCCAGCCAGTCGTCCAGGCCACACTCGGCCGGGATATCGATGCGAACGAAGGCGTAGGGCACTTTGGTCAGCAATTGCCCGATCATGTGCCGGGCCTGATCGACTGTCTGGGCAACCACCGGACCAATGCACAGGCCACGGCCGAATGGGCGGAGTAAAGCGAAGGCCTGCAGTTGGCCGTCACGTTCGATACCGACGGCATGTTCGATGTCGTTCAGCAAATCGCCCAGCGTGACTGAGCGATCCATGCCCGAACCGGCGTTTGCCAGTTCCAGCACGCGAGGATGGTCAGCTTCGCTGAGGGCGCGACAGTCTTCCCCGGCGTTCAACCCGTTCGGTGTCGGTTGTTGCGCCTGACCCTGGCGCTGGTGAACCTCGCCAAAGCTGACGAACCCCATTTTTTCGTACAGTGGCGCGCCTGCCAGCGTCGCGTTGAGCACGGCGGTACGCGGTGGAACGCTGCCTACCGCCATCTCCATCAACTTGCGACCAATGCCCTTGCCCTGATAGTCACCGCTGACGATAACCAGCCCGATGGTCGAGAATTTACCCTGATGGCAGGCGAACGCACTGCCGATCAAACGGCCGTTATGTAACGCGACGAAGCCCTGCGCGACACGTTGCAGCATGGCCCAGTCTTCAAGTCGATGCGGCCACTTCAAGGCGATGGACAATTCATGAGCGTTGCCGACGTCGGCTGCGGTCATGGGGCGGTATTCAAAGTCGAGGCGTTGCTGAGCGAGCATGACGTGTCTCCGTCCAGAAGAATGCACAGGCAATAAAAAGATACTGCAGACGTGCTGTATCCCACCTGCGGCGAGAGGTGACAAGAGGCGGGCGAGCATTCGGCAGATTCCGCAAACCACCGTTCGCCAGACCACAGTTACTGCTTAAATGAGTCGAAGACCCGGCAGCAAATGCTTGTGGTTTTTCGTGCCGATGAAGCTCTATATATAGCTGTCGGATTTTGCTCTCTCACTAATCGGCATGGCGGCGCAGGTTCTGCGGTGCAAAGCCGCGTGCTTGAGCCTGAGCGCCCTGAAAAGGGTCAAAAAGGCACTGAAAACCGGGGTTTGCCCAAGGCTGGAGCGCCCCGCAAAGTCTGCTGAGCGCATGCCTCAAAACGGTGGTTTCTATCAAGCAGCCATCACTTTTAACGCCATATGCTGATTTCACGGTGTTGTAATGAGGGTGTGCTGCAGCGTGCATCACCGCCCTTGAGACGAGGTCGGACTGCTCGTCATGCCATGACCTCAACAAACCTTCAGGACCGCACAAAATGAGCTTTCTTCGACCAAAATTCATTACGTTCGACTGCTACGGCACCTTGACCAATTTCCACATGGGCACCATGACGCGCGAGCTCTTCGCCGACCGCGTTCCGGCTGAACAAATGGATCAGTTCGTCAAGGATTTCTCGGCGTATCGCCTGGACCAGGTCATGGGTGACTGGATGCCTTATGACGAAATCCTGAAAGTCGCACTGGCTCGTACCTGCAAGCGCTGGAACGTTGAATACCGTGAAGAAGGCCAGCTCTATTACGACGCCGTGCCGACTTGGGGCCCGCATGCCGACGTGCCGGCCGGTCTGTCGAAAATCGCCGACAAGATCCCCTTGGTGATTTTCTCCAACGCCAGCGACAGCCAGATCATGTCCAACGTCGAGAAACTCGGCGCTCCTTTCCACAAGGTCTTCACCGCTGAACAGGCCCAAGCCTACAAGCCCCGTCTGGCTGCTTTTGAGTTCATGCTCGACAACCTGGGTTGCGGTCCGGACGACATCTTGCATGTGTCTTCCAGCTTCCGTTACGACCTGTTCTCGGCTCACGACATGAAAATCAGAAACAAGGCGTTTGTGGCTCGAGGCCACGAGCAACCAGCCAACAGCTCCTACGAATACCACCAGATCCCGGACATCGGCGGTCTGGCCGGGCTGGTAGGCCTTTAAGCCAGGCGCACGGGCAACATCGGCATTTTTCAAGGTGCTCTTCAATGAGTGAGAAGGGGAACAGAATGCGCAGTGAGTCTTACTGGCTCGACACCGCTCCAGATTTTACCGGCGCGCAAGATGGCGCAGTGGAGGGGCAAGCTGACGTGGTGGTGGTCGGTGGTGGTTTTACCGGGCTCGCGGCAGCACGTGCATTGGCCTTGAAAGGTGCCAGCGTGGTGGTTCTGGAATCTGGTCGGGTGATCGGCGAAGCGTCTGGCCGCAATGGCGGGCAGTGCAATACCGGTGTGGCTCAGGACTATGCCTCTTTGAGCACGACCCTGGGTGCCGATCAGGCGCGTGAGTATTACAAGGCTTATGAAAGCGCCGTGCAGAGCGTCGTGAACGTGATCGAGCAGGAAAGCATTGCCTGTGACATCAAGCGTAACGGCAAGCTCAAGCTGGCCGCCAAGCCTGGGCATTACGAAGGTCTGGCGCGCACCTGCGAGTTGATACGCCGTGAGGTCGATCCGGACGTCGAGCTGCTTTCGGCTCAAGACGTACGCAGCGAGATCGGTTCAAACGAATTTCACGGTGGCCTGCTGCAGCGCAACGGCGTGCAGATGCACGTTGGTCGTTTTGGCCTGGGCCTTGCTGATGCCGCTGTGCGTCATGGCGCACGGGTGTATCAGGGCGCTACGGTGAAGGACTGGAAAGCCAACCGTGGCGGCTTCGTGGTAAACACTTCAAAGGGCTCGATTCAGGCCGGCCAAGTGTTGCTGGCGACGGGTGCCTGTCAGCATGGCGGGCTGGGCTGGTATCGGCGTCGCATCGTGCCGGTCGGCAGTTTTGTGATTGTCACCGAAGTGTTGCCGCAGGCGCTGATCAATCAGTTGTTCCCCCATCAGCGTGCTTACGTGACCAGTCGCTTGATCGGCAACTATTTCCGCCTCACACCGGATAACCGTTTGCTGTTCGGCGGTCGGGCGCGCTTTGCCATGTCCAACAGCAGCTCCGACGCCAAAAGCGGCAAGGTGCTGCAAGCGGCGATGGTGCAGATGTTCCCGCAGCTGGCGCACGTCAAGGTCGACTATTGCTGGGGCGGACTGGTGGACATGACTTCCGATCGTTTGCCGCGTGCAGGCGAACACGACGGCGTCTTCTACTCGATGGGCTACAGCGGTCATGGTGTGCAGATGTCGGTACACATGGGCAAGGTGATGGCCGAGGTCATGGAAGGCAAGGCGCAAGCCAACCCCTGGAAAGACCTGAAGTGGTCCGCCATTCCCGGCCACTTCGGCAAGCCCTGGTTTCTGCCTTTGGTAGGCGCTTATTACCGCTATCAGGACAGCCGCCACTGATTTTTCGTTTGACCGTCGTTGTGTGTGCATGAAGGACGCTCCGGCCAACCGTGAGCAACTCGGAATTTCCCCTTTTCGACAGGTAGAACTGATATGACTGACAAAAAAAACGACTCCACGTTGATCACAGGCGAAGACAGCCTGCGGGTTTTCGAAGGGCTCAATCGCGGTCTGTCACGTCGCGATGCGCTGCGCATGCTGGGCGTTGCAGGTGTGGTCGCAGCCGGCTCCACCAGCCTGTTCAGCGCGGCGGGTAAAGTCTTTGCCGATGACGCGGATGCTCCGGTCAAAGGTAAGCCGGGCGGTCGCATTCGGGTTGCCGGCATGTCCAGCTCCACGGCCGATACACTCGACCCGGCCAAGGGCGCGCTGTCCACCGACTATGTTCGCCATTTCATGTTCTACAACGGTCTTACCCGTTTCGACAGCCATCTGGTTCCGCACATGGAGCTGGCCGAGAAGATCGAAAGCGACAACGCCACAGTCTGGACCGTGACCTTGCGTAAGGGCGTGACTTTCCACAACGGCAAGGCATTGACTGCTGGCGACGTGGTGTTCTCTCTGTCGCGTCACAAGGACCCGGCCACCGGCTCGAAAGTGTTGCCACTGATGGCGCAGTTTTCCGAGATCAAGGCCACCGGCCCGATGGAAGTGCAGATCACCCTCAGTTCGCCAAATGCCGAGCTGCCGTCGATCCTCGCGGTATCGCATTTGCTGATCGTGCCCGAAGGCACCACCGATTTCAGCAAAGGCATCGGCACCGGCCCGTTCACCGTCAAGGAGTTCAACCCTGGCGTGCGTTCGGTCAGTGCGCGCAACCCCAACTACTGGAAGCCGGGTCTGCCCTACCTGGACGAGATCGAGTTCATCGCGATTGCCGACGAACCATCGCGGGTCAACGCGTTGCTGTCCGGCGACGTACACATGATCAACGAGGTCAACCCGCGCTCCACCTCGCGCATTGCGGCCAGTTCCACGCACCGTGTGGTCGATGCGCCGTCCGGCAACTACACCGACCTGATCATTCGTCAGGATCAGATGCCTGGCAAGAGCCCGGAATTTACCGAGGCCATGAAATACCTGCTGGACCGCGAACAGGTCAAGTCGGCGGTGTTCCGTGGTTATGCACGCGTCGGCAACGACCATCCGATCTCGCCTGGCTCGCGCTATTTCAACGCGGATCTGCCGCAGCGCGCCTACGATCCCGAGAAAGCCAAATTCCTGCTCAAGAAAGCCGGCATGGAAAGTATCACCATGGCCGTGGCGGCATCGCCTGCTGCGACCGGTTCGGTGGACATTGCGGTGTTGCTGCAACAGTCGGCCAAGCAGGCTGGTCTGACCCTCAACGTCAACCGTCTGCCAAGCGACGGCTACTGGTCCAACCACTGGATGAAGCATCCGCTGAGCTTCGGCAACATCAACCCGCGCCCGAACGCCGACGTGATCTTCTCGCAGTTCTTCCAGTCCACCGCGCCATGGAACGAATCCGGCTGGAAGAACGATCAGTTCGACCAGTTGCTGATGCTGGCCCGTGGTGAAACCGACGACACCAAACGCGCCAAGATGTATGGCGACATGCAGACGCTGGTCAGCCAGAACTGCGGCGTCGGCATCCCGGTTTTCATCAGCAATATCGATGGTGTGGACAAGCGTATCCAGGGCTATTCCAGCAACCCGCTGGGCGGCTTCATGGGTTACATGTTCAGCGAGCAGGTGTGGCTGGACGCGTAAATGAAACGCTGAATCGAGCGGGAGGTGCAGATGAATAGCAACACACTCTGGTTGATCGTGCAGCGCTTCGGCGCGGCGATCGTGACGTTGTTGATCGTTTCCATCGTGGTTTTCGCCATTACGGCGGTGCTGCCTGGAGACGCTGCGCAACAGGCTCTTGGGCAATTTGCGACGCCTGAACAAGTCGCGGCATTGCGGACAAAACTGGGCCTGGATCAACCCGGTGTGGTGCGTTATCTGCATTGGTTGACCAATCTGCTCGGTGGCAACTTCGGTGAGTCCGTTTCCAACGCGATGCCGGTTTCCGAGCTGATTGCAGGGCGTTTTCCCAAGACCCTGATGCTGTCGGCAACCACCGCGCTGGTGTCGGTGCCTGTCGCTCTGGCGTTGGGCATTGGTGCCGCGATGTATCGCGGCAGTCGTCTGGACAGCGCCTTGAACTTCATCACGCTGACGCTGGTGGCGGTGCCCGAGTTTCTGGTGGCAACCCTGGCGGTGCTGATTTTCGCCGTCAACCTGGGCTGGCTCTCAGCCCTGTCGTATGGCGGCGATGTCAGTTCACCCTGGCAGTTCATGCGCACCTACGCATTGCCGGTCATGACCCTGTGCTGCGTAATCGTGGCGCAGATGGCGCGCATGACACGTGCTGCAGTCATCGACCAACTGGACAGCCCTTATGTGGAAATGGCGCGCCTCAAGGGCGTCGGACCGGTTCGCATCGTATTACGTCACGCACTGCCGAACGCCATCGGGCCGATCGTCAATGCAGTGGCCTTGAGCCTTTCCTACTTGCTGGGCGGGGTGGTCATCGTTGAAACCATCTTCAACTATCCCGGCATTGCCAGCCTGATGGTCGATGCCGTGACCAACCGAGACATGGCGCTGGTTCAGGGCTGCACCATGCTGTTCTGTTCCGCTTACCTGGGTCTGGTGCTGATGGCCGACCTGTGTGCAATTCTTTCTAACCCGAGGCTGAGAACCCAATGACTGAATTCATTGCGAAATCGACGCCTGTTGCGGCGGAACCGATGCCGAGCAAAAAAGTGTCCCGGCCGACCTCCTGGTTGGGCCTGTTGGGCGCGACGGTGTGCTTCATCTGGCTGATGGTCGCGCTGTTCGGACCCTGGCTCGCGCCGCATCCGGTGGGTGAGGTGGTTTCCGACAACATGTTCGAAAACATCAGCGCTGCTTACCCCTTTGGTACTGACTACCTGGGCCGTGACATGCTCAGCCGGGTACTGGTCGGCGCGCGCTTCACGGTGGGCCTGGCCTTGATTTCTGCCGTGTTGGCCAGTGGTCTCGGCACGTTGTGCGCGCTGCTGTCGGTGGTCGCGCCCAAGTGGCTGGACGAAGTCATCAGTCGCCTGATGGATGCGTTCATCTCGATCCCCAGCAAGATGCTGGCGCTGATCATGGTGTCGGCATTCGGATCGTCTGAAGTCTTGCTGATCTGCACGGCGGTGCTCAGTTACACGCCGGGTGCATTTCGTATTGCGCGCAGCCTGGCGGTGAATATCGAAGCGCTGGAATACGTGCAGGTAGCGCGTACCCGAGGCGAAGGCCGCATTTATATTGCCTGTCGGGAGATCCTGCCGAATATGCTCAACCCGGTCATGACTGACTTGGGGCTGCGCTTCGGTTTCATTGTGTTGCTGCTCAGCGGCATGAGCTTTCTGGGGCTCGGCGTGCAACCGCCCGACGCCGACCTTGGTTCGCTGGTGCGCGAAAACATCGGCGGCCTCAGTCAGGGCGCTCCGGCCATCGTGATTCCTGCGCTGGCGATCGGTACGCTGACCATCGGTGTCAACCTTTTCATCGACCGGTTGGCTTCACGGCGCGGTCGCCGTTCGGGAGGGCATTGATATGAGCCAGTTGATTCGAGTGCAAGACCTGCGCGTGGTAGCCGACGGCGATCACGGCGAACTGGAAATCGTCAAAGGCGTCAGTTTCTCGCTGGAAAAAGGCGAAGTGCTGGCGTTGATCGGTGAGTCCGGCTCAGGCAAGACCACCATTGCCCTGGCGCTGCTGGGCTATGCCCGACGTGGCTGCAAGCTGGCCGGCGGCGTGGTTCAGGTTGGTGAGCACGACATGCTCAACCTGCCGGAAAGCCAGTTGCAGGGCCTGCGTGGCAATCGTGTTTCCTACATCGCGCAAAGTGCGGCAGCGGCTTTCAACCCCGCGAAAAAGCTGATCGATCAGGTTATCGAGGGCGCGCTGATTCATGGCCTGGGCAGCCGTGCGGCGCTGGAGGCCAAAGCTGTCGAGTTGTTCCGAGACCTTGCGTTGCCCAACCCGGACACCATCGGCAAGCGTTATCCGCACCAGGTCTCAGGCGGCCAGTTGCAGCGTGTAATGGCGGCGATGGCGCTGATCAGCGATCCATTGCTGGTGATCCTCGACGAACCCACCACGGCCCTGGACGTGACCACGCAGATCGATGTGCTGCGCGCTTTCAAGCGTGTGGTTCGCGAGCGTGGGGCAACAGCGGTGTATGTTTCTCACGACCTGGCCGTCGTGGCGCAAATGGCTGACCAGATTGTCGTGCTCAACGGCGGGCAGATTGTCGAAACCAGCAGCACCGCGGCGCTGCTCGGCGGGCCAAAAGACCCTTACAGCCAGAGCCTGCTGGCGGCGGCGCGTCCGGACAGAGTGCTGACCCCGGCCAGCGAGGTGGCCAAGGACAGCACGCTGTTGACCATCAAGGGCCTGACCGCTGGCTACGGCAAGAAGGACCTGCAAGGCATGCCGATGATTCGGGTGCTGGAAGGCATCGACCTTACCATCCGCCGTGGTCAGGCGGTCGGTGTGATCGGCGAATCCGGCTCGGGCAAATCAACCTTGGCTCGTGTGGTTGCCGGTCTGTTGGACCCGGCCCTCGGCAGCCTGACATTCGACGGTGCGGAGTTGTCCGGCTCGCTGTCAGGCCGCACTGAAGAGCAGTTCCGGCGCATCCAGATGGTGTTCCAGAATGCCGACACCGCGCTCAACCCGATGCACAGCGTCAGCGCTATTCTCGCCCGACCGCTGAAGATGTATTTCGGGCTGAAAGGCAAGCCGCTGAACGATCGTATTGGTGAGCTGATGGACCTTGTGCGCCTGCCGCGCGAGCTGGCGGATCGGCGCCCCAATGAACTGTCTGGCGGGCAGAAACAACGCGTCAACCTGGCCCGTGCTTTGGCGGCCAAACCGGATTTGATCCTCTGTGATGAAGTGACGTCGGCGCTGGATACCGTGGTCGGCGCGTGCATTCTCGAACTGCTCGGCGAATTGCGTCGCAAGCTGGGTGTTTCCTACCTGTTCATCAGCCATGACATCTCCACTGTGCGTGCGCTGTGCGATGACATTGTGGTGATGTACAGCGGCCACAAGGTCGAAGAGGGCACCCGCGAGTCCTTCAGCCGCGTGCCCTTCCACCCGTACACCGACCTGTTGGTGCATTCTGTACCGGAGCTGCGTCAGGGCTGGCTGGAAAGCTGCGGCGTGACCAGCGGCAAGCTGCCGCCGATCAGTGCTCCGGCCAGTAATCCTGAGCTGTGTACTTTTCTCAATCGCTGCCCGTCCCGCGTCGAGGGCCTGTGCAACAAGACCGCTCCAGGCCGTCGCCGGATTGCTGGCGGCAGCGAAATCCTCTGCCATCGTGACGGCGACGAGCTGCAAGCCGTGCAGAAAGACCTGAACCCTGTCACTGCCGGAGCGTACGCATGAACAGCCGTTTTGTGAGGCTGGGCGAGCGTGATCGTCCGATGGTGAGCCTCACGGTCGATGGCGCGTCCATCGAAGCCTTGCAAGGCGATACGCTGATGGTGGCGTTGCTGACACGCACGGCCGCTTTGCGCCAGTCCGAATTCGACGCCGGGCGGCGTGCCGGGTTTTGTCTGATGGGTGCCTGCCAGGACTGCTGGGTCTGGACGCGCAGCGGTGAACGGCTGCGCGCCTGCTCCAGTGAAGTCCGCGACGGGCTGGATATCGTCACCACTCAACCGGAGGCGAAATGGCCACTTCTTCACGGTTAGACGTTCAGAACCCTGCCAGCCCTCGAGTGGTCATCATTGGCGCTGGCCCGGCGGGCACCCGTTGTGCAGAAACCCTGCTGGCCGCCGGGATCAGACCGATTCTGATCGATGAGAACCGGCGTGACGGCGGGCAGATCTACCGTCGCCAGCCGGAAGGCTTCAAGCGTGATTATCCGGCGTTGTATGGCACTGAAGCAGCCAAGGCGCGCGACCTGCACGAAAGCTTCGATCGCTTGCGCACGCAGATCGACTATCGCCCCGATACCCTCGCCTGGAACCTCACGCCAGGCGAGCTGTGCTGCGCCAGCCAAGGCCTGCACACCGTGGTCGAGTACGACGCGCTGATGCTGTGCGCAGGCGCCACCGACCGTCTGATGCCGATCAAGGGCTGGCAACTGGCGGGCACCTACAGCCTGGGCGGTTCGCAGATCGCGCTCAAGTCGCAATCGGTCTCGATTGGCAGTCGCGTGGTGTTCATGGGCAGTGGCCCGTTGCTTTATCTGGTTGCCAGCCAGTACGTCAAGGCCGGTGCCGATGTCGCAGCGGTGCTCGATACTTCTCCGTTCAGCAAGCGCGTTGCCGCGATGCCCAAATTGCTGGCGCGCCCCGGTGTCCTGTTCGACGGCATGAAGCTTTTGGCCCGTTTATACAGCGCCAGGGTGCCGGTGCATCTTGGCGTGCAACCTGAAGAAATTCTGGGTGACGAGCAGGCCGGTGTCTCGGGCGTGCGTGTGAAGCTTGCCAATGGCAAGTTGCTGACCGTCGATTGCGATGCGCTGGCGCTGGGTTATCACCTGCGCCCGGAAACCCAGCTGGCAGATCTGGCCGGTTGCGGCCTGCGTTTCGATGAGGATTCCGGGCAATGGGTGCTGGCGGTCGACGAAGAGGGCCGCACCTCGGTCAAGTGTGTCTATGCGGCGGGCGATGGTGCGAAGATTCGCGGTGCCGATGCCGCCGAGCAAGCAGGTAGACTGGCCGCGATAGCGCTGCTGGACGACCTTGGCCTGCCTGTGGATAACGCGCGTCGTGAAGACGTGCGCAAGCATTTGGTGGTCATGGATCGCTTCCGCGTTGGTCTCACCGAAGCATTCCCCTGGCCCTCCGCTCAAGCCGCTGCACTGCCCGATGACGCCATTGTCTGCCGTTGCGAAATGATCAGCGCAGGCGAGCTCCGTGGCGTGGTGCGTGAGAAAGGCGCTTGCGAGGTCAATCGCGCCAAGGCGTTCAGCCGTGTCGGTATGGGCCGCTGCCAAGGGCGTTATTGCTCGCAGGCCGGCGCCGAAGTGATCGCTGCCGAGGCCGGTGTGCCGGTCGAGCAAGTCGGTCGCCAGCGCGGTCAAGCGCCGGTCAAACCATTGTCGATGCTGGTGGACGAGGTGATTTCATGAAGCAGCCCAAGGTCGATGTACTGATAGTTGGTGGCGGTTTCATGGGCTCGGCGTCGGCGTTTTTTCTGCGGCAGCACGGCAAGTCGGTGACGCTGCTGGAGCGCGACGTGATCGGCCAGTATGCCAGCGGCGTGAACTTCGGCAATGTACGGCGCCAGGGTCGCCATCTGGGGCAACTGGAGTTGGCCAATCGCTCCAGGGCGTTGTGGCAGAAGCTGCCGCAACTGATCGGCGAAGACCTGGAGTTCCTGCCCAGCGGCCATATGCGCGTCTGCTACCGCGAAGACGAAATCTGCGAACTGGAAGCCTACGCGGCGGCTCCTGAAGCGCGCGAGCTGGACCTGAAAATCTACAGCGGGAAAGCACTGCACGAGCGCTTTCCGTTTCTCGGCCCCGACGTGAAGGGCGGCTCTTATGCGCCGCACGACGGCCACGCCAACCCGCGTCTCGCTGCACCGGCCTTTGCCCGCGCCGCAATCAGGGCCGGGGCGCGGATCGAAGAGCGCACCGAAGTGGCACAGGTCGAAAAGGTCGGTAACGCGTTCGAAGTAACCACCACTGACGGACGTGTCTTCACTGCCGATCAATTGCTGATCACCGCAGGCGCATGGGGGCAGAAAATCTCCGCGCAATTCGGCGAGCCGGTACCGCTGGACACTCACGGCCCGCAGATGGCTGTTACTGAACCGGTGCCTTACGCGCTGCCGACAGTGATCGGTGTGTTCACCAAAATCCCTCATGAAGTCATCTATTTTCGGCAGATTGCGCGCGGTAACATCGTCATCGGCGGTGGTTTTCGCAGCAAGCCGGACATGGCCAATCGTCGTGCCCATGTCGAGCCACGCAGCATCATCAATCAGGTGCAGCAGATGCGTCGTCTGCTGCCCGGCGTCGGTAATCTGAACATCATCCGCGTGTGGAGCGGCATCGAAGGCTACACGCCCGATTCACTGCCGGTGATGGGCGCCAGCGGTAAGGTCGACGGGCTGTTCTATGCGTTCGGCTTCTGCGGCCACGGCTTTCAGCTCGGCCCTGGCGTGGGCGACGTGATGGCCGAGCTGATCAGTACCGGCGCGACCAGCACTTCGATCAGCCCGTTCGACATCCGTCGTTTCGACCTTTTCAATGAACAAGCGAGCAAAGCCTCATGAGCCCACGCGCACTGGATATCCTCAAGCGCCTGATTGCCTTCGACACTGTGTCGTCTGAGCCAAACATGGCACTGATCGAATATGTCCGCGAGCTGCTGGCCAGCAAGGGCATCGAGTCGTTGATCGTCAAGGACGAAACTGGCAAGAAAGCCAACCTGTTCGCCAGTACCGGACCGCAAGACGTGCCCGGTGTGCTGCTTTCCGGCCACACCGACGTCGTGCCGGCGGCTGGTCAGGCGTGGACGATGCCGCCCTTTCAGGCAACGCTGCGTGACGGGCGCATCTATGGTCGTGGCACCTGCGACATGAAGGGTTTTGTTGCGCTGGCCATCGACGCAATGCTCGATGCCGCAGACATGACGCTGCTCCGTCCGCTTCAACTGGCCTTGTCGCATGACGAAGAAATCGGCTGCGTCGGCGTGCGTCGGCTGCTGGACGTGCTGCATCTGGCACCGATGCGGCCCTTCCTGTGTGTGGTGGGCGAACCCACGATGATGCAGTTTGCGGTCGGACACAAAGGCAAGGCGTCCTATCGCACGTTCTGTCGCGGTCAGGAAGCGCACTCTTCGTTGGCGCCCAGGGCGGTTAACGCGATTCATCTGGCCAGCGATTTCATCGCCGAACTGCGCAAGAGCCAGAAGCAGATCGAACAGCAAGGCGCGCGTGACGAGGGTTATGACATCCCTTACAGCACCGTACACATCGGCCGTATCGATGGCGGCAAGGCGCTGAATATTGTGCCGAACCTGTGCACCATGGAGTTCGAGTACCGCAACCTGCCAGGTGACAATCCCGATGCATTGCTGGAGCAATTGCGCGAGCGTGCCGAGGTGCTGGTACGTGAAGCGCGACTGCTGTCGGGCGTGGCCGCCATCGAGATCGAAGTCATGAACGAATACCCGGCACTGGAGACTCACCCAAGCGTCGAAGCGGTGCGCATGCTGCATGCTTTTGCCGAGCCGGGTACGCAACACATCAAGGTGTCCTATGGCACCGAAGGCGGTCTGTTTGCAGGGCGACTCAACGTGCCGGTAGTGGTTTGCGGCCCGGGTTCCATCGAGCAGGCGCACAAGCCGGACGAGTTTATCGAAGAGAGTCAGATGGACGCAGGCGAGCGTTTTCTGCAAAGTCTGCTCGGCTCGCTGAAGCAGTAGAGGCTGCCGTCCGGGCGTAAATTTCAGCATCGGACACTGCCGTTATCCCGCTTTCAGCATCCTGGACTGTGACGTCTGCCTAGACTGGCAGGTATCCCGAAACAGGACTCGACCATGCTCAAGAATCAGTTGAAAGACCCCAGCCTGCTGGTAGACCGCGCTTACATCGATGGCCAATGGATCAACGCTGACGACGGCGCAACGCTGAAGGTAACCGACCCGGCAACGGGCGAAGTGATCGCAACGGTTCCTGCCCTGCAAGGGGTTGAAACCCGCCGTGCCATCGAGGCCGCTGATCGCGCCTGGCCGGCCTGGCGTGCCCGTCCTGCCGCCGAGCGGGCGGCCCTGCTGGATCGCTGGCATCAGGCAATGCTCGAGAACGTCGAAGACCTGGCGCTGATCATGACCCTCGAGCAGGGCAAGCCGCTGAACGAGGCTCGGGGCGAGATTCGCTACGGTGCCAGCTTCGTCAAATGGTTCGCCGAGGAGGCGCGTCGCTCCTACGGTGAAACCATCCCTGCGCCCAGTGCCGACCGTCGCCTGATGACGCTCAAGCAGCCGGTGGGTGTCTGCGCCGCGATCACGCCATGGAATTTCCCCAACGCGATGATCACCCGTAAATGCGCACCAGCGCTGGCCGCGGGCTGCCCGATCATCGTCAAGCCTTCTGACCTTACGCCGCTGTCCGCTCTGGCGTTGGCAGTGCTGGCCGAGCGTGTAGGCATTCCTGCTGGTGTCTTCAACGTGGTCACTGGCATGCCTGCCGGCATCGGCGAAGAGCTGACCGGAAACCCGGTGGTGCGCAAGATTTCCTTCACCGGCTCCACGGCGGTGGGCCGTCTGTTGATGCGTCAAAGTGCCGAACACATTAAGCGTCTGAGCCTGGAACTTGGCGGCAACGCGCCGTTTGTCGTGTTCGACGACGCCGATCTGGAACAGGCCGTGGCTGGCATTATGCTCAGCAAGTTCCGCAACGCCGGTCAGACCTGCGTGTGTGCGAACCGGATTCTGGTGCAGAGCGGCATTTACGACCGCTTCGCTGCGCGGCTGGTGGAAGAGGTCGCCAAACTCAAGGTTGGCAATGGCCTGGAAGACGGCGTGACGATTGGTCCGCTGATCAACCCGGCAGCCGTCAGCAAGGTAGCCCGGCACATTGATGACGCGTTGAGCCAGGGCGCGAAATTGCTGTATGGGAAACGTCCCGAGGGCGACGGCCAGTTCGTCCAGCCAACGGTATTGGGCGATGCTCATGCAGGCATGCTGCTGGCCAACGAAGAGACCTTTGGCCCGGTCGCCCCGCTGATGCGCTTCACCGATGAAGCCGAGGCGCTGGCACTAGCCAACGCAACGCCTTATGGCCTTGGCGCGTATTACTTTACCCAGGACCTGCGCCGTTCGTGGCGTTTCGGCGAAGCGCTGGAGTTTGGCATGATCGGCCTCAACACCGGCATCATCTCTATGGAAGTCGCCCCGTTCGGCGGCGTCAAACAGTCCGGCCTGGGCCGCGAGGGCTCCAGCTACGGTCTGGACGAATACCTGGAAGTGAAGGCGTTTCACGTGGGTGGGTTGTAGGGCGCGCAGTACAACCGACTCTCGCGCCCGTGCCCGCGTGACGATGGTGCCCATGCTCCGCGTGGGCATGCAGTTCGTGACGCCCCGCGTCACAAACCCACAGAGCGCCGCACGCTCAGGCCCGGACGCGGAGCGTCCAGAACTGCATGCCCACACGGAACTCTGGAACGATAATAATTAGTCAGTAACCCTGCCCGCGATCAACCTCGCCCTGCATTGCCTCACCCCGCTCAAAGCGGCGGATGTTGTCGAGCAGACCGGGGAATGCGCTTTCCGGCTGGGTCATGGCCGCGACGTGCGGCGTCAGCAGGATCTTCGGGTGTTTCCAGAATGGATGATCGGCAGGCGCGGGTTCCTGTTGCAACACATCCAGCACCGCAGCGCTCAACTGGCCGCTGTCCAGCGCTTCAAGCAGATCAGCCTCTACCAGATGCCCACCACGGCCCATGTTGATGAGGGCTGCACCTTTGGGCAAGTGATCGAATAACTGGCGATTGAGGATACCTTCGGTTTGCCCCGTCAGCGGTAACACGCAAAGCAGAATGTCGCACTGCCCGAGAAATGCCTCCAGCTGTACCTCACCCGCATAACACGTCACACCGTCAAGCTGATGTTCGCTGCGTGCCCAGCCTGACAGCTCGAAACCGAACGGCTTCAGGCTCGCCAGAATCTGTTGCGCCTGCAAACCGAGGCCCATGACGCCCACCCGACGCTTGTGCGCCGGTATCAGCGGGTGAGCTTTCCACACGCCTTCAACCTGCTGCTGCTGATAACGCAGCATCTCTCTGTGCAGGCTCAGCACCGCAAAAGAAGCGTACTCGCACATCCCGCGACTGATGCCGGGGTCCAGCAGGCGAACCACCGGCAGGGCTTTCGGGATACGGCTCAGGTCCAGTTGATCCACTCCGGCCGAGAGAGCAAACAGCACTTTCAGGTTGGGCAGCAGCTCCTGCAGGTCATCAGGCGCCAGCCAGGCGCCCAAGTAGTGGATGTCGGCCGGGTCGCCGATATCTGGCCACACCCGCCATTCGATGTCCGGCGCGTGCTCGGCAAACAGGACACGCCAGCGTTCGGCGCGTGCGGGATCAGCTTTGTAGAGCAGGGCGGGCATGGGCATTTCCTGAGCATGAAAGTGGAGCCCCATCATGCCGCAAGTCGGGAGCAGGATCTGTCGAAACGGCCGTTTCCAGCGCCTCGCCACGCCTGAAAAGCAGCGCTGCCCGGCAGATTGCATGGTGCTTGCGGGGCATGAAGGAATCTGCCGTTTGCAAGGCGAAAAACAGTCGATATGGACTTCTGAGGGGCGAAGTTCGGCGTAGATCATTTCGCTGAACGCTTAACCTGAACACCATCGCAGCCACCCCCGCCGGCTGCCTGGCCCATGATAGGTAAAACCATGAACAGCAAAGTCGACGACACCCCTCATCTGATCCGCCAGCGCGACCAGTTTGTGCCGCGTGGCATTGTCACGGCCCACCCGCTGGTCATCGACCGCGCCCAGGGTTCTGAATTGTGGGACGTCGATGGCAAGCGCTACCTGGATTTCGTCGGCGGTATCGGCGTATTGAACATCGGCCACAACCACCCGAATGTGGTCAAGGCGATTCAGGCACAGCTGACCAAAGTCACCCACGCCTGCTTTCAGGTAGCCTCCTACCAGCCCTACATCGACCTGGCTAAACGCTTGAGTCTGTTGATCGCAGGCCAGAGCGGCATCGATCACAAGGCAGTGTTTTTCACCTCCGGTGCCGAAGCTGTGGAAAATGCGGTGAAAATTGCCCGCGCCCACACCAATCGTCCGGCGATCATCTCGTTCCGGGGCGGCTTTCATGGCCGCACGCTGCTCGGCACCACGCTGACCGGCATGAGTCAGCCGTACAAGCAGAACTTCGGCCCGATGGCGCCTGAAGTGTTCCACACCCCGTACCCGAACGAGTACCGTGGCGTGACCACCGAAGTGGCACTGGCGGCATTGCATGAGCTGTTGGCTACCCAAGTAGCCCCGGATCGAGTGGCAGCCATTCTGATCGAACCCATGCAGGGCGATGGTGGCTTCCTGGCCGCGCCGGTCGAGTTCCTCAAGGCATTGCGTGCCCTGACCGAGAAACACGGCATCGTGCTGATTCTCGATGAAATCCAGACCGGTTTCGGTCGTACCGGCAAGTGGTTCGGCTTCGAACATTCGGGCATCCAGCCAGATCTGGTCACCGTTGCCAAAAGCCTCGCTGGCGGTATGCCGCTGTCAGGCGTTGTCGGACGCGCTGAAATCATGGATGCACCGCTTCCGGGCGGCCTGGGTGGCACTTACGGCGGTAATGCTCTGTCGTGCGCCGCCGCGCTGGCGGTCATCGATACGTACGAGCAGGAAAACCTGCTGGCGCGTGGCAAGCTACTGGGCGATCGCCTGCGTGCCGGTCTGCTAGCGCTCAAAGAGCGTTACAGCTTCATCGGCGACGTGCGCGGCACTGGCTTTATGCTCGCTATGGAAATGGTCAAGGACGATGCCGCGCGCAGTCCGGACGCCGATCTCAACCAGAAAATCATCGATCAGGCGCGCATTGGCGGTCTGCTGGTGATCAAGTGCGGTGTGTACCGCAACGTGCTGCGTTTCCTGGCACCGCTGGTGACCACCGAGCAGCAGATTGATGAAGCGCTGACCATCCTCGATGCCGCCTTGGCACGAGTATTGAAGTCCAGCTGAGCGTGAGCGTGGTCGCAGCTGTTGCGAGACGCTGCGACCACCAGCGCTGGGGATCATTGTTGAATGGAGACGTTGCCTGCCATGGGGCTTATTGATTACCGCGCATTACTGATCGATTGTGATGAGGTTCTGGTGGACCGCGACTCAGGCGTCTGGTCGGCCTTGCAGCCGTTGCTGGATAACGGTCTGAGTACACCCGGCAAAGACCAGATACTCACTGAATTCAATGATGTCATCCGCACGTTGTACCCGCGCTTTGATGAATTGGGCTTCAGCGGGCTGCTGTGCTTTGCGCATCGACAGCTGGCTGAACGACTGGGGATCAAGGCGAGCTGGGAGGAAGGCATGAGTTTCGCCCGCTCAGTGTCGAACTGGACGCTGTTCGAGGATGCACCGGGCGCGATGCTCTACCTGCGCAAGTTCTACCGGCTGTTGGTTTACGCCGACCGTGATCTGCAGGATCGCGGCATCCTGTGCGAGCGATTGGGGCTCGAGCCTGACAGCCTGCTGTCGTTGACCACGCACCCGCTGGATGACACACGCTGGCTTGCCAAAATGGATCTGGACACCCGAGACACCCTGCTAGTATCCCGTCCACCGGCCTCTGCGCCGGGCCTGGGCGGGTTGTGCCTGATCCGCCGCAGCCGCGAAGAGCACAGTCAGCCTTGCGCCGCAGATATCTGCATCAACAGCATGGCGGACCTCGTTGCTCAGCATCAGCTGTCTTTACGGCGCTGATTTTGCTAGAAGGTAGGCACCGTAATGGCAATACATGAGGTAGGTGATGGAAGGCTTGGTCAAACTGGATCGGATTGATATCAATATCCTGGTAGAACTCCAGAAAGACGGGCGCATGACCAACGTCAGCCTGGCCGATGCAGTAGGGCTTTCCGCGAGCCCTTGCCTGCAACGCGTCAAACGACTTGAGTCGGCGGGTTACATCTCCAGTTACAAGGCGCACCTCAATCTCGCGAAAATCACCGAATCGGTTACCGTGTTCACGGAAATCTCCCTCAGCGACCACAAGCGCGAAGACTTCGCCAAGTTCGAAGCCAACATCCGCCATGTGGACGAAGTGCTCGAGTGCCATTTGATCAGTGGCGGCTACGATTACCTCGTGCGCTTCATGACCCGCAGCATTCAGCACTACCAGGAAGTGATTGAAGAACTGCTGGACAAGAACATCGGCATTTCCAAGTACTTCAGCTACATCGTCATCAAATCCCCGGTCATGAAAGACGGCGTGCCGTTGCGCAAATTGTTGCGGCATTGAAGCGGCTAAAAAAGAGCGCCGGCTTGCTGTGACGTTTGATTGTGTAGAGACACAGGTCACATCCAGACCGCATCTCATAATGGATAATCTCCAATCTTCCTCACCAGCCCGGCGCGTAGCGGGTTAGCGACGACATAGCGAGCCAGGCCGACCATGTCTTGCTCGTTGCGTACGGCATGATCGTGGTACCCGGACTGCCATAGAGTTTCGGGGTGGTCTCTGACTTTTCCGATGGCTATCGAGCTGCGAGAGCTGTCGCATCAGCATGGGCAGATCATTCTGTCTTAGCTCAAAAAGCCAATGAACGTGGTCGGGCATCACGACCCAGGCAAGCGACTTGGCCAGTTCCTGCTCTTTGCAACGCCTCAGTTCTTTCACCAGCAAGCGTCCGAGGCGGAAGTCGGCAAACACAGGTTCGCGCCCCTTCGTGACTGACGTCACCATATAAATCTGGCCTATTACGGAGCATAGGCCCGTGCGCAAACGGCGTGACGCAGAGTAAGCATGCATTCCATGACCTCAAAGGCTATCTGAAGGGGAACGTTAGCGCTTGGCGCGGCGAAGCAGCGGAGGAATGCTTTACGGCATATTAATTCGGTGGTTGATAGCCAGTCTTCGTGGACAGGCGCAGCGTCGCCCGGTCCACTCCCACAGGGATCTCCCATAAGGATTCCAGAACACAGTTGCCTGAGCTCAGGCAAACACCAACCCCGACGAGCGCAGCAGTTCCTGTGTGTAGGCTTGCTGCGGCGCGGCGAAGATGTCGCGGGATGGGCCTTGTTCGACTACCTTGCCGTCCTTGATCACGATCAGGTCATGGGCCAGCGCGTGAACCACTGCCAGGTCGTGGCTGATGAACAAGTAGGTCAGGCCATGGCGGATTTGCAGATCGCGCAACAGCGCAACGATCTGCTTCTGCACGGTACGGTCGAGGGCTGAAGTCGGCTCGTCCAGCAGAATCAGGTCCGGTTCAAGTACCAGCGCCCGTGCGATGGAAATGCGCTGGCGTTGACCACCGGAAAACTCATGCGGGTAGCGATGCCTTGTCGCCGGGTCTAGCCCCACTTCCTGCAATACCCGGATCACCGTCTGCTCACGCTCTTTCGAAGTGCCGATTTTATGCGTCACCAGCCCTTCGGCGATGATCTGCTCTACGGTCATGCGCGGGCTGAGGCTGCCAAACGGGTCCTGAAACACCACCTGCAATTGCCGACGCAACGGGCGCATCAAGTGCTGGCTGTGCAGGCTCAGTTCCTTGGTGCCGAAACGGATGCTGCCCTCTGAATCCACCAGCCGCAAAATTGCCTGGCCCAACGTCGACTTGCCCGAGCCTGATTCACCGACGATGCCCAGCGTCTTGCCCTTGAGCAGCTCGAAACTCACGCCGTCCACTGCCTTCACATAATGCGGCTCGCGCTTGAACCAGGCTTTGCCCAGCGGAAACCAGACCTTCAGGTCCTGCACCGACAGCAACGTGTTGCTGTGCGTGGACGGCACCGGTTCGCCATCCGGTTCAGCGTTGATCAGCAGACGGCTGTAAGGGTGCTGCGGGCAGTCAAAAAGCGTCTGGCAATCGGCTTGCTCGACAATTTCACCCTCACGCATCACACAGACCCGCTGAGCAATGCGCCGCACCAGATTGAGGTCGTGACTGATCAGCAGCAGTGACATGTTCAGTCGCTGCTGCAACGATTTGAGCAGCTCGAGAATCTTCACCTGTACGGTCACGTCCAGCGCCGTGGTCGGCTCGTCGGCGATCAGCAAGTCGGGCTCGTTGGCCAGCGCCATGGCGATCATGATGCGCTGACGCTGCCCGCCCGATAGCTGGTGCGGATAGGCCTTGAGCCGCGACAGCGGATCGCGAATGCCGACCAGCTCCAGCAGCTCCAGGGTCCGGCTCAGTGCGGCCTTGCCCTTCAGGCCCTTGTGCGTGACGAGGATTTCGCCAATTTGCTTTTCGACCGTGTGCAGCGGGTTCAGCGAGCTCATGGGCTCCTGAAAAATCATCGCCACCCGGTTGCCGCGCAGGCTGCGCAATTGCTTGTCGCTGGCCGTGACCAGATCCAGGCCGTCATAGCGAATCGAACCCTGTGTACTGACGTTTTTCGGTGGCAGCAAGCGCAGAATCGAATGCGCGGTGACTGACTTGCCGGAGCCGGACTCGCCCACCAGCGCTAGGCATTCGCCACGGCGGATATCGAGGCTGATGCCATGCACCACTTCGTGGCCGTTGAAGGCGACCCGCAGGTCGCGAATTTCAATCAGGTTGTCTTGCATGTCAGCTCCGAGGATCAAACGCATCGCGGCAGGCTTCGCCGATGAACACCAGCAACGAAAGGATCAAGGCCAGCACCACAAACGCCGTCAGGCCAAGCCAGGGCGCTTGCAGATTGCGCTTGGCCTCTCCAATCAGCTCGCCCAGCGAAGCACTGCCCGCCGGCATGCCGAAACCGAGAAAATCCAGCGCAGTGAGGGTGGCGATGGCGCCGGTGATGATGAACGGCAGGTAGGTCAGGGTGCTGGTCATCGCGTTGGGCAGGATGTGCCGCCACATCAGCGCGGCATCGGTCAGGCCCAGTGCGCGGGCGGCTTTGACGTACTCCAGATTGCGCCCGCGCAGGAACTCGGCACGCACCACGTCCACCAGCGACAGCCAGGAAAACAGCGCCATGATGCCCAGCAACCACCAGAAACTCGGTGATACAAAGCCGGACAAAATGATCAGCAGGTACAGCACCGGCAAACCCGACCATATCTCTTGAATACGCTGGCCGATAAGGTCGGTCATGCCGCCGTAATACCCCTGAATCGCCCCGGCACATATCCCTATCACCGTGCTGATTAACGTCAACAACAGCGCGAACAGAATGGAGATTCGCGCGCCGAACAGCACTCGTGCCAACACGTCACGCGCCTGCTCGTCGGTGCCCAGCCAGTTGATGTGGTCAGGCGGGCTGGGCGACGGCGCGTCCAGATCGTAGTTGATGGTGTCGTAGCTGAACGGGATCGGCGCAAACAGCATCCAGCCGTTTTTCGCGGCGATCAGCTTGCGCACGTAGTCGCTGGCATAGTCCGGTTCGAAGAGCAGTTCGCCGCCGAAATCGGTTTCCATGTAGGTGTGCAACACCGGGTAATACATCTGCCCGTCGTAGCTGATCAGTAACGGTTTGTCGTTGGCGATGAGCTCGCCGCACAGGCACACCAGCATCAGCCCGATGAAGATCCACAGCGACCACCAGCCACGCCGGTTGGCCTTGAACAGGTCGAGGCGCCGCCGGGTCTGGGGAGAGAATTCGAACATCAGGCGCTCCTCGCGGAAAAGTCGATGCGCGGGTCGACCAGCGTGTAGCACAGGTCACCGATCAGTTTGATCAGCAGGCCGAACAGCGTGAACAGGAACAGCGTGCCGAACACAATCGGGTAATCGCGCGAAACCGCTGCCTCGTAACTCATTCGCCCCAAACCGTCGAGGCCAAAGATGGTTTCGATCAGCAGCGAGCCAGCGAAAAACACCTCGATCAATGCCTGCGGAATGCCGGCGATGACCAGCAGCATGGCGTTGCGAAACACATGGCCGTACAGCACGCGATGCTCGGTCAGGCCCTTGGCCCGCGCCGTGACCACGTACTGGCGGCTGATCTCGTTGAGGAAGCTGTTCTTGGTGAGGATGGTCAGCGTGGCGAACCCGCCGATCACCAGCGAACTGACCGGCAGCACCAGGTGCCACAGATAGTCTTTCACCTTGCCCCAGGTGCTCAGGCTGTCGAAGTTGTCCGAGAACAGCCCTTGCGCCGGAAACCAGCTCAGATAGCTGCCGCCGGCAAATACCACGATCAGCAGAATGGCGAACAGAAACGCTGGCGTCGCATAGCCGATGATCACCAGCGTGCTGCTCCACACATCGAACGCACTGCCATGCCGCACCGCTTTGCGAATGCCCAGCGGGATCGAAATCAGGTAGGTGATCAGCGTCGCCCAGAGCCCGAGAGACAGCGACACCGGCAGTTTCTGTGCAATCAGTTCGGTGACCGACGCACCCCTGAAGAAGCTGGTGCCGAAATCCAGTTGCGCGTAGTTCTTGAGCATCAGCCAGAGTCGTTCGTGCATTGGCTTGTCGAAACCGTAGTGCTCCTTGATCTGCTCGATCAGCGCCGGGTCAAGCCCTCGTGTGCTACGGCTGGCGGTGCCGCTGGCAGCCACTTCACCACCACCGCCACCGACCCCGTTGGGGCTGAAACCCTGAATGCGGGCGATGGCCTGCTCGACCGGGCCGCCGGGCGCGGCTTGCACGATCAGGAAGTTGACGATCAGGATTGCCAGCAGCGTGGGGATGATCAGCAGCAAGCGTCGAATCACGTAAGCCAGCATCTCAATGCTCCTTCGCAGCGGTGGTCTTGCCGTTTAGTGCCGCGGCCTGAGCGTTGGTCAGCGGCGTCGGGCTTATCTGCCACCAGGTTTCCAGCCCCACGTCGTAGATCGGCGCCACCGCAGGCATGCCAAAACGGTTGGCGAACACCAGCGGCGTGCCTTTGGAATAGTAATTGGGAATCATGTAGTAGCCCCATTGCAGGACCCGATCCAGCGCCCGCGCATACAGCACCATGTCATTGCGAGTGTTGGCGCTCACCAGCCCGTCGATCAACGTGTCTACCGCAGGGTTGCGTAGCACCATTGCATTGGAGCTGCCCACTTCTGTGGCGCTTTGCGAGCCGTACAGGTTGTACAGCTCGCGCCCTGGAGAAATGATGGGGTTGCCGTTTTTCGGCAGTGTGACCACGATCATGTCGTAGTCCCTTGCGTTGAGCCGGTTGATGTACTGCGCCGAATCGATACGCAGAAAATCCAGGGTGATACCGATCTGCGCCAGGGTGCGTTTGAACGGCAGAATCAGTCGGTCGAAACCGCCCTGACCGTCGAGAAAACTGAACACCATCGGCTCGCCCGCAGCGTTGACCAGCTTGTTGTCTTTCGGGTGCCAGCCAGCCTCTGCCAGCAGCTTCAGGGCCTGCAATTGTTTGTCACGAATGTAACCGCTGCCGTCGGTTTTTGGTGGTTGATAGACCGTGGTGAATACTTCGTCCGGCACCTGAGCGCGCAATGGTTCTAGAATCTTCAGCTCGGCGGGTGTCGGCAGTTCGGTGGCGGCCATGTCGCTTTTCGGAAAGTAGCTCTGCTCGCGCACGTAGAAATTGCGCATGACCCGGCGATTGATCCAGTCGAAATCCCACAGCAGCGACAGCGCTTCACGCACGCGGCGATCCTTGAAGATCGGGTTGTCCAGATTGAACACAAAGCCCTGCGCGGCGACCGGGCGCTGCTGGGCGAAGATGCGTTTCTGCAAGCGTCCGTCGTCTATCGCCGGGCCGCTGTAGCCGACCACGAAGCCGGAAGAAGAGAACTCGCGGTTGTAGTCGAAGGTTCCTGCCTGCAGCAGTTGGCGGGCTATCTCGGTGTCGCCGTAGTAGTTCACGCTGAGGCTGTCGAAGTTATACAGCCCACGGCTGACCGGCAGGTCCTTGCCCCACCAGTCCTTGACCCGTTCGAATGTGACGCTGCGCCCGGCGTCGACCTTGGAGACTCGGTAAGGGCCATTGCCCAGCGGCGGCTCGAAACCGCCACCGTTGGCAAAGTCGCGGTTCTTCCACCAGTGCTCCGGCAGGATGTGCAGGCTGGCAATGTCCAGCGCCAGCATGCGGTTGAGGTTGTTCTTGAAGTCGAAGCGAATCTGTAGCGGCCCCTCGATGGTCACCTCTTTGACGTCGGCGAACATGGGGCGATAGCTGAAGCTGGCCTTGGTGGTCATCAGCTCGAAGGTGTAGCGCACGTCTTGTGCAGTGACGGGTTTGCCGTCCTCGAAGCGCGCGTTGGGGTTGAGGAAAAAGCGAATCCACAGACCGTCGGGATCCATCTCCATTTTTTCGGCAATCAGCCCATACACGGTGTACGGCTCATCCAGCGAGCGGTAGGCCAATGGCGAGTAGACCCAGCTGTCGACCTCCCTCACGTTGATGCCCTGATCGACGTAAGGGTTGAGGTAGTTGAACTGGCCGATTTCTTCCGCTGAGCGTGTCAGCGAGCCGCCTTTGGGGGCGTTCGGGTTGACGTAGTCGAAGTGCTGGAAGCCAGCCGGGTATTTCGGAGCTTCGCCATAGACCGTCAAGGCATGGGTCGGCGCCGCCTGCGCGACTGGCCAGCAACTCAATAGCGTGACACCCAGAATCAGGCGCCGCAGAAAACGGGAATGACGCAGCATGATGGGGCTTTCCTCGTGCGCACTGAATGACGATGAGCCGCGAAAAAGCCCCCGGCCGGGGAAGGTGGATGAAGCCTGGGCCGGAGGGGGCGAGCTCGCAATCAGACGTGGCCCACGGAGCGTGTATGGGCCACCTCGTTACACTCAGAAGTGGTAAGTCGCGCGTGCGAACAGGGTGCGGCCCAGCGGGTCGGCGTAGCGAGGGTCATAGCCGGACTGGAAGTTGTAGGCCTGGTTGGAGAACGGCGGGTTGCGGTCGAACATGTTGCGTACCCCTGCATCGATATCCAGCACCTTGTCGAAGGTATGACCCACCGACATGTCCCACAGCGCATACGACGCGACGCGGGCGTTGGTGGTGCGGTCATAGTCGTTGTAGCCGCTGGTGAAGCGGTTGGTGAGGGATGCACGGGTGTCACCCAGCGACCAGGTGCCGGTCAGTACGTGTTTCCAGCGCGCGATCACGCCATCTCCCTGGAAGTCGCCTACCTTGTCGGTGTAAGGGCCGTCGATGATGTTCTGGAAGTCATAACGGGTGACGTAAGTACCAGTCATGCCCAGACCGAACTGACCGTACGGCGTGTTCGGAAAGCGATAGTCTAGGGTCACGTCGATACCGCTGGTCTTGACGATGCCCAGGTTGGCGTTGCCGGTGACGATGTTGGCAATCGAACCGTCGGCGGCGCGTACGTAGCGGTCAGCGTAGGTGTTCGGGTCATCGAAAACGGTCGACTCAGGGAACGACTGAATCTGGTTGGAGATATGAATCCACCAGAAGTCCAGGCCCATCGACAGGTTGTTGACCGGCTGATAGACGAAGCCCAGCGTCATGTTGCGAGCTTTTTCCGGGGCCAGCTCAGTGTTGCCACCGCTGTTGTTGAGGAACTGTTGCGCGCAATCGCGTCCGGCGTTGCCACCCGGTTGCACAGTGCCACCGGCACAGAGTACCGGATCGTTGTAGTAGCCTTGGGTGTAGCTCAGGCTGCGCGGTGCATAGAGCTCATACAGTGACGGCGCGCGGAAGCCTTCGCTGTAGGCACCACGGACCACCAGTTGCTTGAACGGCTGGTAGCGGAACGAGTATTTGGGGTTGGTGGTGCTGCCGAAGTCACTGTATTTGTCGTGACGAACAGCGGCGGTCAGCTCCAGGCTGTCCAGTACCGGTACGTTAAGTTCGGCGTATTCGGCTTTGACACTGCGGTCGCCTTCTACGCTGCCGGCTGCATCCAGCCCCAGGCTGCTGATGTCGTTGACGAAGGGGTCGAAGTCCTGGTGCATCTTCTCCTTGCGGTATTCGCCGCCCAGCGCCAGGCCGGACGGGCCCGCGCCGAACCAGTCGCCGATTTCCCGGCTGATGCGTGCATCCAGCCCGGCCACCCGGCCTACGGCGCTGGAGTACTGACCGTGGTATTCGCTGGCATCGATCAGCGCCTGGCCTTGCGCCGTTTGCGGGCCGAACGGGTTGAGCACGCCATTGGCAAGGCCGTTCAGCATCGCCGAGTCGCTGACATAACCACTGGTAACCGATGAAAGTACCTTGTTCTGGTTGTACGAAGCGCCGACGTTATAGTCCCAGCCGCCCACCAGCCCGTCGAAATTCAGCAGAAAGCGCTGGCTGGTGTTCTGATCGTTGCCGCCACGCGGGCCTGCTGCGGTTTCGCGCCAGGCGGTGTTGACCGGTAGCGTCGGGTCGATGGTGAAATCGGTAGGTGCCGGGGTAATGCCGTTGCCAGGGTAGAAGGGTGACGACGCGTCCAGCGAAAGACCTGTGAGCGGCGCAGGGCCAATGCCGGTGTGGTTATTGTTGCGTGCCCAGAAATATTCGAGGCTGACGTTGTGATCGTCGGCCAGCTTGCCGGTGGCCTTGCCGAAGAATGAGGTCTTCTCGGTCTGCGGGATCAAGTCGATGTATTCGCGGGTGCTGAACCGGCAGATACCGTTGCTGGCGATCAGATTGGGGCCGCTGCAGTTTCTGCCCAGCGGGTTGCCGGAGTTGTCGCCCTGATAATAGTTGGCCGGGTAGGCGGTCCCGGAAGTCTGATTGAGCCCGCGTCCTGGCTGGTAATCCCGCGTGAACGAGCGGTCGTTGGCGTCCAGGTTCTGTTGCTTGTTGTAGTTGACCACGCCCATGACGTTGAAGCGGTCTTCTTCCAGATCACCGAAGCCCCAGCTGGCGCTCATGTCCTTGCTGGCACCGCCACCACTGGCAGTCGGCGTCTCGCCACCCAGCGTCAGGGTGCCGTCAGTCAGCGACTTTTTAGTGATGAAGTTGATCACACCGCCGATGGCGTCGGTGCCGTACAGCGCCGAGGCACCGTCACGCAGCACTTCGACGCGGTCGATGGCGGCGAACGGGATCATGTTCAGGTCGATGGCGCTGCCATTGGGTGTGCCCACACCGGAAATCGCATTGTTGGCCAGGCGACGGCCGTTGAGCAGCACCAGCGTCTTGTTCGCGCCAATGCCACGCATGTCGGCGAAGGAGGCACCACCGGTGCTGGCGCCAACCGAGCCGGCGCTGTTCTGGATCGACTGGCTGCCGGTGATGCGCTGGACCATTTCCTGAGTGGTGGTCACGCCCTGTTTCTTCAGGTCGTCGGCACGCAGGATGGTGATCGGCACAGCCGTTTCGGCATCGACCCGACGGATCGCCGAACCAGTCACTTCGACACGTTGCAATTGGGTCGTGGCAGGCACAACCGCTGCACTGGTGGACACCGCCGAAGCGCCTGTGTCCGCATCGACGGCTTCAGCCGCCTGGGCACCGCTCATGCCCATCGCCAATGCACAGAGCAAGGCACGTGGATGACGTCGGACCGCGAGGGCCAGTGGTTTGAGGGTGCAACCGGGAAGATTCATCAGCATGGTTAGTTCCGACTTGATCCAGACATTTATTGAAATGGCCTTGTGAGCCCTCTGTTCCCGACGCGGTTGTGCCGAGCGGGTATTCCACTTCTTTTTTCCAGCAAGCCGCTCCCCTCCAGGGGCTTTTCAGCCCACGGACGACCGCATTCACGGGAGTCGGGTCAGACGGCTGCGCGCGGCGAAACCGTCAAATCACTCAAGGGTTATTTCGCCGTCATGACGGAGATCTTCGTAATGCCGGAGCGTTCGATGGACGCCATCGCCTTGGCCACCTGGCCGTAATTCACGGCAGTGTCGGCCTGCAGCTGAACGCGGATTTCCGGGTCCTTTGCCTTTTCGTCCTGCAGGCTTTTTTCCAGCAGCTCCGGGGCGATTTCCGATTTGGCGAGGTAGAACTTGCCGTCCTGATCGACGCTGACCACCACCGGGTTTTTCTTCTCGGCGGGGGCGACTGCGTCGGTCTTGGGCAAGTTGACCTTGATCGCGTTGGTCATCAGCGGCGTGGTGACGATGAACACCACCAGCAGCACGAGCATCACGTCGACCAGCGGCGTGACGTTCATTTCGCTGAGTACTTCATCGCTGTCCTGAGTGGAGAAAGACATTAGCTGGCCTCCCGAACGGCATGGCCATTCTTGCTGGCGATGGGCTGGCGCGTGACAGCAAAGGCGCTGCGCTGGGCGAGGGCGTCGAAGTCGTGGGCGAAGTCATCCATGTCGGCCACGGCGAGCTTGAGGCGGCGCAGGAAGAAGTTGTAGATCAGCACTGCCGGCACGGCGACGGCGATACCCACGCCGGTGGCGACCAGCGCGTGACCGATAGGCCCGGCGACCGCTTCAAGGCTGGCCGAGCCGGTCACGCCGATGCTTTGCAGCGCTTCCATGATCCCCCAGACCGTACCGAACAGGCCGATGAAGGGCGCGGTGCTGCCGATACTGGCGAGAATCGCCTGGCCGCTTTCCAGCGCGCGACGCTCTTTTTGTATCTGCTGGCGCAGGTTGCGCTCCAGACGGTCCGAGCGGTTGATGGTGTGCGCCAATTGTTGCGTGGTGCGCGGCGACTCATCGACCGCCATAGCTTCAAAGCCACTGTTGGCGATACGCGCCAGCGCGCCAGGGTATTGCGCAGAATGCTCGGCAGCGGTGAGCAGGTCCGGTGCGCTCCAGAACGCTTTGGTGAACTGCTTGTTCTGCGACTTCTGCCGGACGTACTGCGCCGACTTGATCAGCAGCAATGCCCAACTCAATACGGAAAATACAATCAATGCCCAGAGCACGGCCGGGACGATCATGGAAGAGAGCGATGCGTTCATGGTTTAAACCTCACCAGCTTTGATAATTGAATGGTCGGTTGTCAGGTGCCGGGTCATTCCGGCAGCTTGAAGTCAATGGTCTGCGTCGCGACGCCTTCTATCGGCGTGTCCCCGCGCTTGGCCGGAATAAACTTCCAGTTGCGCACGGCCTCTACAGCCGCTTCGTCCAGTACCGGTTTGCCGCTGGATTTGGTCACCTCTACAGCGCCTGCGCGGCCGTTGGGCAGCACCTTGATGCGCAGCACCACACGACCCTCCCAACTGCGGCGCAAGGCCAGCCCCGGATACTCCGGTGGCGGATTGCCCAGGCTGGCGAGCCCGGAAACAGCAGCGCTCTCCTTGACCGGGGCGGGTGCTGCAGCGGGTGCCGGAGGCGCGGGCGCAGGGGTTGGCGGCGCAGGCGGACTTGGTGCAGCAGCAGGCGTCGGCGCGGGCGGTGTAGGCTTTTTCACCGGTTCAACTTTCTTCACCGGCTTGGGCTTCTCGACCTTTGGCTTCTCCACCGGTTTGGGGGGCGGCTCGACCGCGTCCGGGTCCTCGACCGGTTGTTCCGGTTCGGGTGGCGGCGGCGGGGGAGGTGGCGGAGGTGGTGGCTCGGGCGGCGGCGGTTCCGGCGCGGGCGGTGTCGGGCTGGTCAGTTCGATAGTCATTTCCGGAACTTGCGGCGCAACTTCCGGCA
>NZ_LJRO01000399.1 GCF_001401155.1 Pseudomonas tremae
CGTTACGACCTGTCGGAAGACGCGTCGACCGAAACCGCGATGATATTCGGCGAGCTGTACCGCAATGGCGACGAGTTCAAGTTCAAGGCCATTGGTCAAGGCTTTGCAGGCGGTCTGAAGCCGTTGGCAGAAGCGCACGGCGTGGCAATCGGCTAAACCCCGAGCAGCGCACGATAAAAACCCCCGCCAGCAATGGCGGGGGTTTTTT
>NZ_LJRO01000446.1 GCF_001401155.1 Pseudomonas tremae
GATGCGCATGCGCATCCAGCGTGAGGCTTCCGGCAAGCGCTTCCTCAACCTGTTTGCCTACACCGCGACGGCAAGCGTCCATGCTGCCAAGGGCGGCGCGCGCAGCACCACCAGTGTCGACCTGTCGCGTACCTACCTTGACTGGGCTCGTCGCAATCTGTCGCTCAACGGGTTTTCCGACAAGAACCGTCTGGAGCAGGGTGATGTGATGGCCTGGCTACAGGCCAATCGAGACGAGTACGACCTGATCTTCATTGACCCCCCGACGTTCTCGAACTCCAAGCGCATGGAAGGGATCTTTGATGTGCAGCGCGATCAGGTCGAGCTGATCGACTTGGCAATGGCACGCCTGGCACCCGGTGGCGTGTTGTATTTCTCCAATAACTTTCGCAAGTTCGTGCTTGATGAAAATCTCGCCCAGCGTTACTCGGTCGAGGACATCACCGCACAGACCATCGACCCTGACTTTGCCCGTAACGGCAAGATTCATCGCGCCTGGAAAATAATGGCGCACGCCTGAGATCAAGCGCAATGAGCTGGTCTGTAGCATTCATACAGGCCTGCTCATCGCCCTGAGAGGGATTGCACTCGGGAAAACAGGCGAGTTGCGGGCCAGCATTGACACCCAACTGAAATAATCACTGGCCCTATGAAAATTATCGGCGAATGGCTATAACTGAAGTCATAGCCAGCTTGACGCTTCAGTTCGTTGGCGTCATGAGTTTCTGCCGATGACAGTGAAACGTTTCAGGCTCAGAGTATTGAGTTTCATCAGTGGCCAGCTGTCGCCCTGGCTTGTGGCTGTTCTGGCTTTTCTGGTCGGTGGGGCGCTCACCGTCATGTTGGCGGTGGCTGATAATGCGTTGTATCAGCGGCAGTTGCGTCAGCGTTTCGACATGCTGGCGGCCGAACGCTTCAGTCGTCTTCAGGAGCGCCTCGACCGACAGGTCACGCGGCTCGATACCCTCAGTCGCTTCTTCATTTTCTCTCGGCAGGTCGAACCGTCAGAGTTTGATGGCTTCGTTGCACCTTTGCTGCTTGGAACCCAGGCGTATGCCTGGAACCCCAAAGTCAGCCGGACCGAGCGGGCTGCTTTTGAAGCACAGGCACGCAAGGAGGGTTTGACCGACTACGCCATACGCGAACTCGACGAGAACGGCGCGCTGAAGATAGCCGATGTACGGGACGAGTATTTCCCTGTGCGGTTCATCCAGACCCTTGGTAAGGTGCCGCCGCCCCTGGGTCTGGATATTGCGTCCGAGCCGGTACGCCATAGTGCTATCGAGCGTGCACGCCTGCTCAAGCATATTGTCGCAACGCCGCGCATCCGTCTGCTGGCCCTCGACCCGTCCGATATCTACGGTATTTTGCTCGTGGCACCGGTTTTTTCGGTGTCCTCGCCGTCTTCCGAGCTGAAAGGTTATGTCACCGCAATCATCAGTCTGGCGCAGTTGATGAATGTGGGCACTGTGGAGCAGGACAACCTTTCGGTGACCATGCAGGACCTGAGCTCACCGGCAAAGCCCGAGCAGGTCTACCAATCGCCGGTTGCCGCAATAAACAATCAGCTTTACGCCAGCAGCTTGCTGAGCCTGGGCGACAGGGATTACCTGGTCGAGGTACGGCCGACGCAGATTTTCAGCCAGAGTAATCAGATCGTGATGCCGGGTCGGGTGATGTGGCTGGGTGGGCTCCTGAGTCTGATGCTCAGCGCCTTGCTGTACAGCCTGATCAGTCAGCGTCAGCGGGCTTTGCAGCGCGTCGCTCAGCGCACTCGCGAGCTACGCCAGCGCGAACTGCAGTTGCGGGCCGCCCACGGTCAGTTGCGCAACGTGCTCGACGCTGCGACCGAAGTGGCCATCATCGCCACCGATCTGGATGGCCTGATCAACACTTTCAACGTTGGCGCGCAGAAGATGCTGGGTTACGCGCAAGAGGACGTGCTCGGCAAATTTCGTCTGATGGACCTTTATCAGTCCGCTGAGCTGGAGTTGCGGGCGGGCAGCCTGAGCAGGGAACTGGGCCGGCCGGTCAGCGCCTCCCAACTGATGTTTCTCGATGCCGTGCAAGAGGGCAGCCACCCGTCGCAGGAATGGACCCTGCAGCGCAGTGATGGCAGCACTCTGGTCGTGGACATGCTGGTCACGGCCGTGCGTGACGATCAGGGGCTATGGACGGGCTATCTGGCCGTGTGCCTCGACGTCACGGAGCACAAACGCGTCAACGAAGCCCTGGCCGAGCAGGGGGAGCTGCTGAAGAAGCTGGGGTCTCAAGTGCCTGGCGGTATTTACCAGTACCATCTGGGCGTCGATGGCAGTGCTCACTTCAGGTATGCCAGCGCAGGCATGAGCGAATTGTTCGAAGTCGACGAAGCACAGCTGCTGGAGGATTCCGATGCGGTCCTGCGGCGCATTCATCCAACGGATCTGGTGCGGGTCAAAAGTTCGATCCTTGCCAGTGCAAGGCACCTGACGGCGTGGAGCGAAGAGTATCGCGTCGAGCTGCCCAGCAAGGGCCAGCGCTGGCTGCGCGCGGCGTCTACACCCGAGCGGCTGGCCGACGGCAGTGTGTTGTGGCACGGATTTGTGTCAGACATCACCGACCTCAAGCGAGTCGAACAGGAGCTGCGCGAGCTGTCGGTCACCGACGTACTGACTGGCGCCTACAACCGGCGTTATTTTCAGGACCGGATGCAGGCTGAGCTGAAAAGGGTCGATCGGCACGGCGGTCATTTGTCGATCATCATGCTCGACATCGACCATTTCAAGCGCATCAATGACCGCTTCGGGCATGCCGCAGGGGATCAGGTACTCAAGGCTATCTCGGAAAAGATCAGTCACCGCCTGCGCAGCGATGACGTGTTCTGTCGCCTGGGCGGCGAGGAATTCATGGTGGTGTGCCCCGGCACCCGAGGCGCACAGGCTTACCAACTGGCCCTGAGCCTGCGTGAAGAGTTGCGTAATCAAGTGATCGAAGGCGTCGATCATGTTGTTACGGCCAGTTTCGGGATTGCCAGCTTGCGTGCAGGTGAGGGGATCGACGCGATGTTGCTGCGTGCCGATTCGGGCGTCTATGCCGCCAAACAGGCTGGTCGGGACCACGTCGAACCCGAGCAGCCGTGATCCGGTGCATCCACACAGCGCGCTGATGTGAAACAGCAAGGCCCGCTGCGAAAGCGGGCCTTCATGACGCAGGCAGGGACGTTATTTATTGCTGGATCGAGACCGTCGTGCTGGCAAGCTTCGGCTGGCGATACAGGTCGATCAATACTTCATCCAGTATCGAAGACGCGCCGAACGGACGCGGATCGTTGAGGATAGCCACGACCGCCCAGGTATTGCCATTGCTGTCGCGGCTGAAACCGGCGATGGCTCGCACGGTGTTCAGGGTGCCGGTCTTGATATGCGCCTCGCCCAGCAGAGGGGTGCGTTTGAGACGTTTGCGCATAGTGCCGTCAAGCCCGGCCAGCGGCATCGAGCTCATGAACTCGGCGGCATACGGGCTGCGCCAGGCAGCTTGCAGAATAATCGCCATTTCACGTGCGCTGACTCGCTCCGCGCGGGAAAGCCCCGAGCCGTTTTCCATCACCAGATGCGGAGCGGTGATACCCTTTTTCGCCAGCCACTGACGAATTACGCGTTGTGCGGCCTTGCCGTCGTCGCCGTCCGCGTCGTTACGAAACTCTTCTCCCAGGCTGAGGAACAGCTGCTGGGCCATGGTGTTGTTGCTGAATTTGTTGATGTCGCGGATAACTTCCGCCAGGTCCGGCGAAAAAGCCTTGGCCAGCAGTTTGGTGTTGGCAGGTACTACGCCAACCCGATCCTTGCCCAGAATGGTGCCGCCCAGCTCCTGCCAGATAGCCCGCACTGCGCCAGCCGCGTAAGCCGGGTGATCCAGCAGCGAGAGATAGGTCTGGGAGTTGCAGCCATTACCCAGTTGACCTGTCACGGTCACGTTCACGCTGCCGTCAGCCTGGGTCACCGGGTTGTAGCGAACGTCTCCGCTGCACTGCTTCGAAGCGCTGGCCTTTACCTGATTGTCGATGTGGATTGTGGCAATGGGCGGTTCGACGGAGACCAGAATCTTGCCATCATCGTTTCGGGTCACGAAGCGCAGGGCCTTGAGGTTGACCATCAGCGCGTCGGGTTTGACCAGAAACGGCTTGTTGGTGTCGTTGCCGTCATCGTTGAACACCGGCAATTGCGGCTGCACGAAATGGCTGCGGTCGAGGATCAGGTCACCGGTCACCTGCTGCACCCCGTTGGCCCGCAGGTCACGCATCAGCAACCAGAGTTTTTCCATGTTGAGCTTTGGATCACCGCCGCCCTTGAGGTACAGATTGCCGCGCAACACGCCGTTGCTTAGGGTGCCATCGGTAAAGAATTCGGTTTTCCACTGGTGCGTAGGGCCGAGTATTTCCAGCGCCGCATAGGTGGTGATCAACTTCATGGTGGAAGCCGGGTTTACCGACACATCGGCATTGAAGACTGTCGGTGTACCTGGGCCGTTGAGCGGCAGCATAACCAGCGAGAGCGCATCATCGCCGAGTTTGCTGGCTTTTAAAGCCTGTTGAACCTTGGGGGGCAGCGTGGTGTTGACGACGGCAGCGTAGGAGGGCAGGGCCAGTGGCAAAAAAAGCGAGGCGAGCAACAATGGACGTAACGACTTAATCATTGACTAAAACCCTACTGCAAAGAGGGAGATAAAAAAGAGGGCATGGATGAATTCCCCCGGTAACTGTTCGATAACTCGATAACTATAGTAGTGAATTCGCTGCGGTTTTTTGTAATACATGAAGCTGCGCCGCGAACGAGCGGCATTATGCCCCAAGCGGAACCGGGTTGTGACAGAGGTAGGGCGCGGAATCGCGATTTTTTATCGACCTCGTTCAGCAGTCGCCGACATGCCATGTTCGGATTGCAAACAGCAATTGTCGGGCTTTTAAAACGCCAAGCTGGTAAAGTGCCGCCCGATATTTATTGATGAGGATTGTCCCATGGCCACTAACCGCTCCCGCCGTCTGCGCAAAAAACTGTGTGTGGACGAGTTCCAGGAATTGGGTTTTGAACTGAACCTGGACTTCAAGCAAGAGCTGGATGACAAGGCAATCGATGCTTTCCTTGATGCTTTCCTGAAAGAAGCAATGGAAGCCAACGGTCTTGGTTATGTGGGCGGCGACGACTTCGGTCTGGTTTGCCTGAGCAAGCGTGGCTCGGTCAGCGAAGAGCAGCGTGTTGCTGTCGAAGCCTGGCTCAAAGGCCGCAGCGAACTGACAGAAGTCACTGTCAGCCCGCTGATCGACGTCTGGTACCCGGAAAAAGAAATCAACCCGGCCGCCTGATGTGAGGGGAAGCAGGCATAGCCTGCTTCCCCTGCTGTTCCCCGCAATGCCCCCTCCGCTACATTGTCTCCCGGTGTTTCTCAGTCAGGTTTGGCCTGCCGCAGAATCAGTGCATCCTCAAGTTCGATCATCGCCAACTCGACGGCCTTCTGGCAGAGATGAAACTGCTCATCTGTCACGTCGGCTTCGCAGGCCTTCTCTAGTTCGTCACACGCTTCAACCACCCGCGAGGCGCTGATGATGCGGGCTGCGCCCTTGATCCTGTGCGCCAGTTCGACGGTCTTCCCGCGATTGTCTTCCAGTACCAACCTGGCAAGTGACAACCGGTCCTCGTGGTTGCTCTGCAGCAATTGGGCGATCAGGCGTTCGACCATCTGCGGGCGGTTGCCGGTCAGGTTGCTGACGCTGTCGAGGCTGAAAGGCAGCGCGGCTGTGCGCCCCAGAGGAGATATCGTGCCTAGTCGCTCGCTGAGCGTCGACAGGCTGATGGGTTTGAACAGGCAGTCGTCCATGCCCGCAGCCAGGCAACGGTCTATCTCGTCTTGCTGGGCATTGGCCGTAAAGCCCCACAGCGGGCAACGGGGCCGGGCTGACGAGCCTTCCAGGGTGCGGATGGCGGACGCCATGTCATAGCCGCTCATGATCGGCATGTTGCAGTCAGCAACCACCAGATCGAAGTTGTCAGCCTTCCATTGTGCAAGCCCCTGCGCACCATTTTCAGCCACTTCGCAATGATGGCCGAGAAAGCCCAGTTGCTGACACAGCAGCATCCGGTTGGCGGGATGGTCGTCCACCACCAGGATCCTGAGGGGCTGGCTGGCCGAACTCGAGGGCTGCGGCGCCACGGGCTGATGGGTCAGCGGTTCAAGTGTCGTCAGCAGCAGCTCCATGCTCACCCGGGTGCCTTGGCCCGGCGCGCTGTCGAGCTGCAGGTTGCCGCCCATCATCACGCACAGGCTGCGGCAGATCACCAGTCCCAGGCCGGCGCCGGTCCTGGCCATCTGCCCGGTATTGTCCACCTGAGCAAAAGGCTCGAAGAGGCGCTGCTGGTCTTCGCTGCTGATGCCGATGCCGCTGTCCTGAACCATTACATGCAGGTGCAGCTGTTGGGGGTCCGCTGTATCGCCAGCCTGAAGGCTGATCTTTACCTGCCCGTCCTGAGTGAACTTGATGGCGTTGCTGACCAGATTGGACAATATCTGCTTGAAGCGCAGAGGATCGATCAGCACGTCGGTGTTGATTCGGCTGTCCAGCGCCAGCACCAGGCTGAGGTCTTTCTGTCGGGCCAGGCCGTCGAAGACCCTGACCACCGACTCGACCAGCTGGCGCAGGTTTGCCCGCTCCGGGTTGAGAGCCAGACGGCCGGATTCGATGCGGGCGATATCAAGGATATCGCCTATCAGGTCCAGCAGGTCGTTGGCCGAGCTGTAGGCAACCTCGATGGCAGAGCGGTCCAGTTCGCCATGGTCGGCACGTTTGAGTGCCAGCTCGAGCATGCCGATCACGGCATTCATTGGAGTGCGTATTTCATGGCTCATGGTGGCCAGAAAGGTACTTTTGGCCCGACTGGCCGCGTCCGCCTGCTCCTTGGCGGCCTGCAGCTCCTCAATCAACTGGCGACGTTCACTGATGTCGATCCAGCCACCGATGATGCCTTGCACTTCGCCCAGCGAGTCGCGGAAGGGCAATATCCAGTGATAAATGATCAGTTGCCGCTCACCGATCCGCAAAGGGCGGTCAAGGATCAGGGCCGTACCGCTGGCCATGACCTGCTCATAGTCCGCTGCGTATTCACTGGCTTCGAAGGCATTGCCCGGCACGCCTGCGGCGGTGCTCTTGCCGATGACATCTTCACGTCTGGCAGAGAACGTTTGAAGGTAGCTGTCGTTGCAGATACGCAGAAGGCCTTCTCGATCGCGCACGTAGATCGGGTGCGGGGTGCCGTCCACCAGCGCTCTCATGAATTCGAACTGATCGCCCAGCGCCCGCTCGGCGGCTTCGCGCTGGCGGATCTGCCTTTGCATCCACGCATTCCAGGCCAGCAGGCCCAGCAGCAGAAGGCTCGCCCCGATCAGGATCTGGTAGATCAGGCGCTCGTAATCGTGCCAGGTCGCACTCGATGGGGTGTAGGCGCGCCATCGATTGTTGATTGCCGCCAGATCCTGAGGAGCTATGCTCGCCAGTGCCTTGTCGAGAATCGAACTCAGCTCAATGGCATTGCGCGAGGTGGCCATGGAAATCAGCGCCGGGTCCTCGCCGAGGGTGGCAGTCATCTGCAAACGCTCTTCAAAGATGCCTGAAGACAGAAAGTAGTTTGCACTCAGCAGCGAAATGACCGCGCCTTCGGTTCTGCCCAGCGCCAGCATGTCCAGTGCCTGGAACGGGTTGTCGATTTCCAGTGGCACGACGTTCGGGTAGTTGTTGCGCAGCCAGCCCAGCATCGGGCTGCCCTGGGTGATGGCCAGGCGTTTGCCGTCCATTTGTTCGAGATGGCTGGGTGACCCCTGATCCTTGCGGGTGACCAGTACGAAAGAATTGTCGACATAAGGTCGGCTGAAGCTCAGGCGGTCTTCTCGCTCGTCACTGGAATCCAGTGCGCCGATCATGTCGGCTTTGCCCTCTGTGACCTGATTTTGCATATCCGTCAGGCTCGGCGAGCGCTTGACGTCGAACTTGAGCCCGGTGCGCAGGCGAACCAGCTCCAGCAGGTCAGCAGTGATGCCGCGAAAATTGCCTTTGGCATCGAAAAACGTCAGGGGGGCGTAGGCTTCGTTGACCACCACACGTACGGTTGGATGCTGAGCGATCCAGCGTTCCTCGCGCTGTGTGAGTTGCAGCTTCTGGTCGGTCAGCAGCAGATCGCTGCCTGTGTTCCAGCGTCGGGATATGTTGATGCGCTCCTCGACCGGAATCGCCTTCAATGCCTGGTTGATGATACCCAGCAGTTGGGTGTTTTCCTGGCGTACGGCGAAGCTGAAGCCATTGGCCTCGTGCTTGCCGAAGTTCGACATCTGGACGTTGTTCAGGTAGCCCTTGTTGATGATGTACTGGGTAGAAATGGTGTCGCCCAGAAATACATCGGCCTGGTTGAAGGCCACGGCATTGATGGCGTTCTGAAACGACGGGTAATGCTTGAGAATCGCGCCTGGATAAGTCGCTTCGACCTCCGCTGTCGGCAAGTAGTGATAGACCATGCTCAGGCGCATGCCTTTCAGGCCGTCGTTCAAGGGGCGCGTTTCTCCGACGCGTGTGACCAGCACGGGCTGGTCCACCGAGTAGGGTTGGGACAGCCTGATGTTGCGCTCGACGGCTTCGAAGCCGTTGGCGGTGCCCAGCAGATCGACCTGGCCTGCGACAAGCGCCCTGATCGCTGCGTCACGGCTCGCGAAACGCTGGACCCTGATCGGGAGGTCCAGCGCCCCCGAGATGATGCCAGCGTAATCAGCCGTTATGCCTTCGTAATCGTTGCCTGAAATAGTCACGTCGAAGGGTGGGTAGTCAGGGCTGGAAGTGCCTAGAATCAGCTCGCGCTGACCGCGTACCCACTGCCATTGGCTGCTGTCCAGCTTGACGTCCATGTGCGCAGGGCTCGAGCGACCGAGCAGGGTGTAGTGATCGGCCGCGGCAGGACCGGCCTCGACACCCCAGCCTGTGCAGAGGCCTGTGGCCAGTAGTAATAATTGTCTGAAGCGCTTGGGCATCCGGTCTCTCACACTAGCGAGTTGCGTTTTGCCATCTCGATAAGTTCTACCAAGGTTCTGGTTTTGAGTTTTTGCATGAGCCTTGTCTTGTAGGTGCTCACGGTCTTGTTACTGAGAAACATGCCCTTGGCTATTTCCTTGTTGGAGCGCCCTTGTGCAAACAATTGCAGCACCATCAATTCACGATCATTGACCAACTTGAACAGCTCCAGCTCGCTGGTGTGTCCATCTTCACGAACTGCACACGCCAACGCCTGGCTGGGAAAGTAATTGTAGCCGGATAATACTGCTTTCACCGAACTGAGCAATTCGCTTAGATCTTCCTGTTTGCATACATAACCGGAAGCCCCCGATTGCATGCAGCGAATCGCAAACAGATTGGGTGTCTGCGAGGTCAGCACCAGAATCTTGGACGGCAGCCCCATGGTGTTGAAGCGTGCCAGCACCTCAAGCCCGTCGAGCTTGGGGATGCTGATGTCGAGGATGATCAGGTCGGGCATGCATTCGCGAACCATTTGCATGGCGTCGACACCGTTATCGGTTTCGCCCACCACTTCGTAATTCTCGTTCTCCAGCAGCATTCTTACCGCCATCCGGATAACCGGGTGGTCGTCGATGATAAAAACTGAGTTCATATTCCATTCCATAACAAGCGGCGAATAAAGCGCGCACCTTAGCTCAGATGTTCGGGCAGGCACATAAAGAGACTTGCTCAACAGACATATATAGGAAAAGTCCTACGATAATTCACGTATCGGAGTACGTAAAAGCCTACGCAGAACACAAGTGTGTTTAAACGTTAACGCGTTTTTCTGTGTGGTTCGAATTATGTTGTACAGGTTGTTTATTACTTTCTGGAATCATCAGGCATGTTTATCGATGATTTCCTACAGTTGTAAACGTGAATTCACGATCATCACGATCATCTGTCGGTGATGTGCGGTGAGTTGTTGTGCGACAGCTTGTCGATAGTCAGGCAGGAAGGTTTTGCAGCAGACGGCTCAGGTCAGGTCCGTGTAGGGGCTTGCTCAGGCAGCCAAGCAGCGGCAGATCACGCTCGACAGCGAGCTGCCGGAGTTTTTCAAGTTGGATATCGGGCAGGCCGCTGAGAAGAATGGCGTGGCGCAGCAACCCCAGCCGTGATGCTTCGCTGATCAGGTCGATGCCTGGCGTGTCCGGCAGGCATTGATCACAGAGTAAAAGCCCGTACGGCTCTGGGCTGCGCTGCATCGCATTCATGGCTTCTGCCGCAGTCAGTGCGGGGGTAAGCAGGAAATAGCCCTGATTGTTGAGCAGTACCTGAGTGGCGATCAATTGGAAGGGATGATCCTCCACCAACAGGATGCGCAGGCTGTGTTTGGACATGAGTTTTCCGGAATGGCCCTGGCTAGGCATTGGGGCATCGGCACACGGCATGCACACCGGCAAGTGTCGCAGGCGGACGTATGAAGTGCCGATGCGGCAGTTGAAGTGGCTGGAATTATTGAGGGATGCAAGAAAACCTGCGATAGGACTCGTCTGACAAGCTTGTAGGGCTTGTCTGAGTTTTAAAGGGCGAGGTATGCAGGCCCGCCGAACACCTGAAGCTTTTCAGGCATTTTTCGGGCCATTTGTGGGTTACTCAGCCGGAGCGCCCGGTCATTTCGCGAGCCATCTCACTGGCGTAACTGTCGGTCATGCCGGCGATGAAGTCGATCATGCGCAGGAAGGAGGCATGCAGCGATGCCTTGGGGTCAGGCGCACTGTTGCCCAGCAGGTCGAGGATACGCCGGTGTTTGAAGGACGGCGTCCGGCCACCGAACTGCTCGACCGCAGCGCCGCAAAACGCGTTGAGCAGGATCTCCAGCGTGGTGTAGGCGCCGATTTCGTGCAAGGTCTTGCGCTTGTCCTGGAAGATCTTCTTGCGCGCCATGTCCTTTGCGTTCAGCACGCAAAGCTTGGCCGGGCCGTGCATGTGTTCGACCAGGTCGCCTGGCAGGGTGCCGGCAAGCAGCGCATCCTGCTGCTCGACGAAGGCCCTGGCGGCCGCGTTGGTCAAGTGTTCTATGGCTTTGCCACGCAGTATCGCCAGCTTGCGTCGCCGCGAATCGCCCGGGCCCAACTGCCGATAGGTTTCAGGCAAGTCATCGCCGACCAGCCCAAGCAGTAGAGACTCGACTTCCGAATAGTCCAGCAGGTCCATCTCAAGCCCGTCTTCCAGGTCGATCAGGGCGTAGCAGATGTCATCGGCGGCTTCCATCAGGTAAACCAGCGGGTGACGCGCCCAGCGCTGCTCCTCAAGTTGGGGCAGGCCGAGCTTGCCGGCTATCTGCTCGAGAATCGGCAATTCGCTCTGGTAGCAGCCGAACTTGTGCTTCTTGTAGCCCAGCGAATCGGCATGACGCGCCGTCCACGGGTACTTGAGGTAAGTGCCCAGGGTGGCGTAGGTCAGGCGAGTGCCTCCGTCGAACTGATGGTATTCCAGTTGCGTCAGCACTCGGAAACCCTGCGCGTTGCCTTCGAAATTGAGGAAGTCGTTGCGCTCGGTTTCGCTCATCGCGTCGAGCCAGCCTCGTCCGGCGGCCTGATTGAACCAGTTGCGAATGGCATCTTCGCCCGAGTGGCCGAACGGGGGATTGCCGATATCGTGGGCCAGGCAGGCAGATTGTACGACCATGCCCAGGTCGCTCGGGTCGCACCAGTCGGGCAGGGCGGAGCGCAGGGTTTCGCCGACGCGCATGCCCAGCGACCTGCCGACGCAACTGACTTCCAGCGAGTGGGTCAGACGAGTGTGGATATGATCGTTGCTGGACACCGGGTGGACCTGTGTCTTGCGACCCAGACGGCGGAACGCTCCGGAAAAGATGATCCGGTCGTGGTCCTTGTGGAATGGGCTGCGTCCGAGTTCTTCGGGGCTGTGCAGGGTCTTGCCGAGTCGTTCGCGGTTAAGCAGGGTTTGCCAATCCAAGGCGGTCACTCCGTCAGTAGTTATCGCCTAGCTTCCCGGTTCAACAGGCCTGCCGCAAGGCCCCGAACAGTAACAACCGGAAACAGGCCTCGTCAAAAAGAAAATGCCCGCCCCGAAACTGCGGAGCAGGCATTTGTGTTAAAGCCTGAATCATTCATGCCAGGGTCACGCAAGAGCGTGCGCGGTCAGAGCCTGCGGTTGCGATTCTGAATGGCACGGCTCTGCATAGCCACCTTGATCAGCGGCGTCAGGGTGATACCCAGTTTCAGAAGGCGACCGAGCAGGCTGGTGCGACCGGTCTTGGCTCGCTTGCCGCTCAGAAAGCCCAGCAGGGCAACCGAGCCCACGCCCCAGAGCGGCGCGTGGCGAAAGCCCAGCGCGCTTTTCCAGTCGTGGCGAATGCCCCGAAAACGTTGCAATGGCTGGAGCAATTGCGTCGATTCGTGGCGTATTTCCTGACGATGCATTTCCATGCGCAAGCGGATCAATGCCTTGCGCAGTTCACGACGGGTATTGCTCTGGTGCGACTTGGGTTCACTCATGGCATCAATCGCTCACGGTCGTTGGCCAGCTCTTCGAGGGTCGCGTGGAATGGCGAAGACTCGTCGAAGATCGCTGCTTTCAGGCGCAAGCCACAGAAGACCGCGGCCAGGAAGTAGAACGTACACAGGCCGACGATACCGGCCAGTCGATAGCTGTCCCACAACACGATCAGCAGCAGTGCCGAAAGCCCGGTCAGCAGCAGCAGACCGAACACCAATGCCAGGCCTGCAAACAGTAACAGGCTGACAGTGCGTGCTTTCTGCTCCTGCAACTCGATGCCGAACAGCTCGACGTGAGTGTGCAACAAGCCAAGGAATGCAGCGCCGAGGCGCCGCGGTGAAGAACCCGGAGTCCCCTCCGGCGTTGCAGATTCCGTTCCCAGAGTCATGATGTTAGCGCCTTGTAGCCAGCAGACCGATCAGAAAGCCGACACCTGCGGCGATACCGACTGACTGCCAAGGGTTGGTCTGAACGTAATCTTCGGTCGCGATCACAGCGGCTTCACCACGCTCGCGCAGCGAATCTTCGGTGCTCTTCAGCGTTTCCTTGGCGCGCAACAGGCTCTCGCGGATCTGCGCACGCAGTTCATCAGCCTGCTCACCTGCCAGGGACGCTGTATGCGCCAGCAGTTTTTCAGTATCGGCAACCAGTACCTGGAAGTCGGCTCTCAGGATTTCCTGAGCATTCTGTGCGGTTTCGCGAGCCATGATTTTCTCCGTTTGGGTGGCGTATGGATGTTTCGAGTACAGGTGATTCCTGAAGGTTCACTTCGATTGTCGTGTCGTGCCCGATCAGGCCGTGCACTGCTGCTGCACCTTACTCCAAAAGCACGTGTCAGGAAAAACCTCGATGACTGTAAGAAAGGGGTTCCGTATTTCTGGCCTTTGGCTATGCTCCACACGCGACGCAAGAGCGCAACGAGCTGAATGGAGAGAGGCATGGAGCGGCTGTATTCCCTGCAGGGGCTCAGGGGCATTGCAGTCCTTGGTGTGGTGTTGTTTCACATGATGTCGGTCGAGAGCAAGTATTCCGGGGGCGATATTCTTCTTCTGCCGCTGCTCGATTTTTTTCAGCTGGGCGTCGATCTGTTTTTCGTGATCAGTGGATTTGTGATGGTCATTGTCAGTCGTGCCCGCTTCCAGAGTGGCGTGGAAGCCCGGCGTTTTCTGTTCAATCGGGTTTCGCGTATCTATCCCACTTATTGGCTGTACTTTTTCATCACTCTGGCGGTGTTTCTGGTGCAGCCCGGGATGGTCAACAGCGGGCATGGTTCTTCGAATCTGCTCATGTCCTTCCTGTTGTTGCCCAATGACAAGGTGCTGTTGGTGATGGTGGCCTGGTCACTGGTCTTCGAGTTGTGGTTCTACGTGGTGTTTTCCGGTTTTCTGCTGTTTCGCGAGCGCAGTCTGCCGCTTCTGCTGGGCGTCTGGGCATCGATCATCGTGGTGTTCAACGCTCTGGCGGACTGGCAGGACTATTCACCTGCCCTCAAAATCATCCTCCATCCGTACGCCCTCGAATTCATTCTGGGGGCGGCGCTGGCGCTGTTCTTCTATGGTCGCCACAGCGCAAGGGTCCCGACGGTCGTGGTGTGTGCCTTGCTCGGTGGTGCGCTGCTGGTGTCTGTGCCGCTGATAGGTGTCTACCGGCTTTATGACAGTCAGGGCCTGCTGCGCATGCTTGTGGTCGGCGCCACGTTTGGCGTGCTGGTACTGACTCTGGCGTTACTGGAGCGTCGCAGGCAGCTGGTTGTGCCGCGTGTTCTGGTGGCCGTAGGTGACATGTCTTACACCATTTACCTTTCCCATCTGCTGGTGCTCGGGGTCATCGGCAGGGTCTGGAGCCAAGTGGGGGCCTGGCCGCAAAGTGGCCTGGACAACCTGTTTTTTGCTGCATTGATGATGGTCGCGGCGGTGTGTTACGGCTGGGTCGGCTATCGCTGTTTCGAGAAGCCTGTGCTGGACCGCGCCAATGCGTTCAGCAAGACGCATTTTCGGGTGTCGACGTGATGCAGAGGTGGGCCTAGAATCAGACTTCGGTTAACACGTAATCGTCGAGGATCCATTACATGCCACCCGAATGTCAGCTGTTCAGTACCTTGGGATGCCCGTTTTGCGAGGCTGCCGAGGCGGTGTTGCAACCGCTTGCCATAGAACATGGCTTGATGGTTGAACTGATAGACATCGGCGAGGATGAGCGGCTGTTCGAACGTTATGAACTACGCGTCCCCATACTGCGCCGCACTGACACGGGCGAAGAGCTGGAATGGCCTTTCGAGGCGCCGCAGGTTGTTTCGTTTCTCAGCCGTTAGACTCTTCATTATTTTCAGGCCCGACGCGCATTGAATATCGATACCCGTATCAAGTTTCGCCACCTGGTCTGTTTTCTCGAAGTTGCTCGCCAGGGCAGTCTGGCGCGCGCATCCGATGCGCTGGCGATCAGTCAGCCGGCATTGTCCAAGAGCCTCAAGGAGCTGGAAACCCTTCTTGCGACCTCGCTGTTTGTACGCAGCAAAAGCGGTGCTGCGCTGACCGAGGCAGGTGTTGCGTTCATGCGCTTTGCCGGCCCAAGCGTTCAGGCTATGCGTGACGGCGTCAGCAGCCTGCGTTCCGGCGAGCACGAAACGGTGACCGTGCGGCTGGGCGTATTGTCCACTGCCGAAAGTCTGTTGGTGCCGGAAGTGGTCAATCGCCTGCATGAACGCCATCCGGCATTGATCATCAGCGTGATGACCGGCCCGAGCGCCTATCTGCTGTCGCAATTGAGGGTCGGAGAGCTGGACCTTGTGGTTGGGCGCATGACCGACAGCCCGCAGATTCAAGGGCTGACATTCGAGCATTTGTATAACGAATCGATGACGCTGGTGGTACGCAACGACCATCCGCTGTTGGCTGCGTCTCTCAAGCCTGAAAGTCTGGAACAGTTCCCGCTGGTACTGCCGTCGGCAGGCACCACCATTCGCAAATTTGCCGACAGCCTGTTCGTGCAGTGCGGCATCCGTATGCCGCGTCAACGCCTGGAAACCCTGTCGCTAACCCTGAGCCGTCGCTATGTACAGTGCAGTAATGCGATCTGGATCGCGCCGCTCGATGCGGTGTCGCTGGAGTTGAAAGGCGGCACCTTGGTGGAGCTGGACATGGGCATCCGCGAGCCGGGCGGTTCCGTGGGGTTGTGCAGTAATCCGGCGCTGCCCCTGACCCGCGCAGCGCAGTGGTGCGTGGATGAACTGCGCGCCGTTGGCGAGACTTATCGAGCGGGGCAGTATGCATAACCATTTGGTTATGGATGATGGGCTTTATTTCAGTTCTCTATAAGCATGGATCAGGTGACACTTCCTGACAGCCTGCAGCGCGAGCGACCCACGCTTGCGCGCCTATAAGAAAAACAAGGAGAACGCCATGTCTGCTGCGGACAATAGCCGCTTCGTCATACGTGACCGAAACTGGCACCCTAAAGCCCTGACTCCGGATTACAAGACGTCGATCCTGCGATCGCCGCGTCAGGCGCTGGTCAGCATTCCACAATCCATTTCCGAGACCTCCGGGCCGGATTTCTCGCATTTGCAGTTCGGCCGGCACGACAACGACCTGCTGCTCAATTTCGACAATGGTGGCCTGCCCATAGGCGAGCGTATTCTGATTGCCGGCCGTGTCTGCGATCAGTACGGCAAGCCGGTCCCCCACACGTTGGTGGAGATCTGGCAGGCGAATGCTGGCGGTCGCTATCGCCATAAACGTGACGCCTATCTGGCGCCCATAGACCCCAATTTCGGTGGTGTGGGACGTGCACTGACCGACAGCGAAGGCAACTACAGCTTTCGCACCGTCAAGCCTGGTCCGTATCCGTGGCGCAACGGTCCCAATGACTGGCGGCCGGCGCATGTTCATGTTTCGATCAGTGGGCCGTCGATTGCCACACGGCTGATCACTCAGTTGTATTTCGAAGGCGATCCGTTGATTCCGATCTGCCCGATCGTCAAGGCCATTGCCAACCCTGAGGCGGTGCAAAGCCTGATTGCCCGACTTGATCTGGCGATGGGCAACCCGATGGATTGTCTGGCGTACCGCTTTGATATCGTTCTGCGCGGCCAGCGCAAGACTCACTTCGAAAACTGCTGAGGAGGCCCGACATGCCCGTTCAACTGCTGCAGGAAACCCCCTCGCAAACCGCAGGGCCTTACGTCCATATCGGTCTGGCCCCGCAAGTGGCCGGCAACCCGACCCGCGAGCTGGAAATCTGGAACGAAATGGCCAGGCCCGACGCGCCAGGCGAACACATCGTGCTGCTGGGCAATGTCTTCGACGGCAATGGTCATCTGATCCGTGATGCGTACCTCGAGTTCTGGCAGGCCGACCATGAGGGGCTGTATCACAACGAATTCCATCCGGACCGGCCTTTCAATGGCTTTGGCCGCACTGCGACCACCGACGACGGCCAATGGCTTCTGAAGACTATCAAGCCGGGTTCTGCGTGCAATGCGGCGGGCGTGCCGATGGCTGCCCATATCAACGTCTCGCTGTTCGCTCGCGGCATCAATATTCATCTGCAGACGCGGGTGTATTTCGACGATGAGGCGCAGGCCAATGCGCAGGACCCGGTGCTGAACCTGATCGAGCAGCCGCCCCGTCGCGAAACATTGATCGCGCGGCGCTGCACCCATGACGGCCAGACCGCTTATCGCTTTGATATTCGCGTGCAAGGCGAGGGCGAGACGGTGTTTTTCGATTTCTGAAGCGATATGCGTGTGTTTCACGGCGCCTGCATCGGCAGGCGACCTTATAAAAATAAAAGGACACTTCCATGACGCTTTCTGCCAGCGGGCCTGTGACAGGCACCCTTGATGTACAGGCTTTCATTAATGCGCAACCGCTGTCGGGTTATCAGTGGCGAGTGGTCGTCCTGTGCTTTCTGATCGTGTTTCTCGATGGTCTGGATACCGCTGCGATGGGCTTCATCGCTCCAGCACTCAGCCAGGATTGGGGGATCGACCGGGCCAGCCTCGGCCCGGTGATGAGCGCCGCGCTGATCGGCATGGTCTTCGGTGCGTTGGGTTCCGGCCCGCTGGCTGACCGGTTCGGGCGCAAAGTGGTGCTGGTGGTTGCGGTGTTTCTGTTCGGCATTTTCAGTCTGGCGTCGGCGTATAGCAGCAACATCGATCAACTGTTGATTTTGCGCCTGCTGACCGGGCTGGGGCTTGGCGCAGCGATGCCCAACGCCACCACGCTGCTGTCCGAGTACACCCCGGAGCGGCTCAAATCGCTGCTGGTCACCAGTATGTTCTGCGGCTTTAATTTGGGCATGGCCTGCGGCGGTTTCGTATCGGCCAGTTTGATCCCCCGCATGGGCTGGCACAGCCTGCTGATGCTGGGCGGCATCCTGCCGCTGATACTGTCGGTAGTGCTGATGGTCTGGCTACCGGAGTCGGCGCGTTTTCTGGTGGTCCGGAATCGTGGTGCCGAACGGATTCGCAAGGTGCTTGCACCTATCGCACCAAAGGCACTGACCGGTATCACCGCGTTCAGTGTTCCCGAGCAAAAAACCGTCAGCAGCCGCAATGTCCTGAAAGTGATCTTTTCGGGCAGCTATAGCGCAGGCACACTGCTGCTGTGGCTGACCTATTTCATGGGCCTGGTGATCGTTTATCTGCTGACCAGCTGGCTGCCGACCCTGATGCGTGACAGCGGCGCGAGCATGGAACAGTCGGCGTTCATCGGCGCGTTGTTCCAGTTTGGCGGCGTCTTGAGTGCGGTGGGTGTCGGCTGGGCGATGGACCGTTACAACCCGCACAAGGTCATTGGCGTCGCCTACGCGCTGGCAGGAGTGTTTGCGTACCTGGTCGGTCAAAGTCTGGGTAATGTCGCGGTGCTGGCCACGCTGGTTCTGGTGGCGGGCATGTGCATCAATGGCGCGCAGTCGGCCATGCCATCGCTGGCGGCGCGCTTTTACCCTACTCAGGGGCGTGCCACCGGCGTGTCGTGGATGCTCGGGATCGGTCGCTTCGGTGCGATTCTCGGTGCCTGGGCCGGCGCCACCTTGTTGGGGCTGGGCTGGAGTTTCGAGCAGGTGCTCACGGTGCTTGTAGTTCCTGCGGCCTTGGCCGCCATAGCAATCCTGATCAAGGGCTGGGTCAGTCATTCCGACGACACCTGAAACCTTTCAATCCGGAGCGATGATGTGAACAGACCGGCTAACCAACTTTTCGATGCCTATTTCACTCAGGCTGACATGCGCGAGGTTTTCTGCGATCGAGGTCGCGTTCAGGGCATGCTCGATTTCGAGGCCGCCCTGGCCCGCGCGCAAGCACGTACAGGCCTCATTCCGGCCAGCGTGGTGGCGGATATCGAGCAAAGCTGTCATGCGGATCTGTTCGACTTCGATGAGCTGGCCATTGCCATCGGCAGTGCCGGCAACTCGGCGATTCCACTGGTCAAGGCGCTGGGCAGGCAGATTGCCGCAAACAGCCCGCAAGCCGAGCGCTATGTTCATATGGGGGCGACCAGTCAGGACGTCATGGACAGCGGGTTGGTGCTGCAACTGCGTCAGGCGATCATTTTGCTCGAACGCGATCTGACCCAGCTGGCCGAGGTGTTGGCCGAGCAGGCGCAGCGCTATGCAAGCACGCCGCTGGCCGGACGTACCTGGTTACAGCAAGCCACACCTGTCACGCTGGGGATGAAAATTGCCGGCTGGCTGGGCGCCGTCACCCGCCATCGGCAGCGCCTGAACGAGATCAGACCGCGCCTGTTGTGCCTGCAATTCGGTGGTGCTTCCGGCAGCCTTGCCGCGCTGGGTGATCAGGCGCTTCCGGTTGCGCAGGCGCTGGCGAGCGAGCTGCAACTGGAACTGCCCGAGCAACCCTGGCACACCCAGCGCGATCGTCTGGCGGAGTTTGCCTGCCTGCTGGGGATGATCGCCGGCAGCCTTGGCAAGCTGGGGCGTGACGTCAGCCTGTTGATGCAGACTGAAGTGGGCGAAGTCTTCGAACCTTCGGCACCGGGTAAAGGCGGCTCATCGACCATGCCGCACAAGCGCAACCCGGTCGGCGCCGCAGTGATGATCGGCGCAGCGACACGCGCGCCGGGGCTGGTTGCGACGATGCTGGCCGCCATGCCGCAAGAACACGAGCGCAGCCTGGGTTTGTGGCATGCCGAATGGGAAACCCTTCCTGAGCTCTGCTGCCTGGTGTCGGGCTCGTTGCAACAGGCGTTGCAGGTGATACCCGGCCTGCAGGTCGACGCCGAGCGCATGCGCATCAACCTGGAGTCTACCCGGGGCCTGGTGCTGGCCGAAGCGGCAAGCATTGCGCTGGCGCAGCGCATAGGCCGTGACGCTGCCCATCATCTGATCGAACAGTGCTGTCGTCGTGCGGTAGAGCAGGGCGCGCACCTGCGTCAGGTGCTCGGCGAAAACCCCCAGGTCAGCGAGCACCTTTCTTCCGACGAGCTGGATCGCCTGCTTGATCCGGCCCACTACCTTGGCCAGGCCCGACAGTGGGTCGAACGTGCCGTGGCCGAACACACAAGGATTTCCCGATGACCGAAGACGAACGTTACGAAGCTGGCATGCAGGTGCGCCGCGCGGTGCTGGGTGACGCGCACGTTGATAACAGCCTCAGCAAACTGACGCCGTTCAACGAAGAGTTTCAGGAAATGATCACCCGCCATGCGTGGGGAGATATCTGGACGCGCCCGGGCTTGCCCCGGCACACGCGCAGCCTGATCACCATCGCCATGCTGATCGGCATGAACCGTGAGGGTGAATTGCGCCTGCACCTGAAAGCTGCAAAAAACAACGGTGTGACCCGTGAAGAGATCAAGGAAGTGCTGATGCAGAGCGCTATCTATTGCGGCATTCCGGCAGCCAACGCGACGTTTCACCTGGCCGAGGCGGTCTGGGACGAGATGGGTGTGGAATCGTTTTGCGAAGGCTCATAGTGGCCTTGGGAAAAACGCCGCCGCAGCATCGCGCACTGCGGCAGTATTTTTCCGATCAGAGTAACGACAGTGGGTAACTGACAATGACGCGGTTCTCGTCGAACTGATTGGTGTTGTAGTCACGGCGCATGGTCGAGTTGCGCCATTTCAGCGTCAGGTTCTTGAACGTGCCGCTCTGCAACACATAAGCCAGCTCGGTCTCCCGCGCCCATTCTTCGCCATCGGTGATGGCACCTGTATGGACGTTCTCGCCGCTGATGTAGCGGTTCATCAGGGTCAAACCGGGCGTGCCGAGCGCCGCAAAGTCATAGTCGTGACGCAGTTGCCAGGATTTTTCCCGGGCGTTATCGAAGCTTGAATTGTAACTGTCGTTGGCCAGCGTGCCGCCGCTGGTGCCATTGACACGCATCCACGCGCTGTCGCCACTGACTTTCTGCAGGCCAACGTAGAATGTGTTGCCGCCGTGTTTCGCAGAGAGCAGGGCGGACCAGGTCTTGTTATCCAGATCGCCAGCCAGTGACCGACCATCGTCTTTGCCCTGGAAGTAGCCGAGGTTGGCGCCCAGCGTCCAGCTGCCCAGAGGCTGACTGTGCAACAGGTTGACGTATTGCTGATGGTAGATGTCTTCAAGTTCGGCGTACCACACTCCGATCTGGGTACGCTTTTCGTTGAATACGTATTCGCCGCCAGCGAAGTTGAAACGGTCAGAGGTAAAGCCTGTGCGACCGTTCATGGACATGTCTTCCATGCTGGCGTCATTGCGTGGGCTGTTGCCACGAAACTGCCCGCCGTACAGTGTGAGGTTGTCGATCTCCTTGGAGGTTATCTGACTGCCCTGAAAGGTTTGTGGCAGCGACCGACCGTCGTCGGAGCGCAGGATGGGCAGCACGGGCATCCACTCTCCGACCTTGAGTTCGGTTTTCGAGAAGCGCGCCTTGCCTGCGACCGCCAGCCTTCCAAAGTCATCGGCCGGACGCCCGTCGCTGTGTATCGGCAACAATTGGGTGCCCCCCGTGCCTTTGCCACCATCGAGTTTGAGCGAGTACAGCCCCAGTGCGTCTACGCCAAAACCGACTGTGCCCTGAGTAAAACCTGAACGGGCGTCGAAAATGAAATTCTGCGTCCATTCCTCGGCGTAGTTCTGCGAATTGGCCGGGTCCACGAAGTTGCGGTTGATGTAGAAGTTGCGTAGGTTCAGATTGACCTTGGCGTCCTCGACAAACCCGGCAGCATGGCTGGTCATGGGGGAGAGGGCCGCAGCGATGGCCGCAGAAAAGCCGCAAACGATTTTGCAGGAGGGATTCGAGCGCATGGAACAGACCTTTTTTGTAGTTATCGAGTCGTTGTAGCTGGTCATGATAGTGAAAGGCCCGGGTGTTGGCCGCAATTGTAAAAGTGCTGTTCAGGGCGATAATCGAACGGTAATGAACCAGTTGGAACATTTTGTTCAAGACGTTGCAGCGGTATGTGCGATGCTCCCCGATTTGCATGATACATGCAGCGTATTACGTTGCCTCCCGCGTCAGGGCAGGTTGCTACACACTTTGAACAAGGAAGTGCAATGAGCATTGCCAGTACGCCGTTGTCCGGCGTCAATCGACCTCTGAAAGGCATCGGCTTCATTCTTTTGGCGACTTTTCTGTTTGCCAGTCACGACACGCTGTCCAAATACCTGTCCGGTTTTTACCCGATCATTCTTGTGGTCTGGGCGCGATATCTGGTCCACACGTTGCTCATGGCCTGCATCTTCATGCCGTCGGCAGGGGTCCGTGTTCTGCGCACCAAACGGCCCGGGATGCAAGCTTTGCGGGCGCTTGCGCTGTTGGGCACCAGCCTTTTGTTTACCAGCAGTCTGATGTTCATCCCCCAGGCAGAGGCGACGGCGGTCAACTTCCTCGCGCCGCTGCTGGTGACGGCATTGTCAGTGCCGCTGCTGCATGAACGAGTGACGCGCGGGCAGTGGATAGCGGTGGTCGTGGGGTTTGTCGGGGTGATGATCATTATTCATCCGGGCGGTGAACTGTTCACGCTGGCGATTCTGCTGCCGCTGTCGTCGGCCTTGTGTTTTGCGCTGTATCAACTCCTGACGCGGCTGGTGAGCCCGTTCGACAGTCCGACCACCAGCAATTTTTTCGCGGGGCTGTTCAATACGCTATTTATGAGCGCGCTGGTGCCATTCTTCTGGGAAGTGCCAGCACTCAAGCACTTGCCGTTTCTGCTGGCGCTGGGCGCATGCGGCATGTCTGCCCACTTGCTGCTGACTCAGGCGTTCCGCTTCGCCGCCCCGGCCATGCTTGCGCCGTTCAGTTACTGCCAGATTGTCTTTGCAGGGCTGCTGGGTTATCTGGTCTTCGACCATACGCCATCCCCGACCGCGCAGGCCGGCATCGCCATTATCTGTCTGAGCGGACTGGCGGCGGCATGGCAACAGCGGCGTAAGGGCGGGTAGCGTCTGGCGCTGAAACCTTCGATTGTTGGCGATGCCAATGTTCAGTCGGCATATGGCTCCTAACGCCCTGCATCACAAGTCTTGAGCGCAGCACAATGTCATGCTCCGCCTGCAGGAGGCCGCCATACGTGCTTTTCGATCACTTTGGCACTGACGACGCAGAGTGCGACGTTAGTGACGGCTGAGTCCTGGCGCTGATCCGGGGGTAGCCTGGCAGGACGCCAGGCTAGCCGCACCGGGCCATGGATGGCCCGTTGCGGCGACCCCCGGATCAGTGTCAGGGCGAAGGGACCCGACGAAGTCGGGCCGGAAACAGGAGCGAGGGGCTTTGGTTACTTTGGCCCCATCAAAGTAACTCGCCGAGGGGCGAAAAGGTGAGCTGAGCCAGAGACAGATACCACTGACAGCGCACAACCGCTGTATGACGCAGAGCGTCACGAAATGCATCCCCACGCGGAGCGTGGGGACCATAGCCATGTGAGCCGGGCTTTTTGATGGTTCAGGCGATTACTCGCTGAGCGTCGGAACCTTGCGGGGTGCCATGAAGTACAGCCAGAGCAGCGCGATGAAATACATCGCCGGGATCATCGTGAACAGCACGTTGTAATTATTGTTGGTGGCCGTCAGCACGGCACCGACGATCTGAGTCATGAACATGCCGCCAATGGCCGCACACATGCCGCCGAAGCCGAACACCGTGCTCATCATGTGCTTGGGCGTGTAGTCCATCACCAGGCTCCAGATGTTCGCAGTCCATGCCTGATGCGCACCGACGGCCAGGGAAATCGCCAGCACCGCTACCCACAGGCCGCTCGCGTTGGCAGCGAACACAACGCTGCAGATCGTGATAGCGAACACCAGCATCGACACCAGCCGTGCCTTGGTTGCCCGCATGCCACGCCCGATCAGCCAAGACGACAGAATGCCACCACCTACACTGCCGAAGTCAGCGGTCAGCCAGATCAGGATCAACGGGATACCCATCTGCGTCACGCTGATCCCCAGGTTGTACTGCTGATTCAGAAACGGCGGCAGCCAGTACAGGTAGAACCAGAATACCGGCGCAGTAATCGCGTACGCCAGAGCGAACGCCCAGGTGCCGCGCATCTTCAGGATGCCTGAGAAGGGCACCTTGACCGGCTCTGGCTCGACTTCCTGATTGATGTAATCCAGTTCGCTTTTGCTGACCGTTGGATGCTCTTCAGGGTTGTAGTACTTCAGGCGCCACATGACCACCCAGACAAGCCCCAGCGAACCCATCGCCACGAACGCTGCCTGCCAGCCCCATACCGTCAGAATCAGCGGCAGCAAGGCAGGAGTCAGCATGGCGCCGACGTTGGTGCCGGCGTTGAAGATGCCGGTCGCGACGGCGCGCTCACCGGCCGGGAACCACAGGCGCGTGGTCTTCACGCACGCCGGGTAGTTGGCGGCCTCGGTCAGGCCCAGAATGAAACGGCAGACCATGAAGCCAACTGCGGAAGTCGCCAGACCGTGCGCGCCGGTTGCCAGGCTCCACAGCAGCACTGCCAGGAAGAAAGCTCGCTTGACGCCGACTTTGTCGATGAAGCGACCTTGCAGTACGAAGCCGACTGCATAGCCGACCTGGAACCAGAAATTGATGTTGGCGTAGTCCATCGCCGTCCAGCTCATTTCCTTGGCCAGGATGGGCTGCATGACCCCGAGCGCTGCCCGGTCGATGTAGTTCAGCGTGGTGGCAAAAAACACCAGGGCAAGCATGCCCCAGCGGGTCTTGCCCACGGCGAGTGCGCCGCGAATCTTTTCACCCATCCCGGCACGGGCGGCCTGGGCGACAGGGTTGGTCTGGGTATTGAGCATGATGATCTAACCATCCGTTCCAGGACTGTGCTGCTGGCAACAGTCGGACTGAGAAGTCCACTCGATGCAGGCGTTGTGCAGGTAAAAGTGACGTCGTAGAACCGGGTTTCGCCAAGCCGGTTGAAGTTCAGGCTTTCAGCGAAACGATTCGTCGGGCCGACAATTTACAGGTTGAGCCGCGCAAGTGCTTTGGAATGTTTCAGGCGGAGCGAACCGCGACCGGATTATTGACCGGAGGCGTTCGTCGGGCATGACGTGTGGCCGGATGGGCGAGCGGGCTTTCAAGCGAGGCGAAGAGGGAGCGCATGAGCAAGGTTCCTGTTGTTTGAATTGTTATGGGTTGCTGCTGATGAAGCGAAAAATCAAAACGTCTGGCTGTGGGGCTATCCTGCAATGTGACGCTGATGTTGAGCATTGCGCGGTACAGCGTCAATTGACTAAAACGGCTTCTGTTCGATAATCGAACGTAAAACTAACCAGTTCGTACACTTTATGTTGCTGTAGGATTTTGACAGGCAAATACTTTATCCGCACCTCTGAATAAGGCCGGGAAAGGCCGGGATGCGGTGCAGTCCAGTCGTGACCCGATCAGGTCGCGTTCACCCAGGAGCTGAAAAGCATGCAGCGTTCAATTGCTACCGTATCCTTGAGCGGTACTCTGCCCGAAAAGCTCGAAGCCATCGCCGCAGCCGGCTTTGACGGCGTCGAGATTTTCGAAAACGATCTGTTGTATTACGACGGCAGCCCACGCAACGTCAGGCAGATATGCGCTGATCTGGGCATTGCCATCACCCTGTTCCAGCCGTTTCGCGATTTTGAAGGCTGCCGCCGCGATCGTTTGCAGCGCAACGTGGATCGTGCCGAGCGCAAATTTGACCTGATGCAGGAGCTGGGTACCGATCTGGTGCTGGTCTGCAGCAATGCGTCTGCCGATTCGGTGGGCGACGAAAACATTCTTCTGGATGACCTTGGGCTGCTGGCCGAGCGTGCCGGTGCCCGCAACTTGCGGATCGGCTACGAAGCGCTGGCCTGGGGCAAGCATGTGAATACCTGGCAACAGGTCTGGAACCTGGTGCGTCAGGTCGATCATCCAGCCTTGGGCGTGCTGCTCGACAGCTTCCACACTTTGTCGCTGAAGGGCGACCCCAGCGCGATTGCGCAGATCCCGTGGGACAAGATTTTCTTCGTGCAGATGGCCGATGCGCCGATTCTGGCGATGGATGTGCTGGAGTGGAGCCGTCATTTTCGTTGTTTTCCGGGGCAGGGCGAATTTGACCTTGCCGGGTTCCTCGCGCCGATCCTGCGCAGCGGCTACACCGGCCCGCTGTCTCTGGAAGTGTTCAATGACGGCTTCCGCGCCGCACCAACCCGCGCCAATGCGGCAGACGGTTTGCGCTCGCTGCTGTATCTGGAAGAAAAAACCCGTCAGTTACTGGCGCGCGACGAGCCGGAGGCGGTTCCCGAGGTTCTGTTCAATCCGCCGCCTGCCAGCACCTACAACGGTGTCGAGTTTCTCGAGTTCGCGGTGGATGAAACCCACGGTGCTCGTCTCTCGGGCTGGTTGCAGCGGTTGGGTTTCGCCAAACTGGGTCAGCACCGCTCCAAGGCGGTCAGTTTGCTGGGGCAGGGGGATATCAAAATTGTCCTGAATGCCGAACCTTATTCCTTTGCCCACAGTTTTTTCGAGTCCCACGGGCCGTCGCTGTGTGCCACTGCTTTGCGGGTCGATGATGGTCATCAGTCGCTCGAGCGCGCGCGTGCCTTCAAGGGGCAGCCCTATCGCGGGCTGGTCGGCCCCAACGAACGGGAGATCCCTTCGGTGCGTGCGCCGGATGGCAGCCTGATCTACTTGGTCGACAAGGCGCTGCCCGGCGATTCTATCTACGACAACGATTTCGTCGTTGATCCGAAGGCGGTTGCCAAGGGCGGTTTGCAGCGTATCGATCATATGGCCATGGCGCTGCCAGCCGACAGCCTCGACAGTTGGGTCCTGTTCTACAAAAGTATTCTGGATTTCGAGGCTGACGATGAAGTGGTACTGCCCGACCCTTATGGACTGGTCAAAAGCCGCGCCTTGCGCAGCCGTTGCAGCACCGTGCGCCTGCCGCTGAATATTTCCGAGAACCGCAACACGGCTATTTCCCACGCGCTGTCGAGCTATCGTGGCTCCGGCGTGCATCACATCGCGTTCTCTTGCGAAGACATCTTTGCCGAGGTCAGTCGCGCCAAGGAAGCTGGCGTACCATTGCTGGATATTCCGCTCAACTACTACGATGACCTGGCGGCGCGCTTCGATTTTGACGAAGAGTTTCTCAGCGAGCTGGCGTACTACAACGTGCTGTATGACCGGGATGCGCAGGGTGGCGAGCTGTTCCACGTCTACACGGATGCGTTTGACGGGCGCTTCTTCTTCGAGATACTGCAGCGCAAGAATGGTTACGTCGGCTATGGCGCGGCCAATGTGCCGGTGCGTCTGGCTGCCATGGCCAAAGCCCGCAATGTTGCGGCGCGTCAGGCGCGTTTGTAAAAGCGCTGCCAGACAGGCTGTGAGTGGCGTGTGTCGCTCGCAGCTTCCTTCGCTTGCCGACGGGCTTCATACTTCGCGCATTACTCGTGTTCATGAGCCAATAATGAAAACAATCGACTCCGCCGTCGCCATCGGGCCTGCCGCCGTTTTGCCGAAGGGGCGCAAGAACAACCCGGAAAAAACCCGTGAAGACATCCTCAAGGCCGCTGTCGCCGAGTTCGTTGCCCACGGACTGACCGGTGCGCGCGTCGATGCCATCGCCGAGCGCACCAAAACCTCGAAACGGATGATCTATTACTATTTCGGCAGCAAGGAGCAGCTGTATGTCGAGGTGCTGGAAAAACTCTACGGCGCAATTCGCAATACCGAGAGCCAGCTTAATCTTGCTGAACTCGAGCCTGTCGAGGCGATTCAGCGTGTGGTTGAGTTCACCTTCGATCACCATGACAACAACGTCGATTTCGTGCGCATCGTGTGCATCGAAAACATCCATTACGGCGAGAACGTCAAGCAGTCCGATTCTATCCAGGCCAAAAGCCAGAACATCATCAAGGCACTGGACGGCATCCTGCGGCGCGGTGAAGCCAGTGGTCTGTTTCGCGAGGGGGTTAACCCGGTAGACCTGCACTTGATGATCAGTTCGTTCTGCTTTTACCGGATATCCAACCGCCACACGTTCAGCGAGATTTTCCAGATCGAGCTGTGGAGCGAGGAGGTCAAACAGCGTCACAAGGCAATGATTTGCGACGCTGTAATGCGTTACCTAAAGCGCTGAGGCCTACAGTGTATGGAAGTGCGCCATCATGCGGCTGGCATCGGCTGACTGGCCACTGAACAGCTCGAAGGCCTTGACCGCCTGAAACACCGCCATCGTACTGCCATCCAGCGTTCGACAGCCCAGCGCTCGAGCCTGCCTGAGCAGCTCGGTCTCAAGCGGGAAGTAGATGATTTCCGCGACCCATAGCTCGGCACGCAGCAGTTCCACCGGCAATGGCGTGCCGGGCAGTTTGGCCATGCCGACCGGCGTGGTATTCACCAACCCATCCGCCTCGGCCATTGCGGCAGGCAAGTCGATGCCTACCTGGGCACGTCCTGCCCCGAAATGACCGTTCAGGTTGTCTACCAGCCCTTGCGCACGTTGCGGGTCTACTTCAAAGACCGTCAAGCGCTCGACCCCCGCTGTCAGCAGTGCATGAGCCACCGCAGCGCCCGCGCCACCTGCACCCATTTGCACGACCCGCTGGCGTGCAGCGTGTTCCAGACCGCGCTGGAAACCTTCAGCAAAACCCAGGCAATCGGTGTTGTGGCCGACACGCTTGCCGTCCTTGAAAACCACAGTGTTCACTGCACCGATGCCACGCGCTTCGTCGGACAGTTCGTCCAGCAGAGGGATGACCGCCTGCTTGCAGGGGAAAGTGATATTCAGGCCGGTAAAGCCACAGTGCTGAGCGCTGTCGACGAGCTGGGGCAGGGCGCTGATATCCAGCTGCAACGTGTCGATATCGATCAGGCGATACAGATAGCGCATGCCTTGTGCATCGCCTTCGTGCTCATGCATGGCGGGCGTTCGCGATGCTTGAATGCCAGTGCCGATCAGGCCGGCCAGTACGGAGGTGTTTTCAGCGTGGGTCATAAAATACGTCTCTTGTTTTTGTGGCGCTGCCCGATCCTGGCAGTTGTTGAACAGAATGTACCAGACGGTTAATAGTGTCGCAGTCGACCAGCGAACGCCACACAGCGATGTTGTGCGGTGATCGCACCAATCAGCGATAATCCTTGTCCAGCCGCTTCAGACTCAAGAGCCAGAGCCCCAGCATGTCCGATTCCGCCTTCAGCGCCACTCAGCAACAAGCCAGCACTCTCTACCTGCCGCCAGGGTCATGGGCCACGGTGCTGGATTGCCTGTGTGCGAAATTTACCGCCATTAGCCGCGAACAGTGGCTGGACCGAATGGCACGCGGACGGGTTCTGGACGCCGATGGCAAGACGATCAAAGCAGACCTGGCGTATCGGGAAGGGCTGAAAATTCACTATTTTCGCGAAGTGCCCAATGAGACGCCGATCCCGGTGCTCGAAACCATCCTCTATGCCGACGACCATTTGGTAGTTGCCGACAAGCCACACTTTCTGCCTGTAACACCGGCTGGCGAATATGTCGAACAGACGTTGCTGCGTCGTCTGATCCATCGCCTCGGCAATCCCGATCTGGTGCCGCTGCACCGCATTGACCGGCACACGGCGGGGCTGGTGCTGTTTTCAGCCAATCGGCAGACCCGCGCGGCTTATCAGACGTTGTTTCCTACGCGACGTATCGACAAATTTTACGAAGCAATTGCCCCGGCGCTGCCTGATTTGGAGTTCCCGCGTCTGCACGAGAGCCGTCTGGTCGAAGGCGAGCCGTTCTTTCGCATGCAGGAAGGGCCAGGTGCCAGCAATACGCAGACGCACATCGAAGTGCTGGAGCGGCAGGAGCAACTGTGGCGTTACGGGCTGCACCCGGTGACCGGCAAGAAGCACCAACTGCGCGTGCACATGGCAGCATTAGGCGCGGGGATCTGTAATGATCCCTTCTATCCCGACGTGATAAAGGACCCGCAGGACGACTATCGGCACCCGCTGAAACTGCTCGCCAAACGCCTGCGCTTCGTCGACCCGCTCAATGGCGAACAGCTTCAGTTCGAAAGCCTGTTGAAACTGGACTGGTAAGCCGTACAGGCTGAAATTGCAGGCCAAAAAAACCCGCACTAGGCGGGTTTTTTCGAATCAGTCACGCTACATCCGGATTACAGATCCTTGATGGTACGTACCTGATCCTTGTTGATGCGGGTTTCTTTGCCATCAAGCTGTTTGAACTCGTAAAAGCCCGAGTCATCGTACTTCGGAGTATCGACTGACTGGATCTCACGACCATCGTTCAGAGTGATCACAGTGGGCGATGCGCAACCGGCGAGGGAGGCGATGCTCAATGCAAGCAGGAAGGCAGCGGGGAGGGTCCGTTGTTTCATTACTGTGTCTCCAGATGGATTCTTGATTACTGAACTCTCAGACGTATATGCCGTCCGCAAGTTCCGTATACACCGTGCGAGAGCTCAATAACCACTCACTTTCAGCGGTGTTCATTGATCCCTGCCAATAGACAGGGAGTGTTCAGGTTTGCCAGACGCGGGTCATCGGCTTCCAGTTGCACCGCAACCGGTTGCAGTGACTCCATTGCCCTCCGTGGGCTGCGTTCGCCGGTTTGCCATGCGGCTTCCAGCGTGGCGGCACAAGCGATGGGGATGATACATAAAAGCGGCTGCCAGTGCTGACCTTCACGCACCATTACGGGTCGTTGCGGGTGCTCGAGCGATTTTTCGCGTAGCGCCTGCAGCAATGGCCCGTCGATCCGAGGTACGTCACAGGGCAATACCAGCAGCCACTGGTGGCGAGCAAGCGGCAGGGCAGCGCGAATCCCGGCGAGAGGGCCATTGAAGTCGGTGTCGTCATCCTCGACGACCTGATCGGCGTACTGCGCATAACGCTCTATGTTGCGGTTGCAGGAGATGATCAAGTCGTCAGTCAATGGTCGGGTCAGGCACTGCAAGTGCTCGATCATTGCCTTGCCCTGCCATTCGATCAGGCCCTTGTCGCGTCCGCCCATACGCTGCCCGCGTCCTCCGGCGAGTAGCAGGATAGAGCAGGTAGGCAGTGCGGCACGGACATTCATCAGACACTCGGCGGGAAGTCAAAAGGAGTGCTGTGATATAACACCGGCCTGTTTCCTTAACAACTGGATGAGGCCATGAAAGCCAAGGCTGACACACCTTTCGTACCCCTGAACATCGCCGTGCTGACTGTCAGCGATACCCGTACCCGTGAAACCGATACATCGGGTCAGATGTTTGTCGATCGTCTGACCGAAGCCGGTCATGGCCTGATCGAACGCGTGCTGCTCAAGGATGATCTGTACAAGATCCGCGCCCAGGTAGCGACCTGGATTGCCGATGACCAAGTGCAAGTCGTGCTGATTACCGGCGGCACCGGTTTCACCGGCCGAGACAGCACGCCCGAAGCCGTGGGCTGCTTGCTGGACAAGCAGGTTGATGGTTTTGGCGAGCTGTTCCGGCAGATTTCAGTGCCTGATATCGGCACTTCGACCATTCAGTCTCGCGCCTTGGCCGGGCTGTCCAACGGCACGCTGGTCTGCTGCCTGCCGGGTTCGACCAATGCTGTGCGCACTGGCTGGGACGGCATTCTGGCCGAACAACTGGACTCGCGCTTCAGGCCGTGCAATTTCGTGCCACACCTCAAGCAGGCCGAACCCTGCGCAACCCGTGGTTGAGTGCCGATGATCAACGAGCCAAAAGCCCTGTTGCCGGTTGAAGATGCCATCGCCCGATTGCTGGCGATGGCCGATGCCACACCGATAACCGAACGTCAGCGCGTGTCGCTGGCCAATGCCGAGGGCCGGGTGCTGGCGGTGGACCTGGTCTCGACGCTGGATCTGCCGCCGTGGCCTAACAGTGCGATGGATGGCTATGCCCTGCGTGAGGCGGACTGGAGCGGAGAACCTTTGGTGGTCAGCCAGCGCATTTTTGCCGGTCAGGCCCCCGAGCCATTGGCCCCCGGCACGTGCGCAAGAATCTTCACCGGCGCACCGATGCCTGAGGGCGCTGACTGCGTCGAAATGCAGGAAAACGCCGAGGTGCTTGCCGATCAGCGAGTGCGCTTCAGCGAGCCTCTCAAGGCCGGGCAGAATATCCGTCCGCAAGGTCAGGAAACCCTGGTCGGCGATACCGTGCTGGCGGCGGGTACGCGGCTGGGGCCTATAGAGCTGGGGTTGGCAGCCTCGCTGGGGCTGGCCGAACTGGACGTGATTCGTCGCGTGCGGGTGGCGGTGCTGTCCACCGGCGACGAGCTGATCGAGCCTGGTCAGCCGCTGGGGCCAGGGCAGATCTACAACAGTAACAGGGTGTTGCTGTGCAGCTGGCTGGCGCGCCTGGAATGCGAGGTCGTCGATGCAGGCATCCTGCCGGACGATCTGCCGAAAACCCGCACTGCGCTGGCGAATCTGCACGATGTCGATCTGATTCTCTCCACGGGCGGTGTGTCGGTGGGCGAAGCGGACTTCCTGGGTCATGCGTTGCGTGAAGAGGGCGAACTGACGCTCTGGAAACTGGCGATCAAACCTGGAAAACCTCTGACTTTCGGTCATTTCCGTGGCGTGCCGGTGATTGGCCTGCCTGGCAATCCTGCGTCCACACTGGTGACGTTCGCCTTGCTGGCGCGCGCTTACCTGCTGCGTCGACAGGGTGTGATGGACGTTGCACCGCTGAAGTTTCCTGTGCCGGCCGGGTTCATCTGGACGCGCCCCGGCAATCGCCGCGAGTACCTGCGTGGTCGTCTCGAGCAGGGCAAGGCCGTGGCTTACCGAAACCAGAGTTCCGGGGTACTGCGCAGCGCTGCGTGGGCTGATGGCCTGATCGAGGTGCGCGAAGGCGCGACAGTGGCCGAGGGCGACTGGGTCAATTTCATTCCATTGAGCGAAGTGCTGGGCTGAGTGCGTCGAATGGTGGGCCTGGTGCGCATGAGCTACTCTCAACAACGCTGACAGATTGGGCAACCGGACTTCGCCCTGGAGTATTGTTATGGCGTCACTGAGAGTGGCTTGTGTCATCCCGACCTACAATGGACGCAAGGATCTGGAGCGGCTTCTGGATTCGCTGGCCACGCAGACTGCAACCTTCGACACGCTGATCGTCGACTCCAGCTCTTCGGACGGTACGCTGGAGCTGGCGCAATCGCGATGTGCCAACGTGCTGCGCATCGATAGCAAGGACTTCAATCACGGCGGCACCCGGCAGATGATGGTCGATCTGCATCCCGACTATGACGTCTATGTCTACATGACCCAGGACGCCTACGTCGAAGACATCAATGCCATTGCCAATATCCTCCTGCCATTCGCTGACCCGAAAGTCGGTGCGGTCTGCGGCCGGCAATTGCCGCACAAGAACGCCAACCTGCTCGCACAGCATGCAAGGCTGTTCAACTACCCGCCGACTTCGCAGATCAAAACCTTGGCCGATGCCCGCACACTGGGCATCAAGACACCATTCATGTCCAATTCGTTTGCAGCCTATCGGGGCGAAGCGTTACGGGCGATCGGGGGCTTCCCTCGGCACGTGATCCTTTCCGAAGACATGTACGTCACTGCCAGGATGCTGATCGATGGCTGGAAAGCTGCCTACGAAGGTTCTGCCGTATGTAGGCACTCCCACAATTACAGCCTGCGCGAGGAGTTCTGTCGGTACTTCGACATCGGCGTGTTTCAGTCCCGTGAGGCGTGGATCTACGAGACGTTCGGAGGCATCGGCGGCGAGGGCATGCGGTACGTGAAGTCCGAACTGAAATTCCTCGGCCCCCGGCGCATTCTCTGGTGGCCCATGTCGTTTGTGCGCAATGCGCTGAAGCTGCTGGCTTACAAGCTGAGTAAGCAGGAACGGCGGCTGCCCCGAGGCCTGAAGAAAAAGCTCGGCATGTACAAGCGCTATTGGGACAGTCCTTACGCCTGAACCACCCCGGCGCCGGACGCTGAACGCCCGGTGCCAGTGCATCAGCCTTTCGCGGCTTCCTCGTCCAGACGATCAGCTTCGAACAATTGCGCCAGGTCGGCCCTGGCTTCGCGAGCGGTCTGCAGCACCTTGGCGTCGTCGTCATACACCTCGTGCTGGGCTGCCAGCACCTGTTCATCGTGACGCTTGAAGCGACTGATGCGCGCATCAGCCTGTGCCTCGGTCAGGCCCAATCCCATCAAGGTCTGACGGCTCATTTCCAGGCTTGAATAGAACGTCTCGCGCACAGCATGCGCGCCAATGTCCATCAGCCGATGAACGTGCTGGCGGTTGCGTGCCCGGGCGATGATTTTCATGTGTGGATAGAGCTTGCGGATCAATTCGGCGGTCTTGATGTTGGTATCCGGATCGTCAGTGGCGATGACAAAGTACTCGGCTTCACCGACCTTGGCGGCGCGGAGTATTTCCGGGCGCAGCGGGTCGCCATAGAACACCGGCACGTTGCCGAAACTACGCGAAAACTCGATCGACTCCACAGCGGTGTCCAGCGCAATGAAGGGGATTTTCTGCGCGCGCAGAATTCGCGCAACAATCTGTCCCATGCGGCCCATGCCGGCAATCACGACCCTGGGTTTATCGGTCTGGATGTCGCGATATTCGTCCGGTACGTCCACCACCCTGGCTTTCGGTTTGATCCAGCGTGCCAGGGCAATGAACAGCAGTGGCGTGACTGCCATCGACAAGGTGATGGTCAGTACCAGCATGTCGTACAGTTGTGCCTCGAACAGTCCTTGCGCGCTGCCAATCTTGAACACCACAAAGGCAAACTCACCCCCGGCGGCGAGTACCAGACCCAATTGCAGCGCACTGCGACTGCCGAGGCCGCCTGCAGTGCGACCGATCAGGAACAGCATTGGCAGTTTGATGCCGATCAGCAACAGCGTCAGGCCCAGCACTGCCAAAGGCGAACTGAGCAACAAGCCGATGTTGGCTCCCATGCCGACGCTGATGAAGAACAGGCCCAGCAGTAGGCCCTTGAACGGTTCGATCTGCGCTTCCAGCTCGTGCCGGTATTCGGAATCGGCCAGCAACAGGCCTGCGAGAAATGCACCCAGGGCCATGGAAACACCCACCAGCTCCATCAGCCATGCCGTGCCCATCACCACCAGCAAGGCAGTGGCAGTAGAGACCTCCTGAATCCTGGTCTTGGCGACAATGCGAAACACCGGGCGCAGCAGGTAACGCCCACCGATCACCACAATGGCGATGCTGCCCAGCACGCGCAGGCCATGATTGATGCTTTCGCCAGTGTCCATTGCATGATCGGCCCCGGCCAGAAACGGCACCATCGCGATCAGCGGGATCGCGGCAATGTCCTGAAACAGCAGAATGGCAAACGCCATGCGACCGTGCGGGCTGTTCAGTTGCTTGCGCTCGGCCAGGCTTTGCAGACCGAATGCGGTGGACGACAGGGCGAGGCCCAGGCCCAGCACAATCGCTGTATTCAGCGGCTGGCCGAAGCCATACAGGGCGACTCCGCCGATTACCAGACCGGTCAGCAGCACCTGCGCCATACCGACGCCGAACACTGATTTGCGCATGACCCACAAACGCTTGGGCGAAAGCTCCAGGCCAATGATGAACAACAGCAACACCACGCCGAGTTCGGAGATGTGACTGACGCTCTCGGTGTCGCCGATCAGCCCCAGCACCGACGGGCCGATGATCACGCCCGCGAACAGATAGCCGATGACCGCGCCCAGCTTCAGGCGCTTGGCAAGCGGCACGGTCAGCACCGCCGCGAGCAGAAACACCACTGCGGCCTGTAGCAGGCTGCCTTCATGCGGCATGTAAAACTCCTTGGTAATGATTGGACACAGTGTTGAAACAGGGCGGTATTAAACCATGTGAGTTTTACACGGCAATGCTCATCGCAGCATGACAGTAATCAATGCCGTTGATGAAAGAAGGACAGGAAGGCGCAGGATCGGGTGCAAGAGAGGAGGCAGGGACGGCGGGCGATGCGATTCGTCGTGCATCGGCGTAAGCTATGCGCGCAAACAAGCGGCGCCAACTGCCCGTTCATGAGCTTCAAGGAAACTGTTATGACCAACAAACAGCGTTTGATTTACTCGATTCTGATCGCCCTTGGCGTTCTGGCGATCATGCTTGGCTTGTCGCATCTGCAGAACACCGGTGCTATCACCGAAAAGACCTTTCAGTACATCGCAATCAGCGTGGCGGTACTGGTCGTGATCCTCAATGGGATCATGCGTCGCAAGGTAAAGCGTTAGGTTCTGTGGCAAGCGATCAGGGGCAGGGCAGCCCCGTTTATCGCCCGGAATCCTTCGCTTCGCCCAGCCATTCCCTGGCGCGAGGATGCAGGCTGTAGGTCTTGTCATCATTGAGGTTGATCACGCCTTCGTCGCACAAGCGCTTCAGCACCTCGCGCACACTTAGAAACGAGAGCGGTACATCAAGTCTCAATAACTGGCTGTGTACACCCCGTACCCCCAGCGGCTGACCTTCTTCGCTCGACACCAGAAGCGCATCCAGCACCTTGAGCCTGATCAGGCTGGTGCGCAGGCCGAAGCTTTTCAGCAAGGTCCGGATGTGCTCATTGCCGGGCCGTTCGGCCTCCAGGGCAGGTGACTGTGACTGTGACTGCGCAGCCAGCGCTGTTTGCCGCAGCAGGGTGCGAGTAGTGATTCCTTGGCGATTGAACATCCACAAACTCCTTTTCAGGCCTTTTAAACAATCTCAGTTACTAAGACGAACGAGCACGGCAAAACCTCAGTTTTCGGATGAAAAAGTTTCTGCGCAGACGTCCGCCTACATGCTGCGTCGTTTGGTGGGGTCAGGTTAGATGAAGACTGGCGGGCCACGCAGGCGATTCATCCGGTTGTTCAGAGAACGTTGGGAGGCTCTGCCTGAGATCAGCCCTTCGGGGCGTCGAACACACGGCGGTTGAGCACCGGATTGCCGTTTTGGTTGCGGGTCACATAGACCGGCAGCACTTTGGGCAAAGAACTTAGCAAGTTCGACAGGTCGTCGGTGTTGTAGCTGCCGCCCAGACGCATGGCCCCTGTGGCGCTGTCTGCCAGCAGAATAGGCGTTTGCAGATAACGGTTGATCAGAGGCAGCGCCTGACTGAGGGGCAGGTCGTTGAATATAAGCTTGCCATTGCGCCATGCCAGGCCCGCATCCTGTGCAGGCGTCTGGCTGATCAGAGGCGTATCGTCTCCCGCCTTGTAGCTTGCCTGCATGCCAGGATCGAGATGATGGCTGGAAGCCGGGTGCGTGCGGTCGCTGTTGACCTGAACCGAGCCCTCGACCAGCGTGACGCGTACTTGATCCTGATACATCCATACATTGAAGCGTGTTCCTGTGACCTCGATGCTGCCTTGACCGGCATCGACCACAAACGGGTGTGTGGTGTCGTGGCTTACTTCGAAAAACGCCTCGCCACTCTTCAGCGTCACGGCGCGTCGATTGCGGTAATTGGCATAGGTGAGTTCGGTGCCCAGATTCAGCTCTGCGCGGCTGCCGTCAGCGAGGACCACCAAGCGCGTGGCGGCACTGGCGTTGTAGGATTCATAGCTGTCCGGCAACCATCCCTGATACCAGCCTACGTAACTGGCAACCGGCACAGCCAGTGCAATGACTGCCGCCGCAGCTGCACGCTGCGTCCAGCGTTGCTTGCGGTGTTGCCTGGAGCGTGAAACCGGCTGGCCAGCCTGCGCCGACCCGATCGAGGCAATCGGCGCAGGGTTGAGCGGCTCGATCTGTCCGGTAATGTCCCAGACCTCGTTCATCGCCCGATACTCGACCGCATGCAAAGGATGCGCTACCAGCCACTGATCAAAGGCTTTTCGTTCTGCGTCCGTGCAGTCATCAGCGTGCAGCCGCATGCACCAATGCGCCGCCGCATCGGTGATCGCATCGTGTTCTGCCTTGCTGAAGAGAGGGTCGCTCATGGGCGCTCCGGCCGTTACCGTTGGCGCATTCTACCCTCGGATTTCATGGAGAGAGAACATTCACTGGCCATTACTCATCTACACACGATGTATTTCCGTGTGAATGCAAGCGGCTCTCATGCACTGTCTGCTGGGGCATTGGAGTGGCCGTGCTGCATCGTCAGCGCTACTCTCCGGTCATATGAACCTCACCTCAATGCCTTTGCCGGGAGCTACAGATGCAAGCGATGACAACCGACGAGCCCGCTTCAACTGTCTCGTTTTTGCAACTGACGGACCTGTTGCGTCGCATCTTTCTGGCGCACGGAACATCGGCGCAGGTGGCGCAAGTGCTTGCTGAAAACTGCGCAAGTGCCCAGCGCGATGGCTCGCACAGCCACGGCATCTTTCGAATCCCCGGCTACCTGTCTTCGCTGGCCAGCGGCTGGGTGGACGGCAAGGCCGTACCGGTTGTCGAGGATGTGGCGACCGCTTTCGTGAGGGTCGACGCCGGCAATGGCTTTGCCCAGCCGGCGCTGGCGGCGGCCAGATCGCTGCTGATCGATAAGGCGCGCAATGCCGGAATTGCAATCCTGGCAATTCGCAACTCTCACCATTTCGCGGCGTTGTGGCCGGATGTCGAGCATTTTGCCGAGCAAAATCTGGTTGCCTTGAGCATGGTCAACAGCATGACCTGTGTCGTGCCTCACGCTGCGCGTCAACCCTTGTTCGGCACCAACCCTATTGCCTTCGCGGCGCCGCGTGCCGGTGGCAATCCGATCGTCTTTGACCTGGCAACCAGCGCCATTGCCCACGGCGATGTGCAGATAGCCGCTCGTGAGGGGCGATTGCTGCCCGAAGGGATGGGGGTCGATCACGCCGGATTAGCCACCCGCGACCCTCGCGCCATTCTCGATGGCGGTGCGCTTTTACCTTTTGGCGGGCACAAGGGGTCTGCGCTGTCGATGATGGTCGAGCTGCTGGCGGCAGGGCTTACGGGTGGCAACTTCTCGTTCGAATTCGACTGGTCGGCGCATCCCGGTGCGCAAACACCCTGGACAGGCCAGCTGCTTATCGTCATTGACCCCGACAAAGGCAGCGGTCAGCACTTTGCCGAGCGCAGCGAAGAGTTGGTGCGACAGCTTCATGGGGCAGGGCAAGAGCGTCTACCGGGTGATCGACGTTACCTTGAGCGGGCACGCTCCATGGCCCAGGGAATTCCTGCTAGCCAGGCTGATCTCGAACGGTTGCAAGGGCTGGCAGGCAAGTGAGCGAGTTACATATTCGCTGACCATTCGTCGCGATGAGTCTTGTGCAAGGGCGCTTATCTAAATACTGTATGCATGAACAGTAAAGAACGAATGAGGTCTGTCATGTCCCTTGACTCAGTACAAAGCCAGGTTGCCCAACCCCATCGCACGCTCTCTGCAATGAACGAAATGCAGCGAGAAGATTTCCTGAGGCTGGCAGCTGCGTTGCGCCAGTTCAATGCCTACGAGCCCGAGGTTTCGATCGCCATCGCAGCTGCCCGTTCCGGGTCCGATTATCGGCAGATTGGTACAATGGAATAGGTTGTCAGTTTTCGGTCGCGGCAAGTCCCGTGTTGATCATGAGTATATGAAGCGTATATGATTCATATATTCAATGTGAGGTGAAACATGGGTCTGGTAAAAATTTCTGAACACATGCACGCCAATCTGCGCTCTGCCAGTGTCGCGCTCAGCCGCTCCATCAATGCGCAGGCGGAGCACTGGATGCGTATCGGCATGCTCGCTGAACTGCATCCCGCACTCGATTACAGCGAAATCTGCCAGATGCTGATTCGCATCGAAAACACAGGTGACACTGTATTGACGACTTCTGCCTTCAATGTTTCAGAGCTCTCCGACTCGCGCCGTTCCAAGGCAGCCTCATGAGCAATGCTATCGGCATCAAGACCGAACAGGACCTCGTGCAGTTGCGTATAGCCGGAAGGCTGGCGGCTGATGTACTTGCGATGATCACGCCTTACGTCAAGGCGGGTGTCAGCACTGAAGCGCTCGATGACATCTGCAACGGGTACATCGTCAAAGAGCTGAAAGTGATCCCTGCGAATGTTGGCTATCACGGCTTCACCAAAACCACCTGCATCTCACCCAATGCTGTGGTCTGTCACGGCATACCCTCGGCCAAGGATATTCTGAAGGATGGCGACATCGTCAATATCGACGTCGCAGTCATCAAGGACGGCTGGTACGGCGATACCAGCCGCATGTATCTGGTGGGTGAGGTCAGCCCTCTGGCAAAGCGTCTCGTCGAAACGACCTATGAGGCGACCCGCGCGGGTATTCACGCGGTTCGTCCAGGTGCAACGCTGGGGGACATCGGTTATGCCATCCAGAGCGTCGCACACCGTGAAGGCTTCAGCGTGGTTCGCGAATATTGCGGGCATGGCATTGGCCGCAAGTACCACGAAGAGCCGCAGATTCTGCATTACGGCACTCAGGGCAAAGGTTTGAGACTGAAAGAGGGCATGGTGTTCACCATCGAGCCAATGATCAATGCCGGCAAGGCAGGCACCAAAACGCTGGCGGACGGCTGGACCGTTCTCACCAGCGATCTTTCGCTGTCTGCGCAGTGGGAGCACATGGTCGCAGTGACCTCTAACGGTTTTGAATTGCTGACACCCTGGCCTGACGGGACGGGCGATTACCCTGCCATCTAGCCTGCTTGGAGGCGTCAAGTTGCACGCATGAATAATGGCCTTTTAAGGCCATTATTTTTGGATGGCAGAAGTGATCAATACTCCAGCGTCGACCTCTTCCAGCGCACTTGCGTGATGCCGAGGCTTTCGGCTTGCAAGGTGGCAATGCGCAACGGGCCTGCAGATATATTGCCACTGACCGTCCCGACGCCCGCATGCAGCGTCGCACAATGCAGTGCGTCATTTTGACAGAGTTGCCTTGTCTGATGCAGGAAGGATCGTGGCTCTCCATTAAACTGGTAATGGATTTCAAATTCCATTTGATGAATCATCGTTCGCTGCCTGAAGGTAGGTGTTGCGCCATATTGGATGGAACTGTCGATGGCATAGCCAGAATGAGAAAACTCTTTCAGCCGAACACCACGCTCTTGTAGCTTAGGACGAAAAGCGTCGAGCTCAATGTTCAAGTTAACAGTTGTCCGATGAGTGGCCCGAGCGCCTATTCAAATGAATTGTCTTGGCGCTCGGGATCATCTTTATGGGCGTGGTTAGCCAGCATTTCGCCTATTTACATGACTTCAAATCAACCGGCCCGACAAAGTCGTTACCGCGTCCCATGACACAGGCAACTTGCTGGTTGCGTTGACGCTCCCATACCTGAGGAGGATAGGTCTTGTCCCAGGCCTCATACAGCTGTCGATCCTGACGAGACAAGCGCAGGTTATATTGCTTGCTCATGTAGAAATAGGTGCGAGCGATCATGCCGCGTATCGACGGCCTGGGCATGACCTTTTTGGCCTTGAAATCCACTTGGGTCAGGCATGAGCCATACTGACCCTTTTTCTCGGGAACCCAGCCAAAACTGAAGTTGCTACGGTCGCCGTTTACTTCGCCAATGCTGGGCACCAGGTTGTGCAGATCGGCTTCGGCACGTTTGTAGACAGCGTCATTTTTTGTGCAATTCTTGCGTCCGCCGTTTTGCCAGCATTGACGAAGGTGGCCGATCTGCCAGGCAGGCACGATATGCTCCCATTCAATTCGGCTGGCGCGCTTGGCGCTCTTGCGCGGAACATAGCCACAGCCGGCGAGGTCAACCCGCTTGCCCGAGTATTTGCAACCACAATAAAACTCGGTCGATTGCGGAGCGTACAGGCCCCAGGCGACTTTTTTTGCTTCGCTGAAGGTGCGCGGGGCGTCGGCCTGGGCTGTGAATGAAGCACTGATGAGCAGGGTGGTGCAAAACAGGGTAGAGAATCTAAACGTCATGCCGTCAATCTTCCTTCGGCAATGTCCAGAATATCTGTACGCCACCATCATCGCGCCAGGCGAGGGTGACATTATCGTTTTCGGCTATTTCTTCAAGGATCTGCGCCCAGTCGTCTTCCGACTCGTCAGGCTGACGAAAAAGCAGGGCGGCCCTGGATTTTTGCGCAGTCGGCGAGTTGATGATCTTCTGTACCCGTATACCCATGCGCTCGTAGGGGCCGGGAGTGGAGGGGGTCGCTGCGGTTTGTCTTGCCACGGAAAAAGTCCCTGAAGTTGCTGTACGGGCATACAGTATTTCAGTGTCGGATCTTTCGCAACTCCTATGTAAGATAAAGTGCCTGAAGTGGCACACTGCTCGTCTTGAGAACATTTCATAAAACATGAGGAATTACGCATGAATATCAAGTCACTCACATTCCCGCTGCTGGCTGCGGCAGCCTTGGTGTTGGCAGGGTGCTCCACACCCTCTGTCGTCACACTGCAGAACGGTACGCAGTATGTGACCAAAGACATGCCCAAAACCAAGACGCGGGACGGTTTTTATGAGTTCGAGGACATTTCCGGCAAGACAATCCGTATAAAGGCTGACGACGTCGCTACGGTCAGGCCAGAAAACTGATTGAGCCTGTCAGGCATACAGTAAGGCTGATCGCTCTCGTTCGGCACGAGGCGCGATCAGTCAGACAGATTTCATTTCCAGTGGATTGACAAAGTCTGCGGCTTTTTTCATAGTTCGCTCCTCGCAAACGTTTGCGTGTCGATGCCTGGCGTCGGCCCTGCGTCGTTCGCCCGAAAAATAATCACAAGATCGGAGATGAACTCATGAAGCTGCCATTCGCTGGACGCCTTCTCGCTGTCGCCATGTTTGCTGCCGTTACGGCGGTAATGCCCCTCTCTGCTGCATTTGCCCAGACCCCGGAAAAACCCAAGGTCGCGCTGGTGATGAAATCACTGGCTAACGAATTTTTCCTGACCATGGAAGACGGCGCAAAGGCCTACCAGAAAGAACACGCCAACGAATTCGATCTGGTCTCCAACGGGATCAAGGACGAGTCCGATACTTCTGCCCAGATCCGCATCGTCGAACAGATGATTGTTTCCAGGGTTGATGCACTGGTGATCGCGCCTGCCGACTCCAAGGCACTGGTCCCAGTGCTCAAGAAAGCCACGGATACCGGTATCAAAGTCGTCAACATCGACAACCAGCTCGACCCTGACGTGCTCAAAAGCAAGCAGCTGCAAATCCCGTTCGTAGGGCCTGACAACCGCAAGGGTGCTGAGCTGGTAGGCGATTACCTGGCTAAAAAACTGACCGCGGGCGATGAGGTGGGCATCATCGAAGGCGTGTCGACCACCACCAACGCCCAGCAGCGTACCGCCGGGTTCAAGGACGCCATGGATAAGGCGCAAATGAAAGTAGTGTCCACGCAGTCCGGCAACTGGGAAATCGACAAGGGCAACGCGGTCGCCTCTGCGATGCTTAACGAATACCCGAACCTGAAGGCTTTGCTGGCCGGCAACGACAGCATGGCGTTGGGTGCGGTCTCTGCCGTGCGTGCGGCAGGCAAGGCTGGCAAGGTCATGGTTGTGGGCTACGACAACATCAATGCAATCAAGCCGATGCTCAAGGATGGTCGTATTCTGGCCACGGCTGATCAGTTTGCCGCCAAGCAGGCTGTCTTCGGCATCGAAGCTGCGCTCAAACTGGTCAAGGGCGAGAAGGTCGACACCAACGAGAAAGGCGTTATAGAAACGCCTGTAGAACTCGTTACCCAACCTTGATCCACGCCGCGTAAAAAAGGCGTCCGTCCCTGAACAGGCGGGCGCCGGGAGAAATGTATGTCAGCGTCTGCTCAGACAGCTGTTCTTTCGGTCAGTGGCATCGGTAAAACCTACGCGCAACCCGTACTCGGTGACGTCGACCTGACGCTCATGCGGGGTGAAGTGTTGGCCCTGACCGGGGAAAACGGTGCCGGTAAAAGCACCTTGTCGAAAATCATCGGTGGGCTGGTTGCGCCGACCACCGGGCACATGGAGTATCAAGGGCAGCCTTACGCACCGACGAATCGCACCCAGGCAGAAAAACTTGGTGTGCGGATGGTCATGCAGGAGTTGAACCTGCTGCCGACCCTGACCGTTGCCGAAAACCTGTTTCTTGATAATCTGCCGCGCCGCGCTGGCTGGATCGACCGCAAGCGCCTGCGCGAAAACGCGATCAAGGCAATGGCCCAGGTAGGGCTGGACGCAATTGATCCCGATACGCTGGTGGGTGAGCTGGGTATCGGCCATCAGCAGATGGTTGAAATTGCCCGCAACCTGATCGGCGACTGCCACGTTCTGATCCTTGACGAACCCACTGCCATGCTCACCTCGCGTGAGGTAGAGATGCTCTTTGAGCAGATCACGCGTCTGCAGGCTCGCGGTGTCTCGATTATCTATATCTCCCACCGCCTCGAAGAGCTCGCCAGGGTTTCCCAGCGCATTGCAGTGCTGCGTGACGGAAAACTGGTGTGCGTCGAGCCCATCGCTCGCTACAACAGTGAACAACTGGTCACTTTGATGGTTGGCCGCGAGCTGGGCGAACACATCGACATGGGGGCTCGGCAGATTGGCGAAGTGGCGCTGTCGGTCAAGGGGCTCAGCCGTGTCGGCAAAGTCGAAGATGTATCGTTCGACGTGCGACGCGGTGAGATTTTCGGTATTTCCGGGCTGATCGGTGCCGGGCGAACCGAACTGCTGCGTCTGATCTATGGCGCTGACGTTGCCGACAGCGGTGCAATCGAAGTCGGCCAGCCGTTGCAAAAGGTCGCCATTCGCTCGCCATCTGATGCCGTCGAGCACGGCATTGCCCTGATCACCGAGGACCGCAAGAGCGAAGGCCTGCTGATGTCGCAATCCATCAGCGCCAACATCGCCTTGGGCAACATGCACTCCATCTCTCGTGCAGGCCTGGTGAATGCTGATGAAGAGCTGAAGCTGGCACAGCGACAAGTCGCGGCCATGCGCATTCGCAGTTCAAGCCCGACCCAACTGGTGTCCGAGCTGTCGGGTGGTAATCAGCAGAAGGTCGTGATCGGTCGCTGGCTGGAGCGTGATTGCCCGGTAATGCTGTTCGATGAACCGACCCGCGGCATCGATATCGGCGCCAAGTTCGATATTTACGCACTACTCGCTGAATTGACCCGTCAGGGCAGGGCGCTGGTAGTGGTGTCCAGCGATCTGCGCGAACTGATGCTGATCTGCGACCGTATCGGCGTATTGTCGGCCGGCCGCATGATCGACACGTTCGAACGTGATAGCTGGACCCAGGACCAATTGCTTGCCGCTGCCTTTGCCGGTTATCAGAAACGTGATGCGCTGCTCAATGATGCAGCGCCCAGGAACGACTCATGAAAAATACGCCTTCCCCGACGCTGACAGTGCCGGCCCGCCGCGGCGGCAATTATTTCGGCCTTGGAACCTATATAGGTCTGGCTGGCGCACTGCTGGTCATGATTGTGCTGTTTTCCATTCTCAGCGATCACTTCCTGTCGTATCAGACGTTCAGCATGCTGGCCAATCAGATCCCTGACCTGATGGTGCTGTCTGTCGGCATGACACTGATCTTGATCATCGGTGGCATCGACCTGTCGGTCGGCTCGGTACTGGCGCTGGCTGCATCGGCGGTCAGTGTGGCTATCCTGGGGTGGGGCTGGAGCGTGTTTCCGGCTGCACTGCTGGGCATTGCCTGCGCGACCCTGGCTGGCACGATCACTGGTTCTATCACCGTGGCGTGGCGTATTCCTTCGTTCATCGTGTCCCTTGGCGTGCTGGAAATGGCCCGCGGTGCGGCTTACCAGATGACCAATTCACGCACGGCCTATATCGGCGATTCATTCGCATGGTTGTCCGATCCGATTGCTTTCGGTATCGCCCCGTCGTTCATCATTGCGCTGTTGGTCATCTTCATTGCTCAGGCAGTGCTGACCCGCACGGTTTTTGGTCGCTACCTGATCGGTATCGGCACCAATGAAGAAGCGGTGCGTCTGGCAGGCATCAATCCCAAACCCTACAAGATTCTGGTGTTTTCGCTGATGGGCATGCTGGCCGGTGTGGCGGCGCTGTTTCAGATATCGCGACTGGAAGCAGCAGACCCGAATGCCGGCGTCGGCCTTGAACTGCAAGTCATCGCTGCCGTGGTGATCGGTGGCACCAGTTTGATGGGCGGTCGTGGTTCGATCATCAGCACGTTCTTCGGCGTGCTGATCATCTCGGTGCTGGCTGCAGGCCTGGCGCAGATCGGGGCGACCGAACCGACCAAGCGCATCATCACCGGAGCGGTCATCGTGATCGCTGTGGTGCTGGACACCTACCGCAGCCACCGGGCACGGCGCCAGGGATGATATGGCCACCATCAAGGATGTAGCGGCGCTGGCAGGGATCTCGTACACCACGGTTTCTCACGTGGTGAACAAGACCCGGCCGGTGAGCGAGCCAGTCCGGCTCAAGGTCGAGGCCGCCATCGCGCAACTGGGCTACGTTCCCAGTGCGGTTGCGCGGTCGTTGAAGGCCAAGACCACGTCCACCATCGGCCTGCTGATTCCTAACGGAATGAATCCGTATTTTGCCGAGCTGGCCAGGGGTATAGAGGATTATTGCGAGCGCAACGGCTTTTGCGTGATCCTCTGCAACTCCGATGACAACCCGGAAAAACAACGCAGTTACTTGCGCGTGCTCCTGGAAAAGCGAGTGGACGGTCTGATTGTCTCGTCAGTGGCAGGTGATGCCAGTATTACTTCTGGCCTGACCGATGTACGGACTCCACTGGTGATCGTCGACCGCGAACTTGAAGGCATCGATGCCGACATGGTGCGCATCGATCACGAGCAGGGCGCTTATCTGGCGACCCGGCATTTGCTGGACCTTGGGCATCGGCATATTGCCTGCATCGGCGGCCCTGGCGAAAGCATGGTCGCTGGAATGCGCCTGGCAGGTTATCGGCGGGCCATGCAGCAGGCCTCTCTGGAAGTCTGTGAGGGTTGGGCAGTACACAGCGAGTTCACCAGTTCGGCCGGCCACGAAGCGGCGGTCCGGCTTTTGACCGGACATGCGCCGACAGCCATCTTTGCCGGCAACGACGTCATCGCCATCGGTGTGCTGCGTGCTGCCGCCGAGCGTTCGATTCGTGTGCCTCAGGACCTGTCGGTAATCGGTTTCGATGATATTCAGATGAGTCGTTACGTCTATCCGGCGCTGACCACCGTGGGGCAGTCGATCATGCAGTTGGGTGAAACCGCAGCCGAGATGCTGTTATGCAGAATCGCCGCTCCGCCCGGCGCAGCTGTCGAGAAACGACTTGTAAAGCCTTGTCTTGTAGTGCGTGAGTCCACGGCGCCGCCAAGCGCGCCGTCCCATGAATGATGCGCACGCCCAGTAATGAGTAAATAAGCCATGCAAGCAAAAATAGTGATAGTGGGCAGTCTGAACATGGATCTGGTGATCCGCGCCCAACGCCTGCCGCGCCCCGGCGAAACACTCAGCGGGGAAACGTTCGATACTGTGCCCGGCGGCAAAGGGGCCAATCAGGCCGTTGCGGCTGCGCGCCTGGGTGCCGGTGTGGCAATGATCGGTTGCGTGGGAGCCGACGCCTATGGAGAGCACCTGCGTGCCGCGTTGCTGGCCGAGAGCATTGACTGCCAGGCCGTTACGGTCGTGGAAGGCGTCTCTACCGGGATCGCTTCAATCGTAGTCGACGCCAACAGTCAGAATGCAATTGTGATCGTGGCAGGCGGCAACGGCCGCCTGACGCCTGCGCTGATCGAGCGTTTCGACGCACTTCTGGCAGGTTCCGAGATTGTTATCTGCCAGCTGGAAGTGCCGACCGAAACCGTTTTCCATACCCTGACCCGTGCTCACGCACTGGGCAAGACCGTGATTCTCAATCCAGCGCCCGCCAGTGAGCCGCTGCCCGAGAACTGGTACGGGCTGATCGATTATCTGATCCCCAACGAAAGCGAAGCGCAGACCCTTACCGGCGTGACGGTCGATTCGCCCGCAGCTGCCGAAAAAGCTGCCGCGACGATGCTGGCGGCCGGTGCGCGCAACGTCATCATTACCCTTGGCGAGCGTGGAACGTTGTTCGCTAGCGCCGACGGTGTGCAGCATATTGACGCACGTCGCGTGCAGGCCGTGGACACCACCGCCGCAGGTGATACCTTTGTCGGCGGTTTCGCAGCCGCGCTGGCAGCCGGGCAGAGTGAGTCGCAGGCCATTCTGTTTGGCCAGGCGGCGGCTGCCATCTCTGTCACCCGAGCGGGTGCACAGCCGTCCATCCCGACGTTAGGGGAAGTAAAGGAATTCATGTCGTTATGAAAAAAACACCGCTACTCAATATTGCCTTGTCCCGTGTGATCGCTTCACTGGGGCATGGCGACATCCTGATGATTGTAGACGCCGGAATGCCGGTGCCGCCGGGTGTCGAGCTGATTGACCTGGCGCTCACCCGTGGTGTGCCGGATTTCGTCAGTGTGCTGGATGTCGTGCTGAGCGAAATGCAGGTCGAAAGCCATGTTCTGGCCAGTGAAATGGCCGAGATCAAGCCGCCTGCCCTGCAGATCATCGAAAGCCTCAACCTAGATGATCAACTGGGTCAGCAACGCTGGATCAGTCATGAAGACCTGAAAGCCTTGAGCCGCACAGCCAAGGCGATCATTCGCACTGGAGAGTGTCAGCCGTACAGTAATCTGGCGCTGGTGTCCGGAGTGGTGTTTTAACTATTCAAGAAAGGGAGTTTCATATGAAGTTGATACAGTTTTCCAGGCAGTTAATTCGGGGAGCATTGCTGTTGTCCATCCTGAGTACCGCTGCTGTGCAGGCAGCAGAAAAGCGTGACCTGATCATCGATACCGACCCGGGCGCGGACGATGTCGTCGCGCTGCTACTGGCGCTGGCTTCTCCGCAAGAGCTGAACGTGATGGCCATCACGACCGTGGCCGGCAACGTGCGGCTGGACAAGACATCACGCAATGCCAGGCTGGCGCGCGAGTGGGCCGGGCGTGAGGAAGTGCCTGTGTATGCCGGAGCGCCCAAGCCATTGGTGCGCACGCCGATCTATGCCGAGAATATCCACGGCCAGGAAGGTCTGCCAGGCGTGCCTATCCATGAGCCCGCCAAGGGCCTGGCCGAAGGCAATGCGGTCGACTACCTGATCCGCACGCTGAGCAAGGCCAAGCCACACAGCATCACCATCGCCATGCTCGGTCCGCAGACCAACCTTGCGCTGGCATTGGTGCAGGCTCCCGAGATTACTCAGGGCATCAAGGAAGTGGTGGTCATGGGCGGTGCGCATTTCAATGGGGGTAATATTACCCCGGCTGCCGAATTCAATCTGTTCGCTGACCCGCATGCCGCGCAGATCGTTCTGGTCAGTGGCGTGAAGCTGACTTACGTGCCGCTGGACGTGACCCACAAGATCCTCACCAGCGAACAACGACTCAAGCAGATCGCCGCGTTGAACAACAACGCCGGCAAGCTGGTGGACGGGATTCTCAATGAATACGTGAAGCTGGACATGGAACACTATGGGTTGCCCGGTGGCCCGGTTCACGACGCCAGTGTCATTGCCTGGTTGCTCAAGCCTGAGCTGTTTACCGGTCGGCAAATCAATGTCGCGATAGATACGCGCGAAGGCATCGGCTTCGGTCAGACCGTCGCTGACTGGTACGGCACCCTCAAGCAGCCGCAGAATGTGTTCTGGGTCGAAAATGGCGACGCTCAGGGCTTCTTCGATCTGCTGACCGAGCGTCTGGCGCGATTGAAGTGATCATGCCGTCTTGATGATCGGTATCAGGCAGGCAGTTTCGCTGCCCCGTACCGGCTCAATACCTGAGTGACAAAGGCGCGGGCACCCTCGGTGCCCAGTTCCTTGATCAGCAGATCGACTGCAATGATCATCAACTCTTCCGGGTTTCCCGGGCTGTGCGAGCATTGGCCTTGAGGCCACTTGGCTTTTATGTCCGCGTCTATGGATATGGCTGTCATGGTGTCTTATCTCCAGTGAAAGGTCCCGCATGACGCTGTGCGCTTCCCGGCGCTTGCGTCACTGGCAGTAAACCATTCCAGACGCGTTTTGACACTCCTACTTACATATAACGCTCATAGTCCTGATCAATAACGGGCCGGGTAAACGTTTTGTGACGATTTGATCGCGCACCTGGCGTGATGCCAAGGCAGACTCATGACCTTGCCAGATCAACCGCTTACTGATGGCCTGCGGGATACGGTGTGCAACCAACGCGTTTGAATGCGGTCGGACCAGGTCTGGAAATGTTTATTGGCAGAGGAGGGTGTATGCCCCGGAAATTCGCAACATTGTGTTTTGTCGTATTGGCGTCAGTGCTGGCAGGGTGCAGCAGTACGACATCCGCGCCGAGTGCCGAAGCGTCCGCCAAGGCGCCAGCGCCAGCCAGCACCGCTATACCGGGCCGCTGTGACGCAGAGTCTGGGCAGTTCGCCATCGGCAAGCAGGCTTCTATCGACCTTCTGTCGCAAGTGCGCGCTCGTACCGGGTCGCAGGATGCACGCATTCTCGGGCCTGACGACATGGTCACGCTGGAATACCGATCCGAACGGGTGAACGTCAATACCGATGCTGCGGGAAAGGTGACACGCATTAATTGCGGCTGAGGCGATGCTTTACTGGCGCGCATAAAAAACCCCGTCAGTGACGGGGTTTTTTTGCGTAGGGTGAATCAGTCAACGCGGACTTGTTCTGCTTGCATGCCTTTCTGGCCCTTAGCAGCAACAAAAGAAACGGTCTGACCTTCTTTCAGGCTTTTGAAACCGTCGCTTTCGATCGCTTTGAAGTGTACGAACAGGTCGTCACCGCCACCCTGTGGAGTGATAAAGCCGAAGCCTTTTTCATCGTTGAACCATTTTACGGTGCCGGTTTGGCGATTAGACATGGTGTATCTCCAGAAACATAATTTTCAATAAGCGTGCTGCTCAGGCCAACTGGGCACACGGCCCTATCATAGTCGAAATGAGCAAAAAAACAGCTACTCTGTCGAGCACTTTAGTCAAAGGTCACTCACATTAAGCTCTTCATACTCTGAATGGGGCCTGATGGAGCCCTCTCCGAGCCCCTGGCTTGCGTATTCCTGGTGCGTCAAAGGCCTGATTTAAAAGGCTTTAAGCCAAGCCGGGGTTCAGGGTCGCAAGCACTGGAAGTGTCGATTTCGCCCCGGCCAAAAAAAGCGATTATTTTGTTCCGGTGCAGTTTTCGGTGACCAGTTTCTGCAGTTTTGCAGTCAGCGCGGCAGGTACTGCAGCTTTTGTATCACTGAGCGAGGCGATCTCCTTGTCGGTAAAATGGCTGTCGATCTGCTTCGCTGCGCATTCGCAGTGGGCTTTGGCGGTCTTGTCATCCAGCTTCTGTTGCTTGGCAGACGCCACACACTCTGTGGTGAAAGTGTTGCGTGTTGCACCGTCCATTTCTGCGTGGGCGCTCACTGAGCCAAAGGCCGCGCTCAGGGCGAGGAGGGATGTCAGATATGAAAGCTTCATGGTGTTCTCCTTTTTTGCTGGACAAAAACGTGCATAGGTTTAGATGACTTCTGACGTCTGTCAGCCCCACCAGTTCAGGTCACCTGTTATTTACGCCTGATTTACGCTGATGTGCATCGGCAGCTCTCCGGCTGTGTTAGGATGCGCGTCCTGTTATTTTCAAGTGCTCCTTAGTCAGCGGTCTTCAGGCTGATGGTTTTCCAGTGCGGCACGCAGGTTTTTTCGTACATTCCAGTCATCTGGTTCGGTTCAAGGTTGGCCGCAAGGCTCCTGCCACTGTGAGGCAGGCATACCACCGAATCACGTACTGGCTCATCCCAACCCACGTGACCTTTGGTAGGGGTCACCACTAGGAGAGGAGGCGCCATGCCAACTATTACTCTTCCCGACGGCAGTCAACGTTCATTCGATCATGCGGTTTCCGTAGCCGATGTCGCGCTTTCAATCGGCGCAGGGCTGGCCAAGGCCACCGTTGCCGGTAAAGTCGACGGTAAGCTCGTCGATGCCTGCGACCTGATCGAAAACGATGCCAGCCTGCAGATCATCACCCCCAAGGATCAGGAAGGACTGGAAATCATCCGTCACTCTTGCGCCCACCTGGTCGGGCATGCGGTCAAGCAGTTGTATCCGACTGCAAAAATGGTCATCGGCCCGGTGATCGATGACGGCTTTTATTACGATATCGCCTATGAGCGCCCGTTCACGCCTGATGACATGGCGGCGATCGAGCAGCGCATGCAGCAGCTGATCGAGAAAGATTACGACGTCATCAAGAAAGTCACGCCGCGCGCCGAAGTGATCGAGGTATTTACCGCCCGTCACGAAGACTACAAGCTGCGCCTGGTCGAAGACATGCCGAACGAGCAGGCGATGGGCTTGTATTACCACGAAGAATACGTCGACATGTGCCGCGGTCCGCACGTGCCGAATACGCGCTTCCTGAAATCCTTCAAGCTGACCAAGCTGTCCGGTGCCTACTGGCGCGGCGATGCCAAGAATGAGCAATTGCAGCGTATCTACGGCACCGCCTGGGCAGACAAGAAGCAACTGGCTGCCTACATCCTGCGCATTGAAGAAGCCGAAAAGCGCGACCATCGCAAGATCGGCAAGCGTCTTGGCCTGTTCCATACCCAGGAAGAAGCGCCGGGCATGGTCTTCTGGCATCCGCAGGGCTGGACCCTGTATCAGGTGCTTGAGCAGTACATGCGTAAGGTGCAGCGTGAGAATGGTTACCTCGAGATCAAGACTCCGCAAGTGGTCGATCGCTCGCTCTGGGAAAAATCAGGGCACTGGGCCAACTACGCCGACAACATGTTCACTACCGAGTCCGAAAACCGCGATTACGCCATCAAGCCGATGAACTGCCCTTGCCACGTGCAGGTGTTCAATCAGGGCCTGAAGAGCTACCGCGAGCTGCCGATGCGCCTGGCCGAGTTCGGTGCCTGTCACCGTAACGAGCCGTCGGGTGCCCTGCACGGCATCATGCGTGTGCGCGGGTTCACTCAGGACGACGCGCATATCTTCTGCACCGAAGATCAGATGCAGGCCGAGTCCGCCGCATTCATCAAGCTGACGCTCGATGTCTATGCCGATTTTGGCTTCAAGGACATCGAACTCAAGCTATCCACCCGTCCTGAAAAGCGTGTGGGTTCCGACGAATTGTGGGATCGTGCCGAGTCGGCTTTGGCCTCTGCGCTTGACAGCGCTGGCCTGCCTTACGATCTGCAGCCTGGTGAAGGCGCGTTCTACGGTCCGAAAATCGAGTTTTCACTCAAGGACTGCCTTGGTCGGGTTTGGCAGTGCGGCACGCTGCAGCTGGACTTCAATCTGCCAATCCGCCTGAACGCCGAATACGTTTCCGAAGACAACAGTCGCAAGAATCCGGTCATGTTGCACCGTGCGATTCTCGGTTCCTTCGAGCGTTTCATCGGTATTCTGATCGAGCATTATGAAGGCGCGTTTCCGGCGTGGCTGGCGCCGACGCAGGCAGTGATCATGAATATCACTGACAAACAGGCCGATTTTGCCCTTGAAGTGGAAAAAACTCTGGCCGAAAGCGGGTTTCGTGCCAAGTCCGACTTGAGAAATGAAAAGATCGGCTTTAAAATCCGTGAGCATACTTTGCTCAAGGTTCCTTATCTCCTCGTGATTGGAGATCGGGAGGTTGAAATGCAAACTGTCGCTGTGCGTACACGTGAAGGCGCTGACCTTGGTTCGATGCCGATCGCCCAATTCGCTGAATTTCTCGCACAAGCGGTTTCCCGGCGTGGTCGCCAAGATACGGAGTAATTATTATTAAGCGTGAAATGAGACAAGATAAACGAGCTGCACCCAAGGCCCCGATCAATGAAAATATCTCGGCCCGCGAGGTTCGTTTAATTGGCGCTGACGGCGAGCAGATTGGCATCGTCTCGATTGATGAAGCGCTTCGTATAGCCGAAGAGGCGAAGCTGGATCTGGTAGAGATTTCTGCCGACGCACTTCCTCCGGTCTGCCGTGTGATGGATTACGGCAAATCGATCTTCGAGAAGAAGAAGCAGGTTGCTGCAGCGAAGAAAAACCAGAAGCAGATCCAGGTTAAAGAAATCAAGTTTCGTCCAGGGACGGAGGAAGGGGATTACCAGGTAAAACTACGCAACCTGGTACGTTTCCTGAGTGACGGGGACAGGGCCAAGGTATCGTTAAGATTCCGCGGTCGTGAGATGGCCCACCAGGAGCTGGGTATGGAGCTGTTGAAGCGGGTTGAAGGTGACTTGCTCGAATACGGTTCCGTCGAACAGCATCCTAAGATGGAAGGACGCCAGCTGATCATGGTCATCGCCCCGAAAAAGAAGAAATAACCACCAGGGCACGGCAGGCCTTGCGGTTATATTTATCAACTGAATGCGGAGTATCCGAACATGCCAAAGATGAAGACTAAAAGTGGTGCAGCTAAGCGGTTTTTGAAAACTGCTAACGGCATCAAGCACAAACACGCTTTCAAGAGCCACATCCTGACCAAAATGTCGACAAAGCGTAAGCGTCAACTGCGCGGTAGCAGCTTGCTGCATCCGTCTGACGTGGCAAAAGTCGAGCGCATGCTGCGCCTTCGTTAATTTTGATCAAGATATAGAGGAAGTAACTCATGGCTCGTGTAAAGCGTGGCGTCATTGCCCGTAAGCGTCACAAAAAAATTCTGAAACTTGCAAAAGGCTACTACGGCGCGCGTTCACGCGTATTCCGTGTTGCCAAGCAAGCGGTAATCAAGGCAGGCCAATACGCCTACCGTGACCGTCGTCAGAAAAAACGTCAGTTCCGCGCTCTGTGGATCGCTCGTATCAATGCTGGTGCTCGTGTTAACGGTCTGTCCTACAGCCGTTTCATTGCCGGCCTGAAAAAAGCGTCCATCGAGATCGACCGTAAGGTTCTGGCTGATCTGGCAGTGAACGAAAAAGCGGCGTTTGCTGCGATTGTCGAGAAAGCTAAAGCCACTTTGGCCTAAGTCCCCGACAATCACTGGTTCCGGTCTCCGGGGTTGGTGTTAAACGTCATAAATAGGGGAAGAGCCTAAAGCTCTTCCCCTATTTTGTATCTGGAGTCTGTACATGGAAAACCTGGACGCGCTGGTCGCTCAAGCTCTTGAGGCTGTGCAAGGCGCCGAAGATATCAATGCCCTGGAGCAAATCCGGGTTCACTACCTCGGCAAGAAAGGCGAGTTGACTCAGGTGATGAAGACCTTGGGGAACCTGCCCGCTGAAGAGCGTCCGCAAGTCGGCGCGCTGATCAACGTTGCCAAGGAGCGTGTCACAGAGGTCCTCAATGCGCGCAAGGCGTCGTTCGAGCAGGCAGACCTTACTGCCAGACTCGCCGCCGAATGCATCGACGTGACCCTGCCGGGCCGTGGTCAGACCTCCGGTGGTCTGCACCCGATCACCCGTACTCTGGAACGCATCGAGCAGTTCTTCACACACATTGGCTACGGCATTGCCGAAGGCCCGGAAGTCGAAGACGACTACCACAACTTCGAGGCGCTCAACATCCCTGGCCATCACCCGGCCCGGTCGATGCATGACACCTTCTATTTCAATGCGAACATGCTGTTGCGCACCCATACCTCGCCGGTACAGGTCCGCACCATGGAATCGCAGCAGCCGCCGATCCGCATTGTCTGCCCTGGCCGTGTGTACCGCAGCGACTCCGATATTACCCACTCGCCGATGTTCCACCAGATCGAAGGTCTGCTGGTTGATCGCGACATCAATTTTGCTGACCTGAAAGGCACCATCGAAGAGTTTCTGCGGGTGTTCTTCGAAAAAGAACTGGCCGTGCGCTTCCGTCCTTCGTATTTCCCGTTCACCGAGCCTTCGGCAGAAGTGGATATGGAATGCGTGATGTGCAGTGGCAAAGGCTGCCGTGTCTGCAAACATACCGGCTGGCTGGAAGTCATGGGCTGCGGCATGGTTCACCCCAACGTCCTGCGCATGTCCGGCATCGACCCTGAAGAGTTTCAGGGTTTCGCGTTCGGCATGGGTGTAGAGCGTCTGGCCATGCTGCGTTACGGCGTCAATGATTTGCGCCTGTTCTTCGACAACGATCTGCGGTTCCTCGCGCAATTTCGCTAAGTCGTAACGAACCTTTCAGGAGAGCAGGATGAAATTCAGTGAACAATGGCTGCGCGGCTGGGTAAGCCCGCAGGTTTCTCGCGACGAGCTGGTTGCTCGTCTGTCGATGGCCGGTCTTGAGGTTGACAGCGTGACGCTGGCCGCCGGCGTTTTCACCGGCGTAGTGGTGGGCGAGGTGCTGAGCACCGAGCAGCACCCTGATGCCGACAAGCTTCGCGTGTGCCAGGTCAGCAATGGCAGCGAAACCTTTCAGGTCGTCTGCGGTGCGCCAAACGTGCGCCCGGGCCTGAAAATCCCGTTCGCCATGATCGGTGCCGAGCTGCCGGGCGACTTCAAGATCAAGAAAGCCAAACTGCGTGGCGTCGAGTCCAACGGCATGCTGTGTTCCGCTGCCGAATTGCAGGCCGGTGAAGGCAATGATGGCCTGATGGAGCTGGCGGCTGATGCGCCGGTCGGTCAGGACATTCGTGTCTATCTGGGCCTAGACGACGCCAGCATCGAAGTTGATCTGACCCCCAATCGGGGCGACTGCCTGTCAGTGGCTGGCCTGGCTCGTGAAGTAGGCGCGCTGTACGCCGCTGAAGTGGCGCGTCCGCAGGTTGCCGCTGTTGCAGCTGTGCATGATGAGGTACGTCCGGTCGAAGTATTGGCGCCGGCTGCCTGCCCGCGCTATCTGGGTCGCGTTATTCGTAATGTCGACCTGTCGCGTCCGACTCCGCTGTGGATGGTCGAGCGCCTGCGTCGCTCCGACGTACGCAGCATCGACGCGGCTGTCGATATCACCAACTATGTGATGCTGGAACTGGGTCAGCCTCTGCATGCGTTCGATTTGGCTGAAATCAATGGCGGGATCCGCGTTCGCATGGCCGAGGAGGGCGAGAAGCTCGTTCTGCTCGACGGTCAGGAAGTCAGCCTGCGTGCTGACACACTGGTCATCGCCGACCACCAGCGCGCATTGGCTATTGCCGGCGTGATGGGTGGCGAACACAGCGGCGTGACGTCAGGGACCCGCGATATCTTCCTGGAAAGCGCGTTCTTCGACACCATCTCGGTAGCTGGCAAGGCGCGTTCCTACGGCCTACACACCGATGCCTCGCATCGTTTTGAGCGTGGCGTTGACTGGCAACTGGCCCGTGAAGCCATGGAGCGCGCCACCGGCCTGCTGCTGGAAATCACTGGTGGCGAAGTCGGCCCTGTAATTGAAGTGACCAGCGAGCAGCACCTGCCTTCGATTGCGCCGGTTACGTTGCGCGCCAGCCGAGTCGAGCAGATGCTCGGTCTGGTTATTGAAAACGCTGAAATAGAACGGCTGCTGACGGGGCTTGGCCTGACAGTGTCTGCCGAAACCGATGGTCAGTGGCGTGTCGACGTGCCAAGTCATCGTTTCGACATCAGCCTTGAAGTCGATCTGATCGAAGAGCTGGCGCGTCTGTACGGCTACAACCGTCTGCCGGTTCGATACCCGCAAGCCCGTCTGGCACCTCAAGCCAAGGCCGAGGCCAAAGGCGATCTGCCAGAGCTGCGTCGTCTGCTGGTTGCTCGCGGTTATCAGGAAGCGATCACCTACAGCTTCATCGACCCGAAATGGTTCGAACTGTTTACTCCAGGTGCCAAACCTCTGCTGCTGGCCAATCCCATCTCCAATGACATGGCCGCCATGCGCGCCTCTTTGTGGCCCGGTCTGGTGAAAGCTCTGCAGCACAACCTGAATCGTCAGCAGGATCGCGTTCGCATGTTCGAAAGCGGTCTGCGCTTCGTCGGTCAGCTTGATGGCTTGAAACAAGAGCCGATGTTGGCAGGTGTGGTGTGCGGCAGCCGCCTGCCGGAAGGCTGGGCACAAGGTCGCGATGCGGTCGATTTTTTCGACGTCAAGGCCGATGTCGAAGCGGTTTTGGGTTTTGCCGGCGCGCTGGGGGAGTTCACTTTCACGCCGGGCCAGCATCCTGCCTTGCATCCAGGCCAGACTGCACGCATCGAGCGCGATGGTCGTGAAGTCGGCTTCCTGGGCGCCATCCACCCTGAGTTGTCAAAAAACCTGGGTCTGGATCGTCCGGTGTTTGTCTTCGAGCTGGTGCTGGCAGAAGTTTCGACAGGCCGTCTGCCGAAATTCCACGAGTTGTCGCGCTTCCCTGAAGTGCGTCGTGACCTGGCGTTGCTGGCCGATCGTGACGTTTCAGCCAGTGCCGTCATGGACGTAATCCGTGAAAATGCAGGCGAGTGGCTCACAGACCTCAGGTTATTTGATGTTTACCAGGGTAAAGGCATTGATCCACATAGAAAAAGCCTCGCAGTCGGCTTGACCTGGCAGCATCCATCGCGCACTCTTAATGACGATGAGGTAAACGCAACGACACTTGCTATCCTCACCTCGCTAGAGGAGAGGTTAAACGCCACGTTAAGGAAGTAGCGTATGGGGGCTCTGACGAAAGCTGAGATGGCCGAACGTCTGTACGAAGAGCTGGGCCTGAATAAACGGGAAGCCAAGGAATTGGTCGAACTGTTTTTTGAAGAAATCAGGCACGCTCTGGAAGATAACGAGCAGGTGAAGTTGTCAGGTTTTGGCAACTTCGACCTTCGAGACAAGCGCCAGCGGCCTGGGAGAAATCCAAAGACCGGTGAAGAGATTCCAATTACGGCGCGCCGTGTGGTCACCTTTCGTCCAGGGCAGAAGTTGAAAGCCCGAGTTGAGGCATATGCTGGAACCAAGTCATAACGACGAGCTGCCGCCCATCCCAGGCAAACGCTACTTCACCATCGGTGAGGTCAGCGAGCTCTGCGCGGTAAAACCGCACGTTCTGCGTTATTGGGAGCAGGAGTTTCCTCAACTCAACCCCGTCAAGCGACGCGGAAACCGCCGTTATTATCAGCGTCAGGACGTGCTGATGATCCGTCAGATCCGCGGGCTGCTCTACGATCAGGGCTTCACCATCGGTGGCGCCCGACTTCGCCTTACCACCGGAGAACCGAAAGACGATACCCAGCAGTACAAGCAGATGATTAGGGAGATGATTGCCGAGCTGGAAGACGTACTGGTCATGCTCAAGGCGTAATTGATCAGCCAGGATACTTCCAAAATTCAAATGCTTAGGGTATATTTCTCAACGTTTTCGCAAGTTGCAAAACAGATACACGCCTAGTCGGGGCGTAGCGCAGTCCGGTAGCGCACTAGCATGGGGTGCTAGGGGTCGAGTGTTCGAATCACTCCGTCCCGACCATATTTTGTTAAGGGGATCAGTCACTTACGGTGCTGATCCTCTTTTTAATTTCCGGCCTGCGCAAAACTTGCGCAAAACTAATTCGAAAACTGGCTGATGTCGAGGTCGGGAACTGCCTCTGACCAGACGATTTCGGCGTGGTCTTTCTGGTAGTTTTTCGTCATGTCCTCGCTCGCATGCCCTGCGATCTTTTGCCCGTCCTTTCCGGCTTTCTTGTATAGGTGCAGCGACAGTGCCCGCACTTCATGAAAGCCCGGCATTTCCTCGTCACTCCAATCCGCGTAGCACCCAGCATCCTCTCGCGCTGCCTTGAACGCGCGTGTCAAATATCGCTCTTCGATCTTCGTCCAGTTGTCCTTGGTCTGGGCCTGCTTTTGCTTCAGGCGCTCCGGGCGCCGGTGAACGAGATAGGGCGAAGCCACGTTGTCCCGGCACCGACTGATGACAGCCTGCAACTCTGGCGTCACTCGGAATCGAATCCAGGCTGCGTCACTGGCCTTGGCCGTCTTCTGCTGGATGACATACAGAAAGCCTTCCCGCACGTCCTCAAACTTCATGTCCAAAATGTCGGTTCGGCGCTGGGCTGTGATCAGTGCCAGATCGATCGCGTTCCGTAGCCAGGTCGGCGACTTCTCGCGAATCAGTTTCAGCCCCTCGACGGTATGGCGCTTGCGCTGTTTCTTTTCGATACGGTTGATGGTGCTGGCCGCAGGATTGTCCGGGCACAAGCCTTTAGCAGCGGCATGATTGAATATGTCGATGAGCAGAGCTCGGCACTGATTCGCGGTACGCGGCGTCAGTTCGTCGAGCATCACGGCAACCATGCGAATGCTGATCTGATCTACGGCCTTGCCTTCAAACGCTTTCCGGAATCGCCGAAAGTGAACCGCGTACAGCTGAAGCGTTCCTTTCGCCAGTTCCCTCGGCGGCAGCACGGTTTCTTCATAGTGATCAAGGAGGCCAGCAAACGATTCAGAGGTCACGCCCAGTACCGTTTCGACCAGATCGGCCCCTGATGAATGCCAGATTCAGTTGCTTGGCCGCGTCGACCGCTTTGACTCGGTCGGTCCCAAACTGAAACCACTTGCCGTCAGTCGGCCTGCGATATCGATAGGTTCCGCGCCGGTCGTCCATGTACAGATTCTGGGGCAGGCCCTTATTTGATTTGTTGCGCGGCCGGGGGACCATCATGCAGCTCCTTTCAATACCATCGCTATCAGGTCATTTCCTGCTGCTTTGTTGTAGGCGGCCCAGTCGATATACCAGAGCTTGCCGATTTGCTCACCTGGGAGCTGGCCGTTGCGGATGTAATTTCGGATCGCTTGGGGGCACGGTGGCGTGCCGTTCTCGCCCCAGCGCCGACGCTGAAACTCACTGATCTTGATCAGCTCTTTTCTCATTTCTTGGCTCCGGGCCGCGCTGGCGGCGGAAGGGGTTAATCGATCTGGTAATAGACGTAGCAGTCCACGCCTTGCTCTTGCAGCGACTTGTGCATCGCCTGCACGCCAGCGCTGTGCTGGCTGCCTTGGCCCGGCCAAGGCGTAGCGAGGTGAATGCCCTGCCGGTGATGACCGTGCCGTTTCTGGACGTAGCCAGGCAGCTTGCTTATCGACGCTGCTCGCATGCCTGGGATTGGGATAACCACTCGATCAAGGTTGGCGCTGCCGCCATCGTTGGTGCATGCTGCTGCGGCTGCCTTACCGGCTTCAATGGCAATCGAGACCTTTGTGCCGAGCTCTGCAAGCTCCTCTTTGGTCATGGCGTCACCCGCTTGAACTCGACTACCCAGACCCACGGGTTTGCGTTCCAGTCGCCTCCGACGGATATCCAGAGCAGCTCGAACGATTTGCGCGGGTCAGCGCTGTATGTTTCGACCCCATCGACGTGCCACCACTCACCGGGTTCGGCATGATCGGTGTAAAGCCGTACGCCTTCGGCTCTGGCCTGATCCTCGCTGATATCCTGCAACCGCTCGACGCGCACGTCGGTGATTTCCAGCAGGATGCGGCTTGCCCAGCGCGGCATGTGGATGCTTTGAGTCCAGCCTGTTTATCCGCTTTGCGCAGGGCTGTTCATGCCGTGATCATGGTCTGGCTGCAACGTTCGGTAAGGGTGATGATGGCTGTGGTAGATCTTCGGATAAGGGCCGTCAGCGCGATAAATTGTTTGGTAGGTCACGCCAGGCGGGCCGGGTATGTCGGCACGGCCTTGCTGCGTATAACGGCCGTCAGCTACCTGAACTGGATGAACGTCTTGCCAGCTTTCGCGCACCCACAGTCGCTCACCGGGCTTTCCGTATGG
>NZ_LJRO01000393.1 GCF_001401155.1 Pseudomonas tremae
CTCAGTGAATTCATTGATCTCTACCTCTCTATAGACAGTCGCGATTCGCCAGACGGCGGTTGTCCACTACCGACCATGTGCCTGGAACTGGGTCAGCGCGACCAGCCCAGCGCAACAACGGATAAAATCATTCTTCACTTGCTGGAACTGTTCGATCAGTCTCTGGCGCAGACGGGTGCTGAATCCAAGAGCCTGCCGGTGCTGTCTACCTTGGTAGGCGGCCTGGTACTCGCCCGCAGTGCTTTTAACGAAGAATTGTCGCAGCGCATTCTGGACACGACCCGGGACTATCTCAAACAGGAGATAAAGAAGAGCGCCAACTGACTTATCGAAAACAGAACGTTATCAAGATCCGTTCTCGATAAAGCGTGCATAAACAGACAGGCCGATCATTGATC
>NZ_LJRO01000189.1 GCF_001401155.1 Pseudomonas tremae
AACGGCACCGCCAGCTTTGCACTCAATAACGGCGTACTGGTCAATGCCAACCTGGAGCAGCAGCTGTGCAAGGGTATTTCGATCCTCAACCGCAAGACGCTTAGCGGCGAACCGCGCGCCAAGGACACTCCTTTCCAGCAGCTCAACGGCAATCTGGTGATACGCAACGGCGTGGCCAGCAACCCGGACCTCAAGGTTCGTACTCCGGGCATGGCCGTCAACGGTAACGGCGACGTCGATCTGCGCGTACTGGGCATGAATTACCGCGTCGGCATCATCGTCGAAGGCGACAAGAGCGACATGCCGGACCCGGCCTGCGAGATCAATCCGCGCTTTGTCGGCATCGAGTGGCCGGTGCAGTGCCGCGGCCCGCTGGAACTGGGTGCCAAAGCCTGCCGCCTGGACAAGGAAGGCGTGGGCCAGATCGCTGCCAGGCTGGCAGGCGACCGGATCAGCGAGAAGCTTGAGGACAAGCTGAATGAAAAACTCGGTGACAAGGTCAGCCCCGAACTCAAGGACGCCCTCAAGGGATTGTTCAAACGCTAGAGCAATGTGAACAGCTCAGGAGCGCCCTCGCGGCGCTCCACTGGCGCACCTTTTCCTATCCCGACTCATATCCCGACGACGAGAGCCCTTCAGGCCATGCAACCCGAACAAT
>NZ_LJRO01000300.1 GCF_001401155.1 Pseudomonas tremae
CTGCCAACAGCAGCCCCGTGCCTACGACGAGCCGCAACAACCGCACACCGCTGAGAGCGAATATTCCTGAGCGCATAAGCTGCCTTGAGCCCGGTTACGGGAGTCAGGCCAGAGCGGCCTGATAACGTCGCGACACTTCATCCCAATTGACCACGTTGTAGAACGCGTTGATGTATTCGGGGCGACGGTTCTGATAGCGCAGGTAGTAAGCGTGCTCCCATACGTCCAGCCCCAGAATCGGCGTATTGCCATTCATCAACGGGCTGTCCTGATTACCGCTGCTTTCAACCACCAGCTTTT
>NZ_LJRO01000260.1 GCF_001401155.1 Pseudomonas tremae
CGCTTATTTACTGGAACAAGCTGTCGAGCAGGCGAAGGCCGCCGCCGGCATGAGCGAAACGCAGCTGACCGATCTCATCGACGAGGCCGTGCAATGGGCGCGTGAGCACTGATGCGGGTCATTCTCGACACCAACGTCCTGCTCGGCGCACTGATCTCGCCACTCGGCGCACCCGATGCGATTTATCGTGCTTGGCGCGCTAAGCGTTTCGATCTGGTGACATCAACGGCCCAGCTCGACGAGCTGCGTCGTGTAAGTCGTTATCCGAAGCTCAAGGCTATTTTGCCTGCCCACCGCGTTGGCACGGTGGTCAACAACATGCAACGCGCCATCGTACTGGATACGTTACTGCCTCTGGCGGAGGGCATTGAAGCTGAGGATCCTGATGACACCTTTTTGCTCGCGATGGCAGTGACTGGCGAGGCTGACTACCTCGTAACCGGTGATCGACGGGCCGGGTTGCTGCAACGTGGCAGCATCGGCCGTACGCGGATCGTCACCCCGGCCACTTTTTGCGCCGATGTACTGTAACGCATGCCCGTCAGCTTCCTGTCGACCACGCAACGGGAACGCTACGCTCGCTATCCAGAGACACTTTCCAGTGAAGAACTGGCGCGCTACTTCCACCTGGACGATGATGACCGCGAGTGGATCGCCACCAAACGTCGTGACAGCAGCCGTCTTGAACCGCCCCGGGTTTC
>NZ_LJRO01000155.1 GCF_001401155.1 Pseudomonas tremae
GAGGGTGTAGACAAAATAAATTAAACTTTCACTCCCTTGTCTGAATAGCCCTCAAGCCATGCCTAAAACCGGACGTCCTCGCTCGATTGCCGCCGAGCACTATCCCGTGCTGGTGAAACTCGCTCATGCACAGCCCTATTCCAGCCAGGCCGAATTGGCGCTCGTATTCTTCGCCGAAACCGGTATCACTGCGCATCCCGACACCTTTGCAAAAGCGTTGAAAATGGCAGGGATTACGCGTGTAAAGCAGCGGGCCAAGGGAAGTTTTCAGTCACCTGAACCTAATAAATCCTATGGCTACAATGAAACCCACCGCCGCCAACTGCCGGAGCAGCTATATCCGAGTTGCTTGACAGATACCGAGTGGGCACTGGTCGCCGACCTGTTTGAAAGCCAGGGCGGACGAGGAGTGCCACCGCTTCACTCTCGGCGCACGTTGCTGGAAGCCTGTTGCTATGTCGTACGCACGGGGTGCTCATGGCGAATGCTACCCCGCGATTTTCCTCATTGGGACAATGTCTACAAAACGTTTCGCCGGTGGAGCGCTCAAGGCAAGTTCGAGCAAATGCATGATCGCTTGCGAGCTCAATGGCGTGAGCGGGAAGAACGCGCTGACAGCCCGTCAGCAGCGATCCTGGATTCACAGTCGACCCGCAGTTCTCCTCAAGGCGGTGACAGCGGCTACGACGCAGGCAAAAAAGTGAAGGGGCGTAAACGAAGTCTGATCGTCGATACATTGGGCCTGCTACTGGCTGTCAGTATCAGTGCTGCAAGCGTGCAGGATCGTGACGCGGCGGATGATGCGGTGGCGTACTCGAAGGAAAAATATCCGTCACTGAGCACGCTTTTTGTTGATAGTGCGTACGCAGGAAAATGGGCACAGCGCACCCATCAACTGCACGCTATCGATGTTCAAGTGATCCGTGGCCCGAATAACAGAAGAACAGGGCAATGGCACTCTGAACAAGGCGATCTATTTTCCGTGGAGCCTGTTCAGACTGGATTTGTGGTCATGCCCAAGCGATGGGTAGTGGAGCGAACTCATGCCTGGAATGAGAGAGCTCGGCGACTGATCATGCATCATGATCGCCTTTTTGCGGTAAGCGAGGCATGGGTTTGGTTGGCCGAGGCTCGAATACTCGCGCGCCGACTCACTACATGATTTTGTCTACACCCTCTAAGGAAACTCTGAAAAAGA
>NZ_LJRO01000173.1 GCF_001401155.1 Pseudomonas tremae
TTGTTCGGAGAATCCCTAGCATGGTTTTTGGCGCTGCAGGTCCTGTGACTTCTAGGTGAAAAGGCATGCAATCGAAATGGCCTCGACCTGCAATGATCGAGTTTTTCGACCGACATTAATTGCGTCTAAGGAAATCCTAAAAAAAGACTTCCTGATTTGGCAAAATCCCCGGACACCAATCGCCGAGCTTTTCAATGAAGCAAATGACCTTCGCCGATGCCGAGTACGCCGGTAAGCGCAAGCAGACCCGCAAAGAACTGTTCCTGATCGAGATGGATCGGGTCGTACCTTGGAAGGGTTTGATTGCCCTGATCGGACCCCATTACCCGAAGGGCGAAGGCGGCCGTCCTGCCTATCCGTTGATGGCGATGCTGCGGGTTCATCTCATGCAAAACTGGTTCGGTCACAGCGATCCGGCGATGGAAGAAGCGCTGTACGAAACGACGATCTTGCGCCAGTTTTCCGGCCTGAGCCTAGAGCGAATTCCGGATGAAACCACCATCCTCAACTTCCGTCGCCTGCTGGAAAAGCACAAGTTGGCCGCTGGTATTCTCGGCGTGATCAATGGTTATCTGGGCGACCTTGGCTTGTCACTGCGACAAGCTACCATCGTTGATGCCACGCTGATTCATGCGCCCAGTTCGACCAAGAACAAGGACGGAAAACGCGACCCGGAAATGCACCAGACAAAGAAAGGTAACCAGTATTACTTCGGTGCCAAAGCTCACATTGGTGTCGACGATGAATCTGGGCTGGTGCACAGCGTGGTGGTTACTACGGCCAACGTCGCAGACATAACCCCAGTCGACAAACTGCGACACGGTGCTGAGAACGTGGTCTGCGCCGATGCAGGCTATACCGGTGTCGAGAAGCGCGAAGAGCACGCGGGACGCCATGTCATCTGGCAGATTGCAGCCCGGCGCAGCACCTACAAAAAACATGGCAAACGCAGCGTATTGTACAAAGCGATACGCAAGATCGAGAAAGCCAAGGCTCAGGTTCGCGCCAAGGTTGAGCATCCATTTCAAGTGATCAAGCGACAGTTTGGTTATACCAAAGTGCGCTTCCGGGGTTTGGTGAAAAACACTGCTCAGATGGTGACGCTATTCGCCCTGTTGAACCTTTGGATGGCGCGTCGATATTTGCTCCCCAGCACAGGAGAGGTGCGTCCGTAATGAGGGAAATAGCTGCTGCGGGGCGCGTGCAGCGGCAAAAATGGATGAAATAGGCGGCAGACTTGATCGATTTTGAACGGCTACCGTTTTTTGAAAGCGGCTATGTCTCAGCAGTCTAAAAATAGCGGCCTACTTCAGACCATCCCTTGGATCGCATAGCCAGCTTTGCCTGTCAACTGAGTAGCTGTGGGTGCGCAAAACTAAGGAACCAGGACTGCCTGTCATGGAACCTGTAGCGCTACACACTGTTTTTGGAAATGCAAAGCCGCCCTGCTTTGACGTGCTTAATTACTTAGTTTTTATGACCCAGAGCCGATCAAGTCGCGTCGTGTAGCTCGGGCTCATTAGCTCACGGTGCATCCGGAGTGAGCGTTACTGATCCTGTACGCAGCGTCCCACGTCCCCACGCTTGCCATTGATCATATCCAAAGCAGAGCAGCAATCAGTCGATCTGAACTCGCCGGCTGATTGGTCGTGAACAGGTCATCGGTGAATTTCCCTGGCCGGCAGAAATCCATCAACAGCACTTCGGCTGTGCTGTACCGGAAGCCTGGACGAAAAATCCGTGAAACCGCCTCCGTTGCGTATTGAGTCATCGGCCTCACATCGTTAGTGAGGTATGCCAGCAGGACCAGTGCGCCATTTGCAAGGATTGAACATGCCGGTGCGGATGCTCACCCTGATCTTTTTATATGCCGATCCCTGGGCGCGTAATTTCTCAGAGGTCCGCATCATATAGGCGGCCACCGCCTATTTGATCGGCCCCAGTTCGGTCAGCCGCTTGCCGAACATTATGCTGCAACAGATCTCCTGTCGAGACGGTTCAACCTCGTCCAGCTCCAGGCATGCTGTACCCGCCAGCTCGCGTCCGGTTTCCCCGATCACAACGCTAAAAGTTTTACGTATCATTCAAAGATCTGCGTACCAAGGTCCTTGTCAGACAGAATATGCATACCTCTAGGCGCGCTTTCATTTTTCTACCAATGCCCAAGACCTCTGCGGCAGAGGTATCGCGCAGCACCCAATCGCGTTTTACAGGGCCACAGATGTCCACGACCCCGCCACCTTTGCCTGACACATGGGCTCAGCTGCTCATGGAGAAGCCCTTGTAGTGCAATTTTTCCGAATTCTGTAGGCTCTCCTCGATAGGCGTATTTTGCGTGATCCGCGCGACGCTGGACATGATAGTCTCTCGCCGTGCATCAAGGATGCCGGTCTATTTTAGGTGTCGACGCTTTATGCCACCAAACAGTTTTGACAAAAAGCCAACTGCGGACAGGCGTCTTTATCACCAGCAATAGAAATCCGATAGAAAGGAGGCACCAGACCGCAGGAAATTCATTCAGGTTGTCTGTGGTCAGTCTAGCCAGACCTGGCCCCAAAAAAAGATGGAAAATCGTGAACCGCCAAGAGCCGTAGGCTAGCGGAACGATGAAGGCGGCAAATAGATATGGTGCCCACACGACCTTGAAATGAAAGATGGTAATGCTGAGAATATCGTTAACAGGAATTTCCCAAGCTATATGCCAATTGCCACTGACAGAACAAAGGCGATCAGAACAAAGCGTCGTGCCCTTGGGTATATGACTTGCCCATTCGAAAGGATAAATCTTTAGGATCATCATAATGAGGCAGACGAAGCAAGCAAAATACGCATAGTTCTTCACCTTATTTCTCGCCTCTTCCGGGATGAAATAAAGAGATATTGCATTTATAAAAAATGGCTGTATTGCGATGTGAAGGAAGCCAAGTAATGTGGCCACCTGATTCATCGGATTACTGCAGGAGTTGATCACGGTGTAAGTGAAAGCCTGAAGGATCTCCATCAGTGAGAAAAATGCCAAGCATCCCCACAACGCGAATGGCTCTTTTCTGTAAGCGGAGTATGCACATCCCATAAGACCGATGGTGGCTGCGACTGTGGAAGCTTGTCCATTCCAGCACATATATTATTTTTTCACTTAGGTAATTAGAAAGTAAATTTAACTATATTCGAGCTGTTGTTACCGTCTCCCAAGCATGCGGTCGAACAATAATCGGACACTTATAAAGGGGGAGCGCAAAGGCTACGATATAGCCAAGTTCATTGATAAGATTGAACTGGAGGTCGCTATTCAGTTCGCTGTACTAGTTTGTCTGGCGACCACTGCCGTGGTGTAAGCGAAAACGCTCAGAGGAACCAGGGCGAGCATTAAGGTTTTGGCAGTACGCATGTTGGATGACTCCACTGTCTGAATGTTTAACAACTTGAACATTCCTTGACTAAGATGAAATTAACTGGGCTATTACGGCTTGGCGAGTTTAGAGTACACGGGTTTGCTAGCTTTTTTTATTTATGAAAAATTTGTAATTCTCCGTTCGTCTTACTGTTAGGAGGCGCTGGACTAGTTCTTAATGCTCAAGCGATAGCTCGGATGAGGTGCGCGAAGCCCTGACCGGGGCAGGTGTGTCCACACCTAAAATCAACGGTTAAAGAACCTGCATTAATGCAAACTTATACAAGTTTTCACTGCATAACTAGCGTCTCAGCTTTTTCCTATGCATTCCTATGAAGACATGATGCCTCCTTCATAGCCTGAGCTTAATGCGTAGGCATTTTGAAATCCCTATACATAAAACCATTCAGTCAAAGTGGACTTACCCCCAAGCATGGGGGGCACCGTGGATGCCCAGTACCTAAAACGCATCTCCTGCAGCTCTCAGTGGATCAGATGGCAGGGCGTAGTCATTAAGACTTGCACCTGCGATACGGAAAGGCCGTGCCGGAAAAACCAAGCACTGCAATGCACGCTAAGAAAGCGGACCTCAGCGAGCTGAAAGCTTTTTTCATGCGAATTACCTAACCGATGGCTGACTCAGCCAATGAGTGGTTAACCACGCTGGCTCGGTTCCACTGGAACTCATACGTAGATGAGGTCTCGGGTCTGTTCGCGTATAGATGAGTCAATCGGGCCGAGTGGCCCTACATCCAAACCTTTAATTTCCAGCCCCCGCCAGTGCTGGGTTTTCGTCGGTAACAATCATGATTTATAGCGCGGACCCCCAGAAACTGGAGCCCGGCAACCAGATTCGTCTGTACCTAGCTGGGCAAAATCCAGTTCCACCTGCCAGTGATCGAAGCGCGTAAGGAACTGGTCACCGTTTTCGTTCAAGCCTCGGAAGTCGACGAAAACGAACGCGCCAAAATCGAAACAGCCATACTGCTGTTTAAACCAAAAGCTCTACACACAGGTTGGCTGACGCCGGAAAGCTGGTGAACACCGATTTGTATCCGCTGAAGCGCATTGAATCAAAAAAAGGAACCTGATGCCGCTCAGTGACCACTTATCATCATAGCTTTAGTTGCAGTTTTCGCCCTCATTCACTCATCAAGCCATGCAGAGGAAAGCACCATGAAGCGAGTAACAGATAAATTCGCACTGAAAGCTTTCGTCCTGTCAACCGTTGCAGTGATTGGCCTGCAAGCCATTGCATTCGTTGCCACCGCCCCAGGCTGCGCCTGCAGCGAAACAGGCACTCGTGCAGGACGCCGGTAAACACGCTATCAACGACTCAAAAGCCGTGCCTGTGCAAGTTGCTTCGCGCTCGTCGCGTGGGTTCGAAATCCATACGGGCTGCGATGATACCGGGCTTCCTTGCCCTCCTAGCGGTTGATAGCGCTGGCCAAAAACAACATGCGGCTTTACCGCTAACGAGGGCGTAGACAACATAAATTAAACTTTCATTGTATGAATAGGTTTCAAACCATGCCTAAGACCATCCATTGTGATTTCCCCTAGGATCAATTCATTTTCGATTAGATTTCTTCGTCACTGACCGTCAAATTTCAGAGGCCGGTATGCAAACCTATACACCCTATCCAAAAAATCCTCCTACCGTCGGTACAGTTCTGCTGACTTCCTATGGCTCATTCGCGCATGAAAACGAGATACCTAAATCTTGTGCTGCCGACGCTTTAAGAATGAGCAAAGAGCTTGCTGATGGTTTCGATGGTGAGGCGCATCATCTAGGCGCTCTGATGCTGATGATTTCTGACTTTCCAGCAGAGCCGCTGCTGAAGGCATCTGCTGCTAAGAAAGGTTCTTTGCTAGGAATTACTTCGCTGGGCTACCTATTATCCTATGGATCTACTGGTGAAAAAGCGAAGCGAATCATCGAAGCAGGTTATGGTGTTTTTCTCGTCAGAATGAGTGGTGATATTGAAAACCCTAAAGCAAAAATTAGAGTTTTTAGCTCTTGGTCTGAGTATCAGAAGTTCCTTGAACCCATTTTGAAGGCCGCTGACTTTTATCCAGTGAAAACGTCGTCGCTTTCCGAATAACAGTTCTTTAGGACTGGGTTGGAATCCGGCACAAAAACGTCGCCGTTACAGGTTTTGAAAAGGGGATCATTGCCGCTTGATGCGCGACCGGCGCAGGCAGGGCAGCCATGAAACGGCGAGCCATCAACCTATACTCTCAGCACCAGTGCAAGCTTGTATTGGTCGCTGGCTTCGGTCTGCACGCACGCCTCAAGCGTTGTCCGTAAACCCTCGTGCTGCTTGGTCGGCTCGATAAAGCCACCGTCTGATGGACGCCAAAATCATCGATTTTTCAGTCGTATTTAATCTTAGTCGGCCGCGCTCAATTGCAGGTCGAAGTGGATGAATGCGGGTTCGTTTGCAGTCAATGCTGGTTCGCGGAGCCAGATAGACTCAATTAATGTCGGTCGAAAAACGCGATGATTGCAGGTCGACGCCATTTCGATTGCAGATCGTTACAGCTACAGACTGCTATTTGGTCACCAACGAACGCCACCGACGCTCATGAGTAATGATAGGACGAAACTTGCGATCGGTCACTTCGCTATCAATGTCTCTATAGTGGACTGCAACGACATTCCGGGCGGTTAAGCCATACCTCGAATTGTGAATCCCGGCGCGGGTGTAATTATGAATGGAGGCTGTTTATGGCTAAGTTACAGCCGCAGCCTGTCAGGCTGCAGCTGTGAGCTGACGGACGTTAGCCGCAGTCCTGCGGCCAGTATTGGCAGGCGCCGTTGATTTTTCTGCCACTTCCTAATGTGATGCGCGCTTGTAAAGGAAGTACCTTGGTACTACCGATTTGGTTTTTTTCTGCCTCCTTGACGACTGAGTAATTAATGTCTGTAACAGATACAGCGTGCTTGGCTTCGGTCGCGAACGCCGTGCCTTGAAGGCCGATAATGACGAAAGTTGTCAAGGCAAGTACTTTCAATGCCGATTTTTTTGTGACGTTGTTCATGAGGTCTCCTCTGTTGAGTGAAAGAGTAAAGCATGCAATACAAGCATGTTGCGCATGGTGAATGGCGACTTATATGCGGCCTGAATAATCTACAGTGTTTATGAGAGTAGCGGTATTGCATCACTCATGAACAAAGTTTAACTTAGGGTGCTTATTATTAGGTTCGTTACGAAAAGTGGTTGCGCTCGGTGAGGCTGCATTGAAAATAAGCTCGGAATGCTTATTTAAAGTACGTAGACTCCGCTTCCTCATGTGTTTTGTCTTACCTGACCTTCGATCACCGACTTTTCGTAAAGCGCCTAGCAAAGTCGCCGCGGTGACCCAGGAGAATTTGGATGACTGCAAAAAGTGTCGAGCGCGATGTGGCTGTCTCAGAGCTTGCCAACCATTTGGAGCGCGATCTAATGGCTTGTCCTGCAGGACGTACCGCACTGATGACGTGGATAGAAAAAAAGCTGGCTCAAATAGCGCTCAATCCTGTACCCACAGCAGCTGATGCTACGTGGTTGATCGAAAGCGCTTATATCCAATGGGCCGCTGCACAGCCAAAGTGCTAAGGGACATTCTATGAACGCGGTTGTTACCCCTGTTATGGGGGTCATAACGTTTACTGAGCCGCTTCAGGCCAATGGCTATGGGCATTGACTATTTTCTTTGTTGATAGTCCTTCTTGGCGATCTCGGCCATCATATCTATCACCATGCAGTTGATGGCCTCCAGCATGCGGTGGGTTGACTCGTCCCCTGAATGCGCCGTTATGCCTTGATGACTGGTAGGCAGATCCACCGAGACGATCCGTATGCCTCGGTTATCGATTGCTGTTTTGAGGGATTGCCATGCCTGGTCATCCATCCGCGACAGACGATCAATACTTTCCGCCAGCAGCACGTCACCTCAGCGAGGATCTTTGAGTAGTCGGATTAATTCCGGGCGGTCGGCAAGGCTGTCACTGGCATTTTCCATGTAACACGATGCGACGGCCTTGCCGTAGCTGCGGCCTCGCCTCGCGCCTTTGTCACGCACCTGTGCGCCCGATCGACCTAAGCGCATCGGCGAAAGGCACCCAGCAAAACCGGCACACAGGTGAGACGAGATGAGCAGACAAGCAAAGCAACAGCTGATGAAGCGCTTCACAAGCGGTCAGGTCGATATCTGCAAAAAGCTGCTGAAACTGAGTCGCCAGGTTATGCCGCATCTGCGGACTTCTCTATGCACCTTCATTGGGCGATAAGAAATATCACGCAGCTATCGGGGGGGGGGGGGGCGAGGAGCAATGGAACAGAAAGTTAACTTAACCCCGACGCCCGTCCGCAAATACGCATGCTGCCTACAGAAACGTTACGAATCAGGCTTGTCAACCGAGCTACTGTATGGCTGCTATTGTACATTGATCGCCTTTCCGCCATAGAACTCCGTCGCTGCAGCTTTGCATGCGTCATTGTAAAAATCTTCAGCATCCTCCACTGTGTAGCCAGCTCCAACGAAACACCCGTGCGCAATTTCCCTAAGAGTGTGGCGTTCACTACTGGCGTTGTCGTAAATCGCATTAAGGCATCCTACTATGGCGATCACGTCTTTCTTGGAAAGTCTGTCCTCACCACTCAACAAGCGTGCATGATTGATGTATGCCGATACGTTATATCCAGTAAATGAATCAGCCAGACCAGAAGAATCCTCAAAGCTGGAAGCATCTTCATTCATCTTGAAATGGGCGATAGGGATGTACTTCATTTCACCCAGCTTTTTGGCTGTCAGATCACTTATTGCTTTTTCATCTTTCTTGTAAATCGACTTTTGCAGAAATATGTTAAGCTTGTTTAGTGTAGGTCCTGCAAGGCTCGTATTGCGCCGTGCAATTCCTTTTTCCATATCGGTTTGTGTAAACGGCCTAGTTGCGCCAAGCTTTTGATTTTCATGAGGAGAAACTAAACCCTTTTTTTCAAGAAAGGGCATCAATACTTTGTGAGCATCTCCCCAATTTTCTGGACCACAGTACAACGGCCTGAGTATCAGCAGAGCTTGCCCTGCACGGAATTGGGCTTCAGGACCTAGGCCCTCACTTTTCTGTAGGAGCGGCTGCAATGCATCGACACAATTCCTTGGCGTCAATGCCCGCTCACTGTTGATTGCTCGGGCATGATGGTTCTCGCCCTTTTCAATAAAAGGATTAGATACAGATCGTGATGCATAGCCGTAAGACCCTGTCTCTTGATTTGGAACGCCGGACAAAGAATACTTATTTTTGCAATCATAAGACGTGCCCTTGGTTATATCGAAATCTGGCGGAGTTTGGATAATACCGTGTTTTTTCAACAACTCAGGCTTGACACGCTCACCCATGATGCAAGAAATATTATTGGCTATGGAATCATGCGCTTCCTTGGTGTCGATTAGGTTCTTCATATGCACTTTTGTAGCGGCGCGAAAATCCAACATCGTAACGAAAAGATTTTCCCCACACAATTTTGGCAATAACGAAGAACGCGTCGGCGCAACACCTCCAAAATGAGCACGATCATGGTAGGCATGATAATTAGCTTCTGCCTTTTTCTCTGCCTTCTGCAGGCGGGCGTCGCTGGTAAAGCCTTGCTTGCCGTCATTCAAGGAAGTGGTAGAAAGAAAAAAATTATTGACTGTTTTATCGTAGAGGTAGGCGCTGCCCGCAAGATAAGCAGCGTACCTCATACTTCGGAGATATGATTGAGAGCCATTGCTAGATTTGCCTTTCGAATCGCCCTCGTGTGTCCATTCGGTTTGAGTGGCGCTCAGCGCAGCGGATTCATTATTTTTTGCTATTGTATTAGCCGCTTCTTTCGTGGACGAGGCATTAAAGGTATTCTGCACCAGTCTTGAGGCTGAATAGAGATGACTGTTCCTTATTTGCATAATCTATATGTCCTAATGCTATGGGGCATTTGTTCATTTAACAAGACTATACGTGGTCATCAAAAAGCATAGAGTTCCGCAGGAAATTTCTGTCCGGGGAATGGACGGTTCAGCGCTTTCCAGTTTTTACGTTTGATGCACTTGATAGCGTAGGTCTTCGACTGTTCCTTCGGAGGTGTTCGGCAGCCGCTTCGCGCTCCTCCTCAACGATCTGAGCTTCGTCGCTTGAGCCTGCTCAGGTCCGTCAGTCTGGGAAAGTCACTGAGAATAAGTCGGCATCTTGCGCCGTAGGGAACTGCGTAGCGCATCTTGCAGCGCGCTTGCAGCATAGCAAGCTCTTCCACAAGCCAGTACGCGTTGTTGGCAACGATCTTCGCCATCTGATGAAAACCAAGTGAGCCATAGCTACGGACCTGCACCCATAGCAAGCGCGCTTGTAAGGCTTGTTCAAAGGCTGGGTCCATTTATAAATCCTTCGTGCTGACCAGCCAGTCGATTGCGGAAAGCAGCACGTTACCGTCAGGTGCTCCCTGCAGCTTGATCGTGCGGCCAGAGTGCTTGTCCTTGAAGACCAGCGTCGGTGTGGCGGTGATGCCGTCCAGGCCGGCTTTATGAGCCTGGTTAACAACAGCTTGTCGCACGGAAGGGTTGCTCGACGCGCAGTTATCGATGTAATGCTGCCGATCTTCAAACCCCGGGATCTGCGGATTGCCAGTAGCTCCAGCACCGTTCGACCGAGTACGCTGATAAATGAGTTCGACTGCGAGCCAGAACACGTCATTGCCTCGCTCGATCCCTGCGCACTCAGCCCAGCGAGCTTCATAGCTGGCTGCAGGCTCATGCATCGGCAGGGGCAAATGGTGCCACTGAAGATTCACGTCTGGATGCTGATCAACCCATGCTTTGAGCTGTGGGAAGTAATCCTTGCAGTACGGGCATTCCAGATCTGCATATTCGACAATGGTGAAACGGGCACCACGGCTGCCGTAAATCCATCCGCCACTTGGCCTCTGTTGACTATCTGCTGACGCCTGGGTGCCACCTGTGACTCCAAGCGTGTTCTGCCTCAGTTCTGTCAGCAGAAAAGCCAGGATTGCCAAGGCGACCGCACCGATGCCGTACAGCATCTGGCGATGTGTGGGGCGCTTCATGCGGAGGCCTCTTTATCGAGGAATTGTTTAGCCAGCAACTCCTGATCCAGCAACGTCAGAAGAGCCTTCTGCGCGCTTTCAGGCTGTGGGTGATGCTCAAGCCACTGATCCAGCGCTTTGTGCAGTTGGGACTGGATCTCTCGACGATCAACCGCTACATGTTTCACGACTTCCAAGTGCTCGATCAGGACCGGTGCGCAAATTTTCAAGGCCAGCAGAGCATCTTCCTGTGGGTTTTTGAGCAGTTGAGTCAGGCTGTCGATCAGATTTTGAGTCAGGGCATCCATGGCTCTCATGCCAGGTTCTCCAAGGGTGAAGAGGGGAATGTAATGGTTGTCGGTTCAATCCCGCGAATGCGGTCGAGGTCGTGTGCGATCGCCATTGCGGCTCCCAGCTCGTCTACCCCTAACGACTGCATTAGATCGTACCGCTGGTTTTTTTCTTCCGGCTCAGTCATGGCCAATGCCAGGAGCAGGCTTGGGGGCACCGCTCGAAACAAAACCTCCATCGATTTGGAAAGCACAACCCCTTCAGTATACTTTCCGCTCTCTTTACGGGCTGACAGCATCAGTGACTTTTGCGCGGGCGTCAGCTTACGGAACGTGGTGATTTTCTCCACTTCATCCGGTGGCATGTTCAGGCAGACCCACCACTCGATCATGTTAAGCATCGGTGCTGCTGCTGGCGGAAGGTCGTCGATGTTCTGAGTGGCAAGCCAGAACCAGGCACCGAGTTTTCGCCACATCTTGGTGATCTTGATGACGTAGGGCGAGAGAAGGGGGTTTTTCGTAATGATGTGACCCTCGTCAGTGAAGTTGACGATTGGACGCCCCTTGAATTGGTCCCGTTCTGCAATGTTGTTCACGGTGTTGATCAGCGAGATGTAGGCGACCGACAGTTGGGCGTTATACCCCTCGCGGGCGTAGGTGGCCAAGTCCAGGATTGTGATGTCTGCCTCAGGCCAAGGCGTACCCTCCCGGTTGAACATCTCACCGTCAGCCCCCATGCAGAACATGTCCATGGCTTCAGCCATCTCAAACATGCGTTCTCGGCGCTTTTCCGGAAGGGTGGTGTCCTTGCCAGCGTCACTCAGCGCATCACGCACATCCTCCGTCTTGACTGCTCGTTCAGCGTCAAAGCATGTTCTGGCTGCCGTCAGAATGCAGTGCCTAATGGCGCTGCGGTCTGCGCGAGTGAGTCGAGCCTCTTCTCTCTCTTCGCCGCCGGTGATCATGAGCCTGGCCACGATCTCCATTTCGCCCAAAACATCACGCTCCTCTTCACCTTGTTCAGGCATTGTTTGCAGATGCTCATCGGATCCTTCAATGTCATCGGCATCCAGGATCGTGACTTTGTCAGGTGTTGACACCAGGCGAATGGCATCAGTGAAGGGGGCCAGACTCACGCCCGACCCTGGCGCCAACTTGAGCCGGTTGACCGTCAGCCCAAGCTTTTGGGCAAAATCTCCCAGTAGGCCGAAACTATTACCGGCTTCAATGATGAACAGGCGCGGCCTGTAAATGGCGATTAACTGCGTCAGCAAATTGTTGGCCGTGGCTGACTTACCTGAACCTGTCGGGCCAAACAGGAGCAGATGGGCATTCATCTGCCGATCAAGCTTGTTGAATGGGTCGAACGTCAGCGGTGCCCCGCCCCTGTTGAACAGGGTTATGCCGGGGTTGCCCGTGCCTCTGGCACGACCCCATACCGGCGAAAGGTTCGCGACATGCTGGGCGAGCATCATCTGCGTGTACCAGTCCAAAGCATGTTTCTTGTTAACATCAAAACCGGCCGGCAGCCACCGTAGGTAACTGCTGAGAGGGGCGACTTCATCACGAGGATAGACAGGTTCCATACCGACGCTAAGCATGGCATTGGTAAGCTCCATGCTCCGACTTTCCAGTTGTTGCTCATCCTTGCCGGTCAAGTAAAAAACCACGTTGCCACGGTACAGCTTGTGTTTTCGACCGATCAGTTTCCGGGCTTCGTCGACCGCTTCACGGGTCTGGGCGGAGGCTTGATTGTCGCCGACTGATTTACGTGCCAGTTTTTCCAGGTGGGCCTCCAGAACATCCTGGGGAGTGATCACCAGCGTGATGTTGAGTACCGTGTCTTCGGGCAACTTGTCGAACAAGGCATGCAGCGCGTCCCCGCCTTTACGGGTTTCTCCCGTCAGGTGCCCGGTCTTAGGTGCGTCGCGCAAGCGATCGAGGACGATGACGCGGTGAGGGCACGAGTCGAAGTACCAGAGACCTTTCTTGGCATCCGATTGCGGTTCGCTGTAAAACAGGCACTGAGAGAAATCATCGCCGCTGGCCAGCGGCAGCGTGCCCTCTTCTGGTGGTTCGACCTTGCGGTTATTGACGATTTCGAAGAAACGATCGATGTCCTGGCGCTTTGATCCCAAGTGTTCGGGATGCGGGTTGAACCAGTGCAACAGCCAGTGACGAATGTCATGGCGATCCATGCGCCGGGTTTTGATGCCCGCGTTGGCCAGTCCTCCCGTCAGGCGCTCGCAAATGTTTTTCAAGTACATCGACGGCGTCTGGCCACGAACCACTCCATCTCCGGTGCAGCGCCGGTAGACGACCATGCGAACCCTGCGTTGCTGGCCGCGCCAGGGCAGTTGAGACACTTTGGTGTCTTCAAATAAACCACCCGGCTTGGAGATTGCCTCTAGGTGATGTTTGAATTGCTGCAGGTACATTTCTGTAAACGCCGTACCCTGAGCGCGAGGCTGGACGTAATCATGCAACGTCTCCAGATAATCTTCCCAACTGGTTTCATCCTTGGCGTAGAACTGCACCACCCAAGGCGATTCATCCAGTTCGTCAAAACTGTCCTGCAGCGCATTTTCAAGAGCATCGCGCGCTTTGCGTAACCACTCAGGATCCCGACCTTCGGTGCCGATGGGGGTGAGCTCATAGAATGCTGCCAGTGACTTGCCGTCCTCGAGCAGCATCGCTTGTTCCTGAGGGAGGTACTCCGTCCAGGGCAGCATGTCGACGAATGACGGGTTGACGGCATACAGGGCTGCGATATCGTCGACCGTCGCAGGTTTGCGCTTGGGATCTAGCCATGCGCCAGGCTCTGGTATTCCCTCAGCCGCCAGGCGAGCCAGATAACGCTCTCTGGCCTGCGCGAAGATGGCCTCTTCTCTTAGCTGATCGGCGATCGTCTCGACTGGAGTATCAACCACAGTGTCAGTGCCTCGATCCCGACGCTTTGTCAAACGCTTCAAAAGTCCCATCAATAATCCTCCACCCGCTCACCGGGCATCGCGTATTGCACGCGTTGATACAGCGGAAAAACAGTCGTATACCCCGGTACTGGTGCGGGATCTGAGCCCGCCAGGTGAGGGAATACGTACATGACCAGGTCCGGATTGGGCAGGCGCTTGAACTGACTGTAGATCTCGTTTTGAGCCGTGCGTGTGTACGCGGCGCTGTCCTGCAGTGGCTGAGTGGTCCGCACATCGATCGGGCGGCGCAGCTCTGCGCGAGCATCGAGCAGTTGCCGACCAGTGGCGCTGCCGCCCGAGCCCGTGGTGCCCTGGTTCCAGACATCCATCATGGTGCTGTCGCCATGCGGCAGCATTTCCTCCTTGCTGGTCTGGCATCCTGCGAGTGTGAGCAAGGCGACAATGAGTGACAGGCCGAGCCGTCCGCTACGGGGCGGCCTTGAAAGATCAATCCAGGTTGGCATTGGCATGGCTCGCTCCTGAGGCGTACTTGACCTTGCGGCCTTTGAGTTCGTAGTCAATTTCCAGCTCTTGATCGATGTGCAGTGAGACCTGCGCACCAGGTAAGACGTAGATGGCCGCAAACGCCTGGCCATACAGTTTGTTGACCCAGCTGGACACGTCCATGACGCCTTGAGTCAGGATTTTGCCCATCGCCTCGTTACCAGACAAACCGGTGCTACCAAGCGTGCCAGATGCGTTCGAGACGTAAGAGGAGGTGCTGCCCTCGGTCTTGATCAACGAGGCTGCTCCAGCACCTGCTGCGGTAATCAGGGCTTGTGAGCCGATGTACTGCTGCGCATTGCTACGCCGCTCGCCGGCGATGCACGGAATGCCGTAGGGATCACTGATCCAGCCCAGACCACCCTGGATGGGCTGTTGGTCTCCAGAGTTGTTCTGATTGTTCTGGTTATTATTCTGCTGATTACCGCCCTGGACTGGGGCGGGTAACGTACGGACAGTCCCATCGTTGAACACGAAGGTCAGACTCTTGATCTGCCCCCGCACGCATGAGAGGGTCCAGTCGCCGGACGCTGTACCGCTGGCCACGGCACCGGCCACGTCAGGGAGATCAATGCCATTGGCAGTGAGGTTGTCCGGACCGATCAACACCTTGAACGGGTAGGGGTCATTAACCGTCCCATCCACGGGAACCCGGCCAATCAACGCTGACATGGCCACTGATCCCATCAGCGTCGAGTTCTGAGGCAGGGTGTAAGCACGACGTACCTTCTTACGCTCCTGTTGCTGGCCACCCATGTCATCGCGGACAGACTGAGCGCCTGTCGTCAGGGCTTTCTGGCCTCGGTCTACGGACTCGCCGAAGGCCGTAGGAAAACTGTAGCCGCTCGGAGAGATGCTCGTGCCAGCAGTGATCGGTTTACCGTTGCTGTCCAGGGCCGTCGCGTCCTGCGGATCGATCCAGACGATGTCTGAACCGCTTGAGTCGGACTTGAACTGTTGGCCATCTCCCTGCTGAACGCCCAGGCCAATCGGTAGATCCGGGTTCGTAGCGCCGTTTTGTCCCATCCGGGTCAGTTCATCCATCTGTTTGCGCAGGCCATCCAGCACGCTCTGCTGTTGTTGCTGACTGTCGAGCTTGAACTGCTCCTGGGCATTCTTCAGACGCTGCTCTACCGTCTGATCGATGTTCGCCAATCGTTGTTTGAGCGCCTCGTTGTCCTGCTTGACGGCTGAGTTCTGCGCCATCACATCGGTGATCTGCTGCTTGAGTTCGCGCCCTTCAGCCACGACCGTGCGTAGCGTGTCGCTCGGCGTGTCGCCTTCCACACCCAGAGCCTTGGCCTGTTCCGCTGTGAGTGCTGGGGCCGGTGCGTTGTCAGCCTGCTGTTCGGGTCCACCTCTCATCATCTTGATGCCGATGAATACCGTGAGCAGGAGAAGCGGAACCACCAGGTACTTGAGCAGCGGGTTACTCTTCATGCTTGGCTCCCCGGGTTGCACGCGGATCTGCTGGGGCGGCGGAGAACACGGTCGCTTGTGTCAGCCCGTGTCCCCGCGTGACCAGGTACAAGGTCGTAGTGTCACTGGCATCACCAAGAGGTCCGAGATACGGGTGCTGAAATGCTGCGGTCGCGAACTCACCCATCAGTTCCCGAGGGTCGAGCGTGACGCGCTGCGCCGTCTGGTTTTGCAGTTTGACAGCAGTTACCCAGAAGTCGTCCAGACGCCATGCTCCCAGAGGGGAGGCGGTGACCGGTAAGGTGGGAAGCAGGGTGGTCAGATCCAGGCGGCGATCAATCTTCACCTGGGCAATGCCGCCCACAGGCTCGACGGTGCGAAGCGGCGCATACAGCACTTGCGCCGCATAGCGTGTCAGAACCACTGGGACAGGCGTTTCCCGCTTGACCACGTCCTCTGGTTCATCATCCTCAACCTTCGAGCGACTGGTTTCCTCTGGGCATGCGGTAGAGGGCTTGCCTGAGCGTGCTGTAGCAGCCCCGGCGTAGCGTGCGGATGATGTTTCACCTTCCACAATCTTCACCGGCTCCAGCGCCGGTTGATCCGTAGGTGCTTCTGTAGCAGCGATGTCCACCAGAATGATCTCACCGGTCTTGGCGTTCTGCAGCTGAAGTCGAGTGGGCTCTATCGCTTCCTTGGCAAACAGGTAGATCGCGCCGCCCGTACTCTGCACCCGCAGCTTGTCTGTCAAAGACCTCGGAAGCCCGACTCGGACATTCTGATCGACGAAGACGATGCGTTCCTGATTGATGCGCAGTGGAATGGCCAGTGGCAAACGCTCCCAGCGGAGAATCTCCATCGCCGAGGCGACTTGGGCGTTGCCAGCCAAGACCATCAGTAATGTCGAGCATGTGAGTACACGCAAAACACTCATTTGAAGACTCCTCTCGACGGGGTTGCTGGAGCTTCAACATTGCCCTCGATGCGTTGTGGTGCGCCGCTGTAGCAATCCCAGGCCAAACCGAAGGGATTGGTTTCAGGGTCGACGTCCATGCGTACAACGTGAAGCGGGTATCGTGCGAGGGCACGCTTGACCAGCTGACCGCCGTAATACTCGTCGGCTGAGATGTCGAGCGTCACCGTCCAGTCGTCGATGGAGTTGGTCACCGTCCGCAGTTCAGGCGAGTCGCCAAAGCCTCGGCCGGGAATCTCGTAGACACCGCGGACACGCTTGCGCAGCTCACCACTGGACTTGCGCAGATCAAAATCGCTCTGCAGGTATTGCTTGCAGGCCGGTGTGATGTAGGCGTCCAGGCGCGTGATGTTCGTCTGATAATCCTGTTCACCGTCGACCGGCCAGCGGTTCATTTGCTGAAAGATGTACAGGCCAAAGGCGTACACCGACTGAGGAGGGATGTCCCACCAAAGGCGTGTGCTGCCGGAACGCAGGTCGGGCGGAACGTGAATGGTCATGTTCTGCGGTGCTCGATACCAGCCGATACCCAGCCCCAAGGCCAGGAGCGCCAGCAGGACGATGGCCATCCTCAAACTGGTGATGTGTGCTCGCTGCGAGTCGGCCAGCTTTAAATAACGGCTCATTGTTGCGCCCTCCGACGGCACGTCCAGTTGCCCGATCGGATGACCAGATTGGCGTTGTTCAATGACACGGGGCCGAATGTGGCGAGCCGCAGCTGCAACGTGCGGTAGAACCAGGTTTCGGGTCGGCCGCGTTTGAGGCGTCGCAAGACCCGAGCTGCGATGAGCAGCCCCAATGTTCCTCCGATGAGTGCGCAGACCACGGGCATGGATGGAGTGATCACGAAGGCCAACGGCAGCCCCATCACAAAGCCTGCCCCGCTACACCCAAATACGGTGACCCACATCTCGTCCGCCGTAAGACCGCCAATCACCACGGGCTGGTTGTTCAAGCGACTGGGCAGAAAACGCAGGGTGCCGTCTTCATGCTGATCGTGCTGAAGCTCAGTCATGGAAGCCTCTATGACTTAAAGGATGTTAGACGCGGTGGTGACCAGGTAGATCGTGACGCCAATCAAGCAGACGCCGACGACAGCGGTGCTGCCTAGATCGGCCCATTTGGCCTTGCCCATGTGGATTTCGTGATAGACGCCCAGGGCATGTCGGCCCACCAGAATGATGCCGAACGCGCACAGGCATAAGCCGAGCAGCGTGAAACCATCGAAGGCATAGTTTTGGAACGTCTGCAGGAAGCTGGTTCCTGTGCCGCGCGTGGGGGCTTGGGCACCCGGTAGCGCTGCAGAACTACTACCGGGGGTGGCAGCCATCAGCAGGACCGGATAAGGCCGATGTTTCAAAAAGGTACGTGCCTGGGTGAACAATGAAAGCAGCGTCATCTTTATCTCCTGTGAAAAATCAACTCAACAACATGAAAGTCATGATCATGAACAGCACCGCCCAGCGAGCAGCAGCAACGGCCGCCGCCGGGGCTGCCAGGTTTCGGGTAGCCCAGCCACGATAAATGCTTGAAAACACCCAGACGCCCCACAGCAGGAGGATCCCCACTGCAATTCCGGTCCACAGCGTGTTGCTGCTGGCAGGCGTAAAGCCCGCCGCCGCCTGGAAGGCGCTGATCTGGGTGGAGGACATCGTCATGGCGTGTGATCACCGCTGACGTTGTAGTGGCCGGAAATTTCTACGGGGTCACGAGGCTGTGCGCGGGAGGGCGACAGGTAGTCCTGCAAACCTTGGCGGATGCGCGCGATGTCGCTGACCAATCTGGGATAGTCCAGGTGATAGCGTTGAGCCGGGTCTTGTGGAAGATCGACACTGCGCTGCGCGACGGCCTCGAGCGCGTTGAGCTGGCGAATCATCACTTCCACATTGGCTTGTTCAGAAGCCGTGCCGGCTGCTCCAGCATGCGCGGAAAACAGCAGGGGTGTGCACAGCATGACTGCGGTCAAGCAGATCTGCACACGTGAAGACGTTGATCTGAGCGCGGGGGGATTGAAGTTCACGTCGCGGGCCTTGGAAGCTGTAGGAATCTATGTCCACAGCATGACCAAGGGCTCGGTTTGAATCAGTACGAAACCCTTTTTAGGTCTGAGAGGGTTTATCCAAACGGGTCGGAGTGACAATGCTGCGTTTAAAGAAGAACAGGAACCCGGTACTGATTGCATACCCAACCGCCCACGCCTGGGCGTTTTGATTACCAAATCGCTCGTGGCCACGATTGATCGGCTGAACGCTGACCAGCTCCCACCCCTCTCGACCGTAGCGGTTCAATACGGCCAGAGTTTCAGGGTTGCTCAAGTAGCCTTGAATATCCGGTTCGGTCGTCTCATCTGTCGACTTGAACATCAGCACGCCGCTGGTCACGGTTTTATAGGGCAGGAGGACGAAGGTCTGGGTGTATTCAAATGTAGTCATAAGTACCAAATGCCAGGCAGGGAATGATGAATCAGGTGTGTCTTCACGCTGCAACAGCCAGTTGCAACGATAAACCTCAAGGTTGGAAAATGTAACCTGCAGTGAGATGTTCGTTAGAAGATGGGGAAAAGCTGCGTTACGTAAATTTTGTTCTAGGCTCTGTACGAAAGTATTGTCGCAACCACCGCCTGGCACAGGCCAATGAGACCATCGTCGCAAAACTTGTTGCGATTTTGTCGAAGCGCGTCACGATGCTTCTGTCCTCCTTCAGCCAGCCAAACATGCGTTCGATGATGTTGCGCTGCCGATATTTGGGGCGATCAATATGACCGTTTGTAGTACCGCAGTCCTTCACTTCGTACGTCGATCCGGCACATGCAGCGGAGTAAAACAGAAGCTATTGGGCTTGTGCCCAATGGGGAAGCCCTTGTAGTACGATTTTTTCCGCATTCTGTAGGCTCCCTGGGAACAACAGAGACAGATTGAAACGGGAAAAAGACAGTGGCAGGCTTCTCCTCAACTTCTTTCAAATCCTCTGGACAACTCCCAATCAGTAATGCGCCGATCATGTTCTGCTTGTTCCCACTGTGCGGCGTGAACATAGTGGTCAACAACCTCGTTTCCCAGAACTCTACGCAGCCATGCCGACTTCGAAGCAACTTCGGTAGCCGCTCGCAGCGTTTTGGGAATTTCTGGTAGCTCGGTATCCCGATAGCCATCCCCGACGAACGGCGATGGCAGATCCAGGTTCTCTTCAATACCCGCTAGACCTGCGGCAATAAGGCCTGCGAACGCAAGGTAAGGGTTCAGATCCGCACCGCCTATACGGCACTCTGCTCGGACTGCGCTTGAATCTTCGCCACAAACACGGAAGCCAACTGTACGGTTGTCCTGGCTCCAGGCGACCTTGGTCGGTGCAAAGGTGTCCATCTGAAATCTCTTGTAGGAGTTGATATAGGGGGCCAACAAGAGGGTTATGTCTTTCGAATATTTCAGCAGACCTCCCAAGTAGCTTTTCATTAACGCAGACATACCGCTGGGGGCTGACGCATCGTAAAAAAGCGGCCGTCCGTCTAGAGACCAAAGTGATGAATGGACATGGCACGAGGAGCCAGCGAGCTCATAATTCCACTTGGCCATGTAGGTGATCGCCTTGCCATGCTGCGCCGCGATCTCTTTGCTACCGTGCTTGATGAGGACATGGTCATCTGCCATTAGCAAGGGATCAGCATAACGCACATTGATTTCTCCTTGACCCGCCCCGCCTTCTCCTTTGGTGCATTCAACTGAAACGCCTGCCCCGTAAAGTCCATTTCTAATCGGACGCATAACAGACTCTTGACGTGTCGTCGACAGGATATGGTAGTCCTGATTATAGGTCCCGAATGTCTCCAGGTTGTTGTAATTCTTTTTTGTTATTGCATCGTAAGGTTCATCAAACACATAAAATTCCAGCTCCGATGCGAAACCGGCGCACATGCCCAAATCAGCTAATCGGCGCAACTGTTTCTGCAGAATTTGTCTAGGCGAATGAGCCGTGGGCTGACCTGCGGCATCAAATATATCGCAGATCACCAGTGCGGTTGCATCTAGCCACGGCAATGGCCGCAGGGTTGACAGATCTGGCTTGAGAAGGAGATCTCCGTACCCTCTTTTCCAACTGGCACTGCTGTAACCTGGCACAGGCAGCATCTCCAAGTCATCGGCTAACAAGTAATTGCATGCGTGAGTTTCCTGATAACCGTGCTGGATAAAAAACTCTGCGTGACAGCGCTTTCCCATAAGTCTGCCCTGCATGTCAACCATGCACACAAGTACCGTATCGATTGAACCGGCGGTTACTGCGAGTTGTAATTCTTCGAATGTCATATTTGTACTCCCACTCAGTGACCAAGAAGAGCTTTTATTTAAACCGGTTTTGCCAAGTGGCGATTGCAGGCACAGCAGTGATGCCCCTTCAACCAGGCCTTACGTTCCGGATCGTGAAACTTTCCCGACTGAAGGCGTACGAGAGCGATCTTGGCCAATGTGGTTCAAGTCGGCCGGAGTCGTTTGAGAAATCTGATTGATCCAATTTCCGAACAAGAGATGGGCGTGGCTGCGCCACTGATTTTTCGGGAGTAACGCTTCACAGTCCTCGGGGAAATAGTTCCTCGGACGAGGAACGCATCTGCCTGCCTCTCTGTCGCGAAAATATTCATCCGCCAGTGAGTGCGAGTCGTATTCGATATGATTGAAGAAATGAAGCGCGTGATGATTGGGGTCATCAAGCAAACATAAGCCAGTGTCTGGCGAGTCAATCAGAACGGATATACCGCTGTTGGTCGGGATATCGGTGTACCGCATCTCCGTCCAGCGTGACACCGGGATGTTGAAGTCGTCAGATAACCCCTTCAGGTAAGGGGACTTATTTCCGACGCCGTGATGCTTGAATACGCCAAAGGCTTTCTCATTTAGTGTGTACTTAGGCATGCCATGAAAATAATGCATAGCTGCCTGAGCCCCCCAGCAAATATTAAAGCACCGGTGAACGTTGGTTTGCGTCCACCGAAAAATGTGGGTTAGTTCATGCCAGTAATGAACTTGCTCGAAAGGAATCGTTTCGACCGGTGCTCCGGTCACAATGAACCCGTCAAACTTCTGTGCCTGGATATCGTGCCAATCTTGATAAAACGATGCTAGATGCTCGTGCGGCGTGTTTTTGGGTGAATGGCTCGTTATTTTGACCAGTGTCAGTTCGACTTGCAGCGGGGTAGCCCCCAGCAAACGTGCGATCTGTATTTCTGTATCTATCTTGTTTGGCATAAGATTCAGCAAGCCTACGCGCAACGGCCGATGAAGCGGACAGACCGTGCTGTCATTATTCATCACCATGACGCCTTCTGTCGCGAGTGTGTAACCTGCGGGTAAACCTTTGGGAACTATGATCGACATGGGCTTCCAGCCTCCTTTAGGTTTTGTGCCTTACACCGATAACTCATCGGCATTTCCATTACCTCCATCAGGAAAGCATCACCAGACAAAGCGCGACCGAGGCGTAAATAACTCCAGTTATCCGATTGATTATGGATTCGTTATTGAAGGCCGCGCGTGCCTTTTGCGCGAGGAACATGTAGCCGCCGTAGATCATCAGTGAAATAATCATGCCGACCAGGCTCAACGTTATCGCTTGATGGATGTACGACACATGTGGGCTGATGAAGGTAGGGTAAGTAAGCAAGGTCGCTAACCAGCCTTTCGGGTTGGTTAAAGCAACGAGCAGCGAATCGATAAACATCTGCCTTGGACTCGAAACGATAACATTTGTCTCGCTCGGAGACGGCTTTGCAAAGAAAGTGCTGATCGCAAGGTATGCAAGATAGATTGCCCCAAGCCATCGCAGGTAATTCAGAACCCAAGGGTGATCGCGAATGACCAATCCGACACCCGAAAGCGCGACTACCGCGTGGATTGCGGTTGCCAACCCGAAACCAAATGAACAGGGGACTACCGTTTTTGTTCCATATTTGAGAGCTTGGGCGACGGCAAACGCGACGTTTGGGCCGGGCACAGCAACGGCCGACGTGAAAGCAACAATAAACAGGACCAGCAACTGTAAATCCATAAGTCCGCCAGACTCACACTGAATACGTAATTAAAATAGATAAAGTACGCAACTCATTGAGTTGATTCACCCGGGCCCCTTGGCGGTGGCCTTGTTGACTGGTAAGCCTGGCATGCACTTCCAAATGCTTTGAAAACCTTCTGACTTGTGACGTCGGTGGTCGCATGCCATTCAGGGTGCCATTGCACTGCGAGCTGGAATGTTGATGACGTCTTGTATGAAAGCGCTTCGATCACGCCGTCCGAGGCGACCGCCTCTATCTGCACACCGGCGCCTACTGTGGTGATGCCTTGGTTGTGCAATGAGTTAACGTATAGTTCAGAGCTTTCTACAATTGGCGACAGTCGTCCGACTGGCATGACGCTGATTGTATGTGTGGGAAGGTACTGTTGATCACGGGGCACGTTAGGCAGCTCACTGTGTGAAACGCTTTGAGTTAACGCCGATAAGTCGGGATGCAGCTTGCCGCCACGATGAACACTCATCTCTTGCAAGCCACGGCAGATGCCGAGAATCGGCATATCGAATTCGATCGCAACAGACAATGCAACACTCGAAAGACGATCCCTCGGCCGGTCCCGCTCGCCTGGAACAACATCGTCTGCGGTGCAATGCCAGGCCAGTTGTTTGTCGAAGATGTTCGGGTCAAGATTCGATTCGTCGCCGGTCAACACGAGACCGTCAAGACGCCACATCACGTCACGGAATTTGCGCAGGGTTTCTTCCCTGGACAGGTTGCCGTCGATGGTAGGGATGATCACGCACTCAACGGAGGCGTAGCGTTCTAGTGCATCAATATAACGCCGCCGCAACCAGTCACGGTGAACACCGTCATGGAGGTGCCGATTTGCCGCCACGCCGACTACAGCACGGGTCGCATCAAAATATTTGTTAGTCATTATGCCTGCTCCGGTGTGTCAGGCGACGCATATTGCGCTTCGTAGAGACGCTTATTGCGGTCGAGCAATTGACTGATCACGCTGGGCTGCCCATTAGGCCCTGATACAAATAAACCGCCCCATGACTTTGCGATCTCTGCATATTCCGGATCGCGCATACGGATCTCTTGTGCTCGTTTTAGCAGCCAAAATGGTACGCCTGGCGAAAGATGGTGCTCCAGATGGTATTCGTCGAAGTTGACACCAAAGAGCACTCGCTCCATCAAGTTACCTTTTCTGTTTCGAGTGAGATAAATATTTTGGTTCTCTGTTTCGCACATTGGAGAGTGTTCGGCGATTTCAGTAAACCAACCCAGTATTTGAAACGTGGTCAAATAAGGAATCAACCAGAACAGAAGCAGTAGGTGCACGTTATCAGTCATGACGAAGCCAGCGATAACGGTTACCCAGAAGGCCACGAAGCCATAGGTGTCAATAATGGCACCGTGTTTATTAACGCTCTTGTCTTGCTTGTTCGAAATCAGAAAGCGGTTGTGCCACAGGTATTTCAAATAGCGCAGTGTGGCCCCACCTAAAATAGCCTTCCAGACAATAGAAAGCTTGTACTCCCGAGGCTTTCGAACCTCATAGACACCGGAAGCGATGAAGAATTGCAAATCCGGATCTTTTTCGGGATCGCCCAGATGCGGATGGTGAAGATGCACATGAGAAACGCGATAAGCCCAATGCCGCTGAAAAATCGGGTAGGCCGCAAATATTGTGCCTAGAAAGTGGTTCCACCACGTGTTTTTCGCGAGTATTCGATGTGCAGCATCATGCGAGATCGTCGTAAGTCCTCGCTGATGCGCGCCAATCATTAGCACAGCAATCGGGTAAAACCACTCACTGATGTTCAGCGTGATAAACACACAAGTCAGTACGACTAAGTAGTCTTTTAGTATATACAGCGCGCCGGTAATATTATCAGGCCTTAGTTTAGCCAACTCGCGCATGATGTCGCGAGAAAACTGAAATGTATTAAACCGTTTGTTGCGTAGCTTCCAGAAATCAGACGTTTCCATGAAGTGATCCTCCCTGCCGGATTGGCTGTCAAACGGCGTCGAGACCGCGCTTGATATCCTCAATCACGTCATTCACATTTTCGATACCGATGCAAAGACGGATTGAACCGTCAAATATACCTGCGGCTTCGCGCTGTGTTTTCGGAACGGTGGTGTGGGTTGTAGAGACGGGGTGCGTCACCAGTGTTCGCGCATCGCCGACGTTCGATACGTGGTACATGAGCTTGATATTCTGAATGAACGTCCGACCTGCCGCCTCGCTGTCCAATTCAAACATGATCATTGCCCCATAACCGACATGAACGTCTACTAATTCATCTGTCATTTCGCGATCTTGTCCGGTGAAGAGTCCTGGATACGAAACACTCCTGACTTTGGGGTGCCGTTGCAGAAAATCTGCCACTATTGTGGCGTTTTCGCAGTGGCGCTGCATGCGTAAATGAAGTGTTTCCAAACCTTGAATTAATTGGAAACTCGAAAGCGGGCTAATCGCGGCACCGGTATCGCGAAGCCATGTCATGCGTGCTTTCAACAGGCAGGGGCTCCCACTCAAGTCGTCCAGTTGTTTAACAGCCTCACGCCAGAGTATTCCCCCGTGCGCCTCATCCGGCCCATTGAATAACGGGAAACGGTCAGAATCGTCGAAGTCGAACGTGCCGTTATCGGTCACTAACCCACCGAGAGTAGTGCCATGGCCGCATATATACTTTGTCGCAGAGTAGGTTGTAATTGCGGCGCCAAGCTTAGCGGGACCGCACACCAGAGGCGTGGTCGTGTTATCCACGACTATGGGAATACCTAGGCGCTTGCCGATGTCGGAAAGTTCTCTGAGCGGTAAAGGTACAAGACACGGATTGGAAAAAATCTCGCCAAAGAAGGCAATGGTTCTATTATCGGCTTGCTGCTCAAACGACGAAGGCTCACGTGGGTCTGCTGATCGCGCTTCAATTCCAAGTCTTTTGAAGGTGTTAAATAATAAATTCCATGAGTTTCCATATAGATACTTCGAAACGACTATGTTATCGCCTGGACGCCCACTGCACAAATTTACCAGCGCAAGAAAAGTCGCAGCCTGCCCTGAGGCCACGGCCAAGGCATCAACTGCACCGTCGACCACTGCATACCGCTGTTCAAGAATGCGCGTAGTAGGGTTAATGATGCGTGTGTAAGTAAAACCGTCACTTTTTACATTGTAAATGTCTGCAATTCGGGCCAAGTCACCGTCAAGTTCGTAAGCTGTCGTTTGGTAAATAGGCACCGCGACGGCCTTGGTAGTGGGGTCGTGACGATACCCCGCATGCAAAAGCGCCGTTTCCACAGACATACTGTTATCGTGAATAATGCGTGACATATTACAAGCTCCTTCTGACGAGTGCTGATCCAACACGCTCCGGTGCCATGGGTTTACTATTCGTTTTATCAAAAAACTCCCGAAATGCATCGCCTAGCAAACGTATCCACAGGGGTTTGATTGCTCCGATACATCCGACCCTAAAGCTGCGCGTCTGAGCATGCATTTTTGAATAGATGTAGAGGTTGTAATCTACGAGGTGCAGGTAAAGTTTATTGAAGTCTTTAGGGGTATCAATAATACCATCCGCAGTCAGCGCCAGACAAACGGGGGAGCGCACTTCAGCGCTCAATAGTGGCGACGCATAAGGTGTGGTTACGCGAATTATTTCGTCCCGCACTGAGCAGTACCGTTGCTCCCGGTTAGCCACGCCTTCCAGACTCAACTCTTCCAGAGCTTTCGTACATGCCTGGACCACGTGCGTGGGAGGCGTCGATCTCCACTCTCCGGTCTGCTCAAGGCTTTTCCATTGGTCACGGACATCAAGAACAAACGAACTCATTGAATGCTCCTTGGCCCTGAGCAAGTCGAGATTCGCTATGACGAACGCCACACCCGGCGGACCCTCAATGCATTTATTGCTGGACGTTATGAGTACATCGAAACGGGCTCTTTTTGCGCTGATATCGACGGCGCCGAAAGAACTCATTGCATCTATAATGGTTTTTATACCTCGCTGCGTTGCCAGATTAACGATGGCTTCGAGTGGATTGAGCACACCGGTGGTTGTTTCACAATGAACGAAACAGATGTGTGTAATCGATAGATCCTGTTCTAAGTAAGCGGCGATGTCGATGACTGACAGCGCCTCATGACTCGGGGCTCTGATACAAACCGCCTGAACGCCCCGTAATTTCAGAATTTTCAGGATCCGCTCACCATAGATGCCGTTGATGCATACGAGCGGTCGATCAGACGACGAGATGAACGACGTCAATGCGGCCTCAATTCCGTAAGTACCGCTACCCTGGACTGGCACTACCGAGTGCGAGCCACAGCCATCGATCAGATCTAAAATCCGCTCACGCATCAGAGCGGTAATGTTTTTGAACGCCTGATCACGTGATCCCATATCAAACTGCATCTGCGCTTTGACGTCGTCGGTTAACGACAATGGACCCGGTGTCATTAAGTAATGATGACGCATAGACATATAAATTCCTTATTATATGAGAATATTATCTTGTTTCGGCATCAACAATCTTGCGATGTTTTGGGTACCTATTAAGTCCAATCGGCTGACTATAAAAACCTCTCCTAAAGCCACCATTCCAAGAAGCTTTCGAGATCGCCAATGTGCTGACTAGCCGATGGCAAAGTCCTGCTCGGTCTTTTTAGTATCTACAACTGGAGCTATTGGATCCAACTGTCTGGAGTAATCGGAATCTAATCCCTCAAAATATTCGGGTCAAGTTTTTTTTGAGATAGAACAGTTTTCGTAGAGGCAAATTGATATGATCACAATGCTTTCAGAAAGACTGCTCTAAAATATGTTGCTTACATATTTTTATTATTTAACTGACATCGCACAACGTACAACCCTTGCTAGGCTCTGTACGTAAAGTATTGTCTCAGGCACCGCATGGCACAGGCCAATGAGACCATCACCGCAAAACTTGTTGCGAGTTTGTCGAAGCGCGTTACGATGCGTCTGTTCTCCTTCAGCCAGCCAGCCAGCCAGCCAGCCAAGCATGCGATCGATGATGTTGTGCTGCCGATATTTTGGGCCAATCAAACAGGCGCGGAAATCCCGGCTTGGGTTTGCGCTTCATGCTGCGCAATGGAATGGCTGGCTGCAAGCGATAACGGTCGCAGTACTCGCGAAGTGCTTCAGCGTCGCCCAGGCTGCGTCGGGGAATTCATACCGCTTTGCTATCTTTGCCACCTGGCTTTAATAGCGGTGTATTTTACAGAAAATCGTATTTATTGGTTTACGTACATAGCCTAGAAGGACAAGTGCAGTGCGGACGATTGACTATCGAAGATTTGAATACGAGGGCGATTACGCATCGGGGGCTTGTTTTGTACGCGTGGGTATTACCGGTGAAGGAACGCTGTTCGGTTTGATCGCTCAGTTGCGAGACCATGACGGCCCCTTCGTCACGAATGACATCGAAGAGATCATCAGCGGTGTGATTCATCGCCTTCATACCGAGCGTGCTTTACCCAAGGCGTTTTCTTCGATGTACGAAGTTCTTGAGCAATTTACTTGGGTCGAACACTACGCGCCTGGCATTGGAATCTCTTCTGAAGGGTCGTGGGCCATCGTCACCCTCGATGCCAGCAATACACCTGATTGGGAATATATGAGCCTCGATGATGTTGTTGCTCATACCGATGTAGTACCCGACTTCTTCACACTGACCGAAGATGACTTACGTTTTAAGAGGTAGCTGGCTGGGAGGGCGCGGCGCATCAATGTTTTGAGTTCTGTCTCATGTCTTTGAAGCGCTGCATGATGTCGATCACCAGCGAGTTGACGGCCAGAATCTTCATGGCTCGTGTGACAGCTACGTATAGAAGGTTCAGCTCATCGTCGCGTTTGCCGGCGTCGATGTCAGGGGAGAGCGGATCTGCAGAAAAGTCGTCATAAAGCCCAACGAAGTCCCACTCCAGACCTTTGGCTCTGTGCGCAGTGGTAAGGGTCACGGTTGCATCGAGCTCCGACGTGACAGATACAGCACGCAGCTGCTCGATTCGTTGGGGCAGGTCTGCATAGTTTTCGATGATTTTGATCGACCGCAACATCTCTGGATCCTGCGTGGCCTTCGCGATCACGACATACTGGTCGTAATCGGCATAGTCGTTCAGCAATTTGCGCTGTTGGACCTGGTCATTCATATGCCGGCTGAAATAGAACAGGTCCTCCAGATCGCGCAAGGAATAGCTGTCGATCCCTCCGATCCACTGCATGCGGTGGTTTTGGTTGACCAGGCGCAGCGCGTTCTCGATCACACCGCTCACAGTACGGTGCAGGTAGGTGCGGTGAGGGAGATCGTCCGGTAAGGCTCGTTTCACCAACGTCGGCTGTCCCAGGCCTTGCAGGGGGATCTTTTCACCCTTGAAGGAAAGGATGACGTTGGCCACGTAGGCAACAGCCGGTCCAAATCTGAAGCTCTGAGTCAGGAAGTGCTTCTCGGCATCCTTCATCGCCGGGCTGTTTAAAGCATCCACAGCGCCTCTGAACCGATACAGCTGCTGATGCCGATCACCTACAGTGACTTGAGTTATTGTTTGGATCTGGACCAGGTTCGCGATGACCGGGTTCACGTCCTGCCCTTCGTCGAGCAAAATCGCACCGAAACGCTGGCTCAGATCTGGCTGGCTCATCTGGTACAGCTTCAGATAGCCATCGTGCGTCATGGGGACTGAGCGGTCGTTGATATCGACCATCTTCTCCCAAACTTCTCTGGTCAGGTTGAGCGCTTTACTCATGTACTGCTGCTGGACCGAGGTCAGTGTGCGGTTGCTCTGGAATCGCACAAAGTGGTCTTCCAGCAGCTCCAGATCCTTGCTGGCCATGAAGGCATTGAGGGTAGAAACGATATCTTTGGCCAGCTCCCAATCCTGGGTATTGATCGTCCTCGCGATGTCGGTCAAACGCAGATTGCCAGCCTGCTTGTGTTTGTACTGGCTGCCATAGACAGCGTAGGCGAGGCCGTGAGCTGTTTTGCAGGTCACATTGCGTGGAAAACGGTTCTTTGCCGCGATCTCAACGGCTTTGTTGTAGCAGAGGTACAGCATTTTGACCGACGAGTTATGCGTGGCGTAACCGACGAGTGTCGTTGTCTTCCCGGTACCGGCAAATGCCTGGACCAGTAGCTTCTTCGCGAAGGAGTGAATAGCTGGCAGTTGTTCTTCTGTCCATTGCATGGAGGGCACCTAAAGGTATTTTTTGAAGCTGGACGCCGTAATGCTGACCGCCAGGCCGAGCAGTGCTGCGCATGGCAGGAGCACCAACAATGGGCTCACGCTGAATGGCAGAGCCAGGTAGAGGCTCCAGGGGATGATCACCAGCGGCACCATCGTTGCTCGAGCTTTGTGATACAGGTAGCTGGACTCGCGGCCTGCACCGAACCGCCGCAAGTCTCTGCGTACCAGTCCGTCCACAAAACCAACAAACGCCGTCATCACAAATAACGGGATTGCGAGGGTCAGGATCACCAGGCGCACGCAAAACACCAGTGTCGTGTAGAGCGCCGCAAGGCCGTAATCCTGAAACTTGCTGACTCCCACGCCCAGCATGTAGCGCATATCGGAACCGCGTGATCGTTGTCCTGTCGCAGCATAATCAGAGGTGTGTTGAACCCAGTCCTGAAGCCCGGTCTTGACCACTAGCCAGTCATATGTGGTTTGTACCAGCCATGTCGCTGTTCGGCCTGGCTCTTGAACAACCACACTCTGCAGGAACCCCTTGGAGAGCCAACTGAGTTCATGATCGAGCATTGCACGAGCATGCTGCCAACCGGCCTCCGGCCAGAAGAAGTACATGCAGATCCATTCGACGATGATGGCTCCCCCCAGAGAGAGGAACATCACTGCCGCGAATCGGAAGGGCAGGGTGAAGAGAGATCCTATGAACGACTGTTCGTGGTCTTGTTGCTGTTTCGCGCGATCGGCAACGTCAGCCATATCAGATGCCCCCTTGCCGATCGCTCAACCCGCCGAGAGTCATGCCGCATCCTCAGGTGCAACAGCGATTTTTTTGAAGTCGTCGAGCAAATCTGCAGGCAGCGACTCGTTTAGCGTCTGATAACCAGGCGCTGACCACCAGCCAGTGTCGTCGACCTTGCCCACCTGATACGTCTGACGCATGCTTTCCGCCAAGGCCTGCAGATCTGCCGGCATTACTTCATCAGGATCATGGCCAGGCAAAGGCATTCTGACTTTCCACAGATTGCCGCCTTCCATGAGCGCAAAGCATTGGCCCTTGGGCAGGCCGACGACATGCGCTGGCTCAATCATTGGCACGCTGACCTGCTGCACCTGGTCATGACTGGATGATGTGAACGCGGTATTGCCCGTTGCACTGTCATTCGCCGAGCTGGCCGGGGTGGATGTGAAAACCTGAACCTTGGGCAACTGGTTTGTCAGCAGCTCGGCGGTGGACGTTTCGCGGACGCGCAGCATGAACACGTTGTTGAAGTTACCGATCACCTGACCAGCCTTGGCCTTGTTACCGATCTTCGCTTCGATATCGCTCATGGTCTGGGTGTAGGCAGTCACCTGCATGCCGGCACCGCCACCCTTGTTGATCATCGGAATGAATTCCTCACCCATCAGTTCGTTGAACTCATCGGCATGGAGGTTGATAGGCACTTTGGTGCCAGGGACGCCGCCCGGTAGTCCGTCGTCGACACCGAACTTGTAGATATGGCCAGCGACCGAGACCAGGTCGGAGAACATAGAGTTGCCCACGGCAGCGGCGACCTCTGTGTCCGACAAGGCGTCCAGGCCGATATAAACAACGGCCTTTTTGCGGACCACTTGCATCCAGTCAAAGATCGGTCGAGGATCGTTCACGTCCTGATAGTCCGGCGAGATCAGTTCCGCCATGCGGCCTGTTGTCAGCTTCTCAAGCAGTGGCAGCAGCGAGGCGACGATCTTGTCGAAATAGGTCTTGTCGTAGCGGACCGCGCTGCGCAGTCCATCCATCACTGGATCTGCCACGCGCGTCTGAGACAGGTATTGATCGATTGCCACCACACGGAACGGCCGGCCCTTCATGTTGAACGGTACGTTTTTTTCGTTGAGCTTGCCCTCTATAGCGACGATCGCCTCCCAGGCCTTTGGATCATATTCATCAAAGTATTTAGAGGCATACTCCTGGAAGATCCCTTCGATGTTGATCACGTGCTGCTGGATCTGCAGGTAGTCAGGTCGACGGCCCAGCGCGACGAGGGCTCTTGCGATGATGTTCACGAATCGCCAAGCGAATTCACGGAATGCTGCTGAGTTACCTTCCCCGGAGAGTTGCCCAGCGATCCTGGTGGCCACCTCCGAAATCCGCCCAAAACGCCCAACGGCGTTGTAGCGTGCCGAGTGATCTGGCCAGCCCAGGTGGAACACATAAAATTCGTTCAGGCGGCCGGCGCGTTTGGCTTCGAGATACATGCGCTTGAGCAAATCTGCATCTCCCTTCGGATCAAAGACGATAACGACCTCATGCTGGCCGTGCTTTTTTCGTCTGATGTCCTGAGTGATGAACAACTCAGCCAGGCGCGTTTTTCCGACACGGGTTGTGCCCAGAACAATCGAATGGCCTACTCGCTCGCCCAAAGGGAGAGAGACGTTCTCCTCGTATGGCTCGATGCCGTGCAGCCGTGGCAAGCCACCGACGGGTGGTAGAGGTCGCACAGGATTGATGGGCACGTCCCATGATGTGGCTCTGGCCAGAAGTCGGACAGGGTATGGAGCAAACTCCGCTCTTTCCTCAAAACGACGCGCTGCGCGGAACAGTGGGGTGGCTTCAACGTAGCTGGAGTACTTCGGCAGGTAAGTGTCCATCAGCCGCTGGGTATGGCGCTGCTGCCAGCGAAAGCCAAGACCGATGAACAGACGTTGATTGCTGACCGGCACTTCTTTACTGGTCATCGTGTAATGAGGCAGTCGACGGATGTTTCGGCGATAGCGCAGCACCTGCCATGCTTGTTTCAGACGCACTAAACCCAGAGCGAGAAAGCCCGCGGAGGTGACGATGCCGAACAGCGGAGTAAGCGCAAATGCCCAAGGCGCGAACACGCACAGGAATGCACCTGCAGCGCACACATATACGGTGTAGAGCTCAACGGCGGGCCTGAGCAGTGATTCGATGGCGTAATCGTGAGCCATAACCCGACCTCCTATTGCTCGATGGCGGTTGGGGTGATCAACACCGGATAGTGATTCAGACCGAGACGTTGAGAAAGCTCGTCACCAGATGCGGGAGACACGAGCGCGTCGGGCAACCAACTCCTGACTACGGCAAGTCGTTTTTGTGTGGCCACGTTGACCACCAGTCCTACGGCCTGCATCTGCTTCAGCACCGCACCGCGCTCTTGCAGCCATCGGCGTGATGTTTCATCGTCCCCGATCAGGAACAAAGGCTGCAGGCCTGGCGCGTTGATGATTCGGCCCTCAACTGTCCCTGGAGTCATTCGAGTGGTGCGTACCGGCAATCCCTGTGCTGCTACAGGATCCAGTTGCGAGGTCAGGTCATTTGAGACAGAAGAGGACGGCTCGGGATTGAGAGATCGATAGTAAGGCAGCGCTGAGTCACCACCTTCGTCTTCAACCACGGTGAGCTCTGCAGCTTGGCAGATCATAAATGGCAGGCAGAGCGCTGCGCCGAGGATCACTGATCGGGTCATGGATTGGTCACCAGCATTTGGATGCCGGTTACCCGGCTGAGATGTTTGGCAAAGGCCTTGCGGTAATTGGCTGCTGGAGCGCCGCCGGCAGGGCGGTGATAGCGTCCGGCTACGGTGATCCAGTCACCGCCAAGCGCGCGCAGTTCGGCGAGCATTTGTGCAGCTACATCGAGGTTCTTGTAGGGATTGAGTGCGTCGCACGGATTGCTTGATTTAAATCTCTGGCCGTTCCAGCCCATGTTGACCTGACCTAATCCGACGTCGACCCGCTTGGGACCCGCCTGCGCGAGTGCGATGATAAGTGCGGTGCAGGCATCGGCACGGGTTGCAAAACGATAACTAGCGCCGGCAACGTTCAGCGTCCAAGGCCACGGGACCCGTTGGCCCCGCAGTGGGGTCCCACTTTCCTGCAGTGCCACCGAGTAGAGCACTTCCGACGGAATGTTCGCTGCGCGGGCAGCCAACTGATAAGCCGGCGGGGGAAGCTCGGCTGCATGGCTTGTCAACACGAAGCACAGCAGGGCAAGGCCTGCCCACGTCACTGACGCAGCCATTGCCCATTCACCTCTCGCACAACGGCCGGTAACTCGCCACCCAAGCTCAGGCCAAGCCAACGTCCACCGTCATGGTTGAGGGTGATTTGTCGGGTTCTGACATTCGCAGGGTCGATCCCCGAGACAATCGCCCAGTTGCGAATTCGCTCATCGTCGTTCTGGCTACCCACCATGTACACGTCAAACGGCTGCTTCTGAGCTTGAAGGGCCTTAACCCGAACTGAGCACTCCGGGCAATCGTCCTTGACGAACACTGCCAATCGGCCATTGCCCTGGTTAGCAGGGCTTGCGGTCGCCCCTTGGGGCGCCGAACTGGCGATGGGCATCAGATTGGGATAGAGGCGTTTAAAGGCATCGTCATATGCGCGTTGATACGCCAATTCTTTTGCCGTGCGCTGCGCCTCGGCTTTGACCTGGAGCTCTGCATACCGCCGGCGCTCTTCATCATTGCGGGCTTCGATACCCAATGCAGTCAGCGGATCCAGCCCGGGGGAATACACACCTCGTGAACTCTGCATCAGCGTTTGATAGCGCTGCCATTCCTGAGGACTCAGGTTCCAGTCTCGTGCCAGCATCTCGTCGCTCGATTGCGACTGGCTGTCCAGCAAGGCGCTCTGGTGCTCTCTACTGGTGGACTGTGCGGAGGTGTTGGTTGCAGCGTTGGCCATGCCAGCTGCTGTGATCAGGATGACTCCCGTCATTGTGAACATTCGCAGGTTGTAAACGGTCATGTGAACCTCTAAGGGCGCAGGGGCAGAATGCGGGTTGAGCCATTGATGCTGAACAGGGCGCGCGAATCATCCAGGCTGTTGAGCTGCCAGTTGCTCCCCGCGACCATGTCGCCCGGGCGTATCAGGTTCAGTTGACTCAGTTGAGTGCTGCCAGGCGGGGCAACTGACAAGAAACGTTCGCCTCCGCGATACTCCACACCCACCACCGAAAACGGTGGAGGAGCCTCCGGAACTTTGCTTTGTGCTGTTGATTTGCGGGAGGGGGGTGGAGTCTTTGGCTTGGCTGCAGAGATTTGAACAGATGCTGGTTTAGCCGCACGCAGGTCTTGGAGTTTCACCTGCAGCTCTTCGATCCTAGCAGCCATTACCACAACTTCTTGCATTGAGGCACCCTGTTGGGCAGCGTCCTTCGCCGCCTCCTGCACCTGCTTCAGGAGGGCTTGAACGGCATCGATGCGGTTGGAAAGAGCCTGCTGGCCAGCCCTGAAATCATCGATGGTCACGGACTTCAGCTGGCTGGCAGCATCGAGCCGGTCATCCACGCCATTGATGCGTTGGGTGATGGCGTTGACGGTTTCCAGGTTTGCAGCTGATTCGAAACCTGTTTTCAGGTGGAGAATCTGCCACTGCTGGTAGATCAGCATGCCGATCAGGACGATCAGGGCCAGGATTTGCAGTACGGTGGCGCGGGAAAGAGAAGGGCGCAGTGGCAGCTTCATGGAGGACCTCACTCAAGATGTGAGGCACGTTCGCAAAAGTGGCCCATCTGTGCAGCAGCAAACCATTATTGTATTTGAAAAGGTTTACGTATTGAGTGTGTGGTCGAAGTCCCTCGTGTAACAATGCCCCACATTAATCGCAAACCCTGAGTCTTCACTTTGAGCACGGAAAACACCCCGGCAAAAATTTCAGAATTGAAAGGCCTTAACCGTCAATACCCCACTGGGTTAAGTCCTGATCCTTCGCAGCAGCATCTATCACATTGTTGAAAAGCTGAGATCAGCGCTAAGGGCGCACGCCTGGTCGGACCGGTCGAGAGTGGATCATCGCTTCCCGCCGACCTGGATGACGTAGCGCGCCCACAAGATGGAACTTTTTCTTGCCCAGTTGCCACCTATTTTGCAGAGTAACTTATCCTGCAAGCCAGTAAACGGAGAGAATCAGCACATGGTGGGTATCAACAGAGCGGGGACATCTGGCGCTTATTTTGGTGGGCGCACCGAGTCTGAGCCAGCGCGCGCTCGCGACTCCAGCAGCGCGAGCCCCTCGAACAGTCCGCAGGTACCGCCTACTTCGACGGTGCCAGCCGGACGTGAAAGGCTTTTACAACGGTCCACGGCGTTGTCGAGCCGAATCAGAAAGGAGCTCGAGCAGAGCTTCCCGACAGCGGAGGAAGCCAGAGCACGCAACAGGCAGCAGGCTAATAGCATCGTTCATGGGTTGGTCGAGTCGGGCGCTGATCTTAATCATTTTCACACCATGCTCAAAAGTGCAATGGATAACCACGCGGTGGCTTTTTCTCGAGTCGAACATGGTATCTTGCTTCAACATTTTCCTAACATGGTTACGGCTGGAATCCGCAGTGACTCGGTGCTCGCTAACGAACTCTGTCAGGCAGTTCGTAAAGCGGTTCGTGCAGGTCGTTACAGTTAGGTGTAGCGGCTTGCATTCGAAAACAGCCGTGCTCGCAATCAGCGCAATTTTCGGCTCAGACTAATTGCGAGCGAGCTTGCCTTCAGCCGCATCGGCTTGATGCATAGGAATTTCAAGATGCCTATGCATGGGGTCGATAGAGAAAACGGACAAAATCGTACGCTAAGCATTCGACGTGTCAGGTTGAGGCCATAGATATTGACGCCACGGCGTCAGAGAATGCAGAAAAAGACCCTAGGTTTTGTACGAAAAGTCGGTGCGGGTAGAATTTGAAATTCCTAAGCGTCAAGACTAAATCTCGAATAATCTGACGAGATACTAGCACCTACGCGATATGAAAAAGCGGGCTCCATACCTCATGAAAAAACTTTCCCCCCTGTTTGCCATTCTATTTTTCTGTAAAAGCGTATCGGCAGAAACATCACATGAAGAACAGGAGATGGCTTCCTATATCGACAACCATGGAGCTGAACAGATTGCGTTGCTCGAGAAGCTCGTCAACATCAATAGCGGTACCGACAACGTTGACGGCGTCATCAAGGTAGGTGATTTGATGAAGCCGGAGCTGGAGGCACTTGGTTTTGAGACATCCTGGCACAAGCTGCCGTCCGGAATGAATCACGCCGGGAGCCTTGTCGCGGTGCATGATGGCGACAAGTCTGCAAAACGTATTCTGCTCATAGGTCATATGGATACAGTTTTTCCCGAAACAAGCAGCTTTCAGAAGTTCACCTACCTTAATGCCGGCAAACAGGCTAAGGGGCCTGGCGTCATTGACGACAAAGGCGGTCTGGTCACGATGCTTTACGCTTTGCAAGCGCTAAAACATAGCGGTGACCTGGAAAAAATGAGTATCTCAGTGGTGCTGATCGGCGATGAAGAGCTGGCAGCCAAGCCGACCGATATATCCAGGGAATGGCTGATTGCAGAGGCAAAGAAAAGTGCCATTGCTATGGGATTTGAATTTGCTTTGTCACCTAATCAACTTATTACCGAGCGTCGAGGACTGAGCGAATGGTTTCTGACAAGCACCGGTGTAGACAAACACTCTGCAACTATTTTTCAGCCTGAAACCGGTTTTGGTGCAGTCTACGAGTCGGCGCGCGTGCTTGACGAAATTCGCTCAAAACTTTCTGGTGAGTCAGACTTGACAATCAATCCTGGCCTCGTTCTTGGCGGCTCTTCCGTACGGGAAGATGTGGCTGGTGGTGAAGGAACTGCCCTAGGCAGAAAAACCACAGTCGCCAGAATAGCCACCGTACACGGCGACCTCCGTTTCAGTAGTGAACAGCAGAGAAGCGCTGCCGAAGCCCGCCTCAAGGAGATAGCCAGCCGTTCGTTACCAAAAACCAATAGTGATTTAAAAATTAAAGCCATCATGCCGGTCATGGCTGATCGCGAAAGCAATCGCGAATTGCTGTTAGCCTACAGCCAGGTCAGCCAAGATCTCAATGGGCCAGTTCTGGAGTCGGCGCCGTCAGCAGAAAGAGGTGGGGCAGACATCTCCTATGTGAGCAACTATGTAACCGCAAGTTTGGATGGGCTAGGCGCGTGGGGCGAAGGCGCGCACAGCGAAAATGAAACCGTCGAACTGGGTTCATTTCCCGTGGTAACAAAGCGGGCTGCTATCTTCCTCAGCCGTTACAGTAAATTACAATAGTCTTGACTCGCATATGCGTACCTACAGGTCTAACACTAGTCCTGGGAGGGTCGATTAGATCCACGCTATGAGCCATTGGCCGTTTCTACAAATGGCTGCCGGCCAACACCAACAAAAAGGCCACCCAAAGGTGGCCATGTTCAAGCGTTTATGAGTTGCCTGGCGAGCGCCATTTCTACAGAATCACCGTCCTGATTCAACGAGTCCAGCCCGGACTCTGGAACATCTCCTGACGTACTCTGCGATACGGCGATCTTCTTGGCCAGCAGCTGCAGGCAGGTGATTTGAGAACTGCCGATGTATCCGAAAAAGATCACCCTGACGTCCTGCTTCTGTCCGATCCTCCATGACCGCCTTGCCGCTTGTTGCACCGTGTAGACGCTGTAACCCGTCTGCATGAACGCAATGGTCGGAAAGTCGAGCAGATCCAGGCCGGTTTTGACGAGCTCCGGATTGGTGATCAGTACGTCGACGCCTCGATCAACCTGGTCAAGGATCCAGTCCTCACGCCTGGCGGTGTCCACCGATGCACGCAGCACTGCCACCTTCAGTCCCGATTGCTCGAGCATCCGCTTCAGGCGGCTCGTGGTGTCTCTGGTACCCGTGTAAACCGAGTAGGCCAGAACCTTGCGGTTCCTGGCTTTTTCAGCAAGACATAGGTCCAGAAGGGCCTGTTCCTTCGGCATGAGCTCGTCATCATCGAAGACCGACGGCACGAAAGCCAACGTGTCTCTGGATCGAGGATGTTTCACCACCTCAGGTCGAAAGCAGCAGTCCGGCCATGCCAACAGCACGTTCAACACCACCCCTAACAGCGTCGTATCTCTACGGGCCAGCGCCTGCCGAAGCTCGACGGTCAATGTCTGGGCAAGCTTACGGTGAGCCGCCTCCTGGTCTGGAGACATCGGAACATCAATGAACTCCTCCCGGTAACCAGGTAGCACGTTGCCGCCGATATCATTGAGTTTCAGGAACACAGTGAAGGGTAGAACGAAGCGGTGAATGCCTTTCGGGCCGAACCCCGGAGCTTTGACCGTCCGCACTGAGAGTTTCTTACCTTTGGCAGTCTTGTGAGAACTGCCATCACGCTCGGTGTAGATATCCTTCAGTACCCCGTGATCCCGCATAAAAGACATCGCCGCCGGCGCCATGCTTCCTCGCGCGTTGGGCTGATAGCCGTCCTCGATCATACGTCTGGTGAGGATTCGGAACAGGAGGTAGAACAGATCGTCTGCATACCCGCCCATCAGAGTGCCGGTAAGCATCACAGTCTTTCGAGCTTTGGCTGCGAGCACGCCCATAGCCTGACCTTGTGCCGATCCACTGTTTTTGTACTCATGCCCCTCGTCCACGACCAGTAGGTCGAAGCACCCGTCAGGTAGGTAGCGCTTGATGAATTCAGTGGGCTGGTAACCACCCTCGCCGAACCCGAACTCGATGTTGGCCATTGCGCGCTCCATGCGCTTGGCCTGGCGGTCGCTGAAGATGAAATTGCCCTTGGCGTCCATCAGGTTGATGAACTCAGAGACATTGTCCAGAAGCATCGAGGCGAGAAAGTCTTCGCCGAAGTCTGATAAAAGCCGTTCTGCACGAACAGGTCCGATCGTAGGGATGCGGCACATCGACTTGAGGATCGTGCTGCGGCGGCTGCCGCCATCTGGTTTGCCCGGACGCATCAGCGTCCATAAAGCGGCATCACAGTGATCGCAGCGTCGACGTCGCTCTTCACGCTGGAATTCCTCAGCGGTGATCAGATTACCTTCCTGGTCCTGAAGCAGACGTCCACAATCTGGACACGCTGCCAGGCTCCTTCCACCGCCGGCACGTCGCTGCCAAAAGGCCAGACGCCAGTGGAACCCCATCCGCATCCGCACGCGGCCGAGAATAAAGAACTCCTGACGTCCGTCGTAGGTATCACCCAGTTGATCGCGCAGCTTCAGCAGCTTGACCAGGGTATCCGGTCCGTTGAGCACCCAGACACGAGCGTCAGGGATGGTTTCGAGGATCTCGCGCCGCCACTTGTAGACCAGGTGCGGAGGCGCGATGACCATCGTCCTGCGATAACCAGCTCCATGCATGACTGCAGCGAGCGCGATGGCCATCATTGTTTTGCCGGTACCCATCTCGGCATTGATGATGCCAGCCTGCTCATTCTGATCGAGCAAAAGCGCGGCAATTGCCTGGACCACTTGGGCCTGGGCAGGGAAGGGCTGTCGTTTGAGGCCCTCCAGCACCCACTGCCGAGCCGGATTGTCGATGCCGGCATAGACCGGTGGATTGGAGCGGTTGAGTGAATCCAGAAGTTCGTCACCAAACTCCTCGATAAACTCAGTGAGCCCAATGTTCAAAGTTGGCACACAAGGGTGGCCTGCAGGCGCAGCCCAAGGCAGGTCGTTCATGATGTTTCTCCACTAATGTGTTAAACAGGGCATGCACGACACCACCAAGGGTATTGTTCATACCCTGAGGTGCGGTTTGATGGTTAAAAGGTCTTGATAAAGTTTTGTCAGTAGTCAGATGGCAACAGGACTGTTGTTACTGAGCGATCAGACTCGGTAATGATCCAGAGTCTGGTCTCATCCTCTGCGTCGATGTCATACCCGGAAAACAATCGGCCATCAGCACTCAGTGCTTGCTGGTTGCTGTCCCAGTCGTCGTTCGAAATCTCGCCCCAATCGCCCTGCGCGTGACGCCGCAGGTACTGCCTCACGTCGAGAGAGCTATTTTGAAGCAGACTTTGAACGCTGTGCGTGAGCATCACACGGCCCAGTTCAATTGAAGCCATCTGACTACGTGCAGTAGTGTTTGAGGTGGTTTCGTGTGTAGCTGGTGTTGTCGCATCCGAGCTGATGGTCAGTGCGTACCCTAGATAGGATGAGCCTGGCGTCATATCCCATGCCCGAATCCTGGGCACAAAACGATCAGTCAAGATCCGGGTCTCAAACACGTTGCCGTCCTCGTCCTCAGTGAATTCGGTCTTGGGAACCTTATCCTTGTAAGTGTCGCCCTTGAGCACCAGGACACGCCCGGAACGAGAGGTCACTACACCAGTTATGGCTCCAGCAGCGAGTGCCAGTGCCAAGTGCCACCGTGAAAGTGCCTTCACCGGGGCCCGCGGTTGAGCGCCAGTCTGGCCAAAGTGCAGCGTGAAATCAGGCCATAGGCCTCTCAGACGAAGAACCTCTTCACTGAATTGCTCGGGTTCAAGAGTGATTCGGTAGAAGTGTTCCAGGTCATTAGCGATCGGCAGGACAGCGTATTGCTCCCATGGCCAAGTGGCCGGTAGCAGATCAGCAGCTTCTTCCCCGGATCCGATTGCCCGCAGATACTCACGCATCGCCGCCAGTTCCCGGGGTCTTGCCAGATCCTGACGCCGTACCCTGATTCCGAATATCACGACCTGTTTGAACGTCCGGTCTACCGCGGCGCAGATCCGCAGCCCGGTAAAGTGATTGGTGAGCCAGCCACACAGCTCGTCGTCCAGCACGTAGTGAGGAACGATGAATACCATCACCCCTCCGTACTGAAGCAACGGCAGTGACCGTTGATAAAATGCCTTCTCCAGCCTTTTGCGGCCGCTACCCTGGTACTGTGAAGCGCCAGAGTGATCAGCGACCAGATCCCCGTAAGGAGGGTTGAGCCAGAGCAGTCCGAAGGACTGTCGAGAGATCATGGTGTCCATCAAGTCACCCTGCAGCACTCGGTCTAGCAACGTTTTCGAGTGATCAGCGCGCTCTTTGTCGTACTCAACCGCATACGTCTCTGTTCGGTCTCGCTCCAGTCGGTGTGCGACCTCAGACAAAGCCACTCCTTCTCCCGAGCACGGATCAAGAATCCGCATCCGTCCCGAGGTCGCCGGCAACAATGCCTGCAGAGTGCGCTCCAGAGTCAGTTCGTCAGTCGGGTAATAGCCGTTGCGTGCAAAATTACGGGCAAGCCGTGAGAACATCAAAGCCATGGTTGGCTCCTTGGACTGGTGGGCGTGAACTACGCCGTAACTTCAGTGGTGAGTTTCCCTGCGCGAATGAGTTCGCCCAGAGCTTTTTCGAGCATGTCCAGCTGCAGCGACAAACGCCAGGCTGTCACCGAGCCAATAGCTCCGGGTAGCGGGTGCAACATGTTGTGCGCAGTAAGGACTTCCATCACCGGCTCACGCCAATGTGGAAGGAACGGAAGAGGGCAAGTGTCTACGATCAGCGGCCACAACCTATCGAACGGGTCTTGGGCTTGATTGATGAGCGCGTAAGCAGAATGGTTTGCTCTATCCGGCTGCGAGCAACGCTGATCGAACAGCCATAAGTGCAGCAGGCTACCGAAGAGCGTTCCGCGAAGCTGGCGAGTGGTGCGTTTTTCCAACAGATCCGTATCAGGGAACACCGGGATGCGTTGGTCATTCGTGATGATGTGGAACTGGTCCAGGCCATTCTTCTCAGCAGAGCCGAGTGTTAGCCTGGCCAGAAACTCCTGCATGGCCGTGTCGCGGCCCCAGGCTGAGAGGAATATCAGGTTTCGCTGCTCGTCACAGACGCACGCGTCGACGTACAGATCTGGGCATTCTTCTATGCGAAAGAGTTGAGTGCGGTTGGGCATTAGGTCCTCCAAAAGAGGAGGGGAACCCACCCTTAGGGCGGTGAGCCCCTCAGGATTGATGGTGTTGAATGGATAAAACCGTTTGCTCGATTGCTACCAGGAAATGATCAGCTTTGGAGCAGGATTAAGGTGTGCTGAGATTCCAAATCTGCAACTTGAAGTCAAGCTCATACCCGAGCTCGCCAAGGCGAAAACATTGTTGCCGCAGACGCTTACGATCTACAGTTGTGTCCAGCTTGACTGAACGTCCAATCGGCCAGATCGTGCCGAACAGCTCTGCATCAGCCTCAAGTGTGCTGACCTGTTTCTCAGGCTCGGATCTCATCATTCCGAACGGTGCGTCACTGTCAGCAGAAACTGATCTTCTGGGCGTTGTTTGAATAGCAGGACGAGGTCTGGTTGACGACGAGCCGCCCGAGGCTTCTTCGTCGAGTGGGTCAGTTTCGTTGTTGGACAGCCTTTCAGCTTCATCTGCGCTGAGGTTGGCCACGTCGTCCAACGACATGCTGTCCAGCCTGGCGCGGATCTCTACAACCAGTCTGCCGCCGTTGGTGTAGTAAGAAGGGCGAATTTCAGTGATAACGAAATCACCTCGATATTTGCCCTCATGGTACTGGTCCAGCAGCGCGTCCTTGATAACGAACTCGCCGATGGACGTCGAAAGTCGCCCAACGTTGAAAGCGCCGTTGCGACCGCTGATGGTGCGTATGGCCAAATAGCCGGGCAGGTTGATCATGACTACTCCGGATTATCGGGCAGGCCACTTATATGGGAGCCCGAAAAAAGCCCGAAGACTCGGGCTTGTTCGTGGTTTCAGGTTGACGACTGGGTCAGAAGAGGTTGAGAGGCTGTTCAGCTCTAAGCGAAATGCAAAGGTAGGAATTGCCGTTTATGGCATCCATCCGATGAAGTTTCAGCTCGAGCCAATGACGCTCCGAGCGTTCACCGTTGGGCAGAAAACGATAAATGCCGAAGTCGATCTGGAGCTCATCGGGCTGCAGATGAAGCTCGCGATAGGCTTCGAGTACGACTTCGCCAAGACGAGTGCCGACCTCCGCAATGTGTGATGGTTGTTCCAAATGAACCGATTCTTTCCAGGCGGAAGGAGTTAGCACAACAGGCAGTTTCAGCAAAGTGGATGGCAAGCGGTTTATGGTGATGGACATAGTAATTCTCCAGGTGCGGGCAACCACCTGGCCCGACAGGGAGGTAATTACCCGGTCAGGTTGGTTTACGTTCTTGAGAACGGTTAGTTAGAATCTTTCTATAACGTGAAAGTCATCTGGTATACGTGTCGTATCAGGACATCATTGCGGTAGCCATCAAGGAAAGGAAAGTGGCTACCAATCCTCCAGCCCCTATCTGAGTCAATATTTGCGCGGACATTTGCTGGCCACATTCCAAAAAAAAGATGCTTAACACTGCAAGCACGAGCGTAGCGATGGCGCTTTTCATGAAATCGACACCTAGGTTGTGATGAAAAGAAAAGGCGCCTGCAGGGGCGCCTTGAGGTTGTAAAATATCTATCAAGCGGCTTGTTTCTCTCCTCGTCCTGCGCGAGCTGGTTTTGCTCGTGTTGGCTTAGAGGGAGTAGCAGCTGGAGCTACATCAGTTGGTTCGCTTGCGGCAGACGCCTCGGAATGAACGACTGGTGTAGTTTCCGACTCTGAGCTTTCAGAAGAGGCAGGTGCTTCTTCTTTCTGCGGAGCCTGATAGACGTATTCACCTTCAACTTTGATCCAGGCAAGGTACAAGAGACGGCCTTTGAGGCTGACACCTGCTTGGCCCTGCTTAGCACCACTGCTGTAGGTAAAAACATCAGCCCAGATATCGCCAATCCGGAAGGAGACAAGAACCTTCTTCTCGGCAGCAACAGCTTCCTGGCAACGGCGAATCAGCTTGTCAGCTTCAGCACCAACCACGTTGCAGTCAATGTAGGCGTACTCAGGTTTCTCAGATGTGCCTTTGAGGGCTGCTACTGTCACAGCCATGAAAGGAGCGCCCTTCCGAGGCTTCACTTCACGAATGCGGTTGAGATAGCCAATGCCGACGGTGTGCAGGTCGAAGTATTTAGTTTCGTTGGTAGAGTTGCTCATGATGTATCTCCAGTTTTGAGTGTTCAAAGCGGAGATACACTTCGCCCACGGGGAAGGTATTCCCCGCGTGGGTGGTAAAGCGAAATTTTACGACAATCAATGCATGAATCTGAACGCAGTAAGCATAACGCCTACGGCAGCAGTCAGCATGACAGCCATACGAATGGTGAGTTTCAGTTCGAGTCTAGACTCGAGATTGTCGATGTCGGCTTTTGTCGCGAGTTGCGTTTGCATATCCGACTCCAGAGCATCGACGACTGCAGCGGCGCGTTTTTCCTCAACATCAATAGAGATCAATGCTTGGTACAGCGCAATACTGCTTTTCATGAACGTCTCCTGCTGTGCACGAGACCGACCCTACGGGAAAAGTCCCGATGGGGTGAGAGAATCATTGTGCATCCATCAACCAGATAAACTGATCAACCGTTCGCGCTTCCGAATGCTTTGCGAACTGGGGGTTGGATTAATGCGAAAAACGCATCGTAGTCATGAAATCCAGACTACCTCGGGCATGTTGCTGACAACGTCAGCCTTACATGGTTTTAGAATCCTTTAAGGGCGATTCGTTTGTCAACCCTTCAAATGAAAAAAGCCCCTCAATAAATGAGGGGCTAGTCAGGGAGGGGAGTATCAAGCAATGAGCTGGTCCAGAGGACCCATGACAGGGGCCTTAACTGGTGGTTCAGCATCCTGCTTTTGGGATGTTTCCAGCGCCTTCGATGCGCGAGATTTCCGGGGTTTCTTCAGGGGTTTGGTCTGAATTTCTTGCATGTGGTGATCATACCAGCCACCAAGATCGACGTGTTTGCATCGAGCCAATGCCGGCAGGCGGTATTTTTCCCACTGTTCGTTGGACATCACAGGTTCAGGCATTGTCCTGACTTGTTGTGGTGCTACTGGTACTGGCTCAGGATTCGGCTTATGAGTGAACGCACGGATGCCTTCACGCAGTGCTGTACCAACCCTAACGCCAAAACGAAAGCTTGCTGAACTCATGGTGTTTCTCCTGGGAAAAATGCGGAGAACACCGCCCGAGAGGGGAGTGATTCCCCGCTGGGTGAGTGACGTGTTTAATGTGCATCCATCGGCGTTTATTCACCGATCGTTCGCGCCTCCGGAAGCTTTGCGAACTTTAGGTTGGATCAACGCGTAGAACGCATCGTAGTCATGAGATCCAGACTACCTGGGGTGCTGCTGAGAATATCAACGCCATAGGCGCAAGATCTTGAGGACACTCCGGATACAGGCGTTCTTTGTGTTGAGGACAATGGCTTTCATGCCGGTTCTACTTGCGTCTGCAATTTCCTCTTGACGCCAGCGCTCCTCTTTCTCGGCCCACTCTTTGCGGATGAGCTCCGAATCATCCTCGGGGTAATATGCATCTGTACTGAAGTCCACATGGTCATCTGGCCCGGGGAGCTCAAAACACCCGCAAGGACAAGTGTTTTCAGTCAGACCGTGGCTGCAGATGCCGTGACTACGATTATCGTCCATGTGTGCCTCAATTTCCGGCGGTGAAAGATAATCATAGGCGCAGCGTGCATAGGCAAATACCTCCGCCACTTCAGGAGACGTTTCGTCACCGCCAAAAGTCTCGATCATCCGCGAACAGAAATGTTTGAGGACCATGGTTTCGTATGTGGGAAACTTACGACATCCGTCGCCGTACAGCATGTTGACGCGTTCAGTAATCTCAACATTTAGGAGTGGTGAGGGTGAAGCCGCGTGGTTCGGCATGGTCTATCTCCGTTCAAACAGCAGAAAACGGAGACACTTGTCCCCGAGGGAAAGTATTCCCCGAGGGTAGGTGAGTTATATGATATGACTCGGCTAAGCCGAGTGCAGCACGGTGTGCGACGTGAAGTATGCATCCATCGGTACGGAATACCGATCGTTCGCGCCTCCGGAAGCTTTGCGAACTTAGGGATGGATCAATGCGTTTAACGCACCGTAGTCATGAGATCCAGACTACCCGGGCATGTGGCTGACAATGTCAGCGGTACATGTCTTCAGAATGTGAATTCGGGGAGGGCTTGTCAAGCAGTAGTAGCGCAGGAGTCGCTTAGGATCTTGGGTGAACGGCAATGACGTGATGAATCGCACACCATTTAGGCGAGAGCGGGGATTACTTGAGCGCAGCGGCCAAGAGGATAACGATGAGAATCGTGCTGAGAGTTATCATCGTCACAGACGATCACTCTCAGCCAATGTGGGCTTGGCTATAACTTGAAAAATGTGCCACCTGTGAGCGCAAGCTCAGCGAGGATCCCTGGGCATTGATCGCACGCATTGCTTCATCGACATCACCCGGCCCGTTGTCGTGGCTTGGGCCAGTAATCAAAAGGCACGCATTCGCGCACAAAAGGAGCCCGTTTTTTCACCGGCGGGCACCGGCAGCGAAAAGTGGTTACCTCGGAAGGTAACCTGGTCATNNATGACCAGGTTACCTTCCGAAAAAGCGGGGGAATTTGAAAAAAAGTGGGCCACAACACCAGTGTGACCCTGAGACGATTATGCATCGAACCTTCCATGAACCCTATGTGCCTATGAACCCGCTTTCACGAGTTAGACGGCTGCGTGTCTGCTATTGAACAGGGAGACACAGGGAGAATTCACAACAAGATCTGTACGCCCCTCCCGATGCTTTGCGTACTTTGGGGTTGGAGAATGAAGGCAAGGCCGACTTCTCCAGGGTGTCACTGATGACCGTCAGTGACCAGCGGGGTGGAACAGTTAAGGGATCTATTGTGGCACATCATTTGTCAGGCCGCCATATCCAGTGGTTCAAGCGGTTTTGGTCGTGGCGGTGCGCGTCTTGGCTGACTTGCCCGGCGATTTTTTCTTCCCTGTACCGATGTTCACCGTACCTTTGCATTCGGGGTACCTGGTACACGCCCAGAAAACACCTGAGGCTCCTTTGCGCTGCGAGGTTTTCGCGTTGCACAACGGGCACTTGGGACCTTCGGGAACCTTGATCGACAAGGTAGTGCCCTTGTACTGATCGACGAGCCTGGTGATCCAACTCGATTGCCTGGCGATAAAGTCATCGAGCGTCAGGGTGCCTTGCTCGATCATCGTGAGTGCCTGTTCCCAGATCGCAGTGGTGCCAGGGTCGGCCACTGCTGGAGGCACCGCATCAATCAGTGAAAACGCTGCTTCAGTTGCCCGCAGCGCGCGACCTTTCTTGATGAGCGAACCTCGGTCTATCAGGCCCTGGATTGTCCCGGCGCGAGTTGCTTCCGTCCCGATCCCCGTCGTTTCTTTTAGCTTCTGAGCCAACCGTGGATCCTTGACCAGCTTGGCGATGGTCTTCATTGCCTTGACCAACGTGCCCTCGGTGTAGGGCTTGGGAGGTTCTGTCTTCAGCGCTTTCAGCTGCAGGTCCTGAATGTCACATCGAGAGCCAACCTGCAGCATTGGCAGGGTCTGTGACCGACCCCCACTTTCGTCTCCCTCTTCCTCGGATGAGCTAGAAAATAGAATTTTCCAGCCCGGCACCACTATTCGCTTGCCCACTGCCTGGAGTGAAACTGCATTGGATTCGAAGGTCGCCACGGTACGATCGTATTCATGGTTAGGCAGGAACTGCGCAAGAAAGTGAGCGCGGATCAACTCATAGACCCTGCGCTCCTTCTCAGACATTGCTGAAAGGTTCGCGGGTTCCAGGGTCGGGATGATTCCATGGTGGGGCCCCGTGATTTTTTTGTCATTCCACGCCCGTGAGCGCTGCTCCGGGTCGATCAGCAGTAGTGCCTTACCAATAGTGGGATCAGTTCGGTTGATGGCATCAAGTACCATAGGCACCTCATCCAGCATGCTCTCTGGCAGGTAACCACAATCGGTTCTGGGGTAGGTTGTTGCTTTGTGGGTTTCGTAGAGGGCCTGGGCGACGTCGAGCGTCTCTTGAACCCCTAGCCCGAATTTCGCCGAGCATACCTCCTGCAGGGTGCTCAGATCGAAAGGGAGGGGAGCGACATCCCGACCACGCTCGATCTCCACAGAGATAGCCGTAGCCGTCTGGCTATTTTTCAGTGCATTGAGTGCGGCAGCCGCTGCACTCTGATCAAGGCAGCGTCCTTCTTCGTCGGTGACTGACTCATCGGCGACCCATTTAGCCAGGAACGAGTGCCCGGCAGTGCAGAACTGAACGTCAAGACCCCAGAACGGCTTGGGGATGAAGTTTGAAATTTCGCGATCCCGATCGACCACCAGGCGAAGGGTAGGAGTTTGAACGCGGCCTACCGAGAGGACACCGGTGTAGCCGGCCTGTCGTCCGAGCAGAGTGAACAACCGAGAGAAGTTCATGCCGATCAACCAGTCCGCCCTGGAGCGTCCGAGCGCTGATAGGTATAGCGGATAGGTTTCTGCACCCTGTTTGACGCTGCTGAGTGCCTGACGGATAGATGCTTCGTTCCGCGCGGACAACCACAATCTCTGAATGGGTCCGCGATACCCACAATACTCGATCAGCTCGCGCGCGATCATCTCACCTTCGCGGTCGGCATCGGTCGCGATCACCAGTTCTGTAGCTTCTTTGAGCAACTGCTTCACGACCTTGAACTGGCTGGCGGTCTTCGGTTTGACGATGACTTTCCACTGTGCAGGTAGAATGGGAAGCGTATCCAGGCTCCAGTTTTTCAGGTGATCGCCGTAGGCATCCGGCGCAGCAGTTTCCAGCAAGTGGCCAATGCCCCACGTGACGGCCACCCCCGGCCCTCTGAGGCAGCCGTCACCCCAGGTTTTTGCTCCGAGCACGGCGGCAATGTCCTTACCCTGGCTGGGCTTCTCGCACAGATACAAACGCATAAAGGCTCCAATGAGATTTCTCCCGCCCTCAGACCCTGCTGTCTGGGGTAGGAGTGAGTAGGTAGCCGGAGGATGCAGTGCCGATGGCCAATGCCCAACGGCCACGGCCGATGAGGCGCTGCCTACCGGGGTTTTCCAGTGTTGGACGGTGGGTCAGTTTGAACCGGTGCTGTGGGCTTTGGTGTATCCGGAAGTTGGTAACCAGGGCGCAGTACGAAACAGACATAGCGCGTAACCTCATTGACTTTGACCTGCCATGCGGGACCTGCGAGCACCTGCAGGGTGTTGCGCAGACTCATGGGGCCGAGCTTGTACTGGGCCGAAGGAAGGGGGCGCGTGAACAGGATGTTTACGTGATCCGTGGTCGGTGGGCACAAGGCATAGCCCGAGCGGCTGATAACATATTGCATCGCATCCTGGACGGATGGGTGCATGTTGGGAGGAATGCTGACATCGATGATCTGGGCCATCAGGTCGCGTTGTTCGGCTTCTGGAGCGGTATTCACCAGGGCGTATCGACCGTAACGAACCGTGGGCTCCTGACCGGGCTTCGCGCCATTTGAATACAGGTCTGGCGAGAGCAGCTCAGGATTCTGGCTGCTGTCGTAAGCTGGTCCAACCGGTTTGTCCGCTACAGACGTGCATCCGGCGAACAGCGCGAGTATGGAAAGTGTGGAAAGCTGCCTGATCATGTGTGCCTTGACCCCATTTCTTGATGTTGGCCAAGGTGCCAGCGCTTCAATTACAAAGCACTGTTAAACCCTAAACGGATCAATTCAGGTTATTCGAGGAGGCATTGAGACGCGCGGGCGGGGGGACGAGTGCCGTCGTGACAACCCTCCTGATCAATGCGCCACGCCGGCTAATAGGTGATCGCTAACTGGATGATGATGAAGGCTGGCAGAGCCAGCCTCCATGGTTGTTGTAGAGAATGAGTCACGTCAGTCGTTGACTCTGACCGGCGCACCGGTGATTTGAGTCGTACCCTTGCTCACTGTGGTAATGGCGTTGCCCTTGATCTCAATGCCATCCGGCGTGAGGGTGATGCTGCTTTCCCCCACTTGCAGAATGATGTGTTGCTTAGCGTTGACCTGGATGAACTGGTTATCCACCTGAATCGTCAGTGAGCCTTCCTGAACGTTCATCACGGTGTCTTTCTTGATGATCTCGGTTTGCCTGCCATCGACAGTCATCGTGCGGTTGTTGCCAACTTTATGGGTTTCGTCGAGCTCGATCTCGGTGTCCATGTTGCGCTCGGCGTGCATGATGAGTTGCTCGGCGCCGGCCTTGTCTTCGAACCGGAAGAAATTCGCCGAACCGCCGTCGCCCTTCATCGACCGGGTCAGGAAACCACTCTGGGTCTTGTTGGCTGGCAGTGACCAAGGCGGTGTGTTCTGGCTGTTGTACAGGCTACCCATGACGAGCGGACGGTCAGGGTTGCCATCAAGGAAAACGACTACCACCTCGTCGCCGACTCGCGGAATCTGCATGCTGCCAAAACCGCCGCTGGCGCCGGATTGAGCTACGCGGACCCAGCAGGAGCTTTTATCGTCAAACTTGCCATAGCGGTCCCAATGGAACTGTACTTTTACGCGGCCCATTTCATCGGTGTAGATCTCCTCACCGGGGGGGCCAACGATAATGGCGGTTTGTGGGCCGTTAATTGAGGGCTTACGAGTTGCTAACTGAGGCCGATAAGCAATTTTTTTGCGAACACATACAAATTTGTTGAGGTAACCGGCCTGATCACCAGTCAAGTAGTTATTACTACCTACATGGTCAACCGATATAATTAAGAATTGCCGGTTTTCAGCGGTTCCAGTATCGTGCTCATAGTGCTGGGTCAGCTCGAACGTATAGCCCGGCTTCATGACACGACAGTTGCTATCGCCATAAAATGTTTTACCTAATAACTCCAAGGCCTCAATCCGGTTACGGACCATTGCCTCACCATCCTCATAGTTTCCATGAGTATACTGCCCTGGGAAATCGTATATCTCGAAGCTGTCGATGTCTCCCTGCTGATTCATACTCTGCATGGTCACTGGCAGCGCATTATTTGGCTGGCGGTAATCAAAGGTACGTACGGAAACTTTGCCAGACTGCAGTTGGCGGGTCGCATTCCACTGGGTAATCGAGTCAGCCGTCTCGGTCACTGAGGCTGTGTGAAAACGAATCTGAGGCTGCTCCGCCAAAGGCACTAATGTGCTGGAGTCATCAACCACAACCATCACGTGCGAGTCGGCAGTGTGCTCGAAATAGTAAAAAAGCCCCTCATTTTCAAGCAGTCTCTGTACAAAGTTAAAGTCACTTTCGCGGTACTGGGTGACATAACTATGATTTTTTAAGGACTTGCTCAGGCGAAATTCGTATTTTGGAAATGCTCCGTAGCTGCTAAATACCTCAGTTAATACATCTTGAACTGTTTTATCTTGGAATATTCGCGTGTCAAATCTACAGGTAAGCATCCATAACCACGGCCCAAGCACCGCACTGTAGCGAGAAAGCCCACCATCGCTACCTTGAGAGCTGAAGCGGTTCACGTAGCCGTTGATATAGCGTTTAGAACCATCGGCAAGTTCGATTTCCACGGTCGCGGGGCGGCCAATGAGTGATTTTAGCTTCACATCGGAACGCTGGCTTAGTAGCGCCAAATCTAGCTCGAAAAGCCGGGAGAGGCTTTCTGAACCAGAAAAATGCTCCAGCAGCATTTCCTCCTCACCGCCGGACGCAAATGTATTTAGCTTGAAAAGCCTTTTATTCTGCGGGCTCAGCATGGAAAGAAAATCCGTCAACATTGTGCACTCCTTGAAAATTGGCTACTGGCAAAACTCATGGGTCTAACTTGGTAGCGAAAATGCGGCCAATCCAAGACGCTGCGCGCCTTGAACGAAGCTCTTCCACATTCATGAATGTGTATTCCTGATGTTCTCGCGCCTCTTGATCCTTCAGAGTACGTAGGGATGAAATACTGGTGCGATGGTAAAACAGCATAAATAGGGAAATAACTATAAATAGAAAGACGAGCAGCGTCGCTGGCGATCTATAAACGTGGAAAACTGGATAAATCAGTATTCCCAGGCCGCCACCAACAGCGCCGAGTGCCCAACGATTCTCCTGCTTTGGCTCAACGACTTCGACGCGCTGCGAGCGCACTACCAGAGACTTTCTAGGACTCCGCCATACACATAATAGCGAATAGATAATCGTGCAGAGAGCTAGCGGCATACAACTGATCAGTAACGACATGCCAAGTCCCAACTTGAACTGCTTGTAAGTCGCGACTAACGCCATTAAAAATGCGAATCCAGGGGCAACACCCAAATTTGTAAACAGCCTAAGATTGGCATACTTACTAAATCTTTCAGTCCGGTACGCGCAGTCAACGCACCAGTATGTTACCCATATCACAAATACAGCGGAGGGAATAGTTAACACGCTCGGTGCAATAGCTGCAGAAAACACGGCCAGCAGGGTGAACAAAAACCAAGCCCCCCATATAGTAGCTAAGTATCGATGCGGTTCAATATGGAACATTATTAGTCTTTTCCCGTCAGCAAATTACCAAAAGAGGTACCCCACCCGCTTACATCGTCGCTCATAATAATCTGTATTGCGAGGCCTACACCTAATCCAATCGCAATTACTACTACCGCAGGCGCACTCACGGTCGCACCAATCGCTACTCCACTTGCAAAAACTAAAGCATTCGTGGGCTGGCTATAGGCAGTTTTCTCTAAAAAATCCCTACCACTAGTAGCGCTGTTTATATCCATAACCAATTGTGGGCCGAACGCGAGAATCGGACCGGCGGCTTTCCCGACAAGCATCTTTCCAACCCCCCGCTGACCATACAAGTCGCCGTCGACATGCGCAGTCGATTTTAACGTTTTAGCTGCATTGTATGCTGGGATATGAATCGTATTGCCCACGACCTTCCCGCCCACTCGATAGATACTGGCTTTGGCCGTTGCTGGTATTTCAAAGTATAAGTTACCGCCTACGCGAATGAGCTTGATCCTGCCACGAAAAGCCCGATGAGCAGAGACACTTCCTGGTTTCCCACGGGAGGCCGCCCATTTTTTAAGCTGCGTCTTTGTCGACTTACTAAGATCGAGTAGGTTCTCAACCTTGGTTGCTTTCGAACCTGCATGAAGGATACCTCCCCCACTCGCGAGCGTGCCTGGCAGGTTAGCCGTAGAAAATAGCAAAGGGCCCACGACCGGAATTTTTTCCGCCTTTTCCTTGAGCTCCAAAAACTGTTTTGCTGCTACTTCAGGGGCTTTTTTTAGCTTATCAAACAAGAAAATCAGCGTCGTGAAGTAGTCTTCGGTTTCTTCAGGAGAGAGCTCAGCTTCTGGAGAGCTAAGCTCGTTGATGAGAAATTCCGCAGCACTTAGATCATCAGTGGCATAAGTGCCTGCAATGTCCAAGGATGAGGGGAAGGCCCTAGCGGCAACAACACCTGGCCATGGCAATGACCCTTCGCCAAGCAATCCTTGCTGGGGACCTGTTCCCATGGGATCTGCAGCTGTACATGGATAGAGTCCATTACTCACGACCAACCTCCTTTACATGCTGGTTCGATGCCAAGTACCGTCCAAGGATGGTGGCAATACAAAGCCATCCAACGTTATCATAGCCTCTATGCCCCAAGAAGTGCTCAGACATGCTTAAAGCTCGAAAGTGCCATCAGTGTTTGAATAAAGGGAGATTCTTCATAACTGCCTAAAGTATGCACTGGCGGCCGCACTGAAAAAATTCATAGCTGCTTTGTCACGCCCCTTCATGGGAATGCTGATAACAGTCAAAGCATCCAGGCCAGCGTCTGCTTGCTCTGCTCTTCCGCTTCAGGATCGATCAGATCGCTGGCCAACGCGCGCTTGTCCATGAGCATCTGCCACAGCTGCTGGTCGATGGTGTCTTCAGCCAAGGGAATTTTGACTACCACCATGCGGAGTTGCCCATTGCGATACGCCCGGTCTTCAGCTTGGTCCTGTAGCCCCGGCGTCCAGGGCAGCCCCAGGAAAAAGACATAGTTTGCCGCAGTCAGGTTGTAACCTGTGCCGGCGGCCGACCTGGTCCCGATGAATACCCTGCAGTCCTGATCCTGCTGGAAAGCATCAATCGCTTTCTGTCGTTTCTTGGGCGAGTCACTGCCTACCAACGTCACGCACCCGACGCCCATCATGAGGCAGTGCTCACGCAACGTGGCCACGGATTCCTGATACTCGCAGAAGAGGATCACCTTGTCGTCGACGTCCAGCTCGGTCATCAGGTCCGCCACGATCCGGACTTTCACGCGCTCGAGCAGTTGGCGCAGTGCGCCCAGTCGCGCAAAACGATGCGTATCGCTGCGCATGATCTGGTTGTACTCGTCACGCTCAACCTGGCTCAGGATCACGGGCACAGTCTGCCTTTGCTTGCCTTGCAGGTTGGGCAGCACGTCCTTACGGCGGCGAAGCATCCAGTCAGATATCTCATCTCGAAGCGTCTTGCGAAACTCAGGACTGCCGGCGAATCGCTCGCAGAACTCATTGAGGGGCAGTTGTCCGATTGGATGGCCCGAAAGCCTGAGCAGTGTGTGCAGCTCCGCTTCGCGATTGAGCACAGGCGTGCCCGTCAATAGATAGCGGTTCTGGACCTGAGCCGCGATATCGAAGCCGTGGCGTGTCCATGCCGCTGTAGGTTCCTTGAGTCGGTGAGCCTCATCAATGACCATCACCGCAAACGAGCTTGCGTGCATGACGAAGTCACCCAATCGTTCGTAGTTGACGATGATCCAGCCCGCCTGCGCATCGAAGGTTTGCAGGGCGATCTGAGCCTGAGGAAACACCATCAGGATCTCGCGCTGCCAGTTGATGATCAGGCTGTTGAGCACGATCACCAGAACGGGTTTGCTCTGTGCGCGGATACCGGCGGCAATCACCGCCTGGCGAGTTTTCCCCAGCCCCATGTCATCGGCCAGCAATGCGCTGGTGCGCTGTAGCAAATGACGAATACCAGCAGGCTGGTGACCCATGAGCGAGAATTCTTCCAACGCCTTGTCGATCTCTGCATTCGTGAGTTCGGTGTTTTTGATCGAGGGCACCGACGCCAAATAGATACCTGAATCTGAAACCTCCTCCTCGGACTTCGTCGGCTCCGGGGAGTAACCCCCCAAACTGATGCTGGTGACTTCACGCACCGGAGAAACAGACCCGTCGGCAAGCAGTTCTTGCAAGGTATCCAGAATCTCGAACTGATCCTCAGCCAGGCCCAGCTCCAGGATCAGGTTGCTTCGGACCAACTCCGCGGTGCCTTGGACCCGCCAGGCTTTGCCCGCCGAGAGGTATACTCCGCGCATGCGCTTGGCGATGGCGACAGCACCCGGATGAAAATCCCCTGACAGGATCACGCCACCTTCCGCCAACGGCGCGAGCCGAAACTTCATCCCCCAAGTGAATGCGTCACGGTGCAGGTCGGACTGGGCAGAGGTGATCCTGTCCCGGAAGGCTTGCCAGCTTTCGATGTGTTTCCCATTCGCGAGCTCCGCCAGTTCCCGATACAGCACATCGAGGTCATCGAGCAGCTTGGCCTTGGGCACGCGCCAGAACTGATTTAGCGGGTGATCAGACCGGCGTATGAAAAAACCACCCCGGCGCAACAACAGCTTGTTGGCACCTTCGAGATAACTCAGGGATAGTCCGAAGTCATAGCCGTCGTAAATGGCTTTGCGCAGCAGCACTGGACGCTTGTTCATCAATCGCGGCGCTGCCATGATCAGAGTCCCCTGTCCATGAAGCGCTCAGCCCACCCGATAACCTCTTCTGCGAAACGGATGTTGTAGATTGAGGTCTTGTCGGCATAGCGATCCATTTTCGCTACCAGGTTGGGCCAGTCCAGGTTCACCGGAAGACGACCGTTCCTGACTTCTGCGATGAACCTCTCGAACGCTTTCATCACCGGCGAGCCAGTGTCCGGGGTTTCGTTGTGGTGGCCTCTGATTTGAACGACGTGCAGATGCTTGGGAGTCCATTTGCCCGATTGCCCCGTCTTGTGCTCATGACCATGGGCCCTGAGCGCGAGTTCGACCGATGCCAGCGGGATCCCGTTAGAACGGATCGACAGGAGTCGGCAGTTACCTAAAAATGCGTGATAGTCGTAGGTGTCGATGCAGTGATCCAGAGCACGGTGCTCCCGGTCCAGGTCGTCAGCGCAGCGTAATTCGACGATGTGTAGGCCTGTTTCACTGCAGGTGATGGTGTCGGTGTTGAGCATCAGCCCCGGCCAGCGAGTGAAGGCATCTGATGGCTCAGGGGGGATAGCCTTCTCCAGCCTGGCCCTGATCGCTTCGAGTTCGCTGTGGAACGCATCGGTCAGATTTGATATCTGACGAAAGCTCAAGCCGCCCACAAACGCGTTCAGACGGTTCTTGGTGTTTAACGCCGCGCGACTGCCAGCCCTGTCGAGGCTGGAGAACAGCTCTCTGAGATCGACCAGCTTGGTCGTGATGTTCGACCAGGCAGGGTCCGCCCAGTCGGTTGGGCAACCCGCCAAAAGAGCGGTCATGTCAGGCAATGCTCGAAGCAATGACCACGGGACTGCCGACCTGAACGCATAGAACGAACGCCATTGAGCTTTGGTGCTCGGGCGACGGTTACCTAAACGGGCACCTGCAATCAAATCGCCCCATCCGGCCTCGAGCCCCTCAGCATTCAAGCGGCTCAACGCACTGCCGGTGTCGTACACCCGCTGCTGACCCAGATAGCGGATCGCGGAGATGGGGGTGGAAAACAGCCACGCCAGCACCTTGTTCAAAGGCAGGCCGGTATCGGCTGCGTGCCCCACCAAGCCTGCTCCATCTCTGGTGCAATCATCATCACAGGAGCCGCAGTACTCCTGCAGGTCTTTCCATGGGCACTGTTCAAGAATACCGCTGTCTGCAAGGTGTGGCCAAGGCATTGCATGGCCAATGACCAGCACTGGAATGAGGACGGGTTGCGCTTTCAAGGCTTGGAGCCGACGCGTGCGATCCCCCTGAGCCAGCCAGTTATACAGTTGGGCTGACGGGCACTGTACCGAACGTACGGCGTGTAAAAGCTCTTGATCCAGACTCTGACAAAACCTCTTCAGCGTGGCACCGATGCAGGTGAGGTAAAACCGGTTACGTGGACCGTAAAAGCGCTTGTTTCGGCCTTCTTCGCTGGCCGCCAAGAAATCCAGTTTCATGAGCGGTTTGATACTGAGCTGCGACTCGTGCAGTGCCAGGTCCCGTGCGTGCTTGCTGAACGACGTCAGAAGTGCTTGCGCACCCCCATGAGTAATCAACTGATGAACCAGCTTCAACGCTCGACTCGTCGTGGGTGCGTGGACTGGGACTTTTCGCTTCTCATCAAACCGCACCGCGGAAATCAGCTGGCCATCGAAGTATTGAAGCTGCCTGCCGAATCGCGCCACAGTTGGCCGTGCGACCTGGTCGTCGTTATGAAGTGAAACGCACCAGCACCGTGTCGACGAAGTGTGAGTCAGGTAGTGCAGCATGAACTCGTCACGTCGCTCCGGTGGTACGCCGAAATGATCAGCCCAAGTGTTAGCAACAGCACGATGACGCTCTGGGAATTTTGTAATATCGAGAAGAGTCTGGACGAAACTTGGTTTGCAAATAGGCTCGGCGGTCATGAATCAATGAGCTCAAAGTGACTTGAGCCAGCACTGTCCTAGACCTGATCTGCGCTCGCCATACGTAACCGTAAACGTGGGTGGAGTGGGTTAATCGCTCTGAGTCAGAAATCCAAGCGTTGCTGTTGCTCCTGGGCAAAGCCCTTTAGCCACGATGCGCGCATGGCGGGATGCCGGTAGGGGCATGCGTGGAGAGGGATGCCGCTGCGCGCCGCGTCAGCACCCGCGCGCATCACGGCATGGTGAGGGTTGTTGAACCGACGCCGATCCAAAGTCTCATGCGTCGCTGTAGGGGCTGTTCTCAGAACTGAGGATTCCCGTGGTGGAGATCGAAGACATCCAGGACTTCACGAACGAGGCGATTTTTCGGGTATCCGGATTTAGCTGTGGGCAACCACAGAAGCGCAAATCGGGTGCCGTTCCAAAATGGGCGCAATCTGCATCAAGACTTTCTTGGCGTCGGAAAGTGCTTTCTCCCAACGCTCCAGATCGCGCACCGTCACAGCAGTAGACCCGCTACATAGCTTGCGGCTAATGCTGTCCCGCCGTGCCTGCGCTCCCTCGCAATCGAAAAGCGCGGCCCTGACGTCAGGCGCTTGTAGGGCAACCTCGTACTGCAGTTCGACGATGCTTGGCAACGTTTCAGTTTTCACGATTTCATTTGTCATTGTTCATTTCTCCAGAAAACGGATTTAGTTTGTGGGCATCATTCAATTTGGCAGTCAGAGCGGTTCTTGATGCGGTGTTGTCTGGCATGCGGATGACATAGGTTACAAAGTGTCTGAGACTCATGAGATTCGACCCGTAAGAGATTCATCGTGGCGTGGGTTCGCCGATGTGCAGATTTCTTTCACCAACTGATCCACGTAAAGGGCGTTTTTTTGCTCTGGCGAATAAACAGTTCAGAAAGAGCTGCCTGCTGGTGAAGAACGACGCTGAGCAGCTTCATTTCCACCAGCAGCCGCACGCAGAAGGCGCGGTTTTTCACTCCGGTCATCTACACGGGAATATCGTCGTCGAAATCCGGAGCTGCATTGTTTTGAGTTGAACTCTGATCGGTATGCTGTTGATCGCTTTGCGGCTGGTTGTATGACTGGGAAGGTGCCAATTGCACTGCTTCAACCCGGTGAGGAAGGATTGCGACCCGCGATGCCTGCACTTTCAACGCAGAGAACTCCTTACCCTCCTTGGTCCAGTTATCAATGATCGCTCGCCCTTGGATCAACACCCTCATGCCTTTCTGATAAAGGTTGGCATAGTGCTCTGCGTCTTTATGCCAAAACTCGACATTGGCCCAGAACCCTCCACGGTCCTCAAAGCCTGTGCCATCGCTTTTAGGGATTGAGTTGTCGAAGTAGACGTTCAGCCGTAGCAAGCGGCGCGGATCCTTGTTGCCATTGGCAAACTCCTTGAATTCTGGAGCAGATCCGATGTTGCCTTCCCAGTCTACTGATGTGCCCATGTTAGGACTCCTTCTGCGTGTGCGGTGAAATGCCGCTGGATTGTGAGATATGTTGCAGCCGTCCTGAGTAAGCGGCATCTGCCTGGGCCATCTTTTCGGCACATTCGGCGGCCTGTCGGCCAATGGTATGGACCAGACTTATTTGCATGTTCAAAGCGACGCGCTGCTGTTCCATGGAGTGCAGATCCTGGAGCAGTGATTCGGGTGTTCTTGGGTCGGCCAGCACACTGGACCAAACATTGACGCCCATCTGCCGTGTCCCCATTTCCTGCCATCGAAGAAAAACTGTGCCAGCGTTTGTTCTTTGCCGGACCATCCGAACAGGCAGAAGAGTGAAGGGATGTCTGTTCGCCTGGGCAAGCACTTGATCCTCGGCCAGCGCGTTCAGATCACCTTCAAGGGACCGGCATAACTCGGCCAACTGGAGCATCCCCCCCTTACCTTTAAAAGGTTTTAAAAGGCCTTTTAGGAAGGGGGCGTGTTGCAGGGTGCTGAAGGCATCCTGTTGCAGAGGCTGGAAGGCACCCTGTTGCATTTTTTTCCCATTAGCCGTCTGCTGCTTCACGCCGATCACTCTTCGGACTCTGAACCAGGCTGTTCGTGGTCAGACTGACCCAGTGTTATTGCCTCGTCGAAACTGTCTTCACGGTCGTCTACGTCCGCTGGGCTGTTTGATGCTGTGGCCAGAACTGGAGCAAACTTGGAACGTCGGACGCCCTCCAGGATGTCCTGGGGGATTTCGCCAAACGGTGCATACATTTCGCGCGCTTGCTCGGCGCGTGCGTTCTTGGCTGCAAAGTCTCCCCGGCTAGCGCCCGAGAATTTGTAACGCTGACTCAGGCCGAAGAGGCGTCTCAGAATCGCAGCTCCCTCATCTAGCCACTGGCCCTTGGCATTGTTGTCGATCAGGCCGACGTGGTTGGTCAGCAGAATGCGGCGTACCAGTTCGTCGTAGGCGGTCAGCAGATACACCGCCTTGAACGCCAAAGGCGTTGACAGGTACAACGGGAGTGTCACGGGCTGCACGGACAGGTTCTCGCCAATGGTCAGCATGGCGGGCAGTGCAGCCATGACTTCATCCAGCCTGTTATCGATGTCCTTCATTTCCTGTTCGGCGGTGTCGATCTTTTCTTCTATAAGAAGGAGGAACCAGTCCGAATAAGGATCGTCCTGTTCGCAGCCACGTTTGATGCGATTGAGGATGTTGGCAAAGCCACTCAGGCCGATCATCCCGGGCTTGCCTTCGGTGCGTTGACGACCAAACCAGAGCCTCGAGGCGTGGTGGGTGTGCAGGGTCAGATTGACGCTGCTTCGCAGTGAACCGAGGTTGAGCTGAAAGTTGTCAGCCATGCTGAGCGCTTCCTTTATATGAGCGGATTGATGGAGAGAGGCAAGACTGCCCGCGCGTGCTGGCTCTGGTCAGTAACAAACCGTTTCTTGATCGATTGGGTTTTCTCAATATCCGTGTTTGAAGTGATTCCCGGGGAATCACCCTGATCGGTGCACGAAGTGTTGCCAGTGGAATCACCTGGATCGGTACTCGGAGTGATTCCCGGGGCATCACCCTGGTCGGTGC